>CANJLQ010000001.1 GCA_947475735.1 Caulobacteraceae bacterium
ACCGTCAGGTCGGGCCATGCCACGGTCCGCCCGTGGTCTCGAGCAAGCCTGAACGTGAGGGCGAGAATCGGCGGACCGCCGAGCAGGATCCGCTCGCCACGGACGATGAGAGGCTCTCCCGAAGGCAGAATTCTGCACCAGGCCGAGGGGACGATCCGTCAGGCCGGCGACGAAATCCGCCAGAGCCTCGGTCGACCAGAAATCAAAAAGCGACAGGACCCCATCCGTCAGGTTTCACACCCTCAAGGGTCCGAGCCGCCGCGTTGGACCCAGAGCATCGTCCTGTCGAAGCGAGAGCATCGTCCTGTCGAAGCGAACGACCACGATGCCGTGCGAGAGGCATTGAGCCAGGTCGCCAGATAGGTCTCGATATCGGACGCCGTGGAGTCCAGCGCGCTCGAAGGCGGTGTCATGGGGTCTGGACCTGACGCGGGCAGTAATGACGCCGACCTTGGCCGGGGGCAGGCGGAAGGGTCGGCGAAATCGGGCTCGAACGGCAAGACCTTTTCGCGCTCGCCTGGCAACCATCCGTTATTGCCAAGACAACGTCCATCGACAGGCAATCTCGCAGCGACACGCGGCGCGGCGGGCTCATGCCTCACCCGAGACGAACGCCGCCCAATCCTCCATCATCTGATTGCGCTTCATGAACAGGTCGCCCCGCCGGTAGGCCGCCTCGACCTTGTTGCCCACGGTGTGAGCCAGGGCCATCTCCGCCATCTCGCTGGGATGCGAGGTCCGCTCTGCGGCCCAGTCCCGGAAGGTCGATCTGAAGCCATGCGGGACGGCCTCGATCTTCATGCGCCGAAGGACGGCCGACAGCGTCATGTCGGACAGCGGGGCTCCGTCGGCCGCGGCGAACACCAGGGGTCGGTCCGGGCACCGAGGCTGTCGCATGAGGAGCGTCGCCGCCGCCGTCGAGAGCGGTACGCGGTGCTCGCGTCCGGCCTTCATCCGCTCCGCTGGAACGGTCCAGACGCCGTGTTGAAGGTTCACCTCCTGCCAGGTGCAGCCCCGGACCTCCCCCGAGCGTGCCGCGGTCAGGATCGCGAACTCCAGCGCCCTGGCCCCCGTGCCCTCCTGGGCTCGAAGCGCCCGCATGAAGTCTGGCATGGCGTCGATCGGCAGAGCGCGGTGATGGACGACGCGCCGCACCTTGGAGGGGTTGGCCAGCAACTTATCCAGATGGCCCCGCCACCGCGCGGGGTTCGGCTCGCCTCGCAGACCCCGGGCCGCGGCCCAGTCCAGGACCCGCTCCAACCGCCCGCGAAGGCGGTTGGCCGTCTCGGTCTTGGTCAGCCAGATCGGCTCGAGAATGCGCAAGATGTGCGCGAGCTCAACGCCCGAGACATCGACATTGCCGAGGACCGGATAGGCGTAGACGCGCAGCGTCGATGTCCATTGATCCCGGTGTTTCTCGTTTCTCCAGCTCGAGACATGCGCAGCCACATAGGCTTCCGCGGCCTGGCTGAAGGTCATCTTGATCTGGGACTCTTCCATCAGGACCCGACGCGCCTCGCGGCCGGCTTCGATAGGATCGATCCCCTGGCGGATGGCGGCTCGCGCCTCTCTCGCGGCCTCCCTGGCCTTGGCGAGGGTCACGTCCGGATAGCCGCCGAGCCCCATCTCGCGCCGACGGCCTCCGATCGTCGCGCGCAGGATCCAGCTCCTCGCGCCGGAAGGGTGCACCTGCAGTCCCAGGCCGGAGACGCCGCCGACCATATGCAGGCCCGGCTGGATCAGCCGAGAAACGACGAGCGGGCCGAGTTCTTTCGCCTTTCGCGGCATGGTGCGTTCAAACCTGCATTCGAACTCGACCGTACCACAAATACCCGCCGACTTACCCCACTAAAAATCTGCGCTTAAACGGCATAATTTGAAATTCCGCGAACAGACGGAATTAGGCAAGCCATTGATTAGGTAGCATTTTGTGACAACGTGAAATAGGCTGAAAGGGCCGAAATGGTCTCCGTCTCCGCCAGACCTTTTCGTTTCACCGTCGTGATCGGCTGTGGGCCAGCCGGAAACTTCGCCCTTGCAGAGGCGGACCGATCCAGGCGCTCGGGTCGCTGCTGAGAGATCACACTACCAGTTCCACATCCCGCCATCGGTCAGGCGGGCGATCGGCAGCTGGCGCGGCTCGTACAGATATCTGGCGGCCAGCGCCTCGTCGATGTCCACTCCGTGTCCCGGACTGTCGCCAGAGATCGGGAAACCATCCTCGAAGCGGTAATCGTGGGGAAAGACCGCGTCCGTCTCCTCAGTGTGGCGCATGCATTCCCGGATGCCGAAGTTGGGCGCCCAGGCGTGGAATGCAGCGCCGTGCCCATGGTCACCGGCGACAGCTCAGTGGCCCCGTGACAGCCCGTCCGCACGCCCCAGACGGCGGCGAAATCGGCGATGCGGCGCAGATGTGTCAGACCGCCCGCGCCGACGATGGTGGCGCGGATATAGTCGATCAGCTGGTCCTGGCAGATGGGGGCTTACCTCTGAGACGGCCCTGGCGCTTCACGATCCCGGACCAGACCCCAATCGACCGTGTCGCCGGGTGCGGACACGTCCGGCTTGGTCAGCCAGACTGGGTCACCTCCGGCGACACCACCTCGCACCGCCAGCCCGCACGCCGGGAGGTGCCCCCGATCCCCGGGTTCAGGCAATTGCAGGGGTCGAGCCGCTTGAAGTGATCGATCTGCGCCGGAGCGGCTGGGTAAAGATGCCCCACATTGTGTTCGGCGGGATAGGCGGCCCGACGCCGGTCGAGTCCCTCCAGCATGCGATGCTCCAGGGCGACGGGATCGTGGCCCTTGGCGACGATGTAGTCCTGATGGAAGACGTGGCAGAAGAAGTGACCGTAGTAGAGGCGGTGGATCAGGGCCGACGCGATGTCGGGCGAAAGCGTCTCGACCCAGTCCCGATCGTTCCGCCGCAAGGCGATGTCCAGGGCGACGATGTCCTCCACGGTTAGGGCATGGACGGCGCGGTAGCGGACTGCGGCACCAGCGGCCGCGAAGCGGTGCAGGAACGCCTTGGCCCCCTCGTCGGCCGTGCACTCGAAGACGTCCGCGTGCTCCGAGCGCCAACGGGTCGAGAACCACGCGCGCGCCTGCTCGACGCCCGCGCCGCCCATCTTGAGGATGAGGTGATGCTCGAAGCGATCGCGGAACGCGTTCATTCGCCGGGGCAGGTGCTCGGGAAACAAGCCGCTGGCGAGCTGCAGAATGCGGTCGCTCAGAAACCGGGGCAACACGCCGATATCCTCGACGACCGAATCGAATGCCGCCTTCAGGGCGAACAGCGCCCCGATCCGCCGCGTGCCCAGCGCCCGGATGGCCAGGAAGGTGTCCTTGCCGTAGCGCCGCGCAAGGTCATAGCAATCGCGGTGCAGATACTCGGCCGCGATAGGTAGCTGCCCGAAGTCGGCGAGCATCTCCCGACGCAGCCGGGTCAGGTCCGACGGGTCGTTGGTGCCGATGTAGAAAACCGCCGATCCCGCTTCCCGCGCAAAGGTGTCGAGGCGCACCGCGAAGACAACCGCCTTGCCCGCGCTGCCCGACGCCTCGAACAGCCGGTCCGGGTCGCCGTTGTGGCGGGCCGGCGTGTCTGCGTCGATCTCGCGGACCCGCCGGGCATAGTCGGCGTCCGACGCCAGTCCCGCGTCGTCGTCGATGTCCTGCGGATGAAACGCGCCTGCCTCAACCTGCCTCAGTATGGCTTCCGGGTCGTCTCCCAGGGAAATGCCGAGATTGTTCACCAGCCGGGGCACGCCGTCGAAATCGACATGAGCGAACAGGGCCTGCTCGGTATAGGCCGGCCCCCTCTGGATCAGCGAGCCACCGGAGTTGTTGCACACGCCCCCGACGACCGACGCGCCGATGCAGGAAGAGCCGATCACGGAGTGAGGTTCGCGCCCGAACGGGAGCAGGGTCCGCTCCAGTCGATCCAGCGTCGCTCCGGCCAGGCACACGACCTGGCGGCCGTCCCGGATGGGATGGATGGCGGCGATCCTGAGGGTGTTGATCAGAACGACAGGCCGGTCGTAGCCGTCGCCATCGGGGGTCGATCCGCCGGTCAGACCCGTGTTGGCCGCCTGGAGAATGACGATCCGCCCGGCCGCGACGCAGGCCTGAAAGACGCGCCACAGCTCGACCAGGGACCCAGGGCGCACGACCGCCTCTGCCGCACCTTCGCCGAAGCGATACCCTCGCCGGTAACGCCGTGTGGCCCTGGGATCGTTCAGGACATGCCGACGCCCCACGATGCCGCGAAGCGCCCCGAGAAACACGGGAGACCCCGTGGGCCCGGGCGATATCTGGCGAGGCCGGTCTGGGGCCTGCATGACGTCTTCCTTGAGGCGCATCTGCGTCGGAACGGTGGACATAGCGTCAGAGGCGAGCACCCGGAAGCGATGGGCCGGCAAGGCCGGCGAAGGATCGCGGAAGCGCGGCCCGGTCATCGACCGAGCCGCGCTCTTGCGGTTAGCCGATACGCTCGGCGATGCCCGTCAGGGTTTCGGTCAGGCCGGTCAGACGGCGGGCCGTCTGATCGTTGCCGGAGGCCCGGATCTCGCTGGAAACCGCCCGCAGCTGCCGAGCGACGCCCGCGTCGCGGCCGCCCGCCTCGACCAGCGGAGACGCCGCGTCGAGGGCCGAGTTGATCCGACCCATGACATCGGCCGAGAGGCCTCCGTCACGCGCCAGCTGGTCCAGATAGGCGCGGGCGACCACCGGGTGGTGGGGCCAGCGGACCGGGAACTGCTGCTGCGGGTTTACCGTGCCGCCCTCGTCGGCCATCGCCGCAGCGGCAATCTCGTTGGCGGTCAGGTCCGTGCTGGGTTGCAACTCCAGCACGTCCAGGCCGCGAGCGATCTCGGTGCCGTAGATGCGGCCGTTGTACCAGTAGACCGACCAGTAGCCCCCCAGGATGTCATGCTCGTCACTGAGCGGACCACGGTCGAAATAGGCGATCTCGCGCGGGTTCGACGAATCGGTGAAGTCGCTGATCGACAGGCCGCCCTGGTACCAGGCCTGAACGAACAGGTCGCGGCCCGGGACCGGGATCAGCGAGCCGTTGTGGGCCACGCAGTTCTCGCGCGTGGTCTGGGGCGCGGGCAGCTTGTAGTAGCTGCGGAACACCAGTTCGCGATCGACGATGTCGTAGATGGCGTTGGCCCCCCAGGTCTTGGGGTCCTGGACGCGGCAGCGCGGGCGCGCGCCCCCGCCCCACTCGTCGGTGAAGATCACCTTGGTGCCGTCGTTGTTGAACGTGGCCGAGTGCCAGTAGGCGAAGCCCGGATCGTTCACCGCCGCGATCCGGCGCGGGACACCGGGGTTGGAGATGTCCATCAGGATGCCGTTGCCCGAGCAGGCACCGCCCGCCAGGTTGGCCGCCGGGAACAGGGTGATGTCGTGGCACTGATCGGTGCGATTGGTGGTTTGGGTGCCATCGCCATGATCGCCCCCACGCCACAGGCCCGCGACCGCGCCCGTCGCGTCATCGGCGAACACGCGCGGACTGTCGATGATGCGCGCCTGGGACGGATTGGCCAGAGGGATTTCGATCACGTCGATCGAGAACAGGGCGGTGTTCTCGTCACCTGGCAGGCCTGCGACGCAGCCCGCCAGTTCTTCTTCGTCGCGCACACCGGCGGTGCCGGAGTTGTAGACGATCAGGCGACGCTCGTCGGCAGCGACCACCGAGTGAGTGTGCGAGCCCCTGCAGGTCTGGACCTGACCGACCTGGACCGGATTCGCGCGGTCCGAGATGTCGAAGATGCGCACGCCGCGGAACCGGTCGGGCTGTGGGCCGTCTCCGACGCCCTGACGGCCACAGTCGACCCGGCCGCTGGTGGCCTCGACCGACATCAGCAGCAGGTTGCCGACGATCGAGACGTCGCCCTGACCGCCGGGGCAAACCACGGAGGTGATCAGCTGAGGCTCAGCGGCCGCATCGGTGACCTGGTACAGGTTGAAGCCGTGATAGTTGCCGACCGCCAGTAGGTCGCCCTGGAACGCCATGTCGGTGTTGGCGAAGCTGAGGAAGGGGCCGCGACGGCCAAACTGGGCCGCCGTGCCTTCGCGCGCATTGCCGTCTTCGCTCTCGGGCGGGATGGTCGGAGGCAGGCCCTCGGGGTTGGCCGGATCGAAGAAGCCCGTCGGCTTGGCCAGGCTGGCCACCAGGGTCAAGTTGCTGGCCGCCTGACCCGCGTCCCGGAAACCTGCGGTCAGGGTGCTTCGCGGATCGCCGACGCGCTCGCGGAGCAGCAGCGACATGCGATTGATCTCGGCGGTCTGCTCGTTGTTGATGTCGGTGGCGAAGCGGAACAGCACGGGGTCGTAGGCCGAGCCGGAGCGCGCGAACAGGTCCGCGACCATGGTCACCGCGCCCTCGTGGTGGGCAATCATCCGCTCCAGGAACTGGCGGTCGAACTCGGCCCCTTGGGCGGCGGCGAGCGCGGTCATCTGCTCGGGCGTGGCCATGCCGGCCATCATCGTGTGTCCGGCGGCCGCGTGGGCGGAATGGTCCATCGCGCCGTGGTCCATGCCCGCCATAGAATGACCTGCCGTCGGGCTGGGCGCGGTCTGGCCACGTTCGGACAGCCAGGCCTGCATAAACTCGATCTCATCGGCCTGGGACGCGGTGATGCGACCGGCGATGTCGCGCACCGCCTGGGTGTTGGTCCGGGCGTTGACCAGGGCCGCCATTTCCACCGCCTGGCCGTGATGCAGGATCATGTCCTGCATGAACTTCACATCGTCGGCCGAATAGCGATTGTCGGCGATCCGGGAGGCCTCGTCACCGCTAAGCGCGCGGGTCGCCTGACCCGGGGCGCCGGGCTGAACGATGGGGGCCGTCTGGGCTGTGGCGCCCGAGGCGAACAGCAGGACGGCGACGGCGGCCGAGGCCCCCAGACGAAGGCGGACGGACGGCGCGAACTTCAGCAACAGCAACTCTCCCGTTTGTCGGGGTCGACGACCCTTTCTTCCATCTGACCACGGTCGCGCGCGCGGGCCAACCCGCCATCTTTCCGCCGCAAGGTCGCAGCCCGGTCGTCGCTCCGTTAACGCGAAATCCATGCGGCGCGTGCACAGTAGGGCGATGAGCACAGCCCTCGACCTGGAGCGCGGCCTGGCCGAGCGCATGGACGCCCCGGCGCTCCAGGCGCTGGCCGCGCGGACCTTGGTCGCCGCAGACGGCGCGGCCCGGCGCGGACCATTCCGGCCGGACGTCTGGCTGAACGCCCGCCAGCGGCACGCCTCGCGCCTCGCCGTTCACTGGTTTCGCAGCGCCGACGTGGCGGTCGTCCTCGGCCTGACGATCACCCTGCTCTGGGCCATGACCCCAGGAGGCGCCATGCAGGCCCCCCTTTGGCGCGTCCTTCCCATGGCGCTCGGTGCCGGTGTGGTGCTGGGGTTGACGCGGTCTCTGGGGCTTTACCGATTTGAGCGCGGTCAAAGCGTCTCGGTGCATCTGGCCGCGGTTTCCGGCGTGGCCCTCATGGGCGGCGGTCTGGCCACCGCGCTGGAGGCCCTGCTGTCTCCGGCGAGACCTGATCTCACCGCCTACATTCTCTGGACGGCCTTCGTCACCGTGGCGCTCTATGGCCTGCACCTGGGCTGGAGCCTGAAGGTCGCGGACTGGCGAGCCAAGGGAGCCCTGACGCCAAACGTCGTGCTGGTCGGGGCCACCCGCCATGCCGAACGGTTGATCCGCGAGGCCCTGCAACGCCGGGACATCAATGTCCTGGGCGTCTTCGACGACCGGCTGGCGCGATCGCCCGACAGCGTGGCGGGGGTCCCGGTTCTGGGCGACGCCCAGGCTCTGATGACCCATCGCATGACGCCTTATGTCGACAAGATCGTCGTCGCCATCGACCCAAAGGCCGAGGCGCGGGTGCGCGAACTGACGGCGCGGCTGTCGACCCTCCCCAACGAGGTCACCCTGCTGGTCGATCCAGTCGATGCGGGGGAACGCGGCGCGGCCTTGGACCGGCTGGCCCGCGCGCCCCTCGCCTCCCTCGACGGCCCGGTCGACGATGACCGCCGGGCCTTCAACAAGCGGATCCAGGATTTGGTCGTCGGCTCGGCGGCCCTGGTCCTGCTGGCACCGGTCATCGCCCTGACGGCCCTAGCCATCCGCCTCGACAGCCCGGGCCCCATCTTTTTCCGCCAGCGCCGGCATGGCTTCAATCACGAGGAAATCGTGGTCTGGAAGTTCCGCTCCATGCGCCACGAGGCCGCCGACGCCAACGCCAGCCGCCAGGTCACCGCCGACGACGACCGCGTCACGCGCGTCGGCCGGTTCATCCGCTCGACCAGCCTCGACGAGCTGCCCCAGCTGTTCAACGTGCTGAAGGGCGAGATGTCGCTCGTCGGGCCGCGCCCCCACGCCATCGGGATGAAGACCGGCGCCGTCGAGAGCGCGCGCCTGGTCGCCGAATACGCCCATCGCCACCGCATGAAGCCCGGCATGACCGGATGGGCCGCCATCAAGGGCTCGCGCGGACCGCTGCACACGGCGGCCGAGGTGCGCACCCGCGTCCGACTGGACGTCGAATACATCGAGCGGCAGTCGCTATGGCTCGACCTGTGGATCATGCTCGTCACCGTGCCCGTGCTGCTCGGCGACCGGGCGGCCCAGCGGTGACCGGAGCAGAGTGATGTTCTGGCGCGGGGTGTGGGGCTATCTGCCCGCCAACATCATCCAGGGACTGGTGGGGTTCGGCGCCATCATCGTCTTCACGCGCCTGCTGAGCGCCGAGGACTTCGGCCGCTATGCCATCGCCTTTTCGGTGATGACCCTGTTTCACGTCGCGACCTTCAGCTGGCTGGAGGCGTCCATGGCCCGCTTCTGGGCGGCCGAGAAGAGCGAGACACTAGCCGATCACTTCCTGACCCTCTACCGGACAGCGGCAGTCATGACGGCGGCCGCTCTGCCCCTGATGGCGCTGATCCTGTGGGTCTCGCCCATCGGACCGGGACTGAAGATCGCCATCGCGGTCGGGGTGGCAGGCATACCGATCCGCTGCCTGTCCAAATTGGCGCAGGAACGATTCCGCGCGTCGGGCGCGGTCCGGAAATCGGCGACCCTCGACATCTTCGTCAGCTTGGGGGGCTTCGGCATAGGCGTCATCGCGGCGCTGATGGGAGCCGGCGCGGCCTCCCCGCTGATCGGCCTGGCGCTCGCGCCCCTGCTGACCCTGCCCTTCGTCCTTCCGGGGGAGCTGAAGCAGGCCCGGGGCGGGACCCTGTATCGGGACCGGCTGTGGTCCTATGCGCGCTACGGCTATCCGATCGCAGCCGGGCTGGGCCTGTCGCTGGTCATGGCCTCGACCGACCGCTTCCTGCTGGAGATCTTCATTGGGCCGGAGGCGGTGGGGGCCTATCACGCGGGATACAGTCTCGCGAGCCGGACGCTGGACGTGCTCTTCATCTGGCTCGGGGCGGCGGGCACGCCCGCGCTGATCATGGCCTGGGAACGCGGGACGCGTGAAGGCTTCCTGGCGGCGGCGCGCGAGCAGGCCTCGACCTTCGTCCTGATCGGCCTGCCCGCCGCGGTCGGTGTGGCCCTGGTGGCGACGCCGCTCGCAGAGTTCATGATCGGAGAGGACCTGAGGTCGGCCGCCGCCTCGGTAACACCGCTGATCGCCCTGTCCGCCCTGCTGTCGGGCGTGACGTCCTACTACCTCAGCCAGAGCTTCGTGCTCGGCCGGCGGACGGATCGGCTGTTGCTGACCCTGTGCATCCCGGCCGCCTCCAACGTCGTGCTGAACCTGGCCCTCGTGCCGTCGATGGGGGTCATGGGAGCAGCCATCGCGACGACGACCAGCTTCGGCATCGGGGTTCTGGCCTCGATCGCCATGGGACGCCGCATCGGCGTGGCCATGCCGATTCCTTGGACGACGCTGGGCCGCTGCGGCCTCGCCTGTGGGTCTATGGCCCTCGTCGTCTCTGCCCTGCCCTCCTGGGGAGGGATCGGCGAGGTCCTGGTCAAGGCCGGGGTCGGCGCGGTCGTCTATGGCGCGGTGGTGGTCGCCCTCAACGCCGCCGGTGTGCGTGACCTGATGACCCGTCTCGTCGACGCGAGATTGGGACGTGGAGCCGCCGCATGAGCGTGCCCGTCATCACGGAAAATGAAGCGTGGGAAACAGCCCACCCGACCCTGTCGGTGCTGATCCCCTTCCTGCGCGACGACCCCGGCGTCCTTTTGGCCATGCTCGATGCCGAGGCCGGGCCGCTGAACGGCATGGTCGAGATCGTCCTCATGGATGACGGCACAGGCGACGCCGATCTGACCACGAGACTGTCGGACCAAATTCGCGAAATGGCCCTGCCCGCCCGTCTGATCACCCTCACGACCAATGAAGGCCGGTCGAAGGGTCGCAATCGGCTCGCGGGCGCGGCACGGGCCGGTTCCCTTCTGTTCCTCGACAGCGACATGCGGCCGGACAGCAGGCATTTTCTCCGGACCTGGTCCGATCTGGTTAGGACCGAGGCTCCGCCCGTCGCCTTCGGCGGCTTCTCCTTGCTCCAGGCCCCGACCGAGGCGCGCTTCTCTGTGCACCGGGCCCTGGCGACGCGTGGCGAATGCGTGCCTGCCGCCGAGCGAGCCAAGTCTCCGGAGAAGTATGTCTATACCTCCAACCTGCTGGTCCGGCGCGACGTCTTCGATTCCGAGGGCTTCGACGGGGCCTTCACCGGCTGGGGCTGGGAAGACGTGGAGTGGGCGATGCGCGTCTCGCGCCGCTGGCCGGTGCTGCATCTCGACAATCCCGCGACCCACATGGGGCTGGACACGGTCGAGCTGCTGGCGGGGAAGTACGAGCAATCCGCCGGAAACTTCGCACGCGTGGTGGCCCGTCATCCGGATATCGTCAGCGGCTATCCCAGCTATCGCGTCGCCCGGATGTTGAAGCGCGTGCCGGGCCTGGCCTCGGTTCGCCCCTGGATGAAGCGTTTCGCGATGGCCGGCTGGGCTCCGACCCCGGCGCGGGCCTTTTCGCTGCGGCTCTACCGGGCCGCCCTCTATGCCGAGGCGGTGTGATGCAAGCGGTCTGCGTCATCATCCCGACCCTGCGGCGACCCGAAGGCCTCACACGAGCTCTGCGCTCGGTGTTTGCCCAGACGGGGCTCGGTTCAACGCCGATCTCGGTCGTCGTGGTCGACAACGATCCGGCCGGGACGGCTCGCGCCACAGTCGAGGCCCTGCGCGCGGACTGCCCCTTCCCCCTCGTCTATCGCCATGAGCCGAGACCCGGCGTGGCCACGGCGCGTAACGCGGCCCTGCTGGAGACCGATGCGCCGCTGATCGCCTTTCTGGACGACGACGAATCCGCCTCGCCCGGCTGGCTGGCGGGATTGCTGGCCGCTGAGACCCAGACCGGAGCGGACGCCGTCTTCGGCCCGATCACCGGACGCGTCCCGGACGACACCGGTTGGGCAGCCGCCTATCTGGCGCGGTTCTTTGGGCGCGAGGGTCCGGCTTCCACAGGCTTGATCGACCATGGATACGGCTGTGGGAACTCGCTGATGGTGCGCGCGACGGCCCTGCCCGGGCCATCACCCTTCGATACGGGCGCGGATCAGACCGGCGGCGAGGATGACGCCCTGTTCGCGGCGCTGAAGGCGCGCGGCGGCCGCTTCGCCTGGGCCGCGGACGCCTGGGTCGAGGAGTTCGCGCCGCCGCACCGGGCGACGATGCGCTACGCCCTCGCCCGGGCCTTCGCCTACGGTCAGGGGCCCAGCCAGACAGCGGCCAGGGCGCGCGACTGGCCCGGTGTGGCGCGCTGGATGGCGGTGGGCGTGGCCCAGGCCGCCGTCTGGGGTTTGGCCGCCATCGCCCTGACGGTCGTCGCCCATCCCCATAGGGCCGAAATGATGGACCGCACGGCGCGAGGGCTCGGCAAGGTCTTCTGGATGAGGGGGTTCGAGCCCCAGTTCTACGGCGCGCGCGAACTGCGCCGCCTGCAGGCGATCAGCCCGTCAACCGCCTGAGGAAGGGCGGCGGGGCATAAGTCGAGCGATTGACCACGACGCCAGCGATTTTCCCGCCCACGGCCTCGATCTCGTCCCTCAGGATCACCGGCTCGACCGCCGAGGTCGCCTCGGCCGCGACAACCAGCACCGTCGCGTCGACGAACGGGGCCAGAGTGATGGCGAGGTCCGACCGGTCGGCGGCCGGTGCGTCGATCACGACCGTATCGGCGAACTTTCGCATGGCGTCCCAATAGCGGGGATCGGCCAGCGGTTCGACCCTCTGGCCCGAGCGCAGAACGTCGGCGCGGAACCGCGTAACCCACAGACGCCCGCCCAGGCATGGCCGGGCCGTCATCAGACGCGCGGGTGCCACAGGCTTGCGATCGCGTCCCATGACCGGCGGCGAAATGGCGAAAAAGCACGAACCGTTCGGCGAAGAGGCCGCCGGTGCGCCCAGCCGGCCATAACGTTCGAAGTCGGCCGCGACGTGCTCCTGCTGACCGGGCTGAGCCAAATCGGCGTCGATCAGCCAGACGGGCTTTCGCGCGCGCACGGCCGCCAGCCGGGCGAACTCGCGCGCGACCGTCGAAGCCCCTTCTCCGGTCGCGGCACAGGCGATCTGGACGACCCGTCCGCGATGCGCGGGGGCCGGTCCGAGGGCGGCCCAGAGGCCCGCCATTTCGCTCGTGAGATCGACCATCGAATCGGTTACGCGGTGACTGACGTCGGAAAGGCTAGCACGCGCAGGTCATGCCGCCTTCACGGGCGCGACGGCCAGGACCGGCATATCCAGGGTGCGGCCCACCATGCCCGGCGTCGACAGCCCACGGCGTGTGAACACCCTCAGCAAACCCACGCACAGGGCGGTGAACCCCGCGAACAGGATGACCAGGGCCAGCAGCGGCGCCTTCAGGCTGGTGCCCCGGGTCGGCGCGGCGGCGCGCTCGATCACCCGGACGTTGTCAGCCCCGGCGCGGACCAGTCCGTTGTCGGCGCGGCTCTGGGTCTCGCGCTGCTGGAACTCGCGGATCGAAGCGGTCAGCACATCGCGGTTCGAGGCCAGGGTGGCGTTCTCGGATTCCTGGCGGGTCATCCGGGCCTGGCGGTCCAGGATCTCGGCCAGCTGGCGATTCACCGAGGCCAGGCGCGCGCTCAGCGAATCGCGCTCGGCCTGGGTGGTGATGCGGGTCGTCTCCAGTTCGGTCCAGATCGGGTTCGGCCCGAGGCGGACTTCCTTGGCCCCGACGGTGGTGCCCGTGGCTACATACTCCTGAAGCTGGGCGATTCGCGCCTCGATGTCCCGCACCGGCTGGCTGTCCGGCTGATAGCGGGCGAGCAGCTGCTCGCGCTCGGTGCGCAAGGTCAGGATCTGGTCCTGCGCCGAAACGTTGAGGTCCTGCTGAAGGGCGATCTCGGCCGGGATGCGGTCCAGCTGGGCCTCGATGGTGATCAGCCGCCGCGCCGCCTGGTTCAGCTGGTTCTCGACGGAGAACTTCTCGGTCAGGGTCGACTGATAGACGGCCGCCAGCGCCGTCTTGGTGGCCGCGAAATCGCCGATGTCGTTGGACGTCAAGAAGCCCTCATAGGTCCGGTCCACCTCCGCCAGTTCGTCCTCGAACGCCCGGCGCTGGGTGGCGATGGCGGAGGTCGAGCGATCCTGGAACACCTCGCGGCGATAGATTAGATACTGGTCGATGATGGCGTTCAGCACGCGCGCCGACTTCTCTGCGCTGTCGCTCTCGAAGCCAAGGCCGATCGTCGCCCCCTGCGGTGTCGTCGAGATCGACAGGTTGTCGTTGATGAACTTGATCGCGTCGCCTTCCTGCTTCTCCACCGGATCGGTCGAAACCCTGCCCGGCTTCTGGAAGAACGGCAGGCCCAGCGCGCGCACGGCCCGCAGTTTCACCTCGCGGCTACCGATGATGTTGGCCTCGGTCTGGGCGACCTCGCCGGGCGCGGGCGGCTGGGACTGGCGGTCGTTCATTCCGCCCACGCGCGGCTGATAGACGTATTCCTGGCCGGCCCCGACAAACAGGCTGGCCCCGGCGGTGTAGGTCTTCTTCAGCGTCAGGACGGCGGCGGCGCCGATGGCCAGCACGACCAGAAACACGAGGATCATCACCCACAGCTCACGGAACAGCAGGCCGACGATGTCGCCGAACCCGTAGCGCGGGCGGGCCGAGACATAGGCTGTGGCCGTCGAACGCATGAACAGGGCGAATCCGTGGGAAGCTGACCGTTCCCGATCCTTCGCCGGTCGGCGTTAACCAGTCATTACCCATGATCCACCAGCCTGCGGGACATGATCGATCGGCGGCGGATTCTTTGGGGTGTTCTAGGTGCCGCGATCGCGGCATCCGGGGCCGGCTGCGCCTCGGGCCAGGGACGCGCGCCCAATCGCGTGCAGCGGGACGGCTTTTCCGACATCGCCTTCGCCGACTGGACCGAGACCGAGCCGGAGTATGTCCTGTATCCGGGCGATGAGATCGAGGTCGCCCTGCCGACCGCCACCGAGCTCAACCGGACGCTGAGGGTCGGCCCCGACGGTCGGGTGGCCCTGCCTCTTATCGGCCAGGCCATGGCGGCCGATCGGACGCTGGCGGAATTGGAATACACCCTGTCGGAAGCCTATGCGCCCCAGCTGGTGCGGCCGGTCGTCGAGGTGACGCTGAAACAGGCGGGCCCGATCCGGGTGTGGGTCGCGGGAGAGGTCCGAACGCCCGGCGTCTATGACATGAATGGCGATATCGATGCCTATCAGGCAGTGGTCCAGGCGGGCGACTTCCTGGCCACGGCGCGGCCGCAAGAAGTGGCGCTGATCCGGCGCGGGCCGGGCGGCGTGCGCATGATGCGGGTGGTGGACCTGAGGCCCCGTCGCGGCGAGGTCGTGGCCCTGCGGCGCGGCGACATCCTGTTCGTGCCGCGCTCGACCCTGGGCGAACTGGCCAACTTCTTCACCCAGATCCGCAACGCCCTGCCGATCGGGTTCAACTATTCGATCAACGGGCAGTATCAGCAGTTCTAGTGGGCTACCGCTCGGCTCGCGGAGCCTCGCTGCTTTAGCCCGATCTCTTCATCTCACCGCCGTCAATCTCGGATCAGGTCCGAGGATGACGGGGTGCGTTGTGACTATGCCGCCAGCTTGACCACGCCAGCGTCGATGTAGCGACGGGCGGCGCGCTGGGCTTCGGCGATCTCGTCGCGTTCCATCTCTTCGGACATCTCGCGGCGATACACCCGGGCTTCGACCGAGCCCTTCATGGCCGCGAGGTTGAAGATCATGTGGGCCGAGACCCGGTCCATCGGACAGCCGCCCGAGCCGGCGGAATACATCATACCCAGCCGGAACAGGGCATCGCCGTCCATGTCGGGCGTGGGCAGAGGCAGCGGGGCCGCCTCGACTTCGTTGGTCGCGTCCGGCGCGGTTTCTTGCGCGTTCATTACCGTATCCTTGCGATGGCCGGACCCTTCTGGCCCGCCTTTCGATACGCGATAAAATACCTCCGGTTTGAAGTTAAAGTTAACAGCGCAGGACCGTGCAAAGTCTTTTCAGTAAAGGCGAAATGAATACTCCGGAGCTGATTCACAGCTGCGAAATACACTGTAAACGCCTGGTTCACGATTGGGGGCTGCGACACCTCACGAGACCCTGACGTCACGGTCGCGTCACCCTGGCGGCCTAGCCTGATCCCATGATCCGGTTCATCCTTGTCGGCCTTGTTCTCGCCAGCCCGGTGGCCGCCCAGACCATGCCTGACGCCAGGGCCATGCCGCACCCTATGGTCATCGCCCACCGTGGGGCCTCGGGCGAACGGCCCGAGCACACGCGCGCCGCCTACGACCTGGCCATCGCTCAGGGCGCGGATTTCATCGAGCCCGATCTGGTCATGTCCAGGGACGGCCACCTGGTCGTCCGCCACGAGAACGAAATCTCCGAAACGACGGACGTCGCCTCTCGGCCGGAGTTCGCGGATCGCCGCACCACAAAGACCATCGACGGTCGCCGGGTCACCGGCTGGTTCACCGAGGACTTCAGCCTAGCCGAACTGCAGACCCTGCGCGCCCGCGAGCGCCTGCCCGCCCTGCGTCCCGCCAGCGCCACCTTCGACGGAACCGAGGCCATCCTGACCTTCCAGGAGGTCATCGACATCGCCCGCGCAGGCAGCGCAAGCACCGGCCGCGCGATCGGCGTGGCCCCGGAGCTCAAGCATCCGTCCTACTTCGTGTCGATCGGCCTGCCGATGGAGCCGCCCCTGATCGAGGCCTTGGTCGCCAACGACCTGATGTCCGCCGACGGCACCATCCTGATTCAGTGTTTCGAGGTCGAGGCCCTGCGCGCACTGAACCAGTCGACCGACGCGCCCCTGCTTCAGCTGTTGTCGCCCGTCGGCGGCCCGGCGGATCAGCCCGGTATCACCTACGCCGAGATGGCGACCCCGCAAGGTCTGGCTCAGATCGCGAGCTATGCCGACGCCATCGGCGTGGAGACGGGCATGATCGCGCCACGCGATCCCTCCGGGGCTTCGGCGGCGCCCACCGCCCTCGTCAACGACGCCCACGGCGCGGGTCTGCGCGTCATCGCCTGGACATTTCGGGCCGAGGACATCTTTCTGCCGACGGACCATCGCGGCGACCTGGCCGGCTGGCTGCGCCGCTTCTACGGTCTCGGCGTCGATGGCGTGTTCAGCGACTTCCCCGCACAGGCCGTCGCGGCGCGCACCGCCCTTCCCTAGGTTCCCGGTCAGCTTTCCCGGAATTGCAGCTCCGCAAGCCGGGCGTAAAGGCCGCCCTTCGCGACAAGCTCGTGGTGGGTTCCCTCCTCGACCGCCATGCCGTCCTCCATGACGACGATCCGGTCAGCCCGCAGCACGGTCGCCAGACGGTGGGCGATGACCAGGGTGGTGCGCGTCTCCATCGCCTGATCCAGCGCGGCCTGCACCAGGGACTCGTTCTCGGCGTCCAGCGCGCTGGTGGCTTCGTCCAGCAGCAGGATCGGCGCATCGCGGACCAGGGCCCGGGCGATGGCCAGGCGCTGACGCTGCCCCCCTGACAGGCTCTTGCCGCGCTCGCCCAGGGGCGTGTCGAACCCTTCCGGCAGGGCCTCGACGAAGCCCAGGGCCTGCGCCTCCTCGGCCGCCTGGCGCACCTCGGCCTCCGAGGCCGCCTCCCGGCCGAAGCGGATGTTCTCAAGCGCCGAGCCGGAAAACAGCGGGGCCTCCTGCGAGACCCAGGCGAAGCGGCCGCGTACCTCGGCGGGATCGGCGGTCTTCACATCGATGCCGTCCACGCTGACCGAACCGGCCTGCGGATCGTAGAAACGCAGCAGCAGACGAAACACTGTGGACTTGCCCGCCCCGGACGGCCCCACCAGGGCGACCGTCTCGCCGGGCCGCACCGTCAGATCGAACCCTTTCAGCGCCGGCAGGTCCGGCCGCCCCGGATAAGCGAACCGCACCCCAGCCATGGCCACGCGACCCTCCGCGGGGCTGGGAAGCGCGACGGGCCGGTCCGGGGCGGCGATACCGGGCACGGCCCGCATCAGTTCGTCGATCCGCTCCATGGCGCCGGACGCCTTCTGCACATCGCCCCAACTCTCGCCCAGGGCCCCGACCGCCCCGGCCGTGAACACTGACAGCAGGACGAACTGCAACAGAGCCCCCGGCGTCATCGCGCCCCGCGCCACGTCCTGGGCCCCCAGCCAGAGCACAAAGGTGATCCCGCCGAAGATGACGACGATGACGAGCGCGGTCATCCAGGCTCGCGCCCGCATCCGGGTCAGGGAGACGCCGAAGGCTTCCTCGACCACCCCGCCGAAGCGGCTCGCCGCGCTGGTGACCCGACCAAAGGCCTGGACCGTCTCGATCGCATCGACGCTTTCGCCGGCGAAGCCCACGGCATTGGCGAACCGGTCCTGGGACCGAACGGTCAGTTTTCGGACCTGACGGCCGAAGATGAAGATCGGCGCGATGAGCAGAGGGGCCGTCAACAGCACCAACCCCGTCAGCTTGGGACTGACGATGAACAGCAGCACCGTGCCCCCGATCAGGGTCAGCAGATTGCGCAGCGCGAAGGACACCGACGTGGTCAGCAGGGTCTCCACCAGGGCGATGTCGGTGGTCAGGCGGCTCAGCACCTCGCCGGTTCGCATTTTGGAGAAGAAGGCCGGGTCCAGCGTCAGGATGCGCTCGAAAAGCGCGGTCCTCAGGTCCGCGATGACTCGCTCTCCGGTCTTGGTGACGTAGAAATACCGAACCGCAGTCGCAATCCCCAGCGCGACCGCATTGGCACCCAGAAACAGGAACCAGCGGTCGATGTCGCTGCCACCGTCCTCGAAGCCTTGGTCGATGGCCCCGCGCGCGGTGGCCGTCAGGCCCAGCGACGCCACCGTCGAGGCCAGCAGCCAAAAAAGGGCGAAGGCGGCCGCATGCCAATGCCGCACCAGATAGGGCCACAGCCGCAGCAGAGGCTTGATGTTTCGGCTGCGACCCCGCCTCTGGCCGGCCTCGCCCAGCTGTTCGACCAGAACGGCCCCGGCCCCTGGTCGTCCGGCGACGGTCCCTGCGCCGGCGGGAGAATCAGGGATCGGCGCGGCGGGGCTGGTCATTTCCTGCGCCTCTTGCCCCGGATGGTGCCCCGGTGTAAACGCCGCGGCTCATTCCCGCCGGTCCGCTGGCGGGTTTTCTCATTTCCGCGCAAGGACGGTCGGCATCGTCACCGCGCAAGAGACCGGACCGACGACCATGAAGCCCGATACCCACCCCGACTATCACTTCATCACGGTGACCCTGACCGACGGCACGACCTACAAGACGCGGTCGACCTACGGCAAGGAAGGCGACGTGTTGAACCTGGACATCGATCCGTCGACCCACCCGGCCTGGACCGGCGGCAACCAGCAGATGCTGGACCGCGGGGGACGTGTCTCGCGCTTCAACAACAAGTTCGGCGGCTTCATCAAGAAGTAGTCCGCGACTGTATCCGCGACATCACGAAAGGCGCCGGTCGCACGACCGGCGCTTTTTGTTTGCCCGCAACGTCGATAACATGAACCCGCTGGGCGCTTCGGGGTGTGGACACCGGGTTCCACGGGGCGTCGAGCGAAGGCGATACGAGAATGAACCGACGTGAATTGACCCTCGGTGCCGCTGCGGCGGCCATGGCCGCGCCAGCGGCGGCGCAGACCGTGGCGCCGACGGGGCCGGTGGTCCCGTCGAACAGCCCCTATTTCGCAGCCTTCGATGCGCAGATCTCGCGTCTGCCGGCCGCCGAGCAGCCCGACGTCCGCGCCTTCTACGAGCTGAACGGCTGGCGCCCGGTCTGGAACGCGGACCGCCTGCGCCGCATCAACGAGGTCTCGGCCCGGATCGAGCGGCACGGCCTGTCGCGCACCGACTTCTTCGACTTCGTCGGCCTGGCCGCGGATCCCGACAGCGCCGACCTGCGCACCACCGCCGCCGCGCTCAAATACGCCCGCGTCCTCGCCGAGGGCATGGTGCGGCCCGAGACGGTCGAAGAGCTGTGGGAGATGCAAAAGAATCGCGTCGACCTGCCGCTCGGGCTGAACGACGCTATCGTCCGGAACCAGCTGGTCGAATGGTACGAGGGTCTGGCTCCGACCGACATCGGCTACAACAACTTGTCGGCCGGCTACGTCCGCTATCGCCGTCTGATCCGCGAGGGCGGCTGGCCGGCCTTCCCGACACGCCCCGGAACGCTTGAACCTGGGTCCAGCGACACCCGCATCCCGGCCCTGATCGCGCGGCTGGTCGCCGAGGGCGATCTGACGGCCGAAGCCGGCGCGCGCCTGACCGCCCAAGGTCTGGTCTATGGGCCCGAGCTGGAAGGCGCCGTTCGCGGGTTCCAGGCCCGGCACGGCCTCGCCGCCGATGGCCGGATCGGCGCGGGAACCCAGAGCTCGCTCAGCGCCTCCGCCGAGGACCGCGCCCGCCAGATCGCGCTGAACCTGGAACGCCGCCGCTGGCTGAAGCGCGACGTCAATCCCGAGCGGATCGAGGTCAACACCGCCGCCGCCATCATGGTCTACTGGAAGGACGGTCGTCCGGTTCATTCCAACCGCGTCGTCGTCGGCTCCCCGGAAAACCAGACCCCGAGCCTCGAAAAGCCGTTCGCGTCGGTCGTCGCCAATCCGCCCTGGTACGTTCCCGCCGGCATCGCGCGGCGCGAGATCCTGCCGCGTGGCCCGGCCTATCTGGCCAGCCAGAACATGTACATCCAGAACGGCACGGTCATCCAGCGCGCCGGGCCCCAGGCCGCGCTGGGCTATGTGAAGTTCGAGCTGCGCGACAGCTACGCCATATTCCTGCACGACACCCCGTCCAAGGCCGCCTTCAACCTGTCGGTGCGCCAGCGGTCGCACGGCTGCGTTCGGGTGCAGAACGCGGTCGAGTTCGCGCGCCTGCTGCTGTCGCCCGATCCGTCGCTGCTGGACCAGTTCGATGCGGCCCAGGCGTCGCGCCGCACCACGCGCATTCAGACCGGCCGCGAGATCGGCGTGCGTCTGCTGTACTGGACCGCCTTCGTCGACGGCCAGGGCCGCGTCGCCTTCCGTGAAGACGTCTATCGTCGTGATCGCACCCTGGCCGAGGCCCTGGGCATCGCCGTCAGCCTGCCGACCGTGGTCGATGACGGCCGGGTCGACGTCAACGACGTCGGACCCTAGGGATCAAGCGCGGAACGCGGCCTCAAGCAGGCCCATCTGGCTCAACACGGGATTGACGTCCGTCTCCTCCGGCGAGTCCAGATACATGCGCCGGTCCAGATACATCACCCGGTCGTGCAGCTTCTCGGCGCGAACCAGATACTCGACCAGGGCGATCGGAATCTCGGGATGGGTCGGTTCGGTCGAGGCCTTGCGCTCGGCCAGGCGATAGCGAGGGTCGGCCGCCGCCTCTGCGGTCATGTCGCCCTCACGCACCGCGCGTTGCACCAGCAACCAGGACGCTACCTGCATCAGCCGCGTCGTCAGCTTCATGCTCTCGCCCGCATAGGCCAGGGCCGCGGCACGAGACAGCAGCTTGGATTCACGGCGTCCATCGCCGTCCAGATAGGCGGCGGTCTCCTCGACCAGCTCCATGCCCTCCTGGAAGGTGCGGTCGAACAGTTCGGAGCGTGCGAAATCACGGATTTCGCTGGTTCGCGCCGCCTTAGGGGCCTCGAGGTCGTCGCTCGTCATCCACTCAACTCGCACCATGTCGACACAGGCAGGCCGCTGCTCCAGCGGACCGGATCGGCACCGCACGCGTCCGGTCTGCAACGGCCATGCCACGGATCGCCCTCACGCGGAACCGTCAGCTGCCGAAGTTGAATAGGGCGTCGGCCGCCGACTTCTTGGCGTTCTTGGCGGCGATCGCCGCCTTCGACCGCTCGATCTCGGCCTGGAGCGCCTCGATACGCTCGTTCAGTTCCTCGACCGAATACAGCTCCAGGTCCTCGCGACCCAGGGCCATGACGCCCGCGCCTCGCGCCGGGCGCGGTTCCAGATCCTCGAACGTCATCGTCGCCTCCTTGGCCCGAAACCGCCGGTCCTCTAGTTACGCGCCCGGACACGGACGATTGCAAGACTTTGGGAGCGCGCGATGCGGGTGATCGAGATCGACGGCGGCTCAGGCCCGGCCGAAGCTTTGAGGCTCGCAGAGCGTCCCGACCCGGTGGCCGGACCCGGCGAAATCCGCATCCGTGTCCGGGCCGCGGGCGTCAACCGTCCCGATCTGCTGCAGCGGATCGGAGCCTATCCCCCGCCGCCGGGAGCCTCGGACATCCCGGGGCTAGAGGTGGCCGGCGAGGTCGATCAGGTCGGCCCGGCACGGGATGACCGGGCCCCAGGCCGCTGGCGCATCGGTGACCGGGTCTGCGCCCTTCTGGCCGGCGGCGGCTATGCCGACCTTGCCGTCGTCGATGCGCGTCACGCCCTGCCCATTCCCGACGGCGTGGACTTCGTCACTGCCGCGTCTCTGCCGGAAACGGTGTTCACCGTGTTCGCCAATGTGTTCGAGGCCGGCCAACTGCAGCCCGGCGAGACGCTGCTGGTCCACGGGGCAACGTCCGGCATCGGCGTTACCGCCATCCAGATGGCCAAGGCGTCGGGGGCCAGGGTGATCGCAACGTCCCGAGGGGCCGCCAAGGCCGAGGCGGCGAAGGCCCTGGGGGCCGATGTCAGCCTGGATGCGCGAACCGATGATCTCGCCGCCCGGATCGCCGAGGCCGGCGGGGCCGATGTCGTTCTGGACATGGTCGGCGCGGCCTATGCGGAGATGAACCTGAACGCCCTGCGGACCGGTGGCCGATGGGTCGTCATCGCGACCCAGACCGGCCCTCAGGCCCAGATAGATCTGTTGCGGTTGATGCTCAAACAGGCGGTGCTTACGGGCTCTACCCTTCGTCGTCGCCCCGCCGACGAAAAGGCCCGGCTGGCGCAAGCCGTGGAGCGGACGGTCTGGCCCTGGGTCGCCTCGGGCGCGGTCCGGCCGCCGATCGACGCGACCTTCCCGCTGGATCAGGCCGCACTCGCCCACCTCCGGCTGGAGGCGGGCGAGCACATCGGCAAGATCGTCCTCAGGCTCTAGGGTTTACCAGCGACCGCCGCCCCGAACGGGACGCAGCGACGAGATCCGGTCGTTCATGCCCCAGCGGTCCAGATTGCGGACGTTGCCCTCGAACACCTGGCACTGACCGCGGAACTCGGCGTCGGTACAGGCCTCCCAGGTCCCACGGAACTCCATCGAGCTGATGGCGTCGTTGATGCCGGTCGAGCCGAGATTGTAGACCTCGCCGCGGAAGCTCTGGCTTTCGCCCCGGAAATTGGCGTCGCGGTAGACGGTCACCGAGTTGCGGCCGTTGTTGCCGCCCCCGTTCCATCCGCCACCGTTGTTTCCGCCGTTCCAGCCCCCGCCGTTGTTGCCACCGTTCCAGCCGCCTCCGCCGCCACCGCCGGTCGGCCGCTCGAATTGTCCGCGCACACCGTAACAGACCAACAGGCCGTTATCGTTGCCGATGTCGCTGGACGAACAGGGGGCCAACTCGATCGAGGTGGACCGGGTGTTGCCGGCCGTGTCGCGGCAGTCGGCATACAGGCGACCCTGGTTCACATAGGCCCCAGAGCAGGATTGGGCATAGCTGCCGCGCGGAGCCCCTCGGGACTGAGCATCGGCCGTCTGGGGCGCGGCCGCGAAGCCGACCGTGGTCAACAGGGCACCGGCGGCGACGAATGCGAGCGTCTTCATGAGTTTTTCCTCCTGACAGTCCCAGGATGCGAAATGCACCCAACATGACAATGTTCACCGGTCTGGATGAACCGGAGCTGTATGGCTGGCGCGCGGGCGCGACTGCCGCCTACCATCGCACAGGCCGCATCGACGAGATCACGTCGTTCAGTCCCAGCGGAACGACATTGGCCATGTCTTGGTCGAAGATCTCGCACCGCCCCCGGAAATCGACGTCCGTGCACACCTCCCACGGACCTGCGACCTGCAAGGAGCTGATGACGTCGTTGAACCGCAACGGGACCAGATTGGGCACTGCGCCGTCAAAGGTCCGCGCGACACCCTGATAGTTCGTGTGCTCATAGACAGTGACGCGCTGCGGACCCCGGCCCGATCGGGCCCAGTCGCGACGCCGCTCAGGCTGGGGAGCGCAGACCAGGTTGCCGTTGTCGTTGACGATGTCCGAACCCCGACAGGACGCCACAGTGATGCGACCCTGCCGATAGAAGCCCCGGCTGTCGCGGCAGTTGGCGATCAGCTCGCCGCTCATGACCATCCCGCCCATGCAGGACTGGCTCCAGCTGCCCGGCGGGGTCTGGAACGGGCTGGTCAGTCCTTGGGCCTGGGCGATG
Source organism: Caulobacteraceae bacterium (assembly GCA_947475735.1). Lineage (GTDB taxonomy): Bacteria > Pseudomonadota > Alphaproteobacteria > Caulobacterales > Caulobacteraceae > Brevundimonas. Next base: position 23,824 of record CANJLQ010000001.1, read on the forward strand.
GCGGGCCAGACCAGCGCGAGGCCGGCCAGACCAAGCAGACGGGCGATGCGACGGTTCATGTTCGTGGCCCCGGCGTGAACGTCTTGCGCGGATAGTGCCTCAATCGGGCCCAGGTCGCCAAGGCCTGGGTGTCGCACAGCAAGACGTCGTTTTCTTTTATCGCGAAAAGGCCTATATCCGGATCATCCGCGCCCGGCCGAAAGGTCGGGCGCCGTCGTATCCAGCGCCCGGACTGCACCGGGCCTCTCCTTTCCGGGACTATTGCCCATGACCGACATCCTGATGCCCAAGGCGACCGCCGTCTGGCTGGTGGACAACACGTCGCTGACCTTCGAGCAGATCGCGGACTTCTGCGGCCTGCATCCTCTGGAAGTGCGCGGCATCGCCGACGGCGACGTCGCCCGTGACATCCGGGGCGTCGACCCCATCACCGGCGGGCAACTGGCGCGCGAGGAGCTCGACAAGGCCCAGGCCGACGAGACCTATCGGATGAAAGCGATCGTCAGCCGGCACGCAGAGCTGATGAAGGCCGCCAAACCCGCCCCGAAATACACGCCGGTCTCGCGTCGTCAGGACCGGCCCGACGCCATCCTGTGGTTCGTCAAGAACCACCCGGAGGTCACCGACGCCCAGATCGCCAAGCTGCTGGGCACCACCAAGGCCACGATCGACAGCGTGCGCAACCGGACCCACTGGAACAGCCCCAACATCAAGCCGGTCGATCCGGTGACCTTGGGTCTCGTGGGCCAACTGGTGCTGGATGAGCTGGTCTCCAAGGCCGCCGAGAAGAAGAACCGCGACGACCTCAAGAAGGGCGGACCGGCCCTCGAACCGGTCGCCCAAGAACCGGCGGAGCCGGAGTTCGTCCCCGAGGAGCGCGAGCGCCGCACGGCCGAGCCGACCGCCGCCTCGGTGTTCGGAGACCGCAGCTAGGTCTCGCCGTCTGACACGACGGCAGCAAAAAGCCCGTCCGGCGTTCGCTGGACGGGCTTTTTCATTTTACTCCGCCGGCGCGGGGCTGGGCAGGGTCGGCGGTTCGACCTGCGGCAGGCTGGGGGCCTCAGGCAAGGTCGGCGCATCCGGCAGGTCGGGCAGGTTCACGTCGACCGCGACATTGGTGTCGGCCGCGTCCTCGATCGGGTTGCCGTTCCCGTTCAGCAGGACGAAGGCGATGATGGCGACGACCACCACCAGGCCGATGACCAGGAATGCCGCGACTCCCCCACCGCCACTCTTCTGAGGCTGGACATTGACCGTGGTGTGGGTGGGTTCGGCAACGACGACGCGCTCGGGCGGCGGCATGTTGGGATCGGTCATGGCTCAGTTGCCCGGAACGGAAGGAGCCGACACTTCCGGCAGGTTGACGTCGACTTTGACCTCCTTGGTCTCCGGCGTCAGCGCTCCGCCGGCGAAGACGAAATAGGCGACGATCGCCAGAACGACGACGATGCCGCCGACGATGAAGGCCAGGCCGGCGTTGCCGCCGCCGCTGTTGGTGTTCTCGGCCATAGGTGTGTTCCCTCTCAAGGCTGTTCCCTGTGCGGCAAGAACACCGGTCACGCTTGCCGGTTCCGGGCGGCGGGTATGACGGGGCCTGACTTTGGCCGTCGTGCCCCTTATGTTCTCGAATCCCCGCATCGTGAGTTCGCCCGTTTGACCGACGCCCTCCCCGCCCCCCGCATCTCCGACCTCGCGCGTTCGCGCGGTCCCGGAGGCGTGGCGCATGAGACGCCGGACTATCTGGCGGGCCTGAACCCCGAGCAGCGCGCGGCGGTCGAGGCCACCGAGGGGCCGGTCCTGGTTCTCGCCGGTGCCGGCACCGGCAAGACGCGCGTCCTGACCACGCGCCTGGCCCACATCCTTGCCACCGGCCGGGCACGGCCGTGGGAGTTGCTGGTCGTCACCTTCACCAACAAAGCCGCGCGCGAGATGCGCGAGCGGATCACCCATCTGATCGGCCCGTCCGCCGAGGGCCTGCGCTGGCTGGGCACCTTTCACTCGGTCGCCGCCCAGATCCTCCGCCGCCACGCGGAGCTGGTCGGGCTGAAGTCCAGCTTCACCATTCTGGACACCGACGATCAGGAACGGCTGCTGAAGCAGCTGCTCGAGGCCGCCAACATCGACACCAAGCGCTGGACACCGAAGTCGCTGGCCGGGCTGATCGACCACTGGAAGAACCGGGGCTGGACGCCCGAGAAACTGCCGCCCGGCGAGGATTTCGCCAACGGCAAGGGCCATAGCCTGTACGCCGCCTATCAGGCGCGGCTGGTCACCCTGAACGCCTGCGACTTCGGCGATCTGTTGCTGCACAATCTGACGATCCTGTCGCAGCACGCCGATCTGGCCGAGGAATACCGGCGTCGCTTCCGCTACATCCTGGTCGACGAATACCAGGACACCAACGTCGCCCAGTATCTGTGGCTGAGGCTGCTGACGTCTTCGACCGGCAACGTCTGCTGTGTCGGCGACGACGATCAGTCGATCTATGGCTGGCGCGGCGCCGAGGTGGACAACATCCTGCGCTTCGAGCGCGACTTTCCGGGCGCCAAGATCGTCAAGCTGGAGCGGAATTATCGCTCGACGCGCCACATCCTGGGGGCGGCGTCCGGCCTGATCGCCGCCAACCGCGACCGGCTCGGCAAGACCCTGTGGACCGAGGACCAGACCGGCGACAAGGTCCGCGTGCGCGGCGTTTGGGACGGCGAGGCCGAGAGCCGCCTGATCGCGGACGAGATCGAGACCGCGCGGCGCGCCGGCATCGCCTACAAGGACATGGCCGTCCTGGTCCGCGCCTCGTTCCAGATGCGGGCCTTCGAAGAGCGATTCGTGCTGCTCGCCATCCCCTATGTCGTCATCGGCGGGCCAAGGTTCTTCGAACGCGCCGAGATCCGCGACGCCCACGCCTATCTGCGCCTGATCCAGTCCGAGGACGACGACCTGGCCTTCGAGCGCATCGTGAACGTCCCCAAGCGCGGGATCGGCGACACCAGCGTGCAGAAGATCCTGCAGATCGCCCGGCATCGCGGTGTCTCGGCCATGACAGCGGTCCGCGAGCTGATCACCTCGGACGAACTGCAGGCCCGCACCCGCACGGCCCTGTCCACCTTCGTGCGCGATCTCGACCGCTGGCGCGCCTTGGCGTCGGACACCCGCCACTGGCTCCTGACCGAGACGGTGCTGGAGGAGAGCGGCTACGTCGACATGCAGAAGGCCGACCGCGCGACCGGCCCCGCCCGGCTCGACAACCTGAAAGAGCTCACCCAGGCCATGCAGTCCTTCGAGACGCTGGGGGCCTATCTGGAGCACGTCTCGCTCGTCATGGACCTGGATCGCGGGCCGTCGTCAGACGCGGTGCAGATCATGACCCTGCACGGGGCCAAGGGGCTGGAGTTCCCGCTGGTCTTCCTGCCCGGCTGGGAGGAAGGCGTTTTCCCGTCCCAGCGCAGCATCGACGAGAAGGGCGAAAAGGGCCTGGAGGAGGAACGCCGCCTGGCCTACGTCGGCGTCACGCGGGCCAAGCAGGACGCGCGCATCTCATTCGCCGCCAACCGCCTGGTCTACGGCCGCTGGACCAGCCAGTTGCCCAGCCGCTTCGTCGACGAACTGCCCATCGACCACGTCGAGGCCGAGAGCGACACCGGCTACTACGGCGCCTCGGCCGGGATGAAGGAAGCCAAGTCCCGCTGGGACGAGGCCCCGTCCTTCGGCGCAGGCTACACCTCCCCCGGCTGGCAACGCGCCCAGTCGTTCGTCGCGTCCAAGGCCCCCGCCGCCCGCCCCGCGCGCCAGACCCTGATCGAAGGCGACGGCCGCCTGATCGCCACCGCCGACCCCAGCGCGGGCGGCGGCTGGAAGAAGGGCGAGCGCGTGTTTCACCAGAAGTTTGGCTACGGCGCGGTGCGCGTGGTCGAGGGCAACAAGCTGACGGTGGAGTTCGAGAAGGCGGGGGAAAAGCGCGTAATCGACACGTTCGTGGAGCGGTCGGAGTGACCCTCAGCCCTCAGTCTGTTAGCTTCCTCAGATGGCCGACGGCGCTCTGACCATCACGATCACCGGCGAAGACGCCGCAAAGCTCGAAGAGCGGGCCAGGGTACTCGGCCTCGCGCCTGAACCCATGGTTCTCGATATGATTGGTCGCATGATCGACGATGGAGAAGGACTCGATCGGAGTTCCACGTCGCCGACTGACTATGACGGCCCATACGTCGAGCTGGAGGATGCTCTCACGGGGTTAAACACAGAGCTGGAACTTCGACTGGCCGCGCGTCACGGATGAGGGTTGTCCTTAGCCGCAAGGCGAACTTGGACCTACTCGACCAAACGGAGTGGCTCTCCGAGCAGTCACCGGCAGCGGCACGCGATCTACGCGCAAGAATCGACGATTCTCTCCGCCTGCTCGCCCAGTTCCCTCACTCAGGAATCGATATTGGCGAGGGTGAACGTGAGTGGATCATTCGCGTCGGGCGAGGCGGACTGGTGGCTGTGTACAGGATCGAGGCGGACCGGGTGATCATCGGTCGCCTGTTCCACACGAGCCAGGATCGATCTGCCTTGCGCTGAACGGCACACCCTTCGTTAACGAGGTCTTGCCACCCTCCCCCCGTGCGCCCCGCCCTCCCCGTTCCACCGCCGACCGAGCCCACCCCCCCTATCTGGGAGCAGGTGCTGGCGGGGCTCGTGGTGGTCATGCTGACCCAGGCCCTGATTGGCCCGGTGTTCGCGCCGACGCAGGAGGAGACGCCGATCCTGCGGCTGGTCTGGCTGCCGGTCTATGCCGTCATCGCGGGGCTGATCCTGTATCGCCTGCCCGCCATGATCCGGGCCTGGCCGGTGTGGATCATGCTGGGGGTGCTGGTGCTGCACGCCTTCGCCTCCAAATGGTGGTCGATCGATCCGGAGGTGACCCAGAGGCGCGTCATCGCCATGGCCATCTCATCCGCCTTCGCCGTCTATCTGGGCGTCGCTTTCCGGGGTGCCCACCTGCCGCGTCTGCTGATGCTGTGCGGACTGGCGATGGGACTTGGCAGTCTGGTCATGGTCGCCGTCAACCCGACCATTGGCATCCACCAGGCCGAGAACGCCGGCCTGTGGCGCGGCCTGTGGTACGAGAAAAACCAGATGGGGCTGGTCATGTCGGCAGCCGCCGTGGCCGCCGCCGCCTGCCTGGCGTCGGGCGATCCGCGCCGTCTGCTGCCTGCCATCACCCTGGTCGTCGCCACCGCGCTTGTGTTGGCGACGCAGTCCAAGACCTCGCTGCTCTGTCTGATCCTCGGCACCGGAGCCATCGGCGGCCTGTGGGCGATGCAGCGGGGCGGAGCAGCCTTCTCCATCGTCGCCCTGTGGTTCGGCGTCGTGATCAGCGCGGTCGCCGGGTACGTCTTCATCACCGACCCCGAAACCGTGCTGGTCGCGCTGGGCAAGGACCCGTCCCTGACCGGGCGGACCGACATCTGGGCCGCCCTGATGCGCGACGTGGCCGAGCGTCCGTGGACCGGCTTCGGCTACTCGGCCTACTGGGGCGAGGATTCCGTGCCAGCCGAGTTCATTCGGCTGGAGACCCAGTGGCCCGTGCCCTCGGCGCACAACGGCTGGATCGATCTGCTGATCCAGCTGGGCTGGCCGGGCGCGATCCTGACGGGCGGGGTCGTCCTGCTGGCCCTGATCGTCACCCTGTTCCGCATTGCAGGCGCCGGCGCGCGCGAAGGCTATTGGGGCGTCGGCTATCTGGCGGTCTTCCTGCTGCTCAGCCTGTCCGAGAGCGTGCTGCTCAGCCACGCCAACCTGCCCTGGACCCTGCTGCTGGCCATCCTCGCCCGCGCCCTCGCAGCCGAGCCCGATCCCGTCCGCGCGCCCCTTGCCCGGCCGGTTCGCGGGGCCTACCAGACGGCTCCCCGAATCGCCGCACACTCAGGCCATGCCCGCCTCCGTCGCCCCGTCCCTGTTCGATGACATGCCCGAGGCTCCCAAGCCCGCGGCCCCCGCGCCTGCGCCCGAACCGGCGCTAAAGCCCCAGGTGGCGGCCCCCGCGCCGGCCTCGGCTGCCCCGGCGCCGACCGGCGGCTATTCCGCCTCCTCCATCGAGGTGCTGGAAGGCCTGGAGCCCGTCCGCAAGCGCCCCGGCATGTACATCGGCGGCACCGACGAGCGGGCCCTGCACCACCTGTTCGCCGAAGTCCTGGACAACGCCATGGACGAGGCGGTGGCCAAGCACGCCAAGCTGATCACCGTCGACCTGGACGCCGACGGCGTGCTGTCGGTCCGCGACGACGGCCGGGGCATCCCCGTCGACCCCCACCCCAAGCATCCGGGCAAGTCGGCGCTCGAGGTCGTGATGACCGTGCTGCACTCGGGCGGCAAGTTCTCGGGCAAGGCCTATGAGACCTCCGGCGGCCTGCACGGCGTGGGCGTGTCCGTCGTCAACGCCCTGTCCGACAAGCTGGACGTCACGGTCTGGCGCGACGGCTTCGAGTGGAAGCAATCCTTCAGCCGAGGCCATCCGCTGGGCCCCATCCAGCAGGTCGGGCCGTCGAAGAAGCGCGGCACCCTGATCCGCTTCCATCCGGACGCCGAGATCTTCGGCGTCGGCGCCGCCTTCAAGCCCGCCCGCCTGTTCCGCATGGCGCGGTCCAAGGCCTATCTGTTCCGGGGCGTCGAGATCCGCTGGACCTGCGCGGCCGAACGCATCACCGACCACACCCCGACCGAGGCCACCTTCCACTTCCCCAACGGCCTGGCCGACGCCCTGGCCGAACGCATCGGCGATATGGAGACCGTCACCCCGACCTTCTCCGGCCGCGTCGAGAGGAAGGGCGAGGCCGGGGCCGTCGAATGGGCCGTGACCTGGTCGCCCATCGGCTTCGGCGACGCCGACAGCTTCGTCCAGTCCTACTGCAACACCGTCTCCACGCCCGACGGCGGCACGCATGAGGCGGGTTTTCGCGCCGCCCTGGTCAAGGGGCTGAAGACCTATGGCGAACTGACCAACGAGAAGCGCGCGGTCCAGATCACGGCCGAGGACGTCATCGCCAACGCCGGTGCCCTGATCAGTGTCTTCATCAGGAACCCCGAGTTCCAGGGCCAGACCAAGGACCGTCTGTCCTCGCCCGACGGCCAGAAGATCGTCGAGGCCCTGATCCGCGACCCGCTGGACCACTGGCTCACTGAAAACCCGAAACAGGCCAACGTCCTGCTGGGCTTCATCATCGAGCGGGCCGAGGACCGGCTGCGTCGTCGCAAGGACAAGGAAGTCCAGCGCGCCGCCGCGACCCGCAAGCTCCGCCTGCCCGGCAAACTGGCCGACTGCTCGCGTCAGTCCGCCGACGGCACCGAACTGTTCATCGTCGAGGGTGACTCGGCCGGCGGCTCGGCCAAACAGGCGCGGGATCGGGCGACCCAGGCCATCCTGCCCCTGCGCGGCAAGATCCTGAACGTCGCCTCGGCCACGGCCGACAAGCTGCGTCAGAACATCGAGCTGAACGACCTGACCCTGGCGCTGGGCGTCACGCCCGGCCCTCGCTTCGACATCGAGGCCCTGCGCTACGAGCGGATCGTCATCATGACCGACGCCGATGTGGACGGAGCCCATATCGCGGCGCTGCTGATCACCTTCTTCTACCGCTCCATGCCCGAGGTGATCCGCCAGGGCCGGCTGTTCATGGCCCTGCCCCCGCTCTACCGGCTCCAAGCCGGCCCGCTCAGCGAATACGCCCGCGACGAGGCTCACCGCGAAGAGCTGATGGCCACCGTATTCAAGGGCAAGAAGGTCGAGCTGGGCCGGTTCAAGGGCCTGGGCGAGATGATGGCCTCCCAGCTCAAGGAGACCACCATGGACCCGAAGAAGCGGACCCTGGCCCGCGTCACCCTGCCGGCCTCAGAGGACGACATCGAGGATCTGGTCGAGCGCCTGATGGGCAAGAAAGCCGACGCCCGCTTCCGCTTCATCCAGGACAACGCCCGCTTCGCCGTCGCGGACCTGGACGTCTAGGGCGTCAGCGCCCGCGCTGCAGGACGTTCGTCACGCGGCGTCCCAGCGGATCGCGCGACACCCAGCTTTCGCCCACCCCGGCCTCGATCATCGGCGAGCAGAAACGCGAGATCATCATGATCGCGGGCGAGATATTGCTCAGGCAGACCCGCTCCCCGTCGACCCGCCAACGGGCCGAGACGGTTCGTCCGCTGGAGAACCGGGCGGTATAGCTGCCGTCCGGATTGAACCAGTGCCGCACCCAGCCACCATCCGGATAGTGTGACACCAGGGTATTGCCGAAGGCCCGCTCGATCTCGGCGCTCGCCGTCATCGGCACGGCCATAACAGCGGCCATCAGAGAGGCGGCCAAAGCCAGCCCAGAACCCGAAATCCTCATGCCGGAAGCCCTTCCGTCACCCCATCCCCAGCCCAATCCTTAACGAACGTTCATATTTGTGCAAGCGGGGCCGCTCGGCCGGAATACTTGACTCCAGCGTGGGGGTTTCCATATACGGCGGGCTGTACGGAACAGGACTGGCGATTCGCGCCGCCCGCACGCCCAACGGACACGGGCGGTTCCGCGCTTCCCCGCCGCGACCACGAGGGTACGGCACTCCTTTTCCCGCCGAGGCCCGTCCGTGCCTTCGGCCCTTCGTCATAAGGACGCATGACCGAATTCTCGCAGCTGGGCCTCTCGCCCACCACGCTCCAGGCCGTCATCGACACCGGCTACACCACCGCCACCCCCATCCAGGCCCAGGCCATCCCCGTGGCCCTCGCCGGCCGCGACGTGCTCGGCATCGCCCAGACCGGCACCGGCAAGACCGCCGCCTTCACCCTCCCCCTCATCGAACGCCTGTCCAAGGGTCGCGCCCGGGCCCGCATGCCCCGCGCTCTCGTTCTGGCCCCGACCCGCGAACTGGCCGATCAGGTCGCCATGTCGTTCGAGAAGTACGCCAAGGGCACCAAGCTCAGCTGGGTGCTGCTGATCGGCGGCGTCTCCATGGGCGACCAGGTCGCGGCGCTGAACAAGGGCGTCGACGTCCTGATCGCCACGCCCGGCCGACTGCTGGACCTGTTCGAGCGCGGCAAGATGCTGCTGACGGGCGTGGAGCTGATGGTCGTCGACGAGGCCGACCGCATGCTGGACATGGGCTTCATCCCCGACATCGAGCGCATCTTCAAACTGACCCCGCCAAAACGTCAGACCCTGTTCTTCTCGGCCACCATGCCGCCCGAGATCACGCGCCTGACCCAGGCGTTCCTCAAGGATCCGACCCGGATCGAGGCCTCGCGTCCGGCCCAGACCGCCGAGACCATCACCCAATATCTGGTCCGCATCCCGTCGTCGGATCCCAAGGCCAAACGCGCGGCGCTGCGCGAACTGATCGGCCGAGCCGACGTCAAGAACGGCATCGTCTTCTGCAACCGCAAGTCGGAAGTCGACGTCGTCGCCAAGTCGTTGAAGCAACACGGCTTCGACGCTGCCCCGATTCATGGTGACCTCGACCAGTCCCTGCGGATGAAGACCCTGGCGGCCTTCAGGTCGGGCGAGCTGAAACTCCTGGTCGCCTCCGACGTCGCGGCGCGCGGCCTCGACATTCCCGACGTCAGCCATGTCTTCAACTACGACGTGTCTCATCACGCCGATGACTACGTCCACCGCATCGGCCGCACGGGTCGAGCGGGCAAGCTGGGCCAGGCCTTCATGATCGTGACCCCGGCGGACGACAAGTCGCTGGATAAGGTCATGAAGCTAATCAAGATGGAGCCGCAGGAACTGGTGCTCGATCTGGATTGGTCCAACCTGGGCGGGCCCCGCCGCGCCCGTTCGGAGGCCAAGCCCGCGCCGGTTCAAGCCCCCCGCGCAGAGACACCCGCCGCTGCGGTGGACACTCCGCCCGAACTGCCACCCGCACGTCGTACCCGCAGCCGGCGCTCCAGCAAGTCGACGGCCCCCGCCGCAGTCCTGGACACGGTTGAAGCGGCACCGGCGGTCGTGAATCCCGTCGCTGTCGAGCCCACTCCAGCCCCCGTCGAGGTGACCGTCGCCACCGGACCGCGCCTCCGTCAGGCCGACCGCCGGCCGGGTGGCCGGACGGAGCGCGACGCGCCTCCCGCCCGGGAGGGATCGGGCTTCGGTTCCGACATCCCGGCCTTCCTTCGCCGCCCGGTCGCGGTCAAGAGCTAGATACAACCTTGGCGCGCATTATGATGGCGCTTTAACCCGGTGTTACGGAAGCTTGGCTAACGCTGCTTTCGAACGGCGGGGACGCGATCCCGCCGCGCCGGGGGAGCCGAATGACAGGTCAGGTCCAGACAGCGCTGCGGAGCCCTGAAGCCTTCTCCCTGGCGCGTCGGGCGATCGAGGAGATGGAGGCGGCCCATATTTGGCCGACCCCCCTGAACTTCGAGCTCTGGGTCCACTATCTCGGCGAACCTGACGGCCCCCTGGGCCAGGAAATGCGCCGCCTGCTGGCCGACGGCACCGTGTTTTCCGAAGGCACCTCGGAAATGCTGGCGGCGGAATACCTCCCGCGCGGCCGGTTGTCGGAAGAGATTCGGGATGCCGGTGCGGTACTGAACCGCGAGCTGTCGACCGTGTCCGAAGCCATCGCCAAGGCTCAGAAGTCCCAGGCCGCCTATGGTCAGACGCTGGCGGGGGCTTCGGCCAATCTCGAATCCACATCGGAACCGACGGCCCTTCTGGGCGTGGTGTCCAAGCTGACCAAGGCCACGACCCAGGTCCAGGCCGAGAACGCCACGCTCGAGAAGCGGCTGGAGACCTCGACCAAGGAAGTCGCCCGTCTGCGCGAGCATCTGGAGCAGGTGCGTCGCGACGCCATGACGGACGCCCTGACCAACCTCGCCAATCGCAAGGCCTTCGACGAGGAACTGCTGCGCGCCTGCGACGAGGCGGACAAGAAGGGTCGGCCACTGACCTTGGCCGTCCTCGACATCGACCACTTCAAGCGCTTCAACGACACCTGGGGCCATCAGACGGGGGACCAGGTGCTTCGCTATGTGGCCAGCGTCATCGGCCGTGTCTCGAAATCGCCTCGCGTCGCCGCCCGCTACGGCGGCGAGGAGTTCGCGATCATCTTCCCGGGCGAGTCCGCTTCCGTCGTCGAGGCGGTGCTCAACACCATCCGAATGGAGATCGGAGCCCGGGCCCTGCGCCGCCGTTCGACCAACGACGAACTCGGGGCCGTCACCATGTCCGCCGGCCTCGCGCAGCGTCGCCCCGACGAGTCGGGGTCGTCCCTCCTCGACCGCGCCGACGAGGCGCTTTACGCGTCCAAGCGCACGGGGCGGAACAAGGTGACCAACGGCGAGCGGCTGGACGAGGCCGCCTAGATTTCGCCGCGGTCTCCTTGGCTAGACTGATCGCATGCGCAGTTTCGCTTTCGCCGTCGCCTACTGGGCCCTGTCCATCGGTTACGGCCTGACCGCAGCCCTGGCCGCCCTGATCCCCGGCCGCGACGCCACTGCCGCCGTCATCCGCGCCTATGTTCGGCGCATGGTCCAGGCCATGTGCGTCGTGGCTGGCATCCGGATCCAGGTGCGCGGTAAGGACCGGTTGCCGACCGGGGCCTTCATCATCGCCTCAAAACACCAGAGCTGGGGGGACGGCTTCGCCACCTACGACCAGTTCGAGGACCTGGCCTTCGTCACCGGCGACCATCTGGAGAAGTTTCCGTTGCTCGGAACCGTGCTGAGAAAGCTCGGCGCCATCGTCGTCAACAACTGTGGCGGCCGCGAAGCCCGCGATTCCCTAAAGCAGAGCGGCGCGACGGCCCATCGCGAGGGTCGTCGCATACTGATCTATCCCGAGGGCAATCTGGCCAAGGTGGGCGAGAAGTTCCGCTATCGCTCCGGCGTCTGGCACATGTACCGCGACCTCGACATGCCGGTCGTGCCCCTGGCCTCGAACCTCGGCCTGTTCTGGCCGCAGGAGGCTTACGAGAAGCGCCCCGGCACGGCCACGTTGGAGTTTCTCGACCCGATCCCGACGGGCCTCGGCAAAGAGGAGTTCCTCTCGCGACTGGAAGCCGTCGTGGAAGAAAAGACGGCCGAACTGATTGCCGAGGCGCGCGGTGGCCCGGTCATTCCCAACGTCCGCGTGCTGGCCCCTGACGAGGCCGCCCGCGCCAGGACGGCGGGCGCTACGGCTTGACCTTCGGCTTTCGCGGTGGCTTGGCGGCGGCCTTGCGAGCCGCAACCTCCATCGACCGACGCGCCCAGGCGACGGCCTCGTCCGGATCGTCCACCGCGCTGTCCGGCAAGGACCAGTAGGCCATGGTCATCGTCTGCCCATCCTTCGTCGGAAAGCTGAACTGCCGCGCGCCCGCCGCGATCAGCGCAGGCGCGTTCGTATCGTCCGCCTTCATCCAGACGACGCCGTCGTCCAGCAGGGCGAAGATCAGACCGTCGGCATAGACGCTGGCCCCGCCGAACATCGGCTTGATCTGCAGCGGACCGAGCGCCACGAAATGCTCGCGCACCCAGTCCCCGAAGGCGGCGTCGTAGGCCACGCTCAAGTCGCCGGGATGACCGCGCCGTCGTACTTCTCGGCGATGAAGTCCTTGACCGCCTGGCTCCGCAGCGCCTCAGCCAGCGCCTGGACGCGCGGGTCGTTCTGGTTGTCCGGCCGCGCCACCAGATAGTTCACATAGGGGCTGTCGCCGCCCTCGATGGCCAGGGCGTCGGTGCGCGGCTTCAGGCCGGCGTCCAGCGCATAGTTGGTGTTGATCACCGCAAGATCGACCTGGTCCAGCACGCGCGGCATGGTCGCCGCCTCGATCTCCCGGAAGGTGAAGTTCCGGGGATTGCCGACGATGTCGCGCACGCTCTGCAGCGGGTTCTGGCCGTCGCGCAGGGTGATCAGCCCCGCGGACTGCAGCAGCAGCAGCGATCGCCCGGTGTTGGACGCATCGTTGGGCAGAGCGATATCCGCGCCCGCCGGCAGGGCGGCCAGTGTCTCGTGCCGCCGCGAATAGGCGCCCAGCGGCTCGACATGCACGCCCGCCACAGTGATCAGATCGGCCCCACGCGCGGCGTTGAACTCGTCCAGATACGGCTTGGTCTGGAAGTAGTTCACGTCGATCCGGCGCTCGGCAAGCTGGGTGTTGGGCTGCACATAGTCGTTGAACACCTTGATCTCGATCGGGAAACCTTCGGCCTCCAGCGTCGGCTTCAGGAACTCCAGGATCTCGGCGTGCGGCACCGCGGTGGCCCCCACGATCAGGGGGGCCGACCCGTCGACGGCCTTTTCGGCGCCCGATCCGCAGGCGGCGAGGGCGAAGGCGGCGGCGATCAGGAGCGAGCGGCGAAGCATGGGGAGATGCCTTTCGACGAAGAAATCAGCGGTGCGAGACCCTAGCGACGAGGCGGTCGCCGATCATCTGAAGAATTTGTACCAGAACCAGCAGCAAAACTACGGTCACGACCATGACGTCCGTCTGGAACCTCTGGTAGCCGAACCGGATCGCCAGGTCGCCCAGGCCCCCGGCACCGACGACCCCCGCCATGGCCGTATAGCTGACCAGGGCGATCGCCGTGACCGTGGCACCGGCGATGATCCCCGGCATCGCTTCCGGCAGCAAAGCCCGGGTCACGATCTGATACGTCGAGCCGCCCATCGCCTGGGTCGCCTCGACAACGCCCTTGTCGACCTCGCGCAGCGCCGTCTCGACCAGGCGCGCATAGAAGGGCGCGGCTCCCACCACCAGCGGCGGGATCGCCCCGGCCACGCCCAGCGACGTGCCGACCAGGATCACCGTCACCGGCAGCATGACGATCAACAGGATGATGAAGGGCACCGACCTCAGGATATTCACGATCAGCGACAGCAGGCCGTTCAGCACCGGATTGGCCGCCAGCCGCCCCTTGCCCGACAGATACAGCAGCACCCCCAGCGGAATGCCGAACAGCACGGTCAGGGCCATCGAGCCGCCGAGCATAAGCAGGGTGTCCCGCGTCGCCCGCGCGATCTCGGGCCAGTCGACGTTGGCGAAGAAGGCGGTCACGACACCGCCTCCACCACCACGCCGCGCTCGCTCAGCCGCGCCACGGCGGCCTCGGCGTCGCCGCCGGTGAAGGCCACGACCATCTGGCCATAGGGCTCGCCCCGGATGCGGCTGATCCGGCCCGACAGGATGGAGTAGTCCACGCCCACCGACCGCGCGACGCGGCTCAGCTCGGGCTCGTAGGTCGCCGCGCCCCGGAACGTCAGTTTCGCCAGCCGCCCGCCCGCCGGCACGACCGTGGCGTCGAACGTCTCGCCGCCCTCGCCTTCCGCCAGCATGGCGCGGGTCACCGGCGACTTCGGGTGCAGGAAGACGTCGGCCGTCGCCCCCTCCTCCACCACTCGCCCGTCCTTCAGCACCGCCACCCGGTCGCAGACGCGGCGCACGACCTCCATCTGGTGGGTGATCAGAACGATGGTCAGACCCAGTTCGCGGTTCAACTCGTCCAGCAGGCTCAGGATCTCGTCGGTCGTCTCGGGGTCCAGCGCGCTGGTCGCCTCGTCGCACAGCAGGACCTCGGGCCCGCAGGCCAGAGCCCGGGCGATGCCCACCCTCTGCTTCTGCCCGCCCGACAGCTGGGCCGGATGCTTCTTCGCATGCTCCGCGAGCCCCAGCCGCTCCAGCAGTTCGCTCGTCCGCGCCTTGATCTCCGCCTCCGGTCGGCCCTCCAGCCGCAGCGGAAAGGCGACGTTCTCCTCGATGGTCTTGGCGTTCAGCAGGTTGAAATGCTGGAAGATCATGCCGATCCGCCGCCGCGCGGCGCGCAGGGCGGCGGTCTTCAGCGCCGTGATCTCCTGATCGCCCACGAACACCTTGCCCGCGTTCGGCGTCTCCAGCCGGTTGATGGTCCGGATCAGCGTCGACTTGCCGGCACCCGAGCGCCCGACCACGCCGAACACCTGACCCCGACCGACCGTCATATCGACGGCGTCCAGCGCCACGCGCTCGCCCGCCGCGCTGCGATAGCGCTTGGTCACGCCTTCCAGCCGGATCATGTCAGTCGGTCTCGAGCGCCGCTGCAGGGATGATCGTCACGCTCTCGCCGCAGCCGCAGGCGTCGGTCTGGTTCGGATTGCGGAACACGAACTTGGACGCCAGCTTCGTCGTCTCGTAGTCGATCTCGGACCCGATCAGGAACAGGATCGCCTTGGGTTCGATCAGGATGGTCACGCCCTTGTCCTCGACGACCTCGTCCATGGGCTCGATACGTTCGGCATAGGCAAAGGTATACTCCTGGCCCGCGCAGCCGCCGTTCTTCACCCCGACGCGCAGGGCGACATAGGGCTTGTCGGCCCCATCTTTCCGGGGAGCCTCCATGATCTCGCGCACGCGCGCGGCCGCCGCCTCGGTCAGGGTGACGACCTTGGGACGCGGGCGCCGGGCACGGGTCGTGGTCTGAAGATCGGTCATCAGAACATGTTCAAGGCCAGCTTGGCCTCGTCGCTCATCTTGGACGGATCCCACGGCGGCTCGAACACCAGATTGGCGCGGGCCGAGCGCACGCCCTCGACCTTCTTGACCGCGTCCTCGATCCAGCCCGGCATCTCGCCGGCCACCGGGCAGCCGGGCGCCGTCAGGGTCATGTCGATCAGCACGTCGCGATCGTCCGACAGGTCGACCTTGTAGATCAGGCCGAGTTCATAGACGTCGACCGGGATTTCCGGGTCATAGACGGTCTTGAGCGCCGCGATCAGGTCGTCGGTCAGCCGGTCGATCTCTGCCTGATCCAGCGCGGCCTTCTGCGGCTCCGCCCAGGTTTCGGCGAAGGTTTCGCTGGCTGTGATCTTTTCGCTCGTCTCGCTCACACGAAGAATTCCCGGGCCTTGATGAGGGCGTCCACGAAGGCGTCCGCATCTTCCACTGTGTTATATAGGGCGAAGCTGGCCCGCGCGCTCGACGTAATGCCGAAACGGCGCGACAGCGGTTCTGCGCAGTGCAGACCGGCCCGCACGGCGACGCCATAGCGGTCCATCACCTGGGCCACGTCGTGGGCATGGGCCCCCTCGACCGTGAAGGTCAGGATGGCCCCCTTGCCGGGTGCCTCGCCGATGATCCGCAGCCAGTTCAGGCCCGAAAGCCGCGCCACGGCGTGGTCATAGACGGCCATCTCATGCGCCGCGATCGCCTGGCGGTCGAAGCCCATGAACCAGTCCAGCGCCGCGCCCAGACCGATGGCCTCCAGGATCGGCGGCGTCCCCGCCTCGAACCGGTGCGGAATGCCGGCAAAGGTCACCGCGTCCTCGGTGACGGTCGCGATCATCTCGCCCCCGCCCTGATACGGCGGCAGGGCCTCCAGCGCCGCCCGCTTGCCGTACATCCCGCCGATGCCGGTCGGGCCATACAGCTTGTGGCCGGTGAAGACGTAGAAGTCACAGTCCAGCGCCTGAACGTCCGGGCTGCAATGCACGGCCCCCTGGCACCCGTCGACCAGCACCAGAGCGCCAGCCGCATGGGCCAGGTCGGCGACGGCCTTCACGTCGTTCACCGTGCCGAGAACGTTGGACATGTGGGTCACCGCGACGAGCTTGGTCCTCGGCCCGATCAGGTCCGCTAGCGCCGCCATGTCCAGCGACCCGTCGTCCAGCACCGGCGCCCACTTCAGCACGACGCCGAACCGGTCCCTCAGCATGGCCCAGGGCACAATGTTGGCGTGGTGCTCCATCTGGGTGGTGACGATCTCGTCGCCGGGCTTCAGGCTCTGGGCCAGCCCCGCCGCGACCAGATTGAAGGCCTCGGTCCCGCCCTTGGTCCAGACGATCTGGTCCGGGCTCTCGGCGTTCAGGAACCGCGCGACGGCCTCCCGCGCCTGCTCGAACGCCTCGGTCGTCTCATTGGCCAGGGTGTGCAGGCCGCGATGGACGTTGGCATAACTGCCCTCCATCGCCGCCGTTAGGGCGTCGATCACCGCGCGCGGCTTCTGTGCCGAGGCGGCCGAGTCCAGATAGACCAGCGGCTTGCCGTTCACCGTCCGCGACAGGATCGGGAACTGCGCCCGGGCGGCATGCACATCAAATCCTCCCCCATTGGGGGAGGGGGACCACGAAGTGGTGGAGGGGGCCAGCCGCGAGAGCGACGTCTGGAGCGAGCCCCCTCCGTCTCCTCCGCGACGCTTCGGAGCCAACTCACCCAACGGGGGAGGATTTAGAGCCGATCCGTCAGCCATTCCCTCACCCTCTCTCTCGCGCCGTCATGCGCGATCCGGTCGACGACCTCGAACAGAAAGGCCTGCGTCAGCAGGGCCCGCGCCTCGTCCGCCGGGATGCCGCGCTGCTGCATGTAGAACAGGGCGCTCTCGTCCAGATTGCCGACCGTGTTCCCATGCGCGCACTGCACGTCGTCGGCATAGATTTCCAGCTCCGGCTTGGCGTCCACTTCGGCCCGTTCGCCCAGGATCAGGGCATGATGGCCCATCCGGGCGTCGGTGCCGTCGGCCCCGCGCTCGACCACGATCTTGCACTGAAACACGCCGCGCGCGGTGTCGCGCACCACGCCCTTGGTCAGCTGGGAGGTGACGCCATTCAGCCCGCCGTGGCGCACTACGCTGGTCAGGTCGGCATGCCGCTCGCCGGCCAGGGCATACAGGCCATCCAGCGTGACCTCGGTGCCCTCGCCGCCGTGGGCCAGGTGCGTCTCGTGCCGCTGCAGCCTCGCGCCGCTTGTGATTGTCGTCTGGCGATAGACCGCGCCCGGCGCCGTCTTCACATGGGCCACAGCGACCGAGATCGCATCCGCCGCCTCGTCGATCAGCACGACCCGCGTGACCTCGGCCCCGGCCGGAACATCCAGATCGATTCGGTAGTTGGCGACATATCCTGCGCCGGCACCTTCGTGGCTTTCGAGCAGCGTCAGCCGCGCGCCCGGCTTGACCGCGATCCTCACCGAGGCGCTGTGCCCCGTGCCCGTCGCATCCGACACGAACCGCAGCCGCAACATCTGTTCGCCTGAGGCCACGAAGGCGTCGGCCCCGACCGCCCGACCGTTGGCGAAGGCGATCTCCTCGCCGCCGAGGTCCGCGAACGGCCCGCCCGGCGCGATCTCGATCGCCGGCGACGTCGGCGGCGTCTCACGCAGCACGCGGGCCAGGTCGGTGTATCTCCACGCCTCGACCCGCCGCGACGGGAAGGTCGAGGGATCGCGCAGATCGACGGCGGTCACGCCGCGACCGGCAGGTATTTGTCGTACCCTTCCGCCTCCAGCTGATGCGCCAGTTCCGGCCCGCCCGAGGCCACGATCCGCCCGGCCGCCAGCACATGCACCCGGTCCGGTTTGATGTAGTCCAGCAGCCGCTGATAGTGGGTGATCACCAGCATCGCCCTATCCGGCGAGCGCAGGGCGTTGACCCCCTCCGACACGATCCGCAGGGCGTCGATGTCCAACCCCGAATCCGTCTCGTCCAGGATCAACAGCGACGGCTCCAGCAGAGCCATCTGCAGGATCTCCATCCGCTTCTTCTCGCCGCCGGAGAAGCCGACGTTCAGCGGCCGCTTCAGCATGTCGAAGTCCATCTTCAGCGCGCTCGATGCCGCCTTGACCTGTTTCAGGAAGGCCGGCGCCGAGACCTCCTCCTCGCCCCGCGCCCGCTTCTGGGCGTTCAGCGCCGTGCGCACAAAGGTCAGGGCCGGCACGCCGGGGATCTCGATCGGATACTGGAACGACAGGAACACGCCCTTGGCCGCCCGCGCCGCCGGGTCGAGGTCGAGCAGGCTTTCGCCCCGCCACTCGACCGAGCCCTCCACGGCCTCATAGCCGGGCCGCCCCGACAGGGCATAGCCCAGCGTCGACTTGCCCGCCCCGTTCGGCCCCATGATGGCGTGCACCTCGCCCGCCGGAACGTCGAGCGTCAGCCCCTTGAGGATCGGCTTGTCGCCGACGGAGACGTGGAGGTTGGAGATGGAGAGCATCAGTCGTTTCGCGTTCTGTTGGCGACAATCGTGTTGAGCCGGAAGGCAAGCCAGGCAAACAGAGGGATCAACACCAGCGCCAACGCCTTATTGATCTCTGTCAGGGCGACGCCGGCCAAGAAGAAGGCACAGAAACCGAACCCGGCAGCCGCACCAAACAGCCAGCCCGTCGGATTAATCGGCCGGATGCCAAAATAGCCGTTTCGAAACCAGGGCCGGAGCGTCACCCCACGCTCCCCTCAAGCGAGATCGCCACCAGCTTCTGCGCCTCGACGGCGAACTCCATTGGCAGCTTCTGCATCACGTCACGGACGAAGCCGTTGACCAGCAGAGCCACCGCCTCCTCCTGCGAGAGGCCGCGTTGTTGGGCGTAGAACAGCTGGTCGTCGCTCAACCGCGTCGTCGTCGCCTCGTGCTCCAGCTGGGCCGAGCCGTTGCGGGCCTCGATATAGGGCACTGTGTGAGAGCCGCAGTCGCCGCCGATCAGCAGGCTGTCGCACTGGGTGAAGTTGCGCACCCCCGTCGCCTTCGGATGAATCGAGACCAGGCCACGGTAGGTCGAGTCCGACTTTCCAGCCGAGACCGCCTTGGCGATGATCCGCGACTTCGAGTTCTTGCCCAGGTGGATCATCTTGGTGCCGGTGTCGGCCTGCTGATGCCCGTTGGTGATGGCGATCGAATAGAACTCGCCCGAGCTCTCCTCGCCGCGCAGAACGCAGGACGGGTATTTCCAGGTCACGGCCGACCCCGTCTCCACCTGGGTCCAGGACACCTTCGACCGATCGCCCCGGCAGTCGGCGCGCTTGGTCACGAAGTTGTAGATGCCGCCCTTGCCCTCGGCGTCGCCGGGGTACCAGTTCTGGACGGTGGAGTATTTGATCTCGGCGTCGTCCAGAGCCACCAGCTCGACCACGGCCGCATGCAGCTGGTTCTCGTCGCGCATCGGTGCCGTGCAGCCTTCGAGGTAGCTCACATACGAGCCCTTATCGGCGATTATCAGGGTCCGCTCGAACTGGCCCGTCTGGCTGGCATTGATGCGAAAATAGGTCGACAGCTCCATCGGGCATTTCACGCCCGGCGGGATGTAGACAAACGATCCGTCCGAAAAGACCGCGCTGTTCAGCGCCGCGAAATAGTTGTCCGAGACCGGCACCACCGACCCCAGATATTGCCGCACCAGATCCGGATATTCCCGCAAGGCCTCGGAAATCGGCATGAAAATGACGCCGACCTTGGCCAGCTCGGCCTTGAAGGTTGTGACCACGCTGACGCTGTCGAACACCGCATCCACGGCATATCGCGGCGCGCCCTCGACGCCCGCCAGCACCGCCTGCTCGCTCAGCGGAATGCCCAGCTTCTTGTAGATTTCCAGGATCTCCGGATCGACCTCGTCCAGCGACTTCGGCCCGTCCTTCTTCTTGGGCGCGGCGTAGTAGAACAGCTCCTGATAATCGACCGGCGTGTATTTCACCGACGACCAGGTCGGCTCCTCCATCGCCAGCCAGCGCTCATAGGCGGCGAGACGCCATTCCAGCATCCACTCCGGCTCGCCCTTCTTCTCGGAGATGAAGCGCACGATGTCGGCGTTCAGCCCGCGCGGGGCGTATTCGGTCTCGATGTCCGAGGTGAAGCCGTGCTCGTACTTCTCGAGAGCGGCAACAGCGTCGATGGTTTCCTGAACAGCGGCCATGGCTTAGGCGGTTTCCTTGACGCGCGCCGACTGACGGGCGCGGCGGGTCTGATATGCGCGCGTCCAGGCGGATGCGAAGCGTGACCAATCGTCTTGGGTCGTGCCCCAGCCACCCGAGACGCGCACGCCCCCGGTCGCCAGGTCCATCCGGCCCATGGCCACGATGGTCCGGCTGGGCTTGGTCTTGCCCGACGAACAGGCACTGCCCGCCGAGACCATCACGCCCTCCAGATCGAGCACGATCAGAGCCTGCGGGCTCTCCCAGTCGGGCACCGACAGGAACAGGGTGTTCGGCAGACGCGGCGCGCCCTTGCCGATGATTGTCGCTCCGGCCGCCTCCACCGCCGTCTCAGCCGCGTCGCGCCAGACGGCGTGCGCCTCAGCCGTCGAAAGGTCCCGCACCGCGCATTCGGCCGCGACGCCGAAGCCATGAATGCCCGGCACGTTCTCCGTCCCGGCCCTCAGGCCTCGTTCCTGGCCCGCGCCGCGCACGATCTGCACCGCCGACCGGCCTTCCCCCAGCACCAGGGCCCCCACGCCCTGCGGTCCGCCCAGCTTGTGCGCCGACAGCGTCAGGGTGTCGGCCTTCAGCGCCGCCATCGACACCGGGATCTTGCCCGCCGACTGGATGGCGTCGACGTGCAGCCAGCCGCCGGCCTCCCGCACCAGGGTCGCGGCCTCGCGGATCGGCTGGATCACGCCGCTCTCGTTGTTCGCATGATGGATCGCCACCACCGCCTTGCCGGGCGCGCGCAGCAGCTCCGACAGTTTGCCCAGATCGACCACACCGCGACTATCGATTGGCAGCACCTTCACCGGCTTGCCCGAGGCCATCGCCGCCTCGGCCACGCAAGGATGCTCCGACGCGCAGACGATCAGTCGTTCGCATCCGGCAGCGATCGCGCTGGCGATGGCCTGGGCATTGGACTCCGTCCCGCCCGAGGAAAACACCACGGACTGGGCGTCTGCCCCGACCATCTCGGCCACCTTCGCCCGCGCCGTCTCGACCCGCGCCCGCGCGCGCCGTCCGGCCGCGTGCACCGCCGACGGATTGCCGTTGTCGGCCAGGGCCTCAGCCATCGCCGCCTGCACCTCGGGCCGAACCAGGGCGGAGGCGTTGTAGTCCAGATAGACGGGCTTCATGCCGCCACCCCGACCGCCGCCTGGACATCGCCCGCCGCCGGCGCGCGTCTCGTCCGGTTCAGGATCACGTCCTCCAGCGACACACTGGACAGATAGCGGTGGATCTCGTCGCCCAGGTCTTCCCAAAGATTGTGGGTGATGCAGCGTTCGCCGGCCATCATGCAGCCGCGCGGCGAGGAATGGGCCGCGCACCGCGTCGCCCGGATCGGCTCGTCGACCGCCAGGACGATCTCGGCCACCACAGTCTCGCCCGCCGTCTTGGCCAGCCGATAGCCGCCGCCCGGACCGCGCACGCTCTGGACCAGCCCGCTCTTTCTCAGGCGCGCGAACAGCTGTTCCAGGTAACTCAAGGAAATCTCTTGCCGCGTCGCGATCTCGGCCAATGAGACAGCGCGCGCCTGACCGGCCTCGCCTCGCCCGTTCCGGGCCAGGTCGGCCATCGCCATGACAGCGTATCGTCCCTTGGTCGACAGTCGCATCGTCGTCCTTCAAAAACCGCGCGCTTTTCAGGGGTCCTGTGCTATGACCCGCCGCTTCGCGAGGCGGCCCGGCGCAGGTTGGACTTAGAAAGTCCTACCCCAGCGGTCAAGTATTTCGGGGCCTCGAAATGACAGTTGAACGGATTCCAGAGCCCTATGCCTGAAGTCATCCTGCCCGGCGCCTCCGGTCGCATCGAAGGCCGCTATTCCCCCGGCAAGCGCCCGAACGCCCCGATCGCCCTGATCCTGCACCCTCACCCCAAGGCGGGCGGGCATATGAACAATCCGGTGGCGGTGACCCTGTACCAGTTGTTCGTGAAGCGTGGCTTCGCCACCCTGCGCTACAACAGCCGCGGCGTCGGCAAATCCCAGGGCGAGTTCGATTCGGGCATCGGCGAGCTGGCCGACGCGGCCACGGCCCTGGACTGGCTCCAGTCCAACAACCCCGCCGCCACCCAGACCTGGGTCGCCGGCTATCAGTTCGGGGCCTACATCGGCATGCAGCTGTTGATGCGCCGGCCGGAGACGGACGGCTTCATCTCGGTCTCGCCGCCGTCGAACATGTACGACTTCAGCTTCCTGGCCCCCTGCCCGGCGTCCGGCCTGTTCCTGCACGGCACGGCCGACACCATCGTGCCGCCGGTCGAGGTCGAGCGCGTGGTCAACAAGCTGCGGACCCAGAAGGGCATCGTCATCGACTATGAGCTGGAAGAGGGCGCGACCCACTTCTGGCAGGACCACATCGACGCCGTGGACCGCCGCGTCGGTCTGTATCTAGACAAACGTCTGGAAGCCGAGCCCGCCTGACCTTCGCCAGGCGGGCCCGCGCCCGTCAGTGCCCGGCCGGGGTCGGCGGCTGGCCCTTCGTCTTCCACAGCGACCAGACCACGCCACCCGTGAGGATCACGGCGGTGATGGCCAACGACCACTCGGCGGGGAACTTCTCCCAACCCAGCAGGTCGGCCACGAAGATCTTGCCGCCGATGAACACCAGAAGCACCGCCAGCGCCTGTTTCAGATAGGCGAAGCGGTGGATGACCGCGGCCAGGGCGAAATAGAGCGCCCGCAGGCCCAGGATGGCGAAGATGTTCGAGGTGTAGACGAGGTAGGGATCGGTCGTGATGGCGAAGATCGCCGGCACCGAGTCCACCGCGAAGATCACGTCCGCGATCTCGATCATGATCAGCGCCAGGAACATCGGCGTGGCCCACAGCACCATCTTTCCAGTCTTCGGATGCGGCTCCTGCACGAAGAACTTCTGGCCGTGCAGCTGATCGGTGATGCGCAGATGCCCGCGCATCCATTTCACCAGCGGATTGGCCCCCACGTCGGCGTGCCCCTCGCCGGCGAAGAACATCTTGATCCCGGTGAAGATCAGGAAGGCGGCGAAGATATACAGCACCCAGCCGTACTGGCTGACCAGGGCCGCGCCCGCCCCGATCATCAGCGCCCGCAGCACGATGACGCCGAGGATGCCCCAGAACAGCACCCGATGCTGCAAGGCGCGCGGAATGGCGAAATAGCCGAAGATCATGGCGATGACGAAGACGTTGTCCATCGCCAGCGACTTCTCGATCGCGAAACCGGTCAGGTATTCGATGCCCGACTGGCGACCCAGCTCCCACCACACCCAGCCGCCGAACATCAGGGCGATGGCGATGTACATACCCGACAGCAGCAGGCTTTCGCGCACGCCGATCTCGTGTTGATCCTTGTGCAACACGCCCAGGTCCAGCACGAGCAACGCGACCACCACGCCCATGAAGGCCAGCCACATCCAGGCCGGCTTGCCCAGCCAGTCGGCCAGGAAAAAACTCATCAGGTCCATAGGACACCCCTTTTTCAAAGGAGCGACCTCGGCGCGCGATGGGGGGGTCGACCAGGGAGGGGGTCGTCGCGCACCGAGATCACTCGATGCGGTCCGACATCACGTCTGCCATCAGACGTCAGAGGGGCCCGGTCCGCTTTGATCCGTCTAAGTGACCACCGATCGGCGATCAAGGCGTCTCAGTAGATCAGGACAGAACGTCGCGCCTCGACCCAAGCCGCCTCGTCCGCGCCGGCGATGGCCTCCAGGTCGCCCGGCTGGGCGGCCGCGTCATCGACCCATTCCCGCAGCGCTGGCCCGCCGTTGATGACGTCGATCGGCAGCTTGCCAAAGGCATACTCATACGGAAAATCGCGCCACAGATCGTAGTCGGGATACAGCCGCCGGATGGCCTTGAACCCCGCCGCCTGCAGCCGCCAGGGCCGGAAGGCGGCATGGTCGTAGTGCGGGCCCTCGACATGGATCTGGATGCCCGCGCATAGGGTGCCGACGTGTTTGTGAAAGGTCGGCTCGAACCACATGGGCCTCAGCACGCAGCCCCGGACCCAGTCCGGCGCGAACGCCTGCATCTCCGCGATCACGGCTCGGGCGTCGATGTCGGGCGCGCCGAACAGTTCCAGCGGCCGGGTCGTGCCGCGCCCCTCCGACAGGGTCGCCCCCTCCAGCATGACCGTGCCGGGATAGGCCCGCGCCATCGACAGGTTCTGGGCATTGGGGCTGGGGTTGATCCAGGCCCGCTCGTTCAAGGGCCAGCCATAACCGGGCGCGGCATCGGGGTCGTACCCCTCCATGGCGATGACGCGGTAGTCGACGTCCAGCTTGAAGTGGTCGATGAACCAGTGGCCCATCTCGCCCAGGGTCATGCCGTGACGCATCGGCATAGGGCCGGCCCCGACGAAGCTTTCCCAGCCGGGGACCAGCGTCGTCCCCTCGACCGGCCGCCCGGCGGGGTTGGGCCGGTCCAGCACCCAGACCGTCTTGCCGTTCTCGGCCGCCGCTTCCAGCACATAGAGCAGGGTCGTCACGAAGGTGTAGATGCGGCACCCCAGGTCCTGCAGATCCACCAGGATGATGTCGAAGGTCGACAGCATCTGGCCCGACGGCCGCCGCACCTCGCCGTACAGGCTGAACACGGGAAAGCCGTGGACCGGATCGGTCTCGTCCGGGCTCTCCATCATATTGTCCTGCAGATCGCCCTTCATCCCGTGCTGGGGCCCGAAGGCCGCGCTGATCCGCACGCCCGCGCCGATCAGGGCGTCGATGGAATGCGTCAGGTCGGCGGTCACCGACGCCGGATGCGCCAGCAGCGCCACGCGCCGCTGCTTCAGCTCGGCCAGCAGGGCGGGATCAGCGAGCAGGCGGTCGATACCAAAATTCATGGCAGATCCAGGATGAAACTGTCGGGATGATGGAAATCAGGGTTATCCGACGGATGAGCCAGTGCCCAATAACAGAATGTACCATCGACACTTTCGATGACCGCGGACAGGCCTATCCGTCGCGCGCCCGTCGGCAACTCCAGCCGAGCCTCCACAGCAAGCCGGCCTTGCGCAACGTTTAGAAGCGGTGGCGTCGCCACCACGACCGCGTTCCGCATTCCCTGTCGCGGCCGGTCGAAACGATAGCTGGCCCACTGTCCGGACGGCGACAGATTGTACTCGACATAGCCGTCTTCCGCTTGGACGAAGGCCTCAAAGCAGCTGTGACGCCAGAGGTCATCGGCGCGGGTCGGCGTCGCGGGCTCCGGCCAGACGACGTCCCGCGTCCGACCTTCGACGACGAAGCGCAGCCACAAGGCTTCCCCGACACGATCGAGCAGGACCGTCAGAGTGTCGATGGGACCGGGCGGCGACGCCGGATGGGGCGCCAGCGTCACCGATCGCATCGTGGCGGTTCGCCCTTCCATCCGCCCGTGCTACACGCCCCCTCCTCCCAAAGCCAAGCCCGCCTGACGCCATGACCGAACCCGCATTCCAGTCCGACTTCCTCCAGACGCTGCAGGCGCGCGGCTATATCCATCAGATCACCCATCCGGCGGAGCTGGACGCGGCGGCATCGAGCGGCGTCGTCTCGGCCTATGTCGGCTTCGATGCGACGGCGCCCAGCCTGCACGTCGGCAACCTGATCTCGATCATGATGCTGCGGCGGCTGCAGCAGACCGGGCACCGGCCCGTCGTCCTGATGGGCGGGGCCACGACCAAGGTCGGCGACCCCACCGGCAAGGACACCTCGCGGCCCCAGCTGACCGACGAGACCATCGCCGCCAACCTCGCCTCCATCCGCACGGTGTTCGAGAAATTCTTGACCTTCGGCGACGGCCCGACCGACGCCGTCATGGTCAACAACGACGACTGGCTGTCGGGCTACGGCTACATCCAGTTCCTGCGCGACTTCGGCACCCAGTTCACGATCAACCGCATGCTGGCCTTCGACTCGGTCAAGCTGAGGCTGGAGCGCGAGCAGCCGATGACCTTCCTCGAGTTCAACTACATGCTCATGCAGTCGGTGGACTTCCTGGAGCTGAACCGCGCCCGGAACGTGACGCTCCAGATGGGCGGGTCGGACCAGTGGGGCAATATCGTCTCGGGCGTCGACCTGGTTCGCCGCGTGGACGGCAAGGCCGCCTTCGGCCTGACCACGCCGCTGCTGACCACGGCCTCGGGCGGCAAGATGGGCAAGACGGCGCAGGGCGCGGTGTGGCTGAACGCCGACCAGCTCTCGCCCTTCGACTACTGGCAGTTCTGGAGGAACGCCGAGGACGCCGACGTCGGCCGCTTCATGCGCCTGTTCACCGACCTGCCGCTCGACGAGATCGCCCGCTACGAGGCCCTGCAGGGTGCCGAGATCAACGAGGCCAAGAAGGCGCTCGCCGACGCCGCCACGACCATGCTGCATGGGGCGGACGCGGCGCGCTCCGCCCGCGAGGGCGCCGAGGCGGCCTTCGAGCGCGGGGCAGTGTCCGGCGACCTGCCGACCGTCGAACTGCCGTCATCCGAGGTGATCGGTGCAATGATCGCCGCCGTCGCCACCCGCGCAGGGCTGACCGCATCGAACGGCGAGGCCCGTCGCCTGGCCCAGGGCGGCGGCCTGCGACTGAATGACGAGGCGATCGCCGACGGCGCTCGGCTTATCGAGGCTGCCGACATCAACGCCGACGGCGTGCTCAAGCTCGCCGCCGGCAAGAAGAAGCTGCTGCTCGTCAAGCCGATCTGAGAGGACTTGCCATGACCGAGATCACCGAAGGTTCAAAGGCCCCCGCGTTCGACATGCCCGCCGACGGCGGCGGCCGCGCGACCCTGTCGGGTCCGACCGTCCTCTACTTCTATCCCAAGGCCGACACGCCGGGCTGCACCAATGAGGCCAAGGACTTCACCGCTTACGCCGACGCCTTCACCAAGGCCGGCGTCACCGTCATCGGCGTGTCCAAGGACCCGGTGAAGAAGCTCGACAAGTTCAAGGCCAAGTACGACCTCAAGGTCACCCTGGCGTCCGACGAAGAAACCGGCGTCACCGAGGCCTATGGCGTCTGGGTCGAGAAGAGCATGTACGGCAAGACCTACATGGGCATCGAGCGCGCCACCTTCCTGATCGACGGTACCGGCGTCGTCCGCCGCGTCTGGCGCAAGGTCTCGGTCAAGGGTCACGCCGAAGAGGTCCTGGCCGCCGCTCAGGCTTTCTGAAAGCAGGCCGTTCCGCTTGCGAACGGTTTTACAGTGCAGTCGCTGAAACTCACAGATGTAACAAATCGCCCAACAGGCGAACTTTAACCTGGTCTAGATTCGTTCGCGCGAGAACGGCCACCCAACGTGGTTAAGATTGCGTGAACGGTATTGCCGCCGGGCAACAGTTCACGGATAAGCGTCACCGTGCATGGGGGCGTGTTAACATGGTAGAAGAACAGGGAGCGGTCAGGCGCCCGCTGATCGACCGCTGGTTTCCGGAACGTCACGTCTATCTGCGTCAGAACGGCGAGACGCGTGGTTATGTTCTGACCAGTGGCCGACAGATCCTGATGGCCGGTGTCGCGGCGGTCGCGGCCGCCTGGACCCTGGTCGCCTCGGGCGGCTTTCTCTTTGACATGGTGGTGGCCGGCCGCTCGGATGACGAAATCGTCCGGGCCCGCGCGGCGTCCGAACGCCTGAACGCGGACCTTCAGGCCCGGCTGGAGACCGCCGTGGTGCGGATGTCGGCCACGACCGGGGGGCTGGACGAGATGGCCCAAATGGTCGAGCGCCGCCACGCCGCCCTGTCCGGTGTCATGGGCATGTTCCGTGGGGTCGATGGCGCCGAGACCATCCTGGCCCCCGCCCCTGCCCCTGCGCCCGGCACCGCGGCCCCGGTTCAGCGCATCGTCGCCGTGCGCATGGACCAGGAACGACTGATCGAACGCGCCGGTGACTTCGCCCAGACCCGCGCCGAACGCCTGCGTCTCGCCTTCCGTCTCGCGGGCCTCAACCCGGCCGCCTATGCCGCCTCCGGCTCGGCGCTTGGCGGTCCGCTGGTGGAAGCCAATGATCCCGAGGCCCTCGCCACCATCCTGGACGTCGACGAGCCGTTCGCCGTCCGCATCCGCCACGCCGCCGACAACCTGACCGACATGCGCCGGCTGGCCGACGCCGCTGAGGGCCTGCCCTTCGACCGGCCCACCAATGCCCGCACCACCTCGGGATTCGGCGTCCGATTCGATCCGTTCAACGGCCGCCCGGCGGTGCATCAGGGCCAGGATTTCGCTGCCCCCCTGAACACCCCGATCTACTCGACCGCTCCCGGAATCGTGTCTTTCGCCGGTGTTCGTTCAGGCTATGGCAACACCGTTGAGATAGACCACGGTCGAGGCTTCAAGACCCGCTACGCCCATCTGAACTCCGTGGCCGTCCGCCCCGGTCAGCAGGTCGCCCTGACCCAGCGGATCGGTGCCATGGGCACCACCGGTCGCTCGACCGGCGTTCACCTGCACTATGAGGTGTGGATGGACGGACGACCCCAGAACCCCGCCCGCTTCATGAGAGCCGGAGACACCCTTGTTCAATAAAGCCAAGCCCCCCGTAACGCCCGACCGTCCGTCGAACGCCCTGCCGATCCCGCCGCTGCCGGACCTGCCGTCCGCCGGCGCCAATCGCGCTCCGACCCCGACGCCGACGCCGGGTCCCTCGCCCATCGCCTCGTCGCGCGGTCTGTCGACCCTGTCCTCGGACCTGCAGTTCGAGGGCCACGTCTCGGGCGCCGGCGACCTC
The DNA here is from genome assembly GCA_947475735.1 of Caulobacteraceae bacterium. Taxonomy (GTDB): domain Bacteria; phylum Pseudomonadota; class Alphaproteobacteria; order Caulobacterales; family Caulobacteraceae; genus Brevundimonas. The sequence continues at coordinate 53,094 of CANJLQ010000001.1, forward strand.
CAGGTCGACGGATCGATCAAGGGCGACGTCCGCGTCGGACGCCTGATCGTCGGCGAGACCGGCGCCATCGAAGGCAATGTGACCGCCGACTACCTCGAGGTGCGCGGCCGCATCGTCGGGGCCGTCTCTGGCAAACAGGTCAAGCTGGTCTCGACCGCCTACGTCGACGGCGACATCACCGCCGAACAGCTGTCGATCGATATCGGCGCCTATTTCCAGGGTCGCGTGCTGCAAAGCCGCCGCGAAGCCCCGGCCCCCGTCGCCCCTGCCCCCCGCCCCGCCCCGGCTCCCGCTCCGGTCGAGGCCGCCTCGCCCGCTCCGGCTCCGACGTCCGAGGCACCCCAGGTCATCGATCTGAAGTCGGTCTGACGCGTTCTCTCCCTCCCCTTTAGGGGAAGGGACGGCGAAGCGAAGCGTAGCCCGGGTGGGGAATAGTCGGTCGGGCGCGCCGTCCATACAGCCCCACCCGGATCGCTACGCGATCACCCTCCCCATGAAGGGGAGGGAGAAGGAACACATCAATCCACCGTGCTTCCGCGCGTTTCCCCGACCCGCTGGGCCAGGGCCGCGCCCATGAACCGGTCCAGATCGCCGTCCAGCACGCCTTGCGTGTCCGACGTCTCGACCTCGGTCCGTAGGTCCTTCACCATCTGATACGGCTGCAGGACATAGCTTCGGATCTGGTGTCCCCAGCCGATGTCGGTCTTGGCGTCGGCCAGCGCTTGCGCCGCCGCCTCGCGCTTCTGCAGCTCCAGTTCGTACAGCCGCGCCCGCAGCATCTTCCACGCCTGTTCGCGGTTCTGGTGCTGGGATCGTCCCGCCTGACAGGCCACCACCGTATTGGTCGGGATGTGCGTCAGACGCACGGCGGAATCCGTCTTGTTGATGTGCTGACCACCGGCGCCTGACGCCCGATAGGTGTCGGTGCGAACGTCCGAAGGGTTGATGTCGATCTCGATCGTATCGTCCACCACAGGCGACACGCCGATCGAGGCGAAGCTCGTGTGCCGCTTGGCCGCCGCGTCATAGGGGCTGATGCGCACCAGACGGTGCACGCCCGATTCCGACTTCAGCCAACCGTAGGCATTGGGTCCCTTGATCTGGATCGTCGCCGACTTGATGCCGGCCTGTTCACCGGACTCCTCGGCCTCGATCTCGACCTCGTATCCGTGGGCCTTGGCCCAGCGCGAATACATGCGCAGCAGCATCCCGGCCCAGTCGTTCGACTCCGTCCCGCCCGCCCCGGAGTTCACTTCCAGATAGGCGTCGTTGCCGTCGGCCTCGCCGGACAGCAGGGCCTCGAGCTCGGCCCGCGCGGCTCGCTCCTTGATGGCTTTCAGCTGCGCGCGCGCCTCTTCCAGCGTCGCCTCGTCGCCTTCCTCGTCGGCCATCTCGGACAGCATGACGCCGTCCTCCAGCTCACGCTCCATCGCCTTGACGGTGTTGATCTGGGCCTCCAGGCGCGAGCGGTCGCGGCTGACGGCCTGGGCCTCGTCGGGCTTGTCCCACAGGGTCGGGTCCTCGACCCGGGCGTTCAGCTCATCGAGCTTTCGGACGGCGACATCCCAGTCAAAGACGCCTCCTGAGCAGAGCGACGCTCTGCTCGATGTCGGCCTTCATGGCCTCGACATCCGGTCTCATGGTTCGTTCCTTACGGTATGGAGGCGGGGAGATAGAGGGCGCGGGAGGCAGTAGGCAATAGGCAGTCGGCAATAGAAAAGATTCTGGCTCAGGGCACCGTCGTCGGCTCGCCTACTGCCTGCTGCCGACTGCCTTCTCTCCTAGAACAACCCGTCCAGATCCTCGGCCGGCTCCTGCTTCGGCGGCGGCGGGGCCTGGGGCGGCGGGGATCCAGCGGCGGCGGCGGCGGCTTCCTGCTCGCGACGGACCACCTCGTTGTAGTTCTGAGGGCCGGTCGGTGTCGCGGGTCCTCGCTCCTCCTGTTCCTCCTCGCGGCGACGCTCGGTGCCGGGGCGGAAGGCTTCTTCGATCCCGCGCACGGTGCGGAAGACGGCGCCGCGCGGCCGGACGAACGGTCGCGCCGGCCGTTCGCGCAGCGCGTCCTGCATGAAGTCGATGAACACCGGCACAGCGGCCGTCGTGCCCGTCTCTCCGAAGCCCAGCGGACGGTTGTCGTCGAAGCCGATGTAGATGCCCACCACGATATCGGTGGTGAAACCGACGAACCAGGCCGAGCGATACTCGTTGGTGGTGCCGGTCTTGCCGCCGACCCAGTCGCCCAGGCTGGCGGCACTGGCCGCCGTGCCGCGCTTGACCACGCCCTCCAGCATGGAGCTGATCTGATAGGCGGTGATGGGGTCTATGACCTGTTCCCCGCGCGGTTCCAGCATAGGCGAGGCCTGGCCTGTGAAGGCCCGTCCGCAGTCGCGGCACCGGCGCGGGTCGGCGCGGTAGATGGTCTCGCCGTCCCGGTCCTGGACGTATTCGATCAGATAGGGGCGGATCCGCCTCCCGCCGTTGACGAAGGCGGCATAGGCGGCGGTCATGTTGTACGCCGACACCTCCCCGGCCCCCAGCGACACCGACAGATTGGGCTGGAGGTTCTCCGCCACCCCCATCCGCCGCGACAGGTCCACGACCTTGTCCATCCCGATGGAGTTGGCCAACCGCACCGTCATGACGTTGCGCGACAGCTCCAGCCCCCGACGCAGCGTCTGGGGGCCATAGTATTGTCGGCTGTAGTTCTCGGGCGTCCAGCGCGTTCCGTTCGGCCCCCCGGCGAAGCTGATCGGCCCATCGACGATGATCGACGCCGGCGTGAAGTCCCCTTCCAGCGCGGCGGCATAGACGAACGGCTTGAAGGCCGAACCCGGCTGTCGGAACGCCTGCGTCGCCCGGTTGAAGCTCGACAGGGCAAAGGAATAGCCCCCCACCATCGCCAGCACCCGGCCCGACTGCGGCTCGATCGCGACCAAGGCTCCGTTTACGGCCGGCACCTGCTTCAGGGCGAACTGGCCGTTCCTGGGCTCCACAAAGATCAGGTCACCGCGCTTCAACTGCCGGTTCGCGTTGGCCCAGGCGGCGTCCTCGACGATCAGAGTCCCCGTGGCATCGTCACGCGCCGTGCGCACCCGCACGGTGTTGCCCGAAACGCTCTCGACCGCGGCCGCGCGCCATTCGCGGCGTTCCGGCGGAGCCTGCTCCCGCAGGGCGACCGCCTGCCAGCCCGGGGCGAAGTCGGTGGTGCCCCACGCCCCGCGCCAGCCATGACGGCGGTCGTAGTTTTCCAGCCCGCGCATCAGGGCGTCGCGCGCCGCGGTCTGCAGCGACGGATCCAGGGTGGTGCGCATATAGTAACCGCCAGCGTTCAGCTGTTCGCCGAAGTCGGGGTTGGCCCGCGCGATCCGGCGCGCCTCCTCCACGAAGAAGTCGGCGTCCTGATACTCGGCCCGGCGCGGCGCCTCGCGCGTCGTGAGGGGCTTCGCGACGGCGGTATCATAGGCGGCCTGGGTCAGGAACTGGTTCTGCAGCATCTCGCCCAGCACCCAGTCGCGTCGCCCCTTCGCCGCCTCGGGATGGCGTTTGGGGTGATAGTTGTTCGGACCCTTGGGCAGGGCCGCCAGGAACGCGGCCTCTTCGGGGGTCAGCTGCTGCAGCGACTTGCCGAAATAGTTGAACGCCGCCGAGGCGACGCCATAGCTGCGATAGCCCAGGAAAATCTCGTTCAGATACAGCTCAAGGATCTGCTCCTTGGAGAGCGTCGCCTCCAGCCGGCTGGACAGGATGGCTTCCTTCAGCTTGCGGCCGATGGTGGACTCGTTGGTCAGCAGCACGTTCTTGGCGACCTGCTGGGTGATCGTCGATCCGCCCTCCAGCCGGCGCCCCGTCACGACGTTGAATACGTTCTTGAACATGGCCCGGCCAAGCCCCGACACGTCGATCCCGCCGTGCTGGAAGAAATTCCGGTCCTCGGCCGCCAGGAAGGCCTGCACGAGGCTGGGCGGGATTTCCTCATAGGGCACATAGATGCGGCGTTCGTCCGAGAACTCGCCGATCAAGGTGCCGTCACCGGCGTAGACTCGCGTCGCGGTCGGCGGGCGATAGTCCGCGAGTTCGGAGGCATCGGGCAGATCGTGGAACAGCCAGGCGGCATAGATGGCCACCAGCAGCCCGGCGAGCGCGATGGCGCCCAGCAGGGCCACCCCCGCCATGACGAACCAACGTTCGGCAAGCTTCACTTCAAGAAATCTCCGACGCATGCCGCTCGGGTTTAGCCCGCGTCGGGTCCGCCGCAAAGGCCGGAAACGGTCGGCGGCCTCAGCCGCCGGTCGAGGGCACTCCGGCGATCACGGTTCCGGCGGCGGGCTGGCTGAAATAGCGGTCGATTCCCTCGGCCACGGCGCGGATCAGACGCTGGCGACGGCGGCTGTCGCCCAGCGCGCGCTCGTCATCGGGATTGGTGATGAAGCCCATCTCCAGCAGCACGGCCGGCACATCGGGGGCCAGCAGCACCGCCAGACCGGCGTCCCGGTGGCTGCGGCGCAACAGCGGGTGGTCCGCCGCCTCGATATGGGTCAGCAGCACCCGGGCGAACTGGGCCGAGCGATTCTGGGTGGCGCGTTGTGTCATGTCCAGCAGGATGCGATCGACCGACGGGTCTCGCCCCGGCAGGTGCATGTCGCGGTGCCAGTCGTCGGACCGGGTCACCTCCCGCACGGCGCGCGAGGCACCCTGCTCGGACAGGGTATAGACACTGGCCCCCCGCGTGGCCGGATCGGCCCCGGCGTCGGCGTGCAGCGAGATGAACAGGTCGGCGTCCGCCTGACGCGCGATCTGCACCCGGCGGTTCAGCGCCACATAGACATTGGTGTCGCGCGTCAGCAGCACCCGGTAGCGGCCGGTGCGGTTCAGTTCGTCCCTCAGCGCCAGGGCGGCGGCCAGGGTGATCTCGCTCTCGGTCCGCTGCTGGCCCGTGGCCCCCGGATCGTGCCCGCCGTGGCCGGCGTCGATGACGACCAGCGGTCGTTCCGCGCGACGCGGCGGGGTGCGCGGGGCCTGTCGCGACGGCGCCGTCACGGCGCCTCCCGTCGAGGCGATGTCGATGACATAGCGATAGTGGGCCACGCCGTCTCCGGGCGGCAGCAGAAACCGCCGCTCGATCCGCGCGGTGCGGGCGAGGCCCAGCTGCACGCGAGAAGCGGTGCCCGCGGAACTGACCCGCCAGTCGCGAACCAGACCGCTCCCCGACCCGTCCACGCCTCGACCTGCGCCGACCCCGGCCAAGGTCAGGACCAGTCGTCCGCCATCCCCGGGTTCGATCACCTCGCCCCGCGCCGACCGGTCCAGATCGATCACAACCCGCGTCCGCTCCGCATCTCCGCCGAAGCGGATTCCGCGCACGTCCCCGGTCACCCCGGTCGCCCGGCCGTGACCCGCGATTGCCAGGACAGTCGCCAGCACGCCCAAAGCGAGCAGGGTCAGGCCCCACTCGCGCAGGCTCCAGGCGGACAGGTTGAAACGCATTGGACGCGGCATTCTGACGGCGACCCACCATTATCGTTGGCCGCACCCTGCCCGATCGTCGTGTGGATTGGGTTAAGCGGCGCCCAAAAACACGCGCGCCTTTTCATTCATCCGAACCATGCCTATGCTTGTACTCGTCCGCGAACGATCGCGCCGCCGGTTCAACGGGTCGGCGCGGTGCCGGCGCGGCGCTGACTTCCCGCCTTTCGAGACCCCTCGGCAACGCCCGAGGATCGACAGAGCCGGGCCCCCCGAACCGGAGCCTAACGCCGCCTCGTGGCGCTGAGGGCTTCAGGACCGACCAGAACCCATGGGCTCATCCGCCTGCGTCACCCTCCGACCGCCAGCCGCTTCAGGACGTTCCTGGGCCGGGCCGGTCGCCGTTCTCGGCCAAGGCCAGGACGCGGGGCTGACGCGCGCCAGCGCCCCCTCCCCCATTCGGCGAGCCGCTGAAGCCCCAAGACGGGCCGGCCGAGCGCGCCAGAGAGAAATCTTCAATGTCAAAGACCATGCTTATCGATGCGGCGCACGCGGAAGAAACCCGCGTCGCCATCGTGGACGGCCGCCAGGTTGAGGAATTCGACTTCGAGTCGAAGACCAAGCGCCAGCTTCGCGGAAACATCTACCTCGCCAAGGTCACGCGCGTAGAGCCCAGCCTGCAGGCCGCCTTCGTCGAATACGGCGGCAACCGCCACGGCTTTTTGGCCTTCAACGAGATCCACCCGGACTATTACCAGATCCCGGCCGCCGACCGCGAAGCCATCATGGCCGAGGCCCATTCGGCCGAGGACGATCAGGACGACGCCGCTATCCGCGATTCGGACGACGGCGAGTCCGAAGGCGGCTTGGCCGAGGAGGAACGCCTGAAGCGTCGCCTGATGCGGCGCTACAAGATCCAGGACGTCATTAAGCGCCGCCAGATCCTGCTGGTCCAGGTCGTCAAGGACGAGCGCGGCGGCAAGGGCGCGGCCCTGACAACCTGGCTGTCGCTGGCGGGGCGCTACTGTGTGCTCATGCCCAACACCGGCAAGGGCGGCGGCATCAGCCGCAAGATCACCCAGGCGACCGACCGCAAACGCCTGAAGGCCGCCGCCGCCGCCCTGGACGTGCCGCGCGGCATGGGCCTGATCATCCGCACCGCCGGTGCCAAGCGCACCAAGGCCGAGATCAAACGCGACTACGAATACCTGCTGCGCCTGTGGGAGACGATCCGCGAGACGACGCTGGCCTCCCACGCGCCGTCCCTGATCTACGAAGAAGAGAACCTGGTCCGCCGCGCCGTGCGCGACATGTTCGACAAGGATTTCGACGGCATCCAGGTCGAGGGCATCGAGGGCTTCAAGGAAGCGCGCGACTTCATGCGCGTGCTCATGCCCTCCCAGGCCAAGAAGGTGCACCTGTATCAGGGGTCCAAGCCCCTGTTCGCCGCCAACGGTATCGAGGAGCTGCTGACGCAGATCCACCAGCCGGTCGTGCCGCTGAAGTCCGGCGGCTATCTGGTCATCAACCAGACCGAGGCCCTGGTCGCCATCGACGTCAACTCCGGCCGGGCCACCAAGGAACGCAACGTCGAGGCCACCGCCTTCAAGACCAACTGCGAGGCCGCCGTCGAGGCCGCCCGCCAGCTGCGCCTGCGCGACTTGGCCGGCCTGGTGGTCATCGACTTCATCGACATGGACGAGTCCAAGAACAACCGGACCGTCGAGCGCATCCTGAAGGACGAACTGGCGCGAGACCGCGCCCGTATCCAGATGGGCCGCATCTCGGGCTTCGGCCTGATGGAGATCAGCCGCCAGCGCCGCCGTCTGGGCGTGATCGAGGGCGCCACCGAGGTCTGCCCGCACTGCCAGGGCGCCGGCCGCGTGCGGTCCGCCGAGAGCGCCGCCCTGATGGTGCTGCGCGCCGTCGACATCGAGGCCGGCAAAAACGGCGCGGGATCGATCAACCTGAAGGTCTCGTCCGCCGTCGCCCTCTACATCCTGAACCACAAGCGCGACTACCTGCAGCATCTGCTCCAGACGCGCGGCCTGGCCGTCGTCATCCAGATCGACGACCGCCTGGGTCAGGGCGAGAGCACGATCGAGCGCACCGAGACCAACGAGGACTTCACCCCGCCGGAGACGGTCGTGTCCCTGGCCGACTTCGACGACGACTTCGACGACGCCGCCTATGACGACGAAGAGGAGTCGGACGACGACGACCTGTTCCTGGGTGACGACGAGGACGACGCCCAGCTGGACCGCGAGGACAGCGACGACGACGCGCCGCGCGAACGGGCCGAGCGTCCCGATCGGGCTGAGGGCGACCGGGGTCGGGGCCGTGGCCGTCGCCGTCGGGGCGGACGCCGCGACGAGGAGGCCGCGCCCGTCGCCGCCGACGCGGAGGTCCTGGGCACCGCCGACGACGAAGACGCCGAGGGCCGCCGCCGCCGTCGGGGCCGTCGTGGCGGTCGCCGCATCCGCGAGGACGGCGAGGGCGAGGGCCCGTCTACCTTCTTCTGGGTCCGTGGCCGCACGCCGTCGCTGGAAGACCCCTACGTCTGGTTCGATCCCCTGAACCCCCAGCCGCGCGCCGAGCGTGAGCCGGATGCCGCGGTCGCGACCGCCGGGGAGGGCGAAAGCCTGCCGCAGACGCGCGGACGTCCCGAGGCCGACGGCCAGGGCGAGCGCGAGGGCGGCCGTCGTCGCCGTCGTCGCGGGCGTGGTCGGGGCGCGGACCGCTTCGCCACCGAGGGCAGCGCCCCGATCGAGGGCGACGCGCCTGCTGTCGACGCCTCGGACGAGAATGACGCCGCCGCCGCCGTCCAGATCGCGCCGGAGATCGCCCCCGAGCCCCAGCGTCGCCGGGTTCGCCGCAAGACCGCCGTCGTGGCCGATGCGGCCGTCGAGGACGCGGTCGTCGCCCTCGAACCCGCTGGGGCCGAGGTCGCGCCGGACACCGTCGAGGACCTGTCTCGGGACGTCGAGCCGGAAACCGTGACGGAACCGCAACCCGCGCCCGAGCCGGTCGAAGCGGTGGCTTCCGAGCCCGAGCCGGCACCGGCACCCGCCCCGGCCCGCGACCTGTCGGAGATCATCGCCAACGATCCGGCGCAGATCACCGCACCTCCGCCCAAGCCCAAGCGCGGGTGGTGGCGCCTCTGACGGTTCGGCACTAGGTTAAGGCCATCGAGGCGGGGGCGCCTTTCCGCAGGAGTTCGCCATGACCCGGCCGACCCGTCTCGCCTCGCGAGCCCTCAGAGGCCTGTATGCCGCCGCGGCGGCGGCCGTCCTGGTGGCGGCCGCCTCCCCGGCTGCGGCCCAGTCGACCATCCGCGACACCGAGGTCGAGGGCATCATCCGCGAGTGGTCGGACCCGGTGTTTACCGCCATGGGTCTGGAGCCGGCCGACGTCGAGGTCCTGCTGGTCGCCGACAACGACCTGAACGCCTTCGCCACGCGCGGGCGGATCATGGGCATCAACACGGGCCTGATCCTGCGCACAGAGGATCCCAACCAGCTGTTGGGCGTGATCGCCCACGAGGCCGGTCACATCAAGAACCGCCACACCCTGCGTGACGGGGCCCAGGGCGCGGGCATGCAGCCCCTTCTGATGTCCATGGCGCTGGGCGCGCTCGCCATCATCGCAGGCGAGCCGGGGGCCGGCGCGGCGCTGCTGGGCTCGGGCCAGTATTTCGGCACTCTGGGGGCCCTGCGCTATCTTCAGGGCCAAGAGGGCGAGGCCGATATCACCGCCGCCCGGGGTCTCGAAGCCGCCGGCCAGTCCGGTCGGGGCCTCGTCTCCTTCTTCGAGAATTTCCGCAGCCAGGAAGTCTTCTCCGACGCTCGCCGCTACCCCTATTTCCGCAGCCACCCCCTGTCGGGCCAGCGGATCGAGGCCCTGCGCCGCCCCGTTGAGGCCATGTCCAACTACGGTCAGATCGACAGCCCCGAGCGGATGGCCCAGCACGCCCTGATCCGGGCCAAGATCCACGCCTTCATGGATCCGCCGACCCAGACGCTGCGGACCTATCTGGAGAGCGACACCTCCTTCCCCGCGCGCTACGCCCGCGCCATCGCCTGGTACCGCGACGGCCAGACCCAGCGCGCGCTTGACGCCACCGACGCCCTGATCGCCGAAGACACGGACAATCCCTATCTGTGGGAACTGAGGGGCCAGATCCTGTTCGAGGAAGGCCGCCCGACCGAAGCCATCGAGGCCCACCGCCGCGCTGTAGGCTTCCTGCCCGAGGCCCCTCTGCTGCGCATCAACCTCGCCCACGCCCTGATCGAGACCAACGACCCGGCCCAGCTGGACGAGGCGGTGGAGCAGCTGAAGATCGCCACAGCCCGCGAGGACGACAACACCCTGGCCTGGCGTCTACTGTCCCAGGCCTACTCTAGCCAAGGCAAGGAGGGCGAGGCGCGACTGGCGTCGGCGGAGTTCTATTTCGCGGCCGGTGGCGAGGAACAGGCCACCCAGTTCGCCCTGCGCGCGCGCGATATGCTGCCGCGCGGTTCGATCGAATGGCGGCGCGCCATGGACATCGTCCTGGCATCCGGCGCGACGATGGATGACATCAACGACCTGGACGCGCGTCAGGAGCGGCGTCGCGAGCGCGGCCCCGCCGTCATCCCGCCCGGTGCCTGACCCCATCTTCTCAGAGACCCGAATGACCGACGACGCCCCCTCGCCGCCCCCGCCCGCGCGCGATCCCCTGGCCTTCTTCGCCTCCGGACGGGGCGGGGCCGCCGCCGTGGCGATCTCGGTCCTGGCCCTGGGTCTGGCGGCCGCTCCCTATGCGACCGGCGGCAATTTCGGCGAGAAGGTCCGCGCCTATCTGATCGCCAACCCCCAGGTGCTGGACGAGGCCGTCCAGGCGCGACAGGCGGCAGAGGAGACCAACCGGGTCGAGACCATCAACGCCACCGTCGCCGCCAACGCCGCCCTTCTGGCTCCCGATCCGCGCGACCCGGCCGTCGGTCCGGCCGACGCCAAGGTCACCGTGATCGAATTCTTCGACTACCGCTGCCCGGGCTGCAAGGCAGTCTCAGAGGACTATCTGGCCCTGATCCGCAGCCACCCGGACGTGCGCTTCGTCTTCAAGGAATGGCCGATCCTGGACCGGGGCGGCGACACCAGCTCCAACTATGCCGCCCGTGCCGCCCTCGCCGCCCATGCCCAGGGCCGCTACCTGCCGGTGCACCAGGCCCTGATGGCCGAACAGGCTCTGGACGAAGCCGCCGTCGACCGCATCCTGGCAGAGAACGGCGTCGATCTGACCCGCGCCCGGGCCGTGATCGCCTCGCCCGAGACCGACGACCTGATCGCCGACATCCACGGCGTAGGTCAGACCCTGGGCCTCGTCGGCACCCCGACCTTCCTGATCAACGGCCGCACGACCTCGACCATCAATCCGGTCGAGGTCTCGGCCGCGATCGAGGCGGCGAAAGCGAGATAATCTCCTTCTCCCTCCCCTTCATGGGGAGGGACCGCGAGCGGCAGCGAGCGCGGGTGGGGCCGTGTCGTCGGTGCGCAACGCCGGTTCAGCCCCACCCGGGCTTCGCTACGCTCCGCCGTCCCTCCCCATGAAGGGGAGGGAGAAAGCCAACCTACGCCAGCCCCAGCGTCATTGCTCCGCCGATCCACTCGATCCGGCTTCGCGCCCGCGCCGCATCCGCCGCCTCGGCATTGCCGAGCGCCGCTTCCGCCTCCGCCAGCACCCACAGGCTGTAAGGGTCCATGGGCCAGTCGACGATCAGCGCCTCGATCTTCGCCTTGGCCCCCGCCGCGTCGCCGCTCGCCAGCATCGCCGCAGCCAAGCTGCGGCGCGTCGGATACCAGATCACCGGCGGATCGCCGCCCTCGGGTCCGGAGCCCTGAATCTCCGCCGCACGCCCATAGGCGACGATCGCCGCCGCCGCATTGCCCTCGATCATCGCCGCCCGGCCCTCCAGCACGCGCTGGAACACCTCGACGAAGTCGTTGCCATCGTTGCCACGCCCGCTGCCGAGGGTCCCGGCGTCCCGGATCGCCCGGATCGCCTCAGCCTCGGCGCGCACGGCCCGGGCGTCCCCTGCCCGCGCCGCCGCCTCGCCCCTGGCATAGCGCCAGCTGGCGCGCAGCATCGGCCGGTCCTCCGGTGGCTCGGCCAGGGCCGCCACCTGCTCAGCAGACCCGAAACGCCCATGAATGGCATAGGCGTTGTGCGCCATCATCTGCCGCAAGGCATTGTCCGCCGGGATGTCCGGATAGGTCGCAAGAAACCGCTGCCCAAGCAGCAGCCCCTCCTCCGCCCCACCCGCCATCAACGCCCCACCCATGCCGAAATGAATGTTGTGGGCATGCAGCGCCATTCCCGGCACCCCGCCCGGCGGCCGCGCCAGTTCGTCGTACCGCTGGTCCAGCGCCACGGCGTTCACATTCGAGTTCATCGCGTCCCTGTATCGCCCGACGCGATAGAAGGTGTGCGACGGCATGTGCACCAGATGGCTGGCCGAAGGCGTCAGGGCCGCCAGCCGCTCGCCATAGGGGATGGCCTTGTGCGGATCGTCCGACCATTCGGTCAGGTGGATGTACAGATGGATCGTCCCCGGGTCGTTCGGCGCGCGGTCCAGCGAGGCCTCCAGCAGGCTCATGGCGCGGGTGATGCCGGGATCCTTGGCCTGACCGTCCTCGTCCCACCATTCGTCGGCCTTCAGCATCCAGGCGTCGGCGGCCACCGCCACGATCATCGGATCATCGGGGTGCTCCGCCGCGATCCGGTCCATGGCCCTGGCGAACCGGACGGCACGGCTGGCCTTGAAGCCTGAGTAGCGCTGGATCATGGCGTCGATCATCCGCCGCTGGACCGGCGTGGCGTCCCGCGCCTTCCTCCGCGCCAGCTGTGCCAGCCTGCGCCCCTCGGCCATGGAGGCGTCGTCGGTGCCGCCGCCGTTCAGATTCGGCCCCAGCGCCCAGGCCTCGCCCCAGGCGCACATGGCGCACTCCGGATCCAGCGCCTGGGCCTTGCGGAACGCCCGCACGGATTCCTTGTGCTCGAACGCCCAGCGCAGTCGCACCCCGTGGTCGAACCAGGCCTGGGCCTCGGGATTGACCGTATCCACCACCCAGGTCGCCCCGCCGAAGCCGTCGACCATGACCATGTCGGTCGCCGACGGCGCATCCAGCACCGATCCGACCGTCCCGCACCCGCGCGGGTTCTGGATCAGGGCCACGCTGGCCGCCGCATCCGCCGCGGCCCGGGACGCATCCGCCACCGCCGCCGGCGCGCTCAGACAGATCGCCACCGCCGTGAATGCCAGAAATTCCGATCGCATCGCTCGTCTCCCGCCCGAACGCACTTTGCGTCAGAGAACGGGGGCCGCCAAGAGCCCTAGATCAAGCCCGCCAGCGGCGAAGACGGGTCGGCGTACATCCGCTTCGCCATCCGTCCGGCCAGATAGCCCTGACGCCCCGCGATCACCGCGTGCTTCATGGCCGAGGCCATCAGGATCGGGTCCTTGGCCTCGGCGATGGCGGTGTTCATCAGCACGGCATCGCAGCCCAGCTCCATCGCCAGGGTCGCGTCCGACGGCGTGCCGACGCCGGCGTCGACCAGCACCGGCACCGTCGCCTGCTCGACGATCAGCCGGATGTTCACACGGTTCTGCAACCCCAGCCCCGACCCGATGGGCGCCGCCGCCGGCATGATCGCGGCGGCCCCTGCCTCCTCCAGCCGCCGACACATGACGACGTCGTCGGTGCAGTAGACCATGACCTGGAACCCGTCCTTGATCAGCAGCTCCAGCGCCCGCAGCGTCTCGACCATGTCGGGATACAGGTGCGCCGTGTTGGACAGCACCTCCAGCTTGACCAGGTCCCATCCCCCCGCCTCGCGCGCCAACCGAAGGGTCCGCACCGCGTCCTCGCCGGTGAAGCACCCGGCGGTGTTGGGCAGGAAGGTGAAGCGATCGGGCTTTACGTAGTCCACCAGCATGGGCTGAGACGGATCGGACAGGTTCACCCGGCGCACGGCGACAGTCACGATCTCGGCGCCGGCCGCCTCGGCGGCGGCGGCGTTCTGGGCATAGTCGACGTATTTGCCGGTGCCGACGATCAGGCGGGACGAGAAGGTCCGTCCGGCGACGGTCCAGGTGTCGGAAGCGGCCTCGACGGCGGGCGGAGCGAAGGGGGCGTTCATCAGGCCTATCTAGGCGCTTGGGCGAGCGGACGAAACCGTTGGTGCCTCTTGGTGGTGCAAGTGAGGTCTGCCAGAACAAATCAGGTAACTTCAGCCACCCTAGCCGTCATCCTCGGAGTTGATCCGAGGATCGGACCTCAGCGGGGCGACGACCGGAGCGTGCCGCCGCATCGAAGCGCCAATCGTCGTCTCATCCGCTGCTGACCATCCGATCCTCGGATCAAGTCCGAGGATGACGGAGTGCGCTTGAGGGCTGCGATGGGCCTTTTCACACCGAGCCTGCCGACGGTTAAAAGGCTTTTTTGTTCACTCTATTATTATCGCGACCTAACACCGCTCGAGAGGAGTTGGACTCGCTGCACCCGGTACTGCCCGAGTCCAAACGACGCCGTCCAACCCGACACCTCAGCCCCCGCCGACGAACTGGACCAGCTCGATCCGGTCGCCCTCCTCCAGCGCCGTCGTGGCGTGCAGCGAGCGCGGCACGATGGTCAGGTTGCGCTCCACGGCGACCTTGCGGACATCGAAGCCCAGCTCCTCGACCAGGGCCGTCACCGTCCGCGCGGCGACCTCGCGCGTATCTCCGTTGACTTGAATGCGCATGTCGTTACGTCAACTCAGGTTCGATCCGGTGCCGCCTCGGCTTTGACGAGGGACGCCGTTCCGTTAAAAGGCCGCCCCACCGAAGCGGTTCAGCTTGCCAGACTGTCCGGAGCGAATGCCCGAAACCCCCGTCCTCTACGTCCTGAACGGCCCCAACCTCAACCTCCTCGGCGTGCGCGAGCCGCACATCTATGGGCGCGAGACCCTGGCCGACGTCCAGGCGATCTGCGAGCGAGCAGCGGACGGCGCGACGGTCGTGTTCCGCCAGTCGAATCGCGAGGGCGAGCTGATCGACTGGGTGCAAGAGGCGCGCACCGAGGCCTCGGCCCTCGTTCTCAATCCCGCGGGCTACGGCCACACCTCGATCGCCCTCTTGGACGCGCTCAAGGCTCTGAGCATCCCGGTGGTCGAATGCCACCTGTCCAACCCCGCCGCGCGCGAAGATTTCCGGGCCCACAGCTACGTCTCGCTGGCGGCGACCGGCGTCGTCTCGGGCTTCGGTGCCCACTCCTACGAACTGGCCGTCAAGGCCGCCCTCCGGCTGGCGCGGGAACGCAGCGCCCCGCCGGCCCGTTGAACCCCGATCACAAGGCGACGCTTTCCATGGCGACCGACAAGAAGCTGGACAACGAACCGACCGACGCCATCGACGCGGCGCTCGTGCGGCAACTGGCCGACATCCTGAACGACACCAGCCTGACCGAGATCGAGGTCGAGCGCGGCGACCTGCGCATCCGCGTGGCGCGCGAGATCACCGCCGCCCCCGTCATGCACTACGCCCCCGCCCCGGCGGCTGCCGCTCCGGCACCGGTCGCAGCGCCCGCTGCCTCCGCGCCCGCCTCCATGCCGTCCGACCCCGCCACGATCGTCGCCAAGTCCGGCGAGCAGGTGAAGTCGCCCATGGTCGGCACCGTCTACCTCCAGCCCTCGCCCGAGGCCGACCCGTTCGTCGCGCCGGGCGACAAGGTGAAGAAGGGCCAGACCCTGCTGATCATCGAGGCCATGAAGACCATGAACCCGATCCAGGCCCCCCGCGACGGCGTGGTCCAGGACATCCTGGTCGGCGACGCCCAGCCGGTCGAGTTCGGTGAGCCCCTCGTCGTCCTCGTCGAGGCCTGAGGCCGCCATGTTCACCAAGGTCCTGATCGCCAACCGTGGCGAGATCGCGCTGCGCATCCACCGCGCGTGCAAGGAGATGGGCATCTCCACCGTCGCCGTGCATTCCGAGGCCGATCGCGGTGCCATGTGGGTGCGGCTGGCCGACGAGAGCGTCTGCATCGGACCGGCCCCGGCGGCCAAATCCTATCTGAACATCCCCTCGATCATCGCCGCGGCCGAGATCACCGGGGCCCAGGCCATCCACCCCGGCTATGGATTCCTGTCCGAGAACGCCCGCTTCGCCGAGATCGTCAACGCCCACGGCATGACCTTCATCGGCCCGACGCCCGAGCACATCCGCGTCATGGGCGACAAGATCACCGCCAAGCAGACGGTGCTCGAGGCCGGCATTCCCTGCGTTCCCGGCTCGGCCGGCGAGGTCGAGACCGTCGAGGAGGCTATCGCGGCCTCCAGGGACATCGGCTTTCCCCTGATCGTGAAAGCGGCGGCCGGCGGCGGCGGACGCGGCATGAAGGTCGCCCTCACCGCCGACGACCTGGTCGAGGCCGTCCAGACCGCCCAGACCGAGGCCAAGGCCGCTTTCGGCAACGGCGCGGTCTATATGGAGCGCTACCTCCAGAAGCCTCGCCACATCGAGATCCAGGTCGTGGCCGACAGCCACGGCAACGTCGTCCACCTGGGCGAACGCGACTGTTCTCTTCAGCGCCGCCACCAGAAGGTGCTGGAAGAAGCCCCCTCGCCCGCCCTGTCGGCCGCCGAGCGCATCCAGATCGGCGAGGTGGTCAACAAGGCCATCGGCAAGATCGGCTACCTCGGCGTCGGCACCATCGAGTTCCTGTGGGAAGACGGCGAGTTCTTCTTCATCGAGATGAACACCCGCCTGCAGGTCGAACACCCAGTCACCGAGGCCATCACCGGCGTCGACCTGGTGCGCGAACAGATCCGCATCGCCGCGGGCCTGCCCCTCAGCTTCACCCAGGAAGACATCCACTTCGAGGGCCACGCCATCGAGGTCCGGATCAACGCCGAGAACTCCGAGACCTTCGCCCCCTCGCCCGGCACGGTCACCGACTTCCACGCGCCCGGCGGCCTGGGCGTCCGTTTGGACAGCGCCATCTACGCCGGCTATTCGATCCCGCCCTACTACGACAGCCTGATCGGCAAGCTGATCGTCCACGGTCGCGACCGCCCCGAATGCATCGCCCGGCTGAAGCGCAGCTTGAACGAGATGGTCATCGGCGGCGTCGACACCACCATCCCCCTATTCCAGCGCCTGCTGAACGAGCCCGACATCATCACCGGCGACTACGACATCCACTGGCTGGAACAGTGGGCGAAGCAGCGGGCGGCCATCTAGAATCCTCCCCCATTGGGGGAGGTGGCACGGAGCGAAGCGAAGTGACGGAGGGGGCCCGCCGCATACGCCGCTATGCGCGTCTAGCCCCCTCCACCGCTTCGCGGTCCCCCTCCCCCAACGGGAGAGGATTACTGTGACCTTCACCGCCCAAGACCTGCTCGCATGCTACGCTCAGGGCGTCTTCCCGATGGGCGAGGCACGCGACGACCCCCGTGTCTTTCTGGTCGAGCCGGAGATGCGGGGCGTCATCCCGCTGGACGCCTTTCGCATCCCCACCCGCCTGCGCCGCACCGTCCGCGCCGAGCCGTTTCAGGTTCGCATCGACACGGCTTTCGGCGCGGTCATCGACGCCTGCGCCGCGCCTGCGCCCGGCCGCGAGGACACCTGGATCAACGGCCCCATTCGCCGGCTGTACCTCGAACTCCACGCGCTTGGCCGCGCCCATTCGATCGAGTGTTGGCGCGACGAGGTGCTTGTGGGTGGCCTCTACGGCGTGACCTTGGGCGGTGCCTTCTTCGGCGAGAGCATGTTCAGCCGGGCGACGGATGCGTCGAAGGTCGCCCTGGTGCATCTGGTGGCCCGGCTGCGCCTCGGCGGCTGGACGCTGCTGGACGCCCAGTTCCGCACGCCGCATCTGGATCAGTTCGGCCTGATCGAGACGCCGCAGTCCGTCTATCTGACGATGCTGGAGGCCGCGCTGACGGGCCGGCCGGACGCCAGCGTCCTGTCACGCCCCCTGACGGGGACCGAGGCCGTCGCCTATTCCTTGCAGCCCACGACCCAGGCGTCATAGATCGGGTGCTGCAGCCCGCTCAGCGCGGGCGTGGAGGCATACATCCAGCCCCGGAAGATCTGGCGCGGCTCGGCCCGCACGGTGCCGCGCGGCTGAAGGGTCACCTCCAGATAGGCGATCGAATCCGCCACCAGCTCGTTCTCGGCCGCGACCTCGCAGGCGCGAGCGGTGAAGATCAGGGACTGGTTGAAGCGCACCGGTCGACCGCCGACCTCCACCTCGAAACGCATGCTCTCGGCGGTGATCTTGTCGATGGCCTCGACGATGGCGACGCGACGGCGCTGGCGCGGGGCGGGCGTGTCGGGAGCCAGGCGTTCGGCCTTTTCCTCGTCGGTCTCGCCCTCCTCCTTGTCCTCGTCGTCGGCAGCCTCCTCGTCCGCATCGGCCGCATCGTCCTCGATGGCGGCGGTCTCGATGGCCGGGGCCGGCGGCACGATGGCGATGGGGTTGGCCGGGGCCGGATCACCGGCTGGAGCCGACTCGCCCGTTGTGGTCGCGCGCAGGGCGTCGGCGACCGGATCGGCTGCGGGCGTCGCGTCCTGCGGCGGCGCGTCCTGCATGCCGCCCGCGACGACCCCGCCCGCGACCATCAGGGCCAGGGCAGCGGCACCGACCATCATCAGCCGGTTGCGCGTCATTCGGGCTTCCAGGCCTCATAGTCGCCGACCGCCGCCGGGCGCACGCCCTCCGCCGCCAGCGAGCCCTGCGGACGCCAGGCCAGGGGCGTTCCGGTCATGTTGGGGCGATGATCCTTTTCCCACCGGCGGCGCGGCAGGGGCACCTCGGTCGGCGGCTCGTCGAAGGTGTAGTGCAGCCAGCCGTGCCAGTCCGGCGTCACCTTCGACGCATCGGCATAGCCGTTGTAGATCACCCAGCGGCGGCGGCGCCCGTCATAGCTGACGTTGTCGCGCGACTGATAATAGCGGTTGCCGTTCTCGTCGGTCCCGATCAGCTCGCCCCGCTTGGCGATGGTGAAGAACGTCCCGAGCGTCGCGCCCGAGGTCCAACCGAAGATCCTGCCCAGCACTGGCTGTTCCGTCCGAGAAATCCGCCGGCAGGGAGGCCGGTCCACTGCTTTCGATCATAGAAACCGCGCGGCCCCGCGTCCAGCGCGCCCGTCGTCAGCCCTCGATCAACATCTTGGGGGTAACCCGCGGCCACCTCACCATATCTATTGCGACCAGGCTGCGGCGGGGCATAGAATCAGAAAACCGCACCTCGAGCCCCGCGCATGCGTTTCACGCCCCGCTTCCACGACCTCGCCCGCGACCTCCGGCTGGAGCGGCGCGTGGTCGAGCGGCCGGGCGGCGAAGTGTCCGTCGTCGTGCCGGCGGGCTGGACAGATGTCCGCATCGAGGCTTGGCTCGACTGGGCCTCCGCCCAGCCCACCGACCTGCCGCGCCTCAGCGACGGCGGCACGACACCATCGCCCGTGCTGGACGGCGCGATCGACCGGTGGGCCGGTCGACTGGCCGCCTGGGGTCGATCAATGGGTGTCTTCGCCGGGGAGAAGGACGCCCGCGCCTTCTCCAGCGACCTCGTCGCATCGGTCCTGCTGGGCGTCGCCGCACCGGGAGCGTCCCGACCAGACGGGGCCCGGATTCACCCCATCGCCGACGACCCCGTCACCGAGCAGCCGGCCAAAATCCTGACCGACCTGGGCGAGCCGACCTGTCGCGCGGCTTTCGAGGCCGGGACCCGCGCCTTGCAGGGCGAGCGACTGGCCGCAGGCGCGCTGGGGAGCCTTTGCAAAGCGCTGAACGGCGTCGCCGATGCCGTGGCCCGCTGCGAGGGCCCGGCGGCGGACTGCGCCGATCCGGCCGCAAACCCCGCTCTCGCCCGCGCCGCCTCGGCCGCGCGGCAGGCCGGAGCCGACGACGCCTCGATCCTGCGCGCCATGTCAGGCGAGACCTTCGACACCCCCGATGCCTGGCCGAGCCGCCCCCCTCGCCTCGCCCTGCTGGGACCCGATGCTGGCGACGCCGCCCTGGCGACCGTAGCAGCGGCGGCGCTCTCTGGCGAGATTGTGCTGGCGTTCGACCATGGCGACGCCGTCGCTCTGGCGCTCGCCGAGGACGCCCCGTCTGCCGCCCTCTCCTGGCCGGGTCTCTGCGCCCTGGGCGGCGACGCTGTGGGTATGCTGGAGACCCTCACCCGTCTGTGGACCACAGCGCTTGAGATCGAGGTCGCGGCCGGCTTCTCCGCCGACGGGCCCGCTGCGCGCCGTCGCCATGCCACGCGCCCGATCGGTCTGTCGCTGGACGGGGTGCTTCAAGGCTTCCTGTCGGCGGGACGGGGTCTCGAAGCGGAACCGGAGATGGCGGCGGTCAACGCCCTCGTCGCCGCCGCCGCCTCCCTGACCTCCTCCGAACTGGCGGCGACCCTGCACGCCGCCCCGAACTGGCCTGACGCATCGACTCGCGTCGAGGCCGCGCTGACCGCCGGCATGTCGGTCCTCGGCGAGGGGGGCCTGTCAGGCCGCGCTCGCCTCGCTCTGGAGACCGCCCGCGACGCCGCCCGCCAGGCCGGTCGCCGCAATAGCATGATCGCCCTCCTCCCCTCCGATCCGGAGACCGCGCTGCGGCTCGGCCTGGGGCGCCTTGGAGCGATCGAGGTCGTCGAGACCGAGGACAGCCTGACCACACGCCGCCTGAATCCAGCCCTGCATGCCGCCATCGCGGCGAAGGGCGGCGATCCGGAAGACGCCGAGCGCTGGGTGCTGGGTCGCCGCACCCTGGTCGGGGCTCCCGGGCTCGACCACGACCGGCTGCGCGGCTTTGGGTTCACCGATGCCGAACTCCAGGCCGTGGAGAGCGCCTTGGCGACCGTAGAGACACTGGAAGACGCTTTTGCCTCGCCAGTGCTGGACGCCGGCTTTGTCCGCGACGTCCTGGGCCTGGACCCCGAAACGACCGCGCCGTCCGCCCTGCTGAACAGCTTGGCGCCGATGGAGGCGCTGGACGCCGCGCGCTCATACGTCTTTGGTCACGCCGACCTGTCGGCCTGGACCGGTCTGCCGGAACCGCTCGCCGAGCTGCTGGCCTGCATTCCGGCCATCGAACACCGGCTCGCTGACGCCTTCAGCAACGTCCCCGAGGCGAGGACGCTCGTCCTGCCCTGGACCACCACCGCCGTGGACGTCCAAGCCCTGATCCAGGAAGCCGCCAAGGCCGATGCCGGCCCGATCCACCTCCAGCCCATGCCCGCGCCGTCGCAGCCGACGCTCGTCCTGCCGGAACCCGAAGCTCGCCGGTCGCCGGAACCGGCACCGGCGCCGGCACCCGTCGAGACAGTGGTCGAGCGGGTCGTCGAGCGGGCCCGCACCCGGACAAAGCTACCCGACCGCCGCAAGGGCTATATCCAGAAGGCGGCCGTTGGCGGCCACAAGGTCTACATTCACACGGGCGAATACGCGGACGGCGAGCTCGGCGAGATCTTCATCGACATGCACAAGGAAGGCGCGGCCTTCCGCAGCCTGATGAACAACTTCGCCATCGCCATCTCGATCGGCCTGCAATACGGCGTCCCGTTGGACGAGTTCGTGGACGCCTTCGTCTTCACCCGGTTCGAGCCCGCCGGGCGCGTCACCGGCAACGACTCGATCGGCTCGGCGACCTCGATCCTGGACTACATCTTCCGCGAGCTGGGCGTGTCCTATCTTGGCCGTCACGAGCTGGCCAATGCGGACGCCGAGCCCCTGGACGCCGATGGCTTGGGCGGCGGTCAGGCCGACGAGCTGGTGCCGGCCTCGCACTTCATCTCGCGCGGCTTCGCCCGCGGCGCGGCACCCGACAACCTGATCGTCCTGCCCTTCGCCCGGCGCGCCGAGCCGGACCCGTCGCCCACGCGGATCACCGACGCGGACGCCTGCCCCGCCTGCGGCGACTTCACCCTGCAGCAGCGCGGCGGCGCCTTCGTCTGCGACGCCTGCGGCGTGGCCCCGTCGATGCAGGGATGAGCGCGATCTGGGCGCGGACGACCGCCTGGCTCCGGACACGGCGATCTCTGATCGGCAAGTTTGCCTTCGAGCTGGCGATCGTCTTCGTCGGGGTGACAGCCGCGTTCGCCATGGAAGGCCTTCGCCAGCAGGCCGAAGAAGACGCCTATCGGCGTGGCATGATCGCGGCGATGATCCCGACGCTGGAGAATGTGCTGAGCCACAATCGCGATTTCGACCGGGAAGTCGTGGCCGAGTTGGCGGCGTTCGACGCCGCCATCGCGCGCGGCGAACAGCCCCCTCTGCCGGTGTTTCGCGAGCAGGGCTCGGAACGTCCTCCAACGCGCGCCTGGGACGCCATCGTGGCGACCGGCGCGGCCAAGGCCCTGCCCCCCAAGACCTTCTTTCAGCTGGCGCTGTTCTACACTCGCCAGGAGTCCATCGGCGAAAGATACATTCGCTACAATGACTTCACCGAACAGCGGGTCTTCGCGCTCGGGCCAGCCCAGGCGGCCGCCTATGACCCGATCACAGGGTTGCTGAGGCCCGAGTTCGTCGCCTACGTGGACCGCCTGCGCGATCTGAAGAGCGCGAACGACCAGATTTCGCTCGAGGCAGCCGCCCTGAAAGACGAGCTGACGCGGCTCGGACGCTAGGGTTCAGCAGATCGTAAGACCCTGGGATGCAGTCTGGCGCTTGTCTGCTCGGCGTCTTGGGCCGACCTGGAGCCCGACCCATGAAGCCCCTTGTTCTCGCTGCCGGCCTCGCGGCTCTGATCGCCGCCCTGCCCGTCCAGGCCCAGAACGCCGGTCAGATCGCGCGCGTCCGCAGCAGCGCGTCCTGCCCCGGCTGCAACCTGTTCCAGGGTGACTTTTCCGGGCTGGAGGCCAATGGCCTCAACCTGTCCGGGGCCCGCATCCGCCAGGCCGATCTCAGCCTTGTCGTGATGAATCGCACCCGCTTCACCGGGGCCGACCTGCGCGACGTCGAGGCCTATGGCGGGGTCTTCTCCTCGTCCAACTTCGCACGCGCCGATCTGACCAACTCCAGCTGGGTCGGGGCCTATCTGGATGGGTCCAGCTTCGCCGGCGCGACCCTGACGGGGGCCAATCTGTCCGGCGCGCGGCTGGCGCGGGCCACGGGCCTGACGCAGCGCCAGCTGAACGGAGCCTGTGGCGACGCCTCGACCGTTCTGCCGCGCGGCCTGTCCATTCCGGCCTGCTGAGGCCACTGACCTTACCGCGATTTAAGTAGGGTTTTCCGCCATCAAGCGTCATCTAGGGATCGTGACCCAGTCCCACCGCCTCTTTCGCAACCTGTTCGCCGCCACGGCCTCCGTGGGAACCCTGCTCGCCGCCGGATCGGCCGCGGCGGAGATGCAGTTCCAGCTTCAGGACCGCGACGTGGCCCGCATGGTCTCGCTGGGTGGATCGTGCAATCGCTGCGAACTGTCGGGCCGCAACCTGTCGGGCGCGACTTTCACCGGGGCGACCTTCGTCTCGGCGACCCTGGTGGGGGCCAATCTGCGCGGTGCCGAGCTGGTGGGATCGAACTTCTCGTCGTCGGACTTCACCCGCGCCGATCTTCACGGCGCGGAGATTCAGGGCTCCAACTTCACCGCGTCCCTGTTCAGCGGCGCGGTGCTGAGCGGGGCCGAGGCGCAGGGCTCCAACTTCTCGCGCGCCGATCTGTCGGAGGCCGACCTGTCCGGGGCCGAGCTGGTCGGAGCCAATATGAACGCCGCGGTCCTGACTCGCGCCAACCTGACCGGGGCCGAGCTGTTCGGCACGACCCTGGCCAACGTCAGCGCCCGCAGCGCGAACTTCTCCAACGCCGAGATGAACGCCGCCAACATGGCCGGCGGCGACTTCGCCTCCGCCAGCTTCGTCAACGCCGAGATGGACGGCGCCCGTCTGTCCGGGGCCAGCTTCTCGCGCGCCAACTTCAGCGGGGCCTCGATGAACCGCGCCGACATTCGGGGCGCCGACCTGTCGCGCGCCACCGGCCTGACCCAGGCGCAGATCTCGACCGCCTGCGGGGACGCGTCCACCCGACTGCCGAGCCGCCTGACCGCCCGAAACTGCACCAGGATCATCGTCCGCGCGCCGCCGCGCCCACCGGCCCCGCCCGCGCCTCCCCAGCCGCGCCGCAACATCGTCATCGCCGACGCGAACTGACAAGAACAAGGGCCCGGAGCGATCGCTCCGGGCCCTTCTGCATTGCGCGGTTTGCCGCCTCAGACCTTGATCGGCGGCGCGGTCCGGATGTGCACATCCTTCAGCTGACGCTCGGCCGCTTCGGTGGGCGCGTTCATCAGCAGATCCTCGCCCTGCTGGTTCAGCGGGAAGGCGATGACCTCGCGGATGGCCGTCTGGTTGGCCAGCAGCATGACGATCCGGTCGATGCCCGGTGCCAGACCCCCGTGCGGCGGCGCGCCGTAGCGGAAGGCGTTCAGCATGCCGCCGAACTGCTCCTCGACCACCGAGGCGTCATAGCCCGCGATCTCGAAGGCCTTCAGCATGATCTCGGCCTTGTGGTTCCGGATCGCGCCCGAGCACAGCTCATAGCCGTTGCAGACGATGTCGTACTGATAGGCCAGGATATCCAGCGGGTCCTTAGTCGTCAGGGCCTCCATCTCGCCCTGCGGCATGGAGAAGGGGTTGTGGCTGAAGTCGACCTTCTTCTCCTCGTCCGACCACTCGAACATGGGGAAGTCGACGATCCAGCAGAACTTGAACACGTCGTCCGAGATCAGACCCAGGTCCTGCCCCAGCTTGGTCCGCGCGTTGCCGGCGAACTTGTAGAAGACGGCCGGGTCGCCTGCCACGAAGAAGACCGCGTCACCCTTTTCAAGCCCGAGCTGGTCACGCAGAGCGATAGATTTTTCGCGACCTAGGTTCTTGGCAATCGGGCCACGGCCCACCGCCTCATGACTGTAGATGCCTTGCTCTTTCGCCCAAGCATCTAGCTCTGCTTCTGTGGCGGTGAGCTTCTCGCCGACCGGTGATCCGCCGAGGTTAGTTCCCTCAGGGATGCCTTCCTCCGAGAAGAACATATAGCCCAGCCCCGGCTGGCCCTCGCCCTGAGCCCAGCTGTTCATCCGGTCGCAGAAGGCGCGACTGCCGCCCTTGGGTCCCGGAATGGCCCAGACCGCGTTCTTGGCGTCGGCCCCCAGGATCTTGGCGAATAGGCCGAAGCCCCCGTCCCGGAAATGCTCGGACACGTCCTGCATCTCGATGGGGTTGCGCAGGTCCGGCTTGTCGGTGCCGTATTTGGCGATGCTCTCGCGATAGGGGATGCGCACGAAGGGATAGGCGTCAACCGCCTTGCCGTCGGCGAACTCCTCGAACACGCCGTGCATGACGGGTTCGATCGCGGCGAAGACGTCCTCCTGGGTGACGAAGCTCATCTCGACGTCGAGCTGATAGAACTCCAGCGACCGGTCGGCGCGCAGGTCCTCGTCGCGGAAGCAGGGCGCGATCTGGAAATAGCGGTCGAAGCCCGACACCATCAGCAGCTGCTTGAACTGCTGCGGCGCCTGCGGCAGCGCATAGAACTTGCCGGGATGCAGGCGGCTGGGCACCAGGAAGTCGCGCGCGCCCTCGGGGCTGGAGGCCGTCAGGATCGGCGTCTGGTATTCCAGAAAGCCCTGATCGACCATCCGGCGGCGGATCGAGCTGATGACCTTGGACCGCAGCACGATATTCTTGTGCAGGGTCTCGCGACGGAGGTCGAGATAGCGGTGCTTCAGCCGGATCTCCTCCGGATAGTCCGGCTCGCCGAAGACCGGCAACGGCAGTTCGGCGGCTTCCGACAGGACCTCGACCGCCTTGACCCGCACCTCGATCTCGCCGGTCGGCAGGGTGGCGTTGATCGTGCCCGCCTCGCGCGCCACGACCTCGCCGTCGATGCGGATGACGCTCTCGGCCCGGAGACGCTCGACCACCGCGAAGCCCGGCGTCTCGGGGTGCAGCACCAGCTGCGTCAGGCCGTAGTGGTCGCGCAGATCGATGAACAGAAGCCCGCCGTGATCGCGCTTCCGGTGCACCCAACCCGACAGCCGCACGTTCGATCCGGCGTCCGTCGAACGGAGGGCACCGCAGGTGTGGGAGCGATAGGCGTGCATGGGCGGAAATCGTCTGTGAAACGGCTGCGAAACAGCGGACCGGGAGAAGCGGCGTAAGGCGCATCCAAGCCCCCGAAAGTCAAGGATCGGCCATCCACAGGCGGCTTCGTCTGTCCACGGCGCACAAAGGAACCGTGCCCGGACAGTCACGGTCATCTGCTATGCTCACCGCCATGTCCGCCCGGCTGTCATCCCAGGACCAGCTTCGGCTCCCGCTGACCCGGGACGTGCCGGCGAGCGCGGCCGCCTTCGTGCGGTCGGCGTCGAACGCCTTCGCCCATGACGCCCTCGCCGTCTGGCCTGACTCCACCGGCCGCGTCATGGCCCTGTGCGGCCCGGCCGGCTGCGGCAAGAGCCACCTGGCGGCGCTGTGGGCCGAGCGCGTCGGAGCGGTCCCGCTGAACGGCTCCGAGGCCGTCCTGGCCGATCCCTTGGAGCTCGAGGGTCGCCCGGTCCTTCTGGACATCGCCCAGGACGCCGACGACGAGACCCTGTTTCACCTCATCAACCTGGCCCAGCAGGACGGCGGGGCCCTGCTCATGGTCTCGCGCCCCTCGCCGCGCCGCTGGCAGGTCGCCGTGCCGGACCTTCGCAGCCGCCTGGACGCGGTCCGCGTGGTCGCCATGGAGGCGCCCGACGACCTTGTCCTGTCGGCCATCCTCGGTGCCCGCTTCGCCGAACGCAGCATCACGCCCGGAGACGGCGTCGTCGACTATCTGATCCGGCGCATTGATCGCTCGGCGGCGGCGGCGGCGGACATCGTCGAACGCCTGGACGCCCAGCACCGTCCCGTCACCCGCACCCTTGCCCGCCAGGTCCTGGAGACGAGCGCCGATCTGTTCGAGGAGCCCGGAGAAGGGTTGCAGCCGTAACGAAGCCGCCCCACAACCGGCCCATGTCCGACGCCGCCATCGCCGACAGCACCACCGGAGAGGAAGTCCCGTCCTCGCGCGCGCCGCAGCTGACGCTGGACGAGGGGCTGATGGCCTCGCCAGCGCGCTTCTTCAATCGCGAGATAAGCTGGCTGAAGTTCAACGCCCGGGTGCTGGAGGAGGCCGCCAATCCGGCCCATCCCTTGCTGGAGCGGCTGCGCTTCCTGTCCATCTCGGCCAACAATCTGGACGAGTTCTTCATGACCCGCGTCGCCGGCCTCAAGGGGCAGGTGCGCGAGCGGGTCCGGACCCTGTCGGCAGATGGTCTGACCGCGGCCGAGCAGCTGGAACGGGTCAACGTCGCCGCCGGCGAACTGATGGACGAGCAGCAGAAGCGCTGGCGCCAGCTGAGGAACGAACTGACCACCGCTGGCATCGAGGTGGTGCGATCCGGTAAGATCACCAAGACCGACCGCGACCGGCTGGAGCCCGAGTTCCTGTCCCAGCTGTTCGCTGTCCTGACGCCCCTGGCCATCGATCCGGCCCACCCTTTCCCCTTCCTGCCCAACCTGGGCTTCTCGCTGGCGCTGAAGCTGCGCCGGGCCCGGGACAACAAGACCCTCTATGCCCTCGTGCCCGTCCCGACCCAGGTCCGACGCTTCTGGGAGCTGCCGGGCGACGGCCGGTCGGTGAAGGGGCGTCGTCGCTTCGTGACGCTGGAGACGGTGCTGCTTCTCTTCATCGAGCACCTGTTCCCGGGCCACGAGGTGCTGGAAAAGGGCGTGCTGCGCCTGATCCGCGACTCGGACATCGAGATCGAGGAAGAGGCCGAGGACCTGGTTCTGGAGTTCGAAGAGGCCCTGAAACAGCGCCGTCTGGGCTCGGTCGTGCGGGTCAAGATCGAGGCGTCGATGCCTCAAGACCTCCGCGACTTCATCGTCGGCGAACTGGAGGCCGAGCCTCAGGATGTCGTCATGATCGACGGCATGCTGGGGCTGGCCCAGCTGTCGGAGCTGATCCCCTCCGGCCATCCGGAGCTCAAATTCCCCGGCTATGAACCCCGCTATCCCGAACGGGTCCGCGACCAGGGCGGCGACGTCTTCGCGGCCGTGCGCGAGAAGGACATCCTGATCCACCACCCGTTCGAGAGCTTCGATGTGGTGGTCCAGTTCCTGCGCCAGGCCGCGCGCGACCCCAACGTCATCGCGATCAAGCAGACGCTGTACCGGACCTCCAAGGACAGCCCCATCGTCGCCGCCCTGATCGAGGCGGCCGAGAACGGCAAGAACGTGGTCGCACTGGTCGAGATCAAGGCCCGCTTCGACGAGGAGGCCAATCTGCGCTGGGCCCGGGCCATGGAGCGCGCCGGCGTCCACGTCGTCTTCGGCTTCGTGGAGTACAAGACCCACGCCAAGCTCAGCGTCGTCGTGCGCCGCGAGGGCGAGGCCCTGCGCACCTACTGTCACTTCGGCACCGGCAACTATCACCCGATCACCGCCAAGGTTTACACCGACCTCAGCCTGTTCAGCTCCGACCCGGTCCTGGCGCGCGATGCCTCGCGCGTCTTCAACTACATCACCGGCTACGCCCAGCCCGAGGACCTGGAGGCCCTGGTCGTCTCGCCCCTGAACATGAAGTCGACCCTGATCGATCTGATCGGCAAGGAGATGTCGGCCGCCGCCAAGGGCAAGCCGGCCGCCATCTGGGTCAAGCTGAACGCTCTGGTCGATCCCCAGATCATCGACGCCCTGTATCGCGCCAGCCAGTGGGGCGTGCGCATCGAACTGGTGGTGCGCGGCATCTGCTGCCTGCGACCGGGCGTGCCGGGCCTGTCGGAGAACATCCGGGTCAAGTCGATCGTCGGCCGCTTCCTGGAGCATAGCCGCATCATCTGCTTCGCCAACGGCCGCGACCTGCCCCACGACAAGGCCAAGGTCTTCATCTCCTCGGCCGACTGGATGACCCGCAACCTGGACCGCCGGGTCGAG
The DNA here is from genome assembly GCA_947475735.1 of Caulobacteraceae bacterium. Classification (GTDB taxonomy): domain Bacteria; phylum Pseudomonadota; class Alphaproteobacteria; order Caulobacterales; family Caulobacteraceae; genus Brevundimonas. Next base: position 81,534 of record CANJLQ010000001.1, read on the forward strand.
GTCATGACGCCGGTGACCAACGCCACCGTCCACGACCAGGTGCTGGACCAGATCATGGTCGCCAACCTCAAGGACGACGCCCAGAGCTGGGTTCTGGGTTCCGACGGCGACTACACCCGCGTGACGCCGGCCGACCCGGCCCGGCCCTTTTCGGCCCACCAGTACTTCATGACCAACCCCAGCCTGTCCGGACGGGGCCGCAAGGTGAAGACCCTGCCGGGCCGCCTGCGCTATATCCGGCCGGGCAAATGAGCGTGACGGCGTGAGCGAGCCCTATCCCGCCCCGCGCGAGGCGGCCGTCGTCGACATCGGCTCCAACTCCGTGCGCATGGTGCTGTACCGTCTGGAGGGCCGCGCCATCTGGACGGTGTTCAACGAGAAGGTCCTGGCCGGCCTGGGCCGCGACCTTCCCGAGACCGGCCGCCTGTCCGAGCCCGGGGTCGCCCTGGCCATGACCGCGCTGCGCCGCTTCGCCGCCGTGCTGGAGGGGGTCAAGCCCGCCTATGTCTTCGTCGCGGCCACCGCCGCCGTGCGGGAGGCAAAGGACGGGCCGGACTTCTGCGATCGCGTCGCGGCCGAGACGGGCCTGCGCGTCCGCGTGCTGACCGGCGAGGAAGAAGCCCTCTATGCCGCCCTCGGCGTCGTCGCCGGGGATCCGCGCGCTCAAGGTCTGGCCGCCGACATGGGCGGCTCCAGCCTGGAACTCATCCGCATCGGCCAAGGACGCCCCGAGGCGGGCATCACCCTGCCGCTGGGCCCCTTCAGCCTGGCGGATCCCAAGGGGTTCGACGCCGACCGGCTGCGCGCCGCGATCGCCCAGCGCCTCAAGCCCGTGACGAGGCAGTTCTCGACCTCGGAGCTCCACGCCGTCGGCGGTGGCTGGCGCTCGTTGGCCCAATTGCACATGGAGATGAGCGGCTATCCGCTGCGGATCGTGCACCAGTACGCCATGACGTCCACGGAAGCCCGCGACGTGGCCCGTTTCGTCGCCCAGCAGTCCAAGGCCTCGCTGGACCGGCTGCCCGGTGTTTCGAAACGCCGCGCCGAGACCCTGCCCTACGCCGCCTTGGTGCTGGAGGGGCTGATCGAGGCCCTGGGTCTGAAGACGGTCGTCTTCTCCGCCTGGGGTCTGCGTGAGGGCCTGCTCTACGAGACGCTGGACCGGGACGAGAGCCCGGTGGACCCCCTGATCGCCGGCTGCGCGGCGCTGGGCGCGCGTCAGGGGATCTCGCCTGGCCTGCCCGCCGCGCTGGAGGCCTGGCTCGCCGAGGTCATCGCCGCCCTGCCGGTCAGCTTCGGGCCCGAGCGTGACCCGGTCCTGGCCGCCGCCGCGTGTGGATTGGCCGATCTGGGTGCCCGGCTGCATCCAGACCACCGCGTCGATCTGGTGTTCGATCAGGTCCTGCGCGCGCCCATCCCGGGTCAGACCCACGCCGAGCGCGTCTGGCTGGCCTGCGCCCTCAACGCCCGCTACGGCGGCAGCGCCTCGACCCCGGAGCCCGCCGCCGCGGACCGGCTACTGAGCGAGGAGGCCCGGCTGGGGGCTCGCGCCATGGGTCTGGCGCTACGGCTCGGATGCGATCTGTCGGGCCGCTCGCCTCAGTTGCTGGCCAATGCGTCCGTGCGGGTCGGAGGCGGGACGCTCAGCCTCACGGCCGCGCCCGGGTATGCCGACGTCCTGCTGGGCGAACAGACGAAGCGGCGCGCCAAGGCGCTCGCGGAGGCGCTGGGGCTGAAGCTGGAAATCTAGACGAGCGTCTCGAACGTCGAGATTGGACTCCGGACGGTCCGAGTCCAACGAGTCCAATCTCTCAGACATGGCCTCAGAAGACCCAGCTAGAAAGCTGTAAGCCTTAAAGTCACGCCGTTCAGTGAGTGTGGCGGGGCGTCCAGAACCCCTCCACCGCTTCGCGGTCCCCTCCTCATTCGCCAAGCGGCGACCGGGGAAGAGACGCGGCGATCTACTCGATCTCCACGACCTCGACCCGCGCCCCGTTGAGAACGAGCGCGATCTCGCCCCGCTTGAGCTTCAGCGCGTCCTCGCCGAACAGCTGCCGCCGCCAGCCCTTGAGGGCGTCCACGTCGGCGGCGTCCGACAAGGCGATCTTCTCCAGGTCGGCGACGTTGGCGATCAGCTTGGAGGCCACGCCGGCGTTGTCGCTCTTGGCCTTCAGGAGGACCTTCAGCAGCTCCACGACGCTGGGCGGCGCCGGCTGGTTGTGCGCGGGCCGGTCCATCTTGGGCGCATGGGCCTCCGGGTCGGCCATGACGCGCTTCAGCACCTCGATCAGCTCCAGCCCCAGCCGAGAGCCGCCGAAGCCCTTGGGGACGGACCGCAACCGGTTGAAGGCTTCGATATCGGTCGGGGCCTGGGTCGCGACCTCGTCGATCGCCTCGTCCTTCAGAATGCGGCCGCGTGGCTGGTCCCGCTCCTGCGCCGCCCGCTCTCGCCAGACCGCCGTCGCCTTGAACGCCGCGAGGTACTTGGCCGAATACTTCTTGGGTTTCAGCCGCTTCCAGGCCTTCTCCGGATCGGTGTCGTAGAGGTCCGGGTCGACCAGATCCTCCATCTCCGAGGTCACCCAGTCCAGGCGGCCCTCCTTCATCAGCCGGTCGCGCAGCTTGGGGTACAGGGCCGCCAGATGGGTCACATCGCCCAGCGCATAGTGCAGCTGCGCGTCCGACAGGGGCCGCCGCGACCAGTCGGTGAAGCGGCTGCCCTTGTCCAGGTCGATCCGCAGCATCTGCCGGACCAGTCCGTCATAGGCGACCTGATCGCCGAACCCCGCCGCCATGGCCGCCACCTGGGTGTCGAACATCGGCTTGGGCATGGCGCCCAGCTTGACGAAGATTTCCGTGTCCTGGCGCGCGGCGTGGAACACCTTTACAATCGCGGGGTCGCGCAGGATGTCGAGGAACGGCTCCAGGTCCAGCCCCTCGGCCTGGGGGTCAATGATCGCCTCATGCTCCGGCGTCGCGGCCTGGATCAGGCACAGCTTGGGCCAGTAGGTCGTCTCCCGCATGAACTCGGTGTCGACCGCGATGAAGGGAGCGTTGCGAACCGCCGAACAGAACTGGGCCAGCGCGTCATTGGTGGTGATCGGCGTCATTGAAATGCTATAGCCCCCCGCGACCGCGTCGTGGCAAGAGCCCCGGCCTTTTTTCCGCACTCCTTTCAGGCCTGTGAGCGATGAGCGACACCTCTGATTCCCGCCAGAACGGCCTGACCTACGCCGACGCGGGCGTCGACATCGACGCCGGCGACATGCTGGTGGAGCACATAAAGCCTCTGGCGAAATCCACCGCGCGGCCGGGTTCGGAGCCGTCGCTGGGCGGTTTCGGGGCCCTGTTCGACTTGAAGGCGGCGGGCTTCGTCGATCCCCTGATCGTCACCACCACTGACGGCGTCGGCACCAAGCTGAAGATCGCCATCGAGACCGGACGCCACGACGGCGTCGGCGTCGATCTGGTGGCCATGTGCGTCAACGACCTGCTGGCCCAAGGCGCGGAGCCCCTGCTGTTCCTCGACTACTACGCCACCGGCAAGCTGGAGATCGACGCCGCCCGCCGCGTCGTGTCCGGCATCGCCGAGGGCTGCCGCCAGGCCGGCTGCGCGCTCGTCGGCGGCGAGACGGCCGAGATGCCCGGCATGTATTCCGGCGGCGACTACGACCTGGCGGGCTTTTCGTTGGGCGCGCTGGAACGCGGCCATGCCCTGCCTCGTCTGGATCTCCAGAACACAGGCGACCTGATCATCGGCCTGGCCTCGTCCGGCCCCCACTCCAACGGTTACTCCCTGATCCGCAAGGTGGTGGAGCGTTCGGGTCTGTCCTGGGGCTCCGACGCCCCCTTCGCGCCGGACCGGTCGCTGGCCCAGGCCCTGATGGAACCGACCCGCATCTATGTGAAGTCGGTCCTGCCCCTGATGAAGGCCGGCAGGATCAAGGGCGCGGCGCATATCACCGGCGGCGGCCTGATCGAGAACCCGCCCCGCTGCCTGGCCGATCATCTGACCGCCGAGTTCGACTGGGACGCCTGGCCCCTGCCGCCCGTGTTCCGCTGGATCGCCGAGACGGGCGGCATCAGCGATCACGAGATGCGCCGCACCTTCAACTGCGGCGTCGGCTTCATCCTGATCGTCGCCCCGGCGGATGCCGAGGATGTGCTGGCGGGTCTGCTAGAAGCCGGCGAGACGGCGTTCGTGTGCGGGCAGCTGGTCTAGCCGACCTCGGGGCTCGCCTGGGCTACGCTCGGATCCTCGATCACCACGCCCGGACCAAGCACCATTACGCCCGCGAGCAGCACAGCGGCTGTGGCTGCCAGGGCTGTCGCGCCCAACAGGGACAGCGCCCCCGCCTTGCGCGGCGGCACGCCGAGATGACCTCGGGCGGCTTCGATCTGGGTCAGCACATGGGCCATGTCGGGTCTCCCGCTTCAACGCTGCGACCTCACGCCCATTCGGTTAACCAAGAGTTGCCGCGCCTCCTCGCTTGGCGACGGTCAAGCCAGCCCCTAGAAGCTCTCCCATGATCCTCGTCGTCGATAACTACGACAGCTTTACCTACAACCTCGTCCACTACCTCGCGGAGCTGGGCGCGGAGACGCATGTCATCCGCAACGACGACCTGACCGTCCACGAGGCCTGGGCTCTGAAGCCCGAAGCCATCCTGCTATCCCCAGGCCCCTGCGCGCCCGATCAGGCCGGCATCTGCCTGCCGATCCTGAAGACCGCGCCAGACGACATGCCAATTCTCGGCGTCTGCCTGGGCCACCAGGCCATCGGCCAGGCCTTCGGCGGCGACGTGGTCCGCGCCCAGACCCTGATGCACGGCAAGACCTCGCCGATCACTCACGAGGGCCGGGGCCTGTTCAAGGGCCTGCCCAGCCCCTTCACCGCCACCCGCTACCACAGCCTGGCGGTCAGCCGCGCGACTCTGCCCAATACGCTGAATGTCACCGCCTGGACCGAGGACGGCGAGATCATGGGCGTCCAGCATCACGAACGGCCCATCCACGGCGTCCAGTTCCACCCGGAATCCATCGCCACCGAACACGGCCACGACCTGATCGCCAACTTCCTGGACCTGGCCAACGTCCGCCGCCTCGCGGTCGTCTGATGTCGGACACCATCAAGCCCCTGCTGGCCAAGCTGGTCGACGGCCAGATCCTGACCGAGGCCGAGGCCGGCGACTTCTTCGCCGCCTGCCTGCGCGGCGAGCCGACCCCCGCCCAGGTCGCCGCCGCCGTCACCGCCCTGCGCATCCGGGGCGAGACCGTGCCCGAGATCACCGCCTTCGCCCGCGCCATGCGCTCGGCCGCCGCGCCGTTCGAGACCCCCTTCGACGTCATCGACACCTGCGGCACCGGCGGCGACGGCGCCCACACCTTCAACATCTCCACCGCCGCCGCGCTGGTGCTCGCGGGGGCGGGCCTCAAGGTCGCCAAGCACGGCAACCGTGCCCTCAGCTCCAAATCCGGATCGTCCGACGTGCTGGCCGCGCTCGGCGTCGACCTAATGGCCCCGGCCGAGCGCCAGAAGCAGGCGCTGGACCAAGCCGGCATCTGCTTCCTTTTCGCTCCCGCCTATCACGGCGCCATGCGCCATGTGACGCCGATCCGGGCCGAGATCGGGTTTCGCACCGTGTTCAACCTGCTGGGTCCGCTGTCGAACCCGGCCGGCGCCCGCCGCCAAGTCATGGGCGTCTATGATCCGCGCCTGCTCGAACCCCTGGTCGAGGTGCTGGGCCGCCTCGGCGCGACCCGCGCCTGGACCGTTCACGGCCAGGGTCTGGACGAGCTCACCACCACCGGCCCGACCGACGTCGCCGAATGGAAGGACGGCGCCGTCCGCCGCTTCCAGGTCACGCCCGAGGACGCCGGCCTGCCCCGCGCCAGCCTCGCCGACCTTCGCGGCGGCGACGCCGAGGAGAACGCCACGGCCCTTCGCGCCCTGCTGGCCGGCACCTCCGGCCCCTACCGCGACGTCGTCCTGCTGAACGCCGCCGCCGCCCTCGTCGTCGCCGACCGCGCCGCTGATCTGAAGGACGGCGTGGCCATCGCCGCCCGCGCCATCGACGACGGCTCGGCCGCCCGGTCGCTGGAGACGCTCGCCCGCGTCACCTCCGCCCCCGCAGAGGTGCCCGAGGCATGACCGACATCCTCGAACAGATCGCCGCCTACAAGCGCGAGGACGTCGCCGCCCGCAAACGCGAGCGCCCCTTCGCCGAGATCGAATCGCTGGCCCTGGTCGCCGGCATGCCGCGCGGCTTCACCGCCGCCCTGCGAAAGCGCGCCGCGCCCGGCCGCCCCGCCCTGATCGCCGAGGTCAAGAAGGCCAGCCCCTCCAAGGGCCTGATCCGCGCCGACTTCGACCCGCCCGCCCTGGCCCGCGCCTACGAGGTCGGGGGCGCCGCCTGCCTGTCGATCCTGACCGACGGGCCAAGCTTCCAGGGCGACGACGCCTATCTGGTCGCCGCCCGCGCCGCCGTCGCCCTGCCCTGCCTGCGCAAGGACTTCCTCGTCGAGCCCTGGCAGGTGGCCGAGAGCCGCACGCTCGGCGCCGACTGCATCCTGATCATCCTGTCGATGGTCGATGATTCGCTCGCCGCCGACTTGCTGGCCGAGGCCCGCCGATTCGGCATGGACGCCCTGATCGAGACCCACGACGAAGCCGAAATGGCCCGCGCCGCCTCGCTTGGCGGCGAGCTGATCGGCGTCAACAACCGGTCTCTGCGCACCTTCGAGGTCGACCTCGCCACCACCGCCCGCATGGCGCACCTGGCCCCGCCGAACGCCCTGCTGGTCGCCGAAAGCGGCATCTTCACACCCGCCGACGTTGCTGCGGTCGCCGAGGCCGGCGCGGGGGCGATCCTGGTCGGCGAAAGCCTGATGCGTCAGAGCGATGTTGAAGAGGCGACGCGGGCGCTTCTCCTGTGAGCGACAGCAGGCGCCCGACTGCGAAAGCCATCTGGGAGCGCCGTCTTTTGATCGCGGTTTTTCTGGTGGCCGTTCCCGTCCTCGTCGTCCGCGCGTGCGCTCTCCTCGCATCAGATGGGCTCGGATACAGCGGCCGTCGACCATGGGAGTTCGCCGTCATCGCCAGCTTCTTGATCGCAGGCTTTATGGTCGTCGCGCTCCAGCGACTGGCCAGTCAGAAGGGGACGACGGTCGAAGTCCTGGAAGACCGCTTGCAGCATCCTCACTGGAAGCAACCGATCCTTTTCCGGGACATCGAGAGAGTGGCGATCGAACGCACTGAGTTCTGGGGAAAGCCGGGTTCAGCCCTGCATCTTCGTCTCATCGACGGCTCGACGCAGCATATTCCAAACCTGCTGCTCCCCACTTCTCCGCGTCGCTTCGCGGCTCAACTGAGGAGGGCTCTCGGTCGCCATCGCACCGCCGTTTCCCGTTAAGTTGACATTCACCAAGAACACTTACAGAACATCGCCAACGGTTCACGACTTGTTCTGAAGGCAACGTCCGATGCTCACGCGCAAACAGCACGAACTCCTGATGTTCATCCACGAACGCATCAAGGAGACGGGCGTCTCGCCCTCCTTCGACGAGATGAAGGAGGCGCTGGATCTGGCGTCCAAGTCGGGCATCCACCGCCTGATCACGGCATTGGAGGAGCGCGGCTTCATCCGCCGCCTCGCCCACCGCGCCCGGGCGCTGGAGGTCATGAAGCTGCCGGAACAGGCCACGGCCGGAGCGCCCCGCGGCCGGGCCGGCTTCACGCCCGCGGTGATCGAGGGCGGCGGCCGCAGCCAGCCGGTCGAAGCCGCCAACGACACCCGTGAACTGGTCCTGGTCGGCAAGATCGCCGCCGGCGCCCCCATCGCCGCGCTCCAGGGCGACAACGGCCGCTATTCGGTGCCCGAGGCCATGCTGGGCGCGGGCGAGCACTACATGCTCGAGATCGAGGGCGATTCGATGATCGAGGCTGGCATCCTCGACGGCGACCTGGTCGTCATCAAGAAGTCCGACACCGCCTCCTCCGGCGAGATCGTCGTGGCGCTGGTCGAAGGCGAGGAGGCCACGCTCAAGCGCCTGCGCAAGAAGGGCGGCTCCATCGCTCTGGAGCCCGCCAACCGCAACTACGAAACCCGCATCTTCGGCCCCGACCAGGTCGAGGTCCAGGGCAAGCTGGTGGGCCTCATCCGCCGGTATCACTGAGCTTGATTTTGTCAGCCCGGCCGGAGCGCAACCTCGGCCCCCCGGGGTGAACCGCTTTTGTCATCCCGGCCGAAGCGCAGCGGAGAGCCGGGACGCAGCGTCGACCTTGTAACGAGGCCCGGCCAGCGAGCCGGGCCAATGCTTCAGCGTCATCATGCGTTCGGACCGTTCTCCCGGTTCGTCCTCCGGCCGACCGGGAGCTACACAATGCGGCATCCTGGTCCCGGCTCTCCGCTGCGCTCCGGCCGGGATGACAAGGGGGCTAATGCTAAGCCCCCCTCACCCCTCCCCATCCGGATCGCCGATCCGGCTCCACGGCCGGTCGCCGCGCACGTCCGTAGTCCATAGCGCCCGCCAGCCGTCCTCGCCGCGCCAGAGCTCGACCGCCCCGCCCCGCGCGAAGTCGACCCCGTCCAGCACCAGCCGATCCGCGCAGGACGCCGGCAAGGCATTGACGACGGCCCGCACGCTGACCACCTCGGCGGCCCCGCACAGCCCGGCCAGCTGTTCCGACGACGGCGCACGCCTTCCCCACCACAACGCCACCGGGGCCGTCCCGTCCGTCGGCGCGCACGCCGTCCGCTGACAGGCCCACCCCGCCTCCGGTTTCGGCGTCAGCTCCAGCCCACGCCGCCGCGACCACAGGTCCGCCGCGAACTCCCGCACGCCCGGCCTGACGACGACTGCCTTCCCGTCCTCGCTCCACGCCGCGTTCGTGCCCGCATCGCCGATCCACAGCGTTGGCGTCTCCGCCCTCGGCCAAAGCAGGACGGCGCAAGCGAACGGCAGGCCCAGCCACCGCAGCCGCCCGCGCCAGAGACAGATGAACAGCACCCCGACGAACGCGATCGGCAGCACGAAATCCGGCGCGCTCGCCACCGTCCGGACGGCGCCCGGGAGCCCCGCCGTCCAGTGGCCGATCGCCAGCATCGCCTCGACGCCCTTTCCCGCGACCCACAGGAACGGCCCGCCCAGCCCCAGCGGCTCCAGAACCGCGCCCAAAGCCAGGGCCGGCATCATCACGAAGTCCGCGATCGGCGAGGTCGCCAGATTGGCCACCAGTCCATAGACCGCAGCGCGGTTGAAGTGCTGGATCGCGAACGGCCCTGTCGCCGCGCCAGCGACGAGGCTGGCGGTCACCGCCACCGTCAGCCAGTGCCCCGCCCCCTGCACCGCCGCGATCGGCCACGGCACGCCCATATCCCGCGGCCGGGGCGGCCACGCCTCAGCCAGCGCCACCAGGGCCGCCGTCGCCGCGAATGACATCTGGAAGCCCGGCGTCACGATCGCCTCGGGTTGCAACGCCAGCACGATCATCGCCGCGACCGCCAGGGCGTGCATGGTCACCGCCGGTCGATCCAGCAGCATGGCCGCAAACGCCACCGACGCCGTGATCGCCGCCCTCTGCGCCGGGGCCGGCGCGCCCGACAGCACCAGATAGCTCCAGACCGCGATCAACCCCGCGACCGCCGCCACCTTCTTGCCGCTCACCCTCAACGCCAGCCAGGGCCACGCCGCCACGCCCAGCCGGACCGCGAAGAAGACGAAGCCGCCCACGATCGCCATGTGCAGGCCCGAGATCGACAGGATGTGCGCCAGACCGCTGTCGCGCATGGCGTCCAGATCCTCGCGCGCGATCCAGGTCTCGTGTCCCGTGACCATCGCCGCCGCGATCCCACCCGTCCGATCGCCCAGGCGCGCGACGATCCGCTCGGCCAGGGCGAAGCGCGCGGCGTTGACCCGCATCGCCAGCCGGATCTGCCACGGCGGCTCCGGCAGAACCGCCTCACGCGTCGGGCCGAGCCCGAACGCCGTCCCGCCCATGCCGAGGAAAAAGGCGTTTCGACCAAAGTCATAGGCACCGGGGCTGGCCGGTGGCGGCGGCGGGTTGACGATGGCGAACAGCCGGATCGCATCGCCCGGACGTGGCGGCTCGCCCCGTACCGTGGCCCTCAGGCGGATCGGCGTGGCCTCGGGTTCCAGCCCCCGGAGGCGGACCGGCGCGATCACCACCCGGTGGCCCCGATCGCCTGGACTGTCGACGTCCATGACCCAGCCCTCGACCGTCGTCGGCTCGGCGATCGCCGGCGCGATCGGTGCCGTCACCCGCTCGGTTCGGACCTTGGCCACCGCCAGACCGAGCGCCAGACAGGCCAGCAGCATCAGCGGCAAGGTCACGGCCCGCCCCGCGCCCCTCAATCGCGCGCCCAGCCACACCGCCGTCGCCACACCCGCCGCCAGCAACAGCGGCCACAGCGGCGGCTCGGTCTTCAGCGCGAAATAGATCGCCGCCCCGCCCCCGAACGCCACCGGGGCCCAGAGCCGCCAGCGCAGGCTCTGCTCTGCCGCCTCGGCCGACAACCAGGCCCGGAGGCGATCGGCCGGGGTGGGCTTTGCGGCATCGGGCGGTATAAGGGCGGCCCCATCGGACCCCCTTTCCATGCCTTCAGCTCCTCCCCTGATCGTCACCCGCTTCGCCCCCTCGCCCACCGGCTCGCTCCACATAGGAGGGGCAAGAACGGCGTTGTTCAACTACCTCTACGCGAAGGGCCGGGGCGGCAAGTTCCTGGTCCGCGTCGAGGACACCGACCGCGAACGGTCGACCGACGAGGCGGTCAAGGCCATCTTCGACGGCCTGTCGTGGCTGGAGCTGTTCGCCGACGAGGAGCCTGTCTTCCAGTTCGCCCGCGCCGACCGCCACCGCGAGGTGGTCGATCAGCTGCTTGAGACCGGCCACGCCTATCGCGACTTCCTGTCGGCAGAAGAGACCGGTGCTTTGCGCGACGCCGCCAAGGCAGCCGGACAGGATTTCGTCTCCCCCTGGCGCGACCGCCAGCCCTCGGTCGATGATCTGGCCAAGCCCCACACGGTGCGCTTCCGCCGCCCGCTCGACACCGCCGTGGTGGTCGAGGACGCCGTGCAGGGGAACGTCCGCTGGGACAGCTCCTCGCTGGACGACCTCGTCATCCTTCGCTCGGACGGCGCGCCGACCTACAACCTCGCCGTGGTCGTCGACGACCACGACATGGGCGTCACCCACGTCATCCGGGGCGACGATCACCTCAACAACGCCGCGCGCCAGAGCCTGATCTATGACGCCCTGGGCTGGGGCCGCCCGGTGTTCGCCCACATCCCCCTGATCCACGGCCCGGACGGCGCGAAACTGTCCAAGCGTCACGGTGCCCAGGCGGTCCACGAGTACGCCGAGATGGGCTATCTGCCCGAGGCCATGCGCAACTACCTGGCGCGCCTCGGCTGGGCGCATGGCGACGAGGAGCTGTTCTCCGACGAACAGGCGCAGGGCTGGTTCGACCTCGACGCCATCGGCAAGGCGCCGGCCCGGCTCGACTTCGACAAACTCGCCCACGTCAACGCCCACTGGCTGCGCCTCGCCGCCGACGACCGCCTGGCCAAGCTCACGCTGGACGCCCACCTCGCCGCCGGACGCGCGCTGCACGAAGGCGACGAGGCGCGCCTGCAGCAGGCCATGCCGTTCGTGAAGGACCGGGCCAAGACCCTGGTCGAGCTGGCCGACCAGACCGCCTTCGTCCTCGCCCGCCGTCCGTTGTCGCTCGACGACAAGGCGCGCGCCCTGCTGTCCGGCGAGACCGCCGACCGCATCGAGCGACTGCGGACACGCCTGGCCCTGTTCCAGTCGTGGGACGTCTTCGCCCTCGAGGCCGAGCTCAAAGTCTTCGCCGAGGAGGAGGGCGTCGGCTTTGGCAAGATCGGCCCGCCCATGCGCGCGGCCCTGACCGGGGGCCTCGTCTCGCCCGACATCGCCCGCATCCTTTCGGCGTTGGGGCGCGAAGAGGCTCTGGGGCGCTTGGATGATGCGCTGCAACAGACTAAGTGAACGTGCCTAACCTTCCCGAGGCGGCCGGCCAGCCCGGTCGCGACACACCAGTACAGAGGGGCCGCCATATGAGCGACGTGTCCAAACCCGCCGGAACGGCGACCCTGACCTATGGCGACAAGACCGTCGAAATGCCGGTGCTGGCGGGCTCGACCGGCCCGAACGTCATCGATATCCGCAAGCTCTACGGCGCGACCGACGCCTTCACCTTCGACCCGGGCTTCACCTCGACGGCGGCCTGCGAGAGCGCGCTCACCTTCATCGACGGCGACGCGGGCACCCTGCTGCACCGCGGCTATCCCATCGACCAGCTGGCGTCCAAGTCCAGCTTCCTCGAAGTCTGTCACCTGCTGCTGCACGGCGAACTGCCGACGGCGTCGGAGTTCGCGGCCTTCGAAAACATCGTCACGCGGCACACCATGCTGCACGCCCAGTTCGACCGCTTCTTCGAAGGCTTCCGCCGCGACGCCCACCCGATGGCCATCATGGTCGGGGCGGTCGGGGCCCTGTCGGCCTTCTACCACGACAGCCTGGACATTCACGACGCCCGCCAGCGGGAGATCTCGGCCATCCGCCTGATCGCCAAGATGCCGACCATCGCGGCCCGCGCCTACAAATACCACGTCGGCCAGCCCTTCGTGTCGCCCAGGAACGAGCTGACCTATTCCGAGAATTTCCTGCGCATGTGCTTCGCCGTCCCGGCCGAGGACTATGAGGTCAACCCGATCCTGGCCAAGGCCATGGACCGCATCTTCATCCTGCATGCCGACCACGAGCAGAACGCCTCGACCTCGACGGTGCGTCTGGCGGGGTCGTCGGGGGCCAACCCCTTCGCCTGCATCGCCGCCGGCATCGCCTGCCTGTGGGGGCCCTCGCACGGGGGCGCCAACGAGGAGGCGCTGAACATGCTCAAGGAGATCGGCACCCCGGACAAGATCCCGGAGTTCATCGAAGGCGTGAAGGCCAAGAAATACAAGCTGATGGGCTTCGGCCACCGGGTCTACAAGAACTACGATCCGCGCGCCAAGGTGATGAAGGAGAGCGCCGACGAGGTGCTGGCCGCCGTCGGCGACCCCAACGACCCCCTGTTCCAGGTCGCCAAGGAGCTGGAGAAGATCGCGCTGAGCGACGAGTATTTCATCGAGCGCAAGCTGTTCCCGAACGTGGACTTCTATTCCGGCATCACCCTGTCGGCGATGGGCTTCCCAACCTCGATGTTCACGGTGCTGTTCTCGCTGGCCCGCACCGTCGGCTGGATCGCCCAGTGGCAGGAGATGATGGCCGATCCGTCCCAGAAGATCGGCCGCCCGCGCCAGCTCTACACCGGCCCGACCGAGCGCGACTACGTGCCGATCCAGTCGCGGGGGTGACCTCCCTCTCCCAGAGGGAGAGGGTTCCGATTTCGCTCAGACTCCGGGAAAGACATCCGCCATCGCGCGGTCCTCGGGCAGGATGTAGACGACCCCCACCGTGCCTCTGAACGTCGGCGCGATGACGTCCTCGTAGAAGGCGACCGGCACGTTCACGCAGCCGTAGGAAATCCGGTTGTCCTCAGGCGTCGGCGTGGCCAGGCGCTGCAGACGCCGATCGGCGGGGCGCCCCCGGACCGGATGCAGCGACAGCGCGCCGTCGTAGTCGATCCACAGCACGCTCGCCCCGGTCAGGTTTTCGCCCGTCGCGGCCAGATACCGCCCCGACGGGGTGATGCGATCCTCCGGCCCGATGGCGGACAGCGGACGATCGCCGATGTCGGGCGGCGCGATGTCGCCGCGCGCCAGACCCAGAAGCACCGGCGTGGCCCCCAACAGGCGCCCGTCGCGGTCGAAGGCGAAGACCTGGGCGTTGACCTTGTCGATCAGGACGAAGGGCAGGGCCTGATTGTCGCCCGTCCGGAGAACCCATGACTTCAACCGCTGAACGATGGGCGAGGCCCCCTGGTCGGCGGCCTCCGCCTGGCCCGGCGTCGGTTGCTGTAGGGCGGCCGCCGGAGAGGACACGGCGGCGATCAGCATCAGGGCAGTCGCGCCGATCAATCGCCCGAACATGCGGCTCCAGCCGGGGCGTCTACCCGCTACGGCGGTTGCCCAGACGCGGGCCTTGGCCGTCACCGTCAGTTCCGATCCTGTCTCGGAGCATAGACCGGAACGGTCGGCGGAGACGGAGCCGACGGCGGGAGTGGCGTCACCCGCGACGACAGCACGGCGGACTCGCCGCTTGGCGGCGGAGGCGCCGCGTAGGTCGACGCGTGCGCGCCACTGCCGGAACCGCCACCGTGGCCCTCGACCGGCGTGCAGACCGTGCCGTCCTCGCAGTCCGAGAAATAGACCTGCGGCGGCTCGACCATGATCTCCGACGGCCGCACATGGACCTCGGGACGCTGGACGTAGATCTGGGCCGGCGCGATGCGGATCGGCGGGGCGTCCACATAGACCGGCGGGCCCTGGATGTGCACCACGGGCCCGGCGACGTTCACCGGGCGGCCGATCACCCGATAGCCGGGCGACGACACGTGGATGACCGGGCCGGCCGGCACGTTGATCGGCGGCGGCCAGCCCCCTGGCGGCGTGTATCCACCTCCGCCCGTCCACGGACCGTAGAAGTCAACGACGCGGGTGCAGGCGCAGGGCACACCATCATAGTGCGGAGCCTCGGCGCAACCATGTCCGTCGGTCGCCGCAGCGCCCGAGATCAGCATGGAGGCCACGATCGACGTGATCGGATCCATTCCGTCAGCTCCCCTATCAAGTCCTTGCGAGGCTTCACTTTTCCCCTGTCAGGCGAACCTTGGAGGGAGGTCGAGAACCCGCGTGATCAGGGTTATATTAACCCTTTCCGACTGTCTACCGCCCGGGCCTGGGCTTGGGCGCTTGAACGTTCGCCTGCCCGAACGTGCCCTACGGCTCGCAAGCGAGCTTCAGGCTAGACCCAGGAACCGGCCGTCGTGACCGCCAGCACCGCCTCCGCCGCGATTTCAGACGGGTCGCGCCCCTCGCGGCCCATGAGGTCCAGCGCCGCCGTCTGCCGCGCCGCCTGGTCGGCGCGGGCCGTCGGGTCGTCCAGCAACCGCCCCACCTCGGTGGCGAACCCCTCCGGCGTCGCGTCCTTCTGGATCAGTTCGCGGGCGATCTCGGCGTCGGCCGCGTGGTTGAACAGGGTCGCGTACTTGCCGGTGAAGAAGGGCTTCATGATCGCATAGCTGAGCGGCTGGAAGCGGTAGCCGATGACCATCGGCGCCCCCGCGAGCGCCAGTTCGGTCGAGACCGTGCCGGATGTCGCCAACGCCACCGTCGCCGCCTTCATGGCCGAATACTTGTCGGCTTCGCTGACAAGATGCACACGGAAAGGCCAGGCGGCGATGCGAGCGGCGACGTCCTCCGCCACCGTGCCGGCCGCCACGACCGCCACCTCCAGCCCCGGCCGCTCGGCCTTCAGCCCCGCGACGGCGGCCTCATAGACGGGCGTCATCAGCCGGATCTCGCTCGGCCGGCTGCCGGGCAGGACCAGCAGCAGGGGCGCGTCCGCCGCGATCCCTCGCGCCCGGCGGAACCCCCCTGGATCGGCCCCGCTCATGTCGACATGCAGGGCCTGAGACCCCACGACGGTTGTCGGCAGGCCCTCCTTTTCGAACCACGGCGCGTCGAAGGCATAGAGCGCCAGCAGGTGATCGACCGCCCCGGCCAGCGTCTTCGCCCGCCCCGGCCGCGAGGCCCAGACCTGGGGCCCGACATATTTGATCAGCTTGACGTCCGGCAGGACCGCCCGGATCGCCTTGGCCACCCGGATGGTGAAGCCCCAGCTGTCGATCAGCACGATCGCGTCCGGCCGCTCTCGCACGGCGAACGCCACGGTGTCGGCGACCCGCGCCTTGACCCGGCCATAGGCGCGCAGGCCCTCGATCCAGCCCAGGATCGACAGTTCGGCGATGTCGAAGGGGCTGACGATGCCCTCCGCCGCCATCTTCGGCCCGCCCACGCCGATAAGCGCCACATCCGGTCGCTGGGCGCGCAAGGCCTTCGCCAGCCCGGCCCCGAGCGCATCGCCCGAGGCCTCGGCCGCGACCAGCATGACCTTCATCGGCTCTCGCCCCAGACGAACAGGCCCAGCCGGTCCGCCGCCGCGATGATCGCCGCCCGGTCGATCAGGATCAGCCGGTCCGCCACCCCGCCGACGCCCGCCAGCCCGGCGGCGTGCGCCATCTCGATCGTGCGCGCCCCCATCACCGGCATGTCGACGCGCAGGTCCTGGATCGGCTTGGGCGCCTTGCCGAGCGCCCCCTTCAACGCTCCCGCCGCGCCCCGCAGATCGGCGGGCAGACCGGCGACGCGGGCCAGCATGGCGTCGGTCCCCTCCTGCGCCTCCACAGCGAGCACCAGGCCGTCGCAGACGACCGCCCCTTGGCCGATGTCCAGTTCGCCCGCCTTTTCCGCGACGTGCAAAGCCTTCCTCAGGTCCGCCAGCTGGGCTTCCGTGGGCGTCACCCGCCCCAGCGCCCTAGCCGGCAAGGTCTCTCCGCCCAGGATGTCGTCCGCGCCCTCGATGGCGTAACCCTCAGCCTCAAATACCGAGAGAATCTTCCGCAACAGGGCGTCGTCGCCCTTCGTCGCCGCCGCGATGATGCCGGGCAGGACCGTCGCGCCCTTCAGATCGGGCTTCAGGCTCTTGAAATCGGGCCGGTTCACCGTGCCCGCGAAGCACACCGCCGCGCACCCCGCCTTCTTCAGGGCCGACAGCACCTTGCCGATCTCGGCCATGCCCGCCTCGACGCCCGGATAGCGGACCAGATGGGCGTCGGCGAACCCGCTCAGCCGCACCACGAACACCGACCGCCCTTCGGCCTCGCACCGCGCGGCGATGGCCAGCGGCAGGGCGCCGCCGCCCGCGATCAGACCCAGCTTGCCCGCCGCCACGCCTAAGCCTCCGGCAGGCACAAGGGCCGCTTGGCGTCCTCGCGGATGAAGGCCACGATCTCCATGATCTCGATCAGATCGCCGTATTCGATTTCCATCTTTGACACCCGGTCAGCGAACACGCCCGGACCCTCGAACAGGTCCCGATAGGCCGCCAGCAGCCGCCGGATCGCGTCCTTGCCATAGCCCTTTCGCTTCAGCCCGATCAGGTTCAGCCCGTGCAGCCGCGCATGGTTGCCCCAGGCCGAGCCGTACGGAATCACATCGCGCGTCACCGCCGCCAAGCCGCCGACGATCGCCCCCTGCCCCACCCGGCCGTTCTGATGCACGGCGCAGAGGCCGCCCAGAAAGACCCGGTCGCCGATCCGGGCATGCCCGCCCAGGGTCGCCTGATTGGCCATGACGACATTGTCGCCCACCACGGCGTCATGTCCGACGTGCGCCCCCGTCATGAACAGGCCGTTCGAGCCGACCCGCGTTACGCCCGAGCCCTGTGGCGTGCCTCGATTGAAGGTCGCGTGCTCCCGGATCGAATTGTCCGACCCGATCTCCAGCCGCACGGGCTCGCCCTTGTAGCCGTTGTGCTGGGGGTCGCCGCCGATCACGGCGAAGGGATGGATCACCGTCCGCGCGCCGACGGACGTATCCTGCTGGACCACCACATGGCTGACCAGATGCACGCCTTGCGCCAGCCTCACGCCTGGCCCGACCGTGCACCACGGCCCGATCACGACGTCGTCGGCCAGCTCAGCCGAGCCATCGACGATGGCCGTCGGATGGATGGCGCTCATTTCGCGCTCATGGGGCAACCGGCTGCTCGACCGTCACGGCCATGGCCATGAACTCGGCCTCGGCGGCCAACTTGCCGTCGATGAAGGTCTCGCCCCGAAACTTGTAGGCGTCGCCGCGCGCGCGGGTCACGACCACCTTCATCCGCAGCTGATCCCCCGGCCGGGCGGGTTTCCTGAACCGCACCCCGTCGATCGACATAAACATGATGACCTTGTCGGCGACGTTCACGTCCAGCGACTTGGACATCAGCAAGGCCCCGGTCTGGGCCATGGCCTCAACGATCAGGACGCCCGGCATGACCGGATCGATGGGGAAGTGCCCCGGAAAGAACGGCTCGTTGTGGCTGACGTTCTTGATGCCGGTGATCGAGGTGCCGGGCACGAAATCCTCGGCCTTGTCGACAAGCAGGAAAGGATAGCGGTGGGGCAGACGACGCATCACCTCGGCATAGTCGATCGCCAGGCCGCTCTGGCCCACACCCGCGTCGCTCATCCGTCCCTGCTCCTCTTGGCTCCCGCCTGTTTGGAGACCCAGACGGTCTCGCGCAAGAACTGCCGGATGGGTTTCGCGGGATAGCCGGACCAGGTTTCACCCGCCGGAATGTCCGCCAGAACGCCGGCGCCCGCCGCCACCCGCGCGCCCTCGCCAATGCGGATATGATCGCCGATGCCGGCCTTGCCGCCGAAGATCACGCCGTCGCCCACGGTCACGGACCCGGAGATGCCGACGTGGCCGGCGATCAGGCAGCGTCGGCCGATGACGCAGTTGTGCGCGATCATCACCAGATTATCGATCTTGGTCTTCTCGCCGATGACGGTGTCGTCGAAGGCCCCCCGGTCGATGCAGGTGTTGGCCCCGACCGTGACCTCGTCCTGAAGGATCACCCGACCCAGCTGGGGCACATCGACCGGTCCGCTCGCGCCACCCGCGGCCCCAAACCCCGCCTCGCCGATCCGCACGCCGGCATAGATCTTCACCCGGTCCCCGATCAGGGCGAAACCGATGGAGACGTTCGGGCCGATCACACAGTCGCGGCCGATCTGGACACCCGGTCCGATCACGGTGTTGGCCCCGATCTCGGCTCCGCGACCGATCCTGAC
Organism: Caulobacteraceae bacterium; assembly: GCA_947475735.1. Taxonomy (GTDB): domain Bacteria; phylum Pseudomonadota; class Alphaproteobacteria; order Caulobacterales; family Caulobacteraceae; genus Brevundimonas. The sequence continues at coordinate 100,364 of CANJLQ010000001.1, forward strand.
GCCCTGTCCGATGACGACGCCGGGGGCGATCCGGACGGTCTCGTCCTCGGCGGCCTCGGACGGGTCGATCGGCTGTGGGCGCACGGGCCGATGCAGCGCCGCTGACACGGTGGCCCAACCCGCCTGGGGCGAACGCGACACCACGACCGAGGCCGTGGCGGGAACGAGGTCCGACGCGGCGTCGGGAACGATGACGCAGCCCGCCGCCGTCTGGCGCAGGGCGTCGACGAACTTGCGATCGCCCAGGAAGCCGACGGCGTCGTCGCCTGCGATGGCCAGCGGGGCCACCCGTCTGATGGGTCGGCCCAGATCGCGAACGACCTCGCCGCCCGTCAGGGCCGCGAGGTCGGAAACGCCGAGCGGGCTCAGCGTCTCGAAGAAGCGAGGATCGGGCGACACGCCCAACCCCTTACTGCGCTGCTTGGGCCGGGACCGGCAGGCGATTGAAGCTGAGCGACGGCAGCTGGGCGTTCAGGCGCTCGATCGCCGTGTCGGTGATGTCCATGACCGGGTTGACGATGAACACGCTCTCGCGGTCGATCAGGATGCCGCAACCGCGTTCCTGATACAGGGCCACCAGGATCGGCTCCACGGCCACCGAGATCAGCCGACGCTGCTCGCCCAGAGTGTAGCGCAGTTCGGCCTCGCGGGTCTGCTCCAGCTGTTGGGCTTCCTGGATACGGGCCTGGACGGCCTGGCGATCGGCGTCGCTCACAGCTGCGCCGCCGTTCTGCAGGCGGGTGATCTCGGACTGGATGTTGGTGGCATAGGGAGCCAGTTCCCCCTGAACCTCGGTGGCGAGCTGTTCCATCCGGGTCTGCACAGCCTGGCCGACGGTCGACTGGGCCAGCAGGCGCTGGTTGAAATAGACGCAGACGCCGGGAATGGCTGGGCCGGGGTTCTGGGGGCCTTGGGTCTGGGCGACCGCGGTGGAGGCGACCAGGGTGGCGAGGGCGGCGGCGCCGATGGCGAGAAGTTTCATGCTGGATACCTTTTGCAGGCCGGATCGGCCGGCGATCTAGAACTGGGTTGACGTCGAGAAACGGAAGGTCTCGGTGCGATCATAGTCCTCTTGGCTGAGGATCTTGCTGAAATCGAAGCGGATGGGCCCCATCGGCGAGCGCCAGTGGACGCTCAGGCCGGCCGAGGCCCTCAGGGACAGGTCGTCGGCGATGGTCGCGTCCGGCAGGCCGTTGCTGCCCAGGGTGTAGCGGTCATCGAGAACGCCCAGGGTGCCCACATCGGCAAAGAGCGATGTGCGGATGCCGTATTCCTCGGGCAGGCCGTTCGGCAGGGTCAGCTCGACGCTGCCCACGGCATAGAAGTTGCCGCCGAGGGCGTCGTTGGTGTTCAGGTCGCGCGGTCCCATGCCCGCGTTCTCGAAGCCGCGGAAGGAGTTGCCGCCCTTGAAGAAGCGGTCGTTGATGCGCACCGCGTCGCCGTTCCAGCCGCTGACATAGCCCGACGACCCGGTCACCGAGACGATCCAGCTGGGCGTGATGCCGTAGTAGGCCGTGACGTCGACCTCGGTCTTCACATAGTTCACGTCGCCGCCCAGACCCGCGAAGTCCTGGCGCAGGGATCCGGTCCAGCCCCGCGTGGGCCGGATCGGGTCATTCCGCCGGTCGATCAGCAGGGTGTAGCCAACCGAAGAGTTCAGCGAGGCCCCGACCTGCTCGCACAGGGCCCGCGACCCGGCGCCCAGGCTGCTGCAGTAGCCCTGCGGCACGATGATCTCGTCGTCCTTGATGAAGTACCGGGTCGACAATCGGCTGTAGCCATTCAGTGGATAGGTCAGACGCAGGCCGGCACCCGTCGAACGGTAGTCGAACGACGACTCCTCCTGGAAGTCATAGCGGGAGTGGAACAGATCAAAACCGGCCCCGATGTCCCGGCCGAGGAACCGGGGCTCGGTGAAGCGGAAATCGATCTGCTGGCGAAGGGAGCCCCATTCCACCCGGGCGACCACGTTCTGACCGCGGCCGCGGAAGTTGCGCTCGGAAATGCCGAGATTGACGACGAAGCTGTCGACCGAGCTGAAGCCGGCCCCGACGGACAGTTCTCCGGTCGGCTGTTCCTCGACCGTGACATTGACGATCGAACGGTCCGGGGCCTCGCCTTGCGTCTCCTCGATCGTGACGTCCTTGAAGAAGCCCAGGGCCCGCAGATTGTTACGCGACCGCTCCAGCAGGGATCGGTTGAAGGCGTCGCCCTCGTTCACCAGCAGTTCGCGGCGGATGACCGGATCGATCGTCCGCGTATTGCCGACGACGTTGATCCGCTCGACATAGACCCGCTGGCCCTCGGCGATGTTGAAGGTGACGTCGACCGTGTCGGTTTCGGGGTTCGGGCGATAGGTCGGGTTGATGTCGACGAACGCATAGCCCGCCGACCCGGCGGCGAAGGTCAGGGTGTCGACCGAGCTCTCGATCCGGTCGCTCTCGTACAGGTCGCCCGTGCGGATCGGCAGCAAGGCTTCCAGCAGGTCGGCGTTCAGACGGTCGTTCTCGGTGACGACGTTGATTTCGCCGAAATTGTAACGGTCGCCCTCGTCCACCGTCAGGGTGATGCCGAAGGCGCTGTCATCGGGCGACAGCTCGGCCACCGCCGACACGATGCGGAAATCGTAGTAGCCGCGGTTCGTGTAGAACTTCCGCAGCTGCTCGCGATCATAGTCGAGGCGGTTGGGATCGTAGTTGTCGTTCTTGGTGAACAACCGCCACCACTGCGACTGCTTGGTCACCATGACCTCGCGCAGCTCGCTGTCCGAGAACGCCTGGTTGCCGAGGAAGGTGATGGCGCGCACGCCCGTCTCGGGGCCCTCGTCGATCTCGAAGATGACGTCGACCCGGTTTTGGTCCAGCTGAACCAGCTTGGGCGTCACAGTGGCCGAGATGCGGCCCGACAGGCGGTACAGTTCGATGATCGAGCCGACGTCCTCCTGGACGCGAGCGCGGGTGTAGATGCCGCGCGGGGTGATGGTCACCTCCTCGCGCAGCTTGTCCTCGGTGATCGCTCCGTTCCCCTCGAACACCACCTGGTTGATGATCGGGTTCTCGACGATGTTGACGATCAGGTCGCCGTCGGCCTCCAGGCCGATCTGGACGTCGGCGAACAGCTGGGTCCGCGTCAGGGTGCGGATGGCGACGTCCAGGATGACCGGATCGATCGTGTCGCCCGGCTGGATCGGCAGATAGGACAGGACGGTGGTCTGGTCGATCCGCTGATTGCCCTCAACCAGGATGCGATTGACGACGCCGGTCTCGTTCGCAGCCGCCTGCGCGGGCGCGATCTGACCCGGCTGCACGTCCGGCGCGGGGGCGGTCTGGGCCAGCGACGGCGTCGCGACCACCATGGCCATCAGGCTGGCCGTGGCCGCGCAGGTCCGGCGCAGGGAACGAGCGCTCGGGTTCGTAGCGTCGCGGGTGTCGGTCAGGATCATTCGGGAAACCATCGGGGGCTGGCGCCGGCTCAACTGACGAGCCCGCCGAGGAATTGGAACAGGTTCAACTTTTGCAGGTCGTTCCAGGTCGCGAACAACATCAAACCCGCCAGCAAAGCAAGACCGACCCGATACCCCGCCTCCTGAACCGCGGCCGCGACTGGCTTCTTCGCCACAGCCTCATAGGCGTAGAAGACCAGGTGACCGCCATCGAGAACCGGGATGGGCAACAGGTTTAGAAAGCCGATTCCGATCGAAAGTATGGCGGCAAAGCTGGTCAGCGTCAGAAGCAGGTTGATCGCGGTCGCGACCGGGTCGGGATTGGCCGCGACGGCCGCGTTGGTCAGGGCACCCGACGCCTTGGCGATGCCCAGCGGGCCGCTCAGCTGATCCCCGCTCTCGCGACCCGTGAAGATGCGCCCGAGATAGGTCAGGGTCGTACCCAGGATGTCACCGGTCTCGCGGAATCCCTGGCCCATGGCCTGGATCGGATTGTAGCGCACCTGACGCGCCTCTGCGGGAGAGGAGGCCAAGGCCAGACCGATGCGGCCGACCGTGACGCGCCCGGCGATGGGGTCCTCCAGAACCTCGCGCACCGGCGTGGCGACCAGCTGAATCTCGCGTCCCGCACGTTCCACCGTGAACCGCACCGGATCGCCACTGGACAGGCTGACCTTGCGGGTCACCTCGCCGGCATCCGAGATGTCGCGACCGTTCAGGCCGGTGATCAGGTCTCCGGTCAGAAAACCCGCCTCGGCCGCCGGCGAGCCGGGCACCACCTGCGCCACTCGGGCAGGCCTCAGTTGCACCCCGACCAGGGAGAACAGGATCGTGAAGATGGTGATCGCCAGCACGAAGTTGGCGAACGGCCCGGCGGCCACGATCAGCATCCGCTGCCACACCGGCTTGAAATGGAAATAGTCGCGCTCGGCGCCGACGCCGTCCTTGGCCACGATCTCGCGTTTGAGCGTATCCAGCCCCCGGCTGTCGGGCACGCTGGAAGCGTCCATGTCGCCCGAGAACTTCACATAGCCGCCCAGCGGCATCCAGCCGACGCGCCATTCGATGCCGTGTTTGTCGGTCCGGCTGAAGATGGCCTTGCCGAAGCCGATGGCGAACCGGTCGACCTTCACGCCGAAGGCCCGCGCCACCCAGAAATGGCCCAGTTCATGGATGGTGACGATCACCGTCAGCACCAGCAGGAAGGGCACGATGTAGATCAGGGCCTGGGTCAGGGCGTCCAGCATGGGTCGTCCGCGTCTCCGTTACCGTTCGACCGTCGCCGTCAGGCGGCGAGGGCCAGAGTCTGGACGATGCCGGACGCGACGCGCCGGGCCTCGGCGTCCAGCGCCAGAGCCCCTTCACAGCCATCGCCTGCTTGAGAAACCGCCCCCGTCGCCGTCATCCGATTCAGGGTTTCGGCGACGACCGTGGCAATATTGAGAAAGCCCAGACGACGGTCAAGAAACGCCAGCGCCCCGATCTCGTTGGCGGCGTTGAACACGGTCGGCGCGCCCCCGCCCGCCTCCAGCGCCTCGCGCGCCAGGCGCAGCGCCGGGAACCGGACCGGATCGGGGGCCTCGAACGTCAGCCGACCCAGGGCCGCCAGATCCAGACGGGGCGCGGGCCAGGCCATCCGCTCCGGATACGCCAGGGCGCAGGCGATCGGCGTCTTCATGTCCGGCGGCCCCATCTGGGCCAGGGTGGAGCCGTCGACGAACTCGACCAGGCTGTGAATGATCGATTCCGGGTGCACCACCACATCGATCTTGGACGCCGGCATGCCGAACAGATACGCCGCCTCGATCATCTCCAGGCCCTTGTTGGCCATGGTGGCGCTGTCCACGCTGATCTTGGCCCCCATGCTCCAGTTCGGGTGGGCCACGGCCTGCTCGGGCGTCATGGCCGCCATCGCCTCGCGCGAGGTCTGCCGGAACGGCCCGCCCGACGCCGTCAGGATCAGCCGCGCGACCTGCTCGGGCGCGGCCGCTGGGAACACCTGGAAGATGGCCGAGTGCTCGGAATCGACCGGGATCAGCCGCCCGCCCGCCGCCTCGACCCGCTGGATCAAGCCGGAGCCGCAGCAGACCAGGCTCTCCTTGTTGGCCAGGGCCAGGGTCGCCCCGGTCGCCGCCGCCGCCCAAGCCGATTTCAGTCCCGCCGCGCCGACGATCGCCGCCATGACAAGATCGGTCGGACGCGTCGCCGCCTCCGTGATCGCCGCCTCCCCCGCCGCCACAGCGATGCCGGTACCCGCCAGCGCATCCGTCAGTTCGCCCAGGCGCGCCTCGTCGGCCGTCACGGCCACGGCCGGTCGCCAGCGCCGGGCCTGTTCCGCCAACCGGGCGATATTGGCTCCGCCGGTCAGGGCAACGACCTGGAACCGGCCCGTTCCCGCGCCTTCCGCCTGTTCCATCAGGTCCAGGGTCGAGGTGCCGACCGAGCCGGTGGAACCCAGGACCGTGATCCGCCGCTCGATCATCCGCGCCCATCCAGCATCATCGACCCCAGTCGCCCGGCCGCCATGACCACGGCAGCGAACATCAGCCCGTCCACCCGGTCCAGCAGGCCGCCGTGTCCGGGGATCAGCCCGCCCGCGTCCTTGACCCCGAACCGCCGCTTCAGCGCCGACTCCCACAGATCGCCGGCCATGGTCGCCAGGGCTCCCGCCAGACCTAGCGCCAGGCCCCACAATGGATCGGGCAACCCGAGGGGCAGATAGGTCGCCACCAGCCAGCCCGCGACCGATCCCGCGATCAGGCCCCCGACGAAACCCGACCAGGTCTTGTTGGGCGAGTATCGCGGCCACAGCTTGGGCCCGCCGATCAGGCTGCCGACGAGGAAGGCCATCACGTCGGACGCCCAGGCGACGACGAAGACCAGGATGGTCCAGCTCAGCCCGACGCCGGAATCGCCGTCTCTCAGCCAGATCAGCAGCAGGGCGGGCCAGCCGAGATACAGCACCCCGTAGGCCGCATCCACGCCCTCCTGCCCCAGGCGTCGAGCATACAGCGCCACCACCGCCGCGCCGAAGACCAGCACCACCAGCGCCGGAGACATGGCCCCCGTATGGGCGGTGATGGTCGCCGCCATAATGGCCAGGGCCACGCTGCCCGCGATCAGGTCGCGCCGCCCCGGCGCGCTCATCGCCGCCCATTCGCGCGCCAGCAGGACGATGGCCGCCAGGATGATCGCCAGGAACCATAGACTCCCGGCCCAGATCGCCAGCACGGCGAGGGGCGCCAGCACCAGGGCCGACGCCGCCCGAATCCCCAGGTTCCTCAGCGACACCATCAGCCGGCCGCGAGCACCGGCTGGGCCGCGATCGCCCCGAACCGCCGGTCGCGCAGCCGGAACTGCCGCACGGCGTCGCCCAGGGCCTCGGCCCCATAGTCAGGCCACAGCACGTTCTGGTAGACCAGCTCGGCATAGGCCGCTTCCCACAACAGGAAGTTCGACAGCCGCTGCTCGCCCGACGTCCGCACGATCAGATCGACGGGCGGGCCGCCCGCCGTCGACAAGCCGGCCCCCAGCGCCGCCTCATCCAGCGGACCCGTCGCCTTGCCGGACAGCAGCTGATCCACATAGGCCTGAGCCGCATCGACGATGTCGGCCCGTCCGCCGTAGTTGAACGCGACCTGCAGCAGGAAACGGCTGTTGTGGGCGGTGGTTCGCTCGGCCCGCTCCACGATGGCGGCGATGTCGGCCGGCAGCCCGGTTCGGCGGCCCAGCACCCGCACCCGGACGCCCTCGCGCTCCAGCCGGTTCAGGTCGCTGGCCACATACGACCGGACCAGACCCATCAGGTCGGAGACTTCCTCAGCGGGCCGACGCCAGTTCTCGGTCGAGAAGCCGAACACGGTCAGGCATTCAACGCCGAACTTCGGGGCCGCCTCGACCGTGCGCTTGAGGGCCTGGACGCCTTCGCGATGCCCCATGGCACGCGGCAGACCGCGAGCTTCGGCCCACCGCCCGTTTCCGTCCATGATCAGCGCGACATGCCGGGGGCCCGCGTCGGGGTCCGGCAGGCCGACGGGATGGGCCGTCATCCGTCTATCCAGTCCTGTCGAGGTCGAGGAAGGCCTCAGACCTGCATGATCTCAACTTCCTTGGTCTTCAAGGTCTCGTCGATACGCTTGATGGCCGCATCGGTGTCCTTCTGGACCTCGGTTTCCATCTTCTTTTGTTCGTCCTGGCTGATGTCGCCCGCCTTCTCGGCCTTCTTCAGGTCGTCGTTGGCGTCACGGCGCACGTTGCGGACGGCGATCTTCTGCTGCTCGGCGTACTTCCCGGCCAGCTTGGCCAGCTCCCTGCGCCGCTCTTCGGTCAGGGGCGGCACGGGAATGCGCAGGGTCTGGCCGTCGACGATGGGGTTCAGCCCCAGGCCCGCCGCGCGGATCGCCTTCTCCACCGGCCCGACCATGCCCTTGTCCCAGACGCTGACCGAGATCAGGCGCGGCTCGGGCACGCTGATCGCGGCCACGGCGTTCAATGGGGATGTTGATCCGTAGGCCTGGACCTGAACCGGATCCAGCAGCCCGGCGTTGGCCCGGCCGGTCCGCAGGCCCTGGAACTCTTCCTTCAGCGAGGACACAGCCTTGTCCATGCGGTCGCGATAGGTCTTCAGATCGGGCTTGGCCATGGCGGGTCTCCGGTTCGTTTCTTCTGGCTTATCAGGCGGCGGCGGCGGGCGCATCGCCGATGACGGTGAAGGTCCCCTCGCCGCTCAGCACCTTGCGCAGGGAATCCTCCTCGCGGATCGAGAAGACCACGATCGGGATCCTGCTCTCGCGCATCAGGGCGATGGCCGAGGCGTCCATCACCCTCAGGTCGCGGCTCAGCACATCCTGATAGGTCAGGGTGTCATAGCGGGTGGCCGCCTTATCCTTCTTGGGATCGGCGGAATAGACGCCGTCGACCGAGGTTCCCTTCAGCAGGGCGTCGCAGTTCATCTCCGCCGCCCGCAGCGCCGCCGCCGTGTCGGTGGTGAAATAGGGGTTGCCGGTGCCGGCGGCGAAGATCACCACGCGGCCCTTCTCAAGATGGCGCACGGCCCGCCTGCGGATATAGGGCTCGGCGATGGCGGCCATCGGGATCGCGCTCTGCACCCGCGTGTCCACGCCGATCTTCTCCAGCGCGTTCTGCATGGCCAGGGCGTTCATGACGGTGGCCAGCATGCCCATATAGTCGGCGCTGGCCCGCTCCATCCCCGCCGCCGCGGTCGACAGGCCACGGAAGATGTTGCCGCCGCCGATCACCAGACACACCTGGACGCCGCTCTCGACCACGCGCGCGATCGCGGCGGCCACGGTGTCGACCGTGTTCATGTCGATGCCGTAGCCCTGGTCCCCCATCAGGACCTCGCCCGAAACCTTGAGCAGCACCTTCTTGTAACGCGTGTCGGGGCTGTCGGCGGGCATGGCGGTCTCGGGTCAGAACGGAATCGGGCGGGTCATCTTAGACGAAGGGCGCGCCCGGCTTCAAAGCCGAACGCGCCGATCGCACGTTTGAACGGTTATGTGAGGCGAGGATCAGTTCGCGCCGGGGAAGGGGAAAGGGTCCGTGTCGGTCGGGCGGGTCGGCAGCGGCATCCGCGGCAGGGGCTCGTCGCTGTTGGCCGCACTCAGCAGAACGCTGGCCAGGATGACGGCCGCCTGACGCAGGTCTTCCGGCTTCAGATGGTCATAGCTGTCCAGAGAGCTGTGGTGCAGTCGGCTGCTGTAATCCAGCGGGTCCTGGATGAACTGGAACCCCGGAACCCCGACCGTCTGCAGGTAGACATGGTCCGTCCCGCCCGAGGACCGGGGCGACACCGTCGTCGCCCCCATGCTGGCGAACGGCTCCAGCCAATCCTCCAGCACCGGAACGGCGGCCACATTGCCCTCGGCGTTGATGCCCCGGATGCGGCCAGAGCCGTTGTCCAGGTTGAAATAGGCGACCAGGTCCGAATAGCCCTCGCGCGGCTGGATCGGCCACCGGGCGCGCCAGGTGCGGTTGTTTGGCAGGGCGGCCAGGGCCGGGTCCTCCAGCGGCGCGCGGGTGGCCAGATGGCGATCCACATAGGCCAGCGACCCCCACAGCCCCTGCTCCTCGCCATTCCACAGGGCGAACCGGATGGTGCGCTTGGGCCGGACGTTCAGCGACCGCAGGATGCGCGCCGCCTCCATCACCACGGCGGTTCCGGCGGCGTTGTCCACCGCCCCGTCCGCCGCCACCCAGCTGTCGAAATGGGCACCGGCCATGACGTATTCGCCCGAGCGGTCCGTGCCCGGAATATCGGCCAACACGTTGTAGGCGTTGACGTCCTCGTCGTGGAACCGGACCTCGCTCATCAGTTCGACCGTCGGGGCCGTGCCCGCGACCGCCAGCCGCGCCAGCCGGCGATAGTCCTCGGCCGCGATCTCCATGCCCGGCAGGGTCGGTGTCCGGCCGACCAGGTGCGTATAGCCCGCGCCATGGACCAGTCCGCCGTCGCGATACGCCATCCGGACCCAGCCCAACGCCCCCTCCTCCGCCAGGAAGGCGTCCATGCGCAGCGGGAAGTCGTCGCGCGAACTGGTCTGGATGCCCCGTTCGGCCGCCGCCAGATTGACGGTGGGCTGCACATAGGCCGAGCGCTCGGCCAGTTCCGCATCGGTCCAGCGGCGGAACGCCGGCTCGGTCGGATCGGGCACAGCGGTGGGTGCCGAGATCATCACGATCTTGCCGGCCAGCTTGCCCCGCCATTTCTCCAGATCGCCCGGATTGGCCATGGGGGCCAGGATGACCTCGCCCGAGACCACGCCATTGGTGCCCGGCGTCCAGGCCACCGGAATGGCGCGCAGATCGATGGGCCGGGGCGTCGTCATGCGTGCGCTGGATCGCACGATCGACCAGCCGCGCCCGAATTCGAAGCCCTCGGTTCGGACGTTCGACAGGCCCCACGCGCGCAGCCGCTCCTGCGTCCACCGCTCGGTCTCGCGCATCTGGGGCGAGTTGGTCATCCGCCCGCCGATCCGGTCGGTCAGGTGGGCGGCGGTCTGCATGACCTCGGAGTGGTTGAAGCCCTGGTCGATGATCCGGTTGACGGCGGCCCGGTCGACCTCCTGGGCCTGGACGGACCCCGCCAGAAGGACGGCGGCAGCGGAAACAGTGGCGAGAAGACGGATCACGAAAAGGCCCCCGGACAAACAATCAGGCGCGCATTTGGCCCGAGACCGACGAGGCTGCAATCCAAAAGCGAAAGGGGCCGGCGATCGCTCGCCGGCCCCCTCGTTTTCATCCGTGTCCGTCGCGTCAGGCTTGCGGCGCGATCATCGAGGCGACTTCCGAGGCGAAGTCCGGTCCCTCGGCCTTCTCCACGCCCTCGCCCAGCGCCAGACGGACGAAGCCGGCCAGGTGCAGGCCGGGCGCGCCCAGTTCCTTGCCCGTGTCGGCGACCAGCTGCTCGATGGTCACGTCGGGGTTCATGACGAACGGCTGCTTGGTCAGCACCACGTCCTTCTGGAACTTGTTGATCTGGCCTTCCACGATCTTGGCGATCATGGCTTCCGGACGGCCTTCTTCCTTGGCCTTCTCGGTCAGGACCTGACGCTCCTTCTCGACGGCGGCGGGGTCCAGATCGTCGGTGTTCAGCGACAGCGGGGCCGTCGCCGCAACATGCATGGCGATCTTGCGGCCCAGTTCGCGCAGGGCGGCCTTGTCGCCGCCGCCGTGCAGGGCCACCAGCACGCCGATGCGGCCCACGCCCGGCGACACCGCGTTGTGGACGTAGGAGGCGACGACGCCCTCGTCGACCGACAGGCGGGCGGCGCGACGCAGCTGCATGTTTTCGCCGATGGTGGCGATCATCTGGGTCACTTCGTCCTGGACGGTCTTGCCGTTCTCCAGTTCTGCGCCGTGCAGCGCCTCGACCGAGGCGTGCTCCAGGCCCAGTTGGGCGAACGACTTGGCGGCGTTCTGGAACAGCTCGTTCCTGGCCACGAAGTCGGTCTCGGCGTTGAACTCGATGGCGGCGCCGACTTCACCGGCTCCGACTTCCTTGGACGCCACGGCCACCAGGCCCTCGGCGGCGACGCGGTCGGCCTTCTTGGCGGCCTTGGACAGGCCCTTGGCGCGCAGCCAGTCGATCGCGGCGTTGATGTCGCCGTCGGTTTCCTGCAGCGCCTTCTTGCAGTCCATCATGCCGACGCCGGACTTGGCGCGCAGTTCCATCACGAGGGCAGCGGTGATCTCGGCCATTTCTGGTCTCCTGAGTCTTTAGATGTGCATGAGCGGCCGGGTGTTACCCCGGCCGCATGTCAGTTTCGCGAGCGGTCCGAACGCCGGACCGCGCGGATCAGGCGGTGGCCTGCTCGGTCTCTTCGGCAGCCGGGGCTTCCTCGGCCGCAGCCTCGCCCGAGGCGGCCAGCATTTCCTCGGCCACGGCCTCGGCGCCCGCGGGGGCGGCGTCGGCCTGAACCGGAGCCGAGGCTTCGCGCAGCATCGGCTCTTCGGGGTTCTCCATGGCGCCCAGGTCGACGCCCGAGTTGGCGGCCCCGGCGGCCAGGCCGTCCAGCACCGCATCGGCGATCAGGTCGCAGTAGGTCTGGATGGCGCGCGCCGCGTCATCGTTGCCCGGGATCGGATAGGTGATGCCGTCGGGGTCCGAGTTGGTGTCCAGGATCGCGATGATCGGGATGTTCAGCTTGCGAGCCTCGAGGATGGCGATCGCTTCCTTGTTGGTGTCGATCACGAACATGATGTCCGGGATCGAGCCCATGTCGCGGATGCCGCCGAGGGAGAGCTCCAGCTTCTCCTTCTCGCGGGCCATGTTGACCAGTTCCTTCTTGACCCGGCCTTCGCCGCCGCGCTCCAGAATGCCTTCCAGCTCGCGCAGACGGGCGATGGAGCCCGACACGGTCTTCCAGTTGGTGAGCGTGCCGCCCAGCCAGCGGTTGTTCATATAGTACTGGGCGCAGCGCTTGGCGGCCTCGGCGACCGGCTCGGCGGCCTGGCGCTTGGTGCCGACGAACAGGACGCGACCGCCCTTGGCGGCCACGTCGCGCACGGCGACCAGGGCCTGGTGGAACAGCGGCATCGACTGCGACAGGTCGATGATGTGGATGTTCGAGCGCGATCCGAAGATGTAGCGCTCCATCTTCGGGTTCCACCGGTGCGTCTGGTGGCCGAAGTGCGCGCCGGCTTCGAGCAGGGTGCGCATGGAGAATTCAGGCAGAGCCATCTGTATCAGTCCTTTTTCCGATTGATCCGCCGCGGGCGCTAATAGGACCCTGCTGGGCCCCTCGGAACGGAGCGATCCGGGATGTCTCCCCGAACCGCGCCACGCCTCGCGTGTGAAGTGGCGGGGCTTCTAGGCGGAGATGGTGAAATTAGCAACCCTCTCCCGTCGGGAGAGGGCTTGAGCGCCCGAGAGCCGTCAGGCGATCGGCCTTGCGCGACCCGAAGGGCGGCGCGAAGCAGCCAAAGGGTGAGGGGTCGCCCAAGGGCCATTCCCACCGCCCGACCCTCATCCGTCCGCTTCGCGGCCACCTTCTCCCAACGGGAGAAGGAAAACTGCTCTACGCATCCTCCAGCATAAGCACGCCCGGTGCCGACTTGAGCGCCCCCCGCAGCGCCCCGTCCAGCCGGTACCGCCCCGGCAGTCTCAGCTCAATCTCGCGGCGGCCGTCCAGCGAGGCGACCAGGGTGATCTCGCCGCCCTTCCCCTTCGCCTCGGCGCGCGACAGGCGAGCCTGGATCGCCGCCGGGTCGGTGCCGCGCGACGAGACATGGACCCGCAAACCCAGGGTGGCGTCGTCGACGACCGTGTCCAGCGGCCGAATCTCGTCGGCGAAGAAGCGGACCTCGCCGTCCGCCGACTTGGCCCGCACCCGCACCAGCAGCGCCGCCCCCACCTCCAGCATCTCGCGACTGGTCCGCAGCAGGTCGGCCCCGACCAGACACTCGAACTCGCCCGTCGGATCGGAGAAGGCGCAGAAGGCGAACTTCTCGCCGGTCTTGGCGCTGGCCCGCTCCTGGCGACGCCGCACGACGCCCGCCATGAGAAAGGCCGTATCGCCCTGCTCGGCCCGCTGCACCGCCTCGGCGACGAAGGTCACGCGCTTGCGCCGCAGCGCCCCTTCCATGTCCTCCAGCGGGTGGCCGGACAGGTAGAAGCCCACGGCCGACAGTTCGTGGTCCAGCCGCTCGGGCCCGACCCACGGCTCGACCGCCTTCAACCGAGGCCGCGACGCCCCGGCCTGGTCGGCGCCGAACAGCGAGACCTGTGAGGAACTGCGGTCCGCCGCCACGCTCTGGCAATAGGCCATCAGGACGTCGGCCTGGTCGAACAGCTGTCGCCGGTTGGGATGGATCGAGTCGAACGCCCCGGCCTTGGCCAGGCCCTCCAGCGCCCGCTTGTTCACCGCCCGCGGATCGACGCGCTCGAGGAAGTCGAAGATATCGGTGAACCGCCCGCCGGTCTCGCGCACCTCGCAGACGTGCTTCATCGCCTCCAGGCCGACGTTGCGGATGGCCCCCAGCGCATAGAGCACCGCCCCGGTCTCGCCCTCCCAGCTCACGTCGAAGTCGGCCGAGGAGGCGTTGATGTCCGGCGCGCGCACCGGCACGTCGAACTTCCGGGCGTCCTGATAGAAGACCGCCAGCTTGTCGGTGTTGGACAGGTCCAGCGACATGGAGGCGGCGAAGAACTCGACCGGATGGTTCGCCTTCAGCCAGCCGGTCTGATACGAAATCAGCGCATAGGCGGCGGCGTGGGACTTGTTGAAGCCGTAGCCGGCGAACTTGGCCACCAGGTCGAAGATGCCGCCCGACTGGGCCTCCGGCACGGACTGATCCGAGGCGCCCTTGATGAAGCGCGCCTTCTGGACGTCCATCTCTTCCTTCTTCTTCTTGCCCATGGCCCGGCGCAGAAGGTCGGCCTCGCCCAGGCTGTAGCCCGCCAAGATCTGGGCGATCTTCATCACCTGCTCCTGGTAGATGATGACGCCATAGGTCTCCGACAGCGTCTCCTTCAGGCTGGGATGCAGATAGTCGACCTCGGCGCGCCCGAATTTGCGGTCGATGTATGTGTCGATCATCTCCATCGGCCCGGGCCGATACAGCGAAATCAGCGCCGTGATCTCCTCGATGGAGCCACAGCGCATCTTGCGCAGGGTGTCGCGCATGCCCTGGGATTCCAGCTGGAACACCCCGACGGTCTGGCCAGACGCCATCAGCTCATAGGTGGCCGCGTCCTCGAGCGGCAGCAGGTTGAAATCGACCGCCGCCCCGCGCCGCGACAGATATCCGTGCGCCCGGTCCAGCACCGTCAGGGTCTTCAGCCCCAGGAAGTCGAACTTCACCAGGCCCGCCGGCTCGACCCACTTCATGTTGAACTGGGTCGCCGGGATGTCCGAGCGTGGGTCCTGATAGAGGGGCGTCAGTTCCACCAGAGGCCGGTCGCCGATGACGATGCCCGCCGCGTGCGTCGAGGCGTTGCGATATAGCCCCTCCAACTCCAGCGCCGTTTCCAGCAGGGTCGCCACCGCCCGGTCGTTGTCGCGCGCCTCCTTCAGGCGGGGCTCGATCTCGATGGCCTGGGCCAGGGTCGTGGGGTTGGCAGGGTTGTTCGGGATCATCTTGGCCAGACGATCCACCTGCCCCAGCGGCATCTGCAGCACCCGGCCGACGTCCCGCAGTACCGCGCGCGCCTGCAGTGTGCCGAAGGTGATGATCTGGGCCACCCGGTCGCGGCCGTACCGCTCCTGGACATAGCCGATCACCTCCTCTCGCCGCTCCTGGCAGAAGTCGATGTCGAAGTCGGGCATGGAGACCCGCTCGGGGTTCAGGAACCGCTCGAACAGCAGGCCGAACCGCAAGGGATCGAGGTCGGTGATGGTCAGGGCCCAGGCGACCAGAGAGCCCGCCCCCGACCCCCGCCCCGGTCCGACGGGGATGCCGTGGGATTTCGCCCATTTGATGAAGTCCGACACAATCAGGAAATAGCCGGGGAAGCCCATCTGGACGATGATCCCGACCTCCCACTCCAGCCGGGTCCAGTATTCGGCCTCGGGCGCGGCGGGGGTGACCTGTTTCAGCCGCGCCTTCAGACCCTCGCGCGCCTGATGCAGCAGTTCCTCGGGCTCGGTCCGGCCGTCGCCGGCGTCGAAGCGGGGCAGGATCGGCGCATGGGTCTTGACCAGGAAGGCGCAGCGTCGCGCGATTTCGACGGTGGCGTCGCACGCCTCGGGCAGATCGGCGAACAAGGTCCGCATCTCGGCGGCCGACCGGAAATAGTGCTGGTCGGTAATGCGCCGCCGCTCTTCCTGGCCGGTGAAGGCCCCGTCGGCGATGCACAGCAGGGCGTCGTGGCTCCGCGCCTGCTCGCGCTTGGCGTAGTGCACATCGTTGGTGGCGACCAAGGCCGCGTCATTGGCATAGGCCCACTCTACCAGCCCACGCTCGGCGGTTCCCTCATCGGCCAGGCCGTGGCGTTGCACCTCGACATAGAAGCGGTCGCCGAACACCCGCGCCATCTCGGCCAGGGTCGCGGCGGCCTCGTGGGGCTTGGACTGCACGAATGACGGATCGACCGGCCCGTCGGGCCCGCCGGACAGCAAAATCAGGCCCTCGGAACGCGCCGCCACCTCGGCCCAGGCCACGCAGGCCTCGCCCTCGACCGCCTCGTCCTTCGCCGCGTCCAGATAGGCCATGGACGACAGGGCCGACAGGTTCCTCCAGCCAATCTCGGACTGACAGATCAGCACGATGGTCGGCACCTTGGCCCACCGCTCGGCCCGACGCCCACCGATGCCGATGACCGGCAGGGCGCAGGCGATCAACGGCTGGACCCCCGCCCCCTTGGCGGCCTCGGAGAACTCCAGCGCCCCAAACAGATTGGCCCGGTCGGCCACGCCCACGGCCGGCATGCCGTGATCGGCCGCCAGCTTGCCCACCTTCCCCGCCTTGATCGCGCCTTCCAGCAACGAATAGGCCGAGCGGACCCGGAGGTGGACGAAGCCTTGTGCTGAGCCTTGCGCGGTTATGGCCTGATCCTCTTGGGCAGGCCGGAAGCGACTCATCGCGCCAGGAGGGCGACCTGCCACACCATCCAGACAAAGCCGCCGCACGATGCAAGCGACAGCGTCTCTCGAACGACCTTGGTCATCGCCTTATCCCCAGATTGAATGTTCCGGGAATGTTCTATGTTGGCAGTTTGTTCCGGTCAAGCCCTACAGAGAACAGGGGCTGCCGATGTTCTGGCCGTTGAGAAACAACGTGACGGCACCCTCGAAACACTGTGGCGCGGTCAGGAGGATGAAATGCGGGGCTTGGGTCACCGTGACCAGGGTCACGTCGGCGCCGGGACCGAGATCGGCGATCCGGCGGACAGCGCCAACGTAGGGGGTCTTGGGGTCCAGCGTGCCGTGCAGGACCAAGGTCCGCGGCAGGCGGACCGGCTCTCCACCGAACAGGGCATCACGGGCGTAGAGCGGAAAGGGATTGTCGACCAGATACCCCGGCAAGGGACTGGTGAACCATGCCGCTGCTGCCTCCGCGGCGACGGTCTCTGCCTTCAGATCAGGCCGGGCGTTGTTCTCCGACCCGCTGATCGCCATGACTAAGGGCAGGGAGGACGGGGACTGGGGGTAGCGGGTGAAAGGCTCGCCGACCGCTCTAAGTTCGCCCAGAACCGCATCCAGCAGGGTCGTCTCGTTGTCGGCGAGTTGTTTGGACAGCTCCGGAATCTTCGACCGCAGGGATGGGAAGTCCAGGAGGCCTCCCATGAAGGCCTTGATGTTTCGGCCAGGGATGCGCTCCAGCCAGGGCGGCGACCCCTCTGCGGCCTCGAGCAGGTGCCGATAGGACTGTTGATCCTGCTCGCCGAGAACAGCACGTCCGGTCGCGTCGGTGATCTGTGTCCGATGGCTGAGGTCCCACTGATCGGTCGTCTCGGGCGGCACGAGGCTGTCAAGGATGAGACCATCCAGGTGCAGCGGCGCCGCCTGCATCATGCGCAGCACCATCTGGGTGCCGTAGGACACGGCGTAGACATAGACCGGGCCGTCCTGCCGACCGGCCTCGATCAGCCCGGCCAGATCGCGGGCGGCATTCGCAATGTTGAAGGCACTGGCGCGATCGGGGTCCTGATAGACCGAGGCGATGCAGCCCGCCCACTCCGAACCGGCCAGCGCGATCCCCTCCGCGCTGTCGGGAGCCTCCTCCAGGGGGCACAGCTTTGAAGAATAGCCCGTGCCACGATGGTCGGGGATCAACAGATCGAACCCCGGGAATGCCGTGCGAAGCCGAGGAAGCAGCGGATAGAAAGACGCTCCGGACTCGCCAGGCCCCCCTGCGATCAGCCAGACGCTGCCTCTGGGCGGACCATCGGCCGGGAATTTTCGGACAAAGAGATCGACGGTTCGTGCGTCGTCAATCCGCTGATGATCAAGGGGCGCAGAGGCGATGGTGCAGAGAGAGCCGGTCAACTCCGGCAGCGTGCCGGCGTCGGCGCACCGGTTGAAATCGCTCGCCGACGCCGAACCGACCCACGAGACGGCGAGGATCGCGCCGGCGAGCGGAAGAAGCGTTCTGAGCATGCGGCCCTCGAAATCGCGCGGCAAGGCCGGCTGAGTTTCGGTCGGCTACGACATCGTCCGGGATCCGGTTACCGCTCACCCCGGTTAGTGTGCGGCTGAGAGCGAGCCCTACCCCCTGGACCGCTCCACCGTGTCCACCGCCGGGTTGGCCCTCAGCGCCGCCATGATGGTCGTGGCGTGCTTGGCGTCCGATACCTCCACGTCCAGATCGACGTCGAAGAAGTCCGACTGACGGTGGGCCATCTTCAGGTTCAGGATGTTGCCGCCCGCCTCGCCGATGACCGTCGCCACCTGGCCCAGGACGCCCGGCGCGTTCTGGATCGTGGCCCGGAACCGCGCCATGCCGACCGCCCCCTGCTCGGCCTGGGGCGTCCAGTTCAGGTCGTTCCAAACGCTATCGTCATCGGCGAAGTCGGCCAGCTTCTGGCAATCGATAACGTGGACGGTCAGGCCGCACTCGGGCTCCAGGATGCCGACGATCCGGTCGCCCGGCACCGGGGTGCAGCATTCGCCGAAATGGATCGAGACGCCGGGCGTCAGCCCCCCGCCTCTCACGAACAGCCGGGCCTTGTCGTTGGCGATCTTCTTCTTCTCTCCGCCCGCGGACAGGGTGCCCTTCAGCGCGGGGAACAGGGTCTCGGCGACCTTGTTGGCCGACAGCCGCCCGCGCCCGATGGCATCGAACAGGTCGTCCTCGGTGGCCAGGGCCAGGGTCTCCAGCGCGGGCGTCAGCTTGA
Source organism: Caulobacteraceae bacterium (assembly GCA_947475735.1). Lineage (GTDB taxonomy): Bacteria > Pseudomonadota > Alphaproteobacteria > Caulobacterales > Caulobacteraceae > Brevundimonas. The sequence goes on from CANJLQ010000001.1 coordinate 119,104, forward strand.
CGTCCGACAGGGACTTTCCCGCCCGCGACAGTGTCTGCTCCAGGGTCGAGCGCCCCAGCTTCTGGAACTCGTCGCGCTCCGAGCTGCGGATATGGCGCCGGATCGCCGATCGCGCCCGGCCGGTGACCGTCAGGCTGCGCCAGTCCGCCGGGGCCTCGCGCTTCTTGCCGCGGATGATCTCGACCACGTCGCCGTTCTGGAGACGGGTGCGCATCGGCTTCAGCTCGCCGTTGATCTTGACGCCCACGGCGGTGTCCCCGACCTCGGTATGGACGCCGTAGGCGAAATCCAGCGGCATCCCGCCCTGCGGCAGGGTGATCAGCCGGCCCTTGGGCGTGAAGACGAAGACCTGATCCAGGTACATCTCCAGCTTGGCGTGCTCGACCCAGTCCTCGCCGCCCTCGCCGTGCTCGATCACCTGCACCAGGTGGCGCAGGTTCTGCAGCGGGTCGCGGCCGCCTTCGCGCTCCATCGCCTCCTGGTCGAAGCCATAGGCCTTGTTCTTGTAGGCCCAATGCGCCGCCACCCCGTCCTCGGCGACCCGGTCCATGGCCTCGGTGCGGATCTGCATCTCGATGCGCAGCCCGCCGGGGCCCACCACCGTCGTGTGCAGGCTGCGATAGTTGTTGGACTTGGGCGTGGAGATGAAGTCCTTGAACCGCTCGGGCACCATCGGCCAGGCGCGGTGGATGACCCCCAGCGCGCGATAGCAGTCGTCCTCGCTCTCCAGCAGCACCCGGAACCCATAGATGTCGGACAGGGACGAGAAGCCCACCGACTTCCTCTGCAGCTTCCGCCAGATCGAATAGGGCGTCTTCTGCCGGCCATAGACCCGCGCCTTGATCCCGGCCTCGGACAGGACCTGCTGGATCTCGGTGGCCACCCCCTCGGTCGCCCGGCCGTGTTCCAGCTTCAGCGCCTCCAGCCGCCGCTCGATGGCCGTGCGGGCGGTCGGGTTCAGATGCTCGAACGCCAGTTCTTCCAGCTCCGACGCGATGGAGTGGATGCCGATCGACCGGCCCAGCGGCGCATAGACCTCCAGCGTCTCGCGGCTGATCCGCTCGCGCTTCTCGGGCTTGACGTATTTCAGCGTCCGCATGTTGTGCAGACGGTCGGCCAGCTTGACCAGCAGCACCCGCACGTCGCGGCTGATGGCCAGGATGAACTTGCGCAGGTTCTCGGCCTGGCGCGTGTGCTCGGCCTGCAGCTCCAGGCGACTGAGTTTGGTCACTCCCTCGACCAGGACCGCCACCTCCTCGCCGAACATGCGGGCGATGTCGTCGCGCGTCGCCGAGGTGTCCTCGACGACGTCGTGCAGCAAGGCCGTGACGATGGTGGCCGTGTCCAGCTTGTAGTCGGTCAGGATGCCCGCAACCTGGATCGGATGGGCGAAATAGGGGTCGCCCGAGGCCCGCAGCTGCGAGCCGTGCATCTTCATCGCATAGACATAGGCCCGGTTCAGCAGGGCCTCGTCGGCGGTGGGGTCATAGGCCTTGACCGCCTCGATCAGCTCGAACTGGCGCAGGACCGGAATGCGCTTCGCCGCCTGCGTTTCCGCAGACGGCGATGCAAGATCATTGGCAATGGTCGTTGGCGGCGGGGTCGAACCGGACCGCGCCGGGAGAATGGTGATACCGTTGGCGGGTTCGGCCGTCAGTACCGCTCCTCCTGCCCGCCGTCGCGGTCGCTCTGCAGCGCGCGGATCAGCTCGGCCTCGGCCATGTTCATGTGCTGCGGCTCGGCCAGCAGACCGACGATTTCCGCCTCGTCCTCGGCTTCCGTGCGCTCGTCGACGCGCTGCAGGGCCACGACGACCGTTTCGGTCAGCTCGTCCGGCTTGACGGTTTCCTCGGCGATTTCACGCAGGGCCACGACGGGGTTCTTGTCGTTGTCGCGATCGAGGGTCAGGGCGGCGCCGTTGGCGATGGCGCGCGCGCGGTTGCCGGCCAGCAGGACCAGGCCGAACCGGTTGGGGACTCTCTCGATGCAATCTTCGACGGTAACGCGAGCCATGGGAATCCTTCGGGGCGGGGAGAACCGCGTTGCATACAGATGGGGAGCCGTTTGTGCAACGCCACACGGGCAGTTTTGGGGCGACTACTTCGCCGGGTCGTTCAGTCGACGACGCTGATCCTCCCGGAGTTCGGTGACCTTGTCCGGTGCGGGAAAGCAAACGAGCCCGCCGTCCCCGTACTCCCGACAGATCACATCATCCCCAAGGCGCTCTGTTCCAAATGGCGTCGCCCGATCAGGGCGCAGGGCAATCAGAACGAGATACCCGATCACAACAAGGAAAACGGGGCCCAAAACAAGGATGGCAACCCGAGCTTCGAGGAGCCGGGCCTTCCAGAGGTTTAGGGTGAAGGTGAGCCGGTTCACACGATAGACCTCGCATCCGTGCCCACCTCGGCAAGCCGCTGGAGCGCCCCCGCCGTCTCCCCCAGCACCGGATGCCGCCACCCCGGCGCGATCTCCGCCAGCGGCCCCATGACGAACAGCCGCTCCGCCGCGCGCGGGTGCGGCAGGATCAGGCCGTCGCAGTCACCTTGCTCGCGGCCATAGGCGATCAGGTCCAGATCCAGGGTCCGCGGCGCGTTCCTGGCCCCCCTGCGACGCCCGAACGCCTCCTCGATCCGGCCCAGCGCCGCCATCAGGGCGTGGGGATCCAGCGCCGTTCGCACCCGCACCACCCCGTTCAGGAACGGCGGATCGTTCGGGTCGGGCCAGGCCTGCGACCGCCACCACGACGAGCGCGCCACCACGTCGATGCCCTCGGACCGGAACCGCGCCAGCGCCGCCTCCAGCGCCTCGGCGCAGTCGGCCCAGACCCCCTTGTCATTGCACCCCAGGGCGACGAAGACGGCCGCGTCCAGATCGAGGTCTGCGTCTATTTCGACGCTGACCGGGCCGCCCATTTCAGCCGACGAGATTTCCATGACGCTTTACCCGACCGATCGCCTCGCCCTGTTCATCGACGGGGCCAATCTTCATTCGGCGACCAAGGCCCTGAACGCCGACCTCGACTTCAAAAGAATGCTCGAAGCGTTCCGGGAAAAGGCCGTCCTGGTTCGCGCCTATTATTACACGGCCGTGGTCGAGGGCGAAGAGTTCTCGGCGGTCCGGCCCCTGGTCGACTGGCTGGGCTACAACGGTTTCTCGGTCGTGACCAAGCCCGCCAAGCGGTTCACCGACGCCCAGGGCCACAGCCGCATCAAGGGCAATATGGACATGGAGATCGCGGTCGACATGCTGGAACTCGCGCCCCGCATCGACCACGCCATCCTGTTCTCCGGCGACGGCGACTTCCGCCGCCTCGTCCAGGCCGTCCAGGCCCACGGTACCCGAGTGACCGTGGTGTCCACGCTGAAGACCCAGCCGCCCCAGATCGCGGATGAGCTCCGTCGTCAGGCGGATGCGTTCGTGGAACTGGCGGACCTGCTGGTGGAGTATGGGCGGCCCAGGGGCGAACGGCAGTAACGAACCGGCTCTTCGGAGGACCGTGCTAACCTCGGTATCCCCGCTCAGGAGCATGCGAGAGCCGCTGTTGTCATCCCGGCCGAAGCGAAGCGGAGAGCCGGGACGCAGGTGCCCATTACTTTCGCGGTCCCGGAGAGCGAAGCTCATCCGGGGCAATCGCGCCGCACACCCCTCGCCCCGGTTCTTCGCTCCGCTTCGACCGGGCCAACCGTTTGAAGAAGCCCCGCCGTCCCGGCTCTCCGCTGCGCTTCGGCCGGGATGACAAGGCGTGTTGGGCGAAGACATCTCGAACACCCTCCGCTAGCACTCATCCCATGACCGCCGAACCGCCCCGCGACTGCCCGCTCTGCCCCCGCCTCGTCGCCTATCGCGCCGAGAACGCGGCCCAGAACTCCGATTGGTGGAACGGCCCCGCCCCCTCGTTCGGTGATCCGGACGCGCGGCTGCTGGTCGTCGGCCTCGCGCCGGGCCGCACGGGCGCGAACCGCACCGGCCGCCCCTTCACCGGCGACGGCGCGGGCGTGATCCTGTACGAGACCCTGCTCAAGACCGGCTTCGCCCGCGGCCGTTACGAGGCTCGCCCCGACGACGGCCTGACGCTGGTCGACTGCATGATCACCAACGCCGTCCGCTGCGCCCCGCCGCTGAACAAGCCCACGCTCGCCGAGGAGGCGACCTGCCGCCCCTTCCTGATCGACCGCCTCGCCGCCCTGCCCCGGCTGAAGGTCATCGTCACGCTCGGCGACATCTCGCGCAAGAATGTGCTGAAGGCGCTCGGCCTGCCGGCCTCGGCCGCGCCGGCGGGCCACGGGGTGGAGGCCGCCGTCGGTCCCTACACTCTCCTGAACAGCTACCATTGCTCCCGGCTCAACACGAACACCGGCCGCCTGACGCCCGCGATGTTCGAGGCGGTGTTCCTGCGCGCTAAGGCCCTGATCGCCGCCTGACGGTTAGCGCCCGCTAACCTCGCGCGACAGGCGACTGTTGTTCGCCGGACACACGAATCACAGGGCGTTCATGCTAGGGGAACTCAAGCGGAACGTGCCCGCCACGCTTGCGTTTTCAGGGTCCAGCCGGGAGGGGCTGCCATGCGTAAGAAACCCAGTCTGTTCACCGCAAACGAGCGCCGGATCGCGATCCTGACCCTTCTGGCGGCCGCCGTTCTGACACTCAGCATCATGGCGCTGGAGGGGCTTTTCCGCCCGTCGCTCGGCCTCTACGGCTCGGCCGTGTCGGCCCCCAGCCTCCCCGACGTCATCGACGCCCGCCCGCTCGCAAGATTCTGAGCCGGGGCCGCCAGCCTACGTCCAGAATTGACGTGGCCGTCACCTAGACTGCCGCTGAGGCGGTCTTTGACATGTTGAAGCACAGTGAGTGCGGGTTGGACTTCGACCACCCCACTCCGTCATCCTCGGACTTGATCCGAGGATCGGGCTGTACGGGACTCGAAAGACCACAGGCCCGCGATCTCACCCCTCGTCTCCGAGCCAGCCCGGCCTGCGTCCGATCCTCGGATCAAGTCCGAGGATAACGGCGGGGTTGAGCCAACGGCTTATACGCCCGAAAGCGCTGGTCCTGATCTCGCGTCGCCATGCCGATTTCGCACTATTCAGACGGTTCGCACTCGTTTTGCAGAGTCTGAAATCCTGGGGCCTTAGCCCTTGTCCCGCATCAGCCGGGCCTTGTCCCTGGCCCAGTCGCGGTCCGCGCTGGCCTCGCGCTTATCGTGCAGCTTCTTGCCCTTGGCGAGCGCGATCTCCAGCTTGGCCTTGCCGTCATCGTTCAAATACAGCTTCAGCGGGATGATGGTCTGGCCGTCCTTCTGGACCGCCCCGATCAGCTTATCGATCTGCTTGCGGTGCAGCAGCAGCTTCCGCGGCCGGCGCGGCTCGTGGTTGAAGCGGTTGGCCTGGGCATAGGGTGGGATGTCGGCGTTGATCAGCACGATCTCGCGCCCCTCCACCGCCGCATAGCTCTCGGCGATATTGGCGCGCCCCATCCGCAGGGCCTTGATCTCGGTGCCGAGCAGCATGATCCCGGCCTCGAGGTTGTCCTCGAGGAAATAGTCGAACCGGGCGCGGCGGTTCTCGGCGATCACCTTGGCCTTGGTGATCGGGGCCTTCTCCTTGGGCGGAGCCATCGCTACAGGCCCGCTGCGGACATCGCCGCATCGATCAGCGGCCGCACCTCGGCGCGTGTCGGCACCAGAGGCAGCCGCACCTCCTCGCCGCACAGCCCCAGTTTGGACAGGGCGTACTTCGTCGGCGACGGCGAGGCATCGGCGAACAGGGCCCGGTGCAGCCCGATCAGCCTGTCCTGCCACGACCGCGCCAGGGCCAGATCCCCGGCCTGGATCGCGTTCCACAAGGCGACCATCGCCTCGGGCGCGACGTTGGACGTGACCGAGATCACCCCGACCCCGCCGTGGGCGCAGTATCCCAGGAAGCTGGCGTCATCGCCGCTGATCAGGTCGAACTGACCGCCGATTGTGGCCCGCATCCCGCTGACCCGGCCCAGGTCGCCTGTCGCATCCTTGATGCCGACGATGTTCGGATGGGTCGCCAGCGCGGCCACCGTGTCGTCGGCCAGATCGACCCCCGTGCGGCCGGGCACGTTGTAGAGCAGCACCGGCAGCTGCACCGCCTCGGCGATGGCCTCGAAATGGGCCTTCAGCCCCGCCTGCGAGGGGCGGTTGTAATAGGGCGTGACGACCAGGGCTCCGTCGGCCCCGACGGTCTTGGCGTGGCGGACCAGTTCGATGGCCTTGCCGGTCGCCGAAGCCCCCGCCCCCGCGATCACCCGAACGCGCCCACGCGCCAGATTTACGCAGCGCGCGACCAGCGCCTTGTGCTCCTCGGTGGTCAGGGTGGCGCTCTCGCCGGTCGTGCCGACGGGCACGACGCCGTGCACGCCGGCCGCGATCTGGCGCTCCAGAAGCGCTTCGAATACGGCCTCGTCCACGTTTCCGTCACGAAGAGGTGTGATCAGGGCGGTGATCACGCCCTTGAACAAGGGGGCGGTCATTGGAACAGTCGAACCTTGCGTGGGGGACGGGCGGCATTCGCCGCTTCAAGAGCGCGAGAGGGTAGGTTGCCGGGGTCGAACCCGCAACCGTCACATATGGGGATCGGACACTTGATGCTTGCGACCAGCCTGGCGGCCCTCATCGCCGCCCTCGCTCCGATTCCGCAATCGACCGCCGATCTGAACCGTCAGGGCACCCCCTACGTCCAGTCGAACACCGCCCTGCCGACCGCCACCTATCAGGCCCGCGTCCTCAGCGACGCCGACACCGCCCTGTTCCGCCAGGGCCTGGCTGCCGCCCGCGCCCGCGACGTGGTCGGCACCCGCAACGCCGTCTCCGGCATCGGCGATCCGACGGCAAGGAAGCTGGTCGAATGGGCCCTGATCGACACCTCGGCCGAGCAACTGTCGTTCACCGAACTGTCTCAGGACGTCCGCGCCCTGGACGGCTGGCCGCGAGCCGAATCGCGCCTGGCTGCCGGCGAGCGCGCCCTGGACCGCGCCGGCGCAGGGCCCGACGCCGCCCTGGCCTTCTTCGGCGAGCGCCGCCCGACCACCGTCGAGGGGGCCATCGCCCTGGCCGACGCCTTCGAGCAGCGCGGCCGCTCGAACGAAGCCCGCGCCCTGATCGGCGAATGGTGGCGCACCCGCAGCTTCGACGCCGCCGCCCAGACCCGCATCCTTGGCCGCTGGGGTGCCTGGCTGACCCAGGCCGACCATGAGGCCCGGCTGAACATGCTGCTGCTGGGCCCGCACGGCCCAGCCACCCGCGCCATGGTCGCCTATGTCTCGCCCGAGCGGCAGGCCATCGCCAACGCGGCCCTGACGCTGCGCTCGTCCTACAGCGCCGATGGCGTCGTCGCCGGTCTGTCCCCGTCCCAGGCAACCGACCCGGTCATCGCCTTCGAGCGCGCCCGCATCCTTCGCGCCGCCGATCGCCAGTCCGAGGGCTTCGCCATCCTGTCGGCCCTGCCCCCTGCCCCCATGCATCAAGAGGGCCAGGACAGCCTGTGGTCCGAGCGCCGCAACTACTTTCTTGACGCGCTGGAGCGCCGCGAGTGGCGCGCCGCCTATGCCGCCATGGCCGGCCACGGCTTCCCGGGCGGCGAGCGCAAGGTGGATGCCGAGTTCTTCGCCGGCTGGGTCGCCCTGACGAAGCTGGGCGATCCCGCCCGCGCCGCCGAGCATTTCGAGACCCTGCGCCAGTCCTCCCAGACCCCGATCACCCAGGGCCGGGCACTCTACTGGCTGGGCCGGGCGGCAGAGGCGCGCGGCGACCAGGCCGGGGCGATGAACTACTATCAGGCGGGTGGCCGCCACATCCAGACCTTCTACGGCCAGCTGGCCGCCGAGAAGGCCGGCATCACCACCCTGACCCTCCCCGCCGATCCGACCATCACGCCCGCCGACGTCGCCCGTTTCGAGGGCAACGAACTGGTCCGCGCCACCCGAATCCTGGGCGAGACGGGCGAGATGAGCCTTTACCGGGTCTTCGCCTATCACGCCGACGACGAACTGCCGGGCGCGACCGACCTGGCCCAGCTGATGGACATGACGCGGGCCTATGGCGACGGCTTCGCGGCCATGATGGTCGGGCGGGCGGCCAGCCAGCGCGGCTATCTGATGCCGGAGCGCCAGTACCCCATCCGCATCCCGCCCGAGGTTCCGGGCGCGGCGCCCGTGGCCTTCAGCCTGGCCATCACCCGCCAGGAATCCAGCTTCGACCCCCGCGCCCGCTCCGGTGCGGATGCCCGCGGGATGATGCAATTCCTGCCCTCGACCGCCCAGGGCGTCGCCCGGCGCCTGGGCCTGCCCTATTCAGCCGACCGACTGTGGGACCCGGACTACAACATGACGCTGGGTAGCTATCACCTGGGCGAGCTGATGAACCAGTTCTCGGGCTCGATGCTGCTGACGACGGTGGGCTACAATGCCGGACCGGCCCGGTCGCCCCAATGGGTGGCCCGCTGCGGCGATCCGAGGGGCGGCGTCGCGGGCGGTGGGGTCGATCCGGTCGACTTCATCGAGTGCGCCCCCTTCACCGAGACGCGCAACTACATGATGCGGGTGATGGAGAACATGGCGGTCTACAAGGCCCGTCTGAATGGTGGCTCGGCTCCCCTGACGACCTCTCAGGACATCGCGCGCGGCTCGAACGGACCCCGCCCCTACGCCTCCTGAAGCCTGCGCCGGATCGACAGCGTCGGTCCGTCGTCGGTCTCGATCCAGGCGCCGTCCAGACCGAACGCGTCGTTCAGCACGTGGGGCGAGAGCGCGGTCGCGGGATCCCCATCCGCCACGACCTGCCCGTCTTTCAGGACGACCACCCGGTCTGCCACCCGCGCCGCCAGGGTCAGATCATGAAGACTCAGCATCACCCCCCGCCCCCCAGCGGCCTCTCGCCTCAGGTGATCGAGCACGAACAGCTGGGTGTCCGGATCCAGCCCCGCGACGGGTTCGTCCAGCAACAGGGCCCGGCCCGGCGCATTCAAGGCGCGGGCCAGCAGAACGCGGGCGCGCTCTCCGCCGGACATGTCGGCCACGCCGCGATCTGCCAGATGATCCGCGTCGAGCGTCGCCAGGACCCGCGCGGCCCGCGTCCTCGCGTCCGCCTCGTTCAGGAACGGCGTAGCAAGGGCGACGATCTCCACCGCCGCCATGTTCCAGGCGATCCGCCGCTCCTGGGGCAGATAGGCGGCCCGAAGCGCCCGCTCGCGTTCCGGCAGCCGTCCGACGTCGTCTCCTCCCAGAAGGACCGATCCACCCGTCAGGGGCAGAAGTCCCAGCATGGCGCGCAGGACGCTGGTCTTGCCCGCCCCGTTCCGCCCGACCAGCGCGACGAGCTCGCCCTCGGACAGGCCCACGTCCACGCCGGCCAGCACTTCCCGGCCGGACATAACGGCGCGCGCGCCCTCCAGCCGGGTCAGGCTCATGCCTGCCACTCCCGCGCAGCGCGCCAGGCGATCAGGGCGAACAGGGGCGCGCCGACCAGGGCCGTGAAGACGCCGAGCTTCAACTCCTGATCGGTCGGGATCAGCCGGGCCATCAGGTCGGCGACGACCAGCATCAGCCCGCCCGCCAAGGCCGAAGGGACAAGCAGCCGGCCGGGGTCGCCCCGGACGAGGGCCCTCACCAGATGCGGCGCGGCCAGGCCGACGAATCCGATCACGCCCGCCACCGCCACCGCCGATCCCGTCGCCACGGCTGCGGCGACCACGACGAGACCGCGCAGGCGGCCCAGGGCCACTCCGGATGAGGCCGCGACTTCCTCCCCCAGGGTCAGCAGCCTAAGCCCGCGTCCCGTCATGATCGCGAGGGCCCAGGCAACGATCAGCGCGGGCGTCACCCAGGCGACGTCGATCCAGCTGCGGTTCTGGACCGAGCCCATCAGCCACGACATCACCTCGGCCGTCGCGATCGGAGACGGCGACAGGTTGAACACCAGGGCCGTCACCGCGCCCGCGAGGCTGGAAAGGGCCACGCCGAACAGAATCAGGCCCTCCGGCGACGACAGCCGCGCGGCGACGAGTGTCAGCAGCACCCCCGACAGGCCCGCGCCCGCCAAGGCCGCCAGCTCAACCGCGCCCGGCACGGCGGCCGCTCCGGCCACGATCGCCAGCGCGGCTCCCAGGGCGGCGGTCGCCGACACGCCCAGCACCCCGGGGTCGGCCAGGGGGTTTCTGAGAAGTCCCTGAAGCAGGGCTCCCGACAGGCCGAGCGCGGCCCCGACGACGAAGGCACACAGCGCGCGCGGTGCCCGAATCTGCCAGAGGACGATGCCGGCGTCGGAGCCCGGATCGGACAGGGCCGCCCCATAGGCCGCGAGCGGCAGGGCCGTCTCTCCGAGCGTGATGGCGAGCACCAGGGAAGCCAACAGGCCGGCCAGCAGGACGACGTTCAGACGGCTCACTGCGGCGTGCCGTTGGCGATCATGCGGGCCGCGTCGGCGGCGAACCAGGCCGGGCAGGTCAGGACGGCCCCGGGAAGGTCGGCGACGACCCGACCCCGGGCTGCGCGCTGGACCACCGGATGGCGACCGACCCCGCGCCAGTCCGCCCGGAGCTGATCGAAAAAGCCCAGCACGAAGCGGCTGGGCGGTCTCAAGGCGAGCCTCTCGACGCTGACGGGGCCGAAGCCCGCGAGCCCGGCGGCATTGGCATAGCCCGCCGCCCGAAGCACGGCGTCCAACAGGGTGCCCGTCCCGGCGGTGAACCCGCCTGCGGTCAGGTAAAGGGCCGAGCCCCTGTCCGAACGGGCCGCGGAGGCCGCAAGGGTGCGCTGCATCCGCCGCACCACCGCCTCCCCGGCCTGCGGACGACCGAGGGCGGCGGCGACCTGGCGGGTATTGGCCTGAACGTCCGACATCTCGGTCGCGTCGCCGATCTGGACGATCTGCACGCCGCGCCGTTCCAGAGCTAGCAGCAGACGGGGGTCGCCTCCCCAGGTCCGCACCACGGCGTCAGGCCGAACGGCGAGCGCGGCCTCGAGCGTTGGACGCACCTTCGGCCGCCCGACCGCTGCGTGGCGCATCCAGGCGTCGGGATCGTCGGCGCGCGGCGACAAGAACAGCTCCGCGTCGGGCGCGAGCGCCAGCACATACTGGTCCGCGCATTGGTCCAGCGACAGGATGCGCGTCGGCGGGCCCGCAGCGGCCGACGAGGCCAGCGAGGCCGCGAGCAGGACCGCGACCGCCGACAGAGCCGATCTCACGGCTTGAGAAGCCCGGCGAACAGGGCGTCGAGCAGGGTCCGTGTCAGGGTCTCGCGATCCACCCAGTCGAAGTAGGGCTTGGTGATCATCAGCGAGACGATGCCATGAGCCCCTGCCCAGATCGCCTGGGCACTCGCCCGCACATCGCCCTTGAGCCGTCCCTCCGCCTCGACGGACGCGACCACGGCCTCGAAGGCGCGATACAGCTCCGCGCCGGGACCCTGGGCCGCGCTCTCGGCCTCCTCGGCCTCGACGGGCCGGGTCAGATAGATGAGCCGATAGGCATTGGGGTTGGCGAAGCCGAAGTCGACATAGGCCTCGATCAGCCGACGCAGGCGCACTTCCGGCGCCGCGTCGGTCGCGATCACAGCGGCGTTGGCCTGGGTCAGCTTGTAAAAGGCGTTGGTGCAGATCTCGTGGAGGATCTCGCGCTTTTCGGCGAAGTGCATGTAGAGCGCCGTCGAGGACAGCCCGACCTCGTCCGCGATCCGCCGGATCGTCGCGCCCTCGTATCCGACCTCGACGAAAATGCGTTCCGCCGCATCCAGTATCTCGGCGCGGCGGACGTGGCCCTCGCCCTTGGGTTTTCGGGCGGACCGGCGGGCGGTCCCGGAGGGAATGGGCGATGCGACGGACACTCGGCCGCTCCAGACAAATCCGCCGGGGGTGAGCGACGGGAACCGGCCGTCCTTAGCGCCGATGGAGCGGCGGCGCCAACCGCTTGCCCGGACATCGGTCACGGGTTAGCCGTTCCGCGTGGGGGAGCGTGCAGAAGCGCAAGGCGACGTCCCGGCGGCGTTCGCGGAACGCGCCGCGCGCGTCAGCCTGTCCGGGGGGCAGGTCGCCGTCGTTCTGGTGATCGGCACCGGTCTGTGCGCGGCGGCGTGGGCCGACGCCGACCTGACGTCGGTCCTGATGGTCTTCGTGATCCAGATCGGCTTTCTGGCCGCGGCGGCCTGGCGGAGCCTGCTGCTGGCCGCGAGCGTGCGGGCGACGCCGATCACCGCGCCCCGGAAATTCGACCTTCCCCGGTACACGATCCTCGTCGCCCTGTTCGACGAGGCCCCGGTGCTGGCCCAGTTGGTCGAACGGCTGGGGCAGATCGACTATCCGACCGATCGTCTCGAAGGGTTTCTGGTGCTGGAAGCAGACGATTACGAGACCCAGGCCGAGGCGCAGGATCTCGACCTGCCGGCGTGGCTGACGGTGCTGATCGCGCCGGTCGGTACCCCCCGGACCAAGCCAAGGGCCCTGAACGTGGGCCTGGCCAGGGCGACAGGCGATTTCCTGACCGTCTACGACGCCGAAGACGATCCGGATCCGCTGCAGTTGCGCGAGGCCGCCGCCCGGTTCGCCGACGACGCGGAGGGGACCCTGTGGGCGGTTCAGGCGCCGTTGCGCGTCCGCACCCCGATCCGCACCGAGAGCCCGTTCCTGGATCGACAGTTCGCGATCGAATACGCGGCCCTGTTCGAGGTGACCCTGCCCGGGCTGGCTCGCCTGGGTCTGCCGTTTCCCCTGGGGGGCACCAGCAATCATTTCCGGGTCGACGCCCTGCGCGCCGTGGGCGGGTGGGACGCCCACAACGTCACAGAGGACGCCGATCTCGGCTTTCGGTTGTGGCGAGCGGGCGGGCGCCTGGGCGTCATCGCCCGCCCCACCTACGAGCCACCGCCCGGAGGCCTCGAACACTGGCTGCCCCAACGCACGCGCTGGCTGAAGGGCTTCATGCAGACGTGGGGTGTGCATACGCGTGACGTCCGGGGGCTGGGCTGGCGCGGGGGCCTGTCCCTGACCATGACGCTGGGCACCGCGATCGTCGCCGCGGCGGTTCATGCCGTCACGCTCGCCTGGCTGGTGGCGACCGTCGCGATCGCCATGGCGGCGGAGCTTGCGCCCGCCACGCCCGCCTTCGCGGCGACAGTGCTGCTGACCGGAGCCGTCGCGGCCTGGGTCAACGCGGCGATCGGCTGTCGGCGGGCGGGGCTGGATTACACCCTCGCCGACATGCTCTCGGCGCCCGCCTACTGGTCGCTGCTAAGCCTGGCGTTTCTGCACGCCGTTTGGCGGCTGATCCGCGAGCCCTTCACCTGGGACAAGACCGCCCATCAGGCCGATCCCTCCGACGGATTGGAACCGATCGCTTCGGCTGGACGCGAGGCGGCCTGAGGGCCTATGGCCTCGCCGATGCCGCCCGTCCTTTCGCCTCTGCCCGAGACCCTGATCACCCGTGCCTGGCCGGACTATGCCCTGCTGGACAGCGGTGGCGGCCGCAAGCTGGAACGGTATGGCCCTCACGCCGTGGTGCGCCCCGAGCCCCAGTGCTGGTGGACCCCGCGCGACGCGGCCAGCTTCGATCAGGCCGACGCCGTCTTCGATCCCGACGACGAAGACGAGGCGGGCCGCTGGCGCTTCAAGGGCAAGCCCGTGGAGACCATTCCCCTGGCGTGGCGCGATGTGCGCTTCACCGGGCGGTTCACCCCCTTTCGCCATCTCGCCTTCTTCCCGGAACAGGCGGCGAACTGGGAGTGGCTGGATGGGCGCATCCGGAGCCTGGACCGTCCCCGCGTGCTGAACCTGTTCGGCTACACCGGCGTGGCCAGCCTGGCCTGCGCGACGGCCGGCGCGGAGGTCACCCACGTCGACGCCTCCAAGAAGTCGGTCGCCTGGGCCCGCGAGAACGCCGAACTGTCGGGGCTGGCCGACCATCCGATCCGCTGGATCGTCGAGGACGCCCGCAAATATGTGGCTCGCGAGGTGCGGCGCGGCTCAAAATACCACGGCATCATCCTGGACCCGCCCAAATACGGACGCGGGCCCACGGGCGAGGTCTGGCGGCTGTTCGAGGACATGCCGGCCCTGCTGAAGGACTGCGCCACCCTGCTGGCTGACGACGCAGACTTCCTGCTGCTGAACGCCTACGCGGCGCGCATATCCGGGCTGTCGCTGGCCCATCTGATGCGGGAAGCGACCGCGGATCGCGGCGGGCGGATCGACTGGGGCGAACTGGCCCTGTCCGAAGACGGCCCCGACGCCCGCGCCATCGGCCTCAGCTTCTTCGCCCGGTGGTCGGCGTGACCGACGGCCGACTGATCACCTCTCTGACCAATGAGACGGTCAAGGCTGTGCGCGCGCTGCATATGCGCAAGGAACGCGAGGCGACCGGCCTGTTCCTGGCCGAGGGGCTGAAGTTCATCGGCGAGGCCCTGGACCAGGGCCGCGCGCCCCGGACCCTGCTGGTCGGCATGGAGGCCCGGGCCCACCCTCTGCTGGACCGCGCCAAGGCCGAGACCTGGCAGGCCGGCGGCGAGGTCGTCACCGTGACCCACCCGATCCTGGAAAAGATCAGCCGCCGTGAGAACCCTCAGACGGTGCTGGGCGTGTTCGACCAGGCCTTCACGCCGCTGAGCGCGATCCAGGCCGAGGCGGCCCCCTGCTGGATCGCCCTTGAACAGGTGCGCGATCCCGGCAACCTCGGCACCATCATCCGTACGGCCGACAGCGCGGGCTGCGGCGGTGTCGTCCTGATCGGGGACTGCGTCGATCCTTTCTCCGTCGAGGCGGTGCGGGCGACCATGGGCTCTGTCTTCGCGGTGGCCATCGCGCGGGCCACTCCGGCCGAGTTTCTGGCCTGGCGCGCGACGTGGCCCGGCAGTGTCGTCGGCACCCGGCTGGACGCGACCGTCGGCTATCGCGACGCCGCCTATGCCCGGCCGACCTTGATCCTCATGGGCAATGAGCAGGCGGGCCTGACCGACGCCCTGGCCGCCGCCTGCGACGTCAATGTGAAGATCCCGATGCGCGGCCGGGCCGACAGTCTGAACCTGGCGGTGGCGACAGGCATCATGGCCTATGCCGTGACCGACGCGATCACCGGCTGATCGCGGCAACCGCCACTGGTCCGGATCGTTGGGTGGGTCCCCCCAACAGTCGGAGAGACCAGATGAAACTTCCCAAAGGCACCCTCGTGGCCGTGGTCGATGGCGAGAAGCTGGCCCTGTTCGAGAACACCGGGCAGCAGGACGTCTCGCTGACCGCCAAGCCGGTTCCGGCGATCCAGGATCGGGCCTCCGGCGCCGCCGGCCGGATCTCCAGCGAGGCCAATCCCGACAACGACACCCAGGCCGAGGATGGCTTCGCCATGGGCGTGGCCGAGGTGCTGAACAAATGGGTCCTCACGAACAAGGTCGACAACCTGCTGGTCATCGCCGCGCCCAAGACCCTGGGTCAGCTGCGCAAGGGCTGGCACAAGGAGACCGAGGGCAAGCTGGTCGGTGAGATCGCCAAGGACCTGACCGGCCATTCGACCGACGACATCGCGGCGGCGATCGAGAAAGCCTAGGTTCCGCGCGGCTTGACCCGGTTGGTCGGTGCCGCCTCCGCCGGGTTCTCGGGCCAGGGGTGACGGGGGTAGCGCCCCCGCATCTCGGCCCGGACGGCGGCCCAAGACCCTTTCCAGAACCCCGGCAGGTCGGCGGTGACCTGGATCGGGCGTCGGGCGGGCGACAGCAGCGACAGGGTCAGAGGCACCCGACCGCCGGCGACAGTGGGATGCACGATCACACCGAACAGTTCCTGGACCCGGATTTCGACGCGCGGTCCGCCGTCGGCGGCATAGTCGATAGCGGCGGACCCCAGAGGCGTCGTCAGCCGGGCTGGTGCAAGGTCGTCCAGCGCCCGCTGCCGATCCCAGGGGACCAGGGCGCGCAGACCCTGCTCGAGCGCACCGTCGACGACCTGGTCCAGGGACTGGACGGTGTCGAGCAGCGGCCAAAGCCAGGTCTCGGTCTGCGCCAGCAAGCCCTCGTCTGTGACGTCGGGCCAATCGGGGTCGACCGTTCGAAGGAACCTCAGCCGGGCCCGCAGCCCCGCCGCCCGCTCGCCCCATCGAAGACCAGACAGGCCTGCCTGCATCACCTCGGCCTTAAGCGCGGTGGTTATCTCGGCGCGATCTGGTGTGCCCACGACGCGTTCGTCGACCACGATGGCACCCAGCTTACGGGCCCTGCGGATGACCATTCGGCCGGAGGGCTCGCGCACCAGCCTGTCCTCGGTCGTCGCCATTCCGTCCAAAATGGCGGGATCGAGCGGGGCGGCAAGCCGGATGCGGTCGCGCGCATCGCCTCCGCCCAGATCGGCGACGGCCAGCCAAGCTTCGCTCGCCAGCGGTTCGGTCGGGTCAAGGAAGGCCCCTCGACCGGACGCCAGCAGCACCTCGCCGGGCTTGCCGCGCGCCTTTGCAATCCGCTCGGGAAAGGCCGCGGCGATCAGAATGCCCGGGCTGACCTCGACGTTACCGACCGTCCTCGCCCCCGCCGCCCTGCCCCATCGGTCCACGAGCTTGCGAGCGTCCGTGGCCCTCGACGAGCGGTCGCGGTCGAAGTCCCGGAGTCGATCGCGGACATCGACTTCGCGCCCGCCCAGCCCCGGCTCGCTCAGCACCGCCGCGATCCGCGCGCCCAGCCCGGCGTCGCCCGCATCCGCCGCCGTCGCGACCAGATGGGCGAGGCGGGGCGGCAGGGGCAGGCGAACAAGACGACGCCCGTGCGCGGTCAGGTCTCCCTTTGCGTCCAGAGCCCCCAGCCGCGTCAGCACCGCCCGCGCCTCGGCGAAGGCTCCCGCAGGCGGCGGATCGAGCAGGGCCAGCCCCTCCGCCGACCGCGCCCCCCAGCGCGCCAGGTCCAGCGCGAGGCCCGTCAGGTCGGCCTCCAGGATTTCGGGTCTCTGATGCGCCACCAGACCCCGCGAGGTCTCTTCGTCCCACAGCCGGTAGCAGACCCCGGGCTCCGTCCGCCCTGCCCGACCCCGCCTTTGCTCGGCGGACGATCGACTGACCCGCACGGTGACGAGGCGCGTCAGGCCGCTTGACGGCTCGAACCGGGGCACGCGCGACAATCCGACATCGATGACGACCCGCACCCCCTCGATGGTCAGACTGGTTTCGGCGACCGAGGTGGCCAGGACCAGCTTGCGACGCCCGGGCGGAGACGGCTGGATGGCCCGGTCCTGTTCGGCCTTGTCCAGGGCCCCGTAGAGCGAAACCACATCTACCGTGGGGTCACGCAGGCGGTCACGGACCAGCCCGGCCACGCGGTGGATCTCGGCCTGACCGGGCAGGAAGCCGAGGATGGAGCCGGTCTGCTCGCTCAGGGCCGTCAGGCAAGCGCGGGCCATGGCGTCCTCGATACGCTCGGTCGGAGCGCGGCCGAGGTAGTGGGTCTGGACCGGAAAGGCTCGCCCCTGCGCCTCGATGACCGGCGCGCTCCCGAGCAGCCGCGACACGCCGGCGATATCCAGGGTGGCCGACATGACGATCAGCTTCAGGTCGTCGCGCAGGACGCCCTGACAGTCCCGGGCCAGGGCCAGGCCCAGGTCGGCGTCGAGGCTGCGCTCGTGGAACTCGTCGAAGAAGACCGCGCCGACGCCCTCCAGCGCCGGGTCGTCCAGGATCATCCGGGTGAAAACCCCTTCGGTAATGACCTCGATCCGCGTCGTCGGCCCTATCCGGCTCTGCAAACGGGTCCGGTAGCCAACGGTCTGACCGGGCGATTCCCCAAGGGTCGAGGCCATCCGCTCAGCCGCCGCCCGCGCCGCCAGACGCCGAGGCTCCAGCACCAGAACGCGGTTTTCACCCAACCAGTCCGCATTCAGAAGCGCGAGCGGGACGACCGTCGTCTTGCCCGCGCCCGGCGGTGCCGCCAAGACCACCGCCGGATGGTCGGCCACGGCGGCGAGCAGATCGTCCAGAACGTCGTGGATCGGCAGCATGGGCCCTCCGATAGCGTTCAGGGGCGTCTGGTCCAGCGATTCTGCGCCCCGACAGCCACGATCGCGGTCACGAAAGCGTCGTGACGGCTTCACGGATCGGAAACCGCGTTGCCAGTGGGGGCGCGTCTCGCTAGCGTCCGGCCCGGAAGGCGGCCCCGGGGAGGGATCGCCGTGTTTTGTTTGCATCGAGGGGGCGCGACGTATGTCCGCAGAAGGCCTTAGGCCCAAGGGGAACCGACTGTTCCTCAAGAAATCCGTAGCCCAGATCCAGAAGGAAGCCGCAAAGAGCGAGCTGAAACGGACCCTTGGGCCGCTCAACCTCATGTCGCTCGGCATCGGCGCGATCATCGGCGCGGGCATCTTCGTCCTGACCGGACAGGTCGCCGCCGCCCACACCGGCCCGGCCATCATGCTGTCCTTCGTGGTCGCGGGCGTCGCCTGCGGCCTGGCCGGCCTGTGCTACGCCGAACTGGCCTCGACCATGCCGGTGTCGGGATCGGCCTACACCTACGCCTATGGGACGTTGGGCGAGGTCTTCGCCTGGATCATGGGCTGGCTGCTGGTGCTGGAATACGGCGTCGCGGCCTCGACCGTCGCGGTCGGCTGGTCCGGCTATGTGGTCTCGATCCTGACCGACTTCGGCATATCCGGGAGCCTGTTCCCGACGATCCAGTACGCCGGTGGCGAGGGCCCGCAGTGGGCCACGCCGCTGGTCCAGGCGGTCATCGGCGAGGGCGGAAGCTCCTTCCCCCTGACCGGAACCTTCAACCTGGTGGCCGCCATCGGCATCGCCTCGGTCTGCGCCCTCCTGGTTCTGGGCGTGTCGGAATCTGCCAACATCAACAACGCCATCGTGGTCATCAAGATCATCGTCCTCCTGACGTTCATCGCGGTGGGCATTGGCTATGTGAACCCGGCCAACTGGGTTCCGTTCATCCCGCCGACCCCTGAGGGCGGCACCTGGGACCAGTTCGGCACCGGCGGCATCTTCCGCGGCGCTGCCATCATCTTCTTCGCCTACGTCGGCTTCGAAGCCGTCTCGACCGCCGCGGCCGAGGCCAAGAACCCGTCCAAGGACGTGCCGATCGGCATCCTGGGGGCGCTGTTCGTCTGCACCTTGATCTACATGGCCGTCGCGGCGGTGATGACCGGCGTGGTCCCCTACCTGGAGCTGGCCAGCCCGGCGCCTGTCGCCGTCGCAATCGACCGCATGGGTCTGGAATGGGCCAATGTGCCCCTGGCCTCCGCGCCGGAGGGGCAACTGAACCTGATCGCCTTCCTGATCAAGATCGGCGCCATCACCGGCCTGTCCTCGGTCATGCTGGTGCTGTGCTACGGTCAGACGCGCATCTTCTACACCATGGCCCGTGACGGCCTGCTTCCCAAGGCGTTCGCGGTGATCCACCCGAACCTGCGCACGCCCTGGATCGGGACCATCCTGCTGGGGATCATGATCGCGGTGGCGGCGTCGTTCCTGCCCATCTCTATCCTGGGCGACCTGGTGTCGCTGGGCACGGCCACGGCCTTCTCGATCGTGTGTCTGTCGGTGATCATGCTGCGCATCAAGCACCCGGACATGCCGCGTCCTTTCCGGGTTCCGGGTGGTATCGCCACGGCGGTCGCGGGCATCATCGCCTGCCTGGCGCTGGCCGGGTTCAACTTCGCGCCGATGATCGCCAACTTCCAGAACGGCAATCCGCTGCCGCTGACCATCCTCGGCATCTACGCCGTGGTCGGTGCGGTGATCTATGCGATCTACGGCTTCTGGAACTCCAAGCTGGCCAAGGGCATCGACATCACCGAGGAGACCACCATCTCCTCGCCCGCCGAGGCCTTGGGCCGCGGCGTCGACAACCAAAAGGACTGAGCAGTAAAGGCGCTAACGCTCACGACGCGGTCGGTCGCTGCTTGAGCGCTAAGCCAATCGGAACGGAAAGGCCCGGGAGCGATCCCGGGCCCTTCTTCTTTGGAGGCCCGAGCACTCACCATGTGCAACGCCTATGCGATGAAAATTCCGCCCTCGGTCCTGGTCGAGGCCTTCCACCAGTTCCGCATCCCGCTCGTCTTTCCGGAGGGAATGCCGAACGCCGAGCCGACCGACATGGTTCGGCCGACCGATCCCGCACCCATCATCCGGGCCACCAACGAAGGAGCCGCGTCGCTGGCGCAGGTCCGATGGGGGCTTCCACCGTCGGCGACCGGCCGACCACTGTTGATCAACATGCGCAGCGAGGGCCGCACCTTTTGCGACGGCCGCGCCCTGATCCCAGCGAGCTGGTTCTACGAATACACAGGGACCCGGTATCCGAAGACCCGCTGGACATTACGACCCATCGGCGAGCCGTTCGTCGCGTTCGCCGGCCTGGTGCGCGAGACCCCCGTGGGAGCGCGTTTCACCCTGCTGACCGTCGGCGCCGGACCCGACGTCCAGCCGATTCATGGTCGCCAGCCCGCCATCGTCGCCCCAGAGAATTGGGCCGCCTGGCTCAACGAGGGGGCTGTCCTGCACCCGTCGCCGGCGGGCACTCTGGACGTCTTCCAAACCCCGCCCGAGGCGAGCCTTCTGTAAAGCCGGTGGTGCGGATGAGAGGACTCGAACCTCCACATCTTGCGATGCCAGAACCTAAATCTGGTGCGTCTACCAGTTTCGCCACATCCGCGTGGCGGCGGGTTTAGAAGCTGGCGAACGGCGCGGCAACCGACTTCCCGGGAAAGGTCGCCTTAACCCTGTTGACGTCATGGTCGCGCATTCGCGTGCGGGGTCACAGCCATGTCGTCCATGAGCGATCGTCCGATCCTCATCAAGAAGGTCAAGAAGGTCTCCGGGGGAGGCCATCACGGCGGTGCGTGGAAGGTCGCCTATGCCGACTTCGTCACGGCGATGATGGCCTTCTTCCTGTTGATGTGGCTGATCAACACGACAGACCCGGAACAGAAACGCGGCATCGCGGAGTATTTCGCGCCGGCCAGCGTCAGCCAGACGACGTCCGGCTCCGGCGGTATCCTGGGGGGCACATCACTCGGCGAGGACGGGGCCAAGAGCGCGGGATCGATGTCGGTTCTGGAACAGCAGGCCCCCGAAGCACCACAGGACGCGCCAGAAGAGGCCGGCGCGAGCGCCAACCTCGCCGCCGCCTCCGAGTCCGAGCTGCGCGAGGAGATCGCCGCGCGCGAGGCCGCCGAGTTCGCCTCGGCGGCTGAATCGCTGCGCCAAGCCATGCAGCGTCTGCCCGAACTCGCCGAACTGTCGAAGCAGCTGATCATTGACCAGACGCCGGAGGGACTGCGCATTCAGCTGGTCGATCAGGAGGGACGTTCGATGTTCGACCAGAACTCGGCTCGGCCCAATGCCCGGGCCCAAGTCCTGCTGCGCGCCATCTCGGGCGTGATCAACCGGCTACCGAACCGGATCTCCATCTCGGGTCACACTTCGGCGGTGGCGGGCTCGGGCCGCGCGTCCAGCCCCGGTGACTGGCCACTGTCGGCCCAGCGCGCGGATGCGTCGCGCCAGATCCTGCAAGGGGCCGGCGTCGATCCCGACCGGGTGTACTCCGTCGCCGGCAAGGCCGGGTCCGATCCGCTGTATCCGGACGATCCCTCGCTGGCGGGCAACCGCCGGATCGCCATCGTCCTGTTGCGCGAGGCCCCCGTCCTGCCCACCGACACCAGTCTTTGACGCTCGGCCTGTGCGAGAACCGTCTTGCGGCGCGGCACGGAATGACGCCAAATCGGCCCATGGATCAATGGCAGCCACACGGGCGACGACTTCGGATGCGGACGGTGTGACGTGACGCAACACGTACCGACTCGCCAGCTTCGCTTCTTCATGACGGCGGTCGCCCCCTGCCCCTATCTGGCCGGCATGACCGAGCGAAAGGTGTTCGCCAATCTGCCGTTCTCGGACGGGGCCCACGTCAACGACGAACTGACCCACGCCGGGTTCCGGCGCAGCCAGAACATCGCCTACCGCCCGGCCTGCGAGGGCTGTGACGCCTGTGTCTCGGTGCGACTGCCAGTCGAGGAGATCGCCCTGTCGCGGACGCAGCGGCGGATCATGGCGCGCAACGCCGACCTGTCGCGCGACCTGGTGGAGGCCGAGGCGACCCAGGAGCAGTTCGCCCTGCTGAAACGCTATCTGTCCACTCGCCATCCGGGCGGCGGCATGACCGACATGACCTGGCTGGACTACATCGCCATGGTAGAGGACACGGCCGTCCGAACCCATCTGATCGAGTACCGCCTGCCGTCCACGGACGAAGGTCCGGGCGATCTGGTGGCGGTGACCCTTGCCGACCTGCTCTCGGACGGCCTGTCGATGGTCTATTCCTTCTTCGATCCCGATATCGAGAAGCGGTCGCTGGGCGTGTTCGCCATCCTGGACCATGTGCGTCAGGCCCAGGCCGTGCGCCTGCCCTATGTCTATCTGGGCTACTGGGTCGAGGGCTCGCCCAAGATGGACTACAAGGCCCAGTTCCGCCCGCTGGAGGTTCTCCGCCCCTTGGGCTGGATGCGCGTCCCCTAGCGGCTCAGGTTCGGGGCGAGATCTGGAACAGCGAACGGGGCAGGTTCTCGTTCAGAGCGTAGGCCGTCCAGGCGATCTCGTTCTGCTTGATCCCGTCGTAGTAAAGCCGGACCCGACCGGGCTGAACGAAGGCGACCCCGGGATTGCGGTAGAAATCGGAGTACCGCCGCTCATGCCAGCCTCTGGGCGTCGCGAAGCCCAGCCAAAGGATGGCGTAGTCATCGGCGGCTATGCCGAACAGTGTCTTGCCGCCCTGGGGGTCGTTCACCCGTACGACGTGAATAACGCGGCCCTCGGCGGTGTCATCCGGCAGCCGGTCCAGGGTGAAGCCTTCGTCCAGGGCGAAGCGGATGATGCCGAAACCGAAATTCTCGGACCATTCACGGCTGGCCTGCGCCCCCGGGATCGGGCCGTTCTGGTTGTAGGAGGTTTCCCCGTCATAGGCGGCCTGGAAATAGGTCGAGCCGTCGGCCAGCTTCGCATCGATCCGGACCCAGCCGTTGGCGGCATGCGCCTCGGTGCTGACGGCGGGATAGACGCGCCACATGCGATAGTCCGGGACCTCGATCCGGCCGGCCTCCGTGCCTTGGGGCCAAAACAGTCCCCGGCCGGTCAGGGTCAGGCTGCGCGGCCGCATCCAGTCGGGGCCTCCCGCCGCGGCGTGGGCCCGGCGAACGATCTCCGCGGCCGTCAGAGGCTCGGCTTGTGCGAAGGCGCTGGTGGTGGACGCAACGACGGGGCCGACGGCGAGACCAGCGAGCACGCTGCGGCGGTCAAGTCTGGGGTTCATCGCGTCACATCCCTGACAATCGGGCATCCAGCCGTTCGCGCACGGCGGGCCAGTCGTCCGCGACGATGGCATACAGCGCGGTATCGCGCACCCTGCCCGTCCAGGTGATCTTGTGCGATCGCAGCCGCCCCTCGAAGGAAGCGCCCAGCTTCTGGATCGCCGCCTGGCTGCGGGGGTTCAGGACGTCGGTGAGAATTTCGACCCGCACGGCGCCAGCGTCGAACGCATGTCCCAGAAGCAGGCGCTTGCAGGCCGGATTGACCACGCCTCCCCTCGCATCGGGTCGATAGAAGGTCGCGCCCAGCTCGCACCGCCGATGTTCGGGGCGGATTTCGTAGAGACTGGTCGTCCCGACCAGCGCGCCGTCCGCAAGCCGCCGAACGGCATAGGCGACACGCGATCCCGCGATCGTTTGAGCGAGCGCCGCCGCCCACCAGGCCTCGAAATGGTCGCCGTGACCGGTTCCGGCCATCGTCGCCCAAGCCTCGGGGTCGACGTTCAGGGCGGTGGCCAGTTCTTCCTTGAGAGCCGGTGCGCAGGGCTCCAGACGAACCCACCTGTTCTCCAAAACGACTGGCGAGATGATCACACCGCGCCTTCCTCGCGCAGAAAGGCGAGCACCGTCTCCGGCCCCTCGGTCTTGGACACGAACGCCGAGCCGATGCCCCGCGCCAGGATCAGTGTCAGGCCTCCGCCTTCCGCCTTCTTGTCTCCGGCCATACGGGCCAGCAGCGCCTCGGCCGCGAACGCGCCCGCCTGCTCCAGTCGCGTGGGCAAGCCGGCGGCTCCGACCACAGCTTCGACCCGACGGGCTTCGGCCTCGGCGCACAGGCCTTGCCGGGCGGAGTAGCGGAAGGCCATGCAGCATCCCAAAGCCACCGCTTCCCCATGAGCCAGGGCCGCCTCCTCGAACCCCAGCTCAGCCTCGATCGCGTGACCGAAGGTGTGCCCCAGGTTCAGCAAGGCGCGCCGGCCCGCCTCCTTCTCGTCCTCACCGACGATGGCGGCCTTGATCTCGACCGAGCGAACCACGGCCTGCTCCAGCGCCGCGGGATCGCCCAATGCTCCGGCCGCTCCGTCGCCCGCCAGCCAGTCGAAGAAGCCGGGATCGCAGATCAGGCCGTGCTTCAGCACCTCGGCCCAGCCCGACCGCAGCTGTCGCGCGGGCAGGGTCGACAACACATCGATGTCGGCCAGCACCAGGCGTGGCTGATGGAACGCCCCGATCAGATTCTTGCCGCGAGGCGTGTCGATCGCGGTCTTTCCGCCGACGGACGAATCGACCTGGGCCAGCAGCGTCGTGGGCACCTGGATGAAGTCGATGCCCCGCATGTACAGCGCCGCCGCCAGCCCCGCGAGATCGCCGACGACACCGCCGCCCAGAGCGACGATGACATCCTTCCGGTCCAACCCCGTGGCCAGAAGCCGGTCCATCAACCGCTCCAGCTCTCCAAAGGATTTGGACGCCTCGCCGGGGGGAACGGTGATCATATCGCTCCGGACCCCCGCGGCGGTCAGCGATGCGGTCAGGGCCGGGCCATGCAGGGCGGCGACCGTCTCGTCGCTGACGATCACCGTGCGGCCCCGCGCGAACGGCACGATCCGGGCACCGGCATCGGCCACAAGTCCCCGGCCGACCAGCACCTCATACGCCTGGAACGATCCGCCTCCGACCGACACAGTGTTCACGTCGTCGTCTCCCGGGCCCAGTGCGCCGCAAGCGCGGTCAGGATCGCATCGACGGCCTGGGCATGGGCGCCGGCGCCGACATCGACCGTCACGTCGGCCGTCTCGGCATAGATCGGATAACGGACCTCGGCCATGGCAGAGAGGGCTGCCAGCGGGTCCTTGCCGCGCAGCAGGGGCCGGGTGTCGCGCCGTTGAACGCGTGCGGCCACGACCGGCAGATCGGCCCGCAGCCAGACCGTGGTGGCGCGCTCCTTCATCAGGGACCGTGTGCCGGGATTGAGGACGGCGCCCCCGCCGGTAGCCAGAACGATCGGCGGGCCGTCCAGCAGACGCCGCATGACCCGGGCCTCCCCGGCCCGAAACTCCGCCTCCCCCAGCTGGCTGAAGATGTCGGAGACGGTCATGCGGGCGGCGGACTCGATCGCCTCGTCCCCATCGACGAAGGGCAGGCCGATCCGGTGGGCCAGGCGGCGGCCGACGGTCGATTTGCCCACGCCCATCAGCCCGACGAGGGCTATGGTGCGGTTCGGGCGCAGAGTCGCAGGGCCTGCGGCGGAGGAGGCCCGGCCGCTCATGCGCGGCCTCGACGGCGATGGAATACGGTGCAGGCCATGGTGGCTTCAGTCTCTACACCAAGCGGGGTCGCTCACCAGCGCCAGACGCGCCCATGACGACGCCCCAGGTCGAGGCCTTCCTGGAGATGATGGCGGTCGAGCGTGACGCTTCGCCCCACACCCTGTCCGCCTATGCCCGCGATCTGGCGGATGCCGAGGATGGCCTGGGCCCGGGTGGCCTGATGGCGGCGGACGAAGCGGCGATCGAGGCATGGTTCGGTGGACTGGCGAAACGGGGATTGTCCGCCTCGACCGCTGCCCGCCGGCGCTCGGCGGTGCGACAGTTCTATCGGTTCTGTCTCGGCGAGGGCTGGAGGGCCGATGATCCGTCTCGACGGCTGGAGGCCCCGAAACAAGGCCGCCCCCTGCCCCGCACCCTGACCCGCGAAGAGGTCGAGCAGTTGCTGGGCGCTGCGGCCGCCGGCGACGGCCGGGGGGGTCTGCGGCTGATCACTCTGGTTGAGCTGGCCTATGCCTCGGGCCTGCGCGTCTCCGAGCTTCTGGCGCTTCGCGTCGAGGCCGTGCATCGCGATCCCGCCTATCTGATCGTGCGGGGCAAGGGCGGCAAGGAGCGGCTGGCCCCGCTGAACGCCTCGGCGCGTGAAGCCGTCAAGGCTTGGCTGATCGCCCGCGATGCCGCCCGAACACCCAGGAGCCCTGACAGTCCGTGGCTGTTCCCGTCCAACGCCGCCTCGGGTCATCTGACGCCCCGCCGGTTCGCCCAGTTGCTCGATCAGGCCGCGATCGACGCCGGGATCGATCCGGCGCGGGTCAGCCCCCACGTCCTGCGTCACGCCTTCGCGACCCATCTGCTGGAGGGCGGCGCCGACCTTCGGGTGGTCCAGACCCTGCTCGGCCACGCCGACATCGCCACGACCCAGATCTATACTCACGTGGCCACCGATCGACTGAGCCAGGTCGTGAACCGGCACCATCCCTTGGCGAGCGAGGACTGAACGCCCGCTTGCTCCCCGCCGCCGCCGCGACTAGGTTCCGCCGCCTTGTGACAGGGCCGCTTCGCCCGCCCCTCCCGGACGCCTGATGGCCACCCATTATCTCGAGTTCGAAAAGCCGATCGCCGATCTGGAGGCCAAGATCGAGGAGCTGGGCCTGCTGTCGGCCACCTCCGGCTCCTTCGAGGCCGAGATCGAGGGTCTGCGGCGCAAGGCCGAACAGCTCCGCAAGAAGACCTACGCCGAGCTCGACCCCTGGAAGAAGACCCAGGTCGCCCGCCATCCCGAGCGGCCGCATTTCATCGACTATCTGGCGGGCCTGTTCACCGACTTCACCGAGCTGCACGGCGACCGCCAGTTCGGGGACGACCAGGCGATCCTGGGCGGCCTCGCCCGCTTTCGCGGTCAGCCGGTGGTGGTCATGGGCCACGAGAAAGGCCACGACACCGCCACCCGCCTGACCCACAACTTCGGCATGGCCAGGCCCGAGGGCTATCGCAAGGCGGTCAGGCTGATGGATCTGGCCGAACGCTTCGGACTGCCGGTTCTGACCTTCGTGGATACGGCCGGTGCCTATCCCGGTCTAGGTGCCGAAGAGCGCGGGCAGGCGGAGGCCATCGCCCGCTCGACCGAGCGCGGCCTGACGCTGGGCACCCCGATGATCGCCACGGTCACGGGCGAAGGCGGATCCGGCGGCGCGATCGCCCTGGCCGCCGCCAACCGCGTGCTGATGCTGGAGCATTCCATCTATTCGGTGATTTCTCCCGAGGGCGCGGCCGGCATTCTGTGGCGCGACGGGGGCCGGGCGCGCGACGCCGCCAACGCCATGAAGATCACCGGCCCGGACCTGATGGCCATGAAGATCGTCGACCGGGTCATCCCGGAGCCCGTTGGTGGAGCGCATGCCGATCCGCAGGCCGCGATCGCGGCGGTCGGCGATGCCGTCTGGCAGGAACTGAGCGCCCTGACGCCGCTGACCGCGATGCAGCTGCGTGCCCAGCGCGCGGACCGCTTCTACGCGATAGGTCGCGCCACTTAAGACGCATGCGGCGTCCTGTCGCACTCGAGACGCGAAACCCTCGGCTGCTCTCTGGCGATCCCTAAAAGGGGAGGGCCGTCGCGTGTCAGGGGCAATTTCAGAACAGGCATCTTCAGAACAGGCATCGCCGAAGGGCTGGGGGCGGTCCGCCGCAGCCCATCCTTCGTACTCGGAGTTCTTCCAGGCGTCGGCCTACGCACGGTTCGAGCACGAGACTCGCGCGACCGGGTCGCTCGGGGTTCAGCTCATGCGCGTTCGCCAGGACGGCCATGCGCTGACAGACAGCGCGACGCCGGACCTGCTGATCGGCATCCGCCGAAAGGTGACGGCCGCGCCGGCCCGCTACAACCTCGGCGACAAATGGATCGACATCCCGACGGACCGACCCCACACGGTCGCGGCGCCACCGCTGACGGATGTGGATTATCGGATCGACGGGCCCAGTGAGCTGATCATCGTCGCGGCCCCGGCGCATCGCCTCGCGGGCGCTGTCGACAGTCCGGCTTTGATCGAAAGGCTGGCTCCGGTTTACGAGACGCCCTTTCACGACCCCCTGTTCGAGGCTTTGGGCGCACGAGCCTGGACGGAGGCCGGGCGCGCCGACGGTCTGTTCGTCGACAGCGCCGCCGTGGCGATGCTGTCGATCCTGCTGTCCGCCGCGGACGCCCGACGTCGGACCTCGCCTCGATTGGCCCCACCGACGGACCTGCGCTTCGGTCGGGTGATCGACTACATCGAAGCCCACCTGGCCGAGGACCTGTCGCTGACCGATCTCGCGGCCGTCGCCTGTCTCTCGCCCTTTCATTTCACCCGCGCCTTCAAGGCTCGACACGGCGTCAGCCCGGTGCGGTTCGTCCAGCGCCGTCGCGTGGAGAGGGCGATGCGCCTCCTCTCCGAACCCGGGAGCAGGCTCGTCGAGATCGCGCATCAGTGCGGTTTCGCCGACCAGGCCCATTTCACCACCGCGTTCCGGCGGGTCAACGGCATGGCACCAGGCGCCTGGCGTGCAGCCCGGCTCCGTTGAGGCGGCAGGCTGCGAAGACCGCTTCCGTCACACCGGCGAGGGGCGAACATGCCGCCCTAAACGGTCACAGTATCCGCCGGCGTGCGCGCGCCGCGCGTCTGTTTGCGCCAAAGGGCCGCGTATTCACCTCCGACCCGGGCCACCAGTTCGTGGTGCGCGCCCCGCTCGATGATGCGCCCGGCCTTCAGCACCAGGATCTGATCCGCGTCGGCGATGGTGGACAGGCGGTGAGCGACAACCAGGGTGGTTCGGCCCGCCTTCGCCTTGCGCAGGGTCTTCTGGATCGCCGCCTCGGTCCGGCTATCCAGGGCGCTGGTCGCCTCGTCCAGGATCAGGATGCAGGGGTCGGCCAGCAGGGCGCGAGCAATGCCGACCCTCTGACGCTCGCCGCCCGACAGCTTCAGGCCGCGCTCTCCGACCTTGGTCTCCATGCCCTCGGGCAGGCCACGGATGAAGTTGGCCAGTTCCGCCGCCTCGGCGGCCGCCCAGATGGTCGCCTCGTCGGCATCGGGGCGGGCGAAGGCGATGTTGACCCGCAGGGAGTCGTTGAACAGGGCCACGTCCTGGGGCACCAGGGCGACAGCCTGACGGAGCGAGGCCTGCGTCACCGACCGGGCATCGACGCCCTCGATCATGACGCGGCCGTCCTGAGGATCGAGCAAACGCAGCGCCAGCTTGACGATCGTCGATTTGCCCGATCCGGACGGCCCGACCAAGGCCGTCGTCGTGCCTGGGGCGACGTCGAAGGACACGTCCTCCAGCCCGCTCGATCGAGCGTCGTGGCGATAGGACACGTCCTCAAAAGTCAGGGACGCCCCCCGATGATCCGTTGATCGCGGCAGTTCCGCAGCGCCAGGCGCGTCGGCCACCAGCGGGCTCTGGCGGGTCACCTTCAGCATCTCCTCCATGTCGATGAAGGACTGGCGGATCTCGCGGTAGGCGAAGCCCAGGATGTTCAGCGGGGCGTAGAGCGAGATCAGGATCAGCACCGCCGCCGTGACGTCGCCCGGGCCCATCCGTCCGGCGGCCGCCTCGAACCCCGCCATGACCGCCATCACGCCCAGCCCGATGTTCATGATCAGGGCCTGGACGCCGTTCAGCAGGGCCAGGGAGCTGTTGGCTTTCAGCGCCGCCGCGCCATAGACGCCGAGCGCCCGGTCGTAGCCGTCCGCCGCGCGCGCCTCGGCCCCGAAAGACTTTACCGTCTCGTAGTTCAGCAGGGCATCGACCGCCTGTCCCGCAGCCTCGGTATCGGCCGTGTTCATTGTTCGGCGATGCTCGATCCGCCAGTTCGAGATCGAGAAGGTCAGGACGGCGTAGACGATCACCACCACGACCGCGACGGCCGCGAACCGCCAGTCATAGGCCCCGCCGAGCACGCCGGCGGCCAGGATCAGTTCCAGCCCCGTCGGAACAAGGTTGAACGCCAGGATCCGCAGCAGGAAATCGACGGAGCGCGCGCCACGATCGACAGTTCGCGACAGGGCCCCGGACCGCTTGGTCTGGTGGAAATCGAGCGAGAGGTTCAGCGCGTGGGCGAAGGTCTCCGCCGCCGCGCGCCGCTGGGCGGCCTGGCGCACCGGCGCGAACACCACGTCGGACAGCTGAGGCGCAGCGCTGGACAGGAACCGCACGACCGCCCAGCCGACCGCGAACCCTGCGAACCCCATGCCGATGGCCACGCCGGCCGGCTGATCCGCCGCCAGATGATTGACGGCGGCCCCCAGCACCAGCGGAGCCATGACGCCCAATCCCTTGCCGGCGATCGTCATGAGGACGGCGACGATCAGGCGAAGCTTGAGCTGCGGGGCCTGGGACCGGCCGACCAGCCGGATCAGGTCCATCAGGGCAGGGATGGTCTTCGGATCGACCGGCGGTTCCGCGACGGCTCCGGCCGCCTGCGCTTTCGCCTCCATCGACCCCCCTCGCCTGCCCGCCCGTTCGCCTCTCGCCATGGCCCTGATATGGCGTGTGTCGCCCCCGCGCGAAAGGCGCGTCTCAATCCAGAGCGGCGATGGCCTCCAGCAGCTCGTCGACCGCTTCCACCGTCGTGGCCCACGAGCAGACGAACCGCACCGAGCCGTCGTCGAAACGGTAGCAGGCCCAACCCGCCACGTTGAGCGCCTGGTAGGCCTTGGCGGGCATCCGGACGAAGACGGCGTTGGCCTCGACGGGATGGGCCAAGATGAAGGGCGAGCGCGTGGCGATGCCTTCGGCGAGCCGCCGCGCCATCAGATTGGCATGGGCGGCCCCGTCCTCCCAGGCGTTGGTCTCCAGCATGCCGAGGAAGGGCGCCGCCAGATAGCGGGCCTTGGACGCCTGCTGCCCGGCCTGTTTCAGCCGGTTGTCAATCCGGCGGGCCAGGGACTTGTCGAACATGACGATGGCCTCGGTGCACAGGCCGCCGGCCTTGGCTCCGCCGAACACCAGGACGTCCACGCCCAACCGCGCGATTTGGGTCAGGTCGAATCCGGCCGCAGCGGCATTCGCCAGCCGCGCACCATCCAGATGGACGCCATAACCCTTTGCCTTCACCGGCTCGATCAGATGCCGCAGTTCCTCGGTTGTGTAGACCGTTCCGTATTCGGTCGACTGTGTGAGGCTCAGCGCCGCGGGCGGCTGGCGGTGGCCGACCTCGGGTTCCTCCAGGGCGGCGTTCAGGGCCCGAGCGTCGATCTTGCCGGAGAAGCCCGGCAGGCCGATCAGCCCGATGCCCTGTCCGAAGAAGCCGGGCGCGCCCGTTTCATCCGTGCAGACGTGGGCGGCGTGGTGCGCCAGCACCGCCTCGTGCGGCCAGGCCAGCATCGACAGGGCGATGGCGTTGGCCGCTGTGCCCGAGAAGACGAAGCGGATCTCGGCGTCGGCGTCCAGACGCTGGCGGATCAGGTCGGCGGCCCTGGCGGTAACGTCGTCGGCCCCATAGGCGCGCGCATAGTCCGCATTGGCGTCGATCAGGCCCTGAAGGGCGGCCGGGGCCATGCCGGCGGTGTTGTCGGAACCAAAGTCGTAACGCATCGCGATCAGGCCTCGTTCTGGTCGCCGTCGCGGCCGCTCTCGAACCCGGCGCTGCTGGGATTCGCGCGTCGACGCAAACGCACCCCGTCGTTTGGCGCGATGATCCGGTCGTCCTCGTCGCCGTAGGGAACGGCGACCTGATGCGGGAACGGGATTTCTATGCCGGCCGCATCCAGAGCTTCTTTCGCCGCCTGGAAGACGTCGGCGCGGGTTTGCCAATAGTCCTCGGACTTGCACCAGGCGGCCAGCGTCATCTCGACCGAACTGTCCAGCAAGTTGGTCACCCCGGCCCAGGGCTCGGGGTCGGCCAGGACCTTCTCGTGGCCCGCGGCGGCCCGAACCAGCGCCTCCTTGGCGTCGTTCAGGTTTTCGCCGTAACCCACGCCGATCTTCAGCTCCATTCGCCGCGTCCGCTGGCCGGACAGATTCAGGATAAAGTCGCCGAAGACCTTGCCGTTCGGGGCCATGATCTTGACGTTGTTGGCGTCGGCGATCTGGGTGAAGAACAGGTCCAACCGCTGCACCTTGCCCACATTGCCGCCAATGTTGACCAGATCGCCGACGCGGTAGGGGCGCAGGATCAGAAGCATGACGCCCGCCGCCACATTCGACAGGGTGCCCTGCAAGGCCAGCCCCACAGCCAGCGAGGCAGCCCCGAGCACCGCGATGATCGAAGTCGTCTGGACGCCCAGCCTTTGCAGGACGGCGATGAAGCCGATCAGAAAGACGAGGACCCGCACCACCTGCACGGCGAAGCTGAGGACAGTTGGGTCGTGGCGGAACCCCCGCATGCGGCCCAGGCCGTTGCGGGTCGCGCGCGCGGCCCACCTCGCGGCGATGACCGTGGCGACCAGAATGACCAGGGCCAGCGCCATATTGACCGCGAAGTCTCCGGCGACCTGGGTCAGCTTGGCGATCATGGCCGTGTCGACGGCGGCCGCCTGTCCGCTCGTGGATACGAGCGCGGCCAGGGCTGTTTCAGGAGACGGCATCGGGAGGGTCTAACGCCTGAGGCACGGAATGGAACCCCCCCGCTGGACGCGTCAGCATGGTCGGGTCGTCAGGCCAGCCCGGCCTTCTTCAGCGTCTTGTAGGCGCGAATCACACGCTGCAGCTTGGCCTCGGCACCGCGGTCGCCCTGGTTGAGGTCCGGGTGAAACCGCTTCAAAAGCTCATGATACCGCGCCTTGATGCCGGCCTTGTCGGTACGCGCGTCCAGATCGAGGTCGGCCAGGGCCTGGCGTTCGAGCTTGCCCAGACGCAGACCTTCTTCTTCCGCCGCCGCCTGTTCGCGCACGCGCCGACCGAACAGCCCAAAGCTGTCGTGCCAGCCGCCGGTGCCCGTGGTGTTCGCCGTTCCCATCTTGGAGGCGAAGGCGGCCGCTTCCCGCGACATCTTGCCCGCCTTCATTTCCCAGGTCGGACGGCCGCCGGTCATGGCTTCGCGCTCCTGCGCCGCGCGAATCTGGCCCTCGGACATGCCGGCGTAGAAGTTCCAGCCCTTGTTGTACTCGCCTGCGTGGGGCTGGCAGAACTCGTAGAACTCGTTCAGCCGCTCTCGCGATTTGGGGGCGCGCGCCGTGGCCGGGCGGGTGCAGTCGGGCCAGTGACAGGGTTTCTCGCCTGGCTTCAGGCGCAGGACATCGGCCTCCGCCGCCTCCTCTTCGGGGCGGGGCGGCTTGATCCGCATATCCTTGAAACGGGGTTTGTACTGGAACGAAGCAGCCATTGATCCCAGTGTAGGGTGGAATTGGTCACCATCAAGGAACACCCGCATGGCCGAAGGCCCGATTGCGTCGATTATCCGGGAAAAGCTCTCCAAGGCGCTCTCACCGACCCATCTGCAGATCGAGGACGACAGCGCGCGCCACGCCGGACATCACCATGAAGGCGGCATGGACGCCAAGCCCGGCGGGGAAAGCCACTTCAATCTGACCGTGGTGTCCGCGGCATTCGAGGGTCAAGCCAGGGTCACTCGCCAGCGCACGATCAACGCGCTGCTGGCCGATGAGCTGGCCGGGCCCGTCCACGCCCTGTCCATTCGCGCCATGACCCCGGCCGAAGCTCCGACCTAGGAGAAAAATCAGCGTTCATTTCGTCTTAGAACGTTCTCTCTAACGTCGTGGTTGGGACTGTTCACGGGTGCCGGGGGGACGAATGGTGGGCTCCGACGAGATCGGCAAGGACCTCGGCGCGAGCCGGAGCGCCCAAGCGCAGGCGGGTGACGCCGCGCAGGCGCTGACCGCGATCCTTCAAACACAGTATCTCCGCTATCTGATCATCGCCAGCTGGGCTTTGGGGCTGCTGGCCACGGTCGGTGCCATCGAAGCCGTCGTGTGGTTCTGCGGCACGGTCGCGGCCGGGGCCGTGCGCGGCTCATTCGAGCGGCGCATGGCCGGACGGGTCGCCGCCGGATGGGGACTGCTGTTTCCCGCCGTCGCGACGGTCACCACCGCGGCATGGGCCTCCGCGCCCCTGCTGGCCTGGTTCTCGGATCATCCGTTCGGCCACTCGCTGGCCGTGGCCCTGCTGATCGGCGGCTATGTGCTGGTCTTCTCCCAGCTGCGCAGTTCGCCCAAGCAGGCGATCGTGATCTCGTCTCCCTATACCGTGGCGGCGGTGGTGATCCTGATCAGCGCCTGGGGCACGCCGGAGTTTCTGCCCTTCCTCGCGATCATGCCGTTCACGGCCGCCGGCCTGTTTGTGCTCGTGACCATGACCATGCTGCGCGAAGAGCGCATCAGGGCGTTCCAGGAACATCAGGCCCACCTGATCGAGGAACTCCAGGCCGCCCGCGACAAGGCCGACGCGGCCAACGAAGCAAAGTCGAGTTTCCTCGGCGTCATCTCGCACGAACTGCGGACGCCCATGAACGGGGTACTCGGGGCCGCCCAGCTGTTGAGCGCCACTCGTCTGGAAGCGACACAGCGGGAGTATCTGTCGATCATCCGCAACTCGGGCGACAATTTGCTGAGCCTGCTGAACGACATCCTCGACATGACCAAGATCGAGGCGGGCAAGATGACCTTCGAAGTCATCGACATCAACGTCGAGGATCTGCACCGCCGCGTGACCGGCCCGTTCGTCGCCCAGGCCGAGGCCAAGGGCCTGGAGTTCCGGTCGTCCTTCGAGGGCGAGACGCCCGCCGTGGTACGCGGGGACCCCTTGCGCGTGTGTCAGGTGGTCCAGAATCTGCTGTCCAACGCCGTCAAGTTCACCGAAGCCGGAACCGTCGACTATGTCGTGCGCAGCCGCCGTGTCGGCGACCGCCGTTGCGCCTTCGACTTTTCGATCACCGACAGCGGCACCGGCATCGCGCCCGAGGACCTGGAGCGGCTGTTCCAGCCCTTCACCCAGGCCGATGTCTCGTCGACGCGACGGTTCGGCGGCACGGGCCTGGGCCTGACGATCGCGCGCCGCATGGCCAACATCATGGGCGGTGACATCACCGTCACCTCGACGCCCGGACAGGGGTCCACCTTCACTCTGTCGATCGAGGCCGAGGTTGTGGAATGGCGCGCAGCCGTCGCGGTTGAAGCGATCGACGCCGAGGTCGAAAGCGGCGCGGCGCTCTCCGTGCTGGTCGTCGAGGATCATCCCGTCAATCGCATGATCCTGGAAGCCTGGCTCAGCTCGGCCGGACATGAGACGACGGCGGCCGAGAACGGCCAGATCGCGGTGGACCTCGCGGCGTCCCAGGCCTTTGACCTGATCATCATGAACGTGAACATGCCGGTGATGGACGGCTTGACCGCGACGCGCCTGATCCGCGCGTCCGGCGCGAACGCCGACACGCCCGTCGCCGTCCTGTCAGCCTCCGCAAGGCACGAGGATCACACGGCGGGGCTGGAGGCGGGGGCCGACGCCTATCTGAACAAGCCGATCGATTTCAACGCCCTCGCCCGCGTCATCCAAATGGTCGGTTCGGGGCGTGAAACGCTCCGGGCCCTTTCCGAGGACGGGGAGAGCCGGGCCGCCGCATGAACGGGAGATGAGCGGCGTCGTTCAGACGCGGCTCAAGGGCGGACATCTAGGGTGAGCTCAAGTCGGTAGTTTCCGACGCCCCAGGAGTATACCCCGTGAAGAAGATCATCATCGCAAGCCTGGCCGCCCTGATCGCCGCCGGCTCCATGGCGACCGCGTCGGCCGCCGACGCCCAATCGCGCTACGATCGTGGCGACCGTCAGGAACAACGTCAGGACCGCCGCGAGGACCGTCGTGACGACCGTCGGGACAACCGCGACGATCGTCGCGAATGGCGCCAGGACCGTCGCGACGACCGCCAGGACTATCGCCAGCAGGCCCGTGCCTATGAGCGGTGGCAGCGCGCGGAGCGTCGCTACAATGCCGGTCGCTATTACGCGCCCCGCGGCTATCAGGTCCGGACGTGGAGCTATGGTCAGCGCCTGCCCAGCCACTATGCGAACGGCTATGTCATCAACGACTACAACCGTTACGGCCTGCGCGCTCCGCCCCGTGGATACCACTACGTCCGCAGCGGCAATGACGTGGTCCTCGCCGCCGTCGCCGGTGGCCTGATCACCGCCGTCATCGCTGGGCTCTTCAACTAAGGGCCTACCGCCCGGCGCGCGGCGCCTCGCTGCTCGAGGCTGAACGCCGACGCTCAGACGACGCCCCGGAGGGAGACCTCCGGGGCGTTTTCGCGTTTGGGGCTCGTCATGCCTAGATGAGGTCCGATGCGCGCCTTCGCCGAACTGCTCGACCGCCTGTCGCTGACGGGATCGCGTAACGCCAAGCTGGTGCTGCTGCGTGACTATCTGCGCGCTACCCCCGACCCCGACCGCGGCTGGGCCCTCGCCGCCCTGACCGGAGACCTCCGCTTCGATGCCGCCAAGCCCGCCATGATCCGGCGGGCGGTCGAGGCGCGGGTCGATCCGGTGCTGTTCGGCTGGTCCTATGACTATGTTGGCGACTTGGCCGAGACCGTCGCCCTGATCTGGCCCGCCGACCCCGCCTATCGCCCCAACCGTGAGCCGGAGCTGGGAGAGGTGGTCGAGGCGCTCCGGACGGCCAAGCGCGGCGAGGTTCAAGGCCTGATCGAGGGGTGGCTGGACGCCCTTCAGCCCAAGGGGCGCTGGGCCCTGCTGAAACTGGTCACGGGGGCCCTTCGCGTCGGCCTGTCGGCGCGCCTGGCCAAGACGGCGACCGCCCTGATCCGCCCCGCCAGCGTGGCCGAGCCTCCTGATCCAGCGGGCCATGAAGGGGATCGCGCGCTGGCTCCTGTCGACGTCTCCGAGATCGAGGAGGTCTGGCACGCCGTCGACCCGCCCTATGCCGACCTGTTCGCCTGGCTGGAGGGGCGCGGCGAGAGACCCAGTCCCGACGCCCCCGGCCGGTTCCGCCCCGTCATGCTGGCCGTCGCCATCGACGAGGCCGTGGATTTCGCCAAGCTCGACCCCGCCGACTATGCGGCGGAGTGGAAGTGGGACGGTATCCGCGTTCAAGCCGTGAGGGAGGCCGGCGTCGTCCGCATGTATTCTCGCACCGGCGACGAGATCGCCGCGACCTTTCCCGATGTCATCGCCGCCCTGGCGTTCGAGGGCGCGATCGACGGCGAGCTGGTCGTCCTGCGCGAGGGCCAGATCGCCCCGTTCGGAGACCTGCAGCAACGGCTGAACCGCAAGACCGTCGATGCCAAGGCCATGGCGGCCTACCCGGCGGCGATCGTCGCCTATGACGCCTTGGCGCTGGACGGCGAGGACCTGCGGGCGCTCCCGCTGAGAGACCGTCGCGCTCGACTGGAGGCGATGGTGGAGACGCACGGAAACGAGCGACTGCAGCTGTCGCCTCTCGTGGACTACGCCGACTGGGCTGCCCTGGGTCGCCTCCGCGCCGATCCGCCGGTCGGCGCGGCCGCGGAAGGGTTGATGCTGAAACGCTGGGACTCGGCCTACGTCGCTGGGCGTCCGAAGGGGCCCTGGTTCAAATGGAAGCGCGACCCGCACACGGTCGACTGCGTCATGATGTACGCCCAGCGCGGGCACGGAAAGCGATCCAGCTTCTATTCGGACTTCACCTTCGGCGTCTGGACCCCGGAGGGGCCGTTGACCCCCGTCGGCAAGGCCTACTTCGGCTTCACCGACGAGGAGTTGAAACAACTGGACAAGTTCGTGCGCGATCACACCATCGACCGCTTCGGGCCGGTTCGCTCGGTGCGCGCCGAGCGGGACTTCGGGCTGGTGTTGGAGATCGCCTTCGAGGGCCTGAACCGCTCGCCCCGGCACAAGTCGGGCGTCGCCATGCGGTTTCCGCGCATCAGCCGCATCCGCTGGGACAAGCCGGCGCGCGAAGCGGCGACCCTCGCAGAGGTCATGGACCTGCTGGACGCGATCGAGAGCGGCGGCGGGCGCATCGCCAACGCCTGATCCCCTTTGCGGGACGGGGGACGGCGCCTATCTGCTAGGCCCGAATCAATAGGAGCCAGCCCATGGACGTTCTCTACAAGGCCCACGCCGTCGCCTCCGGCGGAGGCCGCGCCGGTGGTCGGTCCGCGACCGACGACGGCAAGATCGACGTCGCCCTGTCGGTGCCCAAGGCCATGGGTGGCGACGACGGCCCCGGCACCAACCCCGAACAGCTGTTCGCCACCGGTTATGCCGCCTGCTACCTCGGCGCGCTGCGCCTGGTCAGCCAGCAGGCGGGCACGCCGGTGGGTCCGGATACCAAGGTCCACTCCGGCATCGGCTTCGGCAAGAATGACCACGGCGAGGGCTACAACATCTCGGTCGACCTGAAAGTCACCGACCACGGCCTGGACCAGGCCACGATCGACGCCCTGATCGCCAAGGCCCACCAGGTCTGCCCCTACTCCAATGCGACGCGTGGCAACGTCGAGGTTGACCTTTCCGCTTCGTAGTACTGTCTAACGACTTCAAGAAACTCGAGTCAGTCTACATGGTCCCGGTCAGATGTATTTCTGGCCGGGACTATTTATTGCGCTCACACCGGAACAAATAGTGATCGAAAGCGCTCCTCATGTTCGAAGCGCGGGGAGCGCTATCCGATATGGCCATCAGCAATAATAACACGACGAATATTTCGCCCATGCGGGAAGTCGTCTTGAAGGACCTTCCTCTTGTCGATCTGCAGACGCTCAGTGCGCGTCAACTGCGCCAGGATATCGACGAGCTGACCGGACTGTTGATGTCCTGGCTCCGCAATCCGTCGAAGGCCTCCAGCCAAGAGCCGGTGAGGGACTGATCGCCCCAGGCGCGGCTTTGGGTCGGGTCAGCGCTGGACCCGGGTCGCGGGGTTTTCTAAGGGTTTCGACATGGCCCCCTCTCCGCTCGACGCGACCCCCGACCCCCTCCTGACGTTCGAACCCCACCGCAAGGCGTCGGTGCGCGAGGTCTTCGGCATCGACTCCGACATGATCGTCCCGGTGTTCGAACCGGGCGACAGTCATGTGCCGGAGGTCGACCCCGCGTACCGCTTTGACCCGCAGACGACCCTGGCCATCTGCGCCGGCTTCGCCCACGACCGGCGCGTGATGGTGCAGGGCTATCACGGTACCGGCAAGTCGACCCACATCGAGCAGGTGGCGGCCAAGCTGAACTGGCCCCTGGTCCGCGTGAACCTGGACAGCCACGTCAGCCGCATCGACCTGGTCGGCAAGGACGCCATCGTCCTGAAGGACGGCAAGCAGATCACCGAGTTCCGCGAGGGGATGCTGCCCTGGGCCATCCAGCGTCCCATCGCCCTGGTGTTCGACGAGTACGACGCCGGCCGGCCCGACGTGATGTTCGTGATCCAGCGCGTGCTGGAGGCGCAGGGTCGCCTGACCCTGCTGGACCAGAACCGCGTCATCCGCCCCAACAAGTGGTTCCGCCTGTTCGCGACGACCAACACCATCGGTCTGGGCGACACCTCGGGCCTGTATCACGGCACCCAGCAGATCAATCAGGGCCAGATGGACCGCTGGTCGATCGTGACCACCCTGAACTACCTCGACCACGACGTGGAGGCCGAGATCGTCGCCGCCAAGGTGCCCGACTGGGCCGACGCCGAGGGCCGCCGAAAGATCGCCGCCATGGTCCGCGTGGCGGACATGACCCGAAACGCCTTCATGAACGGGGACATCTCGACCGTCATGAGCCCGCGCACCGTCATCACCTGGGCGCAGAACGCGACGATCTTCGGCGGCGACCTGGGGCTGAGCTTCCGCCTGACATTCCTCAACAAGTGCGACGAGCTGGAACGCCCGACGATCGCGGAGTTCTATCAGCGTGCGTTCGGCGAGGACCTCCCCGAGGCGGCGACGCGGGTCAAGGTCGGTTAGAGCGTCGCAGCGGTCTCGAATCTGCGCTGCCGATCTGAGGTATCGCCGGTGAGGGGCCCGGACCATGAGCAAAACTGAAGCTGACGCCTCGCCCGAAGTGCCGGCTACGGCTCGGCGGAGCCGACTGGCGCGCATCGCCGCCCATCTGCGAGTTCAGAACTGGACGGCCATCGCGCTGGAGTTCCTGGTTGTTGTCGCCGGGGTCTTCATCGGTCTTCAGGCGACGAACTGGAACGACGACCTGACGGATCGTCGGCGCGAAGCCGTTGTGCTGGCCGAGATCGCCGCCGACCTGCGTCAGGACCGCGAAGAGCTGGCGTCCGGCCGCGCAATCGCGCTCAGGCGCATCGCCGCAGGCAATCAGATGCTGGAACTGGCGACCGGTCGGCGCATGACCTCCATCAACATGTTCGCTGTCGACAACCGAAGTCTGTCGACGACGGAGGGGGTTGCCCTGCCCGAGACCCCACCCCTGTCGGAACAAGCCCGCGCCGCGCTCTGGTCGACCTTCGTGACCGGATACTATCCGACACCGTCGACCACGGCTTTCGACTCCTGCTTAGCGCCGGGGAGCTCAGGATCATTCGTGACGCCGACCTGATCCGGGAGATTCAAGCCTATCGACTGGTGCTTTCCGGATTGAGCGCGACCCAGGAGAATGCCCTGCGTCCCATGATCATCGGCGTGCGTGAAATCGGCGAGGCTCAGGGCCTTTCAGCCTTCGGGCAGGTAGACGAGACGACTTTGATCCGCCAGGTCGCCTCGTCGCCTCAGCTTGCAGCCACCATCGAGTCCCAGGTGGGCTGGTTCGTGATCCACATCGCGCAGATCGATTCGACCGATCAGCGGGCAGAAGCGCTCCTCAATCGCCTTGACGAGATAAGCGCCCGGTAAGACGATCAGGAAGAAGGAGCGGACGCTCACCCGTCCCGCTGGATCCGCTTGTCCGGGATCAACCCGCCCGTGATCCAGCTGCACAGCCCCGTCACGATCGCCGCGCCCACCCCCGCCCACAGCCCGTCCAGGACGAAACCGCCCAGGAACATCGCCACCAGCCCGATCGTCGCCGCGTTCACCACCAGCAGGAACAGACCCAGGGTGATGACCGTCAGCGGAAAGGTCACGAAAACCAGGATCGGCCGCACCACGGCGTTGACCAGCCCAAGAAGGACCGCCGCGGCGATCAGCGATCCGGTCGAAAGGAAGGCCACGCCCGGCACGAGATAGGCCGCCAGCCACAGGCCCAGGGCCGTCACCACGGCCTGTAGGATGAACCGGATCATTTCGACGTCTCGCTCCGCTTTTCGCCACCTTCGGCGCGCCTGATATCGCCACGCCGCGACCCGCCCGCAACCATGTTCGTCAGCGGAACCGTAGCGGTTGATATGCGCTATTCCCGGAAGCCTCCCCGGCGTCATCAGCAGAAGGACCTACCCCATGACCGACCAACGCATCGAAGGCGCCGCCAACGGCATCAGCGGCAAGCTCAAGAACGGCATCGGCAACCTGACCGGCGACACCAAGCTGCAGGTTGAAGGCAAGTTCGAGGAGGTGAAGGGCAAGGCGCTGGACGCCTATGGCCGCGCCATCGACAAGCTGGAGACACTGTCCGAGCGCGCGCCCGCCGATCTGCGCGAGCCGGTCCGCACCGGCCTGGACTTCGCCCGTCGCAAGCCGCTCCTGACCACCGGCATCCTCGCCGGCCTGGCCTTCATCCTCGCGGGCTCCGGCCGCCGTCGCGGCTGATCCAGCCCACGTCAGACAAACGAAAGGCCCGGGATCGCTCCCGGGCCTTTTGCTTTGCGCAGGGCGCGGCGATCAGACCGCTTCGCCGTCCACGATTTCCTTCGCCGGCGCCCCGGTCGTCGGGGTGATGTCGAAAGCGATCTTGCCGTCCTTCAGTTCCACCTTCACATGGCCGCCGCGCGTCAGACGTCCGAACAGGATGTCGTCGGCCAGAGGCTTCTTGATGTTCTCCTGGATGACCCGGCCCAGGGGGCGCGCGCCGTACAGTTCGTCGAAGCCGTTCTTGGCCAGCCAGTCGGCCGCATCGTCGGTCAGTTCGATGGTGATGTTGCGGTCCGCCAGCTGGGCTTCCAGCTGCAGAACGAACTTGGTTACCACCATGCGGATCGTCTCGGCCGCCAGAGGCTTGAAGCTGACGACGGCGTCCAGACGATTGCGGAACTCCGGCGCGAACAGGCGCTGGATGGCCTTTTCGTCTTCGCCCTCGACCTTGCCGCGCCCGAAGCCGATGGAGGCCCGGGCGTTGTCGGCGGCCCCGGCGTTCGTGGTCATGATGAGCACGACGTTCCTGAAATCGACCTTCTTGCCGACCGCGTCGGTCAGCATGCCGTTGTCCATGACCTGGAGCAGGATGTTGTAGACGTCCGGGTGCGCCTTCTCGATCTCGTCCAGCAGCACGACCGCATGGGGATGCTGGTCGACGGCGTCGGTCAAGAGGCCGCCCTGGTCATGCCCGACGTAGCCCGGAGGGGCACCGATCAGGCGGCTGACCGTGTGCCGCTCCATGTATTCCGACATGTCGAAGCGCAGCATTTCGATGCCCAGGGTGGACGCCAGCTGCTTGGCCACCTCGGTCTTGCCGACGCCGGTCGGGCCGGCGAACAGGAAGGACCCGATCGGCTTTTGCGGATCACGCAGGCCGGCGCGGGCCAACTTCATGGCCGAGGCCACCTGTTCGATCGCCGCGTCCTGACCGAAGACGGCCCGGTTCAGGTCGGTCTGCAGCTCGCGCAGACCCTCGGTGTCGGACTTGGACACCGACTTCGGCGGGATGCGGGCCATCTTGGCGATCACGGCCTCGACCTCTTTCTGGCCGATGACCTTCTTGCGCTTGGATTCCGGCAGCAGCATCTGGGACGCCCCCGCCTCGTCGATCACGTCGATCGCCTTGTCCGGCAGTTTACGGTCGGTCATGTAGCGGGCCGACAGCTCGACCGCCGAACGGATGGCGGCGTCGGTGTAGCGCAGCTTGTGGTGACCTTCATAGGAGCTCTTCAGTCCTTTGAGGATCTTCACCGTGTCTTCGACCGTCGGCTCGTTGACGTCGATCTTCTGGAAGCGCCGCACCAGGGCGCGGTCCTTCTCGAAGTGCTGGCGATATTCCTTGTAGGTGGTCGATCCCATGCAGCGCAGGCTGCCGGACGCCAGGGCGGGCTTCAGCAGGTTGGAGGCATCCATGGCCCCGCCGCTGGTCGCGCCCGCGCCGATCACCGTGTGGATCTCGTCGATGAACAGGATGGCATCGTCGTGCGTCTCCAGCTCCTTGACGACCTGTTTCAGCCGCTCCTCGAAGTCGCCGCGGTACCGCGTCCCGGCCAGCAGAGCGCCCATGTCGAGCGAGTAGATGGTCGCGCCCTTCAGCACGTCCGGCACCTCGCCGTTGACGATCTTGCGCGCCAGGCCTTCGGCGATGGCCGTTTTGCCGACGCCGGGTTCGCCGACCAGCAGAGGATTGTTCTTGGTCCGGCGGCACAGGATCTGGATCGAGCGTTCGACCTCGGCCATGCGGCCGATCAGGGGGTCGATCTTGCCGTTGCGCGACTTCTCGTTGAGGTCGACGCAATACGCTTCCAGCGCCTCGCCGCCCGACTTCACGGCGGCCGCGTCCTCGGCCTCCTCCGGCGACTGGCCGGGGGCCGGTTTGGCGGGTCGCGTCTCGCCGGCACCGGCCTTCTTGGCGATGCCGTGGGCGATGAAGTTGACCGCGTCGTAGCGGGTCATGTCCTGCTCCTGCAGGAAATAGGCGGCGTGGCTCTCGCGCTCCGAGAAGATCGCGACCAACACGTTCGCGCCCGACACCTCTTCGCGGCCTGAGCTCTGGACGTGGATCACGGCGCGCTGGATCACGCGCTGGAAGCCCGCCGTGGGCTTGGCGTCCTCGCCGTCCG
The DNA here is from genome assembly GCA_947475735.1 of Caulobacteraceae bacterium. Taxonomy (GTDB): domain Bacteria; phylum Pseudomonadota; class Alphaproteobacteria; order Caulobacterales; family Caulobacteraceae; genus Brevundimonas. The sequence continues at coordinate 162,942 of CANJLQ010000001.1, forward strand.
ACGTGGCGAGCGCCGCCAGATCGGTGTCGACATAAAGGGTCAGGGCGGTCTTCAGCGCCGTCAGGTCGACGTTGCAGGCCTTCATGACCGCGCCGGCGTCCTGGTCGTCGACCAGGGCCAGCAGCAGGTGCTCCAGCGTCGCATATTCGTGGCGGCGCTCATTCGCGTAGGAGACCGCGCGGTGCAGGGTCTCTTCGAGAGGACGTGAAAACGAGGGCATGGGGAGATCCTCTCAGTCTTTTTCCATCGTGCATTGCAGCGGGTGCTGGTGACGGCGCGCCGTCTCGATCACCTGGGCGACCTTGGTTTCGGCCACCTCGTAGGTAAAGACGCCGCACACCCCAACGCCATGCTGGTGCACATGCAGCATGATGCGGGTCGCGTCCTCGCGGCTCTTCTGGAAGAACCGCTCCAGCACATAGACGACGAATTCCATCGGCGTGTAGTCGTCGTTCAGGATCAGCACCCGGTAGAGCGAGGGCTTCTGAAGCTTGGGTTTGGTCTCGGTGATGGTGGCGGCGCCTTGGCCACCCCCGCTCTGTTCACCTGGTCGTCTCGACGGCATTCGTAATCCGGTGGGAGTTCGATGGATCAGATAGGGAATGATGGCGTGATTTGAAGGCGCGTCCAGTCACAGGTCGCGTGAGACATACGAAAAGGGCCCCGGCGTTACCGCCGGGGCCCTCATCATGCGACGATTTGGTCAGGCTTAGCGGGCGGCCTGGAAGGTCTCGACGGTCGCGGTGACGCGCTCGTTGATCGGCTTGAAGCTGTCCTTGACCGAACCGGTCAGGGTCTCGGTCATCTTGGTGACCTCGGCCAGATAGGTTTCCATCGCCGACTTGGCGAAGTTGGTCTGCAGCTCGATCAGCTCCTGGACCGAACGGGCCTGCGAGATCGACTGGGCGGCGGCGACGCTGTGTTCCCAGCTGGTCTTGCCGTACGACAGGGCCTGGGCCGACAGGGCCTCGGCGCCCTTCTGGGCGGCGGTGGCCGAGGCGGTCAGGGCCTCCAGGTTCGACTTGGAGTGGGCCGACAGCTCGGCGAGCGAGGCGGTGGTCTTTTCCATGCCTTCGCGCAGGGCCTTGGTGCCGGCGGCCTGGGCGGTCTCGGCCTGGGCCTTGAACTGCTCGGTCTGGGCCTTGGCGGTCGTGGTGGCCTGGTCGACGGTCTTCTTGATGGTCTCGGCGGTATCAGCCATGAGAGGTCTCCTGAACCAGAGGGAACGCGGTTGGCCCGCGTGATGTTTTCACGCCCCAGGCGATTCCGGGGCGACGCCGCTCATATGGTGCAAGTGCGAACAAGGGTCAAGGCGTTTTTGTTGCAGCGCACAATGACACCGTTGTCCGGGCTCGCCTGTCAGGATTCAGCTGTTCAAATCCGCGTTGACCTCTGGTTAACCCACGTGAAACCTGCGGACCTCATGCTAGGCTGACATCTGCGTCGCGCCGGGGGGCCGTCGTCGCGTCATGAATGAGCGAGGCTGGTTGCCGATGATGCGCCTATCGTCACTGCGTCTGTGGTCCGAACCCCGTCGCCTGATGGCCGCGCTGGCGATGTTCGCCCTGCTCGCCACGACGGGTCTCGGTGCGTGGTCGCAGGTCCAGGCTCAGTCCGGTGACAACACCCGCTACGCCGCGATCGTGGTCGATGCGGGCACCGGCGAGGTCCTGTTCGGCCGTCACGCCGACAGCCGGCGCTATCCCGCCTCCATCACCAAGGTCATGACGCTGTATCTGGCGTTCGAGGCGCTGGAGCGCGGTCAGGTCAGCGTCGACGACGTCATCACGGTGTCTCCCCTCGCGGCCTCACAGCCGCCGTCCAAGCTTGGGCTGGCGGCCGGGCAGACGATCCGGCTGGACGACGCCATGCGCGCGACCGCCGTCCGCTCCGCAAACGACATGGCCGTGGTGATCGCCGAACATGTCGGCGGCTCCCAGGCCCGTTTCGCCTCCATGATGACGCTGAAGGCCCAGGAGCTGGGCATGACCCAGACGCGCTACGTCAACCCGAACGGCCTGCCCGACAGCCGCCAGCTGACCTCCGCGCGCGACTTGGCGATCCTGGCCCGCGCCGCCATGCGCGACTATCCGCAGTATTACGCCTATTTCGGCCAGCACGACTGGGCCTACGAAGGGCGCGGCTACCGCAATACCAACGGCCTGCTGCATTCCGGGAACGGCTATGACGGCATCAAGACCGGCTTCACCAATGCGTCCGGCTACAATCTGGCCGCTTCGGCGGTGCGCGACGGTCGCCGGCTGATCACCATCGTTCTGGGCGGCCGGTCCAGCGCCACCCGGAACGCCCACGTCGCCGAGTTGATGGACACCGGCTTCGAGGTCGAGCGCCGCCGCGCCGCCGGAGAACGCATCCAGGTCGCCCAGGCCTTCTTCGAGGCCCGCGGTTTCGGGGTCGGCGGACCCGACACCGGGGCCCCCGTCGCCTATGCCGCCCTGAACGGCGCGCCGGCCGACGAGGACGAAGCCGGCCAGGGGTCAACGAGCAGCGTCGCCTATACGTCCCTGCCCGCGTCCGCCGTGACCGCGCCGGTCGCCGCCGCCGCCGCCCCGCCGGCGGGATACACGCGGGCCACGCCCCAGCCTGCCCCGGTCCAGCCGGCCCCGATCGAGCGGGCCGAAGCCACGCCGCAGCGACCCGCGAACCTGACCGCGAGCCTGAACAGCGGTGTGACAACGGCCTCCACCCTGAACCGCAACGCCGCGACCACGGCATCGCGCCCCGCGGCACCGACGCGACCCGCAGCGGCTCCCGCCCGCCCCGCCGCCGAACGCTGGAGCGTCCAGGTCGGAGCCTTCCGCGATGAGACGGTGGCCACGGAATGGCTGACAGAGGTCAATCGTCGGTTCCGCAGTCAGTTCGCCAACGCCGAACGCACGGTGGCGTCTGCCGCCGGCTGGCACCGATCGCGCTTCACGGGGCTTTCCCAGTCCGCCGCCGAAGCCGCCTGCGCTGCCCTCGCCGTGCGCCGCGTCACCTGCATGGTCGTCCGGCCCGGCGGCTGAGCCTCAACGCTTGCGAAAGCGCGCGGCCTCCGCCGCCAGCCCTGAGCCCCAGGCGTCGCGCTCCTCAGCGGGTTCGGGCACGAACGGCGCGTCCGGCAGGCGGCCCGCGACCCCTCGCATCGCCAGGGCCAATGGCTCGGCCATCTGGGCCAGCATCCGCAAGGGTCGCCCCTTGGCGTCCCGCACGTCCCAACCCTCGGCCGCGAAGGCATCAACCTGTTCCAGGGGCGAAAGGTGCTCAATGCCGTCCCAATCATCGGGGCGCACCGCCGCCTCGGCCTGGTCGCCGGTCAGTCCGAACACATCGCTCAGACAGGCGTCGACCTCCGGGAACTCGTCCCGGCGCGTCGGGTCGGCATAGCCCGGCTTCATCAGGGCCCTGGTCTCCAGCTCGGCGACCCCGGGCAGTTCGATCAGTCGGCGTGTCTGGCTCATGGTGATCCTCTAGCGCAACTCGACGCGCCGGGCACCGGCCGGAATGGTCAGCTCTCGGCCAGACCACATCGCGGGGCGGCCATCGATACGCACGCGGGTCGGCAAGGCCTGATCGTCCGGCCAGGATAGAGAGAACCCACCCGGAGGACGGGCTCGCCCGTCCAGCGTCAGCACCGTCGCTCCCACCCGTCGCCGGAGCGCGTAAGTCAGGGGGCCGAAGGGGGTCTGGATATTGCGCACCCCGACCCCGGCCGCACTGTCGATCCAGCGCATCGGTACGCCCGCCGCCAGAACCAGGGCCCCGTCCGTATCCCGCTCGTAGACGAAAAGATCGAGCGCCGAGCGGATGTAGTCCGAGCTGATCCAGGCATGAGGCATGTCGCCGATGAAGCGCGGCTCGCGCAGGTCGCGGCCGACCACCTCGGCCCAGCCATTCCAGGCGGCGGGACGGCGGTCGGCGAAGAAGAAGTCGAGGGCCTCAAGCGCGCGGTCGCGATGGCCGAGACGGACCAAGGCACCGACGGTGCGGAGTTCGTAGGGAGTGTAGTCGCGCCAGGCGGAGCCGTTGGTCGCCCGAGCCTGAAAGTTCGCCCAGTAGCGGTCGAAGGTGTTCGCGAGCAGAGTCGGCGGCAGTTCGGACTGCAGGCCGCCCGGGGACAGACCTATAGTCGTCGAGGTGGCGTCGAAGTCGCCCCGGTCTGCGGCACCCGCGATCCAGTCGATGCCATGATGTCGAGCGGTCGCCTCGACCGAGGCCACGACGTCGGTCAGGAACTCCCGGCGGGACGTCTCAATCTGTTCGGCGATGGCCGTCTCGTCCAGTGTCCGGGCGATGAAGGCCGCATCTCGGTAGCCGAGCAGTCCCCAGAAGTTGTCCCAGTTGGAATACGCCGGCCGGTCCGAATAGCCCTCATGGCTGATGGACGGAGGCAGGAGGCCGTAGAGGTGGCGGCGCTCGGACGTCTGGTTTTCAGGCACGCGGGTCGAGGCGCGCAGTTCGTCCATGTAGCGGATCGCGCCCTGCACCTGCGGCCAGACGGCGTGGAGCTGGGTCATGTCACCCGTGTAGCGATAGGTCTCCGCCGCCAGGAAGACGAACTCGCCGTGGCTGTCGTTCTCCGGAACCGGATCGGCGCCCCGGCTGTCGACGCAGCAGGGCACCTTGCCGTTGTCGAACACGAAGGGCGCGTACCAGGCGAGATAGTCCTGGCTGAGAGCGGCGTGGCCCAGCCGGTTCAGCCCCTCGGCCATCATGGCCCCGTCGCGGATCCAGGAGCGATTGTAGCTGCGCGTGCCCGGCTGAAGGATCGGCCCCTGACGCGACATCAGCATGTGCGCCAGCGAGGACTTCATCGTATCCTCGATCCGCTGCGCCTCGGGCGGCAGGATCAGGTCGAAGCGGTCGAGCTTCTCGCGCCAGACGGTGGCGATCCGGGCCTGAACGGTGTCCAGCGCAGCCTCGACCGCACCGGTCGCCGGCAAGGCGGGGCGGGCACCGGCCAGCGCCGCGACCCAGCCGAAGGTGCGGGTCTCGCCGGGCTGAAGCGTGACCGAATACAACAGCGCCCCAGCCATCAGGCCCGTGCGATCGGACTGGACCATGGCGTCGCGCGGAGCGTCGGGCCCGCGCGCCAGGAGGCTCTGCGGATCGGCACCCCCCTGGAACGTCGCCAGCCGGGCTTCGCCGGGTTGCACCAGCGGCAAGACACGCAGGGCGTCGTTCAGCACCAGCTCGGCCCCGTTCCACTGAACCTGCTCCAGAGGAGAAGCCCCGCCCGGAACCGCCAGAAACTGCACCGGCCCGTTCACCTGCATCGGCCGAGCCATCAGAGCCAGGGTCAGCGTCCGCGTCTGGGCCGAGGTGTTGGTCAGGTCGTAGCGGCCATACAGCGAGGCCGCATCCGGCGAACCCTCGGCCATCGCCGTCACCCGCAGGCTCCAGTGGTCGTGGCTCCAGGTGACAGTCGGGATGGGCAGATCGTCCTGTATCAGCCCTTGATCGATCCTGGCGTCGGCCCAGGTGACCAAGCGGCCGTTGTCCAGCACGAACGGCTCGATCGAGGGACCGCCGCGCTTCAGCTCGATCGCGCCGTCCTCGGAGATCAGGCCGCTCTCGCCGCCGCCGTCCACGCCGACGAGGGTCCAGTAGGGCTGCTCGCCCCGGAAACCGCGCGGATAGAGGCCCCGGCGGCTGCGGCTGGCCACAGCGCTGAGAAAGGCCGTCGGGCTTTCGCCGAACGCCAGGGGCTCGATGCTCAGATCCGCCAGACCGTAGCCGGCGTCAGATGCGCCGATTGTGCCGAACCCGGCCCCCATCTGCCCCGACGCCGATGCCGGCAGCGGCGCGATCAGCTCCAGCCTCAACCACCTGGCCGAGGCTTCGGTCGTCATCAGCCAGTCCGTCCCGCCATCTCCGTCGTCAACCCGCGCCACCTCACGCCAGGCGCGTCGGTCGGGCGACCCCAGGATCCGGTAGCGCGACGCCGCCCGTCCCTCGACCCAACTGAGGCTCAGCCCCCCGAACTCGCGTTCGTAGCCAAGGTCGAGCGTCAGGCTCTGCGCGCCCTGCCCTTGGGTGATCCATACGGTGCGGGGGTCGTCGTCGACGGCCAGCGAGCCGGTCGCGTTTCCATCCTCGCTCGACGCGTCCGCGACCGGTCGGGGCGGCACCACCGGTTCGGGCGGCAGGCTCCGAAGCGTCAGGTCGTCGATCTCGATGAAGCCTTCGCCGCCCTCGTCCGCCACGACCACGAACTCGATCCGCTCCGCCCCGCGGAAGGTCCGGTCCGGGGCCGGCCCCCAGGCCCAGACGATCTGGCGTTTCTTGATCGTGAAGACGGTCCAGTCGCCAGGAACGTTATACCGCCGCGTCTGACGCCAGTGGACGTTCTCTCCCGACGCATCTGTGAACTTGACCTCGAAGGTGTTGGTCTGTCCGGCGCCACGAATCTTGAAGCTGATCTCGTAGTTGTCCGGAGCCTCGAACGACAGCGGCCGCGCCGCGAAGGCATAGCCCGCCCGCCCGTTGAAGTCGTAGTCCAGACGCAGCGCCCGGCCCCGCTGACCGTCCACCTGCGACAGCGTCGAGGTCACGTCGGTCGAGGCGTCGGCGGTCCAGGGCGACAGATCCTCAAAAGCGTCCAGCGTCCTCGTCGACTGGGCCTCGGCCGCCGGAGCCAGGAGTAGGAGCAGCGCGAACAATCCGCCAAACAGACGCATATTCACCCCTTCACACTGCCCGCCAGCATGCCCCGGATGTAAAACCGCTGGAGCGCCAGAAACAGCGCCAGCACCGGGGCGACGGTGATGACCGCCCCCGCCATCATCATCTCGACGTCCTGTACGTGCTCGCGCGACAGGGCCGCCAGCGCGACCGGCAGGGTGTAGTTGGACTGGTCCGTCAGGATGATCAGCGGCCAAAGAAAATCATTCCAGCTGCCCAGAAACACGAACAGCCCCAGCGTCACCAGAATGGGCGTCAGGGTCGGCAGAACGATGCGGCGGAAAATCTGGCCCTCGCTGGCTCCGTCGACCCGCGCCGCCTCCAGCATCTCGTCGGGGATCGACAGGGCGTACTGGCGCACCAGGAACAGGCCGAAGATGGACGCCAGCCACGGCACAAGCGCCCCGGCATAGGTGTTCACCAGCCCCACCGATTTCAGCATCAGAAACAGCGGCAAGGTGCCGATCTGCGCCGGCACCACAAGGGCCGCGATCAAGAGCTGGAATGTCCGGTCGCGCCCTGCGAACCGCAGCTTTGCGAAGGCATACCCGGCCGGCACGGTGAACAGCAGAGCCAAGACGGTGGCGAGGGTCGCCAGGGCAAAACTGTTCCAGACATAGCGGCCCATGCCCCGCTCGACGAACAGCTCGCGGTAATGCTCGAGGGTCGGCTGGGACGGCAGGAGTGGCGGCGGGAAGGTCGCGGCCTCGCCACTGGACATGACACTGACCGACACCATCCACGCCAACGGGAACAGCACGATCAACCCGATCGTGGCGACGCCGACGTTCAGCAGCAGGTCGCGGGGCTTCATGTGTGATCCCCGCCCAGCCGCCGCGACACGGCCAGCTGCACCAGCGTCACCGCGAAGATGCACAGGAACAGCACGAACGCGACGGCGCTGGCGGACCCCAGATTCCACCATTTGAAGCCCTCTTCGTACATGAAGTAGAGCACCGTCACGGTCGACTGGGCGGGCCCCCCTTGGGTCATCACATAGGGCTCGGCGAACAGCTGGAAGAAGCCCGCGACCGAGATGATCGACACCAGCAGCAGCGTCGGCGAAATGGCCGGCAGGGTCACATGCCGAAACCTGTCCCAGGCCCCTGCCCCGTCGATCCGCGCTGCTTCATGCAGCTCATCCGGCACGGTCTGGAGAACCGCCAGGAAGATCAGCATGTTGTAACCGAAGCTCTTCCACACCACGAACATCAGGATGGCGGGAATGGAGGTTGCGGGGTCGCCCAGCCAGTCGACGCCGGGCAGGCCGATCGAGGTCAGCGCCCAGTTGATGATGCCGTAGCGGGTGTTCAGCAGGTAGTTCCACAGCACCGCCGTGGCGACCAGCGTCGTCACGAAGGGGGCGAAGAACACCACCCGCCACATCGGCCGCCACCTCACCGTCCGGGCGTTCAGCAGCAGCGCTGCCCCCAGCGACGCGGCGATCGACAGGGGCACGCCGATGCCAGCGAACAGGACCGTGTTCTTCATCGCCTGCCAGAACAGCGGATTGGCCAGCAGCCGTTGATAGTTCTCGACCCCGACGAACCGCAGATTGGCCAGGTCGGCCAGGGCATAGATGTCGAAATCCGTCAGGCTGAGGAACAGCGACGACACGACCGGCGCGGCGAAGAACACCACGATGGCGATCAGGGCCGGCGCGACGAAGCCCCAGGCGGCGCGCTCCCGGGCAGCGATCATGCGCGGCCCCGATCCAGCATCCAACGTCGCTTTTCCAGCAGGCGGTCGGCGCGGCGGTCGATCTCCCGACCCGCCTCGGCCACGGTGAACTCGCCGCGCACCATGCGCTCGGCGACGATCTGCATTTCGGTGACGATCCGCTCCCACTCCGGCACCTTCGGCACCGCCCTCGCGCGCTCCAACTGGCCTGCGAATGGAGTGACGTAGGGATCGGACGCGACCTTCGGTGCCGCCCAGGCCGAGGGACGCGCGGGCAGGCTTCCGGTGATGACGTTGAACTCGGCTTGCACCGCCGGATCGGACAGGTAGCGAACCAGCTTCCAGGCCGCCTCCTGATGCGGCGAGGAGCGGAACACCGCCAGCGACGATCCACCAGGTGCCGAAGCCCCCGGCCCCGTCGGACCGGGGACGCCCGCCGTGGTCCAGTGCGGCTGGATCTCGGCCGGCAGGCGGGTCTTCATGTCTCCGATGGTCCAGGGACCGGAGAAGTAGAAGCTGAACCAGCCGCGCGCGAACTCGGTCCAGACGTTGGAAATCTGCGATCCCGTCGCGACGGGGGCCAGGCCTTCGTCGAACAGGCTTTTGTAGAAGGCGAGCGCCGCCTCGAACGACGAGCTAGAAAAGTTTCCACGCGTTCCCTCGTCCCGAAGCAACGATTGATCACCTTGAAGTCCGAAGGTCAAAAGCTGTTCGAACTCGTTGAGAGGTAACAGGATCGCGTATCGGTCCATCCCAACGACGCGCTTGACCGCCCGCATCGCCGCCGTCCAGTCCGCCCAGGTGGTCGGCATGGCGTTGTATCCCGCCTGGGCCAGAAGATCCGTGCGGTAGAAGATCAGCCGGGTGTCGACATACCAGGGCGTGGCGACGGCGCGGCCGTCAATTTGGTTGGTGTCGAGAACCGCCCTGAACTGGTCCGACAGCAAGTCCGACGCCGCGTCCGGCATGGGCGAAAGGGCACCGATGGCGGCCATCTCCGCCACCCAGGTGTTGCCGATCTGGCTGACGTCCGGCAGCGAGTTTCCGGCATACCCGGTCAACAGCTTCTGATGCGCGGCGGTCCAGGGCTGGGGCTGGACCTCCACCTTGATGCCCGGGTTGGCGGCCTCGAAGGCGGGGATCAGCCGGGGGACGTTGGTCCCCTCATTGCCCATGGCCCAGAAGGTCAGGCGGGTGATGCCGTCGTTCCGCCCGCAGCCCGCCAGCGTCGCGCCCGCGCCGGCCATGACGCCCAGGGCCGCGCGGCGGTGGATCATGCGTCCAGCCATCCGCCGGTGAAGCCGGCCCGCTCCAGACCGAGTCTCAGGTTCGGCTCGCCGCGCATGAAACGCCAGATAAGGTCCGACCGGCCGTTTTCGATCATCGCCACGATCGGCCCCTGGTCGATGCCCAGATAGTCGCCATCGACCCACCCGACGCCCGGGACGATCCGTCCGTGCTGCAGCCGCCCTTCCCGCTCCGTCAGGGTCGGGTTGAAGCTGTCGAGGAAGCCGAACTCCGTATAGATCGCCTCGCCGTATCTGGCCTTCATGGCCTTCAGGCATTCCGCCACGGCCTGGGGCGCGAAGGGATAGCTGGCCATGGCGGCCGTGGGCGCGATGGTGCCGTCGTCGCGCTCGCCCGGACCGCGCGCCGAATAGCTGAAGAATTCCCGCTCCCGGGCATCGATGACCTGTTTGAAATCGCCGGGCCCGTCGCAGGCCGTCAGTCCCCAGACCTCGGCCGAATAGCCGTCCCACCCGCCGGGGTTGGCGATCGCATAGCTGCGCTGGGCTTGAACGGCCCGCACGCTGTTCTCGAAATAGTCGAACGGCCCGATCTCGGCCGACTTGGCCCGCATCCAGGCGTCGCGGATGCCGCCGAAGTCGACGAACATGTGGCTGTACTGGTGCCCGAACATCGGCGCGAAATGCAGGTGGACGGGACCGTGCTCTTGCGTCCAGCTCCGGTCGTAGACGCCGCACCACTCGTCCCACACGGCCGGGGAAACAGGGTGGGTCCGGCTGCCGATCGCCAGCAGCAGCGTCAGCATGCCCTCGTTATAGATGTGCCAGTCGGCCTCGATGAAGCCGGTCTCGGGGTGCCAGCCCATGCTGATCCGGTTCGGTCGAACAACGGCCCAGTCCCATTCGACCCGGTCGTAGATCGCCTGGGCCAGACGCCGGATTTCGGCCTCGTCCGCATGGTCGCCGTCGAAGTAACGGGCCGCGAACAGCATGCCGCCCAGCAGCAGCGTCGTATCGACGGTCGACAGCTCGACCCGGCCGAAACGATGACCCGTCCGCATGTCGAGGAAATGATAGAAGAAGCCCCTATGGCCCGTGACACCGGTCGCCTGCGGCCCCTGGGGCGCGTCATGGAAGAACCGCACGGTGTTCAGCGTCCGCGCCCGGGCCTCGTCGCGGCTCATCCAGCCGTTCTCGACCCCGACGGGCCAGCAGGCGAGCGCGAAGCCGACGGCGGCGACGGAGCAGAAGGACTGCGTCGGCCACCGGTCCGGCGTCAGGCCGCGCTCGCGATCCGTCACCTCGACGAACCAGTCGAACGTCCGCCGTTGCAGTTCAGCGACCTCGGGATCGAGCGGAACCATGCCCATCCTCCCAGGCCCGGTCGCGCACCCGCTGGCCAGCAGCGCGGCGGCCGCGCCGGTGCTCATCAAAAATCCGCGACGATCCATGTCGCTCCCTCTAAGCCAACGCCCCCGCGTCTTACAGAAAATGCGGCCGCCCCGGCAGTGCAGGGGCGGCCAGTCTCAGGAGAACGGGGTCAGAAGCTGTAGCGGAAGCCCAGCTGGAAGGTCCGGGTGGGGAAGAGAACCCGGGATGGCCGGCCGAACTGCGGATTCGGATTGGCGGCCGACCCCGTTCCGTCGCCGAAGCCGGTGTAGTTGTAGAAGTCGAAGATGTTGATGGCGTCGACGAAGATCTGCAGCTCCGAAGCATTCCAGAGCTCGAACGTCTTCGTCAGCCGGAGGTCCAGATTCCGGTAGGCGAAGGCGTCCGGGATGATGAAATTGTCGGTGGGCGGCCGGCCCGCGTTGGGGCGGATCAGGAAGTCCGGCGAGTCCGTCCGGGTGTCGTCGAAGATCGTGTAGGGGGTGCCCGATCCCAGCGTGAGGATCCCAGAGAGCTGGAAGTCCCAGGGCAGGTCGACGATCCCGTTCGCGATGATCCTGTGCTCTTCGTCGTTGGACGAGGGGCGGACCGGTGACGTCTCGACACTGAAGCAATCGAAGCAGAAGGTGTCGTTGCCGCCGTTCTGCTCGGAGTTCGAGAAGGTGTAGGCGATGTTGAGGCCCCAGCCGCTGTCGCGTGTGTAGGCCTTGTCCGCCTTGACGTAGAGAGCCGTGAACTCCCTTTCCTTGTTGTGGTCGGAGACCAGATAGGTCCGATAGGGATTGGTGCCTCCGGGTGAACAGAAGCCCCCGTTGTCCTCGAAGGCGGCGTTGTCGCCGTCGATGGCCGGCCGGGTCGATTCGCGGCAGCGGTTCAGATACTGCCAGGTGAACTCGTTTTCCGTCCGGCCGTAGGCGAGGGTGACCTCGGTTTGCCATTCGCCCAGCCGCTGGCGGACGCCGAAGTTGAACTGGTCCGTGCGCGGCGGCTCGAAGTCGTTCTTGAGCAGGAAGGCTTCGCCTCGGGCCGGGATGGCCGCGAAAATCGGAATGAGGCCCTGGGCCGTCCGGTAGGATTCCTGCCAGAGGATCGGGTCGGTGGGCTCCCCGCTCGCGGTGCCCGCCGGCCGGCCCGTCGTGCTGAAAAAGACGTTCTGCCGGATGTTGGCGGGGCCAGCGATCTCATCGAACGCGAAGTTGAAGTTGACCCGGTCGTAGTAGCGACCTGCGCCCCCGAACACGACGGTCGAGCGGTCGCCGAACACATCGTAGGAGAAGCCGATCCGGGGCTGGAAAGCGCCAGTGAAAGCATCACGATTATCGCCGGTGGAGAAGTAGTCGTCCGCATCGAACCAGCTGGGCACATAGCCAGCCGCCTTGCCGCCGTCGGTGGAGGCGATCCACTGAGCCAACCCGGTGCGCACGTTGGCGGGGGTGACGTAATCCTTGTTGTTGGCGTTGGTCTCATAATCCCACCGGAGACCAAGGTTGATCTCCAGTTGATCGGTGATGCGCCAGTCATCCTGGATGTAGAGGCCGATCACGGTGTTATCGATGGAGAAGTCAGGCGTCTCCCGGCCCAGCTCGATACGATAGGGGACGGTCGTGCTGCCGCTCAGCTCGGGCCGGCCGTCGACGTCGAAGTACAGCTGCGGATTGCTGCCGAACGACCTGAAGACATCATAGGTCTGGATCGAGACCTTGGCCCCCAGCTTGATGGTATGGAAGCCGTTGAAGTCGATCTCATTGAAGGTCAGGTCGTTACGGAACGTCAGGGCTTCGTCCGTGATATCCTGGGTGCTGTCTCGACCGCCGATGTTGAGGACCTCGCGACCCCCGAACCGATCAGGCTGGAAGCCAGGCGTATTCTGATCAGAATCCGTGAACAGGCGATAGAACTGCCCCACGTCGCTGAAGTTCAGGGCACCGGGGTTGTAGTTGTAGCGGCGATAGTCAACCGCCAGCTCATTGGTGAAGGTGTCCGTCTGCCACTGCCAGCGCAGGTTGCTGCTCAGGGTCTCCTGGGCGAGAGCGGTGGCGCGCTCGAAGGCGTTGGCTCCGCCGACATCGCGGATGTCCTGCTCGTCGCGGTAGGTCACGCTCCAGTCGACAAGGTGGCCCTCGGCCGGTTGCCAGCTGAGCTTGCCGAAAAACAGATCCTCTTCGAACGGCGTGGCGAAAGCCCCGATGAAATCGGCGAAGGTCTGGGTAAAGCGCGGCTCCTGGACGCCAAGGTTGACCACGGCCGCCCGGTTCTCCTCCTTGCGCTCATAGGTGCCGAAGAAGTGCAGGCGATCTCGGATGATCGGTCCGCCGAGAGCGAAGCCGTACTGCTGGACCTCCAAGTCGGGCTGAACGTCGCCGCGACGTCGGCCGAAGACGTCCTGCTCGATGAAGCTCTGGTCTCGGTAGGTCCCGAAGACCTCGCCGGTGAACTCATTGGTGCCAGACCGGGTCACCGCCGTGATGATGGCCGACGAAGCCTGTTCATACTCGGCCTTGAAGTTCTGGCTGACGACACGGAACTCCTGGATGCCAGCCTGGGGGAAGGGGTTACCGCGGCTGTCGTCCTGGCCGATGATGCCGCCCGCGATGACGTTGGACTTCAGGCTGGCTCCGTCGATGAAGGCGTTGACCGATTCAGCGCGCTGACCACCCGCCGTGATGGTCTGCTCATTCTCGTCCAGCGAGGTTCGCACGCCAGGCGCCAAACCCGCGAAGTTCAGAAAGTTGCGGTTGATCTGCGGCAGGGTCTGGATCTGCTGGGTCGTGACGTTGGTGGCGTTTTCAGGCGTGCGGACCTCGACCAGCCGGCGGCCGACCACGACGATGTCATCGACGGTGGAAGCCCCGGTGCCCGCCTCTGCGGTCACGACGCCACCCACGTCCAGGTCCAGGTCGCCGACCTGGCCGACGCCGATGCTGACGGTGTCGCTGGCGGTCTCGCCTTCGCCGGTCGTGACCGTCACCTCGTAGGATCCTGGCCGTAGGCCCGACAGCACATAGGTCCCGGAGGCGTTGGTGCTGGTGCGCGTGGTGAAGCCGCTGGCGGTGTCGCGGGCAACGACCTGGGCCCCGGCCTCTGCGGTCGCTCCATCAGTCACGGAGCCGCGCAAGGTGGCTCCCGTCACCTGGGCGGACGCGGTCGAGGCGACCCCCAGGCTCGCCACCAGGGCGAGAACGGAGGTCGCGGCCAGGGCATGGCGACGCATGTCGGGGCGGATCATGTCGAGTCTCCGGACGATAAGGATTGGAGGGCAGATTCGGTGCGCTCGCCGACGGTCGACTGACGCACGACGAGGCGGGGAGTGATGATTTCGCAGGCGTCAGCCGACGGATCGTCGGGTCGTGCCGCCGCAGCGATGAGGGTGACCAGACGCTCGACGGCGCGACGACCGGTCTCGGCGATCTCGATGCGCAGGGTGGTCAGGGCGGGCCTCACGAGCCCGGCGATGGGCACGTCGTCGAACCCGACCACCGCGACGTCGTCCGGCACGCGAACACCGGCCTCCTGCATGGCCAGCAGCGCGCCGACCGCCATCATGTCGTTGCCGGCGAAGACGGCTTCGGGCCTGACGCCTTCGGCCAGCAGATCGCGCATCGCCTGGTGGCCGGACGCCTGGGTGAAATTTCCCGCCACGACCGTCGGCGTGCATCCGGCCGCCCGCATCGCTTCGGCATACCCGGCCTGGCGGTCGCGGGCCTCCAGGTTGCCCTGGGGGCCTCCGATGTGAGTGATCCGGCGGTGACCGAGAGACAGCAGGTGTTCGACCGCTGTCCGGGCCCCTCCGATGTTGTCGACCACGATCGAGGGCCGCCCGGCCTCATTGTTTCCGCCGTTCATCAGCAGAACCGGCAAACGACCCGCCAGATTGGCGGCCAGGTTGGCGGCGTCGAGATGGGGCGACAGGACGATGAGACCGTCGACGCGCCCGCGCATGGATCGGATCGCTGCGGCGGCGTCGCTGGCGTCGTCATGGGAGCTGGAGACGATCAGGTGCAATCCGGCCGCCCGCGCGGCGACGTCCATGCCCCGGATCAGCTCCGAGAAGAACTCGCCGAACAGGTCCGGCAGGATGACGCCGACGGTGTCCGTGCGATTGGTCGAGAGGCTGCGAGCGCCGGAGTGCGGCACATAGGAGAGAGCCTCCACGGCCTCTAGCACTCTCAACCGGGTCGGCTCGGCCACCACGCCCGCGCCCGTCAGAACCCGCGACACCGAGGCCACGGAGACCTTGGCCCGCTCGGCCACGTCACGGATCGTGGCGGGCTTCATGCGCGCCTCCGCACGGCGGCGAGACGGCGTCGGTCCTGGGGCAGACGAAGGATCAAGGTCTCAGGTCCTGAAGCGTTTCCAGCCGTTCCGGCCTTCTTCGCGAAGATCCGTCGGCAATGTGTAATCGGTTACATGGCACATCGCGAAGCCGCCCGGCAAGGGCCTCAGTTTCGACACACCGACGAAATCAGCGACGCCGAACGGGCAAGCGTGACCTCGATCTGAAGGTTTTCAGGGCTCTAGGGCTGAACGCGTCTGTAGAACGCCTCGATCAAATCCAGGCGTTGATCGTGCGGGACCGGCCGCACGACCGGCCCGTCGTTGCCGAACTCCATCAGCTGCTCCTGTCGGCCGAAGTCCGGCCACGCCGGACGTCGCGACCCATTGGGATCGCCTGTGGCCGCGAACCTGGTCCAGTAGTCGGCGATCAGGGTCGCGGCGCGCTGGTCGCGCTCGCCCATCGGCCGTCCCACGGTATGCAGATTGTCGAAGACGTAAGGGCGCTCCGAGGCGTGGGTCGCGCCCCCGCTCGGCTCCGGATTCGAAGCGGCGACCACGTCGAACCGGTACAGGAAGGTCGGGTGTCCGGCCCGGGCATGAAGTCTGGCGAGATGGCGCGCGGGCTCATTGAAGACCAGGTCGCTGACGATCGACGCATCGTAGCCGTCTTGCCCCTCGTAGGCCGAGACCAGGGCATCGCGTTCCGCGCCGGTCAGGGAATCGTCGATCCTGCCGTAGGCCCCGGCGTCCGACGGGCGGATCCACCAGAACTCGGCGCTGTTGGTGCCCAAGATCAACGGCACTTCAGCCTGGCGGCCGGCCGCGAAGGCCTCCACCACGTCCTCCGGCACGACCGCGCCGTCGACGATCAGATTGTCGGAGTAGAAGGCCGGCTGCGGCGTCAGCAGTCTTTCAGGTGCCAGGGCTCGCAGCTGGTCGGCGGTCGGATCTTCGAGACCGATTCCCCGCGCGAAGACCTGACCCAGGCTCTGGGCCGACGGCCGCCCCGGCCGGTCGTCTGACAGCAAGGCCGAGCGTTGCCGTCCCAGGCCCGACTGCACGACCGCCCGGTGGAACAGGCCCCGCGCCGAGGGGGCCACCATCAGCTGCAGGACCGCCGCGCCTCCGGCCGACTCACCGAAGATCGTGACCCCATCCGGATCGCCCCCGAACGTGGCGATGTTGTCCCGCACCCACTCGAGCGCGGCGATCTGGTCCATCACGCCATAGTTTCCGGCCGGCGCGCCGCTCGGCCGCTCCGCCGCCAGCGCGGGATGATCGAAAAAGCCCAGCCTGCCGAGCCGATAGTTGATGGTGACGACCACGACCCCGCGTCTCGCCAGGTTCGAACCGTCATACAGCGCCGCCGTGCCCGAGCCGTTGTTGTATCCGCCGCCGTGAATCCAGAGCATGACCGGCAGGCGCTCGGCCCCCTCCGGAGCCCAGACGTTGAGCGTCAGGCAATCCTCGCTCATCGGCAGAGGACCGACGCCCGGGTCGCCGTTGGCGGGCGGCTGTATGCAGATCGGGCCCGGTGCCGTCGCATCCCGAAGTCCTGGCCAGGTCGGTGCGGGGTGTGGCGGCCGCCATCTCAGCGGACCGACCGGCGCGGCGGCGTATGGGATGTTCGCGAACGACTTCACTCCGTCCTGGCTGCGCCCCGCCAGTCGGCCTTGCTGGACAACGAGCTCGGGCGACTGGGGGCCAGACGGGATCAGGAGAGACAGGGCGACGACCAAGGTTGCGAACGACATGCTCGATCCTAACCCTCCGCTGAGGCACAGCAATGGCGGGGGGCGTCTGGCGGACGACCGTTTTCTGGATTACGGCTCTGATACGGCCCCTGGCTGAAGCGGCTGCGGACGGAGAGTTCTCGATGACGACAGGGTTGGAGGGGCGACGCGTCCTGATCGTCGAGGACGAAGCGCTGGTCGCCATGCTGCTTGAAACCATGATCGAGGACATGGGCTGCCACCCGGTCGGCCCGGTCGCCTCGGTCGCTGAGGCCCTGGACATCGTGGCCAAGGACGGAGCCCTCGATGTGGCGTTGCTGGACGTCAATGTGGCCGGGCGCGAGGTCTTTCCGGTGGCCGACGCGCTGAAGGCCAAGAGCGTGCCGTTCGTCTTCTCGACCGGATACGGTGAAGGTGGACTGGCCGATGCCTGGCGGGGGCACCCGACGGTGCAGAAGCCCTTCACCGAAGCCGCGATCCGCGACGCCTTGCGCCGCTCGCTCGGCGTCAGCCTCGTCTGAGGCGTTTCAACACAACGCGCGCCGCATTGTGCCCGGGTGCCCCCGTGACCCCGCCGCCGGGATGCGCGCCCGATCCGCACAGATAGAGACCCGGCACCGGCATCCGATAGTCGGCGTGGCCCAGCACAGGTCGGGCGCTGAACAGCTGATCCAGCGTCAGACGCCCGTGGAAGATGTCGCCGCCGACCAAGGCGAACCGGCGCTCCAGATCCGTCGGCGTCAAAGCCATGCGACCCACCACCGACGCCTTGAAGCCGGGCGCCCAGCGATCGACCGTGTCGATCATCAGATCGGCGACCGACTCGCGATGGTCATCCCAGTTGCGTCCGTCCGGGAGTGTCGGCGCGACGTGCTGGCAGAACAGGCTGGCGACGTGGGCCCCCGGCGGCGCCAGACTGTCGTCCAGGGTCGAGGGGATCAGCATCTCGATGATTGGCCGCGACGACCATCCGTTCAGCCTGGCCTCGGCATGGGCCCGGTCCATGTAGTCCAGGCTGGGGGCCAGGATGATCCCCGCCGTCAGATGATCCCCCGCCTCGGGCCTCGCCTCGAACCGAGGCGCTTCGGACAAGGCCACGTTCATTCGGAAGGTGCCTGAACCCGAGGCATAGCGGCTCATCCGCTCGGTGAAGTCGGGCGGCACGATCGCCGGATCGACCAGGCGGTCGAACAGCAGGCGGGGATGAACGTTCCCCACCACCGCCCGGGCTCTGATCACGTCACCGCCGACGGTGGCCACCCCGACTGCCCTGCCCCGCTCGGTGACGACCTCCGTGACCTCGGCTCCGGTGCGAATGTCGATACCGAGTTCGCGGCACGCCGCCGCCATGGCCTGGGTGATCGCTCCCATGCCGCCGATCGCGTGGCCCCAGGCCCCGCGCTTGCCGTTCACTTCTCCAAACACATGGTGCAGCAGCACATAGGCCGAGCCGGGGGTGTAGGGACTGGCATAGTTGCCCACGACGCTGTCGAACCCGAACAGCGCCTTGATCGGATCGCTCTCGAACCATCCGTCCAGCCAGTCCCCGGCCGACTTGGTGAACAGGTCCAGCACATCGCGTCGGCCTGTCAGATCCAGCCCTCCCAGGCGCCGCGCCACCGACGCCGATGACAACAGCTCCGGCAAAGCCTCGCGCCATCCGCCCTCGGGCAAATTCGGAGGGGTTTCCAGAACCAGCGCCCTCAGCACATCCGCCACGGCCTCGAGACGCCGCTCGTATTCCGGCAGGCGCTCCGCGTCCCGGGCGGAGAAGGTCGCCACCGAGGCGGCTGTCCGTCCCTCCCCCGCCTCGAGGGCCCGGCCGTCGGGCAGGGGCAGGAAATTCGACATGCGACGCTCGACGATCTTCAGCCCACGCCGCGCCAGGTCCATGTCGGCGATCACCCTCGGGTTCAGCAGACTGACGGTGTAGCTGGCGGTCGAGTTGCGAAAGCCCGGATGGAAGGTCTCGGTGACCGCCGCACCTCCGACGACGTCGCGCCGCTCCAGAACGACGACCTTCAGCCCGGCCCGCGCCAGATAGAAGGCGCACACCAGGCCGTTGTGCCCGCCGCCGATGATGACGATGTCAGTGTCCGTGCGCGCCATTCGACCTCCCATGCGGCCTTAGCATGAGCGACCGAGGGCGGGTCCAGCGTCATCGCCCTAGCGTGGGGCGAACCAGCCGCCGTCCGTCCGCTGCACCGACCCGGCGACAGCCAGGATCGACAGGGTCTCGGCAACCCGGGCTTCGGCCTGGCGCCCTGCGCGCCGCGAGAACCGACCCAGCAGCGCCCGCGAGCTCAGGGGTCGCCCGGCCCCTCTCAGCGACGACAGGATGGCGGCCGCCAGAGGGGCACCCTTTCTCGGCAGTTCGGGCAGGTCGACCGGAGCGGTGAACGTCGCCTCGATCTGATGAGCCGGAGCCGCAGAGGCGTGCCTGACCTGGTAAGCGGGCCGCAGGTATCTCACCAATCCGGACGCCTCCTCGGCCGCCCTCGACGCGTTCAGCTCCCGCAGACGGGAGACCAAGACGTCCGGCCCGGGTCGGTCGGGCCAACCGTATGCCGCCTCCACCCTGTCGTTCAGACGCTCCTGAAGATGGCACAAAAGGCCGACACAGGCCGTGTCGCGAAGCCGGTGCCTCGACGGCTCGCCCCCTTTGCCACCGCCCTGCGTCATCAGGTTATAGAGCGTCGTCATGGTCAGGTCGGGATCGCTGCGCAGCGCCCGATCGCGCGCCTCTTCCAGCTCTTCGGCCAGCGCCCCGATCTCGGCCCGGGCCGACGGGTCCAGATCGGGAAACGGAAAGGCATCGAAGCAGGCGCTCTTCACATAGACGGCGTCGCCGTCGTACGCGCCGATCCGCCCGCAGTGGGCTCGGAACCACGCCATGTGCGGGCGCGACGAGAGAACACCGAGCACGGCGGGGTCATCGCTGGCGATCACGATGAGCTTGTTGTCGGCCAGGATCTCGGCGTCGAGGAAGCGGAACCAGCGATGCTTGGCCGTCTCGATCGTGACGATGTAGCGCGGCAGGCCGGCCAGGGCGGCGCGAAGGTCTCGACGCGGCTCCCCGAACTGCCACCAGCGTTCGCGATAGGCTCGGCGTCCATTCCGGTCCCGCGACGCCTTCACCGTGGTCAGCAGATGATCGTAGAACCCCGGATGCAGCCTTCGTGCCTCGGTCTCGTCCAGGTCATGGAGATCGATGGCCAGTAGACCTCTGGCCCGATCCGCCAGATCCCGACCGTTGCGATACGGACGAGCCGGACTGACGACCCCGGGAGCGGAATGCTGGCCCAGAGCCTCGGCGTGGTCCGGCGTCACCGCGAATCCGGCCCCCATCAGCTGCACCCCACGCCCGCACAGGCCCGCGTTCGCGCGCAGAGACACCGATGCCGGGCCGGTCACCAGAGCCAGATTGGCTCCGATGTCCCCGATACTCTCGCGAAAGACGATCCGAGGGACGTCGCTGTCGAGGTCCGCTTCCTCGATAACTTCCGCCAGACACCCCTGACCGTTGGGCTCCCCGGCCTCAACGACCGTCATGGCGATGCGAACCGCCGCCCGGTCTGGGCCCTTGATCCACGCATGGTCCGGGACCGCGAACACCAGCCGGACAGGACGCGGAGCGGTCAGCCGCTCCTCGATCACACGCCGGGAAAAGGTCTGGGTCACCGAGCTCGTGGTGATGAAGCCGAAACGGCGAAGACGCGATCCCGGGCACGTCAGGATCTCCGCCGCCCGATCCCACCAGACCGTCACCAGATCGGCGGAACGGTGGCGCCCCTGCCGGATCGCCCACAGCGCGTCGACATAGCCGTCGCCGAGATGCCGTCGCATATCCTTGGCCCCCATGAACGGCGGATTGCCGACGATGAAGTCGGCCTCGGGCCAAGGGGTGGAGCGGGGGTTGATGTAGCGCTGGACCTCGACCGCCTCGTCGAACAGTCGATCCGGCCCCAGACGATCGGCATGACGGAGCGTGGTCACCACCCGGCCCCCAGCATCCCGCGCCAGGTCGACCGCGTCGCACGACAGGATGGCGTCGCCCAGCTGGATCGAACCGGCGTCGCGCAGGATCGGCTCGCTGGGCTTGGCGTCTCCGAACGTCCTGAAATGCCACTGCAGATGCCCGATCCACAGCACCATCTGCGCGATCCAGGCGGCGTAGCGGTTCTGCTCCAGCCCCAGGAACTGCTCGGGCGCGACGGCATGGCGCGGGAGTTCCAGCAGGCCCTGCGCGTCGCCCAGTTCGTTCAGGACGCTCAGCACCTCGCTCTCGAGCGTCTTCAGCAGGTGCATGGCGACATAGAGGAAGTTTCCGGTCCCGCAGGCCGGATCCAGGATCTTGAGCGCGCACAGGTCCGCATGGAACGTCCGCACCAGCGTCTGCGCCTCGGCGGATCGGCCGTCCTGGTGCAGACCGATCGCCAGCCCTTCGATCGCCTCCCAGTCGTCCCTCAGCGGCTTGAGCACTGGTCCGACCAGCCGTTCGACGAAGGCGCGCGGGGTGTAGTGGGCACCCTGGCGGCTGCGCTCTCGCGGATCCAGCGCCTGTTCCAGCAGGGCGCCAAAGATCGCCGGCTCGACCGAGGCCCAGTCCGCCTGGGCGGCAGCGATCAAGGCCTCCAACTCCGGCTCGGTTATCGGAATGGGCGCCACTTCGCGGAACAGTCCGCCGTTGAAGCGGCGCAGGTCCTGGTGCGCCGCCGGGCAATGTCCCCCGCTGTCCATATGACGGAAATACTCGCTGGCGGCGGTGTGGAAATGCCTGGCCTGACCTCGATACGACTTCAGAAACGCGAGAAAGCCGCGGCTTTCGATCAGGCCCACGCTGTCGGCGAACATGGCGAAGATGCACTGCATCATGAACAGGGCGGTGCGATTGGCGTGGGCGGCCCGGTCGACGTCGCCGACCGGCCGGTCAGCGACGCACGGAACCCGCTCGCCGATCGAGCGAACCAGCCATCCCAGACGCTCGGCGATATCTGTCGTCACGGCGGCGACGCGGGCCGCGGGGTCCAGGCTCATGGGATCGTTCCAGACCGCCGCCAGCATGCGGCGAACCTCCGGATCGACCAGCTGTTCCAGCGTGATCCGCTGTCTGGCCCGGTCGGGAAACGGACTGTAGACCTTCCCCTGACGATCGAAGTCCGACCACAACTCGATCGACTTGCCGACATCGACGACGATCAGGAACGGCGGCCATTCGTCCAGGGCCTTGGCGTATTCCGCCGCCTGGCGCTTGGCGGCCCGCATCAGACGGTCGACCCGATCGCCGTTGGGCGTCGACCCCTTGGTCAGCGGCCCCTTGGTCAGCGGCCCCTTCGTGGATTGCTTGGCCTCCAGGACGAAACACCCGCGTCGGTAGCAGTCGACGTAGCCGACATGAGACCCGCCGTCATCGTGCCGGAACCGGACAGGGCGCTCGAAGCAGTAATCCAGGTCGCCAGCGCGTTCACCATCCGGAGCACTGACGGTCAGCAACTCGCACAACTGGCTGATGTAGGTTTGATAGTGGGCGCGTTCGCTGATCGGCCGGGCCTTCCACCGCTCGACGAAGGTCGCTGCGTCCATGATCGATCCTGCAGAAGCTAGATCAACCTTAGGTGTTACAGTTTCTCTGGATCGTCAACCATAACGAGCGCAAAACGCACCTCAGGGTTGCAATGGTGCTCGTCGCAAAGCTGCGAGGTTCGGCGAGCCGGTGCAGAAGCACACCGTGCGCAGTTGCCGGGTCGCAGCCTCGAAATGCGCGACCACGGCCTCGCTGGAGATCGTCGCGGCTCTCAACACGCTGGCCGCCTGTCCGACCAGATCCGCGCCCAGCCGGATCGCCTTGGCGGCGTCCACGCCGTCCCGCACCCCGCCCGACCCGATCAGCACAGCGCCCGGACAGGCCTGCCGCACATCGACGATGGCCTGGGCCGTCGGCACGCCCCAGTCGGCGAAGGCCAGAGCGTGGGCCTTGTCGGTCGCATCGGTGGCGCGTTCCCCCTCGATCAGGCCCCAGTTGGCGCCGCCAGCCCCCGCGACGTCGATCGCGGCGACGCCCATGTCGAGAAGCCGACGCGCGGTCGAGGCCGATATTCCGGCCCCTGTCTCCTTGACCACGACCGGCGCGTCCAGCTTGCGGACCAGGGCCTCCAGCGCCGCGCCCACGCCCCACCAGTCGCGATCGCCCTCCGGCTGACAGGCCTCCTGCAGCGGATTGAGGTGTACGATCAGAGCGTCGGCCCCGATCATCTCCATGACACGCCGCGCCTCGTCCGTGCCAAAGCCGCGAGTCAGCTGTGCCGCGCCGATGTTGGCCAGGATCGGCGTGTCGGGCGCGCGGTCCCTCAACGAGGCGTTCAAGCCGCCCCCTGCCCCACTCTCCAGCGCGCCACGTTGCGATCCTACGGCCAGGGCGATGCCCAGCGTCTGGGCCGCCTCGGCCAGATTCGCGTTGATGGCCTCGGCGCGGGCGGGACCGCCGGTCATGGAACTGATCAGGAAGGGCGCCCTCAGCCGCCGCCCCAAGAAATCGACGCCCAGGTCGATCTTGGCGTGGTCCAGGTCCGGCAGCGCCTCGTGAACGAAACGAACGGCGTCAAACCCGGCGTCCCGCGCATGCCGTCCGCCGCCCGCCAGAACAACGTCCAGGTGCTGGTCCTTGCGGTCTCGGATGACGTCGTCGCTCATGCGTCCCTGCTTAGCGACGCCCGGTCGCGGTTGGAACTGTCCGCGACGCGGCGTAGGGTCCGCGCATGACGCTTCTGTGGTTCACCCTGCTGACGCTGGCGGTCTTCTTCCTGATGGAAGGGGTGGCCTGGACCACGCATCGCTACATCATGCACGGGCCCCTCGGCTGGGCCTGGCACCGCGATCACCACGAGCCGCACGACAAGACCTTCGAGGTCAACGACCTGTACGGCGTGGTCGGAGCCATCACCGGCACCGGCCTTTTCGTCGTTGCCTGGCTGACGGACCTCTGGTGGGTCCGCGCCATCGCCCTGGGCGTGACCCTGTACGGCGTCGTCTATGCCTTCGTGCACGACGGCCTGGTGCACCAGAGATGGCCCTTCCACTGGATGCCGAAGAACGGCTACGCCCGCCGCCTGGTCCAGGCGCACAAGCTGCATCATGCGGTCCAGACGCGGGACGGGGCCGTCTCCTTCGGCTTCGTCTTCGCGCCCAATCCCCAGCGACTGAGCGCCATCCTCAAGGCGCGCCGGGCCGAGCGCGCCACCGCGGACATCCCGGCCGAGTGACGCGGGCCCGCCAGACCACCATCGGACTGACCCTCGCGGCCCTGATCGTGACCGGCTGGGCGGCGCTTCACGTCTGGGGGGTGTTCTTCCAGCCGCTAGGCGGCCCGGCCCTGGTCGCCGTACCCCTCCTCATTCTGACGCAGAGCTGGCTTGGAGCCGGCATGTTCATCGTGGCCCACGACGCCATGCACGGCTCTCTCGCCCCCGGTTGGCCCCGTGTGAACGCGGTGGTCGGCCAGATCTGCGTCGGGGCCTATGCCGCCTTCTCGTATCGCAAGCTGAACGTCTGCCATCACCAGCACCACCGCGCACCCGGCACCGCCGACGACCCGGACTTCCATGCGGAGCGCCCGGAGGCCTTCCTTCCGTGGTTCTACGGCTTCTTCACCCGCTACTTCGGCTGGCGCGAGTTCGCCATCGTGACTGCCGTGCTTATCGCCTATCTGCTGCTCGGGGCCTCGGTCGCCAATCTGGTCCTGTTCTGGGCCCTGCCGGCAGTGCTCAGCGCGCTCCAGCTGTTCGTGTTCGGGACATGGCTGCCGCATCGACACACGACCGGCGAAGGGTTCGCCGACCACCATCACGCCCGAACTCTGCCGATGCCCTGGATCGCGTCACTGCTGACCTGCTTTCACTTCGGCATGCACCACGAGCATCACCTCACCCCGTCGGCCCCGTGGTGGAGATTGCCCGCCGTTCGTCGCGAGACCCTCAGACGCGGGTCCACAGCGCGGGCCTGATCGGCAGCGGCTTGCCGCGATCCAGCGCCTGGATCCAGACGGCGATCAGCGCGCCCCGGCCGAACAGCCAAAGCTTCATCAGCCGCCCCACCGACACCCGCGACCGCCAGGCCTCCGGGCCGCCCCGCCGAACCTTTCGACCGATCTCGCGATAGACGCCCCGCGCCGCCGCGATCGCCATGGCCGAACGGAACGGCAGGCCGCGCAGCCCGTCGCGCGCGCTGTCGTAATAGGGCTCGGCGACCGCCAGCAGCCGCTGGGTCACCGCGTGCACGGCCGTCCGGTTCGCGGGATCCGCCACCGCCTCGGCCGTCGGCTCCAGCCCCGCTTCGACCAGCCAGTCGGCAGGCAGATAGACGCGGCCGCCCTCGGCATCCTCGATCACGTCGCGCGAGATGTTGGTCAGCTGGAAGGCCAGCCCCAGGTCCTGGGCCCGCCGCAGGGTCTCAGGGTCCGTCACCCCCATGACCCGCGCCATCATGACGCCGACCACCCCGGCCACATGCCAGCAGTAGGCCATGACGTCGTCCAGTGTGCGATAGTCCCGGTGCTCCACGTCCATGGCGAAGCCATCGATCAGGTCCATGGCCCAGCGTTCGGGCAAGCGATGCCGGATGGCCACCCGCTGGAAGGCGGCGAACACCGGATCGGACATGGTCTCGCCCGTCATGGCACGGCGCGTCAGGTCGTACAGCCGTGCCAGCCGCCGCTTCTGCTCCTCCGTCGTCAGGATCTCATGGCCGAAGCCGTGATCCTGACCGTCGATCTCGTCGTCGCATGCCCGGCACCAGGCATAGAGAAGCCAGGCGTCCTCGCGCACCTTCGGATCGAACAGCCGGGACGCCGAGCGGAAGCTCTTGGAGCCCTTGGTGATCGAAGCCTTGGAGGCGGCGAGGACGGCGTCGGTCACCGGACGTCCGCCGCCTGTTCCAGCATCAACCCTGCGGTGGCCTTGGCCGAGCCGACCACGCCGGGAATGCCCGCGCCCGGATGGGTGCCGGCGCCGACGATGTAGAGGTTGGGGATCACGTCGTCCCTGTTGTGCGGCCGGAACCAGGCGCTCTGGGTCAGGATCGGCTCCAGCGAGAAGGCTGAACCTAGGTGCGAGTTCAGGTCGTCCTTGAAGTCCTGGGGCGTCCAGATCCGCGTCGTCACGAGGTCGCGCCGCAGGTTCGGCATGTAGCGTTCTTCCAGATAGTCGATGATCTTCTCGCGGTACTCCGGCCCCTTCACCGACCAGTCGATGTCGGCGGCCCCCAAGTGCGGTACGGGCGACAGGACGTAGTGGCTGGACTGTCCCGGAGGGGCCATCGACGGGTCGGTGGCGCAGGGCGCGTGCAAATATAGCGAGAAGTCCTCGGGCAGCTCGGGCCCCGAGAAGATTTCGGAGATCAGCTCGCGATAGCGAGGCCCGAAGCAGATCGTGTGATGCGCCAACTGCGGCTGCGGTGTCGACACACCGAAATGCAGCACGAACAGAGACATCGAGAACCGCTTGGACTTCAGCGACTTGGCCTTGCTTTGACCGCGCGGCGTGCGGCCGAGAAGCTTGTCGTAAGTGTGAACCACATCGGCGTTGGACGCGACCATATCGGTCGGAATGACCTCGCCACCTTCCAGCACGACGCCGGTTGCACGGTCGCCTTCGGTCTCGATCCGCTCGACGGAGGCGTTGAGGCGCAGATCGCCGCCGAGGTCGGTGAAGAATTTGCACAGTCCGCCGATCAAAGCTCCGGTGCCGCCGCGCGCGAACCAGACGCCGCCACGCCGCTCCAGCGCATGGATCAGGGCATAGACCGAGCTGGTCTTGAACGGGTCGCCCCCCACCAGCAGGGTGTGGAAGCTGAAGGCCTGGCGCAGCTGCGGGTCCTGGATGTGCCGCGCGACCATGGCATGGACACTGTTCCAGCTTTCCAGCCGCGCCAGCTGGGGCGCCGCCGCCATCATCGACCAGAAAGACTGGAACGGCACGGTGCCGAGCCGCAGATAGCCCTCCTGATACAGCTCCTCGGAATAGGCGTGGAAGCGGTTATAGCCTTCGACGTCGGCCGGGTTGAACGCCGCGATCTGGCGCTCCATCGCCTCCTGATCGTCGTTGTAGTCGAAGGCTTTCCCGTCCTCCCAGCACAGCCGGTAGAAAGGATCGACCGGCAACAGGTCGACGTAGTCCTTGAGGACCGAGCCCGTGCCCTCGAACAGCTGCTCCAGGCAATCCGGGTCGGTGATGACCGTCGGACCGGCGTCGAAGGTGAAGCCGTGCTCCTTCCAGACGTAGGCGCGGCCGCCCGGCTTGTCGCGCTTCTCGACCAGGGTGGTCTTCACCCCGGCGCGTTGTAGCCGAATGGCCAGGGCGATGCCGCCGAAGCCGGCCCCGATCACCACCGCGCGTTTCGCCGTCAGGTCTCTCATGTTCTCTTTCCTAGACCCGTCTCGCGCAGCTGTCGAAGCGCCCGATGGATGGGTACGGGCGGTTTTCCGGTCAGGATACGCGCCTTGTCCAGCGTGGTGCTCCGTCCTGCGTAGAAGCGCCGCACCAGAGGCTCGGACAGGCCATAAAACCGGCGCATCACACTCCACCGCTTCGAAGGCTTGGCCGCCCGGAACAGCATCCGATCCAGCAGGCGATAGAAGGCTCGATCCGCCCAGATCGCCTTGGAGTGGCCCTCCATAAGGGCGCGAAGCCCCTCGGACGACAGGTCGCTCGCCCCGGCCACGAGGCGCGCCGTCGCCACGGCGTCCAGCAAGGAATAGCCCGTCGTCGGGTGGAACAGGGCCGCAGACAGCCCGGCCCGGGCGACCGGCGCGCCCTCGGCCCAGAAGGCGTCGATGTCGCCGTCCAGCGCGATCGGCAGGACCCCCTCCTCCTCGTCCACGACCGCCTCGACCGTCCAGCCACGCGACCGGATGTAATCATCGATCCGTCCACGGATGACATCCCGATCCAGGCGGGCTCCGTCGACGTAGTAGGTATCTTCGACCAGCACGGTGCGCTCGTCGAACGGCAAGAGATAGACGAACCGGTAGGCGTCGCCCTGGGCCACGGTCGCGTCCATGATGGTCGGGCGGGTCAGGCCGTGGGGCTCGGTCAGGCGCACGGTACGTCCCAGGAACAGCTGCCAGCCCAGATCGAGATGCGGCGTCGGGGCCGGGCCACGCGCGTCGATCACCCCCCGCGCTCTCAGCACCGTCTGGTCGGCCAGCGTCACCGCGTCGGGCGCGACATCGACCGCCTCGCCCTGGATCAGCCGATCGCCCAGCAGAGGCGCCACCGCCTCATGCATCCGCTCCGACGTCATGCTGTTGTAGGGCGTGTCCATCGCGCGGCTGAGGCCGGGGAAATAGATTTCATAGCCCCCTTCCCACCGGTGCGGCGTCGCCGGGGTCAGCCAGGCACGGTCCTCGGTCGAGATGTCGCCGTCGAAGAACGACCAGGTGTGCTTGCCGCCCAACCGACCGTCGCGCTCGACCACGGCGACCTTCAGCTCGGGCCGGTCGATGGCCAGGCGCCAGGCGATCAGGCTGGACGCCAGCCCCCCGCCCACCAGGATCAGATCGAACTCGGGGGATTCCATTGTCGACACTTAGAATCAAAAAAGCCCCGACGCGACTGCGCCGGGGCTCTTCCGTGCGACGTCGGGCACCTATTCGCGCGGCTCTACCGTCAGGGCATAGCCACCGGACTGACCGGTCGCGAAGCTTCGCGCGCGGATGACGTAGTCTCCATCCTCCTCGACCGCCCAATCGACCTTGGCGTGGGTGTCGGACAGGCTGTCGTCGTCGGAGGCCACGCTGGTGAAGACCCCGTCTTCGTCCTCGCGTCCGATATCCAGGTAGGCGTCGAACGCGTTGGAAACCATGGTCAGGCGCAGTTTGTCGCCCGCCTTCACCGTGATCCGGTAGGCGTCGTAGAAGGCGCCGTCGTCTGCGATGGCGTCGTCCTCGCCCAGCGTGCCGCGCGCTGTCGCGCCGACCAAGATGCTGCCCGGCGTCGGCTGGGGGCCCCGGTCGATCAGCTGGAGCGAGTAGAGGCCATCGGCGTCGGCATACAGGGGCGAGGCGCGCAGGATGAAGTCGCCGGTCGACGGCAGAATGAAGTTCAGGCGTGAGTCCGTTCCCTCTCCCAGCCCGTCATCGTCACTGGCCAGGGCGTAGAAGTCGCCCTCCGGGCTGCCGATCTGCACGAAGGTGTCGAAGTCGCCCGAGCGCATGATCAGCTGGATGCGATTGCCCTCCGTGCCCGAGATGCGGAAGGCGTCGAAGCCCCGGTTCTCGTCATCGCGTGGATCGGCGTCGGCGATCTCGCCCTGGACCGTCTCGCCATAGGCCAGCGGCGTCGGTTCCGGATCGGGCGCGGCTTCCGTCAGGGTCAGGGTGTAGTCTCCCTCCCCGTCCTCGGTGAAGGCGCGGGCCTCCAGCGTGTAAGGGCCGTCCTCGGTCAGGGTGTAGGACAGGCGAGAGTTGGTGCCCTCTCCCGCACCGTCGTCGTCCGAATCGACAACGTATCGGTCGTCGCCGTCACCGGCATACAGATCCAGATAGGTGTCGAAGTCATCCGAGCTCAGGGTCGCCACGACCCGCTGACCGGCGCGCCCCTGGAAGGTGTAGGCGTCGGCCCTGCGGCCACCGAGGTTGGAGCCGTCGTCTTCGGACAGCGCGCCTTCGACCGTGGCTCCGAACGCGATCGTCTGCGTCGCCATCGGCGGCGGTCCCTCAGCGATGCCGACCGTATAGGCTCCGGTCTGATCCCCCCCCAGCGGCGCGGCCCGGACGATGTATTCCCCGTCGGCCGGCACCGTGAACACCAGGTAGGAGTTCAACCCGCCGGCCGGGCTGTCGTCATTGGACGCCAGTTCCTCGAAGACGTCGCCGTTCATCCGGCCCACGCGAACGATGGGATCGAAGGGCTCGCTGTCCATCGTCACGGCGATGCGATCGCCTTCGCGGGCCGTGAAGCTGTAGGCGTCATAGAGATAGGCGGACCACTGATCGGCACCCTCCTCCTCGGGATCGCCTTCCGAGATATCGCCCGTGATGGGATCGCCGAGGCGGATACGGGTCGGGCGCGGCGCGGGCGCGGCCGGTCCCCGATCGACGAGCTTCAGCGTATAACCCCCGCCCTCAAGGCCGCCGAGGTTGCGGGCCCGCAGGGTATAGGTGCCGTCGCTGCCGACGGTGAACCGCAACCGGGAGTCGAGCCCTTCGCCCAGCCCATCGTCATCCGAAGCCAGAACCTCGTCGCTGCCGGGCCCGCGCAGCTCCAGATAGCTGTCGAACGCCTCGGACCGCATGGTGATCTCCAGCCGTTGTCCCTGGCGCGCCTGGAGGGCGTAGAGGTCGTAGATGTACTCACCCGAGTCTGCGTCATCGACCTGGGCATCATCGTTCGTCAGGGCACCGGCGACATCCTGATCGAAGGGGAGCGGCGTCGCGTCCTGGGCCATAGCCTGGCCGGCGGCGGTGATCAGCGCCAGGACGCTGGCGGTGATGGCGAAGGTCGAGCGGCGCATTGGTTTTCCCCGGTTTGCAAGCCGATCATAGACGCCGATCCGTGACGCCTGTAAATCGCTGGGACCCCTTCGGATTCTGACGAAATGGAGCCACCCGTGGCCCAATCTGACTCGCGCGCCCGAATGATCGACGGCAAGACCTTTGCAGCGGGTCTCGTCGACCGCGTCGCTGCGGCAGCCGCTCGGCTGGAACAGGCCCACGGGGTCAAGCCGGGGCTGGCCGTGGTCATTGTCGGCGAGGACCCCGCCAGCCAGATCTACGTCCGCAACAAGGGTGAGACCACCGCGCGCGCGGGCATGCGGTCCGACACCCACCGCCTGGCCGACACGACATCCGAGGCGGACCTTCTTTCGCTGATCGGAGATCTGAACGCCGACCCCGGCATCCATGGGATTCTGGTCCAGCTGCCCCTGCCCGGCCACATCGATTCGGCGGCCGTCCTTGGGGCCATCGATCCGGACAAGGACGTGGATGGCTTCCATGTGGTCAACGCCGGGCGTCTGGCGGTCGGTGTGCCGGGGTTGGTGCCCTGCACGCCCTTGGGCTCGGTCATGCTGCTGAAGGACACTCTGGGCGATCTGTCGGGCTTGAACGCCGTCATCGTCGGACGCTCGAACATCGTCGGCAAGCCGATGGCCCAGCTTCTGCTGGCCGAGAACTGCACCGTGACCATCGCCCACTCGCGCAGTCGCGACTTGCCGGCCCTGTGCCGCGCGGCCGACATCCTGGTCGCCGCCGTCGGCCGGCCCGAGATGATCCGCGGCGACTGGATCAAGCGCGGAGCCACTGTGATCGACGTCGGCATCAACCGCGTACCGTCCGCCGACCCGATCAAGGCTGCCGAAGGCAAGACCCGCGTCGTCGGCGACGTCGCCTTCGCCGAGGCGGTCGAGGTCGCCGGTGCGATCACTCCGGTCCCCGGCGGGGTGGGCCCCATGACGATCGCCTGCTTGCTGGCCAACACCTACACAGCGGCATGTCGGTCGGTCGGTGTCGTGCCGGAGCCTTTGGGTGCTTGAAGCATCGTCATGATCCGCTGATAGTCGGCGAAACGGGAGCGGCATTCGCCGCCCCGAATGGAGGGGTCCATGGCTCGCAGCTCATCCCGTCTCATCGCGTCCATCGCGGTGGTGATCGCCGCCCAGAGTGTGGCCGCCTGCGGCTACAACGATATTCCGACCCGACAGGAGCGGGCCGAGGCCGCCTGGGCCGACGTCCAGTCCCAGTACCAACGCCGGGCCGACCTGATTCCTAACCTGGTGGCCACGGTTCAGGCCGCCGGCATCCAGGAGCGCACCACCCTGACCGAGGTGATCGAAGCGCGGAACGCCGCCGTCTCCACGCCCCTGTCGACCGAGCAGCTGAGCGATCCGGCCGCCGTCCAGGCCTTCGTCAATGCGCAGGGGCGCGTCACGGCGGGCGTCCGGTCCCTGGGCGTGCTGGTCGAGGCCTATCCGCAGCTCCAGGCCAACCAGAACTTCCTCAACCTCCAGTCCCAACTGGAGGGCACCGAGAACCGGATCACCATCGCGCGGCGCGACTACAACGAGGCCGTTCGCGCCTACAACACCGCGCTCAGGACCTTCCCGACCGTGATCTGGGCCAACACCGTCTTCTCCGGCGAGGAACCCATGCAGCTGTTCAACGCCACCGACGAGGCGCAGAGCGCGCCGCGCGTGGAGTTCAACATGAACGGTGCGCCCGCCCCCACGCCCGGCGGTACCGCCCAGCCCGTCGCGCCCGGATCGACGCCCCCCGCCCAGTGACCTCGAACACCATGGTCTCGATGACGAACCGGGTTCTGGTCGTCGTTCTGGTCTGCCTGACGGCATGCCTGGCGTCGTCCGGCGTCGCGTTCGCGCAGACCTTCCCGGCCCTCAGTGGCCGGGTCGTCGATCAGGCCCGGCTGCTGTCGGAAACCAAGGAAGCCGAGCTCACGGCCAGGTTGGCCGCCCTGGAAGCCGATACGGGCGACCAACTGGTCGTCGTGACCGTGAACAGCCTCGAGGACTTCGAGATCGAGGACTACGGCTATCGCCTCGGCCGCGCGTGGGGCATCGGAGCGGCGGAAACCGACAGCGGCGTCCTGCTGATCGTCGCGCCGAACGAACGCAAGGTCCGGATCGAAGTCGGCTACGGGCTGGAGCCGATCCTGACGGTCGCCCTGTCCAACACGATCATCCAGAATGACATCCTGCCCCCGTTCCGCGAGGGCGGCTACGAGCGCGGGATCACGGCGGGCGTCGATGCCCTCGCCACTCAGCTGCGGCTCGACCCAGAAGAGGCGGCGGCGCGCGCGGCGGCGGCGGAACCGACCGCGTCCGAAGCGCCCGTCATGCCGGCCCTCATCATCGCCGTAATCTTCATCCTGCTGTTCGCCAGCTTCATCCGGGCGGCCGGCGGGGGCCGACGTCGGCGACGGCGCGGTGACCGCGGGCTGGGTCCCGTCCTGCTCTGGACAGCCGCCGAGGTGCTGGGCAGCGCCGGTCGCGGTGGCTCGGGCGGGTCCAGCTTCGGCGGCTTTTCCGGCGGCGGCGGCAGCTTCGGCGGCGGGGGGGCCTCGGGCGGATGGTGAAGCGCATCTCGACGGCCGACCATGCCCGGATAACCGCAGCGATTCAGCAGGCCGAGGCCACGACCTCGGGCGAGATCTTCTGCGTCCTGGCCAAGGAGGTGTCGGCGTACCAGGACATCAGCCTCCTGTGGGCTGCGGCGGCGGCGTTCGTCCTGCCGCTGGGATTGATCCCGTTCGGCTTCGAGCCCTCGTGGATTCCTGGAATGGCGTCCGGTTGGGACGCCGCACATCTGTCCGGACATCTGACCGAGTCCAGCCAGGCGCTCGCCGCCTATGCCCTGATCCAGTCGGTGGTCTTCGTCCTCGTCTACGCGGCGCTTCGCTTGCCGCCGCTCCGCCGACGGGTCACCCCTCGCGGCGTCAGGCGCAGCCGCGTCCGCAAGGCCGCCCTTCATCAGTTCCTGGCCCACGGTCTGCATGTCACCGAAGAGCGAACAGGCGTCCTGATCTTCGCCGCGCTGGAGGACCATCAGGTCGAGATCATCGCCGACAAGGGCATCTACTCGCGGGTCGACCAAGCCGTCTGGGCCGATGCGGTGGAGGCGCTGACCGAGCATCTGAGGGCCGACCGTCCCGCAGAGGGCTTCGAGGCCGCGATCGGTCTGGTGGGCACGGTTCTCGCCGAACACTTCCCTCCACGCGCGCGCAATCCCGACGAGATCGCCAACCGCCTCGTCGAAATCTGAGGCCCGGCGGGTCGCCAAGCGCCAGCAAATGGCTTAGCCGTCCGGCCGTGCGGCTCCTGACCTACAATGTGCATCGCTGCGTCGGCATGGACCGTCGGCTGGACGTCGAGCGGATCGTCGCCGTCATCGCCGAGCACGAGCCCGACATCGTCTGCCTCCAGGAATTGGACGTCGGTCGCGCGCGGACCGGTGGGGTCGATCAGGCCCAGGTCATCGCCGATGGCCTGGCCATGTCCGTCCGGTTCAACGCCGCCATGCGCATCGAGACCGAGGAGTACGGCGACGCCATCCTGACCCGTTGGCCCGAGCGGCTGATGAAGGCGGGGGCCCTGCCGACGATCCGGGGCATCCCGGGGCTGGAGCCGCGCGGGGCCGTGTGGATCCGGGCCGAGGTCGACGGCGTGGAACTTAACATTCTCAACACCCACCTGGGTCTCGTCCCGCGCGAGCAGCGGCTTCAGGCAGCCGCGCTCATGGGGCGCGAGTGGCTCGGCCATGCGGAGTGCAAAGGCCCGACGCTCTTGGCCGGCGACTTCAACGCGACGTCGATCACCCGCCCCTATCAGACGATCGTGCGACACCTCGAGGACGCCCAGCGCCAGATCGGTCAGCGGCCCTCGGTCAAGACCTTCCCGTCCGGCTTTCCGGCCATCCGCATCGACCACGTCTTTGTGACGCCCGACATCCGGGTCACAGGCGTGCGAGCGCCCTTCTCTCCCCTGTCGCGCATGGCCTCGGACCACCTGCCCCTGGTCGTCGATTTCGAGATTCAGATCGTGTCCTGAAGCCGCTGCGAGCGGTTGCGCCGCTTCCAGGGACGCCACGCGTCCGAAGGCGATATCGGATCACCCAGCTGGAACTCCGCGATCGTCCGCTCGATCCACGACGGTGGCGCAGCGCCCAGCGCGCTGAGCCGTCCGGTATCGAACTGATGCATCGCCTTGCCGGTGGAGCCCAGGACGGCTTCGGCGGCCTCGAACTGCTCCGCCGTAACCCCGATGAAGTGCCCGATGGTCCGATGACGGAAGCGCCGCACCGCGTCCTGCCCGGCCGGTGTCTCGGGGGCGATCGCGACGTCGCACTCGGTGTCCATGCCGAGCGACCGGTTGTTCAGATTGGTCGAGCCGATCCGCAGAAGGCGATCGTCCACGACCGTCACCTTGGCATGGACGATGATCCTCTGACCGCCGACCGTGTTGGGGCTGAACGCCGAGAAGCGGTCATGTCGGTCTGCGCTCTCCAGCCGAAACAGGACCTCGGCGCGCGCCGTGTCCATCGTGATGCTGTCGAACCAGCTGGGGCTGCGCCCGGTGGAGACCAGGACGACCTCGGGCCCGTCGGGCTCGGCCAATCGCTCCGCCAGGGCCGCCGCGATCACCGGCGAGGTGAAATACTGGTTCTCCATATAGATCAGCCGCCGGGCCCCCCGGATGGCCTCGACGTGCAGACGCTCGTTCTCGCGGACTTCGGCGCGACCGCCGTGTTTCGGCTCGGTGCGGGCGATGCCGACCGGAACGTCGGTGAAGTCGGGCTCCACGCCCTCCGGCCAGGGATCGCTTCCGACCGGATCGGGTAGGGTCCGCTCCCAGGTCGCCTTGAACCACCGCTCCCGCGCCAGATCGCCCAGCGCCCGCGCCGCCGCTCCGTCCATGACACACATGGTCTCATGCCGCGGCGGGGAGATCAGGCCGGACGGCTGGGCTCGTCGTAGATCGTCGTCGCTGTGCGCCTCCGAATCCCAGCGATCGACCGAGACGTCACCCCCTCCGCAGAAGGCCACGGCGTCGTCGATGACGATGACCTTCTGATGATGACAGGCACCTATTGGCCCCGGCTGATCCAGCCGGAACTCGACCATCCGCTTCCTGAACCACCCCTGGGCCCTGTGCGGGTAGAAGCCCTGCGACGCCGCGATCAGCAGCGGCGACTTCCAGATCAGCAGCCTGACGTCCAACTCGGGCCGGGACTTGACCATCATCCGCAGCTGATGCCCGATCTCGGCCTGTCGGTCGCCGGGCCGAGTCTCGGGGTCCAGCCGTGTGCGCGGGTCGAACTGCCAGCCCAGCACCACGACGGACCGTCGCGCCTTGGACAGGGCCGAGGCCAGGGCGTCGAAATAGGTCTCATTCTCCATGAGGACCGCCAGCCGGTCGGCCCGCTCCACCCGCCAGCAGGTGTCGCCCGGCACCAGCACGGTGCGCGCATCAAGGGCCCGGCCTTGCGCCGCCTCGTCCTGCATCGATCGGTCGTCCCCGTCGGGTGTGCTGGATCACGATCCGGCGACACTGAGACGCCCGGACCGTTCATCCGTTCCATGCCGCCCCGCCCCGGTCAATCGGGCTGGCGAAGCCGTCGCCCCGTCCTGCATTGTCGGGTTCGGCGAAATCGGGCATAAGGTGCCCTCGGCAGGGGGGAGACGACATCGTGCAGGCGCTCATCCAACTGCTCGTCGGCTTCATCGTCATGCTGGCGACGGCGGCCCTGGCCCAGTTCGGCGTCTCTCTGGACCACGCGGGCGAGCCTGACCGCGAAGTCCACCGCGTGGTCGACTGCACGCCCTCGGCGTCCCTCTCGGTCCGGCCCGACGCTCCTCGAGAGTGCTGAGACTTACCGCCTGAATCACGCCTGCCGCCTTTCGGGACAGGGTCTTAGCCGTTAGGGTCGGGACACGAGGCGCACACGCGCAGCGTCAGCCCATCCGAGATCCGCGTCCCATGAAGTCCCGCCAACGGCCGCCTCTGACCCTGACCGACCCCGAGCCCGTCGAGGGCGCGCTGCCGCGGACCGAGACCGAGGTGCCCCAGGCCCCCGCCCCCGTCGCGGAGGTGCCCGCCGCCATGGACGGCCTGCGCCCCATGTCCGAGCGCCGTCGCAGGCGCCTGATCGAGCAGCAACGCCGCGAGGCCGAGCGCGAGCCTGAGCCCCAGGCACCCCCTCCGATGATGGCACAGAGCCCGATCGCCGAGATCGCGGCGCCAGAGCCCCCCGCGCACGATCCTTTCGTCGAGAGCGGATCCCTGACCTTCGCGACCAGCGCCGACGCGCCCCCGGCGACGCGGCCCACGAACGAGCCCGTCATCTCGAACACGGCGATGACTCTCGCCCCGCCGTCATCGGGCCGGACCTATCTGATCGCAGGGGTCGCGGCCGCGCTCTGGATCGGCGGGGTCGCATCATGGGCGGCCTATGAGATCGGGTCTGGCGACGTCACCCTCGATCCGCTGCGCCTGGCCCTCTATGTCTTGATCGCTCTCGCCCCTGCCGGGCTCGCCGTGATGCTGGCCCATGCTGTGCGTCAGGGTGCCGGTCTGGCGCACGAGACGCGGCGCGCGCGCGATCTGGCCGAGGCCCTGGTCGCTCCCACCGCCCTGGCGGCGCAGCAGACCGGTCAGGTGCTGTCGACCCTGAGGAACGACATCGACCAGGCCGCGTTGGCCGCCGAGCGGGCCCGGAATGACATGGCCCTGTTGCGCGAGGCCCTGGCCGAAGAGACCCAGCGCCTGAACGACGCCGCCGAGGTCGCCGGCCGAACCGCCCGCCGTCTGGTCGAGCAGTTGGGCAAGGAACGTGACGAGATGGCCTCGCTCGGCGGTCGTCTCGACAAACAGGCGTCCGGAGTACTCGACGCGGTCGAGAAGCAGTCCCGGCTGATCGTCGACGCCTCCGACCTGGCCCAGACCCAGTTGCGCGAGGCCGAGGCCGCTCTGGCCGCGCGCGCTGCCGATCTGGCCGCCGCCGCCGGCGAAGCTCAGGACGCCGCCCGCCTCGCCGCCGACGACCTGGCCCGCCAGACCCTGCGACTGGAAAACGCCGGCACCGGCGTCGCCGAGCAGATCCAGTCGGTGGAGGAAGGCTTGGGTCAGCAGCGCGCGGCCCTGGTCACCGCCGCCTATGCCTTGCGGACGGACCAGGAGGATTTCTCCGCCCAGGTCGAGAGCCAGCGCGCCCAGTTGACCGAGCAGCTGTCGGCGGCGCGAACGGCGGCCGCAGACCTCGGCGACACCTCCAACCGCGTCACCGAAGGCATGCGGGACCTGGTCGAGGCCGCGACGGACCAGTTCCGCGCCCTCGTCGATCTGTCGCAGCGCGAGGCCGACGGGTTCGACGCCGCCACCAAGCTGTCGCTCGACAAGTTCGAATCCCTCGCCGCCGAGGCCCGCGATACCCTGATCGAGGAGACCCGCCGCGCTCTCGCCATGCTGATGGCGACCGCCGAGGAGAGCCGCCAGACCGCCGCGGAGGCCGCCGGCCAGGCCCAGATCCGCGCCGACCGGCTGGGCGAAGCCCTGTTCGACGCCGCTCAGAAGGCCGACGAAGCCGCCGACGCCCGGGTCGAAGGCGCGCGCCGCATCGTCACCGAGACCGTCGATCTGGTCGAGGAGGCTGGCGAGAAGGCCATTGAGAAGCTGGAGGCCACGCTGGGCCGCATGACCCAGGCCCTGGCCGAGGTCGACGCCGCCATCGGCGACCTCGACGAGCGGGCCGCCCGCCTGCCCGAGGAGGCCCGTGCCCGCGCCGAAGCGGTCCGTGCCACGGTGGAGGACGGCCTGGCCGCCCTCGCCGCCGCATCGCGCAAGGCCGCCGAAGACACCGAAGCCCTGGACGCGGGCTTCCAGGAGCGGGTCCGTCGCAACTACGACATGCTGACCGAGGCCGTGCGCCTGATGGGCGTCGTCTCGGGCGACCCCGCGCCGGCGCGCCGCCGGGAAATCTCGAATGAACCGGCAAGCACCGCGGCATCGCCCCCACCGCCGCCGTCGACCGAGCGTCCTGTCCAGGACAAGGAGCGGGGCTTTGGCTTGCGGGGCCGGCTGCGTCTGGCCCCGGCCGGCGACAACCCCGCCCCTCGCGGCTCGCCTCCACCCTCCGAACGCCTGGACTGGAGCGATCTGGTCGACGATGCCGGACCCGAGGCTCCCCTGGAGCTGGACACCCCCGTCATGCCCGACGACCCGGCCGTGCTGGCGGACCGCATCACCGGGGCCATTCGACGGATGGGGGTCGATCCGAACGCCCTGCTGCCCCGTTCACGCGTCGAAGAGGCCGCTCAGGCCTTCGCGGGGCGCGATCCCGATCGGGCCCGGCAGATCGTGCGTCGCGTGGCCCCGGCCGCCGTCCGCAGTGTGTCTCGCCGCGTCATCAGCGACCCGGAGCTGAGGGGTGATGCCGAGCGGTTCGTGCGGAGCTTCGCGACCCGCCTGGACAGCCACGCCGGCGAGGGGGAAGGAGCCGTCCTGGCCGTCCTGGCCACCGATACCGGCCGATCCTTCATGCTGCTGGACGCCGCGATCGGCGACCTCGCCTGACAGGAGATTCCCGGCGTCGGGGGCCCCGGACCGGTCGGTTTTGACTTGACGGCGCGCGCCCGTTTCCGCAACCGTCGCGGCGCTGTCATGACCCTGTCACGCACAGCGGGGTGGCCTCTCGCGGGGCCGTGCGTTCGTATCAACGGCTCTCGCAAGGCTTCATGCTCGACACCGTCGCCGAGGAAAAGCCCGATCGCAGGCCCGCCATGCTGGTCTGCGTGTACGAGGCGTCCAACCCGCTTTGGCCTCTTGACCCGCTTCAGGGAGGCGGGGCCAACACCCTCGCAGCCAGACTGGTGCCGCTGGGTCCAGACGAGCCCGCGACGCTGGCAGGGATGATTACCGGAGCATTGGACGACGCGGATTGTCGGGCCGTCCTTTTGGTCGGGCGGACGCGCAAGGCCGATCGTTTCCGTCTTCAGATGCGGGCAGAGAACCGCGCGCTGTCGGGCAACAAGAAACTGTCGGAAACGGGCCCTGCCCTCGCCCGGGCCACGGCGCCCGTCGCCGAGATGGTGCGCGCGCTCGGTGATGCGGGCTTCGCGGCCGAGGCGACCTCCGATTGCGAGGAGGATGTCGGGTCCTATCTGCTCTACCGCGTCCTGACGGCGCTTCCGGACAACGCCGATGCGGTGGCCGTCGGCCTGTTGCGCACGCCGGGCGGACTGGACGCGGACGCGGCCCGACGCGGCGTCGAGACCGCCGCCCGGGCCATGGCCCGTCACCTCACGCCCCTGCCCCGCGCCCGCTTCAGCTGAGCCGGCCCTTCAGTCGCCAGGCGGCGACCAGGCCCACGATAGCCAGCCCGCTCATCGCCAGATAACCGAGCGACCCGAACCGCGCATACAGGGGCCCGGCCGCCAGCGTCGCCAGCCCGATCAGCACGCCCGCCGCCATGACCGAGTTCAACGTCTGGGCCGCTGTGTGCTGACCCGGTGGGGCCAGGCGCTCGACAATCTCGACCCCCGCCAGGAAGGTCGCCGCGAACGTCAGGGCATGCAGCGCCTGGAGCGGCCACAGCATCCACAGGGGCGGCATCATCGCCAGAGCGGTCCAGCGCAGGACAGCCGCAACTCCACCGATGCCCAGCATGGTCAGGGCACTGATCCCGCGCGCCCTGCGCCACGGCTCGATCCACCACATGAAGCCGATCTCGATGACGACCGAGAAGGCCCACAGCAGCCCGGTCGTTCGCTCGTCGATCCCCTGCGCCTTCCACGCGATGGCCGAGAAGGCATAGAGGAATCCGTGGGTCGCCTGGATGGCCCCGACAGCCAGCAAGGCCGTCATGAAGATCGGGTTGCGCCCGAGCCGACCGACGCCGGCGAACCGGTCGCGCGCCCGCGTCACCTGCCCGACCGCGTCTTCGGGCAGAAGCGTTGCCGCCGCGATCGCCAGCACGCCCGACAGCACGGTTACCGCGATGACCACCGCGTCGATCGGCGCGCTCGCGAGCAACGCCCCCATGCCCATGCTGGCCATCACGAATGCCGCGGAGCCGAAGCCGCGCGGCCCGGAAAAGGAGAAGCCGCTTCTGCGCGCGACCTGCAGGGCGAACACGTCCGTCAGCGGGATCAGGCCCGCCATGGCCGTCGCGGCCACGAACCATGCAAGGGCCTGAAGCATCAGACTGTCGCTCACGCCGGCGGACAGGTAGGCGGCCGTGGCGACGCCTCCGAGAAGCGCGATCGGTACGCGTCGCCGGCTGAAGCCGTCGGCCCACACGGCGATGACCGGGCCGGTCACCACCCTGGCCAGCATGGGCGCCGCCAGCAGGCCACCGATCTGCACGGCGGTGAAGCCCTGGGCCGTCAGCCACAGGCCGGCGAAGGGCAGGCTGATGCCGTTGGCTCCGAAAAGCAGCACATA
The DNA here is from genome assembly GCA_947475735.1 of Caulobacteraceae bacterium. Classification (GTDB taxonomy): domain Bacteria; phylum Pseudomonadota; class Alphaproteobacteria; order Caulobacterales; family Caulobacteraceae; genus Brevundimonas. The sequence goes on from CANJLQ010000001.1 coordinate 203,893, forward strand.
CTGAAGGGCCAGGCGGCCGGCGGCGATCATGCGTCGATCCGATAGCAGACGCCGGAGATTCCGTGGGCTAGGCTGACAAAATGAGTTGGAATCGCACGCTGGGAGGCTTCGCCGCCCTGAACGGGGCCATGGCGGTCGCCGTCGGGGCCTTCGCAGCTCACGGTGCAGGCCCCCAGATCAAGACCCTGCTGACGACCGGCGCAAGCTATCAACTGGTCCATGCGCTGCTCGGCTTGATCTGCGCCGTCTGGCCGGGCGCGCCGAGGCTGGTGCGTATCGCCGGCTGGCTGGCGGTGGCGGGCGGGCTGATCTTCTGCGTCTCCCTGTCCCTGATCGGCGCGCTGGCCATGCCCGCGCTCGGGGCCGTCGCGCCGATCGGCGGCGTGTTGATGATCGCCGCCTGGCTGACCATCGCGCTCGCGGCGTTCCGGTCATCCTCCGTCAACGACTGATCTACTAACTGGACGTTCCGAACACCGTATGGCCTTTCCCGTGACCGAGACGCCCCGCCGCGAGCTCTACCCCGAGCTCGAACCCTTCGCGTCCGGGTGGATGCAGACCGACAGCGTCCACGAAATCTATTTCGAGGAATGCGGCAATCCGCAGGGTCAGCCGGTGCTGGTGTTGCATGGCGGTCCGGGCGGCGCGGTCAATCCGGCGATGCGCCGATACTTCGACCCCGCGATCTACCGGATCGTTCTGTTCGACCAGCGCGGATGCGGCAAATCCCGGCCCAACGCCTCGCTGGAAGACAACACCACCTGGACCCTGATCGACGACATCGAGCGCCTGCGCGAACGCTGCGGGATCGACCGCTGGACGGTGTTCGGAGGCTCGTGGGGCTCCACCCTGTCGCTGGCCTATGCGATCACCCATCCCGAACGGGTCAAGGCCTTGGTGCTGCGAGGCATCTTCCTGCTGACCAGGAAGGAACTGCACTGGTTCTACCAGGACGGGGCCTCGATGATCTTCCCCGACGCCTGGGAGCGGTTCCTCGCGCCCATACCCGAGGACGAACGGAACGACCTGATGGGAGCCTATTATCGTCGCCTGATCGGAGACGACGTGGCCGAGCGGGAACGCTGCGCCATCGCCTGGTCCAGCTGGGAGGGCGAGACGGTCAGCGTCGAGGGCCCGGCCGGACGGCCGGACAAGTTCGCCGAGCCTGATTTCGCCGTCGCCTTCGCCCGCATCGAGTGCTGGTACTTCACCAACGGCGGCTTCTTCCCGGAGGAGAACTGGCTGCTGAAGAACATCGGCCGGATTCGCCACATCCCGACCTGGATCGCCCAGGGACGGTTCGACGTGGTGACGCCGATCGCCAGCGCCTGGTCGCTGCATCGGGCCATGCCGGAGGCGAAGCTGGACATCGTCGCCGACGCCGGTCACGCTTCGTCGGAGCCCGGCATCGTCGACAGCCTGGTGCGCGCGACGGACTGGGCGGCCCTGCTCTAAACCGGATCAGATCAGGCCATAGCCCTTGGGCAGTTCGGCGTAGCGGTGAACGCGCGTCGAAAGGATGAAGGCGAAGCCCAGCATCACGGTCATCATCGACGACCCGCCATAGGACAGCAGCGGCATGGGCACGCCCACGACCGGGGCCAGTCCCATGACCATGGCCCCGTTGATCAGGACGAACAGGGCGAAGAAGGCGATCATGCCCGCCGAGCCGATGCGCCCGAAATGGCTATGGGCCGTCGAGGCGATCCGAAGCGAGATCAGGATGATGGCGACATAACAGGCCAGCAGGCCGAAAGAGCCGACGAAGCCGAACTCCTCGGCCACGGTCGAGAAGATGAAGTCGGTCTGCCGTTCGGGCAGGAACTCCAGCTGGCTCTGGCTGCCCAGGCCGTAGCCGCGGCCCAGAACGCCGCCGGACCCCAGGGCGATCTTGGACTGGATGATGTTGTAGCCCGTACCCGTCGGATCGGATTCCGGGCTCAGGAAGGTCAGGACCCGATTGCGCTGATAGTCGTGCATCCCGAACATGACGAACGGGGGGATGGTGACGACCGCCGCGATCCCGCCCGCGGCGATCACCCGCCAGCTGAGGCCGGCGACGAACATGACCATTCCGCCTGTCAGGCCGATGATCATGGCCGAGCCCAGGTCCGGTTGTTTGGCGACCAGCAGGAACGGAACGCCGATCATAGCGACCGGGATGAGCAGCTTCCACGACCAACGCGCCTCTTGCGCGGTATGATTGTGGTACCAGCGGGCCAGGGCCAGCACGAGACCCAGCTTCATGAACTCGGCCGGCTGAATGCGGATGAACCCCAGGTTCAGCCAGTTCCGGGCACCGCCGGCGACATAGCCCAGCGGTGTGAACTCGATCATGAGGACCATCACCAGCAGGACGGCGTACATCGGATAGGCCGCCCGGAACCACCACTTCGGGTGAACCATCGCCAGAGCCAGCATGACCACCAGCATGGCCCCGAATCGGACCAGGTGATCCATCGCCCAAGGCTGCCATTCGCCGCCGGCGATCGAGTACAGCATGGCCGTCCCGACGAAGGCCACGACGCACAGCAGCGCGACCAGTCGCCAGTCCAGCTCCGTAACTTTGGTCGAGAGCCGGTCCCGCTCTCCGGGACGGGTCAGGGCGGAAGCGGTCACTGCGGCGGCTCCGACAGATAGGGACGCGGACCCGTGGTGGCGGTCGGGGCGGGCGCAGGAGCAGCCGATGCCGGCTGTGAGGCCCCCAGCGCGTTGGCCTCGTGAGAGCCGGGATCCTCCGTCTCGGCGAAGCCGGACTGCTCGATGCGCTGCCGGATTTCGGGATCCTTCAGAAGCGCCACCCGCATCACCTCGCGGGCGCGCGGAGCGCCGGCCGTGCCCCCGCCCATGCCCCCGTGCTGCACGATCACGGATACCGCATAGCGAGGGTTGTCGATCGGCGCATAGGCGATGAACAGGTTGTGGTCCTTCTGGGACCAGACATTCGATTTGCGCGCGCCGGAGCCATAGTTCCGCGTCTGGGCCGTTCCGGTCTTGCCGGCCATCCGCACCGCGCCGAGGCCCAGCTGGCTGTTGCGGAAGCCGGTTCCGCCCACGTCGGTCACGCGGTTCATGCCCTCGCGAAGGACCGCCAGCATCGCGGGGTCATAGGGCAGGTCCCGGTCGCCATCCGGAACCGTCTGCTCCTCGCCGCCGATCGACTTGATCAGACGAGGTTGAATGGCCTTACGTCCGTTGGCGAGGCGCGACGTATAGACGGCCAGCTGCAGAGCGTTGACCGTCAGGGCCCCCTGCCCGATCCCATAGCTCGGGGTTTCACCCGGATACCATTTGCCGTCGCCCCGCACGGGATTGCGCCGCCGCCAGTCGCGATCCGGAACCAGTCCGGCGTTCTGATTGCCGACGCCCAGATCGAAGGTCTGGCCGAAGCCCATGGTGCGCGCCACCTGGGCGATCGCGTCCGGCCCGACCTCGACCGCCAGGGTCATGAAGTAGACGTTGCACGAGTTCTTGATCGCGTCGCGCATGTCCTGGGAGCCGTGCGTGGCATGACAGGCGAACCGGCGGCCCAGATAGAAGGCCCCGGTGCAGGTGATGCGCCGATCCGGATTGGCCCCGGCGATCAGAGCGGCGAGCCCAGTCACCGGCTTGAACGTCGAGCCCGGCGCGAAGACGCCATTGATCGCCTTGTCGGTCAGGGGCCGTCGCTCATAGTCGGCCCAGGCGCGATAGATCGGTCCGGGCACGCCCGACACGAACAGGTTCGGGTCGAAGGACGGCGCCGACACCATGGCCAGGATATCGCCGTTGCGCACGTCCATGACCACGCAGCTTCCGGCTTCTTCGCCGAAGACCTCGAGCGCCCGGTTCTGAATGTCGGCGTCGAGCGTCAGGACGACATCCTTGCCGGGCGTCGCGGGGCGAGAGCCACCAACGTCCTCGGCCACCACCCGGCCCCGCGCGTCGACCTCGACCCGGTTGCCGCCCTCGACGCCTCGCAGATCCTCGTCCAGCGCCTTCTCGACGCCGGAGCGCCCGATGCGGAAGCCGGGGTTGAAGAGCAGCTGGGGCACCTCTTCGCCTCGCTCTCGCACGGCGGTGATGTCGCGATCGGACACCTTGGCCACATAGCCGATGACATGGGCGAACGCGCCGCCGTAGGGATAAAAGCGCGCCTCGTTCATGTCCGCCATCACGCCCGGCAGTTCGTTGGCGTAGATGTTGACCTTGGCGAATTCTTCCCAGGTCAGATCCGACTTGACCGGCACGGGGGCGAAACGCGGGGCGGCGTTCACGTCGCGGATAATGGTCCGGCGACGGTCCATCGTGTCCGGCAGCAGGCGACCCAGCAGGTCCAGCGTCTGGTCCAGGTCCTTGGTCTCGTCGCGCACGATCAGGACACGGAAGCTGGGGCGGTTGCCGGCGATGACGACGCCGTTCCGGTCCAGAATGCGCCCGCGCGGCGGTGGAACCAGGCGAAAGTTGAACTGGTTCTGGCTGGCGAGGGTCGCGTACTCCTGGGCCTGCACGACCTGAAGCTGGGCCAAACGCACGGTCAGGGCCGTCACGCCCAGCGCCGTCAGTCCGCCGACGACGAACGTCCGCCGCAGGAAGGACCCCTGCCGCTCGTTGACGTCGGAAAAGAAGATAGAGGGCTCGCTCATCCCGCTTCGCTCCCTGCGGGAGCTTCGCAGGACTTCGTCCCGCGCTCACCGTTAGAGACCCGTCCTTCGTAGCCTTGGCGGAGTAGGATCATCGGAACCGCACGTCGCCGTCATCGAACCGCTGGATCATCCAGTCGGCCACAGGGAAAAGCAGGAGGGTCGGCACGATCTGCCACAGAAGCGCGATCAGGCTGGGGGCCCGCCCGGCGTCCATGCTGACGATCAGATACACCAGGAAGAAGGCGATGACGCAGCAGATGGCGTACCAGACGAACAGGACCTGGGTCTCCTGCCCCGCCAGCAGGTTCCGGGACCCCAGGACGACGGCGTAGACCGCGATCAAGGCCAGCGGCCAGGTCCCCAGGGCACCGCCCCAGAAGATATCGAGAAACACCCCGAGGGCGAACAGCACGGCGGGCGCCGACATCGATGGCCGGATCAGGGGCCAGGCGAAGGCCAGCACCAGCGGCAGAACCGGCTCTGGTAGGGTCAGGCCGAAGAGTTCGACCGGCGTGGCCAGCACGATGGTCAGGGCGACGGCGATCAGCGCCGGCCGGACCAGCAGCTCGAAGGAGCCGACGACCCGGACCGCGACCGGCCGCCTCACTCCGCCGCTCCCGCGGGCGTGGGGGGTTCCGCTGTCGCGGCGCGACGCGCGGCGGCATCGCCGATCGCGGCGGCCTGCGCCGCGTCGGGCGCAGGCGCGGTGGAGAGCCCCGCAAGCGGTGGTGCGTCGAGGACCGCCGGATCGACCAGCTGCCCGAAGTCTTCGAACAGCATCACACGGACGTAGTCGATGGCCCCCCGGTCGCTGAACAGCTTGACTCGCCAGCTGCCGTCGATGCCGCGAGCCACCACGCCGATGGGCACGCCGCGCGGCATACCCCCGCCATCACCTGACGTCAGGACGCGGTCGCCCGCCTGCGCCGCGCCGACACCGCGCACGAACTCCAGCTTGGGATTGCCCGACCCGTCGCCGGTCAGCAGCGCGCGGGCGTCCGTCCGGTCGACCAGGACGGGAATGCGGCTGGCGACGTCCGTGACCAGCAGCATGCGGCTGACGCCGCCGGTCACGCCGACGACACGTCCGACGAGACCATGCTCGTTGATGACTGGATTGCCGATCTGGATACCCTTGCCCGTCCCGGCGTCCAGCAGACGGGCATGGACGAAGGGACCGCGCGATTCCGACACCGACCGCGCCGTCGCCATGGCCACGGGCGGTTCGGTGCGGATGCCCAGGAGGCTTTCGTAACGGGCATTGACGTTCTTCAGGGCGATGGCCTGGTCGCGCCAGGGCTCCAGCTCGGCGACCTGCTGCCTGAGCCGCCGGTTCTCCGAGACCGCGAAGAAATAGCCCTTGATGTAGTCGCTGGCCCCGCCGGCCCAACGGACGGGGGCCGCCAGCACGCCGTTGACCGGCGCGGCGACCGCGTCGAAACCGGCGCGGACGGGCCCGTATTCATGCCCCTCGCCGTCGATGCGGCGGTCCGCGAGGATCATGAGGACAGAGGCGATCAGGGCGACGACGACCGCGACCGCGGCGGTCCACGCCAGCGGCACCTTCAACTGATCGAACGGTCCGTCGCGGAACGCCACGGCCTTGCCTTCCAAAAGAGGTCAGAATCAGCGGGACGCCTCCCGCCGCTGTGGGCAGCCTATCGCAAAAAGCGGGCCAGATTGGAACCGGCGAATTCGCTGCAATCACGGGGATTTGCTACTCCTCCCCCGTTGGAGGGAGGTGGCGCGGCGCGCCTTCGCGACGTGATGGAGGGGGCCAACCGCGAATGGGGTATTTGGGGCGAGCCCCCTCCACCCCTTCGGGGTCCCGCTCCCCCTATGGGTGAGGATTACAGCGCCGAGTCGAGGACGCCCTTCATCCAGCGCGGATGCTCGAGCACACGGCCGCAACCGATCGCGACGCACGACAGCGGATCGTCGGCGACCGAGACCGGCAGGCCGGTGTGATCGCGGATCTCGGCGTCCAGACCGCGCAGCAGGGCGCCGCCGCCCGTCAGCATGATGCCCTTGTCGGCGATGTCGGCGGCCAGTTCCGGCGGCGTGGCCTCCAGCGCGACCTTCACCGCGTCGATGATCTGCGAGACCGGCTCAGCCAGGGCTTCCGCCGCCTGACGCTCGGAGATGCGGACCTCGCGCGGGACGCCCTGCATCAGGTCGCGGCCCTTGACCTCGATAGACAGGCCCTCGCCGTCGGCCGGGATGCGGGCGGTGCCGATGTCCTTCTTGATGCGCTCGGCGGTGGTCTCGCCGATCAGGAGGTTATGGTTGCGGCGCATGTAGGAGATGATCGAGTCGTCCATCTTGTCGCCGCCGACGCGGACGGAGCGCGAATAGACGATGCCTGACAGCGACAGGACAGCCACCTCGGTGGTGCCGCCGCCGATGTCGACGACCATCGATCCCGTGGGCTCGTGGATCGGCAAGCCGGCCCCGATCGCGGCCGCCATCGGCTCGTCGATCAGGCCCACCCGACGGGCCGAGGCGTTCAGGCAGCTGTCGTTGATGGCGCGACGCTCGACCGCCGTCGCGCCCGAGGGCACGCAGACGATGATCTTGGGGTTCACGAAGCCCTTGCGGTTATGAACCTTGCGGATGAAATGCTTGATCATCTCCTCGGCGACTTCGAAGTCGGCGATGACCCCGTCGCGCATCGGACGGATGGCTTCCATGTGGCCCGGAGTCCGACCCAGCATCTGCTTGGCCTCGATGCCCACGGCGTGGACGATCTTCCGTCCACCGACGTTTCGGAGCGCCACGACGGACGGCTCGTTCAGGACGATGCCCTTGCCCTTCATGTAGATCAGGGTGTTGGCGGTCCCCAGGTCCATCGCGATGTCGTTGGAGATGGCGCCGAAGAGGGAGAAGCTCATGGGGGTCGGTTACCGTTCGGTTTGGGCCGTATGGGGGCGATGCTGATCCAGCCCGTTTCGGCGACGCCCCGACCGAGGCGCATCCCCATACGCGTTCGGCCTCCTGATCGTCCTCGCCTGACGGACTGAGCGCCCGTTTGCCCGCTGCTACAGGCGATTACAAGTCCTGATCCCGCACACGGAGCCCGAGAGGATCACGACCCGGTTACAGCTCCGCTTCGACCGCCGCTCAGGCCGCGTGCACCGCCTCGGCCGGCAACAACGATATGTCATCGACCAGGGGATACAGCTCCGTATTCTCACGCTCCACACGCATCGCCAGAGCCCCGATGACACCGTTGGTGGCCAGGCCGAACCGTGTCGGCGAGTGCAGGATCGCGCTCGCGGTCCAGAGATCACGATAGGCGTCCCAGGCTCCGTGGAGGCCTCCCATTTCTTCGAAGCAGGCGGTCGCGAAGGACCGGATGGCGGCGTCGGTAGAGGTCATCAGAAGCGGATACAGCCAGGCGTCCTCCGCCGTCAGATGATCAACCAGCAATCGGTCGAGCCCAAGGATCGCGGCCCGCGCCTCGGCGGCGACGTCAGGGGTCATGCGGGCGCGGGCGAGCCCTGCCAGGGTGCTGGCCTGACGAAGGATTCGGTCGTGTTCCGTGAGAAGTTTCGACGTCGGCATCGCGGCCTCCTGATCGTGACAACTCTATGACGGGTCGAGTAACGAAAGGCTAACGAAGCCCTACGTTGAAACACCTAGGCTGCGCTGATCTCAGCGAGGATTGGGGTCGACCTCGCGCCGACGGACCAGTTCGCGAACGCCCAGCATGATCGCCAGCCACGCCACGGCGACCGCGACGAGGATCAGGGAGGTCCAGACTCCGTCGCCACTGACCGCCGAAACGACCGCCCCACCGAAAAAGGCGACCAGCGCGGTCTTGGGCAGGACGCCCAAGGCGCATCCCGCCAGAAAGCCGAGAAACGACGCACGGGTCGCCCCGAACGCCATGTTGACGACGATGAACGGGGCCGATGGAACGTTGCGGATCATGAAGCTGGCGTAGAAGGCGTTCCGGCCGACGAACCGCTTGAGCCGCTCCAGCGTCCGGCTGTCCAGGCGGTCGATCAGCCGCGCGGTCGGGCCTCGTCCCAGCCAGTAGGTCACCCCCGCAGACACCACCGTCGCGGCCCAGCTGTAGAAGAAGCCCAGCGACGGCCCGAAGGCCACCACGCAGGCGGCGATCAAGATGAACTGGGGCGCGCCGATGAAAGCCGCGGCCACGAACAGGGCGATGGTGGCGGCGAAGGCGTAAGGGCTGCCGCGATAGCCCTGCAGCCAGCCTTCCAGGTTCTCCTCGGCGGCGAGACCGAACTGGCTCTTGCCCAGGGCGAGCAGGCCGAGCGTCGCCCCCAGCAGCAGCGCCGCCGCCAGCGCCGTGCGCCAGCGCCGCCCTTCCATGTTGAAGATGAAGTCGAGGATCCGCCTCATGGCGGGCGTTTGATCCGACTTTCGCATCTGCGTAAAGACAGGGACCTTCCCGGGGAATCGCCGATGTCCGACCTTCAGTCCTCCGCCCTCGCCCGCGTCGCGCCGTCCGCGACGCTCGCCGCCACCGCCAAGGCGCGCGCGCTCAAGGCCGAGGGTCGCAACATCATCAGCCTGGGGGCTGGCGAACCCGACTTCGACACGCCCGAGAACATCAAGGCCGCCGCCATCGCCGCCATCCAGCGCGGCGAAACCAAGTACACGGACGTGGACGGGCTGCCCGAGCTGAAGGCGGCCATCGTGGCCAAGTTCGCGCGCGAGAACGGCCTGACCTATACGACGGCCCAGATCCACGTCGCCCCGGGCGGCAAGCCGGTGATTTACAACGCCCTGGTGGCCACGCTGAACGCCGGTGACGAGGTCATCGTGCCGGCGCCGTACTGGGTCAGTTATCCGGACATGGTACTGCTGGCGGGGGGCGATCCGGTGTTCGTCACCGGCGAGGAAGCCGACGGCTTCAAGCTGAGACCCGAGGTGCTGGAGGCCGCCATCACGCCCCGGACGAAGTGGCTGATCCTGAACAGCCCGTCCAACCCCACCGGCGCGGCCTATACCCGAGCCGAGCTGGAGGCCTTGGCCGAGATCCTGCGTCGGCATCCGCACGTCTGGGTGCTGACCGACGACATGTACGAGCACCTGATCTACGGCGACTTCCAGTACACGACGATCGCCCAGGTCGCCCCGGGCCTGTACGACCGGACCCTGACGGTCAACGGCGTGTCCAAGGCCTATGCCATGACCGGCTGGCGCATCGGCTATGCGGGCGGGCCCAAGCCCCTGATCGACCTGATGCGCAAGGTGGCCAGCCAGACGACATCGAACCCGGCCTCGATCAGCCAGTGGGCGGCGGTCGAGGCGCTGAACGGGCCACAGGACTTCATCGCAGAGCGTGGCGCGGCCTTCGAGACGCGGCGCGATCTGGTGGTGTCGATGCTGAACCAGGCGACCGGCATCCGCTGCCCGGTGCCGGAGGGGGCGTTCTACGTCTATCCGTCGATCGAGGGATTGATCGGCAAGACCGCGCCAGATGGCACGGTCATCGACGGCGACGAGACCTTCGCCACGGCGCTGCTGGAGGCCGAGGGCGTGTCGGTGGTGCACGGAGCGGCGTTCGGCTTGAGCCCCTACTTCCGCATCAGCTATGCGACGTCGGAAGCCGTGCTGGAGGACGCCTGCGGGCGGATCCAGCGGTTCGCGGCCAGCCTGCGCTAGCTTGCGCGGCTGACGGCGAAGTCGGCGAGGCTTTCCAGGGCCGAGCGCCAGTCGCCGCGCGGCAGGACCTTCAGCGCCGCCTTGGCCGTGTCGGCGTAGTCGCCGGCGGCATCGAGGGTGGCCGAGACCGCGCCTGTGCCGAGGATCAGTTCACGGGCCCGGCGGAAGTCGTCTTCCGTGCGCTGGTTGCCGTTGATCGTGCGCTCCCAGAAGGCGTCCTCGCGGCCGCGCGTGCGCGCGACGGCCAGCAGCAGCGGCAGGGTCACCTTGCCCTCGCGGAAGTCGTCGCCGGCGTTCTTGCCCAGGGCTTCGGACGAGCCGCCGTAGTCGAGGGCGTCGTCGGCCAGCTGGAAGGCGAGACCCAGGTTCAGCCCGTAGGAGCGCAGTGCCGTCGTGGTCCGCGCGTCGGCCCCGACGCCCACGGCCCCCGCCTCGGCGGCGGCGGCGAACAGTTCGGCGGTCTTGGCCGAGATGATCCGCAGATAGGTTTCCTGGTCCAGGTTCAGGTCGTGGGCGCGGGTCAGCTGTAGGACCTCGCCCTGGGCGATGACGCTGGACGCCTGGGCGAGGATCCCTAGGGCGCGGATAGCCCCGGTCTCGACCATAAGCTCGAAGGCGCGAGCGAACAGGAAGTCGCCGACCAGGACGCTGGTGGCCGAGCCCCAGATCAGATGGGCCGCGACCTTGCCGCGACGCCGCTCGGAGCCGTCCACGACGTCGTCGTGCAACAGGGTGGCGGTGTGGATGAACTCGACAGAGGCGGCCAGTTTGAGCGCGTTCCCGACCTCGGTCGCGCCCACGGCGCGGGCGGCGGCGATGGTCAGAAGCGGGCGCAGGCGCTTGCCGCCCGCCGAGACGATGTGCTCGGCCAGAAGGGGAATGACCGGCACCTGGGACTGCATCCGGTCCAGGATCAGGGCATCGACCGCTGCCATGTCACCCTTGGCCAGCCGGGCCAGGGCATCGACGTCGCCTCTGGGGCGGGCTGCGGTCAGAACGGCGGCGTCCAATGAATGCTCTTTCAAACCTCGCGGCGCGAGGGGAGTTCGCGTCGCCCGATCGCTCGCCCTTGCGGCGCGGCGTCACGGCGGACAATGGTGACCCGGCCATGAAGGGTCAAGCCGCGTGACCGTCGCATCCCCACCCCCGCGAGGGGCCGAGCCGCTGGACGAACCGACGGAGAACGCCCTGCTGGGCGGAAAGGTCCGCCTGTTGCAGCCCGCCAAAGGTTATCGCGCGGGGATGGACGCGGCGCTGCTGGCAGCGGCCGTCCCCGCCCGGCCTGGCGAGACGGTGCTGGAGGCCGGTTGCGGGGCGGGCGCGGTGCTGACGCAGATCGCGGCGAGGCGGCCAGGCGTGACCTTGACCGGGGTGGAGCGGGATGCGGTCGTGGCCGGCCTGGCAAGACGGAACGCGGCCCTGAACGGCTGGAGCGACCGGATGACGGTGATCGAGGGCGACGTCGGACGGGGGTTCAAGGCGCTGGACCTCGCGCGCGCCGACTGGGCGGTGTCGAACCCGCCGTTCTTCGACGACGAGGGCGCGCTGCGAGCCCCCTCCCCGGCCAAGCGCGGGGCGTGGATCGCCGACGACGGGCTGGCAGCGTGGACGCGCTTCCTGACCGACGGAGTGAAGGACGGGGGACGGATCGTCATCGTGCACCGTGCGGACCGGCTGGCCGACCTGCTGGGTCTGCTGGGCGAACGGTGCGGGTCCTTCGCCATCCGGCCGATCCAGCCCTTCGTCGACGAACCGGCCAAGCGGGTGCTGATCCAGGCCGTCCGGGGGGGCCGTGCGCCGCTGCGGCTGTTGCCGGCCCTGGTGCTGCACGACCGGTCGGGGGCCAAACACACGGCGGAGGCCGAGGCGATCCTGACCGGGGCGGCCGGCTTGGACTCGTGAGACACCGAGTCCAACGGGTGCAACGGCAGCCTCAATCTCTGAGAACATTTCCATAGGTTATTGTTATCGTTGTTTTTTATTTGCTCTCGGAAAAGTCCGCGGAGTACAATCAGTTTTGGGGTAAGCGATCTGGCGAGGCTCAGACTTGCCCACCCGACCGAGGCGCGCTTCAGTGACCCATGCGCCTGATCCTGATCCTCGCCGCCCTGCTGCTGGCCCCGACCGTTCAGGCGCAGGAGGCCCTGTTGTTGAGGCCCGAACGGGTATTCGACGGGGTCGATCCCCGGCCGCGCCTGGGCTGGAGCGTCCTGGTGCGCGGCAACCGGATCGAGGCGGCGGGGCCCGACGTGGTGGTGCCCGCCGATGCGCGGATCATCGACCTGCCCGGCCAGACCCTGATGCCGGGAATGATCGAGGGACATTCCCACCTGTTCCTGCACCCCTATGACGAGACCCCGTGGGACCAGCAGGTGCTGTACGAGCCTCTGGCGCTGAGGACCGCGCGGGCGGTCAACCACGCCCGGGCGACCCTGATGGCGGGATTCACGACCGTGCGGGATCTGGGGACCGAGGGGGCGGGTTACGCCGACGCGGGCCTGCGTCGCGCCATCGCCGAGGGCATCGTTCCGGGTCCACGCATGCTGATCGCCAGCCGAGCGATCGTCGCCACCGGTGCCTATGGTCCCAAGGGGTTCGAGCCGGGCGTGCCGGTGCCTCTGGGGGCCGAAGAGGCGGATGGCGACGATCTGGTCCGCGTCGTACGGAGCCAGATCGGGGCGGGGGCGGACCTGATTAAACTGTATGCCGACTATCGCTGGGGGCCGGGCGAGCCGAGCCGGCCGACCTTCTCCCAGACCGAGCTGACCGAGGCGGTCGAGGCGGCTCATTCCGCGGGGCGGCAAGTCGCCATCCATGCCGGGACGGTCGAGGGGATGCGGCGATCCATCCTCGCGGGGGCCGACGTCCTGGAGCACGGCGACGCGGGCACGCCCGAGATCTTTCGCCTGATGGCCGAGCAGGGCGTGGCCCTGTGCCCCACCCTGGCGGCGACCGAATCGGTCACCCGCTATCGCGGCTGGGACGGGACCGAGCCGGCGCCGCAGAACGTCCTGACCAAGCGGGCCGCCTTTGCCGCCGCGCGCGAGGCCGGGGTGTCGATCTGCATGGGCGGCGACGTCGGCGTCTATGCCCACGGCAACAACGCCCTGGAGATGGAACTGATGGCGGCCCAAGGGATGTCGGCGTCCGAGGTTCTGATCGCCGCGACCTCGGGCAATGCGGCGATCTTCGACCTGAGCGACCGGGGCGCGGTCCGGGCCGGGCTGCTGGCCGATCTGGTGGCGGTCGAGGGCGATCCGACGACGGACATCGCGGCCGTCCGGGCGGTGCGGCTGGTGATCAAGGACGGCCAGATCGCGCGCGACGAGACGGCCCAGCCGCGCTAGACGCCTGCGCCATGTCCCTGCGCCCCCTCTTCGTCACCCAGGTCTATGAGGCCAGCCTGGCCGATGCCCCCGGGTTCGGCGACTTCAACGCCGGCCTGGCTGAGGCCTGCCGCATGTTGGCGGTCGAGGACGGGGCGGGCCGCGCCTGGTGCCGCGAGCACGGCTATCGCGGCTATACGTCTTATGGATCGCTGAACGACCTGCCCCAGCGCCTGCCGGAGTTCGCCGAGCTGAAGCGGCATCTGGACCGGCACGCGGTCGCCTATGCCAAGGCCCTGAACTTCGACCTGGCGCGAAAGCCCCGGCTGGACACGATGTGGGTCAATATCCTGAAGCCCGGCGGGGCGCACAGCGGCCACATCCATCCCCACGCCTTCCTGTCGGGCACGGTCTATGTCGAGGTTCCGGACGGGGCCTCGGCCCTGAAGCTGGAGGACCCGCGCCTGGCGATGATGATGGCGCGCCCGAGCGTTCTGCCGGACGTTCCCGAGGCTGAGCGTCCCTTCGTCTATCTGGCCCCGCGCCCGGGAACGGTGCTGATGTGGGAGAGCTGGCTGCGGCACGAGGTGCCGGCGAACGCGGCGAAGGCCGAGCGGATTTCGGTGAGCTTCAACTATGCCTGAGCCATTGGCGCGCCGTGTCGCGCTCGTGACGGGAGCGGCGTCCGGCATCGGTCTTGCGGCGAGCCGGCTGCTGTCCAGCGAGGGATGGGCGCTCGCTCTGGTGGATCGCGACGGAGCGGCGCTCGACGCCCTGGCTCGAACCCTGACCGACGCAGAAACCGCCGCCTTCGCGCATGACGTGTCCGGCGATGCCGCATGGGACGAGACCGAAAGCGCCCTGCGCGAGCGGTTCGGGGGCCTGGACGGCGTCGTGGTCAACGCCGGCATCTCCGATAGCGGAACCATCGCCGACCTGTCGTTCGAGGCCTGGCGGCGGGTGCTGTCGGTCAATCTGGACGGGGCCTTCCTGACGCTGCGGACAGGGATGCGACTGCTGCGGGACGGCGGGGCGGCCGTGGTCGTCTCCTCCGCGTCGGGCGTCAAGGCCGAGGCGGGTATCGCCGCCTATGCGGCGTCCAAGGCCGGCGTGATCCAACTGGCCAAGGTGGCGGCCAAGGAAGGGGCTCCGCGCGGGATCCGGGTCAATACGATCCTGCCGGGCGGGGTCGAGACCCCGATGTGGCGGGGAATGGAATTCTTCAAGGACATGGTCGCGAACCTGGGATCGGAGCAGGCCGCGTTCGATGCCATCGCCGCGCAGGGCACGCCGCTGGGCCGCTATGCTAAGGCGGAGGAGATCGCGGGCCAGATCGCGTTTCTGCTGTCTCCGTCCGCCCGGTCGATGACCGGCGCGAGCCTGATCGTGGACGGCGGATACACACTGTAGCGCCGCCGGTGTAACCTTCCGCCTTCCTCACCGTATCCGGGCCCACGTGACCGACCGCGAAGCCCAACTCAAAGCCTTGATGCTCCGTGGTCTGGATGGCGATGCCGCCGCCTGGCGCCTGCTGCTGTCCGATCTGGGGGCGCATTTGCGTCCCTTCTTCCGCCGAAGACTGTTCAACGGCGGGGAGGATGCGGAGGACCTGGTGCAGGAGACCCTGATCGCCATCCACGCCAAGCGGGCCACCTGGGACCGCGCCCAGCCCTTCACCGCCTGGGCCTTCGCCATCGCGCGCCACAAGCTGATCGACCATCTGCGTCGCCAGGGCCGCCGACCCACCCATCCGCTGGACGAGGCGTCGGACCTGTTCGCCGACCACACGGTCGAGGACGGGGCGACCCGCGCCGACCTGACCCGCATCCTGGCGCTGCTACCGGCCCGCCAGCGGCGTCTGATTGAGGATGTCCGGTTGAGGGGCCTGACCGTCGCCGAGGCCGCCGCCAATCACGGCTACACCCTGACCGCCGCCAAGGTCAGCATCCACCGCAGTATGAAGTCATTGAACGCCCGCTTCGCGCCCGCGTCCGCCGACGGAGCCGAAGATGAAGACTGATGACCTGATCGAGGCCCTGGCCGCCGACCTGCCCGTCTCTGGCGCGCGGCAGGTGGAACGGCGGCTGCTGCTCGCGCTGGTCGCCGGGGGCCTGTTGGTCCTGCTGGGCGTCGGGCTGTGGCTCGGGTTCCGGGAGGACCTGGGCTCCGCGATGATGGGACGGAACTTCTGGCTGAAGGCCACCTACACCGGCGCGCTGGGCGTGGTCGGGTTCTGGCTGCTGGACCGGCTGGGGCGGCCCGGATCGGCGATCCGTGCGCCGCTGTTGGCCCTGGGCGTCGTCCTGGCCGCCGGTGCCGGCTTCGCCGTGTGGGAGTTCTTCTCCATGGAAGAGGCCGAGCGCATGCCCGCCGTGATGGGCGAGAGCGCAAGGGCGTGCGCGCCGCTGATCCTGATCCTCAGCCTGATCGCGGCGCCCTTCGTGTTCGGGGCCGCGCGCGGGTTCGCGCCGATGCGACCGGGCGCGGCGGGCGCGGCGGCGGGGTTGCTGACGGCGGCGCTCGCCGCGACGCTGTACGGAATGCACTGTCCCGAGCAGACGGCCGGCTTCGTCATGGTCTGGTATTCCTTGGGGATCGGGCTGGCGGCGGCGGCGGGCGCGGTGATCGGCCGGGTGCTGTTCCGCTGGTAAGGCGACTGCGGCCTTCAATCCGCCCTTCCGCGTGCCTATCTCGTTTGCCCTGACGCGCGCCGGTCGCTAAACCCGCGCCGACCTCCTCACACGCTTGAACGACAAGGGCGCGACGCACTCCATGGCGCAGCAATACATCTTCCAGATGCAGGGTCTGACCAAGACCTTCCCCGGCGGCAAGAAGATCTTCGAGAACATCTGGCTGAGCTTCTACAACGACGCCAAGATCGGCGTCGTGGGCGTCAACGGCTCGGGCAAGTCGACCCTGCTCAAGATCATGGCCGGTCTGGACAGCGAGTTCTCGGGCGAGGCCAAGGCCGCCGACGGGATCAAGCGCGGCTACCTGGAGCAGGAGCCGCATCTGGATGAAGCGCTGAACGTGCGCCAGAACGTCGAGGCCTGGTGCGAGGAGAAGCAGTGGGTCAACCGCTTCAACGAGGTCGCCGCCGAGCTCGGCGAAAACTACACCGACGAGCTGATGGAGGAGATGACGTCCCTCCAGGAGAAGATCGACGCCGGCGACGTCTGGGACATCGACAGCCGCATCGAGATGGCGATGGACGCGCTCCGCTGTCCGCCCGATGACTGGATGACGACCAATCTGTCCGGCGGCGAGAAACGCCGCGTGGCCCTGGCGCGGCTGCTGCTGTCCAAGCCCGACATGCTGCTGCTGGACGAACCGACCAACCACCTGGACGCCGAAAGCGTGGCCTGGCTGCAGCACCACCTGGAGGCCTTCCCCGGCTGCGTCATCCTGGTGACCCACGACCGCTACTTCCTGGACCTGGTGACCAAGTGGACGCTGGAGCTCGATCGCGGCAAGGGCATCCCCTACGAGGGCAACTACTCCGGCTGGCTGGAGCAGAAGCAGAAGCGCGTCGTCCAGGAGCAGTCGGAATCCGAGGCCCGTCAGCGCGCACTGACCCGCGAACTGGAATGGGTGCGGTCCGGCGCCAAGGCCCGTCAGGCCAAGTCCAAGGCCCGTCTGGCCGCCTATGAGAAGATGGTCGCCGAGCAGGAGAATAGCCGTCAGGCGCAGTCCTTTGCCGTCATCCAGATTCCGCCCGGGCCGCGGCTGGGCAACGTTGTTCTGGAGGTCGAGGGCCTGCAGAAGTCCTATGGCGACAAGCTTCTGTTCGACAACCTGACCTTCAAGCTGCCGCCCAACGGCATCGTCGGCGTGATCGGGCCGAACGGCGCGGGCAAGTCGACCATGTTCAAGCTGATCACCGGCCAGGAGACGCCGGACGGCGGCACCATCAAGGTCGGTGAGACGGTCAAGCTGGCCTATGTCGACCAGTCGCGCGACGCCCTGGATCCCAACAAGACCATCTGGGAGGAAATCTCGGGCGGCACCGACGTGATGATGGTGGGCAAGCGCGAGATCAACACCCGCGCCTATGTCGGCAGCTTCAACTTCAAGGGCGGCGACCAGCAGAAGAAGGTCGGACAGCTGTCCGGCGGTGAGCGGAACCGGGTCCACCTGGCCAAGACCCTGGCGACCGGCGGCAACCTGATCCTGCTGGACGAACCGACCAACGATCTGGACATCGAGACGCTGCAGAACCTGGAAGAGGCGCTGGAGGAGTTCGCGGGCTGCGCCGTGGTGATTTCCCACGACCGCTGGTTCCTGGACCGCCTGGCGACCCACATCCTGGCCTTCGAGGGCGACAGCCACGTCGAATGGTTCGAGGGCAACTTCGAGGCCTATGAAGAGGACAAGAAGCGCCGCCTGGGCACGGATGCGCTGATCCCGCACCGGATCAAGTTTCAGAAGTTCGGGCGGTAAGGCACAAGGCGGGCATGTCCGCGCGCCCGCCCCTGCTGATTCTGTCTCCGGCCCTCGCGCCCGTTGCACCGTTTCTCGAGGCAGGGTGGGACGTTCGCCGGTCATGGTTGGCGGACGAGGCCGAGGCGGCGCGCGAGGCATCGGCGGTCGTCGTGGCCGGCGAGGATGTGCTGGACATGGCCATGCTCGAGCGCATGCCGAACCTGCGTCACGTCGCCTGCTTCACCTCGGGATACGACGGGCTGGACGTTGAGGCGTGCCGGGCGCGCGGCTGGATCGTCACCCATGCGCCGGCCGTGAACCACGAGGATGTGGCCGATCATGCCCTGGCGCTGATGCTGGCGGCCCGGCGGCGGATCGTGGACGGCGACCGGATCGTACGCTCGGGAAGCTGGACGATCGAGCAGCGGCTGATCACATCCTCCATGCGAGGCCAGCGGGTGGGCATCGTCGGTCTGGGCGCCATCGGCGAGGCGGTGGCGCTGCGGGTCGCGGTGATGGGCTGCGAGGTGCGGTGGTGGGGGCCGCGGGACAAGGCGCAGGCGGCCTGGCCCAAGGCGGCGTCGCTGGTCGAACTGGCCCAGGCATCGGACATCCTGGTGGTGGCGTGTCGGGCCGACGCGACGAACCGGGGGCTGATCTCGGCGCAGGTCATCGAAACCCTGGGGCCGACCGGTCTGCTGGTGAACGTGGCGCGCGGCTCGCTGGTCGACGAGGACGGCCTGATCGCGGCGCTGAAGGCCGGTCGGCTGGGCGGCGCCGCGTTGGACGTGTTCGAGACCGAGCCGACATCGGCGGAGCGATGGGCGGACGTGCCCAACGTCCTGCTGACGCCGCATACGGCCGGGGCGACGATGGCGGCGGTGCAGGGCATGCTGGCGCTTCTGATCCGGAACCTTCAGGCTGTGGCGGCGGGCGAGCCGCCCGTGTCGCCCGTTCCGTGAGTTCTGCCGTGACCGACCCCGCCGCCGACGCCGAGGCCCTGACGCTGGAGTGTTTTCCCATGCGGCCCGACCCGCCGCGCATGGTGCCAGGGCGGCCCGAGCGGGACTGGATGGAGGACTTCGCCGGGCGCCATCCCTATCGCTGCCTGCCGCTGACCATGGCCAACACCACGGGCTGGGATCTGCTGTGTCCGTTCGGGTTCGAGGCCGAGTGGGACGGAAGGCTTGGGGCGGACGCGATCCAGTTCCGGCCGGACGCCGACGCGCTCTATTTCGAGCATTTCGCCGCGTCGCATTTCACCGAGGGGGTGCTGACGTTTCACACCGGCTGGCTGTTTCGCACGCCGCCGGGGTGGGGCATGCGGGCGTCGGGGCCGCCGAACCGGGGCAAGCACGGGATCGCGCCGCTGGAGGGCCTGACCGAGACGGACTGGCTGCCCTATCCCTTCACCATGAACTGGCGCTTCACCGCGCCCGGCGTGATCCGGTTCGAAAAGGACGAGCCGTTCTGCTTCCTGCAGCCGTTCCCGCATCACCGGATCGAGCGGTTCCAGCCCGTTCGTCGGTCGGTCGAGGACGACGGCGACCTGGCCCTGCAGTATCGAAAGTGGTCCGAGGTCCGTACCGACTTCAATACCCGCATGGCGGCGGGCGACCCCGAGGCGGCCAGAGAGGCGTGGCAGAAATTCTACTTCCGGGGCGAGTTTCCCGACCGCATCGCCGAAGCCCCGGACAGCCACGTCAACAAGCGGCGCATGGCGCCCCTGCCCGAGGCCCCGGTGCCGGGGCCGCCCGCACGGGCGCATGTCGGATTCACCAACTGGTCGGCGCAAGGCGCGGCAAAGGCGGTCAGGGGCGACAGGACCTAGTCGGCGGGTTGCCGGGCTGCCTGTCGCTCGGCCGCGCTGACGCTGCCGTTCCCATCCGAATCCAGGCGCTGGAACCGCCAGGCGACCACCGACTGGAACTCCTGACGGGTCAGGCGGCCGTCGCCGTCGCGGTCCGCCCGCGTCCAGGCGCGCGCGCCGGTCTGGCCCGCCGCGACCGCCTGTTCGATCTCGGCCGTGGTGACGACGTCGTCGGAATCGGCGTCGGCCCGCTGGAAACCTCGCAGGGCGCGGGCCTGCATCTGGTCCGCCGTCATGGGGCCGGCTTCGCCCGCGTTCGGGCGGCGCGGAGCCGGTCGGGGCGGCAGCGGCTCGATATCCTCGGCCGCGTCCTGAAGGGAGTCAGGCATCGGGGCGTCGAGGGGTTCGAGCAACGGCGCGGGCTCGGCGATCGCCGTCGGGGCGGCTGCGGCGTCGTCCCCTTCCGAACAGGCCATCAGGGTCGATGACGACACAACGATCAGGATCTGGACCAGTGGGCGCAACGACATCTCCCGGGGCGACGAGCGTGACTGTAACGCGGAAATGGGCCGAAACCGTCGAAGCTTTTCCGCTGGAAATCATATAAGGATATCCTTATATGATTATCTCATGGCTCTGACTGCCGACCAGATCGTGGATGCCCTGCGCGCCGCCGGGGAGCCGACCCGGCTGCGGGTGTTGTCGCTGCTGGCCGGCGAGGAACTGTCGGTCATGGAACTGAGCCGCGTGCTGGACCAAAGCCAGCCGCGCGTCTCGCGTCACCTGAAGCTGATGGCCGACGCCGGACTGATCGAGCGGTTCCCGGACGGGGCGCGGGTCTTCTATCGCGTGTCGCACGAGCCGGACGTTCGCCGTCTGGTCGACACCGTGCTGGACCTGCTGGACGACGGCGAGGGCCTGGCCGACCACGCCCGACTGGAAGCGGTGCGCGACGAACGCGCGACGGCGGCGGCCGCCTATTTCGAACAGGTCGCGCCCAGCTGGGACCGGATCCGGTCGCTGTATGTCTCCGAGACGGCGGTCGAGAGCGCGATCGAGCGCGCGGCCGGGCCCGGACCGTTCGAGCGGGTGGTGGACCTGGGCACCGGATCGGGGCGGATGCTGACCCTGCTGGGTAAGAAGTCCCGGATGTCGATCGGGCTGGACCTGTCGCAGAACATGCTGAACATCGCCCGCGCCAATGTCGCCAAGGCCGGGCTCGACAAGGTCGAGCTGAGGCACGGGGACATCTTCGCGACGCGCCTGCCGGCTCAGTCGGCGGACCTCGTGCTGGTGCATCAGGTGCTGCATTACCTGGCCGATCCTGTCGCCGCCGTGGCCGAGGCGGCGCGGCTGGTGTCGCCCGGTGGAAAGCTGCTGATCGTTGATTTCGCCCCCCATGACCTGGAGCGGCTGCGGGAGGAACATCAGCATCGCCGGCTCGGTTTCGCGGACGAGGAGATCGGCCGCTGGCTGGGGGACGCGGGGCTCAAACCTTCGGCGACCATCGCCCTGCCCCCGGACACGGCGGGCCTGACCGTCACCATCTGGACCGCCGAGCGGCCCGCCGTCGCCAACAGGAGCGTCGCCTGATGGCCGCCACCTCTCTCGCCGCCGCTCGCGCATTGCTGCTGTCCCCGCTGGGCCCCGTCGCGCGCGCGGGTGAGAACGGCAGTCCGGTCAGGGTCTCGTTCGAGTTCTTTCCGCCCAAGTCCGACGAAGCCGAAGCGTCGCTGTGGAAATCGATCCGACGGCTGGAGCCGCTGAACCCGGCCTTCGTGTCGGTGACCTATGGGGCCGGCGGATCGACGCGCGAGCGGACGCATCGGACGGTCCAGCGCATCCTGACCGAAACGACGATGAAGCCCGCCGCCCACCTGACCTGCGTCGAGGCCAGCCGCGACGAGGTCGATCAGGTGATCGACGAATACAAGGCCATCGGCGTGGACCACATCGTGGCCCTGCGCGGCGACCCGCCCGGCTCGGCGGTCAGCGGCGGCTCGGGCATCGGCGGGGTCTATCAGCCGCGCGCGGACGGCTATGCCAATGCGACGGAACTGGCCCGCGCGATCCAGCGAGTGGGCGGGTTCCAGACCTCGGTCGGCGTCTATCCGGAGAAGCATCCGGAAAGCCCGTCGATCGAGCATGACATCGACGTGCTGAAGGCCAAGGTCGACGCGGGCGCGACGCGGGCGCTGAGCCAGTTCTTCTTCGACATCGACGCGTTCCTGAGGTTCCGGGACCGGGTGCGGGCGGCGGGGGTGACCATCCCGCTGATCCCCGGGATCATGCCGGTGTCGAACTTCGCCGGACTGCAACGGATGAGCGCCTCGTGCGGGGCTTCGGTGCCCGCGTGGCTGGCCGCCCATTTCGAGGGGCTGGACGACGATCCGGAGACGCGCAAGCTGGTCGCCGCTTCGGTGGCGGCCGAGACGTGCGCGCGCCTGCAGGAGGAAGGCTTTTCTGACTTCCACTTCTACACGCTCAACCGGGCAGACCTCGTCTATGCGATCTGCCGGATCCTGGGCGTGCGCGAAGGACAATCCTCCCCCATCGGGGGAGGGGGACCGCGAAGCGGTGGAGGGGGCCAGCCGCAGATGACGGAGTCTGGGGCGAGCCCCCTCCGTCACTCCGCTGCGCTCCGTGCCACCTCCCCCAATGGGGGAGGATTTCAATGAGCCGCCAATCCCGCATCGCCCAGCTCCACGCCGCCGCGAAGGACCGCATCCTCGTCCTCGACGGGTCGTGGGGCGTGATGATCCAGCGGCGGGAGCTGTCGGAAGAGGATTTCCGCGGCGACCGCTTCACCGCGCACAACGGCCAGATGAAGGGGAACAACGACATCCTCTGCATCACCCGGCCCGACGTCATCGCCGACCTGCACGACCAGTATTTCGCGGCCGGGGCAGACATCTCCGAGACCAACACCTTCTCGGCCACGACCATCGCCCAGGACGACTATCACCTGGACGCGCAGTCGGTGTGGGACATCAATCTGGAAGGTGCCAAGCTGGCCCGCGCCGCCGCCGACCGCTGGACGGAGAAGGAGCCGACGAAGCCGCGCTTCGCCGCCGGGTCCATCGGGCCGCTGAACAAGATGCTGTCGATGTCGTCGGACGTGAACGATCCGGGCGCGCGGCTGGTGACCTTCGACCAGGTCTATGAGGCCTATCGCCACCAGGTGAAGGCGCTGAACGACGGCGGCGTGCACCTGTATCTGATCGAGACCATCACCGACACGCTGAACTGCAAGGCCGCGATCAAGGCGATCAAGGACCTGGAGGACGAGGGCATGGAGCCTCTGCCCATCTGGATCAGCGGCACCATCACCGACCGGTCGGGCCGGACCCTGTCAGGCCAGACGGCCGAGGCGTTCTGGAACAGCGTGCGCCACGCCAAGCCCTTCGCCGTGGGCTTCAACTGCGCGCTGGGCGCCGACCTGATGCGGCCCTTCATCGCCGAGCTCAGCCGGGTCGCCGACACCCTGGTCGCCGCCTATCCCAACGCCGGCCTGCCCAACGCCATGGGCCAGTATGACGAGGAGCCGCACGAGACCGCCCACTTCATCGAGGAATGGGCGAAGAGCGGCCTGGTCAATATCGTCGGCGGCTGCTGCGGCACCACGCCGGAGCACATCCGGCATGTGGCCGAGGAAGTGGCGGGAGTGACGCCGCGCGTCATCCCGGAGCGGCCGGTGGCGCTGAGGCTGTCGGGGCTCGAGCCGTTCGAGATGGTGGCGTGATGTTTGGTGATCTGTTCCTTCTCCCGTTGGGAGAAGGTGGCCCGCAGGGCCGGATGAGGGTCGGGTGCTTCAGTCGGCGACAGCCGTCCCTCACCCTTTCGCGCCAGGACGGCGGCTTCGCCGCCGTGCGCTCAAGCCCTCTCCCAACGGGAGAGGGAGCATGAGACCCACCTTCATCAACGTCGGCGAGCGGACCAACGTCACGGGCTCGGCCAAGTTCAGGAAGCTGATCGTCGAGGGCGACTATGCCGCCGCGCTCGACGTCGCGCGCCAGCAGGTCGAGGCGGGGGCGCAGATCATCGACGTCAACATGGACGAGGGGCTGCTGGACGGCGCCGTCGCCATGCGCACCTTCCTCAACCTGATCGCGGCCGAGCCCGACATCGCCCGCGTGCCGGTGATGATCGACAGCTCCAAGTGGGAGGTGATCGAGGCGGGGCTGAAGTGCGTGCAGGGCAAGCCGATCGTCAACTCGATCAGCATGAAGGCCGGCGAGGCGGAGTTCCGCGAACAGGCGGTCAAATGCCTGCGTTACGGCGCCGCCGTCGTGGTCATGGCCTTCGACGAGGTGGGCCAGGCGGACACCGCCGCGCGCAAGATCGAAATCTGCACGCGCGCCTATCGCATCCTGGTGGACGAGGTCGGCTTCCCGCCCGAGGACATCATCTTCGACCCCAACATCTTCGCGGTGGCGACGGGGATCGAGGAGCACGACAACTATGCCGTCGACTTCATCGAGGCGACGCGGGCGATCAAGGCCACCCTGCCTTACGCCCGCGTGTCCGGCGGCGTGTCGAACGTCTCGTTCTCGTTCCGGGGCAACGAGCCGGTGCGCCGGGCGATCCACTCGGTGTTCCTGTACCACGCCATCCAGGCGGGCATGGACATGGGCATCGTCAATGCCGGCGACCTGCCCGTCTATGACGACATCGATCCGACGCTGAGGGAAGCCGTCGAGGACGTGATCCTGAACCGGCCGCAGCGGACCAACGTGTCCAACACCGAGCGGCTGGTCGACCTCGCGCCCAACTACAAGGGCGACAAGGGCGCGGGCCGGGTCGTGGATTTGACCTGGCGACAGGCCCCGGTCGGCAAGCGCATCGAGCACGCGCTCGTTCACGGCATCACCGAGTTCATCGAGGCCGATACCGAAGAGGCGCGGCTGTCGGTCGAGCGGCCGCTGCACGTCATCGAAGGTCCGCTGATGGACGGGATGAACGTGGTCGGCGACCTGTTCGGCGCGGGCAAGATGTTCCTGCCGCAGGTGGTGAAGTCGGCGCGCGTGATGAAACAGGCGGTCGCCTATCTCGAACCCTTCATGGAGGCGGAGAAGGCCGGAAAGCCGCGCGAGCAGGCGGGGCGCATCCTGATGGCGACCGTCAAGGGCGACGTCCACGACATCGGCAAGAACATCGTCGGCGTCGTGCTCCAGTGCAACAACTACGAGGTCATCGACCTCGGCGTCATGGTGCCGGCCGACCGCATCCTGGACGAGGCCAAGGCGCACAACGTCGACATCATCGGCCTGTCGGGCCTGATCACGCCGAGCCTGGACGAGATGGTGTTCGTGGCCCGCGAGATGGAGCGGCGGGGTTTCAACATTCCCCTGCTGATCGGCGGGGCGACCACCAGCCGGACCCATACGGCGGTCAAGATCGAGCCGGCCTATCGCCGGGGCTCGACAACCTATGTGGTGGACGCCAGCCGCGCCGTGGGCGTGGTTTCGGGCCTGCTGTCGAAGACCGAGAAGGCGAAGAACGAGGCGGCGACGCGCGACGAATACATCCGCATCCGCGAGCAGTACGCCCGGGGCCAGGAGGTCAAGGCGCGCACCTCGATCGCCGATGCGAGGAAGAACCCAGTCGCCATCGACTGGACCGCGCCCCGCCCGGCCGCGCCGAGCTTCACGGGCGTGCGGGCGTTCGAGGCCTGGGACCTGGCCGATCTGGCCGAGCACATCGACTGGACGCCCTTCTTCGCCAGCTGGGAGCTGATCGGCCGCTACCCCCTGATCCTGGACGACGAGATCGTCGGCGAGGCGGCCAGGGACCTGTTCAAAGACGCCCAGGCGATGCTGAAGCGCATCGTCGACGAGCGGTGGTTCACGGCCAAGGGTGTCGTCGGCTTCTGGCCCGCCAAGGCCGTGGGCGACGACATCGTGGTGTTCGGGGACGAGGCGCGGTCGACCGAGATCGCCCGGTTCCACACCCTGCGCCAGCAGATCGCCAAGTCGAACGGCAAGCCGAACGCGGCCCTGTCCGACTTCGTGTCACCGACGGGCGAGGACTGGATCGGAGCCTTCGCCGTCACCACGGGCCACGGCGAGCTGGAGGCGTCCAAGCGCTTCAAGGACGCGGGCGACGACTACTCCGCGATCATGGCGGCGGCGCTGGCCGACCGTCTGGCAGAGGCCTTCGCCGAGCGGCTGCACAAGGAAGTGCGGACGACGCTGTGGGGCTATGCGCCGGATGAGGCGGCCACGATCCAGGATCTGATCGAGGAAAAGTATCAGGGGATCCGCCCCGCCCCCGGCTATCCGGCACAACCCGACCACACGGAGAAGGCGACGCTGTTCCGGCTGCTGCAGGCCGAGGCGAACGCCGGGATGGCCTTGACAGAGAGCTATGCCATGACCCCGCCGGCCTCGGTGTCGGGGCTCTATTTCGGCCATCCGCAGAGCCACTATTTCGGCGTCGGCAAGATCGACCGCGACCAGGTCGAGGACTATGCCGCGCGGAAGGGCTGGGAGATCAGCGAGGCCGAGCGGTGGCTGGCCCCGATCCTGAACTATGAGCCCGACGCCGTGGAGCGGGAAAAGGCGGCGTAATCCTCCCCTGTTGGGGGAGGTGGATCCGAAGCGAAGCGAAGGAGACGGAGGGGGCTCGCCGCGCACCGTCATTCGCGGATGTCCCCCTCCACCACTTCGTGGTCCCCCTCCCCCTACGGGCGAGGATTCACTGCGCGACCGGCACGCCCATTTCGTCCAGACCCGCCGCCTCCAGCGTCACCGGCGGGGTGGTGATGTTCTCACGCACGCGACGCGCGGCGTGTTCGCAACGGCCGGGCAGGCCGAAGAACAGGCCAAAAGCTTGGCTGCGGGTGGCCTCGTCGGGTAGGGCCAGCAGAGCGTCCCAGCGGGCCTGAGCCTCCGCCTCGGCGGTCTCGGCGGCGGCGCGGGTCGCGGGCGTCTGGCGGGCGGCGCCGGTGCGCAGGGCCTCGCGGAAGTCGGTGGCCTCCAGCGCGCCCAGACGCATGATGTCGCGATCCAGGTCGTCGGCGGTCGTCAGGGTCCGGCCCAGCGCGATGTGGCCCTCGACCAAGGCCGCGCACCAGGCGACCAGCGGGTAGTCCTGATCCGGGGCCCCGCGCGGCAGGGGCGTTTCATAGGCGATCGCCTCGCGGGCGCGCAGGGCGTCGGCGCTCTCGGTCACCTCGGTCGCGGTGGCGATGGGGCCGTCCTGATCCTGAGCGAGGGCGGCGGGGGCGATCAAAGCAAGGGCAAGAAGGGAAGCGGCGAGGCGAAGGCGCATCAGATATCCAGGGTCAGTTTCAGGGTGTTGATCGGCCATAACGCCTGAAGCGGCGCAATGGTTTTTCCGTGGCGACATGCTAGCCACGAGCGACACACGACAGGAGCCGATCATGTCCGATTTCCGCGTTCTCAGCGACACCGTGCGCGTCGCGCCTCAGATCGCCCTGTCCGACGTGACCGAGGCGGCGGCGCTCGGCGTCAGGACGATCGTTTCGAACCGACCCGACGGCGAGGACCCCGGCCAGCCGACGGCGGCCGAGGTCGCGTCGGCGGCCAAGGCGGTCGGCATCGACTTCGTCCACGCCCCAGTGACGGGCTTTCCCGACGAGGCAGCGATCGCGGCGGTCGGCGATGTGCTCAAGGCGGGCGAGCCGGTTCTGATGTTCTGTCGCTCGGGCACGCGCTCGGCCATGACCTGGGCGATCGCCCTTGGCCAGGCAGGGGCTGAGCCGGAGGCCTTGCGTCAGGCGGCGGCCGGCGCCGGCTACGATCTCAGCCGTCTGCCGCTCTAGCGCTCGACGGCGACGCGGGCGGCGAAGGGCACGGGCTCGGGGTCCCCGCAAGAGGCCAGCACCAGCTGCGCCGCCATGAGACACAGGATGGCGGCGGCGATGGGCTGGAGCCGATTTGAGACAGAATAGGCGATGGCGCGGGCCATTTTGGACGCTCCTGAACGGTTTACGATCCGTTAAGGCAAGGACCGCGCCGGGCGAGCAGGAGCTGAGATGATCCCCTTCGTGCGTGAATTCGATTTCGAGTATGGCCGACGCGACCAGGTCTCGCCGCTGATCCAGAGGGTGGTGGCCAACAATCCGGGGCCGTTCACCTTCACCGGCACGGGGACCTATATCGTCGGGCGGGACGCGCCGGGCGCGGGCGTCGCCGTGATCGATCCGGGGCCGCTGGACGAGGCGCATCTGGGGGCGCTGATGGCCGCCGTCGAAGGCCGTACCGTGAGCCATGTGTTGGTCACCCACACCCACCGCGACCACGCCCCCCTCGCCCGCCCCTTCGCCGAGAGAACCGGCGCGGTGATCCTGGCGATGCAGCCGCCGCGGCGGGAAACCCACGCGTCCGGCACGCTGGACGAGGACGAAGACGGAACGTTCCGGCCCGGTGTGATCCTGACCGGCGGGGAAAGGCTGGAGGGCGATGGCTGGACGATCACGGCGATGGCGACGCCGGGCCACGCCTCCAACCACATGGCCTTCGGGCTGGAGGAGGAGAACGCCCTGTTCTGCGGCGACCATGTCATGGGCTGGTCGACGACCGTCGTCGCGCCACCGGACGGGGACATGGCGCACTACATGGCCAGTGTCGACGCCGTGATCGCGGCGGACTTCGCCACCCTGTGGCCGACCCACGGGGCACCGGTCACGAACCCTGCGCCGTTCCTGGCCGCCTATCGCGCGCACCGGCTGGAACGCGAGGCCCAGGTGCTGGCGCGGCTGGCGGCGGGGGATCGGACGATCGCGGCGATGGTGCCGGCCCTCTATGCCGCCGTCGACCCGCGCCTGTGGCCCGCCGCGAACCTGTCGGTGCAGGCCCATCTGATCAAGCTGGTGAAGGAGGGTCGGGTCGCGGTCGAGGGCGAGCCGACGCTGGACGCGGTCTACGCCCCAGGCTGAAGCTCGGCGACGATACGGGTCACGAGGCGGCAGGCCTCGCCGCCGTCGTCGCGGGCCTCACGCGAGGCGACGCGAACGTCCGTCGCCCCCGGGCGGATGCGGATCGTGGCGTCATGGACGAAGCCGAACCAGGTGCCCTCGCGGGTGCCGTCCGCGCGCGCGACACCGAAACCCAGCACCTCGAACCCGGCCTGCTCCAAGGCATAGGCCGCCGCTCCCGGTGCGACCTGGGTGGGGACGGTGGTCGCCGCGCAGGTCTGGAACACGGTCGCCTCAGCGGCGCTGGCCGCCTGGCGTCGGTCGGCCAGGGCCCCTGTGAAGACGGGCGGATCGGTGAGGGCCGTCGTCGCCTGGGCCGGGACGGATGTGGCGGACGCGGAAAGGATGCCCACCCCGGTCTGTGACAGATGCAAGCCGTAGAGCCCGGCCGTCGCCCCGCCCAGGATCACGCCGCCCAAGGCCATCAGGCGCGCGCGGGGCTCGCCCAGCGCCACGATGACGCCTCCCAGCGCCGCGAAAGTCCCGAGCGCGGCCAGCGCCAGCCCCACCTGCAGGGTCAGCACCGAATAGCCGATCTGCCAGTCCCACACGCCCAGCCGCATCCCGGCGATGCCGACGAACACCGCCAGCGGGGCCAGGGTCGTCAAGACCAGCAGAACCCGCGACCAGCGGATGGCGCGGGAGCCCTCGGTCACGCCTCAGACCCGCTCGGGCGAGGCTGCGGCGGTGGGCAGGCGGTAGTCCTTCAGCCGTTCGCGCAGCAGCTTCTTGTCGATCTTGCCGGTCGCGCCCAGCGGGATGTCGTCGACGAAGACGACATCGTCGGGCATCCACCATTTCGCGATCTTGCCGACCAGGAAGTCCAGGTGCTCCTGCTTGTCCTGGGTCTCGCCGGGCTTCAGCTTGATGACCAGGACCGGGCGCTCGTCCCACTTGGGGTGGGCCGCGCCGATGACGGCGGCCAGCTCGGCCTTGGGGTGGCCCACGGCGATGTTCTCGATCTCGATGGAGCTGATCCACTCGCCGCCGGACTTGATCACGTCCTTGGCGCGGTCGGTGATCTGCATGAAGCCGTGCTCGTCGATGGTCGAGACGTCGCCGGTGTCGAAGAAGCCCTCGTGATCGAGGATGTCGCCGCCCTCGTCCTTGAAATAGGCCCCGGCGATGGTCGGTCCGCGCACCATCAGTCGACCATAAGTGCTGCCGTCGTGCGGCATGTCCTGACCGGCGTAGTTCTTGAGCTTGAGCTCGACGCCCAGCGGCGGCACGCCCTGTTTGATGCGCCACTTCATCTGCTCGTCGTACGGCAGGGCCAGCAGTTCCGGCGTCAGCGTCGACAGGGTGCCGATGGGCGAGGTCTCGGTCATGCCCCAGCCCTGCAGGACCTCGATGTCGAACTCGTCGTTGAAGGCGCGGATCAGGCTTTCGGGCACGGCCGAGCCGCCGATCAGCACGCGCTTGACCGTGGGGATCTTCAGATTGTGCTCGCGCAGGTGGGCCAGCAGCAGCTGCCAGACGGTCGGCACGGCGGCCGAGAAGGTGACGCCCTCGGTCTCGATCAGCTCATAGATGGCCGCGCCGTCCATGCGCGCGCCGGGCATGACCAGCTTGGCCCCCGAGGCCGGACCGGCGAAGGCGATGCCCCAGGCGTTGGCGTGGAACATCGGCACGACCGGCAGGATGACTTCCTTGGGCGACGGCCCCAGGACGGTGGACTGCATGCCCAGCAGGGTGTGGATGAAGTTCGACCGATGCGAATACAGGACGCCCTTGGGGTTTCCCGTGGTGCCCGAGGTGTAGCAGAGGCCGCACGCGGTCTTTTCGTCGAACCCGCCCCAGGCGCAGTCCTCGGACGCGCCGTCCAGCAGGGCCTCGTAGCAGTCGGCCTTGGGAAGCTTGGTCGCCGGCATGGTGACCTGGTCGGTCATGACAACGACCCGTTCCACCGTCGGGCAGTGCGGCAGGATCGCCTCCAGCAGCGGCACGAAGGTCAGGTCGACGAAGATGATCCGGTCTTCGGCGTGGTTGATGATGTAGATCAGCTGTTCGGGGAACAGGCGCGGGTTCAGGGTGTGGCAGACCGCGCCGATGCCCATGATGCCGTACCAGGCCTCGATGTGGCGGCCGGTGTTCCAGGCGAGGGTGGCGACGCGGTCGCCGACCTTGACGTCCCACCCTTTCAGCACGTTCGAGACGCGTTTGGCCCGGCCGTGGATCTCGGCATAGGTCGTGCGCACGATCGGTCCCTCGACCGAACGGGTCACCACCTCGCGGTGGGGGTGCCAGTTCCTGGAGTGGTCCAGAATCCGATCGACCGTCAGGGGCCAGTCCTGCATCAAACCCAGCATCGCATTCCCTCATGACGCCCCGGCTCAAGGCGGGGCTTGGATTTCACGCTAGCCGAGGTGGACCGGGCTAGGCAACGTGACGCGAGGTCAGGATCGGCCTCCAAAGCCGGCCGCGCCGTTGCGTCATCGGCGGATTTGCCCTTCTTTGCGCGTCTTGGACGCAGAATAGGAAGGCTTCTTGATGCGCCTCAACGCCCTCACCGCCCTTTCCCTGACGGCACTGGCAGCCCTGGTGGGCTGCGATCGCTCGATCGAGCCTGCCGCGCCGCCGGTCGATCAGGCGGAGGCCACGACGCCGGCGGCCACGCCCGCCGCGCCGGCCCAGATCGCGGGCGGACTGGCCATCGAGGGCGAAGGCCTGCGCATCTTCGACGCCGAAGGGGCCGCCCGCGCCCTGCCGTTCGGCACACCGCAGGAAACCGTGATCACGGCTGTCACCGCGACGACCGGCGGGGTCGCGCCGGAACAGAGCACCAACGCCGAATGCGGTCAGGGACCGGTGCAGCAGGCCGCTTACGCCAATGGCCTGCAGTTGCTGTTCCAGGACGGAGAGTTCAGGGGTTGGTTCCTCGACGAGGCCGGGCTGACGACGGTGGACGGCGTCGGCGTCGGCGCGACCCGGGCGGCACTTAATGCGGCCCGGACCGTCGAACTGCAGCCCGACTCGACCCTGGGCGTCGAGTTCACCGCGGGCGACGTCATGGGGTTCCTGACCTCCGCCGACGCCTCGGGAACGGTGGCGTCGCTCTACGCCGGCGAGACCTGCTTCTTCCGTTGATCTAGCGGGCGGCGGCGGCGGCATCCGAAGACGGACTTGATGGTGGTGCCGTCCTGCCTCGCGCTTTAGGACGGGCGTCATGACCCTTCTCATCGCGATCACCGGCGGATCCGGCTCGGGCAAATCGACCCTGGCGGAAGCCGTCGTCTCCGCCTTGCCGGCGGGATCGGCCGTGCTGCTGCGCGAGGATTCCTACTACAGGGACGCCGCGTCCCTGCCCGGCTTCGACGCCGCGACCTTCGACTTCGACGACGTGGCGGCGCGCGATCACGACAGGCTGACAGCGGACCTGACGGCGCTAAAGGCGGGCCGCGCCATCGTCGCCCCGGTCTATTCCTTCATCACCCACGGCCGCGAACCGGGCGGGCAGCCGGTCCCGACCGCGCCCGTGGTGATCGTGGAAGGGACGCATCTGTTGTGCACGCCGTCGCTGTCCGACCTGTTCGACATCCGCGTCTTCGTCGATACGCCGTCGGATATCCGCTTCATCCGCCGCCTGCTGCGCGATCAGGCCGAACGGGGCCGCACGGCCGGCTCCGTCATCGACCAGTATCTGAAGACCGTGCGACCCGGCCACGAGCGGCTGACCGAGCCGTCGCGCACGCGGGCGGATTTCATCGTGGCGGATGCGACCGCCGCCGTCCGACTGGAAGACCCACAGACCGTGGTTCGGCTGGCCGCGCCCCTGCTGGCGCACCCCTTGCTGAGCCCATTGGTCAACTCTGACCCGTAACGGTGTTCGTCCTTATTCCGGTTCCGGCGAGGATGGTTTACGCACAGCCTTGATGGACTCTCATACCACTGGCGTTGTGCCTCATCTCACCACCGGCCAGGACGCGCGCCGCGACGGGATTGTCCGCGAGGCCCGACGCCACTTCATGGCCCAAGGATACGCGGCGACCCGCATAGAACCGATCGCGCGCGCCGCCACGGTCTCGACCGCGACCCTCTATGCCTATTTTCCGTCCAAGGAGCATCTGTTCGAAGCCGTGATCGACGACGCGGCCGAGGATTTTTCGCGACAGATGGAAAGCGTGCGTCTGGCCGACGGCCCGGCGCGCGAACTGCTGACGGGCTTTGGCCTGGCCTATGCCCGGTTCATGGGCGACCCGTTCGTCCGCTCGGTCTTTCGCCTGGTGATGGCCGAGCGGCCGCGCTTTCGCGACGTCGCCCTAGGCTTCTTCCAGAAGGGCCGCAGCGATTTCGGCAAACCCCTGATCGCGGCCCTGACGACCCTGTCGGACCGGGGCGAGATTCGCGTGGAGAAGGCGTCCTGGGCGGCGGGGCAGCTGATGGGGATGATCGAACACCCCGTCTTCTTCATGCCCCTCGTCACTGGCGACGAGGTCCAGGCCCTGCGCGACCCCGAGCAGATCGCGGCCGACGCCGTCGAGACGTTCCTGGCGCGCTACGGAACCTGATCGGTCAGGGCTGGAGGCGGGTCCGCCGCCAGCCGTTGCCCTCGCGGTCGAACCTCAGCCGGTCGTGCAGGCGGAAGGGACGGTCGCGCCAGAACTCGACCGAGCGCGGCACGACGCGCCAGCCCGTCCAGTGTTCGGGCCGCGCCACCTCACCGCCGTCGAAACGCGCCGTCTCGCGGGCCACGGCGGCCTCCAGGGCGGCGCGGTCGGCCAAGGGCCGCGACTGGTCAGAGGCCCAGGCCCCGATACGGCTTTCTCGCGCCCGGCTGGCGAAATAGGCGTCGGCCTCGGCCGGGGTGACGGGCTGGACCGTGCCACGCACCCGCACCTGTCGCCTCAGGGTCTTCCAGTGAAACAGCAGGGCCGCGACCGGCCGCCCAGCGAGCTGCGTGCCCTTGGCGCTCTCGCTGTTGGAATAGAAGGTCAGGCCCTGCGCATCGATGTCCTTCAGCAGGACCATCCTGCTGTCCGGCGCGCCGTCCGCATCGACGGTGGACAGGCACATGGCGTTGGGATCGTTCGGCTCGTGCGCCCGCGCATCGGCCAGCCACTGCACGATCAGGCCAATGGGTTCGTCGCGCTCGAACACCGACTCGTCGCCGTTGGCGGCCAGGGCGGCGGCATAGTCGCGGGCGTACTCTTCGCGGCTCGGGCTGGGGGGAATGACGGCGCTGCTCATGGGCGGGCCTATAGCAAGGGCCGGCGCGAGCTGCACGGTTAACCCGCTCTTGACCATGATCGCGGCCTATTCGTCGCATGAGCGCGTCTGCCCCGAGCCTGAACGAAGCCCTGGCCGTCCTGGGACTGCACGGCCCGGCCGATCAAGCCGCCGTGGTCCGTGCCTTCCGCATGGCGGTGAAGGCCGCCCGTCCGGACCTGCCCGGGGGCGACGACGCGCGGTTTCGCAGGGTCATCGCCGCCTATCGTCTGATCCAGAGCCAGGGTGGCGGTCGCGCCGCACTCGCCGGTCCGACCCGCCGCCCTGCTCCCCTGCCCGTCATTGGCCTGACGCCGTACCAGGCGCTCTCCGGCGGGGTGACGACGATCCGACTGGGTGAGCGGACCCTGCGCGTGCGGGTGCCCGCCGGGATGAGAACGGGCGACCATCTGAGGCTGAGGGGGACGAGCCCGAACGGAGGCGATCTGTTCCTGCCTGTCCTGATCCGGTCCGCGGACGGTCTGACGGTGGTCGGTGACGACCTGCACATGACCTGGCCGACACCGCGCCGGCTGCTGACGGACGGCGGTCGCGTCGAGATCGACACGCACGCCGGGGTCCAGACCTCCTGGGTCACGCCGGGCTTGGTCGATCCGGTCCGGCTGAGATTGAGGGGCCTCGGCCTGCCCGCGCGCGGCCGGCGGCGGCAGGGGCACCTGTTCGTCCATCTGACCCCCGCCGACGACGTGCCCTCGGCGGCCGAAGACCTGCTGGCCCGCTTCACCCGCGTCTGGACGCCGGACCGGATGGCGGCCTAAGCCTCGCTAGCCATGTCCCACAACACATTCGGCCATCTGTTTCGCGTGACGACCTGGGGCGAGAGCCACGGGCCGGCGATCGGCTGTGTCGTCGACGGCTGCCCGCCGCTGATCCCGCTGACCGAGGCCGATCTGCAGCCCTGGCTGGACCGCAGGAAGCCGGGCGGCAGCCGCTTCGTCACCCAGAGGACCGAGAGCGACACGGCACGCATCCTGTCCGGCGTGTTCGACGACGGCGCGGGCCCGGTCACCACCGGCACGCCGATCGCCGTCCAGATCGAGAATGAGGACGCGCGGTCCAAGGACTATGGCGAGATCGCGCGCGCCTATCGACCCGGTCACGCCGATCTGACCTACCAGGCCAAATACGGGATTCGCGATCACCGCGGCGGCGGCCGCTCCTCGGCGCGCGAGACGGCCAGCCGGGTCGCCGCGGGCGCGGTGGCGCGGAAGGTCCTCGGCGAAGGCGTGACGATCCGCGCCGGGGTCGTGCAGCTGGGGCCCCACAGGATCACGGCCGAGGCCGTCGATTTCGACGCGGTCTATGAGAACCCCCTGTTCGCCGCCTCGGCCGAGGTCGTGCCCGCGTGGGAGGCCTATCTGGACGGGGTGCGCAAGGCCGGGTCGTCCATCGGCGCCGTCGTGGCGCTGGAGGTGACGGGCGTCCCGGCCGGATGGGGCGCGCCGCTATATGGCAAGCTGGACGCCGAGCTGGCCGCCGCCCTGATGAGCATCAACGCGGTCAAGGGCGTCGAGATCGGTGCCGGCTTCGGAGCGGCCGAGCTGTCGGGCGAGGACAATGCCGACGAGATGCGACTGTGGCCCGACGGCGAGATCGTGTTCCAGTCCAACCACGCCGGCGGCGTGCTGGGTGGAATCTCGACGGGCCAGCCGATCACGGCCCGGGTGGCGTTCAAGCCCACGTCCTCCATCCTGACGCCTCGCCAGACCGTCACCCGCGACGGGACCGAGACCGACCTGCGCACCAAGGGCCGTCATGACCCCTGCGTCGCCCTGCGCGGCGTCCCGGTGGTCGAGGCCATGGCCGCCTGCGTTCTGGCGGACGCCCTGCTGAGGCACCGGGCGCAGACCGGCTGAAGACCTGACAGGTCATCTTTGGTTCACCCTGTTTGTGCCAGATATGGCGGATGATCCAGATCCGACGCCTCGCCGCCCTGTCCGCCGTCATGGCCGGGGCCCTCATGCTCCAGGGCTGCCTGGTCGGTGCCGTGGTCGGTACGGCCGGCGCGGTCGTCGGTGGCGCGGCCAAGGCGACGGGCGCCGTCGTCGGGGCGGGCGTCGATGCGGTCACCACCTCCGACGAGGAGACGCGGGCTCGGCGCGAGCGGGAGCAGCGGGATTATGAGCGCGAACAGCGCCGCTGCGAGCAACGTCAGGCCCAGGGCCGCCCCTGCTGAGCGCGGATCACCGCACGCCAATGTATTTGTGCGTCTGGACGCTGAGCCGCCATTTCGGGTGGCGCAGGCAGTAGTCCAGCGCAGCCGCCGTATTGGCCGCCTGATTCAGCCCGTCCATGGGCTGCAGCCAGAAGCGCTCGAAGGCCAGGCCTTCGAACCGATCGGGCATGGCGAGGGCTTGCGGATAGACCAGCTTCAGTTCCTGGCCCGTCGTCTGGACCACCGGCGCGGCAGCCTTGGGGCTGACGCAGACCCAGTCGATGCCGTCCGGCGCGACGAGGGTGCCGTTGGTCTCCACCGCGATCTCGAAGCCGCGCGCCTTCAGCGCCGCGATCAGCGGCAGGTCCAGTTGCAACAGGGGCTCCCCACCCGTGCAGACGACCAGCGGAGGGCTGCCGTCCCGCCCGATCCAGAAGCCCGCGACGTGATCGGCCAGAGCCGCGGCATCGGCGAACTTGCCGCCCCCATCGCCGTCTGTGCCGACGAACTCCGTGTCGCAGAAGGTGCAGACGGCGCTCGCGCGGTCCTGTTCGCGCCCGCTCCACAGATTGCATCCCGCAAAGCGCAGGAAGACGGCCGGGCGACCGGCTTGGCCGCCCTCCCCCTGGATCGTCAGAAAGGTCTCCTTGACCGAATAGGTCATCGGCCCGCGACCCACTCGGCCCAGCCGGCCGCGCGCAGGTCGCAAGCCGGGCACTCGCCGCAACCGTACCCCCAGGCGTGCCGGTGGACGCGGTCGCCCCGGTAGCAGGTGTGGCTGTCCTCGACGATCAGATCGATCAGGGCCGAGCCCCCGATCCGGTCGGCCAACGCCCAGGTCTGGGCCTTCGTCAGGGCCATCAGCGGCGTCTCGATGGGCACGGGCTTGTCGAGGCCCAGCGTCAACGCCAGGCTCATGGCCTCGATCGTGTCGCGGCGACAGTCGGGGTAGCCCGAGAAGTCCGTCTCGCACATGCCGCCGACCAGAACGTCCAGCCCGCGCCGATCCGCCAAAGCGGCGGCGACACTGAGGAAGACGAGGTTGCGGCCGGGCACGAAGGTGGTCGGCAGGCCGCGCGCGCCGATCTCGATCGCACGATCGGTGGTCATCGCGGTCTCGCCGATGGCTCCGAACCCGGTCAGGTCGACGACGTGGTCCGGGCCGAGGCGCTCGGCCAGCGACGTCAGGGCCGATGCCATGCCGTCGCGCACGCGCAGCCGGGCCTGCATCTCGACCGCGTGACGCTGGCCGTAGTCGAAGCCGACGGTTTCGACCCGCCCATAGCGTTCCAGCGCCCAGGCCAGACAGGTCGCGCTGTCCTGTCCGCCCGAGAACAGGACCAGAGCCGACGAGGACGGGGGCGAGGTTTCGGTCATGACGGCCCTGCGGTCGGCCGGTCGGCCGCGCGCATCGACAAGAGGTGAAAAGGACGGGTTTTCTTGCCCTCCCTACATCAGTCGTGGAGAGGTCGCAAAAGTCCGGATACCGCATCCACGGCTGATCTGAACGCCGGAGCGAACTCGAACAGTGCAATTCGAGCTCACGCCCTCGCGTTGAAATCGCGAGACCGGGCACCATGACACGGTGAAGATGAAACTCACCGCGTCGCGACGGAATCCCTTCACGTTTTGCGTCCAACGGTCGTAGCGTCGGCGAAACAACGCGTAGGTCGGGGGACAGGCGTGAACAAGACCAGTGCCTTGAATCGAATCCGCCGACTCGCGGTGCCGGTCGCCCTGTTGATAGGCCTCGCCTCTTGCGGCGGGGGTGGCGGAGGCGGCGGCGGAAACAGCGGCGGCGGCGGTGGTGGACCGACGACACCCCCTCCGGCGGCGGCGATCTCGGACGCCGAGGCCGCCAAATTCCTGACCCAGGCCAGCTTCGGCCCCACCGACGCCGAGATCGACTCGGTGAAGACGCAGGGGTTCACCACCTGGATCAACGCCCAGATCGCCCTGCCCTCGTCCTCGCACCAGACCTATGTCGAGAACCGGCTGGCCCAGATCCGGTTGACGAACCCGCAGGCCAATCTCAGCGCCAATCAGTTCTATGAGAGCTTCTGGCTGTACTCCGCGACGGGCCAGGCCCAGCTGCGCGAGCGGATGAAGCTGGCGCTGTCGGAGATTTTCGTCATCTCCCTGACCGACGCCAACGTCGATGTCCGGGGCGCGGCTTCCTACTACGACATGCTGGGTGCCAACGCCTTCGGCAACTACCGCACCCTGCTGGAGCAGGTGTCGCTGCACCCCATGATGGGCGTCTATCTGACCCATCTGGCCAATCAGCGCGAAGACCCGGCGACCGGTCGGACCCCGGACGAGAACTACGCCCGCGAGGTCATGCAGCTGATGTCCATCGGCGTGTTCGAGCTGAATCCGGACGGGACCCTGCGCCGCAACGCCCAGGGCGAACCGATCCCGACCTATACGCCCGCCGACATCTCCAACCTGGCCAAGGTGTTCACCGGCTTCAGCTGGTATCACCCCAACCCGACCAACCAGACCTTCTTCGGCGGCAACCGCAACGTCGACGCCGCCGTGCGGCCGATGATCCCCTATCCGCAGTACCATTCGATCACGGCCAAGACCTTCCTCGGCGTGACCATTCCGGCAGGCAACAACGACGCGGCGGCCGATCTGCGGATCGCGCTGGACACCATCTTCAACAACGCCAACGTGCCGCCGTTCCTCTGCAGGCAGCTGATCCAGCGGCTGGTGACCTCCAACCCGTCGGGCGGATATGTCAGCCGCTGCTCCAGCACCTTCGTGAACAACGGCTCGGGCGTGCGCGGCGATCTGGCGGCGGTGGTGCGGACCATCCTGACCGACGCCGAGGCGCGCGACATCAACGCGGCCAACAGCGCGACCTTCGGCAAGATCCGCGAGCCGATGATCCGGATGACCAACTGGATGCGCGCGTTCGGGGCCACGTCCGTCAGCGGCAACTATCTGCTGAACTCGACCAGCGGGAACACCTCGCTGGGCCAGTCGGCCCTGGCCAGCCCGTCGGTGTTCAACTTCTTCCGGCCCGGATACGTCCCGCCCAACACCCGGGCCGGTGCCCAGAACCTGACGGTGCCGGAGTTCCAGATCGTCGATGAGGTCACCGTCGCCGGCTATGCCAACACGATGCAGACGGCCATCGGCACCGGCATCGGCACCGGCAACGATGTGCGCTCGGCCTATACGCGCGAGGTCGCGATCGCCAACGACGCAAACGCCCTGGCCGACCGGATGAACCGGATGCTGCTGTACGGCCAGATGTCATCGACGCTGAGGGCGCGCATCGTCGAGAGCGTCAACTCCGTCGCGGTTCCCGCTGCGACGGGCACCAATCAGGCCGCCATCGACACGGCGCTTCTCAACCGGGCAAGGCTCGCCGTCTATATGACGATGGTGTCGCCCGAATACCTGGTCCAGCGGTGAGGACGGGACGATGACCCACGGAACCTATGACCGCCGCCAGCTGCTCCGCATCGGAGGCGGCCTGTCCATGCTGGGGGCCGCCGCGCCCTTCGCCGCCCAGCTTGCGGCGGCCGGCAACGCCGCCAGCCAGAGCGCCCCGGACTACCGGGCCCTGGTGTGCGTCTTCCTGTTCGGCGGCAACGACAGCCACAACATGGTGCTGGCCACCGACAATGACAGCTGGGGCCGGTATTTCGCGGCCCGCAATACCGGCAACGATCCCATCGCCCTGATGCCGGTCGGCACCCCGCCGACGCCGGTCGGAGCGACCAACAGCGTCACCGGCCGCGTCTCAGCAGCGGATTCGCCCGAGGCCTGGGGCGGGGTCCTGCCGATCGTGCCGCGCACCCTGAACCCCATCCCGGCAGGCACCAACGCCTCGACCAGGACGTTCGCGCTGCATCCCTTCATGCAGCCGGTGAAGGACCTGTTCGACGCCGACCGTCTGGCGGTCGTCGCCAACGTCGGGACGCTGATCCAGCCGATCACCAAGGCTCAGTACGAGGCGCGCACGGCACCGTTTCCGTCCAACCTGTTCTCCCACAACGACCAGCAGTCGACCTGGCAGGCGGGCCAGACAGAGGGCGCCCGCACGGGCTGGGGCGGCCGGTTCGGCGACCTTCTGTCCAGCCAGAACGGCACCTCGTCGCTGTTCACCGCCGTCTCGACGGCCGGCAATGCCGTCTTCCTGTCTGGCCAGAGCGTGGTCCAGTACCAGATGAGCACCGGGGCCCAGCCCGCCGTGGTCATCACCGGCCAGTCGGGTACCAGCCTGTTCGGATCGACCGTCGCTCCCGGTCGGGTGCGCGAGATCATCACCGACACCAACTCCGCCAGCCTGTTCGCCGCCGACTATGCGACGACGACGGGTCGGTCGATCGGGGCCTCGACGACGCTGAACACCGTCTTCGCTTCGTCGGCGGTGACCAGCGTGGCGACCGCCCCGGCCTATCGCAACCCCATCACCGGCGCGACCGAGACCAACAGTCTGGCCGTCCAGCTGCAGACCGTCGCCCGCATGATCGCGGCGGCTCCCACGCTGGGCATCCGTCGCCAGGTCTTCTTCGTCAGCCTGGGCGGATGGGACACCCACGACTTCCAGAACGCGGCCCAAGGCAACAACCTGGCCAGGGTCGCCCATGCCCTGTCCTATTTCGACGGCGCCCTGGGCAATCTGGGCGGCGTGAACATGAGGAATGCCGTGACCACCTTCACGGCCTCGGACTTCTCGCGGACCTTCACCACCAATGGCGACGGCACCGACCACGCCTGGGGCGGCCACCATCTGGTCATGGGCGGATCGGTCCGGGGCGGCGACATCTATGGCCAGTACCCGACCCTGGGCGTCGATCTGGGCAGCTTCCGCAACCCCGACATGACGCGGTCCTACCTGGTGCCCACAACGTCGGTCGATCAGTACGGGGCGACCATGGGACGCTGGCTGGGAGTGTCCGAGAGCAATCTGGACGTCATCTTCCCCAATCTGAGGAACATGGCGTCGCGCGGCCTCGGCTTCCTCTAAAGCCGCCCTTCCGTACACGGTCCAAGCGTCACGCAAGCGCCGCCGGACCGTCGTAAGGCCGATGCCAACCCCCGTTAGGTGCGCAAGACATCACTCGGGGGATTGTCATGCTGAACCGCTTCACCACGCGCGCCATGCTCATGGGCGCCGTCGCCACCTGCGCCATCGCCGGAACCGCCAACGCCCAGTCTCAGGAAGACACCCAGCTGGAGGAGGTGATCGTCACCGCCCAGTTGCGGGCCCAGGACCCGATCGAGGTCCCCTTCGCCCTGACCGCCTACAACGGCGAGTTCCTGGACCGGATCGGCGTTCAGGACTTCGAAGAACTGTCGGCCTTCGTGCCCGGCCTGATCGTCCAGAATCAGTCGCCCAACAATCCGGGCTTCGTGATCCGGGGCATCACATCGGACTCGACCGGCGCCTCCGACGAGCCGCGCGTGTCGATCTATCAGGACGGCGTCTCGATCTCGCGTGCACCCGGGGCCTTCGTCGAACTGTTTGACATCGAGCGCGTCGAGGTGGCCAAGGGGCCGCAATCGACCCTGTACGGCCGAGGCGCACTGATCGGCGCGGTCAACGTCATCCAGAACAAGGCCGACATCGACGGCTTCGAGGGCGAGGCCCGCCTCGGCATCGGCAACCTCGACTATCTGATGGGCGAGCTGATGCTGAACCTGCCGGTCGGCAACACCGCCGCGGTGCGGTTGGCCGGGCGGGTCAAGAGCCGGGGCGGCTATATCGACAACCTGCTGGGCGGTCGCGACTACAACAGCGTCGACACCCAGGCCTATCGCGCCA
The DNA here is from genome assembly GCA_947475735.1 of Caulobacteraceae bacterium. Lineage (GTDB taxonomy): Bacteria > Pseudomonadota > Alphaproteobacteria > Caulobacterales > Caulobacteraceae > Brevundimonas. The sequence continues at coordinate 245,823 of CANJLQ010000001.1, forward strand.
GCTTCGCCTGGCAGCCGTCCGACGCCTTCCGCTTCGACCTGATCGGCAACTTCCAGGCCGACAACCCCTCTGGCGTCAGCTTCCGCTCCATCTTCTACGATGCGCAGAACCCGGACACCGGCGCGGTTCTAGGCGGTCGCGAGCCGTCCGACGGCGCGGCCCTGACGCCGTCGACCAGCATCAACGGCGGCAGCAACCTGGGCATCGACCGCGAGGTCTGGGGTGTGACGGGCCTGGCCCGCTGGGACCTGTCCGACAGCCTGACGCTGACCTCGACGACGGCGATCCGCAGCTTCGAGACGGCCGAGACCTTCGATCCGGACGGCATCTCCCTGCCGATCCTGACGGGCGTCGGCATCTCGAACGGCGACCAGTTCAGCCAGGAACTGCGTCTGAACTGGGACAACGGCGGCCAGTTCTCCGGCTTCATCGGCGCGGGCTATTTCCGCGAGGAGAACGATTCGGAATCGCCCATCGAGATCGACGAGCGGATTGCCCTGGCCCAGCTCGCCGGCGTCCTGGACGGCAACCCGGCCGCCGTTGGCACCACCTTCCTGCCCCGCTCGGTCTATGCGTCCCAGGCCTTCCTCCAGCCGCTGCTGGCCGGGTTCGGCATCCCGACCGCCGCGCGCGCCGGTATCGCCGCGAACCTGAAGGCCAACCACATCGAGAACGCCTTCACCGACACCGAGCTGGACAGCTTCGACGTCTTCGCCGACCTGACCTGGAAGCCGGCCGACCGCTGGGAGTTCGCCGCCGGGGTCCGCTACACCACCGACGACAAGACCACCGCGTTCGGCTCCTCGGTCCTGAACGGTCGCTCCATCGCCGGTGGCCTCTTGGCGCTGACCCAGATCCAGCCCCAGATCAACGCCCTGATTGCCCAGGGCACGCCGGCGTCTCTCGCCCAGGCTGCGGCGCTGGGCGCTTTCGCCGGCGGCCTGGTGACCCAGCTCGCAACGCCAGGCGCGGCCAACGCCCCGGCCAGCGCGGCCTTCCCGCTGTTCGGACTGACCTTCCAGCCCACGGCCGGCAACGGCCAGGTCAGCGAACGGTCGCTGGAGGACGACGGCTTCACCTACCGCCTGACGGGTCGCTATGCGATCACGCCGGACGCCAGTGTGTATGCGACCTACGCGCGGGGCCGCCGTCCGGCGGTGCTGGCCGCCGGCGTGCCCACCACGCCGTTCGGCGCGCCGGTTTTCAACGAAGTCGAGGAAGAGACCGTCGACAGCTACGAGGCCGGCTTCAAGACCGTTCTGGCCGATGGAGCGCTGCGGTTCGACGCCGCCGCCTTCTTCTACGACTACCAGAACTTCCAGACGACGGTTCAGGTCGGCACCCAGTTCATCACCACCAACGCCGGCGAGGCCGAGAGCTATGGCTTCGAGACCCAGGCGACCTGGTCGGCGACCGACACCCTCGATCTGTTCGGGACCTACGGCTACAACCACTCGCGCTTCCAGGCGGGCATCTTCGACGGCAATCGCTTCCGCCTGTCGCCAGACCACAAGTTCAGCCTGGGAGCTCTGTGGGCCATCCCGGTCGGGGGCGGCGCGATCGAGATCCAGCCGACCTATACCTGGCAGTCGGAAGTCTTCTTCGACAACGACAACGACCGCAGCAGCCTGCAGACCAACAACTTCGTCCCCGATGTCGCGGTCGACGAGCTGCAAGACAGCTATGGCCTGGTGAACCTGCGAGTCCGCTACACGCCCGATCACGGCAACTGGTCGATCGAGGCTTTCGGCGACAACCTTGCGGACGAGGACTTCCTGAAGGATGCGGGCAACACCGGCGACGGCCTCGGCCTGCCGACCTTCATCGCCGGCGAGCCCCGCACCTATGGCGTCAACCTGACCGTGAGCTACTGAGATGAAGATCGACCGTCGCGGCCTTCTGACGGGCCTCGGGGCCGGGGCTCTCGCCGCCCCCGCCGTCGCCGCCCCGACACAGGCCCCGGCGGTCGCCTTCCTTCACGGCGTGGCGTCGGGCGATCCCCATGCCGACAGCGTGGTGCTGTGGACCCGGGTAACGCCAGGGGCCGACGCGTCGCGCGCCATCCCCGTGTCGTGGCGGATGCTGGACAGCGAAGCAGTCGTCGCCTCGGGCACCGCCGAGGCGTCACCCGAGCGGGATTTCACGGTCAAGGTGATCGCGGACGGCCTGCGTGCCGGCGTCGACTATCGCTACGACTTCCACGTCGGCGACGTCGCCTCGCCGACGGGACGGGTCCGCACCCTGCCCGTCGGACCGACCGCCGACCTGGTGCTGGGCGTCGCCTCCTGCCAGCTCTATCCCGGCGGCCTGTTCAACGCCTACGAAGCCATGGCGGCCGAGGAACGGCTGGATGCCGTCGTGCACCTGGGCGACTACATCTACGAATACGGCGCGCGCCGGAACGACTACGGCGGCGCGACCGGCGAGACCCTCAGCCGCCTGCACCAGCCGCCGCGAGAGATCGTGTCGCTGGAGGACTACCGGCTGCGTCACGCCCAGTACAAGTCCGACCCCGACCTTCAGGCCGCCCACGCCCGCGCCGCCTTCATCTGCGTCTGGGACGACCACGAGGTGACCAACGACGCCTGGTCCGCCGGCGCCGAGAACCACCAGCCCGAAACCGAGGGCGACTATGCCGTCCGCAAGGCCACGGCCCTGCGCGCCTATTACGAATGGATGCCGATCCGCGAGCCACAGGGCGGGCTGAGCCTCGACCACATCAACCGCAGCTTCGAGTTCGGCGACCTGGCGACCCTGGCCATGGTCGAGACCCGCCTGCTCGCCCGACAGAAACAGCTGGAATACGAGACCGACATGCCGATGCGGGACGGCGTGCCCGATCTCGAGGCGTTCCGCACCACCCTGAACGCGCCCGACCGCGACCTGCTGGGCGATGCCCAGCGCGACTGGCTGAAGGGCGTCCTGAGCGCGTCCAAGGCCGCCAACAAGCCGTGGCAGGTACTGGGCAATCAGGTCGTCATGGCCCGCGTCAATGGCCCCGACGTAACCAAGATCGCGCCTCAGGCCACCATCGACGCCATGATCGGCGGCCTGCCGGTCGAGCGCCAGGCCGGCCTGCGCCAGATGATCGAGCTCTACAAGCTGGGCGTACCGTTCGGCCTGGACAGCTGGGACGGCTATCCGGCGGGGAGAGAGCGCCTCTACGCCGCCTTCGCCGAAGCCAGGGTCCAGCCGATCGTCCTGGCGGGCGACAGCCACGCCTATTGGGTCAACGAGCTGAAGGACGCCTCGGGCGTACGCCGGGCCGCCGAGTTTGGCACCACCGGCATCACCAGCCCCTCCCCGGGGGACGCGGTGGCGCCCCTGCCACTCGGCCCCCTGCTCAGCGCCAACAATGACGAGGTCGTCTACTGCGACCAGACCTCCAAGGGTTATCTGCTGCTGACCCTGACGCGCGAACGGGTCGAGGCGAAACACCAGACCGTCTCGACCATCCTGGCCAAGCCGTTCGAGACGCGCACGGCCGCGACCTGGGTGGTTACGCGGGACGCCGACGGGATCAGCGCGCCGGTTCGAGGCTAATCCTCCCCCTTTGGGGGAGGTGGCACGCAGCGCAGCGGAGTGACGGAGGGGGCTCGCCCCAAACTCGGTCGCGCGCGGTTGGCCCCCTCCACCGCTCCGCGGTCCCCCTCCCCCTACGGGGGAGGATCCGTCGGCGTCGCCCACTCCGCATCCCTCGCCCTCTCATAGCCCTCGCGCACCGTCTCCCTCGGCCGGTCCGCGCCGAGCAGGGCCATCTGCTCGCTCCAGACCTCGGCGAGGCGGCCGACGGTCGTCGTGACCCAGCCGGGAGCCTGCTGCCGGGTCCAGTTCTGGACCGAGGCGATGTTGAAGATCAGCAGGAACACCCCAGCCACCACGATGACCCGGCTGGTCCAGCGACGGTCGCGGGCCGCGAGGCCCTCCTCATCCGGGGGTTCGCCGGGCGGGAAGGCGAACCGGCCGAGCGCGAGCAGCGGGTTGATCGGCGCGGGCTCCGGCGCGGTGGACAGGTCATGGGCGTCGGCCGTGGCGATCCAATCGCTGGGAGAATCCGCAGGCGGGGCCTCGACTTCCACGGGCTCCAGATAGGGCGCGGTCTCGCCGTCCAGCGGCGGGAACGGAGAAGCCGGCAAGGCCGTCGGGAACGGGGCCAGGGGGATTTCGGGTTCGTCGGGGCGGTCGGTCATGATCCCCTCAGAACTGGAAATAGATGAAGGGGGCGACGCCGTCCGGGCGGACGGCCTCAACCAGCAGGATGGCAGCCCCGACCAGCAGCCCCATGGTCAGGGACGGCGCGGGCTTCAGCCAGGTCGCGACGCCCTCGACCGCGCGGGGCGGCAGCCAGTGCATGGCCAGGCCGCCGACGATCAGCGTCAGGAGGAAGGGCGTCACCAGCGTCGCCGCCTCGAACCGGCCGAGGCCCGTCAGCACCTGCATCGCCATGGGGAAGGTCTCGGACCGGAACAGGATCCAGCCCAGGCACACGATGTGGAAGGTCACGATGACGCCCAGCCACGTCGGCACGACCTGGCGATCGACCTGCGCGCTCAAGTAGCCCTCAGGGCGGTAGCGCCACGAGAGTGCGGCCCGTCCCAGCCGTTCGATCACCTGCACGCCGCCGTGCAGCGCACCCCAGGCCACGAACGTCCAGGCCGCCCCGTGCCACAGACCGCCCAGCAGCATGGTGACGAAGACGTTCAGGCAACTGCGCACCAGCCCCTTTCGACCTCCACCCAGCGGCACATAGAGGTAGTCTCGCAGCCAGCTGGACAGGCTGATGTGCCAGCGCCGCCAGAAGTCCTGCATCGACTTGGCTCGATACGGCTGGTCGAAGTTGCGGGGGAAGGAATAGCCCAGGAGGGCCGCGATCCCGATCGCCATGTCCGAATAGGCCGAGAAGTCGCAATAAATCTGGACCGCATAGCCGTAGACCGCCGCCATCAGGTCCAGCGTTCCGTAGGCAGCGGGGTCGAAGAAAACCGGGTCGACCAGCCGCACGGACAGCTCCGACGCGATCACCGTCTTCTTGAACAGGCCCCAGCCGATCAGCAGGAAGCCGTGGGCCGCCATCTCGCGCGTCAGGCGCGGCACGCGGTCGAACTGGGGCAGCAGGTCCGACGCCCGCACGATGGGCCCAGCCACCAGATGAGGGAAGAAGCTCATTAGCAGCATCACGTCCAGCAGCGACTTGGCCGGTGGCGTCCTGCCTCGATAGACGTCGACGACGTAGCTGATGCCCTGGAAGGTGAAGAACGAAATGCCGACAGGCAGGACGATCTCGAGCAGCGGCAGGTCACGCTCCCACCCGACCCGCGCCAGGAGCTCCCCTGCCTGCTCGACGAAGAAGCCGTAGTATTTGAAGACGCCCAGGATCAGCAGATTCGCAGCGACGCCGAGGCCGACCCACAGCTTCCTCCGACCCTCCTGATCCGGCCGCGCGATCAGGGCCGCGACGCCCCAGTTCAGCACCGCCGAGGCGATCAACAGGGCGACGAACCGCCAGTCCCACTGGGCATAGAAGAACCAGCTGGCCAGCAGCAGGAACAGCTTTCGCCGCCCGTTCTCGCGATCCAGCGACCAGGCCGTGAAATAGACGAACAGGAAGAAGACGCCGAAGGCGAGCGTGGGGAACAGCACCTAGCGCCCTCCCCGTCCGCGCGCGGCCATCAGGTCGGCGAACAGCAGCGATCCGATCCAGTCACCGCCCGCCCCGGTGAAATGCACATGGTCGCCGCGCATCATCGGGGCGTCGCCCAGAGTCAGGGCATGGGCCGAACAGTCTCCTCCCATGCGGCCTTTCCAGTCCCAGAACGCGACGCCCGTCTGGGCCGCGACCCGGTGCTGCACGTCGCGGACCACGCCCAGCATAGCGGGAGGCTTCCAGCGTCTCTCGGGATCGGCTGGGCAGGTGCCGCCACCCTCGCCGCGCATGGCCTCCGGCGCACCGAGGATCAGGATGGAAGCCCGCGGCACCAGCGCCCGAACGCGTCCGATCTGCTCGCGCAGCAACCGCTCATAGGCCACGGGGTCCAGCAGGTCGTCGAAGCCCTCGTTGGTGCCATAGGCCAGAATGACCAGATCGGGCACCGGTGCGTCGGGCGCGAGCAGCGGCTCGCGCGAGGACAGCCCCCGCAGCGTGTCGCCGACGACGCCTTCGGCCGTCAGGTCGACGTCACGGCCCGGAAACCCGGCGCGTAGCCGCCACAGCAGCGATTCGGTGATATGACCGCCCGCAGTGTGGCTGTCACCGAATTGGGCGATCCGCACCGGTCCGCCTCGATCCAGCGCGGCGAAAAACTCAGTCAGACCCTGCGGCTGGCACAGCCCGCCCGGGCACGTCGCGCTGACCGGACTGGGCAGGGGTGTCCACGGCCGCTCCTGGGCCAGGGCGGAACCCGCCGCCATCAGACCGGCGACCGCCAAGGCGCAGATCTGGGCCAGAGCCCGGATCACGTCCCGGCCGGGCTCGCCGCCGCGTCGGACGTCGCCTCAAGACCCGCGTCGCGCTTGATCCGCTCCGCCACCGGCTCGGTGATCCGGATGTAGCCGGCCATGGTCATATGGATGCCGTCGCTGGCCCGCATCAGCCGCCGCCGCCCCGTGCCGGTCTCGGGCAGATAGGCGTCGTATTCGCCAGCCGCGTCGCGGGTCACGGTCTCGGTCTCCAGAAAGGGCACGCCCAGCGCCGCCATCCGGGCCGACACGACCTCGTTGATCAGGTCCATCCGCCCGTCGAAGCCCGCGCGCTTCATCTCGGGCAGGCCGATCCAGTAGACCGCAATCCCCTGCCCCCGCAGCATGGCGACCAGGTCGTCGACGCGGCGCGCATAGGCCGCCTTCCAGCCGTCGGTGCCGAAGTCGTGGACGACGCCGTCCAAGCTGATGCCCTGGGCGTCGTTGGTGCCGAACAGGACCACCGCCGCATCTATCGGCTGCTCTGCGATCTGGCGGGCGGTCTTGGACTGGATGTCGACGTAGTCGTAGCGCGACAGGCCGGTGGACACCTCGCTGAACTTGGTCACCGTCACGGCCGAGTAGGGCCGCATCTCGCGGTACAGGGCCGTCCAGACGCCGTCGGCCATGGAGTCGCCGAACACCCCGATCCTGAGACGCCCCTGCGCGGCCTTGTCACGCAGCGGGTTCGCCGCAGGCACGACCGGAGCGACGACGGCCGGGGCGAGGATCGGCGCGGCGGTGGGCGGGGGACCGGCCGACGCATTGGCCAGGCTGCCCGGTATCAGCGTGGGACGCCGCAGCCAGTCGCGGCCGTCCGGTGTCAGGGCCAGCCCGACGACCACGCCGACCACAAGGGCGGCGGTGATGGCATTGACCCCAGCGCGCACGCGACGGACCCCACTCGAAGACGACGCCGTCATATAGCCGGCTCGCGGATCGTCCCGCCATGACGCACGCGCCACGCGGGAGGAAAATGGTTAAGGGGCGTTCGACTCCAGCTCCGTCACATACAGGGTCGCCGGCGAGTTCCCGGAACTGTAGGTGCCGACCCAGACGCGATAGCTGCCGCTGCGCGGGGAGTTGACCCGCACCCGAGGGTTCAGGGGCTCGTCGCCGCCATCGTCGTCACACCAGTAGTTGTTGTCGTCATCCATAACGATGAGCGTGGTGTCACGGTCGGAGTCCACGCCGAACACCAGGGGGAAGCTGCCGGCCTGATAGGTCACGACATAGTCGGCCTCGTTGGCGATCATCCCGACGCAATCGCTGTCGATCTCCGATGCATCGAGGCTGCCACCCGCCGTCAGATCGACGGTGTGCGGATCCGGGGTGAACCCGGCGTTCAACGAGACACCGCCGAAGGTGCCGGAACTGAAGAGGCTACTCAAACCGCCGCCACCGCCTCCACCCCCGCTGGAACGAAGCTCGCTGATGTGAATCTCGGCCTGGCCACTGTTTCCGCCGTAGGCCCCGACCCAGATGTCGTAGACGCCCGATCCGGGATTGTTCCAGCTGACCTCCGCATTGGTGCCGCCGCCCGAGTCGTCGTCGCAGTGCCAGGCGCCGTTCGGTCCGTTGATCAGCAATGTGGTGTCGCTCGACGACCGCGTGCGAATGAACAGGGGCAGGCTGCCGGCGGAATAGGTCAGCTGAACGTCGGGGGCCCGGGCCACCATCCCGGTGCAACCATCGGAGACGTTCGAAGCGTCGATCTGGCCGCCGGAGGTCACCTCGATGACGAAGGGATCATCCGCGAACCCGGCGCTGAGTCGAAAGTCTCCGTAGGTCGCCCGCTCCGACGTATCGACCATCTGATAGGCCTGCTTCTGCGCCAGCGCCTGTGTCGGAACAGCCAAGCCTGCCGCCGCGCACATGCCGACGGTCGCCCAAAGTTTCGTCTTCATGCCGTCCCCCTCCGATTAGGAGCGGGAGGAGATATCAACGCTCAACGAAAGGCAATCGCCCCCGACGAAATCGTCAGGCGGCCCGGCCGGCTGCGAAGGTCGCGGCGAAATAGCCTGCAGTGGCCGCCGCCGTCGTCAGAACCGTGCCCCAGATCAGGTCCACGACCGTCAGCTTGGTCTGCCACACGGCCAGGGTCGCCTGGTTGGTCAGGTCATAGGTGGCGTAGGCCACGAACCCGAGGACCGCGCCGTTCAAAGCCGCCCGTGTCCAGGCCCCTTCCTTCAAGGCCGGGGCGATGGCGAAGAAGACGATGCCGCCGATGTAGATCACGTAGAACAGAACCGCCGCGACCATGTCGGGCTTGGGCGCCATGATCGGCCCGATCACCGGCTTGTAGAACCGCTCGGTCATGGTGCTCAGCCAGACGAAGTCGATGGCGGCGAAGGCCACGGCGGTGCCGACGTAGGCGGCGATCCATTTCAGCATGGGGGGATCCTCAGGCGGGCTTCAGGCGATAGTGGCTGACGGCCCAGGTCCGACCGCCGTCGTTTCCGAATAGACCCGCCGTCGCCAGATAGAAGCGTCGCCAGCGCCGCACCCACAGTTTGGCGTTCGCCGGGCCATAGGTCTCGCTCATCAGCTCGAACACGCGGTCCTTGTTCGCGTCCATGTTGGCCAGCCAGTCCTCGGCCGTCCGGGCATAGTGGGTACCGTTCCAGGTCCACTCCTCCTCGACCGAGAACAGGTCGGGGAACTGGCGGATCAGGCCGTGGCTGGGCATGACGCCGCCGGTGAAGAAATGCTGGGCGATGAAGTCGCCTGAGTCGGTGTGGTCGAACCGGTAGGGCGCGTCGCGGTGGGTGAAGACGTGAATGAACATCCGCCCGTCCCGCTTCAGCCAGCTTCTGGCGCGGGTCAGCAGGGCGCGCCAGTTGGCCATGTGCTCGAACATCTCGACCGAGACGATCCGGTCGTAGGCACCGGGCTGCGGCGGTTCGAACGCGTTCATGTCGCAGGTGATGACGGTCAGGTTGGTCAAGCCGCGCAGGCGCGCCTGTTCCTCGATATGGCCACGCTGGCCGTGACTGTTGGAGACGGCCGTGATCCGGCTGCGAGGATAGCGCTCGGCCATCCACAGGCTGAGGGAGCCCCAGCCGCAGCCCATCTCCAGCACCGTCTGACCGTCCTTCAACTCCGCATGACGGCAGGTCTCGGCCAGGGCGGCCTCCTCGGCCTCGTCCAGGCTTTCGGTCCAGGTCGGATAGAGGCAGCACGAATATTTCAGCCGCTTGCCCAGGCACAGACGAAAGAACTCTGGCGGCAGTTCATAGTGCTGGTCGTTCGCCGCATCGGTGTGTTCGGCGATGGCGCGGGCAGCCATTTCGCGCGCGAAGGCGGCGGGGTCATGCGGGCCCTCGCGGTCCAGCCGCTTGCGGGCTTCGGTGACCAGGCTGGCGATGGCCGGCCGGGTGACGAAATCCGGGAAGGGCGCGTCCTGGAGCTGGCGAATGGCGACGTTTGCGAGATTCATGCGACGATCCTGACATTGCGGCGGTGCCTTGCGAAGCCTAACCGTTGTCACGCGCAACGGCCGCGCTTGGGGCGACCCGGCAGTTACGCACGACCGATCCGCCTGGATGAGGACATCCGTCGCGGGCACCCGGTCGTAGTTGACGGGTCAGCCTTCGCGTTTCGGAGACCGCATGAGCCCGCATCTCGTATCCTCGAACCCCGCACCCGGCGCGCCGCGCCGCCGGATCGCCGTGGTCGGCTCGGGCATCTCGGGCCTGTCCGCGGCCTGGTTGCTGGGCCAGGCGCATGAGGTAACGCTGTACGAGGCCGACGACCGGATCGGCGGGCATTCGAACACGGTGGAGGCCCCGACACCGTCGGCCCCGGTTGCGGTCGACACCGGCTTCATCGTCTACAATGCCGACAACTATCCGAACCTGGTGGCCCTGTTCGAGCACCTGTCGGTGCCGACCAAGCCGGCCCACATGTCCTTCGCCGTGTCGATCGACGACGGGGCGTTCGAATACTCCAGCCACGGCATCCCGGCCCTCTTCGCCCAGAAGCGCAATTGGGTCAGCCCCCGGTTCTGGCGCATGATCTCGGACCTGCTGCGCTTCCAGAAACAGGCGCCGAAGGACCTGGCCGAGATGGAGCGGACGGGCGAGACGCTGGACGCCTATCTGAACCGCAACGGATACGGCGACCTGTTCAAGGAGGCGCACCTGTTGCCCCAGGCCGCCGCGATCTGGTCGTGCTCCATGGGCCAGATGTCGGCCTATCCGGCGGCGTCCTTCGTCCGCTTCTACATGAATCACAACCTGCTGACCTACGACCTCAAGCCGACCTGGCGGACGGTCGACGGCGGCAGCCGTGCCTATGTCAGCCGCCTTCACGCGGCCTTCGCCGGCCGGACCGTGCTGAACGCCGGCGTGGTCGGCGTAGCGCGCGATGGCGGCGGCGCCACCCTGCGGTTCGCCGACGGCCGGTCGGAGCGGTTCGACGCCGTCCTGCTGGCCACCCACTCGGATCAGGCCCTGCGCCTGCTGGATCAGCCGACGGCCGACGAGCGCCGCCTGCTGGGGGCCATCGCCTATCGCCCTAACCGCGCCATCCTGCACCGCGACGTCTCGGCGATGCCGAAGCGCCGCCACGCCTGGGCGGCCTGGACACACAAGGGCTACTCCGATCGCTCGGGCGAGGGCGGCGTGACCTACTGGATGAACGAACTCCAGTCCCTACCCGGCCCGCCCCTGTTCGTCAGCCTCAACCCGGCCAGGGAACCTGATCCCTCGCTGGTCATCGGCGAATGGGACTACGAACACCCCGTGTTCGACCAGGCGGCGGTGAAGGCCCAATCCGAGCTGTGGTCGCTTCAGGGCCAGGGCGGCGTCTGGTTCGCAGGGGCCTGGTTCGGTTCCGGCTTCCACGAGGACGGTCTGCAGGCCGGACTGGCGGCGGCCGAGCAGATGGGCGGGGTGCGGAGGCCGTGGTCCGTTCACAACGAGAGCGGGCGGATCGTTCTGGGCCCGACAGCGGCACCCGTGGCAGAGGCGGCTTGAGCTCGACCACCCAGACACCGTCATCCTCGGACTTGATCCGAGGATCGGACGCCGTTGCTCGTGAGGCGTCGGCCGAAGTGGCTGGTTCTCGGGGCAACCTGAACTTCCAGAGACGCGGACGGTCCGATCCTCGGATCAAGTCCGAGGATGACGAAGCGGGTGGCACGGCCGTCGCGAACGCCCTCTACGTCGGCGAGGTCGTGCACAACCGCACGGCCAACTTCGAGCACCGCCTTTGCTACGGCCTCTACATGTTGCTGCTCGACATCGACGCCATAGCGGCGACGACCCGACGCCTGCGCCTCCTGACCCCCGGCCATTTCGGCCTGATGAGCTTTACGGCCCACGACCACGGCGACCGCTCGACGACGCCGCTGCGAACCCAGATCGAGACGCATCTATCCGCCGCCGGCATCGATCTCGCAGGCGGCCCCATCCGTCTGCTGACCATGCCTCGCATCCTCGGCTACGGCTTCAACCCGATCAGCGTTTATTTCTGCCACCGTCCGGACGAGACGCTCGCCGCCCTCGTCTATGAGGTGACCAATACCTTCCATGAGCGGCACAGCTACCTGGTCGCCGTGCCCGAGGCCGAGGCCCCCGGCCCCATCCGCCAGACGACGGAAAAGCGGTTCTTCGTCTCGCCCTACATGGATATGGCCCTGACCTATGACTTCACCGTGCGGGAGCCGGGCGAGGCGGTGTCCGTCGTCGTTGCCGTCCGTCGGGGCGACACGCCGATCCTGACCGCGTCCTTCGCAGGCAAGCGGCGCCCGCTGACCGACAGCCAGCTTCTGCGCGCCTTCGTCAGCCACCCCCTGCTGACCTGGAAGGTCACGGCGGGCATCCACTGGGAGGCGTTGAAGATGATGCTGAAGGGCGCGCGCTATCGCGATCGCAAGGCTCCGCCCGCCCACGCCGTCACGGTGGGCAAGGCACGCTGATCCGGCTATCTCTTGCCCGCCGCGCGCCGTCGCACTAGAGACGAGCCGACGCCGCAGTTATTCATCAGACGGTGAAAAAAGGGGGAGCGATGCGCAAGATCTACGCCGATGCGAAATCCGCGCTGGAGGGTCTGACCTTCGACGGCATGACCATCATGTCGGGCGGTTTCGGCCTGTGCGGCATTCCCGAGAACCTGATCGCGGCCCTGCGCGACAGCGGGGTGAAGGACCTGACCGTCATCTCCAACAACGCAGGCGTCGACGGCTTCGGCCTGGGCCAGCTGCTGGAGACCCGCCAGATCGCCAAGATGATCAGTTCCTACGTCGGCGAGAACAAGGAGTTCGAACGCCAGTACCTGGCCGGCGAGCTGCAGCTGGAGTTCAACCCGCAAGGAACGCTCGCCGAGCGCATCCGGGCGGGCGGCGCCGGCATCCCGGCCTTCTTCACCGCCACCGGCGTCGGCACCCTGGTCGCCGAGGGCAAGGAGGTTCGCGCGTTCGACGGCCGCCAGTACGTCATGGAGACCGGCCTCGTCGCCGACCTGTCGATCGTCAAGGCCTGGAAGGCTGACGAACGCGGCAACCTCGTTTTCCGCAAGACCGCCCGCAACTTCAACCCGATGATGGCCACAGCCGGCAAGGTCACGGTCGTCGAGGTCGAGGAGATCGTGCCGGTCGGCTCGCTGGATCCAGACCAGATCCACACGCCCGGGATTTACGTCGATCGCCTGATCCAGGCCACGTTCGAGAAGCGCATCGAGCAACGAACCGTTCGCCAGAGGGAGGCCGCGTGATGGACGAGGACAAGAAGTTCGAACTGCTGAAGAAGATCAACACGAAGATGGGCTGGGCCCTCTTCTTCCTGATCTGCATCACCCTGAACACCTGCTCTGTCGCCGACGATATCGGCGATCTCGCCGGGATCGGCGAAAAGGGCGGCCCCGCCGCAGAGACCAAGTAAGCCATGCCCCGCACCCGCGAACAGCTCGCCGAACGCGCCGCCCAGGAACTGCAGGACGGCTTCTATGTGAACCTGGGCATCGGCATCCCGACCCTGGTGGCCAACTACATCCCGGCGGGGATGGAGGTCACGCTGCAGTCCGAGAACGGCATGCTCGGCATGGGGCCCTTCCCCTATGACGACGAGGTCGATCCCGACCTCATCAACGCCGGCAAGCAGACGATCACCGAGATCCCGGAAAGCGCCTATTTCAGCTCGGCGGACAGCTTCGCCATGATCCGCGGCGGCCACATCAACCTGTCGATCCTGGGCGCGATGGAAGTGGCCGAGAACGGCGACATCGCCAACTGGATGATCCCCGGCAAGCTGGTGAAGGGCATGGGCGGGGCGATGGATCTGGTCGCGGGCGTCAAGCGCGTGGTCGTGGTCATGGAACACGCCAACAAGCACGGCCAATCCAAGGTGCTGAAGGCCTGCACCCTGCCCCTGACCGGCACCGGCGTGGTCAGCCGCATCATCACAGACCTGTGCGTTTTCGACGTCAAGCCGAACGGCGCGGGCCTGGAGCTGATCGAACTGGCCGAGGGCGTGACGCCGGACGAGGTCGCGGCCAAGACCGAGGCGACCTACACCGTTTCCCAAAGCCTTGAAGCTGCGGCATAGTCGAGCCCGACACCGCCCCGTCAGAGGGCCGGACGATGGAGGGTGACATGACCGACGTTCCGACGCCGGACGCTTCCGACCGTATCGCCGCGATTCGCGCGGCCCTGTCCGACGACGCCGAGGCCGCCGTCGCCTTCGCCGAGCCCGCCAAGGCCACCGTCGAGGCCGCGCTCGATCGTCTCGACACGATAAGCGGGTCCGTGCCTCACGCCGAGGCCATCGCCCTGCTCGGCCATGTCCGCGACCGGGTGGCGGGGCTGGACCCGGCCCGCCTTGAGCCACGCCGGGGTCTGGCCGGGCTGTTCGACAGTCGGGGCAAGCGACTGAAGGCCTTCCGCGCCGCCTATGTCTCCGCCGCCGACGCCGCGTCGTCCGGGGCCGCTGACCTGGCGGATCGCGGCGGGGCCATCGCCCGCCGTGGCGACGCGCTAGAGGCGCTCTGGAGCGAGCTCCGCGCCGGGCTGACCGACCTCGACGACCACATCGCCGCAGGCCGGGCCTGGGCGACCGACCGCGTGGTACCCGCCACCCCCCTCCCGCCCGAAGCGGCGGCCGCCTTCGAGGACACGCCGGAAGAGGCGGCAGACCCGGTCGAAGCATCCTCCGACGCGGTCGTCCCGGAGAGCGCCGGCACCCCGTCGACCGAAGGGGAAGCCGCACCGGCCGCCGAGCTCGACGCCATCCCCGGCGAACCCGAGCCGATGGTCCTGGCCGAGGAGGCCGCTCCTGCGGAGTCCGTCACTGAAGCCGAGCCCACTGAGGCCGAGCCCGCTGAGGCTGAGGCTGAGGCTGCGTCACAGCCGTCGGCTCTCGAGGAAAGCCCGGTCGAGCCCGGTCCGACAGACACCGAAGCGTCGTCGGCCACCGTCGTCGCCCTGCCCCATCCACTCGACGGGCGGCTGGAGACGCTGGCGGCGCTGCGTGCCCGCGCTATCGCCGCCCTGCCCCGCATACGCGCGCTCCAGAACGCCGATCACGCTGTGCCGACAGCGATCGCCTCCGTCCGCGACCGCATCGAAGCGTGGAGCGCCGACTGGCGCGACGCCCTGGGTCTGGCCGGCAAACGCCCAAGGAAGATCCGCCCCGACGCCGCCCGGCTGATCGAAAGCCGCGAGGCCCTGGTCGGCCACCTCTCCAGCGCCGAGCGTGTGGTTGCCGCCGCCCAGACCCGTCTGGCCGAGGTGGTGACCCCGTCCGCCACGCCAGCCACCGATATCCGCGCCGCCGCCTGACGGCGGTTGCAGGCCCTGCACCTCGAATTCGGCGCGCGCTCACTCTATATGCGCGCCATGACCGCCGTTCTCGACGATCTGGCCGCGCCCGCGTGCCCCCTGCCCGACATCGCCGCCCCCGACATGGACGTGGCGGTCGAGGCCGCGCGCGCGGCCGTCGGCCTGCCCGTCGGCACCCGCATCGTGGCGGCCATGTCGGGCGGCGTGGATTCGACCGTGGTCGCCGCCCTGCTGCACAAGGCGGGCTATGACGTCGTCGGCGTGACGCTGCAACTCTACGACCACGGAGCGGCGCTGAAGAAAAAGGGGGCCTGCTGCGCGGGCCAGGACATCCACGACGCCCGCCTGGCCGCCGAGACGCTCGGCATCCCCCACTATGTGCTCGACTACGAAAGCCGGTTCCGCGACGCGGTCATCGACCAGTTCGCCGACGACTATCTGGCGGGACGCACGCCGGTGCCGTGCATCCGCTGCAATCAGACCGTGAAGTTCCGCGACCTGCTGGACGTGGCCCGCGATCTGGGGGCCGAGGCCATGGCGACGGGCCACTATATCGGTCGCGCCGTCGGCCCCGACGGGCGGCCGCAGATGAGGAAGGCCATCGATCCGTCGCGCGACCAGTCCTATTTCCTGTTCGCCACGACGCGCGACCAGCTCGACTATCTGCGCTTTCCCTTGGCCGGGCTGGAGAAGCCCGCCGTGCGCGGCGTCGCGGCCGAGCTGGGCCTGCGCATCGCCGCCAAGCCGGACAGCCAGGACATCTGCTTCGTGCCGTCCGGCGACTATCGCACCCTGATCGACCGGCTGCGTCCGCAGGGGCGCGAGGCGGGCGAGATCGTGCACATGGACGGGCGCGTCTTGGGCAGTCATGGCGGCATCACCGACTACACCATCGGCCAGAGGCGCGGCCTGAACGTCGCCGTGGGCGAGCCCTTGTTCGTCACGCGGCTGGAGCCCGAGGCGCGGCGCGTGATCGTGGGGCCGCGCGAGGCGCTGCTGACCGCGTCTCTGACGCTGGATGAGACCAACTGGCTGGGCGACGCATCCTCCATCGAAGCGGCGGCCGAGGCTGGAACGCCTGTGCTGGCCCGCGTGCGCTCGACCCGACCGCCCTCCCCGGCCCGACTGGCGCTGGCCGACGGCGTCGTCTCGCTGGTGTTCGACATGGGCGAGGAGGGCGTCGCTCCCGGCCAGGCCTGCGCCCTCTATGACCCCGCCGACCCGGAGCGACTCCTGGGCGGCGGCTTCATCGCCACGACGACGGCCGTGGCCCTTGTCTGACGCGCTCGATGGCCGCACCGGCCTGCCCGAGGCCCACCGCTGGCTGCTGGAAACCTATCCCCGGCTGCGCTGGCGCGACGCCGAGCTCGGCGAAGTCGCGCGGTTCTGGCTGCAGATGCACGCAGGCTTTCGCCAAAAGCAGGCGGACATGGCTCGACAGATCGAAGCGTGGCGTGGCGGTGGCGACCTCATCTCGCTGCATCGCGGGCTGATCCCGACGCTACAGGCCTATCTCCAGCACTTGGACGGCCACCACCGGGTCGAGACCGGCCACTACTTCCCGGTGATGCGCCGGGTCGAACCGCGTATCACCCCCGGCATCGATCTGCTGGACGCCGACCACGATTCCATCCACGGCCAGCTTGAGGCGCTGTTCAAGGCCGGCCTGGCGTTTCATCAGGCGCTGGCGAGCGGCGCGCCGGACTCTGCCGACCACGCGGCGCGGCTGGCCGACACCCTGGAGACCACGTCACGCCAGGCGGACCGCCATCTCGAGGACGAGGAAGACATCGTCATCCCCCTGATCACCCGTCACGCCGACGCCTTCGCCCACTGACGCGACTCTGTCGCAGACAGAACGGTTTGGACGTGCTCCTATCGGCCTGGAGATCGTGATCACACCGAAGGGGCTTCGTCCGATGCGCACCGTCCACCTCGTTTCCATCCTGGCCCTGATGGCCGCGACCCCCACCCTGTCGGCCGCGCCCCCAGCCATCATCAGCGAGCCTGTCGCCGCGGCCCAGGCCTCTGCCCACCCGACCTACAGCGCCGCTCAGTTCTTCGAGAACCGCAGCTACCAGCTGAACGGCGGATCGCGCGTCGGCGCGTTTTCACCGGACGGACGGTCGATCCTGATCTCGTCGGACCAGACGGGCGTCTTCAACGGCTATGCTCTGCCGATCGCGGGCGGCGACCCTGTGCCGCTGACCAACTCCACCACCACGGCGACCTTCGCCATCAGCTATTTTCCGACCGACGGTCGGGTGCTGGTCACCACCGACGGCGGCGGGGACGAGCTGAACCACGTCTATGTCCGCGAGCTGGACGGCACCCTGCGCGACCTGACGCCGGGCGAGAACCTGAAGGCCGGCTTCCTGGACTGGAGCGACGACGGCAAGACTTTCTACCTGACCTCCAACGCCCGCGACCCCGCCTCGTTCGACGTCATCGCCTATGACGCCGAGACCTATGCGACGCGCGTCGTCTTCCAGAACGACGGCTTCTTCCCCGACGCCATCTCGGGCGACGGGCGCTGGCTGGCCCTGTCCAGGAACGTGTCGAGCGCGCGCACGGACCTGTATCTGGTCGACCTGCAGGCCGGATCGGCCCCGCGTCGGGTCACGCCCGAAGCCAACATCTCGCACGGCATCTATGACTTCACGCCGGACAACGCCTCGCTGATCTACGGCACCGATCAGTTCGGCGAGTTCACTCAGGCGCGACGGATGGTGCTGGCGACGGGCGACACCGCGCCCCTGATCGAGGCGGAATGGGACGTCTCCAACGTCGCCTATTCGCCGTCCGGCCGCTATCGCGTCTCGTCGCTGAACGCCGACGGCTCGACCGAGGTGACCATCACCGACACGACCAACGATCGCCCCGTCGCGATCACCGGCATTCCCGGCGGCGACGTGGGAGCCGTGCGCTTCAACCCGACCGAGGACCGCATCGCCTTCACGGTCCTGTCGGACACCTCGCCGTCCGACATCTTCACCGCCAGCCTGTCCGACGGCGTGGCCACGCGCCTGACCACCGCCCTGAACCCGCAGATCGACGAGGACGTGCTGGTGGAGGCCACGGTCGTCCGCTACCCGGCCGAGGGCGGGGTGATGATCCCCTCGATCCTGTACCGCCCGAAAGGCGCGTCGGCCGAGACGCCCGTTCCAGCCATCGTCCTGGTCCACGGCGGCCCGGGCGGCCAGACGCGGCGCGGCTACAACGCCATGGTCCAGCACCTCGTGAACCACGGCTATGCCGTGCTGGGAGCCAACAACCGGGGCAGCTCGGGCTACGGCAAGACCTTCTTCCACTTGGACGACAAGGCCCACGGCGAGGCCGATCTGCGCGATATCGTCGCCGGAGGCCAGTGGCTGAGGGACCAGGACTGGGTCGCCGACGACCAGGTCGTGGTGATGGGCGGGTCCTATGGCGGCTACATGACCGCCGCCGCCCTGGCCTTCCATCCCACCGCCTTCGAGGCGGGGGTGAACATCTTCGGCGTCACGAACTGGGAACGCACGCTTCAGTCGATCCCCGCCTGGTGGGGGGCCAACCGCGTCGCCCTGTTCGACGAAATGGGTGATCCGGCCACCGACGCCGAGCGTCATCGCCGCATCTCGCCCCTGTTCCACACCGAGAACATCCAGCGGCCCATGCTGGTGGTCCAGGGCGCCAACGACCCGCGTGTTCTTCAGGTGGAGAGCGACGAACTGGTCGCCGCGATCCGCGCCAACGGCGTGCCGGTGGAATACGTCCTGTTCCCGAACGAAGGTCACGGCTTCCAGCGCCGCGACAACCGCATCACGGCCCAGGAGGCCTATCTGACCTTCCTGAACACCTACGTCCGCGACGCGGACTGAGGCCGAGCCCTACGCCGCCTCTTCGGAGGCGGCGTCGCCGGCCACATCTTTCGGCAGAATCTCGCCGACGGTCAGACGGTTGTCCGTGCGGGTCAGCTGGATATCGCGCCGATTGACGATCTCGCCGCAGCAGGAACAGGCCAGACGCGGCTGCAGCGAGTGCCCACAGGGCGCATGGACCATGTCAAAGCCGGCCAGCTCATCGCCATACAGGTGTTTGGAGCCCCAGCCGTGCAGGGTGACCAGCACGTCGGACAGGTCCTTGCCCTTGGCGGTCAGGACATATTCGTTGCGTGGCGGGCGCTCGGAATAAAGTCGCGGCTCCAGTACGCCATGCTGGACCAGTGTCTTCAGCCGGGCCGCCAGAACGTTGCGCGCGACGCCCAGCCGCTCCTGCCACTGCTCGAACCGCCTCACGCCCTGAAAGGCGTCGCGGATCACCAGGAGCGTCCACGGATCACCGATCACCTCCAGCGTCGCAGCGATGGAGCAGCTCTGGCGCGAATAATCTGCTGTTCTTCCCATGGTTTGAAGGTGACCCTGCGTCACCGGTTTGGCAAGAGGGTTGCCAAAAGCGACCCGGTCAGTCAGTCTCGTTTGGCAACGAACATTCGTCCATGACGTGGCGTTTCCTGCATTCCCTTGACTGGCGGGTGGAGCCAACCGGTTTCGCCCGCCTCCTTTCGCCGGCAGCCTCGTGACACAGCAGACGCTAAGCGATGCCCTTGCCTTGACGCCAGACGGACGCGGGGCGTTGACGGCCCGGCTGACATCCGACTTTTCCAATGCTCCACTGGCCATGGATCCTGACCGGGGTGCGCCGTTCGGCGGCCTGATGGCGGCGCTGGCGGCGCGGGCCGCGCGTGAGGGGCTCGGCATCCTTCCGCCGCTCCAGACCCTGACCGTGCAGTATCTGGCCGCCGCGCGGTTCGAGGCCTGCGTCTTCACGCCGACGCTGCTCAGGGGTGGCCGCTCGGTCGCCTTCGCCCGCGTCGACGCCGGCCAGCCGGACCGGCCGGCGCTGTCGGCGCTGGCGACCTTCGGACGGACCTCGCCAAGCCCGGACCTGAAACCGCTGAGCGCGCCGGTCACGCCCTTCGCCGACCTCGATGATACGCCGGTCGATCCGACCCTGGCCCCGTGGTTCACGCGGTACATCGAGCATCGCTTCGACGGCGGCCCGCGTTTGGGCGGCGGCAATGACCTGTCGGACCCGACGCTGCGGCTATGGATGCGGACAACCGACCACACGCCTCTGGAAGAGTTGAGTCTCTGCTTCCTGCTCGACGGGATCTTCCCGTCCTACATGACGGTGCTGCCCATCCCGCCGGTGATTTCCGCCAGCGTGGACCTGCGCTACGACTTCATCGAGCCGCTGACGCCCGAGACCTCGCCCGAGGGCTGGGCGGTGTTCCAGTTCACGGTCCGAGACGTGGGCGGTGGCTGGGCGCTGGACGACGGCGTGGCCTTCTCGCCCTCGGGAGCGCCGCTGGCGCTCGCCCGCCAGCGCCGCAAGCTTGCCCCCGGCCGGCCGGCTCGCGAGGCCTGAAACGAGGACGGCCGCTCCCGTCACCGGAAGCGGCCGTTCATTCGGGCCAGGAAGGACCTAGCTGCGGTAGTTCTGGATCCGCGTGGTGCGCAGGCCCTGCATGCCCCATTTGTCGATCGCCTTTTGCCAGGCGAGGAACTCCTCGGCCGTTAGTCGATAGCGCGACAGAGCCTCCTCCAGCGGGATCAGGCCGCCGCGAACGGCCGCGACGACCTCGGCCTTGCGACGAATGACCCAGCGATCGGTGTTGACCGGCGGCAGGTCACGGATGGTCAGGGGCGTGCCCGTCGGACCGACCACATACTGTTCGCCGTCCTTGTTGACGCGACGCTCTTGCAACATGGGCTTATGCCTCATTCACCACCACCAATGAACGAGACTGTAGCCGCGCGCCGCTAAGGGCGAGTTTAGCGGCGTGGTGAAGGAAGGGATAACATCCCTTCCGTTGACCCTCGACCATATCGCCGATGTTTGAGTAATGGTTCATTCAGTCTAACGGGACGTTACCTGAGTATCAGCGTTTGATGCTGATGAGCTCAGCGAGCATCTCGTCCGCCGTGGTGATGATCTTGGACGATGCCGAATAGGCCCGCTGCGTCGTGATGAGGCCGGTGAACTCGGCTGACAGATCGACCGTCGACGCCTCCAACTGGGACGCTCCGATCAGGCCCGCCCCGCCCGTGCCGGGGGCCTTCAGGTTGTAGGTGCCCGATCCCTGGCTGACGCGATAGGCGTTGCCGTTGGCCGTGGTCAGGCTGTCGGCGCTGGTGAAGGTGGCCAAGGCGACCTGGGCGATCCGCCGGGTCACGCCGTTGTCGAAGATGGCGGTGACGAAGCCCTCGTCGTCGATCTCGATGTTGGACAGATTGCCGAACGCGGTGCCGTTGGTGACGACCGCCTGGACGATGGAGTCGGAGTCGTACTGCGTCAGTCCGCCCGCCGAGGCCGTCAGGTCAAACGTCACCGTCTGATCGTCGATGCCCAGGCCCGTCGCCCATTTCGGCGCGGTCAGGCTGGGGGCGACGGCCGAGTCCGAGGCATTCAGGACGATAGACGCGCTTTCCAGATCGTCGAACAGGCCCGTGCCCGGCGGCAAGGCGGCGGTGCCGTCAACGTCCAGACGTCCGTCCTGGGTGAACAGGACCAGCCCGGACTTGAGGATACCCGTCGGCGGCGCCGTGGTGCCGTTGTCGAGGTCCGTGGCTGGGATGACATGGACTTCCGCCAGCCATTCGTTCGAGTTGGCAGTCTTTAGGAACGAATAGGCGAGGGTGCGCTGGCCGCCCTTGGAGTCCGAGATCGGCACGGTGATCCGGAAATCCGGCTTGAAGCCCGTGCCCGCCTCAGCGTCGTAGACGGACAGGGAGTTGGTGTTGACATTGTAGGTCGCGATATCGGGTGAGACAGGCTGACTGGACTGCAGGTTGGCGTTTATCTGTGCCCTTGTGGTCGCTTCGGCGGTTCCACCTACGGATCCGACGTTGATGGACTTCAGCCTGTTGAGATCAGAAGGATCGGTCGCGATCACACCCTCGGAATCCACCGGCCAGCCTTGAAGGTATAGGCCTGCGGTGTTCTTCAGATAGCCGAAGTTGTCGACCCGGAAAGCACCGGCCCGGGTGAACAGGCGGGCGTCACCGGCATCGAGGTTCTCGGCCTTCTCCGCGGTGACGAAGAACCCCTGGCCCGCGATGCCGAGGTCGGTCGACGAGGTCGTCCGCTGCAGCTGGCCGGGCTGGGAGATGAAGTTGCGCTGGTTGGCCAGAACGCCACCGGCCGAGTAGCCGGTGCCGGCGCTTTGCGAGTTCACGACGGTCGAGAACTCGGCCGAGGTGCGCTTGTAGCCGATCGTGTTCACGTTCGCGATGTTCTGCGAGATGGCGGCGAGGGCGGCAGAGTTGGCCGTCAGGCCGGACACACCGGCGAGAAGGGCGGAGTTGATGCTCATGGCGGGGGCTCCTTAGGAAAGCAACTTGAGGGGATTGAGGGCGGAGGCGATGGAGGAAAGCGCGCTTGGGTTGTCTTCGGGAATTGGTTCAGTCGCTTCCACTGTCCGCTCCTCCAGACCAATCACGGCGCTGAGCGGCACGATGGACGTGCCGATGGTCAGGTAGGGCTGTCCGTCGTACAGTTCGACGCCGGTGACGCGCCCGCGCGTCAGGACCTGGGTGTCGATGTCGGCGGTGCCGTTCTTGGCCACGACCTTCAAGGTGTAGACGCCGCCGTCGGCCAGCTGTCCGCCAGCGGTGGTCTTTCCATCCCAGACGAAGTCGTGGGTGCCTTCGGTGCGTGCCGGGGCCGGGCCGGCCCAGACCACCTTGCCGGTCGAATCGAGCACCTGAAGCTCGGCGGACGATGCTGAGGCACCGAGCTCATAGCTCCAGGCGGCCTGGCTATCCTCCAACCGTGCCGCCGCCCAGACCGCTGTGGCGTCCTTACCGATATAGCTCGTCGCGCCCGACAGCCCGCCGCCCTGCTGGGCCGCGAGCAGACTGGTCAGCAGGTCGTTGGTGAGCAACTGCTGCTCCACCCCGGTCAACTGCGTCAGTTGAGCCGTGAACTCGTTGGAATCGAGCGGCGACAGCGGATCTTGGTTTCTGAGCTGAGCCGTCAAAAGTTGCAGGAAGGTCTCGAAGTTGGTTGCCAGTGTCGTGCGACTGGCGTTCGTCCGGCTGGTCGCTTCGGTCGTGGTGGTGATGGCGTCGACCATGGGGTCAGACCTTCATATCGACGCCGGCGGGCGTCAGGCTGAGATTGATCCAGCGCGAAGGCTGGGCGGAGACGTCGGCCTCCAGAGACAGGCGCGAGGCGGCGCCGAAGGCGCGGGCGTTGTGACGATCCGATGAACGCTCGAACCCGCTCCCCTGCCCCGCCGTCGGGTCCCGTTCGGCGAAAGACAGGGCGTCGTCGGCCAGGGTGAAACCGGCATCCAGGAGCTGGCGACGCAGTTCGTCAGCCCGGGCCCGCAGGTCGGTCGCGGCGACGGGGTTGTCGAAGGCCAGCGTGGCGCGCAGGGCTCCGTCCGCTTCGATGTCCAGGCTGATGTCCACCCGGCCCAGGCCCTCGGGCGTCAGGGCCAACTCGAACCGGGTCGAGCGACCTTCCAGCCGCTTGACGATCTGGGCGGCGATCTGGACCGTGGCTTCGACGGCACTTTGCGAGAGGGTGGACAGACCAGGCGGCTGGGCGGCCTCGGCGGCCCGAGCCTCCGGCGACGCCGGCGCACCCGGCACGGGGGGCGCGCGGGTGGGCTCCTCGACCGGATCGACCGACGCGAGCGGCTGCGCGCCGAGTTCGAGGGTGGCCGGGCCCGGCTTCTGCGCCGATGTTTGAGAGGCCGCATTATCGCTCGACTTTGCCGAGCCAGGAGCCGCCGGGTCGCTTTCTGTCTGGCCCTGGCTCTCGCCTGCCCGCGTGGCCGCGCGGTCGATCACGTCGCGGACACGAACAGGATCGGGCCTCGTCGCAGGGGCGGTGGCCACGGCGGCGGCATCGCCGGTGTCCTCAGCGGGCGCGGCCTCGGCGTCCTCGACCGGTTCCAGTGCGGGCTCGGCCGATACGACAGGCTTGGCCGGTCGGACAGGCGTCAGGACGGCGGACGACAGGGCTGCGACTTCACGCGTCCGATCCGATGCGGGCGGCGGGTCGAAGCGAGCCGGCTCAGCAGCATCCCCAGCTTTGTCGAGGCGCGTGCCGGGCTCTGTGCTGGTTTCAAGCGACTGAACGACGGGTGAGGCCCGACCTTTGGTGGCCCCATCATCGGCCTCGCTGGGGAGCGCCGGCGTCTCGTCAGTCGGGCCGGCGCTTCGGTCCCCGGCGAGATCCAGGGCCGGGACGGCCTTGCCCGATCCACCACCCGCATCCGGTTCCGCATCGCCGTCGTTGAGGGTCGGAGCTGCAGGTGCCTTTGGCGTCGCAATCGGCGGCCCGTCGACGGGGACCGCGGGCGGCGCGTCGGGCGCGGTCGCGGGCACATCTGAAACGGCTTCTGCGGCGGCGTCGATCGTATCGACACCCTCGCCTTCCGGCGCGGCGCCTGAGGTCTCGCCCTTTTTCGAGACGACCGTTGGCCGGGCCGGGGCGTCGGCGGCGGCAGCGTCGTTCAGGGCAGCGGCGAAGTCCGCATCGTCGCCGACCGGGCGCGCGCCCGCCTTCTCACCCCTCGCGGAGGCGATGGACCCGGTGAACGGGCCGAGCACGGCGGCGAAGGCGGATAGGGACATGCGGGTCGCAGGCGATTCAGTCTGGAGGGCGTGGCGCCTGCTGCGCCGGAACATTCGCAAGACCGGTCGCAAGGGTCGGGCCAGTCACGCCCGCAAGATCGAAGTCACTGTAATCTTGTGAGAAACCGGCTGCGCCGAAGACAGTCGATCGTTCAAGGCGCGGACGTTTCTTGCCGCGCCGGTGTCGGTTTTTGCCCGGTGCGGAGCGCGCCCATCGGATTGGCCCACCGTTTGCGCACCTGTTCAGCCATGACACCGCGTCGCGAATCTTTGGCGAATGAAATCAGTGCGATGGCTGAATCGGCTTCGCGCGCGGCTGGGCAAGTTGCGCAGCGTGCCGGGCATGGCTTGCCGGGCGGAGGGTTAACCGGATGAGCCTGAACTCCATCCTGAACATCGCCAACTCTGGCCTGCAGACGGCCCAGACCCAGCTGCGCGTGGTCTCGGACAACGTCTCCAACGTCAACACGCCGGGCTATGTCCGCAAGATCGCCGACCAGGTGTCCCTGACGACCCAGGGCGTGGGCTCGGGCGTCGAGGTCGCGCGCATCCGGCTGGCCACCGACCGCTTCCTGCAGGCCGCCAGCCTGTCGGCCGGCGCCGAGGCCAGCCGCCAGGGCGTCCGCTATGAACTCTACGACCGCATCCAGTCGCTGTTCGGCGATCCCGGCGGCGACACCGGCTTCTTCTCTCAGATCGACGAGGTGTTCTCGTCCTTCGCCGTCGCCGCCGAAGACCCCACCAGCGGCCCCCGCCGCCAGGACGCCCTGTTCAAGGCCCAGAGTGTGTTCGACGAGGCGTCGCGCATCTCGGGCCAGATCCAGGCGGTCCGCGAGGACGCCGACGGCCGCCTGCAGAGCGCGGTCGAAAAGGCCAACAGCCTGCTGGAGCAGATCGAGACGCTGAACCTGGACATCGCCCGCGCGGTCGTCCTGGACGGCGACGCCTCCGGTGCCCAGACCCAGCAGGCCCGGCTGGTCGGCGAACTGTCGTCCATCCTCGACGTGCAGGTGACCCAGCGCGCGGTGGGCGGCGTGTCGATCCGGACGGGCGCGGGCGTGCTGCTGGCCGGCAACGGTGCGGCGACGCTGGAGTATCACCGCGCGGGCACGGTCAATGCCGAGACGGCCTTCAACGAAATCTGGGTCACCGAGCCGGGCGCCACCAGGCGGCCCCTGGCCGAGGGCCTCAAGTCCGGCGAGATCAAGGGCCTGCTGGAATTGCGCGATGTCGACGCGCCCCAAACGGCCGAGCGCCTGGCCGAGCTGGTGGCCCATGTCGCGGACGAACTAAACCGGGCCCACAACGCCAACTCCGCCGTGCCCGCCCCGACCAGCCTGACCGGCAAGAACGTCGGGCAGGCCCTGACGACCGCCCTGACCGGCTTCACAGGCGCCACCACCATCGCCGTGGTCAATCCGACGACCGGGGCGATCACCACCCAGGCCGACATCGTCTTTTCGGGCGCGACCTTCACCATCAACGGCGGACCCGCCACGCCGGTCGCGAACTTCCTGACCGACCTGAACACCGCCCTGGGCGGGGCGGCGACGGCGAGCTTCACCAACGGTCGATTGAGCGTCACGGGATCGGGGACCAACGGCGTCGCCGTGGCCGATGACGCCGCCAACCCCAGCAACAAGGCCGGGCGGGGCTTCTCGCACTATTTCGGGCTGAACGACCTAATCTCCACCGATCGTCAGTCGTCCTACGATCTGGGGCTCACGGCCGCATCGCCGCACGGTTTCACGGCCGGCGAGACCCTGACCTTCCGCTTCACCGGCGCCGACGGCGCGCGCATCCGCGACATTCAGGTGGCGATCCCGGCGGGCGGCACGGTCGGCGATCTGGTCACGGCCCTGAACAGCACGGCGACCGGCATCGGCCGCTATGGTGCCTATGCCCTCGACACGACGACCGGCGAGCTGAAGTTCACGGCCAGCGGCGACCCGCCCGCGCGCCTCAACGTCCTGGCCGACACCACGACCCAGGTGCCGTCAGGCGTGTCCGCGACCGAGCTGTTCGGTCTGGGCGGCGGCGTGCGGGCGTCGCGCGCCGACGGGTTCAAGGTCCGCACGGACATCCAGCAGAGCCCGTCCAAACTGGCCCTGGCCCAGCTGAACCTGGCCGCCGCGCCCGGCACGGCGGCCCTGTCGACCGGCGATGGACGCGGCGCGCTCAGGCTCGCCGACGCCGGCCAGGTCACCGCCCGCTTCTCGGCCGCGGGCGACAGCCCCGGCGGAGCTCTGTCGGTGTCGCGCTACGCCTCCGAGTTGTCGGGCGAAATTGGCGGCAAGGCGCAGTCGGCCAAGACGCGCCGCGACAGCGCCGTCGCCCTGGCCACCGAGGCCCAGGCCCGCCAGTCGAACCACGAGGGCGTCAACCTGGACGAGGAACTGGTTCTGATGACCACCTATCAGCAGGCCTTCAACGCCTCGGCTCGACTGATCCAGGCGGCCAGCGAAATGTACGACACGCTTCTGAGGATGGTCTGATGAGCCGCGTCTCCACCACCGGGAACTATCAGTCGGCCCTGCTGGATCTGATGGCGTCGCAGCAACGTCAGGCGGACGCGTCGAAACGGGTTTCGACCCAGAAGGTCGCGACCGACTTGACAGGCTTCGGCCGCGGGGCCGAGACCCTGACGGCGCTGAAGGGCGCGGTCAGCCGGGTCCAGGGCTTCCTCGATACCGGCGAAGTCGTGGCCGCCCGTCTGGGAGCGCAGGATCTGGCCCTGAACCAGGTCATCGACGGCGTGGGCGGCGCGCGCGAGGCCATCGGCAGCGTTCTGGCCTCGGATTCGGCGGGCACCCTGATGCTGGAACTGGAAGGCTATTTCCAGTCGGTATCCAATGGCCTGAACGCCCGCCACCAAGGGGGCTACCTGTTCGCTGGAGCCGACACCGACAATGCGCCGGTCTCGGTCGGCACGCTGAGCGACCTGGCGGCGGCGGCCAGCGTCGCTTCCACCTTCGGCAACGACACCATCAAGCCCGTGTCGCGCGTCGCCGAGAACACGTCGGTCGAGACCGGCTATCTGGCCAGCGACCTGGGCACGGACATCTTCCAGATCTTTCGCGACATCAAGGCCTACCACGACGACCCGGCGACCGGGCCCCTGACCGGCAAGCCGACCGACACCCAGAAGGCCTTTTTGGTCGCCCAGCTGTCGCGCCTGGACGCCGCAAAGGTCGAGACCATCGACGTCGCGTCGCGCAACGGGTCGCTGCAGAAGCGGATCGACCAGATGACAGTCAGCCATACGGCGCAGATCACCGCTCTGAACGGACTGGTGTCGGATCGGACGGACGCGGACCTGGCCCAGGCCGTCACCGACCTGCAGCTGTCTCAGATCGCGGTTCAGGCCTCGGCCCAGGTGGTCAGCCAGCTGCGCGAGGTCTCGCTGCTGAACTACCTGCGCTAAGCGCGGCGGACCCGTCAGCCGCGCTGCGACCCCTTGCCCCTAGCTATTGTTCTCGAAGGAGAACATAATAGGAACAATGGCTCAGCTGGATCTCAAACGCAAACTGGCCGTCCTGGCCGATGCGGCGAAATACGACGCCTCGTGCGCCTCGTCCGGAACGTCCAAACGCGACAGCCGGGGCGGCAAGGGGATCGGCTCGACCGAGGGGATGGGCATCTGTCACGCCTACACGCCGGACGGGCGGTGCGTGTCGCTGCTGAAGATTCTGCTGACCAACTTCTGCATCTACGACTGCGTCTATTGCATCAACCGCACCTCCTCGAACGTGCAGAGGGCGCGGTTCAGCGTGGACGAGGTGGTCGAGCTGACGCTCAACTTCTATCGGCGGAACTATATCGAGGGGCTGTTCCTGTCGTCGGGCATCATCCGCTCGGGCGACTACACGATGGAGCAGCTGGTGCTGGTCGCCAAGAAGCTGCGCGAGGAGCACGACTTTCGCGGCTACATCCACCTGAAGCTCATTCCGGAGGCCGATCCGAAACTGGTTGAGGAGGCGGGCCTCTATGCCGACCGTCTGTCGGCCAACATCGAACTGCCACGCGACGAGGCCATGGGTCGGCTGGCCCCGCAAAAGGACGTCGGCGTCATCAAGAAGGCCATGGCCGACGTTCGTCGCCAGGTCGAGGCCGCCCGGCCCGAGAAGAAGGCCCGGACCCGCCCGCCGAAGTTCGCGCCCGCCGGCCAGTCGACCCAGCTAATTGTCGGCGCCGACGGCGCGCCGGATACCGAGATCATTGATCGATCGGCGTCACTCTACGGCGGCTACGGCCTGCGCCGGGTCTATTATTCCGCCTTCAGCCCGATCCCGGACGCCAGTTCCGCCCTGCCCGTCTCCCGGCCGCCGCTGATGCGCGAGCATAGGCTCTATCAGGCCGACTGGCTGATGCGGTTCTACGGTTTCTCCCCGCCCGAGATCGGCGAGGCGACGGTCGATGGCATGCTGGATCTGGCCATCGACCCCAAACTGGCCTGGGCCCTCAACCGGCGGGCCGAGTTTCCCGTCGATGTGAACACCGCCCCGCGCGAGCGGCTGCTGAGGGTGCCAGGGCTGGGGGTGAAGTCTGTCAACCGGATGATCTCGGTCCGGCGCTACCGGACACTCCGGCTGGAGGACGTGGCGCGGCTGTGCCGGGGCATCGACAAGGTGCGGCCCTTCATCACCACGCTCGATTGGACGCCCGGCGGTCTGACCGACGCGGTCGATCTGCGGGCGCGGCTGGTGCCGGAACGCAAACCGGAACAGCTCACTCTGTTCTGATGCCGACAGCGGAACTGGCCCACGAGACCGACTTCGACGGCTGGCGCGCGGCGGCCCGGCGATTTCGACTCGCGGGGATCGAGCCGGCGGCCGCGCGCTTCGTGGTGCGAGGCGGCGAAGAAACGGGTGATCTCTTCTCCTCCGCTCATCCCGGCGAAGGCGACGATGCGCGAAGAGAGGCGCAGTTCTCCGTCCCCAGAGCCTTCGTGGACGTGGCCGAGGACGTCATCCTGCATCGTTCGGCAGACCGCTTCGACCTGATGTACCGTCTGCTATGGCGGCTGAAGGACCAGCCGGACCTGATGAAGGTCGTGTCCGACCCCGACGTCGCCGACGCGATGGAGCGGGCCAAGAACGTCAGCCGCGCCAATCACAAGATGAAGGCCTTCGTCCGCTTCCGTCTGGTCGAGGACGATGAGGGAGAGGCCTATGTCGCCTGGTTCGAGCCGGCGCATCGGGTGCTGGAACGGACGGCGGGCTTCTTCGCGCGGCGTTTCGCGACCATGCGATGGTCGATCCTGACGCCCGAGGCGTCGTGCTTCTGGGACGGTCAGACGCTGGTCTTCGGTCCCGGCGCCAACCCCGAGGACGCGCCGCAGGACGACGAGATCGAGGCCTTCTGGAAGACCTACTACGCCTCGACCTTCAACCCCGCCCGGCTGAAGACGAAGACCATGCAGGGCGAGATGCCCAAGCGATACTGGAAGAACCTGCCGGAGGCCCAGCTGATCCCGGAACTGGTCGCCGCCTCGCGCGCTCGCACCGACACCATGGTCCAGGCCGCTCCCACCGAACCCAACGCCCGCCTGTCCAAGGCCATCGCCAAACACGCCCGCGACGGATCGTTCGACGAAGGCTTCGTCGCCGCCTCGCTCGACGACCTGAAGCACGGCGTCCAGGCCTGCCGGCGCTGCCCGCTGTGGCGCGACGCGACCGAGGGCGTGTGTGGCGAAGGGCCGAAACAGGCGAAACTGATGATCGTCGGCGAACAGCCGGGAGATCAGGAGGATCTGGCCGGACGACCCTTCGTCGGCCCCGCCGGTCAGGTGCTGGACGCGGCCCTGCAGGAAGCCGGCATCGACCGCGACGACGTCTTCGTCACCAACGCCGTCAAGCATTTCAAGCACGAGCCGCGCGGCAAACGGCGGCTGCACAAGACGCCGGTTGCGTCAGAGGTCTCCGCCTGCCGCTGGTGGCTGGATCAGGAGCGGCGGCTGGTGAAGCCGGCGGTGACCCTGGCGCTCGGCGCGACGGCCTCGCTGGCCGTGTTCGGCCGCAAGGTCGCCGTGACCCAGGAGCGGGGCCAGGCCCTGACCATGGCCGACGGCTCGATCGCCACGATCACCGTCCACCCCTCCTATCTGCTGCGCCTGCCCGACGAGGCGGCCAAGGCGCGCGAGCGCGAGGCTTTCGTGCGCGATCTGCAACGCGTCCGGGGCTTGTTGTAGCCCGTAAGTCATCACCCGTTGAAGGCATTCGCGATTCACGCGGTCTCGGCTATGGATGGTGGAATGAGCACGGCGGATTTCCAGATCGAGGAGGCGGGCGGCGACGGGGCCGTGCTGAAGCTTTCGGGCGACTGGACCACCATGTCGCTGGGCAAGGCCGCGGTGAAGCTCGGTGACCGGCTGGAAGGCCGCACGGTCCGCTCCGTCGATCTGACCGATCTCGGCCGCTTCGATACGGCCGGTGCCTTGGCCCTCGTGCAGGCATCCGGGTGCGCCATGCCGAGCGGCGCGTTCGACACCCGTCCCGAGGCCGGCCGCATCTACGCGATGGTCGAGACCCTGGAGCGGCAGAGCGCCGGCCCGCCTCCTCGCCCCCAGTCCCTGGTCCGTCTGTTCGCCAAGATCGGCCACGGCGTTCATGACGCGGGTGCCGAGTTCCTGCTGTCGATGGCCTTCCTGGGTCGGCTTATGGGGGCCAGCGGACATGCGCTGCGCAAGCCCGGCGACATCCGCTGGGCGGCCTGGGTCAGCCAGGCGGACCGGTCCGGCCTGGATGCCCTGCCCATCATCGCCGTGACCAACTTCTTCATCGGGGCCGTGATCGCCTTCCTGGGGGCCAATCTGCTGACCCAGTTCGGGGCGGGGGTCTTTACGGTTCAGCTGGTGGCTGTGGCGGTGCTGCGCGAGCTCGCGGTGCTGATCACCGCCATACTGCTGGCCGGACGGTCCGCCTCGTCTTTCGCCGCCGAGATCGGCTCCATGCGGATGAACCAGGAGGTCGACGCCATGCAGGTCATGGGCGTGAACCCGTTCCAGGCCCTGGTGATCCCGCGTCTGGCGGCGATGCTGGTGATGATGCCGCTTCTGACCTTCGTTGGCATGCTGGCAGGCTTCATGGGCGGCGCTCTGGTGACCTGGAGCCAGCTGGACTACGGCCCGGCCTTCTTCATCCAGCGCGTCAGCGAAGACCCTCTGATGGGCCAGCATCTGATGGTCGGCATGATCAAGGCTCCGGTCTTCGCCATCGTCATCGCCGCCATCGGCTGTCGCCAGGGCATGGCGGTGGCCGGCGACGTCGAGAGCCTCGGCCGCCGGGTCACGGCCGCGGTCGTCCAGGCCATCTTCGCCATCATCGCGCTGGACGCCGTGTTCGCCCTGATCTTCCTGGAGCTGAACCTGTGACGGTCCCGGCGAACGACACGGCCACCGCGTCCAGGCCCGAGACGCTGATCGAGGTGCGCGGCCTGCTGAGCCAGTTCGGCGATCAGGTGATCCACCAGGATCTCGATCTCGACGTCGTGCGCGGCGAGGTCCTGGGCGTCGTCGGGGGGTCCGGCACCGGCAAGACCGTGCTGCTGAACTCCATCATCGGACTGAAGGACCCGGAGGGCGGTAGCATCCGCCTTTTCGGCCATGACCGGAGCGACCTGACCGAAGCCCAGGCCGCCGACATCGAGCGACGCACAGGCGTCCTGTTCCAGCAGGGGGCGCTGTTCAGCAGCCTGACCGTGCTGGAGAACGTCGCCTCGCCCATGGTCGAGCACACCAACCTGCCACACGACACCATCCGCGAACTGGCGGAAATGAAGATCGCCATGGTCGGTCTGAAGCCGGAATCGCACCACCAGAAGCCGGCCGAGCTGTCGGGCGGCATGCGAAAGCGGGTCGGCCTGGCCCGCGCCCTGTCGCTGGATCCGGAACTGATCTTCCTCGACGAGCCTACTGCAGGGCTGGACCCGATCGGTGCGGCCGCGTTCGACGACCTGATCCGCAAGCTGTCGGACGACCTGGGCCTGACCGTCTTCATGATCACCCACGACCTCGATAGCCTTTACGCCATCTGCGACAAGGTCGCGGTGCTGGCCGACAAGCGGGTGATCGAGAAAGCCACGGTGCAGGAGCTGGAGACATCCGACCACCCGTGGATCAAGGAATACTTCCTGGGGCCGCGCGGTCGCGCCGCCACCAAGGCCGCCTAGAGGACCGAGATGGAACGAGACGCACATTACGCCGCCGTCGGCATCGCCACCGTCGCCCTTCTGGCGGCGCTGGCGGTGTTCGCCATCTGGCTGGCCCGGCTGCAGTTCAACGACGACTACGACATCTATGACATCGTCTTCTACGGGCCGGTGCGCGGTCTGTCGGAGGGCGGCGAGGTCCACTTCAACGGAATTCGCGTCGGCGAGGTCACCGACCTGAACCTGGACCCTAACAAGGGCGACCAGGTCATCGCGCGCGTGCGTCTGGACGCCACGACGCCCGTTCGCGTCACCAGCCGCGCCCAGCTGGAGCCCCAGGGCATCACCGGCCTGAACTACATCCAGGTCACCGCCGGCACCGACGGCTCGGCCCTGCTGAAGACCCAGTATCCCGACAACGTCGTGCCCGTGATCCAGAGCCAGCCTTCGCCCATCGCCGAACTGCTCAGCGGATCGGGCACCGTGCTGGCCCAGACCGTGGACGCCCTGAACCGAATCAACCGCGTCCTGTCCGACGACAACGTGCGCAGCTTCTCGACCAGCCTGAGGAACATCGAATCCCTGACCGCCGAGCTTGAGGCCAGGAAGGGCATGTTCGAGGACCTGGAGCAGGCCCTGAAGACCGCCAATGCGGCCATCGCCGAGTACCAGGCCCTGGGCGCCGAGGCGCGCGCGCTGATCGAGGGCGACGGGCGCGAGGCGATCCAGAACATCAATGCCGCGACCGCCGACGCCCGCACCGCCATCGCTTCCATCAATCGGACCGCTAATGCGCTGGAAGGCCCGGTCGGCGAGGTCGCGACCACCGGCGTGCCCCAGCTGCTGGAGGCCATCCAGGGGCTGGAGGAGGCCACCCAATCCCTGCGCGGCCTCGTCGACGACGTGCGGGCCAGCCCGCGCGACTTCATCAGCCGCCCGGCGTCCCAGGAACTGGAGGTCCAGCCGTGATCCGATCGCTCGTTCTGGCGGCCACCGCCATCGGCCTGTCAGGGTGCGCCCTGCTGTCCTCGCCCGATCCGGTCCAGCTGTATCGCTTCGGCGACAACGCCGGCGCACCGGCCGGCGCACCGGCCGCCGCGCCCGTGCAAGTCCGACTGCGCGCGGTCGAGTTCCCCTCAGCGTCGCGTGGAGACCGGCTGCTTGGGGTCACGGGGAACGAGGCGGCCTACATCGGAGGAGCCCGCTGGGTCTCTCCGGCGCAACAGCTGTACTCCCAAAGTGTCGAGACCGCCTTCTTGAGCCAGGCTCGCACGGTTCGGCTGATCGGACAGCGCGAACTGACGCCGGCGACCCGCGTCCTGGACATCGACATCCGTACCTTCGAGACCCGCTATGACTATTCGGGGGCGGTTCCGGTCGTGACGATCGTCGCCGAGGTTCGGCTGCTGCGGTTCCCCGAGCGGACGGTCGTCGCCGAACGGGTGTTCACGGTCACCGAACAGACGGGCGAGAACCGCGTCTCGGCCATCGTTCAGGCCTTCGACCTGGCGACGCGCGACCTCAACAGCCAGATCGTCGGCTGGACCGAGACCAACGCGGGCTAAGGGGTGCGTCAAAGTCGGACGTAGGGGGTCACGGGGCCCCTCCCCTCGGCGCATCGCATCGTCTATCCCCGGCGTATGGCCAGAGACGGTGCGATCTATGTCTGTCAGTCCTGCGGGGCGGTCCACGGCAAGTGGTCCGGCCAGTGCGGGGCGTGCGGCAACTGGAACACCATCGTCGAGGAAAGCCGGTCTGCCCCGCCTGGCGCGCTGAAGCCCGCCGCCACGGCGCGCAGCCGGGGCCTGGCGTTCGAGTCCCTGCAATCCGAAACGCCCGAACCGCCGCGCATCACCACCGGCGTGGCCGAGTTCGATCGGGTCTGCGGGGGCGGCGTGGTGCCGGGCTCCGCCATCCTGCTCAGCGGCGACCCCGGCGTGGGCAAGTCCACCCTTCTGCTGGACGTGGCGGGCCGGGCTGCGCTCGCCGGACGACGCGTGGCCTACATCTCCGGCGAGGAGGCCATCGAGCAGATCCGCTCCCGGGCCAAGCGGATGGGGCTGGCCCAGGCCCCCGTCGAACTGGCCAGCGCCACGGCGCTCCGTGAAATCCTCGGCACGCTGAAGCGCGAAACGTTCGACATCGTCATCGTCGATTCCGTCCAGACCCTGTGGTCCGACGCCCACGAGGCCGGACCGGGATCGGTCACCCAGGTCCGCGCCTGCGCCGGCGAACTGGTGCGACTGGCCAAGGCCGGCGGCCCTGCGGTCATCCTGGTCGGCCACGTCACCAAGGACGGCCAGGTCGCCGGCCCCCGCGTGGTCGAGCACATGGTCGATGCGGTGCTCAGCTTCGAGGGCGAGCGCGGCTATCCCTTCCGCATCCTGCGCGCAGGCAAGAACCGCTTCGGCGCGACCGACGAGATCGGCGTGTTCGAGATGGGCGACGCGGGCCTGACGGAGGTTTCAAACCCCTCGGCCCTGTTCCTCGGCGAGAACACCCAGCGGGCGGCCGGCGCCGCCGTGTTCGCCGGGATCGAGGGCAGCCGTCCCGTGCTGGTCGAGGTCCAGGCGCTTGTCGCCCCGTCCGCCTATGGCACGCCGCGCCGGGCGGTCATCGGCTGGGACACGGGACGGCTGGCCATGGTTCTGGCGGTGCTGGAGGCGCGGTGCGGCGTCGGCTTCGGCAATCAGGACGTCTATCTGAACGTCGCGGGGGGCCTTCGCATCAACGAGCCCGCCGCCGACCTGGCCGCCGCCGCCGCCCTGATCAGTTCGGTGACCGACACCCCCCTGCCCCAGGGCTGCATCGTCTTCGGCGAAATCAGCCTGTCCGGAGAAGTCCGCGCCGTCGGCCGGGCCGAGGCCCGGCTGCGCGAGGCGCACAAACTGGGCTTCGACCAGGCCCTGTCGCCGCCGCTGACCGTCAAGGGTGGTGGCGTGGCGATCACGCCCGTCAGCCGACTGACCGAAGCCGTCGAACGAATCTCACAGAACAGGTATTAGGGCGGCATGGCCCCTGTTGCGAACGCATGACCGGCTTCGACGCCTTCGCCCTGCTCGTCATCCTCGCCTCGGCCGCGGCCGGCTGGGTGCGCGGGGGCACGCGCGAGATCATCACCCTGCTCAGCTTCGTCCTGGCGGCGTTTCTGGCCCTGGTGGCCCTGCCGCTGACCGCCCCGATCGGGCGCGCTCTGATCGACCCGGACTGGGCCGGATCGATCTTCGCGGCCATCGCGTCCTTCCTGCTGGTCTATTTCGGCATCCGCATCTTCGGCTCTATGCTGTCCAAGAAGGCCCAGGCGCATCCGACGCTGGGCGGCATCGACCGGCTGCTGGGCATCCTCGTCGGGTCCGGCCGGGCGCTGGTCCTGTTGGGGGCCATCCATCTGGTGATCGTCGCGGCCCTGCCTGGAGAACGCACGCCCAACTGGCTGTCCGAGGCCACGCTGCGTCCGCTCAGCGCGGGAGCGGCCCGTGCCATCCAGATCATCCTGCCCGGCATCGGCCGCGGCGCGGACGCCATCAGCCCTGTCGTGGATTCGTCCGTTCGCAGAGGCTTTTCCGACGATGACGCCTTGCCCCCGGCGCAATCCGGGCCTACCTCGCCGCGAACCGCCCCAGAGTAAGTTTTTCGCCTGTCATCGGAGCCGCCACGATGATCAAGCTGGACCACGCCATCTCCGCCCCCGTCGTGCACCGCGATCACCATCGCGACGCCGACGACGACCGCCCGCGCCTGGAGTGCGGCGTCTGCGGCGTGTGGGGCGCCGAGAAGGACGAAGGCTCGTCCATCGTCGCCCTCGGTTTGCACGCCCTGCAGCATCGCGGGCAGGAGGCGTGCGGCATCGCCTCGGTCAACGTCGACCGCTTCCATACCGAGCGCCACATGGGCCATGTGGGCGAGGCGTTCGGCGGATCGGACCTGCCCAAGCGGATGCCGGGCCACGCCGCCGTCGGCCACACCCGCTACTCCACCGCGGGCGGCAGCTTCCTGCGCAACATCCAGCCGATGTTCGCCGACCTGGACACCGGCGGCATCGCCATCGCCCACAACGGCAACCTGACCAACTTCCTGTTCCTGCGAAACCAACTGGTCGCCGAAGGCTCGATCTTCCAGTCGACGTCCGATTCCGAGGTCATTCTCCACCTGATCGCGCGCAGCCGGAAAGCGCGCATCGTCGACCGCTTCATCGACGCCCTGGCCCGGATCGAGGGCGGCTACGCCCTGGTCGCCCAGACGCCCAAGAAGATGATCGGCGCGCGCGACCCGCTGGGCATCCGGCCGCTGGTGCTGGGCAAGCTAGGCACCGCCCACGTCCTGGCATCAGAGACGTGCGCCCTGGACCAGATCGGGGCCACCTTCCTGCGCGACGTCGAGCATGGCGAGGTGGTGGTCATCGACGAGGACGGCCTGACCTCGCTGAAGCCCTTCCCCGCCCGCGCCGCCCGGCCCTGCCTGTTCGAATACGTCTATTTCTCGCGCCCTGACAGCGTCGTGAACGGCCGCTCGGTCTACGGGGTGCGAAAGCGCATGGGCCACGGCCTGGCCCAGGAGCACGCGGTCGAGGCCGACGTCGTCGTTCCCGTGCCGGACTCGGGCGTGCCCGCCGCGCTCGGCTACGCCCAGGAAAGCGGCATCCCCTACGAGATGGGCATCATCCGCAGCCACTATCTGGGCCGCACCTTCATCCAGCCCAGCCAGGGCGCGCGCCAGCTGGGCGTGCGCATGAAGCACAGCCCCAACCGCTCGGTCCTGGAGGGCAAGCGCGTCGTCCTGATCGACGACTCGATCGTGCGCGGGACGACCTCGGTGAAACTGGTCCGCGCCGTGCGCGAGGCGGGCGCCAGGGAGGTCCACCTGCGCTCGGCCAGCCCGCCGATCCTATGGCCCGACTTCTATGGCATCGACATGCCCGAGCGCGATCAACTGATCGCCGCCAACAAGACGATGGAAGAGATGCGCGCCTTCCTGGAGGTCGACTCGCTCGGCTTCCTCTCGGTCGAAGGCCTGTACCGCGCGATGGGCGAGACCGGCCGCGACGCCGCCGCTCCCCAGTTCACCGACCACTATTTCACCGGCGACTATCCCACCCGCCTGCTGGACCGCGAGATCGAGGAAGGTGGCCGCGAACTGACCAACCGGCAACTTTCCCTGCTGGTCAGCGCTTGATCCGGGTATGGAAAACCGCCTCGGCTACTTCACGATCGACACCCCGGACCTGACCAAGGCCAAGGCCTTCTACGCCGCGCTATTCGGCTGGACCTTTGACGCCGACTCGTCGAAGTCGACCTATGCCCACGTCAGCGAGGCGACCGGGGGGGTGTCCTTCGGCATCGTGCGCGGCGAGAAGCGTGACTTCTCCCATCTGTATTTCCAGGTCGCCGACGTGGACGCCGCCTGCGCCAAGGTCAACGCTCTGGGCGGCCGCGCGGCCGTCCCGTCGGACAGCCCCTCGGGCCGCTCAGCGGTCGTGTCCGACGACCAGGGCGTCAGCTTCGGCCTGTGGCAGCCGGCGCCGGGTTACGCCTGACCGCATGGCGAAGATGAACGGCCTGCGCTATCAGGCGCCATGACCGACGACGCCCTTCCCCTCGACGACCGCATCGCCCTCGTGACCGGGGCCTCGCGCGGCATCGGCTATCAGAGCGCGCTGGCCCTGGCGCTCGCCGGGGCGCACATCGTCGCGACCGGCCGCACCCAAGGCGCCTTGGAAGAGCTGGACGACGCCGTCTATGCCGCGACCGGCCGCCACGCGACCCTGGTGCCTTTCGATCTGGTGGACGGCGGCGGGATCGACAGGCTGGGTGGCGCCATTTTCGGGCGCTTTGGGCGACTGGACATCTGGGTCAACGCGGCCGCGACCCTGGGGGCTCAGGGCCTGACGCCGGTCAGCCACATCGACCCGCGCGGCTTCGCCAAGATCGAGAAGACCAACTTCACCGCCACCTACCGCCTGATCCGCTCGCTGGAGCCGCTGCTGCGCCTGTCCACCGCCGGGCGGGTGATCCACCTGACCACCAGCCTCGCGCGCGAGCCCAAGGCCTTCTGGGGACTGTATGCCGCGACCAAGGCCGGGTCCGAGGCCATGATGCTGGCCTGGGGCGACGAGATCGAGAACACGCCGATCCGCGTCAGCGTGCTGGACCCCGGCCGGATGCGCACCCAGATGCGCGCACAGGCCTTTCCCGGCGAGGACCCCGAGACGGTGCCTCATCCGTCGGAGATTGGTCCGCTGGTGGTCGATCTCGCACGCGCAGACGTCGTGCCGCCGCAGCGAATTTCGTTCAAAGAGTGGAAAGCGACGCTGCCGCCAGAGGCGCTGATCTAGGGATCAGTCGTCGCGGTGGACGCGTTCGCGGCGTTCGTGGCGTTCCTGGGCCTCGACCGACAGGGTCGCTGTGGGGCGGGCTTCCAGGCGGCCCAGACCGATCGGCTCGCCGGTGTCCTCGCAATACCCGTAGGAGCCGTCCTC
The DNA here is from genome assembly GCA_947475735.1 of Caulobacteraceae bacterium. Classification (GTDB taxonomy): domain Bacteria; phylum Pseudomonadota; class Alphaproteobacteria; order Caulobacterales; family Caulobacteraceae; genus Brevundimonas. Next base: position 285,313 of record CANJLQ010000001.1, read on the forward strand.
GATCCGGCGCAGGGCCTCGTCGATCTTGGAGATGAGCTTGCGCTGCCGGTCACGGGTCCGCAACTCCAGCGCGCGATCCGATTCCGATGATGCCCGGTCGACCAAATCGGGGTGGTTCTCGGTCTCGGCCTTCAGGTTGACGACCGTCCCCTTGGACTCACGAAGGATGTCGTCCTTCCACGCCAGCAGCTTGGACTTGAAATAGGCCAGCTGCCGTTCGTTCATGAACGGCTCGTCGTCCGACGGCCGATAGCCGGCCGGTTCGTCCGATGGAATCGAGGCCAATGCGGTCATCGCACTCACACTCTCAACAGCGCCCCCCGTGGCGCAATCCGGCGTATAGGCAGGTCGGCGAGTCCCGGCAACACGCATCTCGTGTCCGTGATCGCGGCCAAGCTCGCTTCGCGGCGCCGCCGTGACAATTCTTCATCACCCGGTTCGTCGATCCCGGGATAGGCGCGAGAAATCCGTGATTTATGCTGCAGCGCGGCGAACTTCGGCCTTGGCCAGCTCGACGGCGGCCCTCAGGTCGATCTGTTCCAGCACGCCAGTCAGGACCGGGTCGGGGTCTTCGGGCCGCTCTTCGCGCAGGGTCCGGGACAGGCGCTCCAGGGACGCCTCGCCCGCTTCGCCCGACAGAAGCGCCAGCTTCAGCTCCTCCAGCCGATCCAGCAGCCCACCACCACGCCGGACCGCCCGACGCCGTCGCTCCGTCGCGGACTCAATGCCCTGCAAAGCCATCAGCGACGAGACGTCGGAGACGCCCGACGCCGGGGCGGCCGCCTGTGCCGGCGCGCTCGCCCCCGCCGCCGCGGTCTGCCCCACGGCAAACCCTCCGGTGGACCGCGCGGGGCGACCGGGTATGGAGGGGCCGGGGCCGTAGGGGCCGGTGACCTTCATGTCAGGGAACTCCGGAACATGTCGCACCATCATCGGGTGACCGTCACTGTTTGGTTAATGGCCGGGCAGGATTTGCCGAGGCGTCGGGCACCCTCTCAACGCGACCTCTGATTTCACGAGGTTTTCGACGCGGCACGCTCCCTGCATCGCACGCAACAGAACCTCGCCCGAAAGCTGGTCCATGCAGAAGTTGCTTACCGCCCTCCTCACGCCCCTCGCGCTCTCGGTCGCCCTCGCGGGTCCGGCCGCCGCCCAGTCGCGCATCAAGGACATCGCCTCGATCGAGGGCGTGCGGACGAACCAGCTGGTCGGCTATGGCCTGGTCGTCGGTCTGAACGGCACGGGCGACAGCCTGCGCAACTGCCCCTTCACCCGCCAGTCGCTGGAGGGGATGACCGAGCGGCTGGGCATCAACATTCGCGGCACCAACGCCAACTCCAAGAACCTGGCCGCCATCATGGTCACGGCCGAACTGCCGCCCTTCGCCACGCCGGGGGCGCGGGTGGACGTCACCGTCTCCAGCCTGTGCGACGCCAAGAGCCTGCTGGGCGGCACCCTTCTGGTCACCAGCCTGCAAGGCGCGGACGGAGAGGTCTATGCGGTGGCTCAGGGCGCGATCCAGACCGGCTCGGTCTCGGGTTCGGGCGGGTCCGGCTCTTCGGTCACGCGCGGCGTGCCCACGGCGGGCCGCATCGCCTCGGGCGCGACGGTCGAGCGCGAGACCGGGTTCAATCTGGACAGTCTCCAGGAAGTCCGGCTGACGCTGCGCAATCCCGATTTCACCACGGCCCAGCGGATCGCCGCCGCCATCAACGCGACCTATCCCTCTACCGCCCTCGCCGAGAACGGCTCGGTGGTGACCCTGCGTCCCCCGTCCGCGCTCGGCATGGCCGGCTTCATCAGCCGGGTCGAGAACATGCCCGTCGCCGTCGATACCCCCGCGCGGGTCATCATCGACGAGGTCAACGGCGTGATCGTCATGGGCGAGAACGTCCGGGTGTCCACCGTCGCGATCGCCCAGGGCAACCTGACCATCTCGGTCCAGGAAAACCCGCAGGTCAGCCAGCCCGCCCCCTTCAGCCAGGGTGAGACCGTGGTCGTGCCTCAGTCGGACGTGACGATCGAGGAGGAGCTGGGCCGCGAGATCCGACTGGTCAATGGCTCGACCTCGCTGTCGACCCTGGTCAACGGCTTGAACGCCCTCGGCGTCTCGCCCCGCGACATGATCTCCATCCTGCAGGCCATCAAGGCCGCCGGCGCCCTTCAGGCCGACATCGAGGTGATCTGATGAGCGATCTCGCCGTCTCACCCGCCCTGCTGGCACAGGCGCCGACCGCCCCGTCGGGCACCGACGCCCGTCGCATGCGCGAGACCGCCGAGCGGTTCGAGGCCTCTTTCCTGTCCCAGATGCTGAAGCCCATGTTCGAAGGGCTTCAGACCGACGGCCTGTTCGGCGGGGGCGAGGCCGAGGCGACCTGGCGCAGCTTTCTGATCGACGAGATGGCGAACAAGACGGTTCAGGCCGGCGGCATCGGCCTGGCCGACACCGTGATGGCCGAGATGATCCGCATGCAGGCCGAACAGAGCGCGGAGGTCGCCCCGTGACCCAGGATCCTTTGACCGCCGCCGCCTATCTGCGGCGCCTCACCGACCTGACCGACCGACTGACCGCGCGGCTGGAGAAGGAAACCGACGCCTTCGCCTCGCGCCGGCCCCAGGACGTCGCCGTCGGCCTCGCCGAGACCCAGGAGCTCGCCAACGCCTATCGCCGAGAGACCGCCCAGGTGAAGGCAAATCCCGGTCTGGTGTCCGCCGCCCCGGCCGCCGATCGCACCGCCCTGATCCGCGCCACCGAGGCGTTCGAGGCGGCCCTGGCCGTTCACGCCCGCACGGTCGAGGCCGCGCGCAGTATTTCCGAGGGCCTGGTTCGAGCCATCGCCCAGGAAGTGGCCGGCGCGCGTGCCATGGGCACCGGATACGGCGCCTCGGGCCAGGCCTATGCCGGCGACAGCCGCGCCGTGACGCTCAACCGCACCGCCTGATCGGCGTCATCCCGCGAGCGCGAGCTCCAGCGGCGCGTCGGCGTCGGGCGTTATGCTGGGCCGTCCATAGGGTCGCCGGCCCGCCACGGGCCACAGCCGCTCGGCCAGCGAGGTCCACAGGGCGTTGACCTCGAAGGCCGCCTGACTGTCGGGCTGGTCTTCCTGGGCCCCCAGCCCCTTCCACATCGCGTTCTGATACGCCGCGCGGTGACGCAGGCCGACCTCGGCGATCTCCAGCCCGTGATCGGTCAACTGATCGACGGCCTCGCGGATGACGCGGGGCTCGGCCCCGTTGCGTCGCACGGGGGCCTGATTCAGCACGAACATGCCGGGTCGGCGCATGTTCGACACCATCTGCACTGTGCGACCCACGGCCTGCAGGTCGAAGAAGCTCGGTCGCACGACCACCAGGCACAGGTCCGCCAACCTGGCGGCTTCTGCGGCCTCGGTGTCCCCCGCACAGCGGGTATCGACGATCATCAGGTCCACGCCCTGGCGCTCCGCCGCGCGGTGAGTGGTGAACAGCACGCCGGCGCGCCCTTCGATCACGACCGGCCAGTCGCTGGTTCTCTCACGTGCCCAGTCGAGGCAGGATCGCTGCGGGTCCATGTCGACCAGCATGACGCGCTGCCCCGTCGCGCTGGCCGCCGAGGCCAGATGCACCGCCAGGGTCGTTTTGCCGGCGCCGCCCTTGCGCGACATCACCGCGATCGTCTTCATCCAGCCCCACCTGACCTTTCGCCGAACGCAGTCGGTGAACATCGTTACCGCGTCTTAACCAATCGATCTCGGTTTCGCCACCTCGACGAATTCACGACGGGGAATTCGCGCCCGGATGGTCATCGCTGAAGGAACGCCCTCCCCTTTCAATCGATCAGTCGGGCTCCGCGTTCCGAGGTCAGGTAGCGCCAGACCCATTGGGAGGCGACCGACATCCGGCGGTCGAAACCGATCAGCAGATAAACGTGGACGAAGCCCCAAAGGGCCCATCCGATGCCCTTGGTCAGCTTCAGCGGCCCGATCACGAACACCGCGGCGCTGCGGCCGATGACCGCCGTGTCGCCCCGGCTTCGATAGCGAAATCGCGGCATCTTCATCGGACGCCCGGCTGTGGCGCGTGGCAGCCGACGCCGCAAGGCCTTGCCCAGGTGAAGCCCCTGCTGCTTGGCGACCTGGGCGAGGGCCGGCAGAGCCTTGCCGTTCTGCTCGAAACTGGCCAGGTCGCCGATCACGTAGACACCGGGCACGCCGGGCAGGGCGAGGGTCCGCTCGACCATCAACCGTTCCTGCCGGTCCACCGCCATGGCTCCGAACCAGTCTCTGGCAGGGGCCGCCTTGATCCCGGCGCCCCAGATCACGGACGAGGCCTCGATCCTTTCGCCGGCCGCCACGACGCCCCCGGCATCGATCACTTCGACGCGCGTGTTCAACCGAACCTCGACGCCCATCCCGGTGAGAGCTTTCAGGGCATAGGATTGGACCGAGGGCGGAAAGCTTGCCAGCAGTCTGGAGCCGCTCTCGATCAGGATGACCTTCGTCCAGCGCGGATCGATGCGTCGGAAGTCGCCCGCCAGGGTGTAGCGGGCCAGTTCGGCGATCGTGCCGGCCATCTCCACGCCGGTTGGGCCCCCTCCGATCACGACCACGGTCATCAGAGCGTCGCGCCGCGCGGGGTCGGATTCGATCTCGGCCGCCTCGAAGGCCTTCAGCAGGCGGGCCCGGATCGCCCGGGCGTTCTCGATCGTCCGGACGCCCGGGGCATGCTCGGCCCAGCCGTCGTTGCCGAAGTAGTTGTAGACCGAGCCGGTCGCGATCACGAGGGCGTCGTAGGGCAGATGGCCGCCATCCTTCAGCATGACGCGCCGTTTCTCGGTGTCGACGCCGCAGACCTCGCCCAGGACGGTGTCGATGTTGGGATGTTTCGCCATCACCCGCCGCACCGGGGCCGCGATGTCGGCGGGAGAGAGCGCCGCCGTCGCGACCTGATACAGAAGCGGGACGAACAGGTGATAGTTCTGCCGGTCGACGATGGTCACCCGAACCTTGCTGCTGCCCAGCGCCATCGCGCATGACAGGCCGCCGAACCCGGCCCCCACGATCACCACGCGCGGCGCGTCTCCGACACCGGATGGCGTGCGGTTGGGCGATGGTATCTCGACGGGGGTGAAGGTCATCTCGGCTCCCGGCACCAGCCTCGCACGACGCCTGTCGTCCATCGCCGAGGTTCGCGCGAGAGGGGCGCTGCGTTACGCTGACGTCGGCGAGGATTTGTGTCAGTCTGCTCCCAACCCAACGGGAGATGGCCATGATCCGCTCGCGCGTCCTGCCGCTGCTGGCGGTGATGAGCCTGGGGGCGTGCGCCTCGACGTCCGAACCGGATGGCGCAGCGCCCAACTATTCGGCCGTCGCGACGCTGCCGCCTTCATCCCGCGCGCGCCTCTATGCGGATTGCATCGCCGCAGCCGTGGCCGCTGGCACCTATGCCCATGCGCAGAACCACGACACCGACATGGTCGTCTTCACCTGCGACGGACGCCCGGCCCGCGCCTTTTTCGAAGGTCTGGCCGCACGCAGCGCCGCCGTCGGGTCCGCGTTCACGCATGACGGCCGCACCTGGCGCTCCACCAATCGCGTGGAGCGGAACTTGTTCGGGGTCGACGTTTGCTCGACCGACGGCGCGGCGGATTTCCGCTGCTCTATCAGCCTGAACGCCGGCCCCTTCCTGCGAGAGTCCGCAGACTGACAGCAGCACCACAATGTTCCCACATTGTTCTTGCTGAATCGCCGGTCTTCATCCCCATATAGCGTTGTCGCGCCGGGCCCCTCGCCCGGCTCTCCCGCGTTCTCCGGACTCCATGACCGAAAAGCACAACTTCATCCGCGTGCGCGGCGCGCGCGAGCACAACCTCAAGGGCGTGGACGTCGACATCCCTCGCGAGAAGCTGGTGGTCATGACCGGCCTGTCGGGCTCGGGCAAATCCTCGCTCGCCTTCGACACCATTTATGCCGAGGGCCAGCGTCGCTACGTCGAGAGCCTCTCGGCCTACGCCCGCCAGTTCCTGGAGCTGATGGGCAAGCCCGACGTCGACCTGATCGAGGGTCTGTCGCCCGCGATCTCCATCGAACAGAAGACGACGTCCAAGAACCCCCGCTCCACCGTCGGCACGGTCACCGAGATTCACGACTACATGCGCCTGCTCTGGGCGCGCGTCGGCGTCCCCTATTCGCCCGCGACCGGCCTGCCGATCGAGAGCCAGACCGTCAGCCAGATGGTCGACAAGCTGTCGGCCCTGCCCGACGGCGAACGCATCCTCCTGCTGGCACCCGTCGTCCGGGGCCGGAAGGGCGAGTACAGGAAGGAGATCGCCGACTGGCAGCGCCAGGGCTATCAGCGCCTCAAGATCGACGGCGAATTCTACGCCATCGAGGACGCGCCGACGCTGGACAAGAAGTTCAAGCACGACATCGACATCGTCGTGGACCGGATCGTCACCAAGGCGGGCATGGAGCCGCGCTACGCCGACTCGATCCAGACCGCCCTGAACCTGGCCGACGGCATCGCCACGGCCGAATGGGCCAGCGTGCCCGAGGGCGAGGAGCCGCGCCGCATCGTCTTCTCCGAGAAGTTCGCCTGCCCGGTCTCCGGCTTCACAATCTCGGAGATCGAGCCTCGGCTATTCTCTTTCAACAACCCCTTCGGCGCCTGCCCGGTCTGCGACGGCCTGGGGGTCAAGCTGGCGTTTGACGCCGACCTCGTCATCCCCGACCGCGACAAGAGCCTGCACAAGGGCGCCGTCGCCCCGTGGTCACGCGGCCCCTCGCCCCTCTACACCCAGACGCTGCAGGCGCTCGCCCGCCACTATGGCTTCAGCATGGACAAGCCCTGGCGCGAGCTGCCGGAACAGGCGCACAGGGTCATCCTGCACGGCACGGGGTCGGAGAAGATCAAGTTCGTCTATGACGACAACGCGCGGAAGTATGAGGTCTCCAAGCCGTTCGAAGGGGTCATCCCCAACCTCGACCGCCGCTGGCGCGAGACGGACAGCGCCTGGGTCCGCGAGGAGCTGGGCCGCTTCCAGGCCGAGACGCCGTGCGAAGCCTGCGGCGGCAAGCGACTGAAGCCCGAGGCCCTGGCCGTCAAGGTCGACGGCTCCGACATCTCCGAGATCAACTTCCTGTCGATTTCCAAGGCCTTCCTGTGGGTCTCGACGCTGGAAGAGCGGCTGACCGAAAAGCAGCTGGAAATCGGGCGTCGCATCCTGAAGGAAATCACCGACCGGCTGCGGTTCCTGAACAACGTCGGTCTGGACTACCTCAGCCTGGCGCGATCCTCGGGCACCCTGTCGGGCGGCGAGAGCCAGCGCATCCGCCTCGCCAGCCAGATCGGCTCGGGCCTGACCGGCGTCCTCTATGTGCTGGACGAGCCGTCGATCGGCCTGCACCAGCGCGACAACTCGCGCCTGCTGGACAGCCTTCGCGGCCTGCGCGACCTCGGCAACTCCGTCCTCGTCGTCGAGCACGACGAGGAGGCCATCCTGACCGCCGACTATGTCATCGACATGGGCCCGGCCGCCGGGGTCCACGGCGGCACCATCTGCGCCGAGGGCACGCCGGAACAGGTGATGGCCAATCCGAACTCCCTGACCGGCAAATACCTGACCGGCGAAAAGGAGATCGAGCTGCCGCCCGAAGGCCGCCGTCCGGTCAACCGCAAGAAGATGCTGAAGGTCTCGGGCGCCACCGGCAACAACCTGAAGAACGTCACGGGCGAGATCCCCGTCGGCCTGTTCACCTGCGTCACTGGGGTGTCGGGCGGCGGCAAGTCGACCTTCACGATCGAGACCCTCTACAAGGCGGCCGCGCGCCGCCTGAACAACGCGTCCGACGCCCCCGCCCCCTTCGATCGCATCGAGGGGCTGGAGCATTTCGACAAGGTCATCGACATCGACCAGTCGCCGATCGGCCGCACGCCGCGCTCCAACCCCGCCACCTACACCGGCGCCTTTGGCCCCATCCGCGACTGGTACGCGGGCCTGCCGGAATCCAAGGCGCGCGGCTACGGCCCCGGCCGCTTCAGCTTCAACGTCAAGGGCGGGCGCTGCGAGGCCTGTCAGGGCGACGGCCTGATCAAGATCGAGATGCACTTCCTGCCCGACGTCTACGTCACCTGCGACGTCTGCAAGGGCAAGCGCTACAACCGCGAGACGCTGGAGATCGTGTTCAAGGGCAAGTCGATCAGCGACGTTCTGGACATGACCGTCGAGGAGGCCGGCCAGTTCTTCAAGGCCGTGCCGCCGATCCGCGACAAAATGCTGACCCTGTCACGGGTGGGCCTGGACTACGTCAAGGTCGGCCAGTCGGCGACGACCCTGTCGGGTGGCGAGGCCCAGCGGGTCAAGCTGTCCAAGGAGCTGTCGAAACGCGCCACGGGCAAGACCCTGTATATCCTCGACGAACCGACCACCGGCCTGCATTTCGAGGACACGCGCAAGCTGCTGGAGGTGCTCCAGGAGCTGGTCGAGAGCGGCAACACCATCGTCGTCATCGAGCACAACCTGGATGTCATCAAGGTCGCCGACTACCTGCTGGACTTCGGTCCCGAGGGCGGCGACGGCGGGGGCGAGATCGTCGCCGTCGGCACGCCCGAACAGGTCGCGGAGAACAAGGCCAGCTGGACCGGTCGCTATCTTAAGGAGGTCCTCGACCGCCACGAAACGCGCCGCAAGGCCCGGGTGGCCGCCCTGCCGGAGGCGAAGCCGAAGGCGGGCCGCAAGAAGGTCAGCGCCTGACGTCTAGTCCTGCGGGAGGTCCATGATGTCGCGATAGGCAGCCGCGAACGGGGCATAGAGCACCGCCAGCTGCAGCGCCGACACGACGGCATTGACCACGCCCCAGGCCAGCAGCCCCGGCGCCGCCGTCTGCAGGATCGCCGCCGTCGACTGACCCTCCAGGGCCGCCAGCTGCTCCAGGCCTCCGCCGGTCACCATGATGATCGGCAGGGCGACGACGCTGCCCAGCAGACTGACCAGCAGCGACATGATGAAGGCGATCACGGCCATGCCCAGGATCGGCAGGGTCTTGCCCTTGGTGACCTGGAACGAGGCGAACGGCGCGATCCGCTTCTGGGCCACCGTCAGCGGCACCGCGAGGCTGAGGCGGATGGAGACCCAGACGGCCAGCACGACCGCCGCCAGACCGGCCAGCACGCCAACCAGAACGCCCGCGCCCTGATTGCTCTGGCCGACCAGGGTCGCGACGAGCCCGACGACCATGGCCAGGACGAAGAAACCGAGGCCCATCACCAGGGCCAGGATCACATTGACCGCCAGCACCCGCAGTTCGTCACTGCCCAGCCTTAGATAGCCGAAGGCCTTGTCGGACGGGCTGAGCACGGCCCGGGCCACCCCGGTGCTGAGCACCGCGCTGAGCAGCAGCCCCAACGGCGCCCCGAGACCCAGGACGGCCATGTAGCTCTGGCCCAGCGCCTGGAAGGCGGCCAGGTCCGGCTCACCGCCCTGAAGCGCCTCGGCCTGGGCCATGATTCCGGGAAGCTGCCCACCGACCAGGGCGAAGAAGGCCACGAAGAACAGCACATAGGCCAGGCCCCAGAAGACGATCGCCAGGGGATGGCGGCGCACGATCCGAAAGCCCTCGAAGGCGGCGTCGGTGGCTGAAAAGCGCATGGCGAATCCTCTGACGGTCTCAGGTGGTCTGTAGCGTATCCGACGGCGAGGTGTCAGTCGGCGCCGACGCGACCGGCACGCCGTCCAGCAGCTGTCGCGCCGCGCGGATCGTCGGCGCGGCCATCAGGGCGATGAACATCCCATAGGCCAGGGCGAGAACGGGAATGACGGCCGCCAGAGGTACCGTCATGGCACCCACGAGCGGCGGCAGGTCCCGAGGCGTCTCGATCGTATCGGGCCAGGTCAGACCCAGGGCCATGAAGCCTCCGACCAGGATCGCCCCCACCAGCGCGAACACGACGACGTAGATCAGCATATAGATCACCCAGATCACCAGGTGCAGCCCGACCAGCTTCAGCACCTGTCCCCGGCCGATGGCCCACCCCTCGCCGAAGGCGAAGCGGCCCAGGATCAAGGTGGCCGACCCCATGAGCGACAGCCGGACCCAGCCGAAAATGGAGGCGATCAGCGCCACGACGCCATAGCCGATCAGGATCGCGATCGCGGTCGCCTGGCCCAGGGACCAGACGGCGAAGCCGAGCGCGACCCCCAAAAGGACCAGGATCAGCAGGGCGACGTACCAGCCCAGAAAGGTCCCCACGACCACGACGGCCACGCGCACCTCGTCCATGCCCAGCCGCATGAACAGAAAGGGATCGCGCCGGCCTGGCGCCAGCGTGGCTCGCCCCGCCGCGTTGAACACCACCAGCAGCAGGCCGTACATCAGAAGCGTCATCGCGTTGGACGCGGCCTGAAGCTGGATCATTTCCACGCCATAGGCCTCGAAGGCCGCCTCTCCTCCCGCATCCAGAGGCAAGGAGAGCAACGGGGGCAGGAGCACGCTGTACAGCAGCCCCACCATGCCGATCATCAGCACGCCCCAGGCGAAGACCGTGAGCGGCCTCTGGCGGATCAGCACAAAGGGCGCGCCGATCGCATCGCCGAACGAGAAACGGGGCTTCATCGTGATGCCTCTTCCGGCGACCAGTATTCCAGCTGGCGATAGGCCGCGCCGAGGAAGGCAAGGGTTAGCGGCATCTGCACCGCGACCAGAACGACGACCCCGGCCGCACTGGCGGCCAGACCGGTCAGGACGCCGTTGCCGATCAGGACAGCGAGAAGGATCCCGGGCACGGCTGTGCCGACCAGCCCGGCCAGCAGGGCCCAGAAGCTGCCGTAGGCGATGCCCATGCTGTTCAGCGAGACCATCTGCCGGCGGCCGAGCGTCGCCGGCACGAACAGCGAAAGACGCACGATCAACAGCAGCGGGATCAGCAGCGCCCCGGCCCCGACGATGGCCAGCACCGCCAGCTTCCACGGTGCCCCGACGGCCGCCCAGTCCCGCGCCTGGATCGCAGCGACATCCAGTTCCGCCCCGCCGAATATGGCCAGGACCACGAGACCGAGGATCGAAACGATCATGGCCAGAAAGAGCAGGCACAGCAGGGCCGCGCCCAGCAGCCGCAACTCCGGCCATTTGAACTGAAGCCCGAGCGGCCCCAGGCCCAGGGTCTTCGCGGCCCTGAGATTCGGCGAAATCGACAGCCGGGCCAGCGCGCCGACGGCGACCAGGCCCAGGACCACCGCCGCGCCGGTCAGGGCATTCGCGGCCCCACCCGTCACAGGCGTGAAGAGGGGCGCCAGACCCGCCGCGATCAGCAGCGCCAAGGATCCCGCCGCGCCCGCCCACAGACGCGGCAAGGCAGCGAGCGCCGCCGCCAGGGCGCGCTGAAGCTTCAGCCGCCGTCCTCCGACATCCCTGTGGCTCATCAAGCCCCCTCGCTGAGCGTAGCCATCCTTATAACCCTGCGACGCCGCGCCTGACAGACTTCGGCTGACGAACAGGCTTCGCGTGGCTAGAAAGCCGCATGTCCACGCCCTCCTCCTCGTCCCTCGCCCCCATCCACGTCGTCGGCGGCGGCCTCGCTGGCTCCGAAGCCGCCTGGCAGATCGCTCAGTCGGGCGTTCCGGTCATCCTGCACGAGATGCGCCGTCCCGGCGTCACGACCGACGCCCACCACACCGATGGTCTGGCCGAACTGGTCTGCTCCAACTCTTTCCGCTCCGACGACTGGCAGTACAATGCCGTCGGCCTGCTGCACGCCGAGATGCGGGCGCTCGACTCCATCATCATGGCCTGCGGCGACGCCAATCAGGTCCCCGCCGGCGGCGCGCTGGCCGTCGACCGCGAGGGCTTCTCCGCCGCCGTCACCGAGCGCCTGCACACCCACCCCCTGGTCACCGTGGTGCGCGAGGAGATCGCCGGCCTTCCGCCCGCCGACTGGGACAGCGTCATCGTCGCCACCGGCCCCCTGACCTCGCCCGCGCTCGCCGACGCCATCCTGAGCCTGACCAGGGAGGAGAGCCTCAGCTTCTTCGACGCCATCGCGCCGATCGTGCATGCCGACAGCATCGACTTCGACATAGCCTGGCGTCAGTCGCGCTACGACAAGGAAGGCCCGGGCGGCGACGCCGCCGCCTACGTCAACTGCCCGATGGACAAGGCGACCTACGACGCCTTCATCGACGCCCTGCTCAGCGGCCCCAAGGCCGAGTTCAAGGACTGGGAGAACGTCCCCTATTTCGACGGCTGCCTGCCCATCGAGGTCATGGCCGAGCGCGGCCGCGAGACCCTGCGCCACGGCCCCATGAAGCCCGTCGGCCTGACCAACCCGCGCGACCCGACGGTCAAGGCCCACGCCATCGTCCAGCTGCGTCAGGACAATGCGCTCGGCACCCTGTTCAACATGGTGGGCTTCCAGACCAAGCTGAAACACGGGGCCCAGGCCGAGGTCTTCCGCATGATCCCGGGCCTTCAGAACGCCCAGTTCGCTCGCCTGGGCGGCCTGCACCGGAACACCTATCTGAACAGTCCCAGGCTATTGGACCGTCAACTTCGTCTGAAACCTCAACCGCGCCTGCGCTTCGCCGGTCAGGTCACGGGGGTCGAGGGCTATGTCGAAAGCGCGGCCACCGGCCTTCTCGCCGGCCGCCTCGCCGCCGCCGAGCGCCTGGGCCAGACCCTGGAGGCCCCGCCCGCCCACACCGCCATCGGGGCTCTGGTCGAGCACATCACCGGCGGCCATCTGGAGGGCGCACGGTTTTCCCCCATGAACGTCAACTATGGACTTCTGCCCCCCATGGAGGCCCCGCGCCAGGACGGCGACGGCAAGCGCATTCCGCCCAAGGATCGCGGCCGGACCAAGAAGCGGCTGATGAGCGAGCGGGCTTTGGCAGGCCTCACCGCCTGGCGCGACGCGGCCTGATCATGGCTCTGCTGGACCCCATCAAGGTCAGGGTTCGAGGCCGGATAAACCAGCTGTTCAACGACTATGAGCGGGGCGAGCGCCCGGCGATGCGCCGCGCCGACGCCCTGTTCGCCCCGGATTCAGTCGCCTGGCGGGTCAACGGCGATCTGGTGACGATGATGATCGGCGGCGTCTCGGGTCTGTTGCTGCAGATGCTGCATCCGGCGGTGCTGGCGGGCGTGTGGGATCACTCCGACTTCCGTGCGGACATGCACGGCCGTCTGCGCCGGACGGCCAAGTTCATCGCCGTCACCACCTACGACCACGGGGCGAGGGGCCAGGCCGCGATCGACCGCGTTCGCCGCATTCACGACCGACTGGGCGGCACCCTGCCCGACGGCACGCCCTACCGCGTCAGCGATCCGGCCCTGCTGGCCTGGGTCCATGTGACCGAGGTCACCAGCTTTCTCGACGCCTGGGTCCGCTACGCCGAGCCGTCGATGAGCCGCTCCGATCAGGACGCCTACATCGCCGAGATGGGGCGCGTCGGCACCGCGCTCGGGGCCGATCCTGTGCCGCGCGACCGCGCCGAGGCCGAGGCCCTGATCCAGTCGATGAGGCCCCAGTTGAAGGCCGACGCCCGCACCCGCGAGGTCGCCGCCCTGGTCATGCGCCAGAGGATCGGCGGCCGGGCCGAAAGCCTCGCGGCGGGTCTGGTCATGTCGGCCGGCGCGGACCTGTTGCCGGCGTGGGCGCGTCGGATGCACGGCATGCCGCTGGCGTCGCCGCTCGTCCACGGCGGGGCGCGCGCCCTGGCGAGAAGCCTGAGCTGGGTCTACGGCGGCTCGCCCAACCGCCGGGTCTGGCCCGCCGAGGTGACCGGCTGGCCGGAGAGCCGCGATCTCGGTCGCTGAGCCTTGGCCAGATCGGGACGGCTTCTACCGCCTGAACACGAACCCCGTGTCTATCGCCTGTACGGCGGCGGCCGGTTCAACGTCGGTGAGTTCAGCTGCTACGTCACCGACCCCGCCCAGATGGCCCGCTATGGCGGCTTCGCCCAGGTCCGGATCATCGAGCCCGGGTCGGACCTGTCCGTCGCCCGGCCCCGCCCGGGCCCCTGCGCCGATCCATAAGGCTCAGACCCGCCCTCGCGCCACGGCCCAGGTCAGCCTCAGGGCCCGCGTTGGATCACCCGCCGCGATCCCGACCAGCGCGGCATGGGCCAGGGCCGGAAATCCCGCTGGGGGCAGCGCCTTCAGCGCCCGGTTCGCCGTCGGCCGCGACGCCCGCGCCTCCTCCAGCCGACCGGTCTGGGCCAGACCCCACATCCGCCCCGCTTCGACCACGGCCGCGTCATGCCCCGCCCCTGCCAGCACCCTGACCGCCGCCCGCATAGGCCCGACATAGAAGGCGTCGAGGTCGTGGGCCTCGCCGTGGACCCGGCCGATGTGCGCCTCGATCAGGGCGTCGAACGGCGCGCGATCCAGAGCCCGACGCGAGATCAGGTCGGTCAGGGCCTCCAGCACCGGGTGGCCCTTGCGCCCCAGGCCCGCGAAGACACCGTCCAACTGCTCGCGCCACCAGGCGAAGCGCATCTCGGCCAGAAGGGGCTGGGTGACCCGCGCGGGGATGGCGATCAGTTCGGCCTCGAACGCGTAGAGGGCGATCACGTCTGCCCGGGCCTGAGCGTCACCGATGAAACGGCTGGACAGCCATCGATCCGGGTCCGCCGACCGGACCTGCGCGTCGAGATCGCTTGATGAAGTCATGTCGGCCGGGCCGCGACCAGCCGCCACTGGGCCAGGGTTACGCCGAGGGCCAGCAGGAACACCGTGAGAGCGGCTTCGAGAACCCGTTGGGCGAGGCCCCGCATCTCGATATCCGCCACCACGCCGCCAAAGCTGACGAAGGCAACGGCGAAACAGACGAGACCCAGCGGCAGAAGCCACTTCGCCCGGGTCTTGGCCGTCGCCAGAGACCCCAGCAGCAGGCCCACCACACCCGCCAGATAGCCCGTGCCGCCGATCAGATCGTGCATCATCTGCGCGGCCGACGGCTCGGCCCGCCCGCACTCGAACGCGCAGGGATAGATCGCCGCTCCGATCAGGCCGAACGCGTACCAGGCCAGCAAGACCAGTCCGATCACCGCCAATACGTTCCGCCGCAACGCCACCGCCGCGATCAGGCAGAACCCGATGATCAGCACGCCGCTGGGAAAGAAGCCGAACCAGCTGACCGCCGACCCCGTCACGGCACCGGTCGCCCCCAGTTCGCTGACGTACTGGCGGAGGGGGTCATAGCCGGGATAGGCCAGCCCGCCGATCAGGATGGTCCCCCACTGGACGACCTCGCCCAGGACCAGCAGGACCAGGGCGAACCGAGCGGCCGTCATCGGAGTCTCAGCCGAACAGCGTCTGGTACATGGCCATGGAGGTCAGCATGGGCAGGCTGAGCAGCAGGTTGGTGCGGCTGCCCAGCATGGCGACCCGCGCGGCCCGCGCCTTCTTCTCGTCGTCGACCACGACGATGCCCAGAGCCCGCTTCTGGTTCGGCCAGATGATGCCCCAGACGTTCAGGAACATGACGATGGCCAGCCAGACCCCGACGCCCAGCAGCATATAGCCCTGGTCGCCCTGGACCACGCCGCCCGCGGCGCCGAAGCTCAGGACCTCCATGGCATAGCCGTGACCGCGCAGGGCCAGGATCGCCAGGCCCGCGACCACCGTCGCCAGCGCCGCCCAGCGGAACCAGAACAGGGCCTCGGGCGCGATGTATTTCGACACCGCCGGCTTCAGCTCGCCGGGGATGGTCGGCATGACGCGGATCTGCACGAAGTTGAAATAATACAGCAGCCCGATCCACAGGATGCCGAAGCCGACGTGGGCCCAGCGCGCCACCGCCTGCCAGAAGCTGAGATCGAACCCGCCCGGCGCCGTGCGTCCGAAGGCGAAGATCATGATCGCCGCCAGGGCGAGGCTGAGGATCAGGGTGTTCCTGAAGTTCGAAAGCAGATTGGCCATTGGTGTCCCCCGTTGTCGGGCGGAGGATTAGCGGGAGGAGGTGGCTGGTGGCTAGTGATTAGTGGCTGATCGCGACCCGCCGCCGTCACACGCCCCAGCCACTAGCCACTAGCCACTAGCCACTAGCCACTAGCCACCAGCCACCCAGCCCTACGGCCGGCTCGCCATCCCCAGCTTCACCGGCTTGGCCTCTTCGGCGAATTCCCCGCGCTTGACCCCCCACAAGAGGATGATCGGCGCGGCGACATAGACCGAGGAATAGGTGCCGATGATGATGCCCGCCATCAGGGCGATCGAGAAGCCGTACAGGGCCACCCCGCCGAACACCGCCAGCGCCGCCAGCACCATGATCGCCGTCACACCGGTGATGATGGTTCGCGACAGGGTCTCGTTGATCGACAGGTCGATCACGTCGCGCAGGGGCATGGTCTTGTACTTGCGCAGATTCTCGCGGAGGCGGTCGAACACCACGACGGTGTCGTTCATCGAATAGCCGATGACCGTCAGGATGGCGGCGACCATGTTCAGGTTGAACTCCAGCCGGAACAGCACGATCAGGCCGAACACCAGGATCACGTCGTGCATCAGCCCGGCCACGGCGCCGAAGCCGAACTGCGGCTCGAACCGGAACCAGATGTAGGCGAACATCAGCACGATGGCCGCGCCCAGCGCCAGCAGACCCGAGGTGAACAGTTCGCCCGAGACCTTGGAGCCCACGACGCTGACGCCGGAATAGGTCACCGCGCCGACGTCGGCCGTGATGGCCTGCTGCACCTGCTGAACCACATTGGCCTGCGCCTGGCCCTCCGGGATCTGGAAGCGCAGGATGGCGCTGGAATCGTCGTCGATCCCCTGCACCCCGACGTCACCCATGCCCAGGCCGTCAACGGCGGTGCGGACCTCTTCCAGATCCAGCGGCCGCCCGTCCGAGGTGGTCAGCTCCATCGCCGCCCCGCCCCGAAAGTCGATGCCCAGCACCATGCCGGGATAGACGACGCTGATGATCGAGGCGATGCACAGCACCGCCGACAGCGCGCCGAACAGCTTGGCGAATTTGACGAACTTCAGGTTCGTCTTGATCGGAATGATCTTGATCAGGGGCCACCAGCTCATCGCCATCACTCCGCGATCGGCAGTTTCTTGGGCCGGCGCACCTTCAGCCAGTAGGCCAGCAGCACCTGGGCCACCAGCACGGCCGAGAACACCGAGGTGAACACGCCGATGGTCAGGGTCCAGGCGAAGCCGCGCACCGGCCCGGCCCCGAAGATGAACATGATCATGGCCGCCACCAGGGTCGTCACGTTGGCGTCCAGGATGGTGCCCCAGGCCTTGTTGAAGCCGGCGTCCATCGAGGCGATGACGGAGCGTCCCGCCCGCGCCTCGTCGCGCATTCGTTCATAGATCAGCACATTGGCGTCCACCGCCACCGCGAAGGTCAGGATCAGACCGGCGATACCCGGCAGGGTCAATGTCGCCTGGGTCATCGACATGGCCGCCACGATCAGCAGGCCGTTCAGCAACAGGCCCAGCACCGACACGCCCCCGAACAGGAAGCCATAGGACAGGATCATGAAGGCGATGATGATGACGAAGGCGATCGCGGTCGACAGGGCCCCGGCCGCCACGGCATCGGCCCCCAGTTCGGCCGTCACGACGCGGCGCTCCTCCACCGACAGCGGCGCGGGCAGCGCGCCGCCGTTCAGCAGATTGACCAGTTCGGCCGCGCTCTCGATCGAGAAGCTGCCGGTGATCTGGCCCGTGCCGCCCGTGATCGCGCCCTGGATCGTCGGAGCCGAGATGACCCGTCCATCCAGGATGATGGCGAAGGGCAGGCCGATGTTCTGGGCCGTCGTCTCGCCGAAGCGACGCGCGCCCTGGCCGTCGAAACGGAAGTCGATCGCCGGGCGGCCGCTCTGGTCCGCCCCCACGCTGGCCCGCGTCAGGTTCTCGCCCGAGACGAGGATCCGCTTCTTGACCAGATACGGTGTGCCCGTCTCATCCTGCAGCACCTCGGCGTCCGGCGGGATCAGGCCGGTCTGAAGGGCCTGGGCCTGGTTCTGCACATCGACCATCTGGAAGGTCAGCTGGGCGGTCTGGCCGATGACCCGCTCCAGAGCCGCCGGATCGCTCTCGCCCGGTGCCTGGACCACGATCCGGTTGGCGCCCTGGCGGGTGATCGACGGCTCGCGGGTGCCGAGCGAATCGATCCGGCGGCGGACCACCTCGATCGACTGGTCGACGGCCTGCGAGGCCATGCCGTTCCAGGCCACGTCGGTGAAGGCCAGCCGCACGCGGTCCGAGCCGACGCGCTGGGCCTGGCGATCCGCCTGCCCGTTCGGGCCCGGCGCGCCGGCGACCAGCTGCAGCGCCTCGAAGGCGGCATCCTGTTGCGCCGCGCTGGCCAGGGTGACGAGGGCCCCGCGTTCTTCGCGGGCGATCGCCGTCGTGGCCACACCGTCTTCGCGCAGGGCGACCCGGACGTCCTCCAGCAGATTGGTGACGCGCTTCTCGCGCATCTCTGCCGTGTCGACCTCGAGCAGCAGATAGGAGCCGCCGCGCAGGTCCAGACCCAGGTTCAGCGTGCCCTTGGGCAGGAAGCCCGGCAGGGCCTCGCGCTGGGCGGCGCTCAGCATGTTCGGCACGGCGAACAGCAGACCGAACACCACCGACAGGGCGACGAGGATGACCTTCCAGCGCGACAGCTGAATCATGGACGGGGGTTCCGGTTCAGCGAACGAGCGGATCAGGCCTTGGCGGGCTTGGAATCGTTGGCCGCGATGGCCGTGCGGTTGCGGACCTCGGCGATCATGCCCTTGACCACCCGCACGTTGACCGATGGGGCGATCTCGACGTTGACCTCGGCGTCCTCGACGCGGGTCACCTTGCCGATCAGGCCCGACGACAGGACGATCACGTCACCGCGCTTGACCGCCGCGATCAGCGCCTGATGCTCCTTGGCGCGCTTCTGCTGGGGCCGGATCAGCAGGAAGTAGAACAGCACGAAGATGGCGACGAACGGCAGGAACTGCACGATCAGGGCGACGACGCCGCCGTCAGCGGAGGGGTTCATGGTCTCTATCCCGACAGGAGGGCAGGCCTCGTCGGGCGCCCATTGAAAACGAGGCGCGATACCTAGGGCCGAGCGTAACGGGATGCAACGTTCTCCCTCCCCTTTATGGGGAGGGACCGCGAGCCCTTGCGAGCGCGGATGGGGTCGTGTCGTCCAAGCGCCAGGCCCGTTCGGCCCCACCCGGCTTTGCCCCGGGTCAGGTCCGGGGCTCAGCGTCCCTCTCCATGAAGGGGAGGGAGAGGGTTATCGCGGAAGCACCGTCACCGGATCGATCGCCACCGGCTCGTCGCCCTGCATGCGCCGCGTCTCGAAGTGGATCGAGGGCCGTCCGTCACCCGCCGTCAGTCCCACCGTGCCGATCTGCTGGCCCGCACGGACGTCCTGGTTGTCGTCGACCGTGGCCGAGCCGAGGTGACCATAGACCGTGCGCCAGCCGTCGCGGTGCACGATCAGGACCGTCAGCCCCTGCCCCACCAGATCGTCACCGACATAGGCCACCCGTCCGTCGGCGGCCGCGACCACGCTCGCGCCTGCCGGCGCCCCGATGTTGATGCCGTTATTGCGTTCGCCCAGGCCCACGGGCCCGAACCGCCGCACAATCTCTCCGCGCACGGGCCATTGCAGGGCCACCGATCCGGCGGCGGCTGAGCCCGTCTGTCCGCGGGACGCCGGCTGGCGCGGCGGTGGCGGCAGGGCGGCGTTGCCCGAGGGCGGCGGGGGCGGTGGCGGCGCGACACCGCTGTTCGGCACCAGCACGCCGACCGGCGTCGGGCCGGTCGCATAGGGGTCCGAGCCCGTGTCGATGGCGCTGTCGGGCAGGATGATGGACTGGCCCTGGGTGATCGCGCCGCGCGGGCCCAGGCCGTTCAGGTCGATCAGGGTCTGGACCGGTGTCTGGAAGCGGCGGCCGACGCCCGAGATCGTATCGCCCGGCTGGATCACATAGGCCGCGCCCGCGGTCACCGTCGCCGGCGCGCTGGGCGGCACATAGGCGGGCGGGGGCGGCGCATAGGCCGGCGGGGGCGCATAGGTCGAGCCACCTCCCGGGGGCGGCAGCGCCCCGCCCTCGATCCGCTCGACGGGGGCCGTCGCGGGCGGTGGCGACTCATAGGGCGGCGGCGCGGGCTGATTGCCATAGGCCGGCGCCGGATAGCCCGGCTGCACCGGCGCGGCACCCGAGCCATAGCCCGGCATCGGACGCGTCGAATACCGGGGCGCTTCCGGATAGCTGACGCACGCCGTCGCCGTCATGCCGAGCAGGGCGATCGCGCCCGCCCTGATCCATTGTCCGAGAGCCATCCGCCCCTCCTGTTTCCACGCCCCGAGTCGAGGTCCAGCCATACCGCCAAACCGCGCGAAAGTGGGGCGGAAAGGTTAATGGCGAGGGAGGACGCGCGTCGGCGGCGGCCCGCCCCCTGATCCCTGATCCCTGATCCCTCTCCCCTACCCCTCCTTCGCCGTCCCCTCGACCAAGGGCACGAACCGGACCTCGCAAAGGCTCTCGCGCCGGAACGATCCGTCTTCCTGGCCGACGTAGCGATGCAGCATCTGGACCGAGGTCCGCCCCACCGGCGCGACCAGCACCCCGCCGGGCTTCAGCTGTTTCAGCAGTTCCGTCGGTTCGGTCGGCGAGGCGGCGGTGACCATGATCCGATCGAACGGCGCCTGGTCCGGCCAGCCCAGCCCGCCGTCGGAATGTTTGGTGATGACGTTGTCGATCCCCAGCGTCTTCAGCTTGGCCTCGGCCTCGACCATCAGGCTGCGATACCGTTCGACGGAGTAGACGTAGCGCGCCAGCCGGCTCAGGACCGCGCACTGGTACCCGCTGCCTGTGCCGATCTCCAGCACGCGGTGGCGCGGTTCGACCATCAGGGCCTGGGTCATCAGGCCGACGATATAGGGCTGGCTGATCGTCTGGGCGCAGTCGATCGGCAGGGCCTGATCCTCCCACGCCTGGTCGAGGAATTTCTCGTGCACGAACACGGCGCGGTCGATGGATTCCATCGCCGCCAGCACGCGCGGGTCCGTGACCCCCTGCTGGCGCAAGGACAGGATCAGGCGGCCGGCGCGGTCGTCGCGCAAATTCACAGCGAAAATCCTCCCCCGTTGGGGGAGGTGGATGCGCAGCGAAGCGAAGCAGACGGAGGGGGCTCGCAACGCACGCAGGCATGCGCGGCCGCCCCCCTCCACCGCTTCGCGGTCCCCCTCCCCCTACGGGTGAGGATCACGACGCCATTTCCTTAGGCGGCACGCCGCCAAGGATGCCCTTCAGATCGTGCACGCTCTCGCGGTGCGTCAGATCGATGTGCAGGGGCGTGACCGAGATCTTGCCGTCGTCCATGGCCCGCAGGTCGGTGCCCGGCGCGTGGTCCATCTTGGTCCCGCGAAAGCTCATCCAGTAGTAGTCGCGTCCGCGCATATCGGTGCGCTTGACCGCGTGCATCTCTCCGGCCTGACGAAAGCCCTGCACCGTCACCTCGACCTCGGTCACGGCCTCGGGGGCGCGGGCGGGGAAGTTCAGGTTCATCACCACGCCCTCGTTCCACGGCTGGGCCAGCAGGCGGCTGATGATGGCCGGCGCGAAGGCTTCCGCCGTCTCCCAGTGGGCCGTGACCTCATCGTGGAACCGCTCCAGGCTCTGGCTGAGCGCGATGGAGCGGATGCCGAACGCCATGCCCTGCAAGGCCCCCGCCACGGTGCCGGAATACGAACAGTCCTCGCCGACGTTATGCCCCCGGTTGACGCCGCTCAGCACCAGGTCGGGCTTCTCCGGCATCAGGTCGTTGACCGCCAGCACGACACAGTCCGTCGGCGTCCCCGTCACCGCGAACCGCCGCTCGCCGAACCGGTTGACCCGCAGCGGCTCGGTCAGGGTGATCCCCCGCCCCTTGCCCGACTGCTCCTCCTGCGGGGCCACCACCCACACGTCATCCGACAGGGTCCGCGCGATGCGCTCCAGGCAGGCCAGCCCCTCGGCCTCGATCCCGTCGTCGTTGGTCAGGAGGATTCTCATCAAATCTCCCCCCCTTGGAGGGAGACAGGCGTGCGCAGCACGCCAGAGGGGGGCCCGTCCGAGCAAACGCGGTCCAATCCGCACGCGCGGCTGGCCCCCTCCACCGCTTCGCGGTCCCCCTCCCCCAACGGGGGAGGATTACGTCCCCACATGCGTCACCCCCTCGGGCATATATCGGCGCAGAACCTCCGGCACGGCGATCCGCCCGCCCTCGTCCTGATAGTTTTCCATGATCGCCACGAGCGTCCGCCCCACCGCCAGCCCGGACCCGTTCAGCGTATGCACGAACTCGGTCTTCTTCTCGCCCGCCCGCTTGAAGCGCGCGTCCATCCGCCGGGCCTGGAAGTCCCCGCAGTTCGAGCAGGAGCTGATCTCGCGATAGGTCCCCTGGCTGGGCAGCCAGACCTCCAGATCAAAGGTCTTCCGCGCCGAGAACCCCATGTCGCCCTTGCACAGCAGCATCCGCCGGAACGGCAGGTCCAGCGCCTTCAGCACCGCCTCGGCGCAGCCCGTCATCCGCTCGTGCTCGGCCTCGGAGTCCTCCGGCCGGGTGATCGAGACCAGCTCGACCTTGGAGAACTGGTGCTGCCGGATCAGCCCCCGCGTATCCCGCCCCGCCGACCCCGCCTCGGCCCGGAAGCAGGGCGTCAGCGCCGTCAGCCGCATCGGCGTGGCGAGTTCGTCCTCCGCCAGGATCGTCTCGCGCACGAGGTTGGTCAGGGAGACCTCGGCGGTGGGGATGAGGAAGGCCCCTTGCCCCGCAGCCTCTCCAAAGTGCTGGCGACGTTCGTTGATGTCCCCGGCCGTCCGCACCAATTGGTCCACCTGCTGACGCGCGGCGTCGAGAGCCGGTCCCGACTCTTGAAGGGAGCCAAGGGCGTTCTGGGTGCGAGAGGCGAGCTCCATCAGTTCGTAGACGACCTCACCGACACCAAGAAGTTCAGCGCGCCCCCGAAAAGCGGGCGTCACGATCTGGAACAGATCCTCCTCGAACTTCGGCAACTGCCCCGTGCCGAACATCGCCTCATCCCGCACGAGGTAGGGCGGATTGACCTCCAGATAGCCGTGCTCGGCGGTCTGCATGTCCAGCATGAACTGGCCGATGGCCCGCTCCAGCCGCGCCAGCCCGCCCTTCAGCACGGCGAACCGCGCCCCCGACATCTTCGCCGCCGCCTCGAAGTCCAGCAGTCCCAGCGCCTCGCCCAGGTCCGCGTGGTCCTTGGCCGGACCGGTGCGGCGAGGTTCGCCCCAGACCGACACCTCGACATTGCCCGCCTCGTCCTCGCCGTCCGGCACGTCGTCGGCCGCCAGGTTCTTCTGCGCCGCCAGCAGTCCCTGCGGCCCCAGCAGCTTGGCGTGCAGATCGCGCTCGAGGGCTTCCTGCGCCGCGATCTCGGCCTTCAGCCCCTCGACCTCGGCCTTCAGCCGCTCGGCCTCGGCCATATCCTTCTTGCCCATCGCCGCGCCGATGGCCTTGGACGCCGCGTTGCGCTTGGCCAGCGCCTCCTGCCCCGCCGTCTGGGCGGCGCGCAGGTCGCGGTCCAGCGCCAGCGCCTGGTCGACGATCGCCTGCGCGTCCTCCACGCCCCGCGACCGCCAGCCCGCGACGAAGACCTCGGGATTGTCACGGATGGCGCGGATGTCGTGCATGGCAGGCGTCTTTGGAAAGGGAGGAGCGGACGGTCTAGCGGGCGTCGCCGGGCGGGGCAAACACTCGAACTCTCCCTCCCCTTCATGGGGAGGGAGAAGGAAACCGCGCTTTACGCCCCCCACCCGCACCTGATAAGCAGTCGCAAATGAGCACCGTCATTTCCCTGTCCGATGCGCGCCTGGGCGACCGGGGCGTCATCACCCGGGTCAAGCCGGGCGGAACCGACGAGCATGCGTCGGAGCTGGAGCGCCGCCTGCTCGAGCTGGGCCTGATCGAGGGCGCTCGCGTCCAGCTGTTGCACAACGGCCTGTTCGGTCGCGACCCGATGGCGCTGCAGGTCGACGATATGCGCGTGGCCCTGCGCCGGCATGAGGCCGCCAACCTGACCGTCGAACTGTTCGCGGAAGCCGCGGAGTAAGATGGACGTAGCTGTCCGGCCCGTTCGGGTCGCCCTGGTCGGCAATCCCAACTCGGGCAAGACCGCCCTGTTCAACGCCCTCACCGGGGCCCACCAGAAGGTCGCCAACTACGCCGGCGTCACGGTCGAGCGAAAGGAAGGCCGCGTCCAAGGCACCTCCGGCCGCTCCATCGCCCTGCTGGACCTGCCGGGCACCTACTCCCTGCGCGCCCGCAGTCCGGACGAGGAGGTCACTCGCGACGCCGTCCTGGGCCGCCTGCAAGGCGAGGTGGCGCCCGACGTCATCGTCGCCGTCGCCGACGCCACCAACCTGCGACTGGTCCTACGCCTGATCCTGGAGCTGAAGGCCGAGGGCCGGCCGATGGTGCTGGCGCTCAACATGTTCGACATCGCCGAGCGCCAGGGCCTGCGGATCGACCTCGAGCGCCTGTCCGCCAGCCTGGGCGTGCCGGTCATCACCACCACGGCGACCCGCAAGCGCGGCATTCCCGAGCTGGTGTCCGCTATCGAAGCCGCCGCCGCCCCAGCGTGGTCCGAAGCCCATGACGGGGCATGGGTCGCTCCCGACGCCGCCGCCATCCGCGCCGCCCACGGCCACGCTGAGCAGATCATGCGCGAGTGCGTGCACCCGCCCGAGCGGCCCGATACCCTGACCGGCCGGATCGACGGCGTCCTGCTGCACCCCGTCGGCGGGCTGGTGATCCTGCTGGCCCTGCTGTTCGTCATGTTCCAGGCCGTCTTTGCCTGGGCCACGCCCGCCATGGACGGCATCGAGGCCGTGTTCGGCATCCTCGGCACCGGCGTCGCGGCGATCGTCCCCGACACCGGCGCCGTCTGGCCGCTGGTCCAGAGCCTGATCGTCGACGGCCTGATCGCCGGCGTCGGCGGGGTTCTGGTCTTCCTGCCCCAGATCCTCATCCTGTTCGCCTTCATTATCCTGCTGGAGGACCTGGGCTATATGGCGCGGGCGGCCTTCCTGATGGACCGGATCATGGGCGGCGCGGGTCTGCACGGCCGGGCCTTCATCCCCCTGTTGTCCAGCTTCGCCTGCGCCATTCCGGGCGTGATGGCCGCGCGTGTGATCGACGCCAAGCGCGACCGGCTGACCACCATCATGGTCGCGCCCCTGATGACCTGTTCGGCGCGCATCCCGGTCTACACCCTGATCATCGGGGCCTTCATTCCGCAGCAGACCGTGTGGGGCTTCGCCAGCCTGCAAGGCCTGGTCATGTTCGGCCTCTACGCCAGCGGGATCGTCTCGGCGCTGGCGGTGTCCTTCGTCATCCGCAAGGTGTTGTGGCGCGGCGCGGTCGAGCCCTTCATGATGGAACTACCGGCCTACAAGCTGCCGGACGCGAAGAACGTGCTGTTCAATCTGTGGCTCCGGGCCAAGATCTTCATGCAGCGGGCAGCGCGGATCATCCTGCCCTTGATGATCCTGGTCTGGGCCGCCTCGACCTTCCCCTATCCGCCGGCGGGCGCGACCGGACCGGCCATCGACTATTCCTTCGCCGGCATGTTGGGTCAGGCGCTGGAGCCCGTCTTCGCCCCCATCGGCTTCAACTGGCAGATGGTCGTGGCCCTGATCCCCGGCATGGCCGCGCGAGAGGTGGCCGTGGCCGCGCTGGGCACCGTCTATGCCGTCGGCGACGCCGAGAGCGCCGGCAGTCTGCTGGGCCCGACCCTGGCGGCGCAGTGGTCGCTGGCGACGGGGCTGGCCTTCCTGGCGTGGTACGTCTTCGCGCCACAGTGCGTGGCCACGCTGGGCGTGGTCAAGCGCGAGCTGAACAGCTGGAAATGGATGTGGGTCATGGTCGTCTACATGTTCGCCCTTGCCTATCTGGCGGCCTTCGCGACCTACCGCGTGGCGGTGGCGCTGGGAGGCGGCTAAGGATCGGGCGTGCCCGCGCCCGTCCTGCTCGCCCTCCTCTTCGCCCTCCTGGGCCTGATCTTCGGCAGCTTCATCGCGGCCGTGACGGTCCGCATGCCCCGGGACGAGGATATCGTCTTCGGCCGGTCGCGCTGCATGAGCTGCGGCGAGACGCTGAAGCCCTGGCACCTGGTCCCCGTGTTCAGTTGGCTGATCCAGCGCGGACGCTGCGCCCTGTGCGGGGCCGCCGTGTCGCCGCGCTATCTGTTGATCGAGTGCGGGGCCGCCGCGATCGGGGTGTGGGCCGCGCTGGCCGGGGCCGGCGACCTGACCTGGTCCATCGCCACGGCCGTCCTGGGGTGGCAGCTGCTGTTGATCGCCCTGATCGACGCGGAGAATTTCTGGCTGCCGGACGAACTGACCCTGCCGCTGATCGCCACCGGCCTGATCGCCGCCGCCGTGATCGCCTCGGGCTGGCCCGTGGATCAGATGATCGGCGCGGTTTTGGGCTTCGTCTCCCTTTGGCTGCTGGCGGAGGCGTACCGCCGGGTCCGGGGCCGTCAGGGCATGGGCTCGGGCGATCCGATCCTGTTCGGCGCAGTCGGGGCCTGGGTCGGATGGCAGGGGCTGCCGAGCACGCTGCTTTGGGCCTGCGCCGTCGGGTTCAGCGTCGTGCTGACCCTGCTCATCACGCGCCGGACCGTTAGCGCGACCGACCGCCTGCCCTTCGGGACCTTCCTGGCCATCGGGCTTTGGCTGACCTGGCTCTACGGCCCGCTGGGGGGCTAGCGTCCCGTGACCAGCTTCACGACGATGTGGGCCGTGGTGTCGATGATGGCCTCGGGCGGAGTGTCGCCGCGCCGCAGCAGGTCGAACCCGGCGGCGACCGATTCGACCAGATTCGCGACCTCATAGGACGTCAGCCGCGGGTCCAGTCCGGGCGCGTGATAGCCGGTCGCATGGGCCACCGCGATCCGCCGTTCAAAGGCCAGGTGCACCCGCCGCAATCGCCGGACCCGCGCCTCGACGAAGCCGGCCTCGCCCTTGTCGGCCAGCATCTGTTCGATGCGCAGCACCGGCCCGTGCGCGCGCCAGATCATCAGCACATCGACGACATAGGCCCGGGCGGCGGCGAAGGCGTTCTCGGCCGACCAGTCGCCCTCCAGATGGCGCGACAGGGGCTGGAAGTCCGCCGCCGCCGCCTCGCACAGCAGCAGAACTGGCTCCTCCACCGTCTTGAAATAGGTGTAGAAGTTCGACGGCGACAGGCCCGCGTCGGCCGCCACGTCCGCCACGCGGATCTCGCCCAGGTGCCTCTGGTCCAGCAGGCGGCGCGTCGCCTCCAGGATCGCCGCGCGCGTGCGCCCGCCCCTCGCCCCGATGCGGTGTCCCAGCTTGTTCAGACTACGCTCGGGCATCGGGTGACCGCGACGGGGAGTGGTGCCGGCGGAGAGGATCGAACTCCCGACCTTCGGTTTACAAAACCGCTGCACTACCGCTGTGCTACGCCGGCCTTGGGCTCGTTTAGCGGCCCGCCCCATCCAGACGCAAGCGATCCGACGCCATGCCCAACTCCGCCTACATCACCCCCGTGCTGCTGCTGGTCGCCTCGAACGTCTTCATGACCTTCGCCTGGTACGGCCACCTGAAGTTCGGGTCCAAGCCGCTGTGGATCGTGGTGATCGTCAGCTGGGGCATCGCCTTCTTCGAATACTGCCTGGCCGTGCCCGCCAATCGCATCGGCCACCAGGTCTATTCGGCGGCCGAGCTGAAGACGATGCAGGAGGTCATCACCCTGCTGGTCTTCGCCGTCTTCTCGGTGACGATCCTGGGCGAGCGGCTGACCCTGAACCACGCGGTCGGGTTCGGCCTGATCTTCGCCGGGGCCTGGTTCGTGTTCCGGGGGCCGTTCTAGGGGCCGGTCGCTCGAGGGATGAAGAGGTTCATCACAGCGACCACAGCGAAGGCACAAAGGACACGGCGGGACCGAGCAGGCGTCGAGGCCGCCGATCGCTCACATCCGGCACCGGGACCACGAGGAAGGGCGGCTTCGCCGCCGATCTCTATCACATGGCTAATGGAGCCCGGTCTGCGTAGAGACAGCGGGCTCGGTCCCGCCGTGCTCGCCGTGACTGCGCTGTGTTCGCTGTGATGAACCTCTCAGCACCTCAACGCGAACACCTAACCGAGTGTCAGGCCGCCTCGGCCATCTCCATCACACGGGCTTTCTGTTCGGCCCACGGGATCAGGGTCGCGCGCGGCCACGCGACCAGCCATGACGCCGGCGTGTATTCCCCGCTCTCGATCAGGGCCTTGCGCGTCGGCGAGCTGGCCGAAGCCCGCTCCGAATGGATCGGCGCCGGGCCCTGGTGGATGATGAAGGCCCCGCCCTTCAGCGGGTTCAGCCGCAGATAAGCCAGACGCGGGCTGATGGTCTCCAGCGGCGGATCGTAGAACCAGCTGGACCCGATCATCCCGGCCAGCTCGGGCCGGGTCTTGCAGATGGCCGCCGCCGTGGCCCAGGCGCGGTCCCAGCCGGCCTCGTTGAAGTCGGCCAGCTGGCGGCTCTCGGTGTGGACCTCCAGCCAGGGCCGCTTCCAGCCCTGGGCGCGGACATAGTGGACCAGCTGCGACCAACCGTGGCCGTCGCGGCCGTTCCTGACCACCTGTCCAGGCCCCATGGGCGAGGACAGGTCGATGGTCTGGGTCAGGGCCCCGGGCACGCTGAGCACCAGGGCCATGCGGACATCCTTGGCCCAGTGGTCGGCGTCATAGGCGGCCTCGGTCTCGGTCGCCGCCGTCAGGAACTCGGCCATCTTGTCCAGCCAGTATGGATAGAGCTCCATCACCTCGCCCGGCAGGGCCGCCTGCTTGGCCCGGCCCGGCAGCTCCAGCGCCCAGGTGGCGACCAGGGCCCGGCGCATGGCGTCCGTTGCGTCGGGCCCGAGCGCCGCGTCGGCCGCGTGGGCAGGCAGATCGAAGTTCCAGTGAGGCGCGGCGGCGACGGCCGGATCCACGGCCTCGATCGAGGCGATGTCGACCCGCGTCCGTTCGTCGGACGTCAGGCGCGCACGCACGGCGTTGAACGCCGCGACTTGAGAGGGCGAGAGCGTTTCCATGGGCGCAGCATGACACATGGCGGTTGGCGAACCTTTAAGGCTGGCGAGACGTCTTGCCGCCGCGCTAAACCGCCCGCGACCCCTTATGGAGCCCTGACATGTCGATCCAAGCCCGCCTGACCGAACTCGGCATCACCCTGCCCCAGCCCGCCGCGGCGGTGGCCAACTATGTGCCCTTCGTGCGGACCGGAAACCTGCTTCACATCTCCGGCCAGCTGTCGAACGACGCCTCGGGCGGGCTGAAGGGCACGGTCGGCGAGGACGTGACCCCGGAACAGGCCAACGCCGGCGCGCGCCTGTGCGGCATCAACCTGCTGGCCCAGATCAACGCGGCTCTGGACGGCGACCTCGACCGGGTGGTCCGAATCGTGAAGCTGGGCGGTTTCGTTCAGGCGGGCCCCGGCTTCACCGCCATTCCCGCTGTCATCAACGGCTGTTCGGACCTGATGGTCGAGGTGTTCGGCGACGCCGGCCGCCACGCCCGCTCCGCCGTCGGCGTCTACCAGCTGCCGCTGGGCTTCGCCGTCGAGGTGGACGCGGTGGTGGAGGTGCGGTGACGAAATGTCCCTTCTCCCCTTGCGGGTGGAGGGAGGCCGCACTGCGGCCGAAAGACGGGTGGCCCGGAGGGCCGGATGAGGGGTATGGGAACGCGCACGCGCTGGTTCGGATAACCCTCATTTCGCAGACCGAGTTTCACCCCTCATCCGTCTCGCTTCGCGAGCCACCTTCTCCCGCAAGGGGAGAAGGAAAATGACCGCCGACTTCACCCTCCAGGTCCACGACAGCCTCGCCGCCATCGGGCGCGAGGCGTGGGACGCCTGCGCCGCCCCGACCGGCGATCCGTTCGTCAGCTTCGACTTCCTGCACGCCTGCGAGGCCTCGGGCAGCGCGGTGCCGCGCCAGGGCTGGGCGGGGCGGCACCTCACGCTGAGCGATCCGGACGACCGGGTCATCGGCGTCATGCCCCTCTGGCTGAAGGGCCACAGCCAGGGGGAGTACGTCTTCGACCACAGCTGGGCCGACGCCTATCAGCGCGCTGGCGGACGTTACTATCCCAAGCTGCTGTCCGCCGTGCCCTTCACGCCCGCGACCGGGCCGCGCCTGATCGCCCACCCGGACGCCGACGCCGCGACCGTCCAGCAGACCCTGATCCAGGGGGCCCTGACCCTGTGCGAGCGGCTGGACCTGTCGTCGCTGCACGTCAACTTCCCGACCGAACCCGAGTGGCGGCTGATGGGCGACCAGGGGCTGCTGTTGCGCCAGGACATGCAGTTCATCTGGCGGAACGACGGCTATCAGACCTTCGACGACTTCCTCGCCGCCCTGTCGTCCAACCGGCGAAAGACCATCCGCCGCGAACGCCGCGACGCCCAGGCCGATCTGGACATCCGCGTCCTGACCGGCGGCGACATCACCGAAGCCCACTGGGACGCCTTCTTCGCCTTCTACATGGACACGGGGTCGAGGAAGTGGGGCCGCCCCTATCTGACCCGCGCGTTCTTCTCGCTGGTGGGCCAGTCGATGGCCGATCGCATCGCCCTGATGATGGCCTTCCGGGACGACACACCGATCGCCGGCGCCCTCAACTTCATCGGCCGCGACGCGCTCTACGGCCGCCAGTGGGGCGCGCTGGAGGAGGTGCCCTTCCTCCATTTCGAGCTCTGCTACTACCAGGCCATCGACTTCGCCATTGCGCGCGGCCTGTCCCGCGTCGAGGCTGGCGCGCAAGGCGAGCACAAGATCGCCCGCGGCTACCTCCCCACCCCCGTCTACTCCGCCCACCACATCGCCGACATGGCGCTCCGCGTGCCGGTGGAGCGCTATCTGGAGCAGGAGCGGCGGGGCGTGGAGGCGGAGATCGCCGGGCTGACGGCGGAGTTGTCGCCGTTTCGGCGATAACGGCATCGAACCTCGAAGAGGTTCATCACAGCGAGCACAGCGTATCACGGCGAACACAGCGAGAGCATCGTCGCGTCCACGCACGGGGTCCCGCCGTGCCCGCCGTGGCTTTCCTTCCGCCGTGCCCGCTGTGAAGAACCTCCTGCCGGCCTACGGCCCGCCCTTCGCCGGGACGCGCCAACGCGCTACCTTACCGAATCCCATGCCCATCCGCCGCCTCCCGCCCGAGACCGTCAACCGCATCGCCGCCGGCGAGGTGGTCGAACGCCCGGCCAGCGCCATCAAGGAGCTGGTCGAGAACGCGCTGGACGCCGGCGCGCGCCGCATCGAGATCCAGGCCGACGGCGGGGGCCTGAGCCGCATCCTGATCGCCGACGACGGCCACGGCATGGCCCCGGACCAGCTGGCCCTCGCGGTCGAGCGCCACGCCACCTCCAAGCTGGAGCCCGACGACGCCGGCGACGTCGACCTCCTGCGCATCCACACCCTGGGCTTTCGCGGCGAGGCCCTGCCCTCCATCGGCTCGGTCGCCCGCCTGACCATCACCAGCCGCAGCGCGGGCCAAGACGCCCACCAGATCACGGTGGAGGGCGGCGACACCCGCCCGGTCGCCCCCGCCGCCTTCCCCGGCCCCCACGGCGCCCGCGTCGAGGTCCGCGACCTGTTCTACGCCACCCCCGCCCGGCTCAAGTTCATGAAGTCCGAGCGCAGTGAGGCCATGGCCATCTCCGAGGAGATCAAGCGCCAGGCCATGGCGCACGAGGCCGTCGCCTTCACCCTCGACCTCGATGGCCGCACGGTGTTGCGCCTGCCCGCCGAACACCCCGGCGACGAGGGCCGGCTGAAGCGGCTCGCCGCTCTGCTCGGCCGCGACTTCGAGGCCAATGCGCTCCTGATCGATCAGTCGCGCGAGGGCATCCGCCTGTCCGGCTATGCGGGCCTGCCGACCTACAGCCGGGGCAACGGCGCGCATCAGTATCTGTTCGTCAACGGCCGCCCGGTGCGCGACCGCCTGCTGCAGGGCGCGCTGAGGGGCGCCTACGCCGACTTCCTGGCGCGCGACCGGCATCCGGCGGCGGCGCTGTTCCTCGACATCGACCCCCTGTTCGTCGACGTGAACGTGCATCCCGCCAAGGCCGAGGTCCGCTTCCGCGACCCCGCCCTGGTGCGCGGTTTGATCGTCGGAGCGCTCCGCCACGCCCTCGCCGCCGCCGGCCACCGCGCCTCCACCACCGTCGCCGACAGCGTCATGGCGGGGTTCACGGCCCGCACAGGGGTCGAGAGGGTCGAGGGTCGAGGGTCGAGGGTCGAGGGTTTTGGCGCTGTGGCTCCCGGCTGGTCGGGCTGGACCGGCTGGGATCGGCCGGCTGCGACCGCGCAGATCATTCCAGGCCTGAACGAACACAGCGCCCGCGTCGAACCCTCGACCCTCGACACTCGACCCTCGACCCTTCACCCCGACCCCATCGACCACCCCCTCGGCGCCGCCCGCGCCCAGGTCCACGGCACCTATATCGTCGCCCAGACCCGCGACGGCATCGTCGTGGTCGACCAGCACGCCGCCCACGAACGCCTCGTCTACGAACGGATGAAGGCCCAGATGGCCGAGGGCGCCGTCACCCGCCAGGCCCTCCTGACCCCCGAGGTCGTCGAGCTAGACCCCGCCGAGGCCGACCGTGTCATCGCCCGCGCCGACGAACTGGCGCAGCTGGGTCTGATCGTCGAACCCTTCGGCGGCGGGGCGGTGCTGGTGCGCGAGACGCCGGCCCTCCTGGGCGACACCGACGTCCAGGGCCTGATCCGCGACATCGCCGACGACCTTGCCGAACACGGCGCGGCTCTGGCCCTGTCCGAACGCCTGGGCGAGGTCTGCGGGACGATGGCGTGTCACGGCAGCGTCCGCGCCGGGCGGGTGCTCAGCGCGCCCGAGATGAACGCCCTGCTGAGGCAGATGGAGGCCACCCCGCACTCAGGCCAGTGCAACCACGGGCGGCCGACCTATGTGGAGCTCAAGCTGGCGGATCTGGAGAGGCTGTTTGGGCGGCGGTGATCCCTAGCCAAATGAGCGCAAACGCTCTGGCGCAGGTGATCTTTCGCTTTGAAAGCGTCATGAGGTGGACGCCTTATTCCAACTAAGGAATCAACCTACGCACGTTGCCTTAATAACTGGAAGCACATGGTTCGCTCTTGACGAGAATCGTTTGTTCACGTTATGTTCTTTCGGGGCTAGAGGACGGATGCGATGAAGTCTGCTTCGCACACTGCACCATTCAGACGGCCCAACTGCCGTCATTGCGACCGGAAATGGTCTCCCGCCGAAGGGAATAACGGAGAGCGCGATTTCTGCGATCGGTGCGCCGGCGATCGAAAAGCCGCCGCGATTGCAGCCTTTGGGTTACGCCCGCTCACGCCTCAAGACTTCCGCGGCAAGTATCTTATCCCAAAGGCCGCGCGACGTAGCCGCTAGGTCTGCTTGGCGAAGAAGCTCACCAACTGGCCGTAAGCGGTCTTTTCCGCAACGGGTTTAGTGGTCCCGCCCAAGGCACGCTTGTTGCCGATGCCATTGGTCGGCTCGCTCCACGCCTGCCACGTCGATTTTTTGACGTCCGAGCGGTCCCATTCAACATGATGCGTTCTGGTCCCCTTCGTCCGCAACCAGGTGACCTTTCCAGGGCCAACGACGCACTGCCATGCTGGGTACGTCGATAGAGCGGCCACTGCTTTTTCTACGGCGTGGACCGTCTGGTAGCGATCAGCGGGGTCTGGCCTTAGCATCTGGCGGATAGCTCTTCGCCAGTCCGCTGGCACGTGAGGCAGCCAGCGAAGCTTATCGGCGAACTTGCCAGCAAACAGAGCCGCCATACCCGGGCTATGCTCTTCGTGCCATTCCTTGCCGCTCAGCAGGCGGTAGAACGTTACGCCCATCGCCCAGATGTCTGTCTTCGGGCTCGTTGGCGCACCGTTGAGGACTTCCGGTGCCATATGGTCGCTGTAGGCATAGTCACCCGGCGACCCGTAGCCTTGAACAATGCGGTCGGTTACCAGACCAAAGTCACCCAACTTCGTCCGACCACGCTTATCTCGGAGCAGGTTCCCAGGCTTGATATCTCGATGAAGCATCCCGTTTGCGTGAAGGTGGCCAAGGCCCGAAAGGCAATCGGTCGCCACGAGCCGCATTTCATCGATTGAGATTGGCCCCGCCTCATACGGCTTAGCCAACGAACCGCCTTCGCAAAACTCCATCACGTAGAGGATGAGTTCGTCGGTCTCGTCTTCCACATAGTGGTGCACCGTCACGACATTGCGGTGTTGAGCCTTCTTGAGGTTCTGGGCTTCCTCCTGCGCCCCCGCCTTCCGCGCATCCCACTGCGCGTCATCATCCCCAGCCTTGCGAGCGATCTGCTTTACGGCGACTTTGCCGTGTACTGGATCGTCACCTTCGTGGACATGGCCGAAATGGCCCGCGCCGACGAATGGCCCAATCTTTAGTTTAGAAAGCAGCTTGCCCATCTTCAGTCTCGGGCAGCAATCAAAAGGAGAGCGGCGGCCCGACTGCCGGATCGTAGCTTCACGCCAGAAATCTTGGTGAGCCAGAAGTCGTCGTCTTTGACGTAGTCCTCGAACTTCCGCTTTCCAAAAGTCTTGGTAATCTGAGCCGATGACACAGTGTGAACCCTAGCGTTGGTGCCCGCCGCAGCGATCACCACGCCCCTCAACTCTGCTGCCTCAAGGTGGGCAAGTTTCATGCCCGACGTCCAAGCACTGGCTCTCACAAAAACCTCATCGACCTTGTTGTGAACTACCCGGTCGGACACCCGATCGTGCATTACCTTGTAGGCCGCAGCCCGATCACCGCTCTGTAAGTCCACAGTGTCATCGGAGATTATTTCAAGAGGTTTCCCCGCCTCTTCCACAGCCGTAACAAGGACCGCCTTTGTCCCGGTTACGGCGATGCCCATCCATCTTCTCGACATACGCCTCCTCCTCCGTTGAAGGTTATGGAGTGTTTCGGTTTCAACTAGAAGTGTCCATTCCCTCCCTCCTCTTCATCTGCCTCGGCAACATCTGTCGCTCGCCGCTCGCCGAGGGCGCCCTGCGGGCCGAGGCGGCGCGGCGGGGGGTGGCGCTGGTCGTCGATTCCGCCGGCACGGGGAACTGGCATGCGGGCGAGCCGCCGGATGAGCGGGCCGTCGCCGTCGCGGCCAGGAACGGCGTCGACATCACCGCCCTTCGCGCCCGTCAGGTCACGCGCGCCGACTTCGCCCGCTTCGACCACATCGTCGCCCTGGACCACGCCAATCTGAAGGACCTGCGCCGCCTGGCGCCCGGCGATGGCACAGCCCGGCTCAGCCTGCTGCTGGACTGGGTGCCGGGACGACAGGGTCAGGCCGTGGCCGATCCCTGGTTCGGCGAGGCCGAGGGCTTCGACGCCACCTGGGCCGACGTCACCGCCGCCGCCTGCGCCATCGTGGAGCGTCTTTGAGGGTTCGGCGGATTTAGCGATGCTGTTCGGGCGGCGCTCGCCTTCTCCCTCCCCTTCATGGGGAGGGACGCTGAGCCGGAGGCGAAGCCGGGTGGGGCCGTGTCGTTCGCGCGCAACGCCGTTCGAACCCCACCCTGACCGCTTCGCGGTCGTCCCTCCCCATGAAGGGGAGGGAGAACCGTCACAGGCGCAACGCCTCGACCGTCCCCACCGCCTGTCCGCCGGACACCACCGCCCCGCCCGCGATGGCGTAGACCGTGTCGCCCACCGCCGCCGCCGCCAGGCCATGACGCGGCGTCCTCATGTCCGGCCCGGCGCTCCAGGCGTCCGTCGCCGGGTCATAGATCCAGGTCTCGCGGAACACCCCACCGCCGCCCGGCGCGAACCACTCCCCGCCGAACGCCACCAGCTTGCCGCCCACCGCCACCATGGCCAAGCCGCCGCCCACCTGCTGGCCCGCCGCCTGGGATCGCGGAATGGGGGCCAGGGTGTCCCAGCGGCTCTCGATGGGGTCGTATCGATCCAGCTGTCCGGTCCCGCCGCCCCGCACCGTGCGACCGCCCGCGACCCACAGGGCCCCGTTCAGCACCGCGCCCGCCGCGCTGTTCCTCGCCATCGGACAGGGCCGCGCCTCGTGCCAGCCGCCGTGTTCGGGGTCCAGCACCCAGTGGCTGGCCACATCCGCCTGATCGCCCCAGGCCCCGTTGGGCGATCGGCCCGGCGAGCGCCCGGTGATCAGATGCAGCCGCCCGCCGAAGGCCAGGCCCACCGCCTCGGCCTGGGGCTCGGGCAGGGAGGCGGCGCGGTCCCACGCCGTGCCGTCCGACGACAGCCGCCAGACCTCGCGCATGCCAGTCCATTCGCCCGCCGGACTGACGCCATAGCCGCCGACGGCGAACAGGCCCAGCGCCCGGTCGCCGATCATCATGGGATGGTGGCGCGGCGCGGGCAGGCGCGGCCCCTCGCTCCAGGCGTCGGCCATGGGATCATACAGGCCGACCCGGTCCTCGACATGCAGGGGCTCGCCCCCCGGTCGCCCGACCAGGCCCCCGGCGACGACGATCCGGTCGCCGTGGACCGCCGCATAGACCTCCTGCACCGGCCAGGGCATGGGCGCGCGTGCCTGCCAGCCCCTCTCCGACTGCGCCCTGGCGCTGAAGGGCGCGGCGGCCACGGCGGCCCCGGCGGCGAGCAGACGGCGGCGATCGATCTGGGTCATGTCCGCAGGCTAGACCAGGGTGGGCGGCCACGCCACCGGCCGGCGGGGGAGCGATCGATGGGTAGGCCGATCGCCCCTGCGTCCGATTCTGACGCATGGGCCCCCTACACTCCCCGCCCATGAGCCTGTCCCCCTATCGCATCCGTTCCGCCGACGCCTGGGCCCGGGCGCGGGAGGACTATCTGTCGGGCATGACGGCCGAGGCCGTGTGCCGGCGTCACGACCTGGGGCTGTCGGCCTTTCGCCGTCGCGCGGCCCGTCACGGTTGGCGTCGCGCCGATCAGGACGATCCGGCCGGGACCGACGACCTGGCCCTGTATGACGATCTCGGGCTGGACGACGAGGTGGTGACGGCGCGGCGGCGGTATCTCCAGGCGCTGGAGCAGGGCCGCTCGGTCGAGGCCGCGCGCTGGCGCAGGCTGTGGCTGGAGCTGAGCGCCCAGAGCCGCGCGATCAATGCCGACCTGTATCCCGGCCTCGGCCCGGCCCGGATCGCCGCCCTGATCGAGGCGGACCGGCGCGAGGCGGAAGCGGAAGAGGAGGCTGAGGCGGCGGCCCTGTCGCTGGGCCAGCCCGTCCCCCCGTCCCTGTCAGCCCCGGACGCACCGGCCCCGGACGCTCAGGACGAAAATGTGCACGATGTGCACCCTGTTTTTTCGAGTGCACATTTCGCCGAGGCTCAACCCGCCCCCGACGACGCCCTCAGGAACAGGACCCTCGCCGCCCCGTAATCGCGCGCGTCCAGCCGGTCATAGCCCGGCGTCTCGATCTCCGGTTCGTCGGCCCCCCGCTCGAACACCACGATGGCGCCAGGCTTCAGCCAGTTCCCCTCGATCAGCCGGGCCAGCGCCTGTTCCCCCAGCCCCTTGCCGTACGGAGGATCCAGAAAGGCCAGATCGAAGGCCTCGCCGTCCGAGCCCGGCCGCACGCCCAGGTCGACGGCGCTGCGCCGATGCACCCGCGTCGCGCCCATCAGGCCATAGGCGTCGGCGTTGTCGCGGATCGCGCCTCTCGCGTCCTCGTCGATCTCGACGAACAGGGCGAAGGCCGCGCCCCGGCTCATGGCCTCGAAGCCGAGCGCACCCGAGCCGGCGAACAGGTCCATGACCCGCGCGCCTTGCAAGGGCTCGGTCCAGACGGCGTGTTCCAGCACGTTGAAGATCGCCTGCCGCGCCCGGTCCGAGGTCGGGCGCGTGCCCTGCCCCTCCGGCGCGACGATGGCCCGGCCCTTCAGCTTTCCGGCGACGATCCGCATGGATCAGCCGCCGGAGCGGGGTCCGCGCGGACCTGAGGGCTTCCGGGGGCCGCCCGGCGCGGGCCGACCGGCGGGCTTCCCGGCTCCGCCAGAGGCGCGAGGCTTGAAGTCGCGCTTGGCCTTGTCCGCGTCGCGGGCCCAGGTCGCGGACTTCGGCCCGATCATCTTGTCCTCGCGCGGCTTGAAGGCGCGCTTGGGCCGCTCGCCATCCGCCGAGGCTCCCTCGCGCGGAGCCCACGCCTTCTTGCCGGGCGCGGCCTTGAAGTCCCGCGGCGCCGCCTTGGCCCAGCCGGCCTTCTTGGGCCCTCGTGCGGCGCGGGCGGTGGCTTCCTCGGTCGCGGTCCCGGCGGCGCGGACGCGGCTCGGCTTCCTTGATGGATCGGCGATGGCCGAGCCGGACTTGCCGACCACCTTGGGCGCGCCGGTGCGGCGGCCGGGGATGGGGGCGGGCGTCTCGACGGTGTTGCCCTGGGGCATGTTCTCGGGACGGATGTGGGCCGCCAGCAGTTCGCGGATCACGCGGGGTCCGACCTCCTCGACCGCGCCCGAAGGCAGGGTGCCCAGCTGGAACGGCCCATAGGCCAGGCGGATCAGCCGGTTGACGGTCAGGCCGACGCTTTCCAGCACCTTCCTGACCTCACGGTTCTTGCCCTCGGTGATCTGGACGCTGATCCACAGATTGGCCGACGGATCGCCGCCCTCGTTGGTCTTGGCCTTGTCGATGGTCGCCTCGACGGGGCCGTAGCGGATGCCATCGACGGTCACCCCGTCCTTCAGCGCGTCCAGCTCGGCCTGGGTGACCCGCCCCCGCGCCCGGGCCCGGTACTGACGCACCAGGGCGGTGTCGGGCAGTTCCAGCGCCCGGCTCAGCTCGCCGTCGTTGGTCAGCAGCAGCAGGCCCTCGGTGTTGATGTCCAGCCGCCCGACCGAGATCACGCGCGGCAGGCCGGCCGGCAGGGCGTCAAACACCGTCGGGCGGCCCGCCGGATCATTGTGGCTGGTCAGCAGGCCCACCGGCTTGTTGTAGCGCCAGACCCGCGTCGCCTGGGTCGCGGCGATCGGCTTGCCGTCGACCGTGATGATGTCGTCGCGGGTCACCAAAGTGGCGGGCGTGTCCAGGATGCGGCCGTTGACCGCCACCTTGCCCAGGCCGATCAGCCGCTCGACCTCGCGGCGCGAGGCGATTCCGGCGCGGGCCATGGCCTTGGCGATGCGCTCGGTGCGCTTGGGTTCGGCCGGAGCCTCCTTCGCACCGCCCTTGCCGCCGGGCTTGCCGCCGGCGCGAGGCCCCTTGGGCGCGCGCGGCTCGGGCCGGGCCCCCTTGTCGGCCGGATAGGCGCGGCCGGTGCCGCCGCCGGAGCCGCGTCCCTCGGCCGCCTTCTCGATCGGCGCATAGCGGGCGGCCGAGGCCGAGCCGGGGCGGGAGGCCCCGCCCTTGGGCCGGTCTCCGGGCTTGTGCGCGCGCAGGTCTTGACGCGGCTTGGGCTTCTTGTCGTTGTCGTCGGTATGGCGGGCCATGATGAGCGGTTCATGCGCATGGCGTTGGCCTTGGCGCAAGCGGCGGCGGACGCGGGCGAGGTTCCCGTCGGCGCCGTCGTGGTCGATGAGGCGACCGGCGAGGTCGTCGCCGAAGGCGCCAACGCCCCCGTCGCCGGCCACGATCCGACCGCCCATGCCGAGATCGTCGCGATGCGGCGGGCGGCCCAGGCCCTGGGCAACTACCGGCTGACGGGCCTGACCCTGTATGTGACGCTGGAGCCCTGCGCCATGTGCGCGGGGGCCATCAGCCATGCCCGGATCGGCCGGGTGGTCTGGGCCGCCGACGATGCCAAGGGCGGCGCAGTGATCCACGGCCCGCGCCTGTTCGAGCAGCCCACGCTGCATCACCGACCGGTCTGCGACGGCGGCGTTCTGGGGGACGAGGCGGCCGAGCTCCTGCGCGGCTTCTTCCGGACCCGGCGCGGAACAGCCCAGCCTCCGGGCCGTTAGCCAAGCCTGGCTGTTACGGATTCCTCATGCCCAAGCTTTCGTCGCTCGCGGTCGTCGCCCCTGTTTTGATGCTCGCCATATCGGCCTGCGGGCCGGAACCCCGCGAGGCCCCCACCGACGGC
Organism: Caulobacteraceae bacterium; assembly: GCA_947475735.1. Classification (GTDB taxonomy): domain Bacteria; phylum Pseudomonadota; class Alphaproteobacteria; order Caulobacterales; family Caulobacteraceae; genus Brevundimonas. The sequence continues at coordinate 325,314 of CANJLQ010000001.1, forward strand.
GAAGCGGTGCGCCAGCGCGCGGTGGAGGCCCAGACGGCCCGGCGCCGAACGGGGGCCGAGGTCCAGGACCGGGCCCTGAATCGCGTCATCCGCACCGTCTATCTGTGCGACAACGGCGAGCGCCTGTCGGTCGATTTCGACAATCCCCGCGACATGGCGACGGTCCGGAACTCCAGCGGCGAGGCGGTCGATCTGTATCGGGAACGGGCGACCGATGGCATCTGGTACCGGTCCAGCGCCTATGAACTGAGAGGTTCGGGTCTACTCGCGACCTGGACGGCGGACGGCCGCCAGCCCTCGGACTGTCGCGCCATCGACTGATCCCCGGGGTTGTCAACGGCCGTGGCTTCGTCCTTAAGGCGGTCATGTCCCAGACCCTGACGCCCGCCCAGCAGAAAGACTTCCACGCCGGGGCGGAGTGGCTCAGGTACCATCTGCTGAACCACGCCGAGATCACCTTCGGTCGGCTGATGAAGGCCGTGCCCGGCCACCTGCCGACGCGTCAGCTGCACGGTGTGACCCTGGTCAAACTCGGCAAGGTGGCCGAGGGCCTCGAGGCGCTGAGGGCCGTCACCACGGCGCAACCCGAAAACCGCAAGGCCTGGCGCGACCTCGCTGCGGCGCTTCAGATCGCCGGCGACGTCGAGGGGGCCGAGGGGGCCTACGCCCGGGCCCATGCCGAGCCGAGGCCGATGCCCGCGGTTGTGACCTTCTCGCACGAGGAGGCCGAACACCCGTTTACCTTGGTCGACTACAAGTACCGTTCGATCGTGCGCTACGGCGAGGGCCGGCCCGCCCATCCGGAGCTGACCGCGCTCATGGAGGGGGGCCGCGACCGCTACGCCGCCCTGATCGACGAGATCGGCGAGACCATCGCCGACTACGACGACATCCCCGTCTTCGGCACCTACGAGATGCGCCAGCCGCTGTGGCTGAACGGCTGGTTTCCGCCGCTGGACGGCATGGTCCTGACCCAGATGCTGAAGCGCGGCAACCCGGCGCGCTTCATCGAGATCGGCTCGGGCATCTCGACCAAGTTCGCCAAGCGCGCGGTCGAGACCTATGGCCTGCGCACCCACATGACCTCGATCGATCCACAGCCGCGGAACCAGATCGACGAGATGGTGGACGTGGTCATCCGCTCGCCGCTGGAAGACTGCGACCTGTCGATCTTCGATGCGCTGGAGGCCGGCGACATCCTGTTCCTGGACAGTTCGCACCGCAGTTTCCAGGGCTCGGACGTGACCGTCTTCTTCATGGAGATCCTGCCCCGGGTGAAGCCGGGAGTGATCGTCCATGTCCACGACATCTACCTGCCTTACGACTACATCTCGGGGCATCTGTCGCGGCTGTGGAACGAGCAGTATCTGCTGGCCACGGCCCTGCTGTTCGGACCGGACCGGTTCGAGATCCTGTTCCCTTGCTGGTTTGCCCACCAGGACCCGGCCTTGCGCGAGCACGCGAACGCGCGGCTGAGGCCCGGCAAGATGGCCGACCTCAACCTCTACGGCGCGTCCTTCTGGATGAAGACGGTCTAGAATCTAGGGGCGCGGCGGACGCGGGCTGGACTGTTCGTAGGCATAGCCCAGCGACAGGATGCGGGCGTCGTCCCACTTGGTGCCGATGAAGCTGAGGCCCATCGGGCTGCCCTCGTCCAGGCCCATGGGCACGGTCAGGTGCGGATAGCCCGCGATGGCCGGCAGGCGGCTGGCCGAGCCGCGACCGTTGTCATCGTCCTCGCGGTCGTTGGTCCAGGCCCGCGAGGTCGTCGGCGCGATCAGGGCGACGACGTTGTTCTCGCTCAGCATCCGGTCGATGCCCTCGACCCCCGCCTGGCGCAGCGAGCTCTCGCGCGCGGCCAGATAGGCCGGGTCTGTGAGACCACCCGTCGCCTCGGCCTGGATGAACAGCTCCTGGCCGAACAGCACGGTCTCGCGGGGCTCGGCGTCGTTGAAGGCGATGAGGTCGGCCAGGGTCCGGGTCGGCACCTGCTCCGGGTCGGTCGAGGCCAGATAGGCGTTCAGATCCGCCTTCAGCTCGGTCAGCAGCACGATCAGCTCGGCCTGGCCGATGCCCTGGGTCTGGGGCGCGGTCGTGATCTCGACCAGCTCGGCCCCGGCGGCGCGCAGCGAGGTCAGCGCCGCCTCGAAGGCAGCCTGGGTCTCGGTCGAATAGTTCGACACGCCATATCGCAGGACCCCCAGGCGCGTGCCGCGCAGCGACCCGGCGTCCAGGGCGGCGCGATAGTCGGTGCGGCGGGCATCGGCCTCGGCGGTGGCGGCGTCGGCCGGATCCGTGCCGGCGATGGCGGTCAGGACGGTCGCGGCGGTCGCCACGTCCATGGTGATCGGGCCGGTGGTGTCCTGGGAGTGGCTGATCGGCACGACGTGGGTGCGGCTGACCAGACCCACGGTCGGCTTGAAGCCCACGACGCCGTTGACAGAGGCCGGGCAGACGATGGAGCCGTCGGTTTCCGATCCGATCGCGGCCGGGGCCAGCCCCGTCGCGACGGCGGCGGCCGATCCCGACGAGGACCCGCAGGCGGTCCGGGCCCGGTCGTAGGGGTTGACCGTCAGGCCGCCCACGGCGCTCCAGCCCGAGATGGAGTTGGACGAGCGGATGTTGGCCCATTCCGACAGATTGGCCTTGCCCAGGATCACCGCCCCGGCCTCGCGCAGCCGGGCGACCAGCGGCGCGTCCCGGCCCGGCGCGTTGTCGGCGAGCGCCAGCGACCCGGCGGTCGTGGGCATGTCGCGGGTCTCGATATTGTCCTTGATCAGGATCGGCATGCCCGCGATGCCGTCCGACGGCGACCACTCCACAGGCCCGACGCCTGGGGCCCAGGTGATCACGCTGTTGGCCAGGGTCTCGTCGCGCAGCACGGCGGCGGGTCCGCCCCAGGTCTGGGCCGCCGCCTGACAAGCCGCCGCCAGGATCACCGCCGTCGAGGCCGCCACCAACCACTGTCGCATCATGCTCATTTCCCCCGCGCCTCCAGCGCTCGTCCGGTGAACCTAGACCGCGTTCGACCTCTCTGAACAGTCCGCTGTCGTCGCATCCGCGGATGAGCCCCGATCAGCCTGCCTGACGCAGCCGCTCGGTCATCGTCTGGAACAGGCTGAGGGTCTCCGGGCTGACGTGGTGCTCGATGCCCTCGGTGTCGCCCTCGGCGATCTCTGGTGACACCCCGAGCGCCAGCAGGAACTCGTGGACGATGCGGTGCCGCTCGCGCGAGGCGTCGGCCATGCGCTCGCCGGCGTCGGTCAGGGTTATGGAGCGATAGGGCCGGGTCTCGACCAGGCCGTCGCGCTGGAGCCGCTGCAGCACCTTGGCGGCCGTGGCCGGCGCGACGCCGAGGCAGTCGGCGAGGTCGGTCAGCCGCGCCTGGCCGGTCTCGGCGATCAGGTCGCCGACCAGTTCGACATAGTCCTCCGCCACCTCGCTGGAGCGGGCGTCCCTCATGCGTCGGAAGGCGGCGGCTCTGCGCGCCGCGCCGGGAACCTGGACCACGGTGGTCTCCATGGCGCGCGGCACGGCCACGCGAGTCGGACAAGACTAGACCAAGCCGCGCGGATTTCATCGTCCTGTCGCGAACGGACGGCAAGGGGACGACGTGGTATCCGTCCCGCCCATGACCTTGCGACTGCTCATCGCGCTCCTGCTCGGGCTCTGGTTGGCCCCTGCCCTGCCGGCCAAGGCGGCGGCTCCGCCCCTCAGCCCAGCCGCCGAACCGCTGCAGTTCTACGTCTTCAGCTTCACCGACACCCCGGCCGAAGAGGCCGCGCAAGACGTGGTGGTGGGGGCCCTCGCTCGCGATCTCCAGGTCGATCCCGCCGTCGAGGGCCCGGTCACCTTCCGCGCCGACGGCTGGTACTCCGACGAGGCCCTGCTGCAGGATTTCGGCACGGCCCTGCTGGACCAGGACATCGCGTTGATGCGGACGGGGCCGGGCGCCTATGCCGTCGTGCCCCGCGCCAATGTCCCGATGCTGATGGCGCGCGGCGGTACGCTGATGCGTCTGCCGGAGCCGGCGTCGGCACGGGCGCCGACGCCCAGTTCGACCGCCGGGGAGACGACGATCGCGAGTCAGGCCGGCTGGTGGGACAACGCCCTGGCGGCGATGTTGCTGTTCTTCGCGGGCACCGCCGTCGGAGCCGCCGCCCTGTTCGGAGGCCAGATTGTGCATCGCCACGCTCGGGGCGAGGCCGCGTTGCTGTCACCGCCTCTGCTGCGGCTTACGGACCAGCGGCTGCGGCTTCAACCTCCAGCAGAGGTCGCAGAGGCCGATCCCGAGCTGATCATCCCGAGGTTCGAGGATCGGGTCTGAACCCCTTCTCCCCTTGCGGGAGAAGGTGGCCCGGAGGGCCGGATGAGGGGTACGGAGAGGCGCATACGCTGGGTCGTCTGACCCGCCTCGGCGAGACCGAGTTTCACCCCTCATCCGTCAGCCTTCGGCTGCCACCTTCTCCCGCAAGGGGAGAAGGAAACCTAGAAAACCTCATCCACCTCGGGCTGAAGGCGGCGGTCGGTTTCCAGGGCGGGCGGACGCGAGGGGTCGATCCGCACCGGCTCGGCGAAGCGCAGACGGTCGTAGCTTTCCTGGGCCGAGGCGGCGACGGCGGCGGAGTCCCGCAGGATCGTCGGCTTGAGGAAGATGAACAGGGTCCGCCGGGTCTGGGTGTCGTTCCTCGAGCGGAAGGCGTTGCCGATGAGGGGGATGCTGCCCAGGCCCGGCACGCGGCTGCTGCCTGCCTGGCGGTCGTCGGTGACGAGGCCGCCCAGGACGATGGTCTCGCCGTCGTCGGCCAGGACGCTGGTCTGGATGCTGCGCCGGTTGGTGATCAGGTCGGCCGCGCCCGTGACCGAGGTGGTGACCAGGGACGATACCTCCTGGCTGACCTCCAGCCGCACCGTCTCGCCCTCGTGGACGCGCGGCACGACGCGCAGGGTCAGGCCCACGTCCTCGCGGCTGATGGTGGTGAAGGGGTTGGTCGAGTTGCCGTCGGTGGCGAAGCTGCCGGTCCGGAAGGGCACGTTCTGGCCGACCACGATTTCGGCCGGCTCATTGTCCAGCACCGTGACGCTGGGGGACGACAACAGGTTGGCATAGGAGTTGGTGCCCAGCGCCTGAAGCAGCAGGCCGAACTCGCCCTCCTCGCCCGCCGCGACCGACAGGCCCGAGGACAGCAGCCGCCCGGCCGGATAGCCCAGCGCCGTCAGGACGGTGCCGAGCGCCGTGCCCGCGTTCCCGAAGGAGGTGCCGCCGACGACGCCAGTATCGGGGACCGCACCACCGAGGCCCAGCTGGACCCCGATCTGCTCGCCCAGTTCACCGGTGATCTCGACGATGGCGACCTCGATCTTGACCTGGGCCCGGCGCAGGTCGAGCTGGCTGATCAGGGCCTCCAGCATCTCGACCGTCGCGGGCGGGCCGCGCATGACCACGGCGTTCAGCTCGGGCGAGGCCTGGACGGTGACGCCATCGAGGGTGAAGCCCGTCGGGCGGGCGGCCGGCCCTGCGGTGCCGGGCTGTGGCAGCGAGCCGCCAGTCTCGGCGGGCGAGTTGATGGCGCTGACCGCCTGGGCGGCCGCGTCGCGGTTCGACGCGCTCAGGCTGGCCAGGCCCGTGTCGTTGCGCAACGAGCGGGCGACGGCGTTGTTCGCGGCGGGCTCTCCACCCAAGAGGCCGCGCACCACCTCGGTGATCGATTCGGCGTCGGAGTTCCTGAGGCGCACCACCCGCACGATGGGGCCTGCCCCACCAGGCGTGTCCAGGGCGGCGACGATCGACCGGGCCTGGGCCAGGTCGGCCGCGTCGCCCCGGATCAGCAGGACGTTGGAGCGTTCGTCGGCCGTCACGCGCGGCCCGCCCGCGTCCGACCCCAGAAGCTGGCTGACCGAGGCCGCGACATCCACCGCCGAGGCGTAGCGCAACAGGATGCTGTCGAACGAGGAGCCGCCGCCCCGGTCGAGGGTCGCGGCCAGCTGCTGTACGCGCGCGATATTCTCGGCGTAGTCGGTGACGACCACGGCATTGGGCTCGGTCAGGGCCTCGATCGCGCCGAACGAAGACACCAGCGGCCGCAGCGCGCGAACGGCCTGATCCGACGGCAGGTTCCGCAGGCGCACCAGCCGCGTCACGATCTGCTGGCTGGACTGGGCGCGGCCGGTCTCCGACGATCCGCTCTGCACCACGCTGGCTTGGGGGACGATGCGCCAGACGTTGCCGCTGCGCACCGCCGCGAAGCCCGAGGTCCGCAGCACCGACAGGAACAGCTCCCACACCCCGTTGCGGCTCAGCGGTTCGGCCGAGACGACGTTGACCTGGCCCTGCACCTGCGGATCCAGCACCAGGGTGCGGCCGGTGATGCGGCTGACCTGTTCGGCCACGTCCTTGATGTCGGCGCCGCGCATGTTGATGACCACGTCCTGCGTCGCCTGGGGCGGCGGGGCGACGGTCTGGGCCAGGGGCGTCAGCGGCCCGGCGGCGGCGAGGCTGAGAGCCAGGGCGCTGGCGGTGGTCAGGCGGATGATCTTGGTCACGCCGGGCTCCTAGCGAAGGGGAAAGTTCAAGGTAAGACGACGACCGCCGCGCACGACGACCACGCGGGCCTGACCGGCCGAACGGGCGCGCTCGAACAGCTGCTGGTCCGAGGCGGCGTCGCCGACCGGCTGGCCGTTCAGGCTCTCGATCAGATCGCCGGGCTGAAGGCCGAAGCGGCGCAGCTCGGCCGAAGGATTGGGCCCGATCCGATATCCGGCCGCCGAGGCGGACACGCCGGCGGCGCCGGCGGCGGCGGCGACATTGGGCGTCGCGCCCGAATCGAGGGGTGGTGGGGCCGGTCGGGCGGCGGCGGAGGCCGCGGCGGCGCTTGCGATCGGAGAGGCTGAGGCCAGGGCGGCGGAGGTCTCGGGTGACGGCTGGGGAGGCTGGGCGGGGGTGATCGTCATGCCGGCACCGGGCGGCGCTGGCGCGGTTTCGAGGGAGGCGACCGGTGCCGGGAAATCCAGCCGCTCGCGCGTGCCGCCGACGTTCAGGATGACGTGGTCGATCTCGATCGCCTCGATCACGGCGTTGCCGACCGGGCTCTGACCGACACCGTAGATGGTGGCGGGGCCCTCGCCCACGGCGATCAGGGCGGTGGAGGCGCTAGCGGGAAAGGCGGACAGGACGCCCTTCAGGACCAGGCCGAGGCTGGATGCGGGCAGCCCCCCCACGGAGGCGGCACCGCCTCCGAACGGGGCCAGCGACACGATCCGGGCGACCTCGGCGTCCGGCCCACCGGCCTGCGCGCCCAGCGGTGGGAGGCTTTCGGCCACTGCGACCTCGGCCCGGCCGTCGTCCCAGCCGGTCAGACGCCAGGTCAGGGCCGCGAGCGCCCAGGCGATCGACCCGACCACCAGAACACTGACGACACGCAGCGCGATCTCGTCCCTGCGCTCGGGCGTCATGCGGCGCTCCCGATACGATCGACGAAGCCGGACAGGCGGATGGCCTCGCGTCCGGTGCCGGCCGGCGACACCTCGACCTCGACGGCGATCAGGTCGGGATCGTCGGTGGCGGCGCGGCTGACGCGCACGTCCCAGTCCCGGTCCAGCATCCGCACCACCGAGACGTCGGGCGTGCCCGCCCCGCCGCGCAGGTTCAGTTCGGTCAGCCGGTTCTCGGCCACCCACTGGGCGACCACCCGCTGTTCCAGACCGCGCACGCTGTCGACATGGGCCTGGGTCGCGCGGGTCAGGCCGACCGTCGCGACGGCCAGGACGAACAGGGCGACCAGGGCCTCCATCAGGGAGTAACCCGAGCGCATCACGCGGCCTCGTCCGCGACCGGCCGCGCCACGGCGTTCAGGCCGTCGAACTCCACGCGCCAGCGGCGGTCGCCCTTGGCGAGGCCGAACGCGGCGACGGGTTGGCCTCCATCGGGATCGATCATGAGGGGAGATACGGTGTCCAGACCAATCAGGCTCACGCCCGCGGGCAGAGCATGGCGCTCGGCCAGGGCATCGACGACACCGGCGGGCTGTCCCTCAGGGCGCACGAAGCCGTAGCCCTCGCCGTCGAACGCCAGGGCCAGGGGCTGGCGGGTCACCAGAACGTCGTCGGCGGCCAGCCTCAGGCGGTCGGCGAGGCGGTTCGCCTCGCTCTCGACGCCCATGCCCCGGTCGCTGAGGCCAACGCCCAGGGTCACGACCCCGGCCATGACGCCGACGATCGCGAGCACGACGAGAATCTCCACGAGAGTCATGCCCTCGCGACGCGCCCGGACCGTCTGTCCCCCGACAGAGGTCATCAGCGGCTCTTGTCCGTCAGATCGGCGTCCAGTTCCTCACCGCCCTCCTCGCCGTCCTTGCCGAGGCTCAGCAGGTCGTAGGGGCCGGTCAGGCCCGGGCTGCGGTACACATAGTCCCGGCCCCAGGGATCGGTCGGGACCTCGGGCAGATAGCCTTCCGCAGACCACGATCTCGGCTCGGGCGGGGCGGTCGGACGCTCGACCAGAGCGCTCAGCCCCTGGGCCGTCGTGGGATAGTCGCCGTTGTCCAGGCGATAGACGCGCAGGGCCGTAGCGATGGTCTTCAGGTCGGTCTTGGCGACCGTGACGCGCGCCTCGTCCGGCCGCCCGATGACGTTGGGCACGATCAGAACGGCGACGACAGCGATGATCGCGAGGACGACGATCATCTCGACCAGGGTCAGGCCAGGCCGCCGCCTGGACAGACGCCGTTCGCCTTCATGACGCTCGGACGAAGTAATCATGACACTTTTTCTCAATGAAACCGCCCATAGCGACAGGCTGTTTTTCGCTGCTATAGACCGCCGTGGTCCTTGCGACCACGCCCTTCTGTCACGGACTGACGATGCCCGGTGGACCCGCTCGTTCCAACCTTCCGAGTCGAGGCTTATGGCGCATCGTCGATGACAGAATCTTGGCGGTCGACCGCGCCTGGGCCGGGCCGACGACGGTTCTGGTGCCGTCCGAAGACGTCCTGACCCTGACGGTCGACCTGCCCTTCGCCACACGGGCGCAGCGGCTGCAGAACCTTCCGTATGCGATGGAAGACGCGGTGGCGGAGCCGCTCGGGAACCTCCACTTCGCGCTCGGCCAGGAGGTGGCGCCACGTCGTCATATCGCCGGGGTCGTGCGCCGCGCCCGGATGGACCAGTGGATCGCCCTGCTTGCTCGCGAGGATCTGGACGCGGCGATCCTGCTGCCTGACGCCCTGACCCTGCCGGTTCCGCCCGCCGGGGTCTGGGCCGTCCGCAAGGCCGAAGACGGTCGCGCCCTGATCCGCACCGACAACGGCTCAGGCTTCGCCGTGCCGCTGGACATGCTCAGCCCCGCCTGGACGGCGGCGGGCAAGCCCCGCATCGCCGCCATCGGGGAGCCCCTGCCCGACGTCATGGCCGAGGGGGTCGACGCGACCGCCGCCGTGGTCGATCCGGCGGGCGATCCCCTCGCCGTCCTGCCGCCGCTGGACCTGCGCCAGGGCCCTTATGCCGCGACCCGACCCACGGCCTTTTCGGCGGCCCGCACCCTGGTTTTGGTGGCCGGGATCGGCGTCGTGGCCCACATCGCCATCCTGGGCGTCGATGCCCTGCTGCTGCACGGCATGGCAGAGCGTAAGGAGGCTGAGGCACGGGCCGTGCTTCAGGCCGTGGCCCCCCAGGTCGCCGCGACGGACGATCCGGTCGCCGCCGCCTACCGCCTGCTGGGCGGAGTGGACACTGGTGGCCGTCCCTTCACAGGCCTGTTGAGCCGTACGTCCCAGGCCCTGCCCGGGGCGGGCGTCGTCGCGTTCAACCGCTTGGCCTATCAGCCGGGCGGCCTCGACATGGCCGTGGTCGTGCCGGACGCCTCGACCCTGGACCGGGCGGTGCAGGCGCTGAACGCCTCGGGCCTGACGGCCACCGGCACGCCGGGTGTCGCCGATGCGGCCGCGAGCGCCGGGGGACTGAACGCCACCCTGACCGTGGCCGGAGCCGGCCGATGAGGGCTCCGATCCTGCTGACCCGATCCTCCCCCGCGCTGGACAGCGCCGCCGCCTGGTACGCAAGCCGGTCGCGGCGCGAGCAGATCATGCTGGCCTGTCTCGGCGGCCTGCTGATCGTCGCGGCCCTGTGGCTCGGCATCGTCCGCCCCTTGGTGGACATGCGTGCCGCCTCGGTCGCCCGCATCGCCGCCTATGAAGAGGTCATGGTTCGCGTCCGCACCGGTGGCCCTCCCGGAGCCTCGGCCGCGCCACTGGACGGCCCGCTCCAGACCGCCATCCCGATTCAGGCCGCCACCTTCGGTATCGTTCCGACGGTGGCGATGGAAGGCGACGCCGCCGCCGTGACCGTGTCCGAGGGCCGATACGACAGCCTGATCCCTTGGCTGGCGGCGCTGGAATCCTCCGGGGCCGTGCTGTCGTCGGTCGAGCTGCAGCGCGGGTCGCAGCCCGGCGCGGTCAATGCGACCCTGAGGGTCGAACGCCCATGAGCCTCGCCGAAAATCGCCCCGCCGCCGCCCCCACCCTCGCCTATGGCTTCGCCCGGCGTCGCGGGGCCATGATCGTCACCGGCGGCGACCATCCCGTCTGCCTGCACCGCCGCTCCGCCTCGCTGGAGACGCTGCTGGAGGTGCGCCGGGTCGCCGGCGAGAACCTGTCGTTCGAGGCCGTCGACGACGACCGCTTTGACGCCGTCCTGCGCGAACAGACCGGCTCTGAGGCCGCGCCCGCCGCCGACTATGCCGCCTCCGAGGACGATCTCACGGCCCTGGCCGAGGACGCCGCCGCCGTCGACGACCTGCTGGACAGCCGCGACGACGCGCCGGTCGTGCGCCTGATCAACGCCCTGCTGCTCCAGGCCATCCGCGATGGGGCGTCCGACATCCACATCGAGGCGGAGGAGAAGCGGCTGGTCGTCCGCTTCCGCATCGACGGCGTCCTGCGCGAGGTTCTGGAGCCCGCCCGCGCCCTGGCCCCCCTGCTGGTCAGCCGGATCAAAGTCATGGCGCGCCTCGACATCGCCGAGAAGCGCGTGCCCCACGACGGCCGGGTGACGCTGCGCATCGGTGGGCTGGACGTCGACGTGCGCGTCTCGACCATCCCGTCGCAGCACGGGGAACGGGTGGTGCTGCGTCTGCTGGATCGCGGCTCGACCTCTCTCGACCTGGCCCAGTTGGGCATGGCCCCGCGCGATCTGGAGACCTTCGAGCGGCTGATCGCGCGGCCCCACGGCGTCATCCTGGTCACCGGCCCGACAGGCTCGGGCAAGACCACGACCCTCTATTCCGCCCTGACGCGCCTGAACGATCGCCGCCGCAACATCATGACGGTCGAGGACCCGATCGAATACGCGCTGGACGGCATCGGCCAGATGCAGGTCAACAGCCGCATCGACCTGACCTTCGCCCGGGGCCTGCGCGCCATCCTGCGTCAGGACCCCGACGTCATCATGGTCGGCGAGATCCGCGATCACGAGACGGCCGAGGTCGCCGTGCGCGCCTCCATGACCGGCCACCTGATGCTGTCGACCCTGCACACGAATACGGCGGTCGGCAGCGTGACGCGCCTGATCGACATGGGCGTCGAACGCTATCTGCTGGCCCCTATGCTGACCGGCCTCATCGCCCAGCGCCTGGTGCGCCGCCTCTGCCCGCACTGCCGCAAGGAGGACAAGGCGATGCAAGGCGACGTCGAACTGACCGGCGGGGCCGTCCCGCTCGGGGCGCGCGTCTGGCGTCCCGTCGGCTGCCCCGCGTGCCGGGGCGAAGGCTACAAGGGTCGGCTGGGCGTCTACGAGGTGATCGAGGTCGATCCGACGATGCAGTCGGCGATCCACGACGGCGCGTCCGAGGCGGACCTGATCAAGCTGGCGAGGAAGCGCGGCCCCGGCCTGCTGGAGGACGGCGCCATGAAGGCCATGGCCGGGGAGACCACCGTGCAGGAGGTCGCGCGCGTGGTCCGCGAGGACGTCTGATGCCGGTCTATGCCTGGCAGGCCGTCGATCCGGAGGGCAAGCCTCACAAGGGCACGATCGAGGCCACCTCCGACGTCGGCGCGCGACAGCTGGTCCGCGACCGGGGCCTGATGCCGACCGGGGTGACCCTGGCCGGCGAGACGCGCAAGACCGACCTGTCCAAGGGCATCGTCATCTTCCGGCGGGGGATCAGCTCCAAGACCCTGTCGGCCGTGACCCGCCAGCTCTCGACCCTGATCGGCTCGGACATCCGCATCGAGGAGGCGCTGCGCATCGCCGCGCAGCAGACCGAAGGCCAACCCATCGGCGTCGTCCTGACTGATGTCCGCTCGGCCATTCTGGAGGGCCGCAGCTTCGCCTCCGCCTTGGGTCGCCATCCCAAGGTCTTTCCCGAGTTCTACCGCGCCTCGATCGCGGCGGGCGAGCAGTCCGGCAAGCTGGCGACCGTTCTGGCCCACCTGACCGAGTTCGTCGGCAATCAGGAGAAGGCGCGCCGCAAGGTGCAGCTGGCGCTGCTTTATCCGGCGCTGCTGGCGGGGGTGTCGCTGCTGATGATCACCCTGATGATGGTCTATGTCGTGCCCGACATCGTGAAGGTGTTCGTCTCGCGCGGGGCCGAACTGCCCTTCCTGACCCGCGCCCTGATCGGTCTGTCCGCCTTCGTCCAGGCGTTCGGCGTCTATGTGCTGATCGCCCTTGTCGTCGCGGGCGTGGCCTGGAACCGCTGGCTGGCGGTGCCCGCCAACAGCCGACGCTTCGCCGAGTTCCTGCTGAAGACGCCGCCGTTCTCCGGTTTCACCCGCCACCTGAACGCCGCCCGGTTCGCCGGGTCGCTGGCCACGCTGGTCCGGTCCGACGTTCCCCTCGTCGAGGCGCTGCAGGCCGCGGCCGCCGTGACGCCCAACCGCTATGCCCGCGAGCGCGCCCTGGTCACCGCGGCTCGAGTCCGCGAAGGCTCATCGCTGCGCCGGGCCATGGCCGAGGCCGATGTCTTTCCGCCCCTGCTCCTGGCCATCGTCGCGGCGGGCGAGCAGTCGGGCAAACTGGGCCAAGGGCTGGAGCGTGCGGCCCAGGATCTTGAGCAGGAATTGGACAGCCTGGTCCAGGCGCTGGTGTCCCTGGTCGAGCCCGGCGTGCTGCTGGTGATGGGCGGGATCGTGCTCTTGATGGTTCTGGCGATCCTGATGCCGATCGTGAACCTCAACAATCTGGCGGGGTTGTGAGCCCCACGCTCTACAGACTGGTCTCGAAGCTCACCGGCGCGGCGATGCCCGGGATAACGCCCACGCCGCCCGCGCCGATCTCTGCGGTCAGCCCGCCGTCGGCCTGGATACGGGCCCGCATCACCGGATCGACTGCGCCCGGTGTATTCAAGGCCACCACCGTGCCGCCCTCGGTCGCGGTGACGCCACCGGTTAGGGCGGGCACGGCCGTGGCCACGCCTCCGCCGCTGGGCGCGCACTGCCCGGGCGAGGTCGTGATCGTCCCTTCCCCCTCCGGCGTGCCCCGGATCGAGAGACGGGCGACGGCGAAGCGCGCGACCGGATCGCAGACGAACGGCATGATCGGCGCGACGGCGTTCAGCAGCCGCATCGACGCGGTCCCGTCCAGATCGCGCACCAAGAGCCGGCCCGGCCGGATCAGGACCTCGGTGTTCGCGGCCGTGTCCGGGCCGCGCAGGGTGATCCGCTCGGCGGCCGACAGAGTCGTCAGCGACGTCAGGGGCATCAGGCTCCAGCCCGCGCCGAACCCGCCGGGCAGCGCTCGCTCGCCCGCCCAGACCGTGCCGACGGCCTGCAGCTCTCCGTTCGACGATCGGGGCGTCACGATCTCGGCCGGCGCCATGGCGACTAGGCCAAGGACATATGTCGTCAGCCCCGCGACGATCAGCACCACCCTCCAGCGGGTCACCTTGACCGTCAGGCGCTCGAACTGAAATGCGCCGCCGGCCCGACCGCTTTCGCCGTCCCGCGTTCTCCAGACCTTCAGCATGGGGCCTCCCTCGTCCGTGCCTCGTTAGCACGCCCGGCGTGACAGCGAAGCGGCGCCGCGACGGTTTCACCCTGATCGAGGTTCTGATCGCGCTCGTCCTGTTCGCCCTCATCGGGATCGCGGGCTTCACCCTGCTGGACGGCGTGCTGAGGACGCAGGGCGCGACCGAGACGCGGCTGGCGCGCATGGCCGAGATTCAGCGGGCCATGCTGGTCGTAACGTCCGACCTCGACCAGCTGACCGGCTCCGTCGCCGGATCGGGCGGCGGTCTGTCGCTGAGAAAGATCGACGTGTCCGGCGGGATCGTGAGCGTACGCTATGACCTGACGGGCGAGACCCTGACCCGCACGGTCTCGGGGCCGGGCGGAGAGCGAGTCCAGGTGCTGGTCATCGGTGTGTCCACCGCCCGCTGGACCTTTCATCGCCGGCGCGGCGACTGGCTGGACGTCTGGCCCCTGCCGGACCCGAGCGGCATGGCGTCGGCCGGTCCGCAACTCGGCGGAGCCACCCGCCTGAACCCGGACGAGGGTCTGACCGCCGTCGCCCTGGACCTGACCCTGACGGGTCTGGACGGACGGCCGGGGGCCACCGTGCGCCGGCTGGTCTCCATCCCCCTGACCGACGCGCCCCAGGCCCCGGTCGCCGTCACGCCGGCGGGGGTCGTCCCGTGACGCGGCGTGAGGGCATGATCCTGCTGAACGTGCTGCTGGTGCTGGCCGTGGCCAGCGTCGCTGTGCTGATCATGATCGCGTCCCAGGATCTGGAGGTGCAGCGGTCGACCCGCCTGCGCGACGCGGCCCAGGCCAACGCCTATGCCCGCGCGGGCGAGCTGTCGGCGGTGACGGCGCTGCGCCGCGACGGCCTGACCGCGGCCGCCACCGACAATCTGACCGAGCCCTGGGCCCAGCTGGGGCAGCAGGCCGTCTCCATCCCGGGCGGACAGTTCGCCCTGACGATCGAGGACGAGCAGGCGCGGTTCAATCTGAACGCCATGCAGACGGGCGACCCGGGGCCCATCGATCTGTTCCAGCGCATCGGCGCCTCCCTCGGGATCGACCCCGCGACCCTGATCCGCATCGCCACCGTGGTGCGCGTCGCCGGACCGCTCAGCGACGAGAGTCTGATCGTCGCGGCCGGCGTGCCCCGCGCGGACCTGGAGCGACTGGCCCCCTACGTCGCCATCCTGCCCGGCCAGACCAGCGTCAACCTGAACACGGTCGGACTGCCCCTGCTGACCCTCCTGACCCGGGATCCACAGGTGGCCGCAAAGCTGATCGAGGCCCGCGACCGCAAGGGCTATCTGATCCCCGCCGACCTGGCGGCCGAGGGCGCGCCGAACCTCCAGGGCACGGGCTACACCTCCGACCACTACCGCGTGATCACGACCGTGACCGTCGGCGACGTCACACAGGCGCTGGACAGCCGCATCACGCGCATCCGCGGCGTCGGCACCGTCGATGTGGTGGTCAGCGGACGCCGAAGGACGGCGGGCTGAGGGCTTCGATCGAGCGCGGCTTCGGTGAGTTGATCTCCGGAATGACACCGGTGGCACTTGACGGATGGAATGACACCGGTATCAATGGTGCCCATAAGCCGAGCAACGCTTCATCAAGGAGCACCGGCATGGGGGAGAGACGGTCATGGTTTTGCGTTCACTTCTGTTGGGCTCTGTCGCGGTATGCGTCTTCGCGGGCGGCGCCGCCGCCCAGACCGCGGATCAATCCGCGGCTCAGGATCAGGAGACCACGGTCGATGAAGTCGTCGTCACCGGTTTCCGCCGTTCGCTTCAGGCCGCCATCGCGGTCAAGCGTAACGAGAACTCCATCGTCGATTCGATCAGCGCCGAGGACATCGCCGACTTCCCCGACCTGAACCTGGCCGAGTCGCTGCAGCGCGTTCCGGGCGTCCAGATCGACCGTGACGGCGGCGAGGGTCGCTCGATCAACGTGCGGGGCCTCAGCTCCGACTTCGTCCGCGTCCGCCTGAACGGGCTTGAAGCCTTGGCGACCACCGGCGGCCGCGATCAGGGCCGCGCCAACCGCAACCGTGGCTTCGACTTCAACGTCTTCGCCTCCGAGCTTTTCAACAGCATCACGGTGCGCAAGTCGCAGGAGGCCTCGGTCAACGAGGGCTCGCTGGGCGCGACGGTCGATCTCCAGACCGCCCGTCCGTTCGACTATTCCGGCTTCACCTTCGCGGCGGGCGCTCAGGCGACCTATAACGACCTGTCCGAGAACACCGGCCCGCGCGGCACCCTGCTGGTCTCGAACCGCTGGCTGGACGGCCGGCTGGGCGCCCTGGTCTCGGCCGCCTACTCCAAGCGCGAGACGTTCGAGGACGGCTCCAGCTCGGTCGGCTTCCGCGTCCCCGCCGACGACGGCTGCGTGCCCACAACGGTCGCCGGGGTCATCACCTCCTACGTGAACACGACCCGCTGCTATCAGTCGGTCGGCACCATCACCAATGCGGCCGGCCAGACCCTGACCGGCCTGGCCGCCCAGGAGGCCGCATTTCGCGCCGCCCACCCGCGCATTCCGCGCTATGGCCGCATCAGCTATGACCGCGAACGGCTGGGCCTGACCGGATCGATCCAGTTCGACGTCACCGATCGCACCCGCATCACGCTGGACAGCCTGTATGCCAAACTGGACCAGACCCGGAACGAGGAGTTCCTGGAGATCATCAGCCCCGCGCGCGAGGCCGGCGTCCAAGGTCTGCGCGCCATGGACCTGGTGTCCGGCCGGGTGGACGACAACGCCACCCTGATCTCGGCCCTGTTCAACGACGTGGACGCTCGATCCGAGCAGCGGATCGACGTCCTGTCGACCGAGTTCACCCAGAACGCCCTGACGCTGACGCACGAGTTCAACGACCGCTTCCGGTTCCGCGGTCTGGTCGGCAGCTCCGAGGCCATCGGCTCCAACCCCCAGCAGACGACCGTGTCGTTCGATCGCTACGACGTCGACGGCTACAGCTACGACTATTCCGGCGACATCAACGTTCCGGCCATCAATTACGGCTTCGACGTCTCCAACCCGGCCAGCTGGTCGCTCAGCCCGTCCAGCGCGCTGGGCGATCCGTCGATCATCCGCCTGCGTCCCAACGAGACCGAGAACACCTACGATACCATCGAGGCCGAGTTCACCTTCGACCTGAACGACAGCCTGACCCTCCGCTTCGGCGCCTCGCAGAAGGAGTTCGGCTTCGGTGTCGTGGAGAACCGCAAGGCCGTGGAGGCCGTGCCGGCATCCACTCTGGCCCTGCTGGCGGCGCGTGGCATCGGCATTGACCAGTACTCGACGACGGTTTCCAGCATCAGCCGGGGCTCGCTGACCCTGCCGGCCGGAACGCCCTCCTCCTGGGTCATCCCTGACATCGCCCGTCTGGACGCGCTGATCGGCTTCAGCTGCAACTGCGTGAACGACTTCGGCGACTTCCGCGTGACGCCTTTCGCGGGCGAGACGCGCTCGGTCTCGGAGACCTCGAACGGCTACTTCATCCAGGCCGACTTCCAGACGTCGCTGTGGAACATGCCGGTCCGGGGGAACCTGGGCGTCCGCTACGTCGAGACCGAGGTCAACGCCACGGGCCTGCTGGGCACGCGCCTGCTGAACCTGACCAACACCTACGACGACACCCTGCCGGCCCTGAACGTTTCCATCGAACCGGTGGAGAACCTGCTTGTCCGCTTTGCCGCCGCCAAGGTCATGGCGCGTCCGGCTCTGAACCAGCTGACGCCGGGCGGCACCGTGGCCCAGGGCGTCGCCGACACCACCCTGACCGTCGGCAACCCGTTCCTGGAGCCCATCCGGGCCACCAACTACGACCTGAGCGTGGAATGGTATCCCTATGACGAGGCACTGTTCAGCTTCGCCCTGTTCCACAAGTCGATCGACTCTTTCGTTCAGACGGTGCGCGAGCGGCTGCCCTTCTCCGAGACCGGCTTCCCCAACGACATCCTGCCGGCCGGAGTCCTGCCGTCGTCGGACGTGATCTTCACCTCCAGCCGCAACACCCCCGGCGGCGATCTGGACGGGTTCGAGATCACCCTGCAGACGCCGTTCAACTTCCTGCCCGCGCCGTTCGAGGGCTTCGGCGGACTGTTCAACTACACCCAGGTCGAATCCGAGATCGAGTACATCGTCAGCCCGACCCTGGGCACGACCACCCGCCAGCCGATCGTGGGCCAGTCGCCCTCCTCGTGGAGCGCCACCCTGTACTACGAGCGCGGTCCGTTCGAGGCGCGGGTCTCTGGCACCTATCGCGACGAATATCTGATCCGCGTGCCCGGCGCGAACAGCAACGACGTCGAAGGCAAGGCCGAGGCCACCAACATCGACATGGCCCTGTCCTATGACCTCGGCGACAACCTGACCCTCTCGTTCGAGGGCATCAACCTGACCGATCAGTACGACGAGCGCTGGATCAACAGCCAGCGCCAGAACAACCTCAACTACGAGCACACGGGTCGTGAGTTCGTGGTCGGCGTCCGCTACCGCTACTGACCAGAGGGGATGCCTGGTCGATCTGTTCTACTTCTTCACTCCTGAAGCGACTGCGCCGGCGCCAATGTGGTCCAGACCACGGCGTCGGCGCTTTTTTCTGCGGCGGTCCGCGTCGTTTGCGAAGGCACTGAGATGACCCACAGGCTCGACATCGCGGTCGTCGCGGCCCTGATGCTGGGGCTCGGCGGCTGCGCCACGACCACCCCCGCAGTCCAGACGACCTCCGCGTCTCGCTCGACGCCGCCGCCCATGAACCGCACGGTGACGGAGCGGCTGAATCCCCAGGTCGAGGCCCTGCTGGTCCGGCTGATGGACGAGCGGCGCGACATGGTCATCGACGGCCAGCCTGTGTTCGGGACCCCCGACAAATTCCTGCCGGGCAAGATCGCCGTCGGCATGGCCGGCCTGATCCTGGACACCCCCGCCGACGACCCGCGCCGAGCACGCTATCTGGCCGGCTTTCGCGACCTCGCCGCCCTGACCGTAAACGACACCAACACCGAGTGGGGTGCCTACTATTCGCTTCTGGCGCTGAACCGCCTGAACCAGGCCGGGCTGCTGGAGCAGGCGGTCGATCCCGTGACCCTGGCGCGCCTGCGGACGCAGCTGGACTGGCGCGGCTTCGTGCGCGAGGACGACCTGACGCTGATCGACCTGCCCAACAACTACTACGGCGTGGCCTACAGCGTGGCCCAGCTGCGCAACCTTCTGGGCTGGGAGGACGAGCGCGCGGCGGACGCCCTGCTGGAAAAGACGCTCGCCCACTACGCCACCTATTCCGACTATGGCTTCGCCGACGAGACGGACGGCCAGGGCCGGTTCGACCGCTACAGCGTCCTTCTGATCGGCGAGATCGCCCAGCGGTTCATCGACGTCGGCCGCGAACCGCCCGAGCAGGTCCGCCGCTGGCTGCGCCAGTCGGCCGAGCTGGTGCTGCTGCGCGCGGGGCCCGACGGCGACGGCTTCGAATACGGCCGCAGCATCGGAGCCTACGGCGAGACGGCCATGCTGGAGGTTCTGACCGCGGCCGCTGTGCTGGGCGTGCTGACGCCCGAGGAGATGGACGTGGCCTATGCCCTGTCCAGCGCCATCACGGCGCGGCACATGGACTTCTGGGTCGATGCCGACACGGGCTCGGTCAACCTGTGGGACCACGGGCGCCGCACCGACGCCTACCGGGCCAAGCACCGGATCCTGGGCGAGAACCTGAGCCTCGCGCGCCAGCATTCCTACACCAACGCCCTGTGGAACCGGCTCGGCTATCGCGACCGCGCGCCCACCGCCGACCTCGCCGCCTGGCGCGCCTCGCGACCGCGCGCCACCCTGACCTGGTTCGGTCGCGGCGAGTTCGACCGGGCCCTGCTGACGGTGATCGACGGCCAGCGGCTGATCGGCCTGCCGGTCATCAACGGCGGTGCCGGCCAGCACATGAACACCCCCTACTTCCCCATGCCCTTCTCGCCCGGCCTGGTCGCCGGATCGGCCGACGGGGCCTTCCCCCAGCTGATCACCCGCGTCGAGCTGGCGGACGGGTCGGTGCTCCAGCCGCTGGCCTTTCACAAGGACGTCCGGATGACCGAAACAGCCGATGCGGTACAGCTGGACTATCGGCAGGACGCCATGGACCGGATGGGCGAGAACGCCCCGATCGCCGACGCACGGATGGGGGCCCGCACCGGATATCGCTTCACCCCGGGCCGGATCGAACGCAGCGACGTCTACACCCCGGCCACCGACCTCGGCCCCGCGACCTTGAGCCTGGAGTTCGCCGGCTATCAGCCGGTCGAGGGGTTGGCGCGAGGCGCCGACGGCTGGACGGTCACCTACCGCTCTGGCCCGCTGACCCGCCTGCACGTCACCGGCCTGGACCGCTGCGAGACCGCGCCGCTCGAGCCCGTCCACGCCAGCCCGACCGGTCCCTTCCTCAGCCTGATCCGCTGCCGGTCCGAGAGTCGGTCCCTGGCCGCGCCGGTCCGCACGGGCTGGACACTGACCTACCACGCCGCCAGCCGATGAAGCGTCTGCGCCGCTCCCTCGCGCCCTTGGCACTCCTGGCGCTCCTCGCCGCCACTCCAGCCTTGTCGCAGGTCGAGCCCGTCGTCGCCTTCCCCGGGGCCGAGGGCGCGGGGCGGTTCGCGGCGGGCGGGCGCGGCGGGGCGGTGCTGCGCGTCACCAATCTGAACGACTCGGGCCCCGGCAGCCTGCGCGAAGCGGTCCAGACGCGCGGCCCCCGCACCATCGTTTTCGACATCGGCGGCACCCTCCGCCTCCAGACGCCCCTGACCCTCCGCCATCCTCAGATCACCATCGCCGGCCAGACCGCGCCCGGCGGCGGCATAACCCTGCGCGATCAGGCGCTGGTCATCGCCGCCGACGACGTGGTGGTGCGCTACATCCGCTCGCGCCTCGGCGATGAGAGCAGCGTCGAGGCCGACGCGATCTCCATCACCCGGGGCCGCCGGATCATCCTCGACCACGTCTCCGCCTCCTGGTCCGTCGACGAGACCCTGTCGGCCGGTAGCCGCTACGACCCGCCGGAGCGCGGCATCTATGACGTCACGGTCCAGTGGTCGATCATCGCCGAGAGCCTGAACCGGTCGCGGCACGCCAAAGGCGATCATGGCTACGGCACCCTCGTGCGCGGGGCCCACGGCGCGACCTTCAGCTTCCATCACAATCTGTGGGCCAGCCACCGGGCGCGCATGCCCCGGCCGGGCAACTATCTGACGCCCGATATCGATCCCGTCGGACCCCGGTTCGCCTTCACCAACAACGTCTTCTACAACTGGGGCGGCGGCCACGCCGGCTATAACGACGACAGCGACCCGGCGACGATCTCGACCTATGTCTTCGCCGCCAACGCCTACCGCCGCGGCCCCGACTCCACCCGCGCGATCATCTTCGAGGAAGAAGGCCCCCTGGCCCGCGCCTGGTTTGACGCCAACAGCCTGGACGGTGCCGTGCCCGCCGACCCGTGGAGCCTGACGACGGGCACCGACGGCCCCGGCTACCGCCTGTCCGCCCTGCCCGACTGGGCCGCGCCGGTCCGCCACACCGCAGCCGAAGCCGAAGCCGCCGTTCTGGCCGCCGCCGGGGCCTCCCGCGTCCGCGACACGGTGGACGCGCGCGTCATCGCCTCGGTCCAGGACGGCACTGGCCGGATCATCGATAGCCAGACCCAGGTCGGCGGCTGGCCGGACCTGTCGCCCGGCACGCGCTGGATCGACGGCGACGGCGACGGCATGCCGGATGCCTGGGAGACGGCGAACGGCCATGACCCTGCCAGCCCGGACGGTCAGGCCGACCGGGACGGCGACGGCTTCACGAACCTCGAGGACTGGCTGAACAGCCTCGTCCCCTAGGGCGCGACGGGTCCCAGCGCCGTCCCGCCCCAGAAGCCGCACTGATGGCGATCGAAGAAACCGTCGTCGATCCGGTCGCCGGCCGGATCAAACACCAGAACCGACCCGACGCCCTCGCTGACCCTTGGCCAGTCCGACGCGAAGCCCGGGTCGTGGCCGAAGCCGGTCCACAGCCGCATCATCCGCTCCGACAAAGCCCTCTGCTCCGGCGTCCACCGGCCGGTGTCGGCGAACAGCCACGACGTCCCGAACACTGAGGCCAGTTCGGAGGCGTGATAGGCCCCCATTTCCAGCCCCATGATCCAGTCGGGCAGGACGAACACCGGGTCCGGATCGGCGAACTCATAGCCGTGAACCGGCACATGGACGGACAGGACGCGGCGCAAGGCGTCCGACGGACAGGCGAACCGGCTGTCGGTGAAGCTCGCCGCGATCGCCACGCCCGGCCCGTCGCCGCCGACCGGATACCGCTCCAGCGCCCGCAGCCCCGCCTCGCCGTACATCCAGACGGTCTGCTTCTCGTAGCGGTCCAGGTCGCGGACCTCGGTGGCGAACAGGCGACCCTCGTCGGCATTGGTGCCCACGATCACCGGCACCCGCACGAACCGCCCGGATGCGAAGGCTTCCGGCGGCGACACGGGCACCACGGTGTCGGTGTGGACCGGCCCCCACGACCCCGGCCCATTGATCCCGGACCTCGGCGAGGGCACCCGCGCGATGCGCCAGGCGGGCACGTCTCTCAGGCAGGCGACCGGATCGGGGCCATCGCATCCCAGCGCCTGCGAGAAGATCGTGCCCTTTGGCGCCTCGGCAGAGAGCGCGTTCAGCGAGTTCGGCTCCAAGCACGGCCCGCTCTGCAGGATCACGCGATGGAACAGGCCCTCCGAACCCGGCGACGCCATCAGATAGCAGGCGCTCCAGGCACCGGAGCTTTCACCGAACAGAGTGACGTCCCCCGGGTCGCCCCCAAAGTCAGCGATGTTCGCCTGGACCCAGCGAAGCGCCGCCTGCTGGTCCATCAGCCCCCAGTTGCCGCCGAGGCCCTCCCCCTCCCCGGCGAACGCCGGATGGGCCAGCCACCCGAGCGCCCCCAGCCGGAAGTTGACCGTGACCACCACCCGGCCATGCTCAGCCGCCAGCCGCGAGGGGTCATAGTTCGCCCCCGCCCCGATGGTGAAAGCCCCGCCGTGCAGCCAGACCATGACGGGCAGCGCTTCGACAGTCTTGTCATCCCGGCCTTGAGCCGGGACGGGCGCATAGACGTTGACGAACAGACAGTCCTCGGACCCGACGACCACGCCCCCGCCGCCGCCCAGCACCGCGTCTCGCCCGATGGCCTGGATGCAGTCGGACCTCAGCCGGGTCGCATCGCGCACCCCGGCCCATGCTGGGACGGGCCGGGGCCCCCGCCACCGCCGCTCGCCCACCGGCGGGGCGGCATAGGGCACGCCGAGGAAGGCGCGCACGCCCCCGCCCTGAACGCCCCGCACCTCACCCGCCTGGGTGGCGGCACGCACGAACGCGCGGTCGGATGCGAAGCGAACGTGATCCAGCGCTCCGGGGTGTGTGGCGCAGGCGGCGAGCGCTAACAGCAGACACGACAGCAGGGAGGCGCGGATCATCCGCCGTCCTTAGCGCGCATCCAGCGCCGCGTGCCACGCGGCATAGGGCGTGTCGGCGACCATCCTGCGGTTCTGGTCGGGAGTCCCGTCGGTCCACCAGACAGGCCCCCGTTCGCCCAGCGCGACCTTGGCGGTCTGAACCTCGGTCCGCGCGCGCCGCAGCGCCTTCGGATCGCCCGTTTTGAGCGCCGCCCGGACCGCCCGCCGGGCCGCCATCAGGTCCGATACCCGCGCCTGGCGAGTGGATGGGTCGAGACCGGGGTTGGAACAGCGCCATAGTCGTCCACGGACGACGAAATAGCGGCCGTCCGGCGTCGTGGGATGGAGGGCGGCGCTCAGATCCGATCGTCCGGGATCAATAGTAGCCGTAGTCGCCCCGGCGCGGCAGGCGCTCATAGCCATAACGGCCGTCACGGTTGTAGCCGCCGAAGCCGTAGCCGCAGGGATCGTCGCGTTCCGACAGCTGGTTGCCGAGCAGCCCGCCGGCCAGGGCCCCGATGGCCGCGCCACGCTCCCGGTCGTTCTCGCCGGCGATGGCGGCCCCCGCCAGAGCGCCCAGGGCCGCGCCGCTGGCCGTGGCGTAGCGGCGGTTCTCCGCATAGTCGCGCTCGCACCGTGAAGCATAGTTGTCGGTGGTCGCGCAGGCGCTGGTGAGAAGCGTGACGGCGGACAAGGCGGCGAAGGTTCGGATGGCGGGCATCGGAGGCTCCGTGATGGCTGTGCTTGGCCAACGCCGGGCACGGGCAGCCGTTCCGACGCCGGTTCCCTTCTCCCCTCCCGGGAGAAGGGAGTTGGAAACGGCCGCCGGGTTGCCCCGACGGCCGTTCCAAACGTTCAGATTGGACCGTCAGCCCTACGCTTGCGCTTCGGGCGTTCGTCGCCGGGATCGCATGCGATGCCATGTGCCGCGCAAGAGCGCGGCCCGGCTCCTCACTACTCGACGATCTTGGCCACGACGCCGGCGCCGACGGTGCGGCCGCCTTCACGGATGGCGAAGCGCAGCTTCTCTTCCATGGCGATCGGGGTGATCAGCTCGACGTTCAGCTCGGCGTTGTCGCCGGGCATGATCATCTCGACACCTTCCTTCAGGTGCACGATGCCGGTCACGTCCGTGGTGCGGAAGTAGAACTGCGGGCGGTAGTTGGTGAAGAACGGCGTGTGACGGCCACCCTCTTCCTTGGTCAGGATGTAGGCCTCGGCCAGGAACTTGGTGTGCGGGGTG
>CANJLQ010000002.1 GCA_947475735.1 Caulobacteraceae bacterium
CGGCCACATAGTCGTCGAGGCACTCGGGAAGCAGCGTCTGCTGCCGGCGGTCTGCACCCTGAACGAAGCGGCTCATACCCACCTCCTGAAGACCTCGGGAGAATAAGCTAATTCGCTCGAGCTGGAGGCGTTTTCACACAGCCTCAGTCGGTAGCGGTCATCATAGAACGGAGTTCGCTGGTAGAACCACTGCAGCCGCGCGTCGCCGTCGGCGGCGAAGGCAGGGTCTGCCGCAAGCTTCGCCTCGAACTCGGCCTTCAGCGCCGGATCGGCCGTCAGCATGGCCTCGGCGAGCGGCGCGATGGCGTAGCCCTCGATGTATTCGACGCGGCTGAGGATTTCCGGGACCAGACCCCAGGCGAAGAAACTCTCGTTGGACTGGGGCTCCAGCAGCAGGACGGCGATGTCCCCCAGCGGCTGATCCGTCGGCACCCGCACGGAGCCCGGCGCCCAGGTCCAGTCGCTCTGGTCGGCCTCCACCGTCTGGACGCTCATCTGGACGTGGCCCTCGTTGGCGCGGGTCGCGATGACGGGATCGACGAGGCGCAGCATCTCGACCGCGACGGTCCGGGGCTCCGTCAGGGTCTCCATCTGCAGCCCGTGAAGACGCAGCCGCTCGATGAGATCCGCCCGGTGCGCGGGCACCCAATAGGCCGTCGGGCGACGCAGCGTCAGCGACGGCCGCGACCCGAAATAGGGCAGCTGCCAAAGCTCCGGATCGGGCCGCCCCAGCCAGCGGATCTCGGTGCGGCCCGACGCCGGGCTTTCATAGGTTTCATGGAGCACGCCCCGGAACGCGCGGGTCTCCAGCGGCGTCGGATCGGGCACGAAGTTGGCTGGGATCTCGGCGGGCCGCAGCGCCCGGTCGGCGGCGATGGCGGAACGGACGGCGGCGCCCTCCTCGGCCAGCAGCCGCAGCGAGGCCTCGATCAGGACGTAGGTCCCCAGAACCCGCTGTTCGTAGGGCTTCAGACTGTGGTTCTCGATCAGGACGGTCGGCACATGGGCGGCCGCGCCCCAGCCGTTAGAGAACCGCTCGCCCAGGCCGCCGTCCGACAGGCCGGCCCTCGGGTTCTGATCGTCGACCCCGAACACCAGCGGCCCGGGGATGTGCCCCTGCCCTTCCAGGGCCGCGTTCATGGCCGGCTTGAACCGGTCGTCCAGCCACGCCGAGATCGCCGGCGAGCGCGAATAGACCCCGTCCTCGCCGTTGAAGCCGAAGGTGATGTCGTACTGGTAGTCCATTCCGTCGGTGACGTGGATGTCCAGATACAGGTTCGGGTCCAGCCGGTTCATGAAGGCCCTGAGCGCCCGCATCTCGGGCTGATCCAGCTTCAGGAAGTCGCGGTTCAGGTTCTGGTTGGTGGCGGTGTTGCGCCACCCCTGGATGCGCGGCCCGCGCTGGTTGGGGCGGCTGTAGGCGCTCGACCGCTCGTGCCCGTCGACCGAGAGGATGGGGATCAGCACCAGGTTGACGTCGTCGATCAGCCCGCCCTTGTCGCCGAAAGCGATGTCGCGCAGCAGCATCATCCCGGCGTCCTTGCCGTCGATCTCGCCAGGATGAATGCCGGCTTGGGCCAGCAGGACGGGTTTGGCGGGATCCAGCGTCGCCCCGTCGCGGCTGGCGATGACGGCGTAGATCGGGCGGCCCTCCGGCGAGATGCCGAACTGTTCGATGCGGATCAGGTCCGACGCCGCGTCCAGGCGGTCGAACCAGGCGCGGGTGGCGGCGTAGTCGGGGCTGTGGTTCAACTCCGGATCGCGCTCGAAGTCGGTGATCCAGGGGTTCGAGGTGTCGGCCAGCAGGCTGCGGCTGGCGCCGTCCCATTCCAGCGCGGGCGGCAGGAAGGCCTGGTCCCAAGGGGCGGTGTTGGAGACAGCCCGGCTTTCAGGCGTTTGGGACATGGCGGGGCTCACGCTACTGGAGAAGGCGGCGACGGCCGCGAGGATCAGGATGGGGCGCATGACCCTTCGTCGTCCGACGCGCTCGATCTGGCAAGCCTCGACCTCAGCCGACCGACGGTCCCCAGAGCCCGGATTTGACCAGGGCCACGCCGGCCCGGCTGAAGTTGTAGAGCGTGTAGCCGAGCACACCCAGCAATGCCGCGACCACCACCGTCCGTGACCGCGAGAACGCCGCCGCGGCGGTGCAGGTCGCGAAGATCGAAATGCCGATGATCAGCCGGGCGGACCAGATTTCCAGCCAGGCCTCGTTGGCCAGAGGCATCAGACCCACGATCAGCCAGACCGGAGCATTGGCCGCGAGAACGCAGCCGAACACGACACGCCGATGCGCCCAGAAGTGCGCGTCCAGATCGATCGGTGTCTCCGCGCCTTCGGCCAGGACACGCGGAAACGTGAGGCTGGCGGCGATATAGAAGGTCGCGGCGATCACCAGACCGACCAGCAACACGGCGGCATTGAAGGGCGCGCCCCGGAAATAGAACCACGCCTGGACCCAGAAGGTCACCAGATCGATCGCCACGAACAGCGCCAGGAGCGGCGTCAGCCACCCGAACCGCACCCGATGCCGCTCATGCAGCAGCCGCGCAAAACCGCCGGTCAGCTCAGCCACCGACAGACCCAGCAAGAGGCCGTAGAAGCTGAAGAAGAACTCGAAGTCGCTCATCAAGCCCTCCTCGAGCGGCACTCACGCGGCGAGACTAGTCGGGATCAGCGACTTGTCACGCCGGGGCCCCGCACATCAGTCTTCGAACATCGCTCGCAGCGTCGCGAGAACCGCGTTGAGGATGCTAGGATCGACCTCGCCGATGCGACGGCCCAGGCGACCGTGATCGATGGCCCGCACCTGATCGACGGCGGCGGCTCCCGACTGTCCCGAGACGGCCGTGGAGACCCGGAACCGGCGCTTCTCGCTGCTGGTCAAAGGCACGATCACGCACATCCCATGCCGGTTCAGCTGGTCAGGAGACACCACCAGACAGGGCCTCGTCTTTTGAATTTCATGGCCGATGGTCGGATCCAGCCTGACCCACCATACCTCGCCCCGGCGGACCATTCAGGGCTTGACCAGGCCGCTTGCGAACAGTTCTGCCTCGACCCGCGCCCTGTCCTCTGCCGTATAGGCGTCCCAGTCGTCGGCGGGCTCGTCGGTCAGGTCCGCGTCCAGCCATTCGCGGTCCTCTTGGGTCACGCCGGCGGCCGCGACGATCTTGGCGTCCTCCTCCCAGCCCTCTCGGGGGTCGGATCGGGCGGGAACGATGCTGATCTTGCCGGTCTCGTAAATGAACTCCACCGCGCCCCCCTGCGCGACCCCGAGGGCAGCCAGCGCAGGCTTGGGCAGGATCACGCCCTGCGAGTTGCCGATCTTGCGGATGGACGTGGGCATGAGGGATTCCGTTAGAACGAAGTTATAACACGGGACGGCGCCTACTTCCAGATCGGCGTGCCGTCACCCGGCAATCCCAGGCGGGTCCACATCTCCGACACCCGCTCGACGACCGCCTCATCCATGCGGATTTCCTCGCCCCATTCGCGCTTCGTCTCGGGCGGCCATTTGTCGGTGGCGTCCAGGCCGATCTTGGAGCCCAGGCCGCTCTCGGGCGACGCGAAATCCAGGTAGTCGATCGGGGTGTTCTCGATGACGGTGATGTCGCGGGCCGGGTCCATCTTGGTGGAGATGGCCCACATGACGTCCTTCCAGTCGCGGGCGTCGATGTCGTCGTCCACGACGATGACCCACTTGGTGTACATGAACTGGCGCAGGAAGCTCCAGACGCCCAGCATCACCCGCTTGGCGTGGCCGGGATAGGCCTTCTTCATCGACACCACGGCGATGCGATAGCTGCACCCCTCGGGCGGTAGCCAGAAGTCGGTGATCTCCGGAAACTGGGCCCGCAGCAGCGGGATGAACACCTCGTTGAGCGCCTCGCCCAGCACGCTGGGCTCGTCCGGCGGGCGGCCGGTGAAGGTGGTCAGATAGATGGGATCCCGCCGCATGGTGATGGCGCTGACCTGGAAGACCGGGAAGGTCTCGACGGAGTTGTAGTAGCCGGTGTGGTCGCCGTAGGGGCCCTCAGGCGCGTGCTCGTCCAGCAGGACATGGCCCTCCAGCACGATCTCAGCGCGGGCAGGCACCATCAGCGGCACGGTCTTGCAGGGCACGAGCTCGGCCTTGCTGCCACGCATCAGGCCGGCGAACTGATACTCCGACAAGGTGTCTGGAACGGGCGTCACGGCCGCCAGAATGGTGCCCGGATCGGCCCCGAGCACGACGGCGCAGGGCAGCGGCCCGGTCTTTCTTTTCTTGTGCCGCGCATAGTGCTGGGCCCCGCCCCGATGGGCCAGCCAGCGCATAATCGCCCGGTCCTTGCCGAGCACCTGCATGCGGTAGATGCCCAGGTTGAAATCGTCCTCGCGGTCCTCGCTCGGCCCCTTGGTGACGACCAGGCCCCAGGTGATCAGCGGCGCGGGCTCGCCGGGCCAGCAGGTTTGGATGGGCAAGGACGTCAGGTCGATCTGGTCGCCCTTCAGGACCACCTCCTGCACCGGCGCGGACTTCACCACCTTGGGCCGCATGGCCATTACGGTCTGGGCGAGCGGCAGCAGCTCCATCGCCTCGCCGAAGCCGCGCGGCGGCGTCGGGTTCTTGAGGAAGGCCAGCAACTCGCCCACCTCGCGCAGCTCCGCGGCCGTGGTCCGCTGCTTCTTCTCCAGCGTCACGCCCATGGCCACGCGCTTCACGGTGCCGAACAGATTGGCCAGCGCCGGGATCGGGCTGATGGAGCCGTCGGGCATCACCGGCTTCTCGAACAGCACCGCCGGACCGCCGTTTCGCAGCAGTCGCGTCTGGATCTCGGTCATCTCCAGCACGGTCGATACGGGCTCGGTCACGCGAACCAGCTCGCCCTGGGATTCGAGAAAGGTGATGAACTCGCGGAGGTCTCGATAGGCCATGTCGGGGTCGTATAGGTCACCCCGATCCTTGTCATCCCGGCCGAAGCGGAGCGGAGAGTCGGGACATTGTCGCACCCCCGTTCCAGGCCCGGCCGCCGAGCCGGGCCGATGCAAACACCTGGCGCGAGGCCACCGGTCTCCCGGCTCATCCCTGCGGGCTGACCGGGAGCGGGAAGAAGAAGTCGCCTTGGTCCCGGCTCTCCGCTGCGCTCCGGCCGGGATGACAACAGGAACGGTGGCCACCACCAAACTGAGCCCCGCCCCACGATTGCGGCACAGGCGCGCGTCGGCCATATGCGGCCCATGCCTGACACTCCTGCGCCCGCCGACCTTCTGCACGATCTTGTCCGAGACGCCCTGAAGGCCGGAGCCGACGCCGCCGAGGCGGTCTCGTCCGAGCGCGCATCCCTGTCGGTTGGGGTCCGCAACGGCGCGCTGGAGGACGTCGAGCGCGAGGAGAGCCGGGATCTGGGCCTGCGGGTCTTCGTCGGACGGCGTCAGGCGACCGTCTCGGCGACCGACCTGTCAGACGCCACCCGCGCGCGGCTGGTCGAGCGGGCCGTGGCGATGGCGCGCCTGGCCCCCGAAGACCCCTACAACGACCTGACACCCCGGGACCGGCTGGCGAAGGGGCCGTTCGCCGAGCTGGACCTGTACGACGCGACCGAGCGCACCGCCGCCGAGTTGGAGGCCCTGTCGCGCGAGGCGGAAGCCGTCGCCCTGGCCACGCCCGAGATCGCCCGGTCGGAGGGCGCTGGGGCGGGCTATTCCTCGTCGCACTGGCGGCTGGTGACGTCCGAAGGCTTCGACGGCCACTATGCCGCGACCGGCTTCTCTCTGAGCGCCAGCGTCATCGCCGAGCGCGACGGAGCCATGGAGCGCGGTGGCGAGGGCCGCTCGACACGCCACCTTTCCGACCTGCCCTCGCCCGAGGCCATCGGGGCCGAGGCCGGTCGTCGCGCCGCCGCCCGGCTGGGCCCGCGCAAGATCGCCTCGACCACCGCTCCGGTCATCTTCGATCGCCGCATCGCCACCCAGATCCTGTCGCCGCTGCTGGGCGCCATCGCCGGCCCTTCGGTGGCGCGAGGCACCTCGTTCCTGATCGACCGGATGGGCGAGCGCGTGTTTCCCGCGGGGGTCAGCATCCTCGACGATCCGTTCCGCGTTCGGGGCCTGGGCTCCACCCCTTTTGACGACGAGGGCTCGCCGGTCGAGCGGATCGCCCTGGTCGAGGACGGCATCCTGAAGACTTGGCTCCTCAACCGCGCCTCGGCCGCCCAGCTGGGGCTGGAGACGACGGGGCATGCCTCACGCGGGTCGGCAGCCCCTCCGGGCGTCTCGACCCACAACCTGCACCTGACGCCGGGCGACCGGGATCAGGACGGGCTGAT
Organism: Caulobacteraceae bacterium; assembly: GCA_947475735.1. Lineage (GTDB taxonomy): Bacteria > Pseudomonadota > Alphaproteobacteria > Caulobacterales > Caulobacteraceae > Brevundimonas. The sequence continues at coordinate 6,309 of CANJLQ010000002.1, forward strand.
GGCCGATGCCGGAGCGGGGCTGGTGGTGACCGGCATGTTCGGGCCGTCGCTGAACCCCAACACCGGCGACTGGTCCGCCGGGGTTCACGGCTTCTGGTTCGAGGGCGGCGCGCTCGCCTATCCGGTCAGCGAGATCACCGTGGCCGGAAAGCTGGCGGACCTGTGGCTGCGGATGGTGCCGGGATCGGACCTGGAGTTCAGGGGCTCGGCCAACAGCCCGTCCCTGCTGATCGACGGCGTCGCCATCGCGGGCAAATGAGCGACCTCAACGACGATCTGACCCTCATCCGCGAGGCGGCGCTGGAGGCCGGTGCCCTGGCGCAGGCCGAGCGGACGCGAGGGCTGAAGATCACGTCCAAGGACGGCGGATCGCCTGTGACCAGTGCCGATCTGGCCGTCGATGCGATGCTGAAGGACCGGCTGCTGTCGGCGCGCCCCGATCACGGCTGGCTGTCGGAGGAGACGCCGGATACCTCCGATCGCCTGACCCGGGGCCGGATCTTCGTGGTCGATCCGATCGACGGCACCGTCGCCTTCATGAAGGACCGCCCGTGGTGGTGCGTGCCGATCGCCATCGTCGAGGACGGCGCGCCCGTCGCGGCCGTGATTCACGTGCCGGCGATGAGCGAGACCTTCGAAGCCACCCTGGGCGGCGGGGCCCGGCTGAACGGTCGGCCGATGACGGCCTCGGACGTGGACACGCTGGACGACGCGGCGATGCTGGCCGACGCCCGGCTGATGGAGGGGCCGCACTGGCCGGAGCCGTGGCCGCCCATGCGGTATGAGAAGAGGAACGCGCTCGCCTATCGCATGGCCCTGGTGGCCTCCGGCGCGTTCGACGCCGCCATCGCCCTGACGCCCAAATGGGACTGGGACGTCTGCGCCGGGGCCCTGATCGCCACCGAGGCCGGGGCGAAGGTGTCGGATCACCACGGTCATCCCTGGCGGTTCAATCGCCCCGATCCCCGCCAGGCCAGCCTCGTCTGCTCGGCACCGGCGTTGCACCCGTTGATCCTGAAGCGGACAGCGCCTATCCCGCTGCGGCAGTAACGCCCCTCCCCCGGACGCCCTCGCCATGACTGACGCTCCCAACACCGCCGACCCGCAACTGCTGCACCTCGTGATCGGGGGCGAACTGCGCCATCTGGATCAGCCGGTGTTCCGCGACCTGTCGAAGGTCGAGTTCGTCGGGGCCTTCGGCAACTATGCCGAGGCCAAGGCGGCGTGGAAGGCGCGGGCCCAGGCGACGGTCGACAACGCGCATATGCGCTATTTCATCCTGCACGCGCACCGCCTGATCGATCCGCGCGGCGACGCCTGAGCCTGGCGGCCAAGGGTCGCGCCGTGGAACGGTTGCAGAGACCTCGGCGCTGTTGGCGTCTAAGGTGCGACTTCAGAAAAGGAGCGATCCCATGACCCCGACCCTGATCGTTCTTGGCTTCCTGGCGCTCGGCGTCGCGATCGTCGCCTTCGCCACGCGCCATGTACCGTCGCCTCCGCAGAGTTCGGAGCAGGACACCGCCTGGGGCGAGCCCCAGACCGAGGAAAATGCGGCGGTCGACCCATTCGCCCACGCGCCGCCAAGACAGACCGAGATCGAACCCGCGAGAGAGATGGAGCGCCAGTCGTGACCCTGTTCGGCACCACCCTGGACGGCCCCCAGATCGCGGCCCTGGTCGGCCTGCTGGCCACGCTCGCGCTGTGGCTGATCGTGCTGGGGCGTGAGCGCGGCTATGCCCGCTGGTTCCGCCAGTGGGAGGCCGACCGCAAGAGCCAGCGCCTGGCCGAACAGGGCAAGTCCGAGCCGGTCGATCCCAAGGGTCCGCCGCGCGGCCCCTGGGGCTGACCCCCTACTCCCGCCGCAGCAACTTTTCCGTCAGGAGCGTGCCCCACCAGTTGGCGCGGAAGTCCTTGCGCATGGCCTGGGGGTCGTAGGCGTCGCTCTCGACCCATTCCATGAAGCCGACGCCCGTTGGCTCCACCTCCCGGACATAGGTCTCGAGGAAGTGGTCGAGCACGCCGGTCAGGCCTTCCCGGCTGTGAAGATACTTCTTGGACAGTTCGCGCATCGCCTGAGAGATCGGCTCGCCGAGGTGGAAATGGCGATAGAAGACCGCCATCAGCCCGGCCCGGTCGGCCCCTGACTTGCAATGGATCAGAGCCGGGTATTCGATCGAGGCGAACAGGTCCCGGGCCCGGCGCACCCGGTCCTTGCCCGGCGGATCGCGCGAATCCAGCGGCGCGTCGATCAAGGTCAGGCCCAGCCGTTCGCACGCCGCCTTCTCCAGCCAGTAGTAGCCCTCGTCGCGCTGCCCGCGCAGATTGATGACGGTCTTGATTCCTCGCCTCGCCCAGCCCTCAAGCTGGCGAGGCGACGGCTGGTTGGTCCGCACCAGATCGGGCCCCAGCCAATGGGCATTGGAAAACGCCAGCCGCAGGAAGGCGTGGTCGTTCCAGAAGTAGTCGCGCTCGGCGGCGCGGCGTCCGGCCTCGGTGGTCATGTCGAACCGGCTGCTCATGATGGACCACATAGAGGCGACGAGCGGTGCCGTCATCCCGCAGCAGGGTCGGGACGCATCGCTTGACTTGGCGCCCGTCCCGTCCGACCTCGGGCGGATGACCTCGCCCGCCCAGACCTCCGAGCCGCAGGACGCGCCGACGCGCGGCCTGCTGGGTCGCGTTTGGCGCGATTACCTCAAGAGCCGCCGGGCCCCGCTGATCCTGTCACTGATTTGCGCGGCCGTGGCGGGCATCAGCGCGGCAACGGTGCTTCAGCTTTTGCAGCCCGCGATAGACGGCATGTTCCTGGGACAGCCCGTGACGGTGGCGGGCGTCTTCGTCGTGCAGCCGGCGAATGCCCTGTTCGCCATCCCCGCCATCATCATCGGCGTCGGACTGGTCTGGACCGCGGCGGCCCTGGGCCAGGCCGCCCTGGTCAACCGGCTGGGCCACGGCATCGTCGGAGACATCCAGGTCCGGCTGTTCGGGGCCATGATCCGGGCGGACCTGGCGCGGCTGCGCAGCCAGCACTCCGGGGCCTTCGTCTCCAGCGTTCTGTTCGACGCCAATCTGGTGCGCGAGGCCTTCACCAACGGGGTCGTGAACTACACCCAGCATGGCCTGACCCTGATCGCGGTGCTGGCCTATATGCTGTGGCTGGACTGGCGAATGACCCTGGTGGTGTTCCTGGGCGCGCCGATCATCGCCTGGGTCATCCGGCGCTTCGGCAAGCGGATGAGGAAGGCCACGACCGGGGCCATGGTCGAGACCGAGAACCTGTCGACCGCCCTGATGGAGAACCTGGACGGCGTCCGGCTGATCAAGATCGAGAACCGCGAGTCGGCCGAAGAAGCCCGCGTCGCCGAGGTCGTCGGCCGTCGTCAGCGCCACGTGATCAAGTCGGCGGATTCGCGGGCCTTCGCCGGACCGGCGTCCAACCTCGTCGCCATGCTGATCGTAGCCGCCATCATGGCCTATGCCGGCTGGCAGGCGCGGCAGGGACAGATCACGGTCGGCACCTTCGCGGCCTATGTCGGGCTGCTGATGTCGGCCGGCCAGTCCTTGCGCCAGGTGACCAATCTGCAGACGGTGATGACCGAGGGCCTGACGGCCGCGCGTCGGCTGTTCGGGGCGCTGGACATCGCCCCGGAGATCCGCGAGGCGGCGACGCCCCGCCCCCTGCCCCCCGGACCGGCGACCGTCGATTTCGACCGGGTGTCCTTCGCCTATGGCCCTGCGTCGCCGACCCTGTCGGAGGTTTCGTTCAGCGTCGCGCCGGGCGAGACCGTGGCCCTGGTCGGGCCGTCGGGCGGGGGCAAGTCGACGCTGCTGAGCCTGTTGCCGCGCTTCTACGACGTGACGGCGGGAGCGGTGACGATCAACGGAGTTGACCTGCGCGACCTGTCCCTGGCCGATCTGCGAGACCGGATCGCCCTGGTGACCCAGGAGCCCTTCCTGTTCGACGATACCATCGCCGCCAACATCGCCTATGGCCGGCCGGGCGCGACGACCGAGCAGATCGAAGCGGCCGCCCGGGCGGCGGCCGCGCACGATTTCATCACCGCCCTGCCGGAGGGCTATGCGACCCGCGCGGGCGAAGCGGGGATGCGTCTGTCCGGTGGCCAGCGGCAACGCATCGCCATCGCCCGGGCCTTCCTGAAAGACGCGCCAATCCTGCTGCTGGACGAAGCGACCTCGGCGCTGGACACCGAGAGCGAGGCCCTGGTGCAGGCGGCGCTGGAGCGGCTGATGGCGGGTCGATCAACGTTGATGATCGCCCACAGACTGTCCACTGTGCGCCATGCCGACCGCATCCTGGTGCTGGAAGGGGGCCGCATCGTCGAGAGCGGCAGCCACGACGCCCTGGTCAAGCGGGGCGGGCTCTACAGCCGTCTGGCCCGGCAGCAGTCACTGGACGGATCGCCCACCGTCGCCTCGGTGGCCTGACGTGAGGCCGCTGCGGAATCCCGTCATCCAGACGGTCCTGTCCAGCCTGCTCGCCGCCTGGATGCGGTTCTGTTTCGCCACCATTCGCTGGACCTATGAGGGTCGCGAGCACGCTGAGGGCGTCTGGGCGACAGGGGGTGGGGTGATCTGCGCCTTCTGGCATTCGCGCATCGGCCTTAGTCCCTCATGCTGGGACCTGACGCGAGCACAGCCCGCCAAGGCATTGATATCCTTGAGTCCAGATGGACAATTCATCGCCAAGGCCGTGGCCTTGCAAGGGTTTCCGGCGGTGCGTGGATCCTCGGCCAACAAGGACAAGGCCGATGCGGCCAAGGGGGGGTCGCGGGCGCTGCGCGACGGGCTGAAACAGCTGAAGGTCGGGGCCCTGGCCATCACGCCGGATGGACCGCGCGGCCCGGCGCGGGTGATGGCGGAGGGCATGCCTCTGATGGCGCGCATGTCGGGCGCGCCTGTGCTGTTCATCGGCATGAGCTGCAAGCCGGCGGTGCGGCTGAACAGCTGGGACCGGGCGCTGCTGCCCCTGCCGTTCGGGCGGGGGGCCATCGTCTATGACATCGACCGCTATCCCGAGGGCGCGGACCTGGCGGAGGTCACCGCCGCCTGGACCGAGCGGCTGACGGCCGTGGAGGCGCGGGCCGACGCGATCACGGGACTGGAGCGGCTGTGAGCCTGGCCCTGTTCGCCTATCGTATGATGACCCGGCTGCTGGAGCCCCTGGCCCCGCGCCTGCTCGATGCCCGGGCAAAACAGGGCAAGGAAGACCCACGTCGGGTCGATGAGCGGCTGGGTGTGGCAGGCGTCGCCCGACCTGACGGAGATCTGGTCTGGCTGCATGGCGTTAGCGTCGGCGAGACCCTGAGCCTGCTGCCGGTGGTCGAGCGGTTCCGCAAGGCGCGGCCGGGCCTGACGGTGCTGGTGACCTCGGGCACCCTGACCTCGGCCGAGTTGCTGGCGCGGCGTCTGCCGGACGGGGTGATCCACCAGTTCGCGCCGGTGGATGCGCCAAGCGCGGTCGCGGCCTTCCTAGACCACTGGAAACCGTCACTGGGCGTGTTCGTCGAGAGCGAGCTGTGGCCCAACCTGATCGGGGCGGCCAAGGCGCGGGGCATTCCCCTGGCCCTCGTCAGCGCGCGCATCACCGAGAAAACCGCCGAGGGCTGGGCGCGGTTTCCAGCGGCAGCCCGCGAGGTGATCGGCAGCTTCGACCGGATCATGCCGCAGGACATCGTCTCGGCGGATCGCATCCAGGCTATGGGCGGCCGGATCGACGGGCTGGTGAACCTGAAGCTCTCGGGCGGGGCCCTGCCCCACGACCCGGCGGCCTTCACGGCCCTGTCGGCGGCGATCGGGGATCGGCCGGTCGTGGTGGCCGCGAGCACCCATGAGGGCGAGGAGATCGCGGTGGTCCGGGCTCTGGACCACCTTGCCGAGCGGCTGTGCCTGATCCTGGTGCCGCGCCATCCGGAGCGCGGGGGCGAGATCGCGACGACCCTGACCCGCGACGGCTATCGCTTCGCGCTGCGGTCACAGGGGGCCGTGCCGAACGCAGAGACCGACATCTACGTCGCCGACACCCTGGGGGAGCTGGGCCTGTTCCTGCGGTTGGCGGATGTGGTGGTGATGGGCGGGTCGTTCGGATCGTTTCTGGGGCGTGAGCCGTGGGGCGGGCACAATCCGCTGGAGCCCGCGCGGCTGGGCAAGCCCGCCGTCACCGGGCCGGACGCAGCCAACTGGCGCGAAGTGACCGACGCCCTGACGGCGGCCGGAGGCCTGGCCGTGGTGGCCTCCCCCGGCGACCTGCCTGGGGTGGTCGCGCCTCTGCTGAACGATCCGGCGGCCGCCCGGGCCATGGGCGAGCGGGCACAACGCGCGGCGGCGGACGCCGGGGCAGGGCTGGATCGGCTGTGGGAAACGCTGTCGCCCTTGTTGCCGAGGGCCGGGCGATGAAGCTGTCGACCCCGCGCTGGTGGTACGAACGTCACGGTCGGCACGGCCGCGTCACCCGCACCCTGCTGAAGCCTGCGTCCTGGCTGTGGGCGGCGGCGACGGCGCGGCGGATCGCGCGGACCGAGGGCGAGGACGTCGGCGTGCCGGTGATCTCGATCGGCAACCTGACGGTCGGGGGGTCGGGAAAGACGCCGGTGGCGCGCGAGGTGCTGCGTCTGCTGCGGGGATCGGGCGTCGAGGCGCACGGCCTGTCGCGCGGCTATGGCGGGCGGCTGGAGGGGCCGGTGCGGGTCGATCCATCGGCGCATGGAGCGGCGGACGTGGGCGACGAGCCCCTGATGCTGGCCGTCGACGCGCCGATGTGGGTCGCGCGCGATCGCGTGGCCGGGGCCCGGGCGGCGGTGGCGGCGGGTGCCCAGGCCCTCGTGTTGGATGACGGCCATCAAAACCCGGCGCTGAAGAAAACGCTCAGCCTAATCGTCGTGGACGGCGAGACGCGCGATGACGAATGGCCGTTCGGCGACGGCTCGGTGTTTCCGTCGGGGCCGATGCGGGAACCGCTGACGGCCGGCCTGGCGCGGGCCGATGCCGTCGTGGTGCTGCTGCCCGCCGATGCGCGCGAGGCCGATCCGGAGCTGCTGGCGGTATTCGGCCCCCTGCCCGTCTTCATCGCCCGGCTGGAGCCCTCAGGACCGCCGCCGGAGGGGCCGCAGGTCGGGTTCGCGGGCATCGCCAAGCCGTGGAAGGTGGAGAGGGCACTGAAGGCGGCGGGCTGCGATCTGAAGGATTTCGCGCCCTTTCCCGACCACGCCGACTATCGGCCGGAGGACCTGGCGTTTCTCGCCGATCGCGCGGCGCTGTTCGAGGCGGGGCTCGTCACCACCGAGAAGGACTGGGTGCGCCTGCCCCCCGACTGGCGGGTGCGGGTCAAGGCGTGGCCGGTGGTGGCGCGATTCGAGGACGAGGCGGCGTTCAGCGGACTGCTGAAGCGCAAAAGCTGACCCCTCACCTTTCGTCATTCCGGGCGGAGGCGCGCTGGCGCCGCAGACCCGGAACGGGGCGGCGCCGAAGCGAAGCGAAGGCGAAATGCGTCCACGAAGAAACGCGTGACAGGTTCGCGCTGTCGCGCGCCGCCTTGTTCCGGGTCTACGCTTCGCTCCGCCCGGAATGACGACAGAGGGGCCCGTCAGGCGTAGCGTCGGCGCTTCTCGGCGTTGATCAGGGTCGAGCGCACGAAGTCGGCCGGCGGGTCGGTCTCGGCCAGGACGGCTTCCTTGATGGCGCGGGGCTCGCCGAACAGGTGGCCCTGGGCGAGGGTGATGTCGAGCTCCAGGATGTCGACGATCTGGCGCTCGTTCTCGCACTTCTCGGCGATGACCTCGATGCCGTAGCGGCGGGTCAGCTGGGCGAAGTCGGCGGCCTGGATGTCGCGCAGGGACGGGATCGGCGAGCCGCCGTCCAGATCCAGCAGCTGTTCGATCAGGAGGTCGGCGGCGACCTTCACGAACTTCACGTCCGACCGCTGCAGGTCGTTGAAGTCGAGGTCCAGCGTCTGGACCTTGTCCAGGGAGAAGCGGAAGCCGAGGTCGGCCAGCTTGGCCATGTTGCGCGCCTCGACCGCGCCGCGCGCGTCGAACGTCGCCTGGCCCAGTTCGAAGATCAGGGCCTGGTTCAGGTCGCGATTCTCGCTGAGGAACTGCAGGAACTGGGGGAAGAAGGTCTCGTCGCCCAGGCTGGACAGGGCCACGTTGCAGAAGACGCCGACCTTGCGGTCCTGGCGCGCCAGCCGACGCACGATCTGGGCGCAGCGGAACAGCAGCAGGTTGTCGATGGCCGGAACCAGCCCCTCGCCCTCGGCGATCGACAGATATTCGGCGGGCATCATCACCCGGTCGGTCGAATCCCGCAGGCGGGTGAAGCTCTCGTAGAAGACGGTCCGGCGCTGCGGCAGGGTCACGAGGGGCTGAAGATACAGGTCGACGCGGTTCTCGGTCAGGGCGTCGTGGACGGTACGGAGCAGCAGGTTGGACTGCTGGTGCCGCCGCGCTTCGGCGCTGTCGGGGGCGACCATTGGCGTGACCGTCAGGCGCTGGTCGATGGAGGCGCTCATCTGCTGAATCAGGTCTTCAAGCATCCGGACCTCGCCGGACAGTTCCTCGGTGCGGGTCAGCGCGCCAGCCTCGATGGCTTGGGCGAGGTCGCCCAGGGCTCCTTGCGTCTGCTCCATGGCGTCGGCCAGCAGGCGGTGGGCCTCGCGGACATTGTCGATCTCGGTCTTCAGTCGCCGGCGCTCCGCCGCGCCGGCGACGAGGGCGTGTCCCGCCGCAAGCACGCCCAGCATGCCCAACGTCGCTGCGATCCCCGGGCCCAGGCCAAGCCCCGCCCGCCACAGAAAGGCACCGACCGTCATCGCCAGGAAGACGTAGCCGAAGAACAGGAAGCCGTTGGTCAGTGCACGCATGGGAACGGGTTTGTCCGACTTCCCGGATGGAATCGACCGAGTATCAGGCTATCAGGGCCAGACCGCTAGGGCATGGCGCGAATAAACGACGCCGATATCAGGGGATAGGCCATGGAACTGTTCAACCTCACCGGCAAGAGCGCCATCATCACCGGCTCGTCCAAGGGCATCGGCAAGGCGATCGCCGAGCGGCTGGCGGAACACGGAGCCAACGTCGTCATCTCGTCGAGGAAGGCCGGACCCTGCGACGAGGTCGCCGCCGCCATCAATGCGAAGCACGGCGAGGGCCGCGCCATCGCCATCCCGGCCAACATCGCGTCCAAAGAGGATTTGCAGCGCCTGGTCGACGAGACCAACGCCGCCTTCGGCAAGATCGACATCCTGATCTGCAACGCGGCGTCCAACCCCTATGCCGGGCCGATGGCGGGCATATCGGACGATCAGTTCAACAAGATCCTGCAGAACAACGTCGTCTCCAACCACTGGCTGATCCAGATGGTCGCGCCCCAGATGCTGGAGCGTCGGTCCGGGGCGATCACCGTGGTGTCGTCGATCGGCGGCCTGCGCGGCAACGCCCTGATCGGCGCCTACAACATCTCCAAGGCCGCCGACATGCAGCTGGTGAGAAACCTCGCCGTCGAGTGGGGGCCGTCGAACGTGCGGGTCAACTGCATCGCCCCGGGCCTCGTTCAGACCGACTTCGCCAAGTATTTGTGGGAAAACCCCGAGATCCTAAAGGTCGCCACCGACCCCGCCCCTCTGCGCCGCATCGGCCAGCCGGACGAGATCGCCGGGGCAGCGGTCTATCTGTCGTCGCCGGCCTCCAGCTACATGACCGGCCAGACCCTGGTCGTCGACGGCGGGATCACCATTGCCTGGTGACACCCCTCATCCGTCATCCTCGGACTTGATCCGAGGATCGGACCGTCCTTACGCAGAACAGGAGGGCGGCGCTTGGTGCCGTCCACGCGTCCGTGCAACGGCACAGCGCGCCCGACGTCCGATCCTCGGATCAAGTCCGAGGATGACGGCGTGTGAGGTGAGGGCAACGCGATGACCCAGCGGGCGAGCCTGCGCCAGGACCTGACCTGGCGGCTGGAGGCGGCGGCCTTCGCGGGGTTCATCGGCCTAATGCGGCTGATTGGGCTGGAGAACGCTTCGAACTTCGGCGGCTGGCTGTTGCGGACACTCGGCCCTCGCGTCGGAACCCACCGGACGGTCCTCCGCAACCTGCGCATCGCCTTCCCCGACATGGACCCGGCCGAGCGCGAGCGGCTGGCCATTGCCCAGTGGGAGCAGACCGGCCGCACCTTCGCCGAGACAGCCGTCATGGACCGCCTGACGCCCGCGTCGGGTCGCATCGATATCGTCGGGGCCGAGCGGCTGGAGGCCATCCGCGCGTCAGGCAAGCCCGTCGTCTTCGTGGCGGGCCATATGGCCAATATCGAGACCATGGCGGCGGTGCTGGTGGCCTCCGGCATTCCGGTCCAGGTGACCTACCGCGCCGCCAACAACCCTTATGTCGATGCCCAGATCATCGCGGCGCGCGCTCGCTACGGCATCAAGCTGTTCGCGCCCAAGGGCGGCGACGGCGCGCGCGAACTGCTGGCCGGCATGAGCCGGGGCGAGAGCGTCGCCCTGATGAACGACCAGAAATTCTCGGAGGGGCCCGAGGTCGTCTTCTTCGGTCAGCCGGTGAACGCGGCGCCGGGGCCCAGCCGCCTGGCCCTGAGGTTCGGCACGGTGATCCAGCCCATGTCCGTGGTCCGTCTGCCCGGCGTGCGCTTTCGCGTGACGGCTCACGAACCGATCCAGATCGCGCCGACGGGTGACCGCCAGGCCGACATCGCCCGGGGCGTCCAGGCCATCACGACCTTCATCGAGGAGCGCGTGCGCGAGCATCCCGTCGACTGGTTCTGGGTCCACAAGCGGTGGCCCGACCGGGTCTACGCCGCGCTGGATCCCGCGCCGCCCAGGGCCGCCTCGACCTGATCGGTCGAGCGGCGGAACGGGCCCCTGAAGCTGGCGGCGTTGGTCCGGCGGCGGTCCGGGCCGAAATAGTCGTCGGTCTTCACGAACGGCCTGGGACGCATGATCACGGCCTGGATGCGGTCGAAGACGGCCTTGGCGGTGATTGGCTTGACCACGAACTCGGTGACGCCGGCGTCGCGCGCCTCATAGACGCGGCTCTTCTCCGAATGGCCGGTCATCATGATGATCGGCAGATAGGGATTGGCGCTGTCGGGGCTGTTGCGGATCAGCCGGGTGAACTCGACCCCGTCCAGCGGGAACATGTTGAAATCGACGATGGCCAGATCGACCGGATGGTCGCGCACCACGTCGAGCGCGGCCGCCCCGTCGGACACCTCGCGGATGTTGCGCACACCCGCCGATTGCAGGATCGCCGAGGTGATGGCGCGCATGTGCTGGTTGTCGTCGACCAGCAGGATGTGAAGGGTCTGGAGTGCGGACATGGTGAGCCGGTCGCGATCGTCCCCCCGACGATCAAGCGGGAGAGTCTAGGGATGGATCACTGCAACGTCCACGACCGACCAGGGTTCAGCCGGCTTCGTAACCGGTTTCCGGTGCCGATTGACCGACCAAAAGCGACGGATTGATCTGCCGGTCGCGCCAGCGCAGCCGCCAGCACAGGTGCGGGCCCGTCGCGCGACCCGTCATGCCGACCGCCCCGATGACCTGTCCCCGGGTGATTCGCTGGGTCGGAAGGACGTCGATCCGGGACTGATGGAGGTAGGCCGAGATCAGTCCCTGGCCGTGGTCGATCAGCGTGAGGCCCCCTTCGAAATGCATCCCCGGTTGTGCCAGGGTGACGACGCCGCCGGCGGGGGCGCGGATCGGCGTCCCCTGCGGGGCGGCCAGATCGATGCCGTAATGAGGCCGCGCCGGGGTCCCGTTCAGCACCCTCTGGGCACCCCAGGCGCTGCTGATCCGGTAGCTGTCGAGCGGCCATGTGAAGCCCGCGCCGAAGTCGTCGGTGTCGATCCGGCTGGCGAAGCCCTCGGTCTTCAGCGCGACCTCGCGCTGGATCCGCTCCAGCAGGGCGGGATCGCTGGGTTCGACCGTGGAGGGCGGCAGGCCGTCGATGCGGCTGGATGGAAAGGCGCCCGTCAGGAGGGTCAAGGAGCGGCGCTGGGAGCGGGTGCCCGAGCGCGCCTCAAGCGACACTGTCGTTGGCCCGTCGCGGTCGAACCCGACGATGAAGGCACCCGTGGCCGACGCGGTCGTCAGGGCCTCTCCGTCCACGAAGATCAAGGCCCGGGGCCAGGTTCGGCCCATCACGAAACCGCCCTGGACGGCCCGCCCCGACAGCACCAGGTCCGCCGGGTCGCGCGCGACGGCGGGCCTCGCCAGGGCGGCCGCTCCGACGCCGATCAGCAGACGGCGCCGGTCCGGATTCACGGCTCGACCATCCGGGCCATGGCTTCGACGGGGCTGTAGTAGGCTTCCTGGCGCTCGGCGGACCAGTACCGGAGCACTTCCAGCGGGATGGGCCTGTCGGTCACGGCACAGCGCACGAAGGGGCCGGGCTTCAGCACGGCGAACTCGCCGTCGCCATAGTGGAGAGAGGCCGGGGTCGGAGCGTTGGTCATGAGGCGCAGAATAGCGCGCGCGCAGCCCTCAGAACAGATCGCCTTGCGAAAAGGCAGTCGGTTTCGCCTTCGGAGCGGGTTTGGATCGGGGCGGACCGTCCCCGTCGATCTGGGCCCCGCGTGTCCCGTCGGGGAAGACCAGGGTCACGGCCATTCCCGGCGTCAGGGCCGAGACAGAGGTGATCATCGCTCCGTGCTCGTCGTCGATACGGGCGAAACCGGGCCGGGGACGTTTGGGATCCAGTCCTGCCAGCGTCCGGGCAAGAGCCCCCAGCCGGGTTCGCGCCGTCTCCAGAGACTGCGGCACAGGGCGCTCCAGACGCGCCGACACGGCGTCGAGCCGGGCCGCGCGCTGATCCAGACGACGACGCAGTGGCTCAAGGGACAGCCGACCGGCCACGCGCAGCAAGCGTCGCTCATGCACGGCCGCATTGGCCGAAAGCGCCGCAGAGAGCCGGGTGCCCTGAGCCGACAGGCGCGCCGTCCTTTGTTCCAGCGCGCGCTCCAGAAGCGCGGGCGCCAGCCGGGCCGTGGTGCCCGCCAACCGCCGGTGATGCGCCTCGGTGTTCCTGTGGAGCCCCGCCAGCAAGCGGCTGGCCGCATGATCGAGCCTCTGTTGAGGCACCGCGACCAGTTCCTCGGGCCGGGCCGGCAGACCGCGCGCAACGGACCGGAGCCGGACGCGGCGGTCCTCCAGCAGACGGGCCCCCGCCCGGTCCAGCCGCCGCTCCAGGTCGGTGAGAGACGCGCGCAGTTCGGCCAGCACCGGCGTCGCCATCTCCGCGGCACCCGTGGGGGTCGGCGCGCGGCGGTCGGACACGTAGTCGATCAGCGTCGTGTCCGTCTCGTGGCCGACCGCCGAGATGATCGGGATCGTCGCGGCCGAGACGGTCCGGGCCAGACCCTCGTCGTTGAAGCACCACAGGTCCTCGACCGAGCCGCCGCCGCGGGCCACGATCAGCAGGTCGGGACGCGGGATCGACCCGCCGCGCGTCAGGGCGTCGAAGCCCCGGATGGCGGCCGAGACCTGGCCACAGGCGGCGTCACCCTGGACCACCACCGGCCAGACGATCACATGGCAGGGCCAACGCTCCGCGATGCGGTGCAGGATGTCGCGGATGACAGCACCGGTCGGACTGGTGATCACGCCGATGGTGGCCGGATAGGTGGGGATCGCGCGCTTGCGACCGGCCTCGAACAGCCCCTCGGAGGCCAGCCTGGCTTTCAACCGCTCCAGCTGGGCCAACAGGGCCCCTGCCCCCGCCGCCTCCATCGACTCGATGACGATCTGATACGACGACCGCGCCGGGTAGGAGGTGATCTTGCCGGTGACGATGACCTCCAGCCCGGTCTCGGGCTGGACACCAAGGCCCCGGACCGCGCCTTTCCAGACCACGCCGTCGATCGCGGACTTGTCGTCCTTGAGCGTCAGATAGATGTGGCCGGAGGCGTGTCGGTTGACCTTGGACACCTCGCCCCGCAGCCGGACATGGCCGAACCGATCCTCCAGCGTCCGTTTCAGGGCGAACGAAAGCTCCGAAATGGACAGCGGGGGATTGTTGTCGCGCGGCTCGACAGGAGGCGTTTCCGGCGCACCCGCGAAGACGTAGTCGTCGGTCATGTGGGATCCATAGCCTGCGTCGCGCTGTCCGGGAACGTCTGCGGCGAAGGTTCGTTGTGGCCCGATGACGAGACCCGACGACGACACGCCCGATCCGCGAGAGCGGGATCTGTCCCGCCGGAGCCAGACGTCGTCGGTCGGCATCTGGCTGATCATCGCCCTGATCCTGATGGGCGGCGCTCTCGTCTACTTTCTCTCCGCCCTTTGACAGGACCTTCTTGATGACCCGACTGCTTGTCCCCGCGCTCAGCCTGACCCTGCTCGGCCTCGCCGCCTGCTCCGACAATGGACCCGGCGCGGTCGAAGCCACCGCCCCGGGCGCGGCGCCGGTCGAAGTCAGCCAGAACCGCGCCGACACGGCCGCGACCTCGGTCGCGCTGGCGCTCGGCATGACGAAGGATCAGCTGGAGGACGCCGACCTGATCTCCCCGGCACCGGGCTTCACCGATCTGGGCGACATCGAGACCCTGGTGCTGAACGCCTCCGGCCGGGTGACCGGGCTGGTCATCGATCTGGAGGGTGTCGATACCGACGTTGTCGTACCCGTGGACCAGGTGACGTCGGTGCGCCGCGAGGACGACGTCGACCTGTCGACGACGCTCAGCCAGGCGCAGCTCCAGGCCCTGCCCGTCTACAACGGCCCCGCCGCCTGACGACAGACGCCGGTCGGGCCTTGACCCGATCGGCGGTCACGGCCATTGCCCGCCCATGGATATCCTCCTTGTCGGGTCGGGCGGGCGCGAGCACGCCCTGGCCTGGAAAATCCGGCAGTCGCCCCTCGTCGAGCGGCTGTACTGCGCCCCGGGAAACCCCGGCATCGCCAAGGTCGCCGAGTGCCTGCCCGGCTTCAAGGCGAACGACGCCGACGGCCTGGCGCGACTGGCGAGAGAGCTGGGCGTCGGGCTGGTGGTGGTGGGCCCCGAGGTCGCGCTGGAAGCCGGCCTCGCCGACCGGCTGAACGCGGCGGGAATCCCCTGCTTCGGGCCGACGGCGCGGGCGGCGCAGCTGGAGACGTCCAAGGCGTTTTCCAAGGCCTTCATGGCCCGGCACGAGATTCCGACGGCCCACTATGGCGTCTATGAGCGGCTCAAGGACGCGCGGGCCGCGCTGAAGGTGTTCAAGCCGCCGTATGTCATCAAGGCCGACGGCCTGGCGGCGGGCAAGGGCGTGGCCATCAGCCCGGATCGCCACGACGCCGAGGCGGAGATCGAGCGGATGCTGGGCGGGCGCTTCGGCACCGCCGGGGCCCGCGTCGTCATCGAGGAGTTCATGGAGGGCGAGGAGGGCTCTCTGTTCGCGCTGTGCGACGGCAAGCGCGCCCTGCTGTTCGGCGGCGCCCAGGATCACAAGCGCGCCTACGACGGCGACCTGGGACCCAACACCGGTGGCATGGGGGCCTATTCGCCCGCGCCTGTGTTCGACGAGGAGCTGGTGATGGCGGCCAATCGCCGGATCGTCCAGCCGACCCTGAAGGCCATGGCCCTGGAAGGCGCGCCCTATCGAGGGGTGCTGTACGCCGGCTTGATGGCCACCGAGGACGGCCCCAGGGTCGTGGAGTTCAACGCCCGCTTCGGCGACCCGGAATGCCAGGTGCTGATGATGCGGCTGGCGGTCGATATCGTGCCCTATCTGCTGGCCTGCGCGCGCGGCGACGTCTCACGACTGCCCGAACCGGAGTTCAAGCCCGGGACGGTGATCTGCGTGGTGATGGCGGCCAAAGGCTATCCCGACAGTCCGCTGGAAGGCTCCATCATCCGGGGCGCGGACCAGGACTTCGGCCCGCATGTCCAGGTGTTCCACGCCGGCACGGCGCGGGACGAGGACGGCACCCTGAAGGCCGTCGGGGGTCGTGTGCTGAACGTCTGCGCCGAGGGTGCCGATATCCTCGAGGCGCGCGAGCGGGCCTATCGCGCCGTACGGATGATCGACTGGCCCGGCGGCTTCAACCGCACCGACATCGGCTGGCGCGCGGTCGAGCGCGAACCGGTCGAAGACTAGCGGCTCAGCCGGGGCAGGACCTCCGGCGCTCGACTCGGCAAGGGGGCGTCCGGGTCGCGCAGAAGGGCCTCGACGTCGCGGAACACGACCTCGGCCTGGAGGTCGCGGTTCAGCAGATGCCAGCCGTCGGGGTACCACGCCGTGCGCAGGTTCGGCGGCGAGCCGGAGCGGACCAGCGCCCGACGCATGGGCCCCTTCTCGATGATCTGGTCGAGGGCACCGTAGAGGAGCGCCACCGGGCCCCTCATCTGCCCCAGGGCGTTGGTCGCGCTCTCCATCAGATCGACCAGCCCATACAGGGCGTCGAAGCGGGTCGAACGGAGAAAACGCGGGTCGTTGCCGTTGGCGATCAGTTCGACCAGATTGTCGGTCGCGCGGATGTCCCGCACCGCCCAGTCCGGCGGTTCGACCGCGCGGCTGCCCAGAACGCGGGCCGCGACCCACAGGCTGACCCGGTTGGGCAGGCTCTGGCTGGACCATCCCCAGACGGCGGGGGCCAGCAGGATGGCCTGATCGGCGGCGGGTGGACGGTCTGAGGCGAAGGCCGACACCGCCACGGCTCCGCCCATGCTTTCCCCGACGACGGCGATCCGCGCATCCGGATGGCGGCGGCGGATCAGGGCGACGACGGTGCGCAGGTCCTCGACCATCACGGCTTCGCCGGCCCAGACGCCCCGGCCCGGCGACGCCCCGAAGCCGCGCTGGTCATAGGCGTAGGTGACGATGCCCCGCTCGGCCCACCAGGGACCGGCCAGGCGGAAGGCGGCGGAGTGGTCGTTCATGCCGTGCAGCGCCACCACGACGCCCCAGGGTTCGGCGTCCGGCCCCCAGCGCCGGTAAGGCAGACGCGCCCCGTCCTGAACCACGAAGGCATCGTCGGCGATCACGGGCCCCCCGAAGTCCGGTGGCGGGGTCAGGGGCGGCTGGATCGCAGGCGTCGCACAGCCGGCCGTGGCCAGGCTCAGCGCCAGGGCGATCAGGGCGCGCCTCATGCCGCCAGAAGGTCCCGGACGCGCTGGCGCAGCCACGGCACGACCTCGGCTTCGAACCCCGGATTGCGCTTCAGCCAGGCCGTATTGCGCCACGAGGGATGCGGCATCGGCAAGACCGTCGGGCCGTATTCGCGCCAGGCGGCCACCGTGTCGGTCATCGTCGCCTTGACGCGATCGCCCAGGGCCCACGTCTGGGCGTAGCCCCCGACCAGCAGGGTCAGCTCCATGTCCGGCAGAGCCGCCATCAACCGGGGTCGCCACAGGGTCGCGCAGCGGCGTGGCGGGGGATAATCGCCGCCCCTCGGTGCGGTGCCGGGATAGCAGAACGCCTGGGCCGCCACGCCGATGCGTCGGTCGCCGTAGAAGGTCTCGCTGTCGATCCCCATCCAGTCGCGCAGTCGGTCGCCGGAAGGGTCGGTGAAGGGCAAGCCGCTTTCGTGGACACGGCGGCCCGGCGCCTGGCCGCAGATCAGGAGGCGGGTCTCGGGGAATACGCGCACGACCGGGCGCGGCTCGTGCGGCAGGTCGCCGACACAGGCGCGGCAGGCGCGAATGTCCGAAAGGACCGCCTCCAGATCAGGCGAAGTCGCCATCGTCCTCGACGGCGGGCGGCCGCGCGGCCAGGGCGGCGGCGGTCTCGGCCTCGGTCGGCAGGCGCAGACGGGTCACGCCGCGAAAGTTCGACGGATCGACGACCTTGCCCTTTTTGGTGATGGTCAGCCGGCCCTGGCGCATCAGATGCAGCGCCGTGGCCCGCACCTTGGGCAGGACGCGCTGCCATTGCTCGGTCTGAATGTGCTTGGCCACGTCCGCCGGCTCTACGGACTTGCCGCCCACGCCCTTCGGATCGGCCTTGGCCAGGGTTTCGAAAATTGCCGCTTCGATTGGGTCGCTCATCGGGCCTATATGCTGCACTGCGAGAGTGAAAGTAAGGCGGGTTCAACATGGTGGCCAAGATCACGGTGACGGAGGGCGAGTTCGCCGGATGGCAGACCTATGACCTGCACGGCACCTTCGACCAGGTGGTGGGGCCCTTCTACTTCAAGCCCGACCCCGACGGCCGCATGCGCTGCGCCTTCCGCGCCGAGCCCAAGCACATGAACGCCGGTGACCGGATGCACGGCGGCTGTCTGATGACCTTCGCCGACATCGCCCTGTTCCAGACCGCCTACCAGGAGATGGAGGGCAAGAACGGCGTGACCGTGCAGCTCGATTCGACCCTGATCGACGGGGCCTATGTCGGCGAACTGATCGAGGCGACGGGGGAGGTCGTTCGGGCGGGCGGGGCCCTGATCTTCGTGCGCGGCCAGATCACGACGGGCGAGCGGACGCTGATGACCTATTCCGGCATCATCCGGAAGTTCACGCCGCGCTGATCAGACCCCGGCCTTCGCCGCCGGTCGCGCACGGCACGCGTCCAGCCAGCGATGCAAATGGGTGAACTCCTCGGGCGGGCGGTATTTGACCAGCCGGGCGAAGTCGAGGCCGACGGCACCCACGATGTCGGCGATGGTGAACCGATCCAGGGCGATGAACGCGTGGTCCGCCAGATGCCGGTCCAAGGTCCGCATGAAACGCTCTGCGGCGACCCGATTGTAGTCGGCGACCTGGGGCTGCTGCGTCGACTCCAGGGCGGCCAGGGCCGGATGGGTCAGGCGGACGTTCAGCATGATGGGATTGGCGAGATAGAACTCGCAGCGGCGGGTCCACATCTCGACGATGGCCTGTTCTCGGGGGTCGTGGCCGAACAGGTTGGGCTCGGGGTACAGCGCCTCCAGATAGCGCCCGATGGCGACGGATTCGGAGATGACCGTGCCGTCGTCCAGTTCCAGCGCCGGGACGTGGGGCACGCCCACCCTGGCCCGGTACTCCGGCGTCTTGTGATCGCCCGACATGATGTCGACCTGGACGATCTCGACGTCCTCGATGCCCTTCTCGGCCATGACCCAGCGGACGCGTCGGGGATTGGGGGCGCGGTGGGTGTCGTAGAGCTTCATGCGGGCGGTCTCCGGTTCAGCCGAATATGGAGGCGGGCATCGCGCCCACAACCGCCGCCGTCATCAGCGTGGCCAGGAAGCCGGCGAGCAGGGCCTTCCACACCATGCCCAGGACCTCCTCGCGCCGCTCGGGGATCAGGACCGACAGGCCCGTGACGGTGATACCGACCGAGCCGATGTTGGCGAAACCGCACAGGGCATAGGTCAGCAGCATCCGCGTCCGCTCGCTCATGTCCGCGACCGGCACCTTGCCCAGTTCGATGAAGGCGACGAACTCGGTCAGGGTCAGCTTGACGCCAAGGAGCCATCCCGCCTTGCCCGCCTCGGACCAGTCCACGCCGATCAGCCAGGCCAGGGGCATGAATATCCATCCCAGCAGACGCTCGACCGTCACCGGCGCGTCGAACAGCCAGAACCCGCCAATCATGATGTTGACCAGGGCCACCAGGGCGACGAACACGATCAGCACCGCCGAGATGTTCAGCACCACCATTAGACCGTCGGCCGTTCCCTTGACGATCGCGTCGATGGCCGAGTCGTACTTCAGCGCTGAGCCGTAGTCGGCGACCGCCCCGCCCTCCCCCGGCTTTTCCGGAATGATGATCCGGGCCAGCAGGATGCCCGCCGGAGCGGAGACGATGGAGGCGACCAGCACATGCCCGGCCGCGTTCGGCAACACCGCCGACAGGATCGAGGCATAGGCCACCATGGTCGAGCCCGCGACCGTGGCCAGACCAACCACCATCATCAGGAAAATCTCGGAGCGGGTCAGCTTGTCCAGATAGGCCCGGATCACGATCGGGCTCTCGATCATGCCAAGAAAGATATTGGCCGCGACTGCGAGCGCCGAAGCCCCGCCCAGGCCCATGGTGCGCTGGAACAGAAGGCCGAAGCCGAGCGTGATCCACTTCAGAATGCGCCAGTGCCACAGCAGGGCGGACAGCGCCGAGATGACCAGGATCAGCGGCAGGACGTTGAAGGCGAAGGTGAACAGCGCGCTCTCATTGCCCACGACGTACGGTTGGTCGCCACCAGCCAGATAGCCGAACACGAACTGGGTGCCGCGCGACGTCGCCTGGGCCAGGCCGTCGACCGCCCCGGTGATGGCCGCCAGAACGCCCTGCGACCCGGGAATGGCGAACAGGGCCAGCACCAGCAGCGCCTGCACAGCGATCGCGCCCAGCGTCAGCCGCCAGGGGAGCCGCCGCCGGTTCTCCGACACCAGCCAGCAGGCGGCGACGATGACGACGAGCCCGACAAGGCTCTGCAGGTTCAGTGTGCTGAACATGATCTGGACGGTCTCCCCCGAACCGCCTTCCTGCACGGCACCCGGACGGACCGCAAGCCGCCGTCAGGCGATGCGCCGCACCAGCTTGCCGTAGTCCTCCATCAGACCCAGACTGATGTCACCCGGGGTGAAGGTGTATTCGCCGATCAGCTGGACCGGGGTGACCTCGGCGGCCGAGCCGGTCAGGAAGCATTCGCTGAAGGTCGACAGCTCCTCCGGCCGGATGTGACGCACCACGACCTCGATGCCCTTGGCGCGAGCCAGGTCGATCACGGTCTGGCGGGTGATGCCGTTCAGGATGTGGGTCACGTCGGGGGTGTGGATCACCCCGTCCTGCACGAAGAAGACGTTGGCCCCGGTCGCTTCGGCCACATAGCCGCGCCAGTCCAGCATCATGGCGTCCGAGAAGCCGCGCCGTTCGGCCGCGTTCTTGGACATGGTGCAGATCATGTAGAGGCCCGCCGCCTTGGCGGTCGTCGGCGCGGTCGCGGGGTCGGGACGGCGCCACTTGGCCCACTCCAGACGGATGCCCTTCTTCTTGACCTCGGGGTCGAAATAGCTGGGCCAGTCCCACACGGCGATCGCCACGTGCACCTTGTTGTTCAGGGCCGAGACGGAGGTCTGTTCGGGCCCGAGGTAGGCGACGGGACGGACGTAGGCGTCCTCCATGCCCATCTTCGCGCAGGTGTCGCGGCAGGCCTGGTCGATCTCGGCGACGCTGTACGGCAGGGTGAAGTCCAGCAGTTCGGCCGATCGGACCAGACGCTCGGAATGCTCTGTCAGCTTGAAGATTTCCCCGCCATACATACGCTCCCCTTCGAAGACCGACGAGCCGTAGTGGAGGGCATGGGTCAGAACGTGCGTTTTCGCTTCCCGCCAGGGCACGAATTCACCGTCCATCCAGATCCAGCCGTCACGATCGTCGAAAGGAACCAAGGCCATTGAACAACGTCTCCTGCGTAGATTTCTCGGTTAGACCTTTCCGAACGCCTCAGGTCAACGGCGCGCGCGGTCGATTCGGAGCGGGCGCATGAGCAATCGGTCCGGACCCGTGGCCGGCGCGGGAGTCGGCCGCCACCTTCTGATCGTCGACGACGACGACCGGATCCGCGAACTGCTGAAGGAGTTCCTGGCGCGCGAGGGCTATCGCGTGACGGGGGCCGCGCATGCCGCCGCAGCGCGGCGTCTGATGGAGCTGATCGAGTTCGACCTAGTCGTTCTCGACGTCATGATGCCCGGCGAGAGCGGGCTGGAGCTGACCAGCTGGGTTCGCAATAAGGCGCAGCTGTCGCGGACGCCCGTGCTGCTGCTGACCGCGCGGGGCGACCCGGCCGACCGGATCGAGGGCCTGTCGCGAGGTGCCGACGATTATATGTCCAAGCCGTTCGAACCGCGGGAGCTGGCCCTGCGGATCGACGCCATCCTGAGGCGGACGGGCGTGAAGCCGATCATGCCGCGCGAGATCAAGCTGGGCCCGGCCCTGTTCGACCTGGAGCGGCTGGAGCTGACGCGCGACGGGGCGCCGATGCGACTGACGGAGGCCGAGGCGCAGCTGCTGAAGACCCTGGCCCTGAACGCCCACGCGCCGGTCGAGCGCATGGATCTGTCGCCGGATACCGCCGACATCACCGGCCGCGCGGTCGACGTCCAGGTGACACGCCTGCGCCGCAAGCTGGAGGTCGACCCGAAGAACCCGCGGTATCTGCAGACCGTGCGCGGCATCGGCTACATGCTGGCCCCGGACTGATGCGTCTGCTTCCCTTCCCTGTCCTCGCGCGGGTGCTGAAGCGCCGGCTGCCGACGACGCTGTGGGGGCGGTCGCTGCTGATCATCGTCCTGCCGATCCTGATCATGCAGGGGGCGGTGACCTGGGCCTTTTTCGACATGCACTGGCAGACGGTGACGTCGCGCCTGTCCGAAGGTCTGGCGGGCGAGGTGGCCTGGGCGGCCGAGAGCTATCGCGACGACCCCTCGGCGGCGAATCTGGCGCGGATCGCCGACCAGGCCGAGCGGTCAATGCAATTGTCGGTGGCGCTGAGGCCGGGCGCGACCCTGCCCGCCGAGCAGCGACGTGGTCCGATCGGCGTGGTGGACCGGACGGTGGAGGCGGCTCTGGCCGGGCGGCTGGATCAGCCCTTCTGGTTCGATACAACCCGCTATCCCGCCTATATCGACATCCAGGTTCAGCAGAGGGACGGCGTCCTGCGGATCATCGCGCCGCGCGAGCGGGCGGTGGCGACCCAGGCGCACATCTTCGTCCTGTGGCTGACGCTGGCGACGGCCCTCTTGATGGGAGTGGCCATCCTGTTCATTCGCAATCAGGTCCGTGCCATCGAGCGGCTCGCCGAGGCCGCCGAGGCCTTCGGTCGTGGTGAGGTCACCCGGCCGTTCAAACCTCATGGCGCGCGCGAGGTGCGTCAGGCCGCGACGGCCTTCCTGGCCATGCGCGACCGGATCCAGCGCCACATCGACCAACGAACGGCCCTGCTGGCCTCGGTCAGCCACGACCTGCGAACGCCCCTGACCCGGCTGCGGCTGGAGCTGGCGCTTGCACCCCCGTTCAAGCGGCAGTCGGCCATGAAGAGCGACCTGGACGAGATGGAGCACATGATCGACGAATACCTGGCCTTCGCGCGCGGCGAGGCCGGGGAGACGCCCCAATCCATCGATATCGCGTCGCTGCTGAAGGCGGCCGGCGAAGATGTCAAGCGCGCGGGGGCCGAGGTCGAGATCACCGCTCCGGCTCGGCTGACGGCCTCGCTGCGGCCTCTGGCGTTCAAGCGAGCCCTGAACAATCTGGCCGGAAACGCCGCCGCTCATGGCGAACATGTTCGACTGTCGGCCCGCGCCCTGGCCTCGGGCGGCCTGGAGATCGCGGTCGAGGACGACGGCCCCGGCATTCCCGACGAGATGCACGAGGAGGCTTTCCGCCCCTTCAGCCGGCTGGACGAGAGCCGCAACCAGAACCGCAAGGGCGTGGGCCTGGGTCTGGCCATCGCGCGTGATGTGGCCCGCAGCCACGGCGGCGACATCACCCTTGCACGCAGCGACCTGGGAGGCCTGCGCGCCTTGATCCGACTGCCGGGCTAGCGAACCGGGCCCGGAGCGCGCATCTTGGCTCCGACAGGGAAACATCGGAGGTTCATCATGCGCCGTCTCGCCTTTCTCGCCCCCCTCGCCCTCATCGCCGGTCTGGCCGCGCCCGCCGTGGCGCAGGAGCCCCGCGTCACTGTCATGGTCGGTGGTGACCTGGTGGAGGAGGCCGAAGACCTGGGTCAGCGCGACGTCGATCTGCAACTGGAGCGACTGCAGCGCGTGGTCACCCGAGAACTGGCCGAGAGCGGCGCTCTGAACGGGGCCCAGGTCAATCTGGTCGTGACCGACCTCAAACCGAACCGCCCGACCTTCCAGCAGGCTGCGGATCGGCCGGGTCTGTCGGTGTTCGACAGCCTCTCGATCGGTGGCGCGACCATCGAGGGCGAGGTGGTGACGGCGGACGGACAGCGCCTGCCCGTTCGCTACTCGCGCTATTCGACCTCTCTGGCGGACGTCTACGGGTTCTCGACGTGGCAGGACGCCGACCGGGCCTATGACCGGCTGGCCGCCAACT
Organism: Caulobacteraceae bacterium; assembly: GCA_947475735.1. Classification (GTDB taxonomy): domain Bacteria; phylum Pseudomonadota; class Alphaproteobacteria; order Caulobacterales; family Caulobacteraceae; genus Brevundimonas. Next base: position 30,301 of record CANJLQ010000002.1, read on the forward strand.
TGGTCTCAGGTCGGCTGGTCGTCCGCTAGGGACCGGGCGCGCGCCACGGCGGCGTCGACCGCCGCGCGCGCGACGCCGTCCAGGTGGGCCTCGCCCATCGCGTCCAATCCGGCGCGGGTCGTGCCGCCGGGCGACGCGATTCGAGCGATCAGATCGTCGATGGACGCCGGTGTCGCCACCCCCGATCCTGCTGACCGCAACGCGCCCCGCGCCAGGCGCTCGGCCGCGTCCGGAGCGAGACCCGCCTCCGCCCCGGCCCGCGCCAAGGCCCGGGCCAGGGCGAGGAAGAAGGCGGGGGCAGAACCGGCGACGGCGGTGGCGGCATCCAGTTGCGCCTCTTCGGCCAGATCGACCGTGTCGGCGACCGGGTGGAACAGCGCGTGCCCGACGGCGCGCGCCGCCGGGTCGGCGGACCACACGGCCGCCACGCCCTGGGCCTGAGCGACGGCTGTCGTCGGCATGACCCGGACCACCGGCCTGTGCCCCAGCGCGGCCGCAAGATCAGCGGCGCGGACGCCCGCCATGACCGACACGATCACCGCATCCGCCGGCACGCTGTCAATCATAGGAGCCAGGGCCGCGCGCCAGGACGCCGGCTTCACGGCGATGACGAGGGCCTGGGTGTCTCCCGGACAGATCGGTGGATCTGCGCGGGTCAGGATCGTGGGGGTCGCGGCTCCGGTCAGCCGCCAGCCCTCGGCCAGCGCCGAGCCGAGCCGACCGTGGCCGAGGAGGGTCACCTGCATGAAGGCCTCAGGCCGTGCCGACGGTCTCGAACAGGCAGCTGTCGATCGCGTCCTGGGGCTTCTTGTGGCCGCGGATCATGAAGTCGAAGGCCGGATAGTAGCGATCCGCCGCCTCGACCGCCGCGTCGATCATCGAGGCCGCCTGGGCCAGGGTCGGGCGCTCGCCGTGCGGCAGGGCCAGGGAGTGGCGGAAGACGATCTCGCCGTCCTCGGCCCAGACCTCGAAATGGCCCATCCAGGTGCGCTGGTTGACCATCGACACCAGCTCATAGGCGGCGTTGCGGCGACCCTTGGTCGCGCGCAGATCCAGGGCGCAGCACAACTGCAGGCAGTCGCCCTCGGGACGCCAGGCGAACCACAGCTCGTAGTCCTTCCAGTCGCCGGCCAGGGCGAAGGCCAGGTCGCCGTCATCGGTGCGGTCAAACGGCAGGTTTTCGGCGTTCAGAACGTGCTCGACCACGTCCAGCGGATCGTAGGGGACGTCGACGTCTTGTCCGACAGCATCCATGGGAACTCAGGTCTCGCGGGGGGCGGGGCGCGACTCATGCGCCATGAGGAGACGGTAGGCGCGTTCGCGGATTCGGCTCAACCGGCTGCGTCCGGAAGGTGAGTTCCATCCGTGGACGTTCCCGTTTTCGGCGTTTTGGCCTTGGCGGTGGCCGCTTTTTGCAGCTCGGCGACCTCGGCGCGAAGGGCGGTGATCTGCGCCTTCAGCACGTCGAACTCGTCGCGACGGACCAGGTCCATCTCGGCGACCAGCCGATCGGACTGCGAGCGGAAGGCCGCCTTTGCCTCCTCGCCGGCGGCCTGGGCCAGACCCATGGCGCTGGTCGACAGCTTGGCGAATTCGTCGAGGATGGGATTGCGCGTCTGCATCGGATGCTCCGGCCCGCGGCGGCGAGCGTCGTTAAGGGAGGGTTGCCTGATATGGTGAACGAAGCCTTATCCGCCCACCCCCTGTCTAAGGCCAATCAGGGCTGAATCGTGTCACGCTCGCGTGACGTGGCGACGCTTGCTAAGGGGCAGGTCCGAACGCTTCAGGAGCGCCGCGCGTGACATTTCCCGAGTTCGACCCGGTCTTGATCCAGCTGGGTCCGCTGCCCATCCGTTGGTACGCCCTGGCCTATGTCGCCGGCATCGTGCTGGGCTGGATCTATGCCGCGCGCATCCTGAAGGCCGAGCGCGTCTGGGCCCCCGCCCGCGCGCCGATCACGCCCGTGCAGCTGGATGATCTGGTGCTGTGGATCACGCTGGGCATCATCCTGGGCGGCCGGTTCGGCTATGCGTTGTTCTACAAGCCCGTGATCTTCGCCCAACTGTTCACCGGCGACAGCTGGGGCGAGCGACTGGAGCTGTTCCAGCTCTGGACCGGCGGCATGTCCTTCCACGGCGGGTTCCTGGGCGTCGTCCTGGCTGTCGCCTGGTTCGGCCGCAAGCACGGGGCCAATCTGCTGAGCCTCGGCGACGCCATCGCGCCGGTGGTGCCTCTTGGCCTGTTCTTCGGGCGGATCGCGAACTTCATCAACGGCGAGCTGTGGGGCCGGGTCACCGATGCGCCCTGGGCCATCCGGTTTTGCAACGCCCAGATCGAGCGGGTCTACGGCTTCTGCCCCGCCGGCAACGAACCCCGCCACCCCAGCCAGCTTTATGAGGCCGGACTGGAGGGCATCGTCCTGTTCGCCGTGCTGTGGCTCGCGGTCTGGAAGTGGAAACTGCTGACCAAGCCCGGCTATGTGATGGGTCTCTTCCTGGTCGGCTATGGCCTCAGTCGCGCCATCGTCGAGACCGTGCGAGAGCCCGACAGCCACATGCCCGAGGCCCTGCAAGGGGTCGTGACCATGGGGATGCTGCTGTCGATCCCCATGATCATCGTCGGGACCTGGCTGATCTGGCGCGCACGCAACCGTCCGCCGGTCGCGACCGCCTGATCCGATGACCGACGGGTCCCTGAAGGCGAGGCTGGCCCGCGAGATCGCCCTGACCGGCCCGATGACGGTGGCGGACTATGTCACCCGCTGTCTGCACGACCCTCAAGGCGGCTACTATGCCACGCGACCCGATCTGGGCGAGGCGGGCGACTTCGTCACCGCGCCCCTGGTCAGCCAGATGTTCGGCGAGCTGATCGGGCTGTGGGCGGTGGAGGTCTGGCAGAGGCTGGGCGCTCCCGAGCGGGTGCGGCTGGTGGAGGTCGGGCCCGGCGACGGGACGCTGATGGCCGACGCCCTGAGGGCCGCGCGCCTCGCCCCCGACTTCCTGTCGGCGGCTGAACTGATCCTGATCGAGCCCAGCCGCCCGCTGCGAGACGCGCAGGCGAGGCGGCTGGCCGAGGTGGATCCCCCTCCCCGCTGGGTCTCGTCGCTGGCGGCCATCGAGCGCGACGCGCCCGTCATCCTGATCGCCAACGAGGTGCTGGACTGCATGCCCGCGCGTCAGTTCGTGTGCACCGAGGCGGGCTGGGCCGAGCGGCGGGTGGGCGTATCCGATGAGGGCGGCCTTCTGTTCGGCCTGACCGCCCTCACGGGGGGCTTTGTCAGACCCGGCTTCGACGTCGCGCAGGGAGAGCTGTTCGAGATATCCGAACAGCAAGCGGCCTTCGGGCGCGATCTGGCGGGACTGATGGCCGAGACTTCTGGCGCCGCCCTGCTGATCGACTATGGCCGAGACAGGCCGGGCCCGGGCGATACCCTCCAGGCTCTAAGACGGCACGCGAAGGTCGATCCGCTGGTGGAGCCGGGCCAGGCCGACGTGACCCAGTGGGCCGACTTTCCCGCCGTTCTGGAGGCGGCCGTCCAGGCCGGCGCGGACGTGACGGGCTGCGTCGGCCAGGGCGAGTTCCTGCGACGCCTCGGCATCCAGGCCCGCGCCGACCGGTTGATGTCCGCCCGACCGGACGCCGCAGAGGTGATCCGCAGGCAACTGACGCGACTGACGGCCGACGACCAGATGGGCACACTGTTCAAGGCGGCCGCGATCTTCTCGCCCCGCAGCCTTGCCGTTCCGGGATTCGAGACATGAGCGACCCAGACCTGCCACAGCCGATCACCCATCCGCTGCTGAGCCTCGCGGGCGTTCGCCACGGCTTCTTCACCCGCCGGGGCGGCGTTTCGACGGGCCTGTTCGAGGGATTGAACACCGGTCTCGGCTCCAGCGACGATCCGGCCGCCGTGGCCGAGAACCGGCGACGGGTGGCGGCGGCCATGGGCGGCGCGCCCGACGATCTGGCCGCCTGCTATCAGATCCACTCCAGCCTGACCCGGGTCGCCGAGGGCCCCTGGCGCGGAGACCGGCCCGAGGGCGACGCCGTGGCGACCCGGACCCCCGGCGTGATCTGCGCCGTCCTGACCGCGGACTGCGCGCCCGTGCTGCTGGCCGATGCCGAGGCCGGAGTGGTCGCGGCGGTTCACGCCGGCTGGAAGGGAGCCCTGGGCGGCGTCATCCACAGCGCCGTCGCGGCCATGGAAGCCCTGGGAGCCCGGCCGGCCCGCATGGCCGCCGTCGTCGGCCCCTGCATCGCTCAGGCCAGCTATGAGGTCGGAGCGGACTTCCAGGACCGGTTCGACCATCACGACCCCGGCTCCGGCCGGTTCTTCGAGCCGGGCGAGACGCGGCACAAGCGCCGCTTCGATCTGGCGGGCTTCGTCCTGTGGCGCCTGGAACAAGCCGGGGTCGCCGACGCCGCCTGGACGGGCCACGACACCTGTGTCGACGAGGGCGCCTTCTACTCGAACCGTCGAGCGCTGCTCAGGACGGAGCCGGACTTCGGACGGCTGATGTCGGCGATCCGCCTGGGGTGAACCCGGGCGCCCGGCGCTCCTGGAGGATCCACCGTCGCGCCGGGCCTTCCAGATAGCGATGGCTGAGAAGCGCCGAGGCCAGGGTCGCGCCAAAGAAGACGAGCGCCCCGATCATGGTGCGCTGCCCGGCCCCGTCGAACAGCCACAGCAGAGGAAAGTGGTAGACGTAGATGCCGAAGGAGATGCTGCCCAGCTTCACGAGACTGGGGGCGCTAAGCACCTGGACCCAGGGGCTTCGGGTCAGAATGAGAAGCAGAAGGACCGCGCCCCCTGAGACCCCGAGGCCGTAGACCAGAAGCTGGCCCGTGAGCAGTTCGGGCTTCGCCACGAAGGCGTCGGTGAGGAAGTCCTTGCCCGGCATCGGTCGCTGAAGGTTCTGGACGATCACGCAAACGACTGCGAGCACGACCAGAACCAGTGGCCCGAGCACCCCCAGGCGGCGCGCCTGGACCGTGTCCCTGAGCGCGATCAGGCGCGTTTCGGCCAGGGCGATCAGCGCGCCCGCCGCGAAGGCGTCGAGGTGATTGGTGGGCAGCATGTAGATCGCCGTCGCGATGGCCCCGGCCGACCAGCCGAACCCGTCCAGTGTCAGATGGGTCGCGACCCGAACCACAGGCGTGGCCGCGATCACGCCGACCAGGACGAACCCCAGTCGCCTGCGGCTGAGGCAGAAGAAGGCGATCGGAAACAGCAGATAGAACTGTTCCTCGGCCGACAGGCTCCAGAGATGGCCGAACAGACGCGTCTGTTCGTAATCCGGCAGGGTGCGAAAGACATTGTAGGTCCCGCTCAGCAGCCACGGGACATCGGCGAGGAAGCGCAATTGCTCGGTCCGGCCGTCCAGGCCCGCCTGACCCACGAGGACTGCGACGCCCGCTGCGATGATGAACACATAGACCGGCAGGATCCTGGCCGCGCGCGAACGATAGAACCGTCTGAGCCGCGCATGGACTCCCGCGATCACCTCGCCCCGCATCAGGGACCGGGTGATCAGAAAGCCGGACAGCACGAAAAAGACCCAGACGCCGAGCCACCCGCACCACAGCCAGCCCATGTGGAACAGGACCACGGCGATGGCCGTGAGCCCGCGAAGGCCCTGGACCTCCGGGATGATCGATGCGCTGACCCCCGCCGTCACGCCTGCCCTCCCCGCGTGTGTGGCGGGCATCAAGACTCAACTTTGGCGGTGACGCGAGTCGAAGTTCGCAACCCGGCGCGTCACTCTTTGCGAGATCGCCGGCGCGGTGGAGCGATCAGCCTGCGTTGGCGAGCGCAGGCTCCAGCACGACCTCGCGCCACGCATGGGGCGCCGCGAGCAGGGCGCGCACCAGGCGGTTGTTGACGGCGTGACCCGCCTTGTAGCCTTCATAGCGGCCCAGCAGGGGCGCGCCGAGGACATAGAGGTCGCCGATCGCGTCCAGCGCCTTGTGCCGCACGAACTCGCGTTCCATGCGCAGGCCACCCGGGTTCAGGATCTCGTCGCCGTCGATGACGACGGCGTTTTCCAGGCTGCCGCCGCGGGCCAGCCCGGCCTGGCGAAGGGCCTCGACCTCATGGGCGAAGCCGAAGGTGCGGGCCGACATGATCTCGTCGCGGAAGGTCTGTTCGTCGACGACGAAATCCACGACCTGGTTGCCGATCACGGCGCTGTCGAAATCGATCTCGAACCGCATCTCGTAACGGTCGCAGGGGAGGAGCGCGGCGTGCTTGTCGCCGTCGGTGACGTGGATCGGCTCCAGAATCTGGATGTAGCGGACCGGGGCCTGCTGGCGACGGAAGCCCGCGCGGTCCAGCAGTTGGACGAACGGCAGGGCGGACCCGTCCAGGATCGGCAGCTCTGGCCCATCGACCTCGACCACGGCGTTGGAGATGCCCAGGGCGCAGAAGGCGGCCATCAGATGCTCGATGGTCGACAGGCGAACACCGGCGGCGTTCTCGATCATGGTGTTCAGCCGGGCGTCGATCACGGCCTCGCCAGAGACCGGGATACGGTTGTCGCGGTCCGTCACATCCGAGCGAACGAAGACGATGCCCGTGCCCGGCGGCGCCGAGCGGATCGCCAGACGCACGCGCTGACCGGTGTGCACGCCCACGCCGGCGCAGATGGCCGGGGCGACGATCGTCCGTTCGCGATGATCATGGCGTGCGGGCAAGAGGGACACTCGACGTTGCGGCTTGCGCTTCTGAAGACCGCATTAACCGAAGCTGGATGCCTACCCACCCCGACGGCCAGGGAAAACCAAAGTCGGGTTTCGGATTGTTACGCGACGGCGAGGCAGCGGGCAGTTCGTCTGAGACTTCCGAGGCTGCGAGACCAATCCCTGAAAGGAAAGGGGGCGGCCCGTCCGGACCGCCCCCTGCTACGTCTTGGCCGCTGCCCGCTGCGTGAACCTAGTTTGCCAGTCGTCTCAGGAACGACGGGATTTCCAGGTCGTCCTCGGCCGGAGCCGGTTCAGACTGGGCGGTCTGACGGAGTTCGGGTTGAGGTTGCGAGCGCGTAGCCGAGGGCTGGACCGGCGCGTAGGCGGACTGGGCGCGCGGCTTCTTGCCGAACAGGCTCCAGCCCGAGCGACGGTGATCGGGTTCCTCATAGGTTGGGGCCTCGGCGGCCCGGGCGGGCGCCGGAGTGTCGAAGTACAGATCGCCCTGGTCGGCGACGGTCTCCGCGACGCGGCCGTGGTCCTGTTCGAACGCCTCGACCCAGGGGTCGATGATCGGCTCCAGGGCGCGGGGCTCTTCCGCCACATGGATCACGGGTTCCGGCGCGCGCGCGATGGCGGGCTGTGGGGCCTGAAAGGTGGGCACGATCGGCGCGGCCTCGGGCGCGCGATAGGCCCCGGCTACGGCGGCCTCGCGACGGGCGGGCTCATTGCGCAGCGGGGCCTGGGCGACCGGCTCGGCGCGGCGCGGTTCGTGGAAGGCCGGCTGGCGCGTGGCGACCGGCTCGATCTTGGCGGTCGCGACCTCGTCCATGCCGGTGGCGACCACCGAGACGCGGATCTTGCCGTCCAGGGCCGGGTCGAACGCCGCGCCGAAGATGATGTTGGCGTCGCCGTCCACCTCGGCCGAGATGGCGTTGGCGGCCTCGTCGACTTCCAGCAGGGTCATGTCCAGGCCGCCGGTGATGTTGACCAGCACGGCCTTGGCGCCCTTCAGCGAGGTTTCATCCAGCAGCGGATTGGCGATGGCGTTCTGGGCCGCCAGCAGGGCGCGGTCGTCGCCGGTCGCCTCGCCCGTGCCCATCATCGCCTTGCCCATCTCGGACATGACGGCGCGGACGTCGGCGAAATCCAGGTTGATGAGACCGGGCAGGATCATCAGGTCGGTGATGGAGCGCACGCCCGAGTGCAGGACCTGGTCGGCCATATGGAAGGCGTCGGCGAAGGTGGTCCGCTCATTGGCGACGCGGAACAGGTTCTGGTTCGGGATGACGATCAGGGTGTCGACGTAGCGCTGCAGCTCGGCGATGCCGGCGTCGGCCAGGCGCATGCGGTGACGGCCCTCGAAGGTGAAGGGCTTGGTCACGACGCCGACCGTCAGGATGCCGCGGTCGCGCGCGCACTTGGCGATGATCGGGGCCGCGCCCGTGCCGGTGCCGCCGCCCATGCCGGCGGTGATGAAGACCATGTGCGCGCCTTCCAGATGCGCGTGGATCTCGTCGGCGCTCTCCTCGGCGGCGTTCATGCCGACTTCGGGGTGGGCGCCGGCGCCGAGGCCTTGGGTGATGGTCTCGCCCAGTTGGATACGGCGATCGGTCTTGGCGAAGGACAGGTGCTGGGCGTCGGTGTTGGCGACGACGAACTCAACGCCCTCCAGACCGGCGTCGATCATGTTGTTGACCGCGTTTCCGCCCGCGCCGCCGACGCCGAACACGACGATCCGGGGCTTCAGTTCCGTGGCCGTAGGCCGCACCAGCGAGAGAGACATTCCGTTACCGACCCTTGTTTTCGACCCTGCCCCGTTAACGGCCGATGCGAAATCCCCGCCGATTCGCATTGGTTATGAGCGCGTTAAGGAAACACCCAGCGCCGTTAAGAGAAGGTTACCGGACTAGTCTGAGTCGGCCGGAAAGACAGTCTTGAGACGGATCAGGCGGATTATTTTCCGACGGGCTCCGTAACGAACTGGAACAGGGGCCGCCACGCGACGGTCCCAAGGCCAAAACGTGACCTAACTGCGACAATGGCGGCAGATGTTGCAGGATTGCGGCCTGAAAATGTTGCAGGCACGCTGCGATGGTGTAACCGGACCATGGACGAAGGCTGTTCAAGGCTTTCCGCACATGTTTTTTCAGGGGTGATATCATCATGTCGTCGAAGAAGGCCCTTCTGGGCACATCCATTCTGGCGGGGGTTCTCGCCCTTGCCGCCCTTCCTGCCTACGCCCAGACAGCGCCTGCTCCGCAAGAGCAGGAGACCCAGGTCGACGAGATCGTCGTCACCGGCTCGCGTCTGCGCCGCGAAAACTTCGACACGCCCGTGCCGGTCGCCCAGATCTCCCAGGAAGAGTTCGAGCAGACCGCCGTCGGTAACGCCATCGACGTCATCGAAGACGTGCCGCTGGTCGGCTTCGGCTCCAACTCGCGCGGCGTGAACGACCAGTTCGGCGCCAACGCCTCCTTCATCGACCTGTTCAACCTGGGTTCGAACCGCAGCCTGACGCTGGTCAACGGCCGCCGCTTCATCTCGGGCAACCAGGGCACCGTGTTCGTGCCTGACAACGCCACGGGCGCCCAGGTCGACATCACGGCCCTGCCGCCGTCGCTGATCGCCCGCACGGAAATCACCCCCCTGACCGGCGGCGCCATCTACGGTGCCGACGCCGTCGGCGGCGTGGTCAACTTCATCCTCAAGGACGACTTCGACGGCCTGGATCTGCTGGCCCAGTACGGCGTGACCGAACAAGGCGATGGCGAGCGCTATCGCGGCAGCATCACCTGGGGCAAGAATTTCTACGATGACCGCGCCAATGTCACCCTGGCGCTGGACTACTATGAGCAAGGCCTGATCACGTCGGGCGGCGACCGTCCCGAAAGCTTCCTCGGCGGTGCCTACACCAACGCGTTCAACGGCTTCATCCGCAACACGACGCCATTCAACGCCGCCTCGGCTGCTGACACGCTGCGGACCCCCGGTGGCGCACTGCCCACCGTGTTCCTGCCGGCCGGGTCCGACTTCGCCCGTCCCACCACCTTCAATCTCGACACTGTCCTGACCAACGGTCTGTTCAGCGCCGGCGGCCTGCTGACCACCGGCTACAACTTCCCCTCCGGCTTCGGCGGCGCCAACGCCGCTATCCCTGCCGGCCTGGTCAGCACGGCCCTGTCGGGTCGTGCCGCCGATCCGCAAGGCTTCGCCTTCTTCGCGCCCTCGGCCCTGCCGACCGGCGTGACGGGCCTGCAGATCATCCAGACCCTGGCCCCCGGCACCAATACGGCTGGCCTGACCACGGCGCAGACCAACGCCCTGGGCCTGCAACTGCTGCAGCGCAGCCGTCCGACGCCGGCGGAATACTTCGCCGCCAACCCCGGCCTGAACCCGCTGCTGTTCCTGGGCACGTTCAACGGGGCGACCGGCACCGATGCCTTCGGTGGCCTCGGCATCTATCCGACGATCCCGAACACCAATGCCGCGACCTCGGCGCTGTTCCCGCGTATCGCGGTGCCGCTGCAGTTCGACCCCTCGGGCAACCTCGTCCCGTACAACGTCGGCTCGCTGCAGAACGGTGCCCTGCTGGGTACCGGAATCGGTGGCGACGGCTTCAGCAACGCTGCTCGCGGCTACGGCAACCTGCAGTCCTCGCTGGAGCGGACCAGCCTCGCCGGCATGACCCGCTTCGACGTGACCGACAGCATCACCTACCGTGGTGAATACCTGTATTCGGACATCTCCTACCGGTCGGTCGGTGCCGCGCCGTCCAACAGCCTGGGCTCTGCCGCGACCGGCGGTGGTCTGGGTATCCCGATCTTCATCAACCAGAACCCCTTCCTGAACGCTCAGGCGCGCAGCCAGATCGCCACCCTTCGGTCGCAAGGTCTGGTCCTGCCGCCTCAGATCGGTGGTCAGGACGTCCTGTACATCACCCGCTCGCTGTCGGACGTCATCGGCGGCCCGGCCGAAAGCGGCCTGGACACCGAGACCTGGCGTACGGCCCAGTCGCTGGAAGGCGAGTTCGGCCTGTTCGGTCGTCGCTTCTACTGGGACGCCTCCTACGTCTACGGCCAGATCGACTCGCGCAACATCGGTGAGAACTTCAAGGACATCGAGTTCGCCCTGGCGACCGACGTCGTGACCGGTGCCAATGGCCAGCCCGTCTGCCGTCAGCAGACCCTGGCCGCGCCGGAAAGCATCGCCCTGCGCAACCCACCGCTGGCGAACATCAACACCACCCTGTCCCTGACTCCGACTGCGGCCCAGGTCGCGGCCTGCGTTCCCTTGAACCTGTTCGGCGAAAACAACGCCGGGCAGACCCAGGCCGCGCGTGACTATGTCATCGCCGACACGGGTTCGTTCAACGAAGCCCGCCAGAACTATCTGCAGGCGGCCATCGGCGGCGAAATCTTCAAGCTGCCGGCCGGCTGGATCAACGCCGGTGCCCAGCTGGAATGGCGCAACGAGTCGCTGGACTTCACGCCCAGCCGCGACTTCGGCACGGGTGCGGCGCGTAACGCGACTGGTGCGGCCACCAGCGGCGAAATCCGCTTCCTGGAATACGGTTATGAAGTCTCGGTGCCGATCTTCAGCGACGAGTTCAACATCCCGCTGTTCCGTGCCCTGGAACTGAACGGCGCGTACCGGATCGTGGATCGCGACGTCGATTCGTCCACGAGCGCCCTCGCTCCCGGCGAAGGCACGACTGACGAGGTCTATACCGCCAGCCTGCGCTGGGCGATCACGGAAGACATCGCACTGCGGGCCAACAAGGCGACCTCGGTCCGTTCGGCTTCGATCATCGAGCTGGTCGGTTCGCCCGGCATCGCCTTCACCAACCCGGCGAACGGCGGCGTTCCCTGCACCGTGGCCACGATCGGCCAGGGCCCGAACCCGGCCACCCGTCGCGCCAACTGCATCGCGGCCGCCATCGCCTACGGCGTGGCTCCCGATGCGGCCGGTGCCGAAGCCTTCCTGGCGACCTATCAGGGCACGGGCGGCGCGCGTATCGCGGGCGTCACCGGCAACCCCCTGCTGGCCAACGAAGAAGCGGAATCGGAGGGCGTCGGCTTCACCTTCACGCCGCGCTTCATCCCGCGCCTGACCATCTCGGGTGACTACTACAAGACCGAGATCGTGGGTCAGATCGGCCTCGTCGGACCGGGCACCACCATCAACCAGTGCTTCGACATCGGACCGCTCGGCGCCGGTACGCTGAACGGCATCCCGGCTTGCGACACCTTCCTGATCGGTGTCCGCAACTCGGCTGGCAACTACATCGTCCCGACGGTCAACCCGATCACCGGCAGCGTCACGCCGTCGGTCCTGAACCCCGGCGGCCCCGCCGTCGTGAACCAGCCCTTCGAGTCGACGTTCTTCACCTTCGCCAACCTGAACCTGGGCGCCACTCGCCTGTCGGCCTTCACCCTGGAAGCGCGTTACAACTTCTCCCTGGATGAGCTGTTCGGTTCGATGGCGTCGAACTGGGGCGACATCTTCCTGTCGACCTCGATCTACAACCTGAACCGCTTCGACACCTCGGGTTCGGGCACCTTCACCGACACCAACAGGGGTGCGGGTGAGCCCGGCTTCGCCGAGTGGGAGACGCGTCTCGACATCAGCCACCGGATCGGTCGCTTCGATCACCGTCTGACCTGGAACCACACCAGCGAGACGGTCGGCAACGTCCAGACCAACCCGGCGACCATCCCGGAACAGGGCCTGAACTTCGTCACCCCGGGCCTGGACTTCTTCAACTACACGGCCGCTTACGAGATCAAGGACGGCATCACCGCCCGGATCACCGTGAACAACCTGTTCGACGAAGTCGGTCCTCTGGAGGACCTGCTGATCGCGTCCGACACGATCGGCCGGACCTACCTGTTCACCCTGACGGGCAGCTTCTAAGCCTCACAGGATACAGACCAACGACTGGCGCCGGCGGGGATCACCCCGCCGGCGCTTTTCTTTTGTGCGGATCGTCGGCCGGCATCCGCTACGGCTGCCTCTCCAAGCGTCGCGCGTCTTCGCTCAAGCAGAAGCCGGTTCACCCCATGCCGTCATCCTCGGACTTGATCCGAGGATCGGATGCAGCTCGTCTCCGACAGATGGAGATGAGGCAGGGCCGGGGTTCCCGTCGGCCTTCAGGGCCGCGGACAATCCGATCCTCGGATCAAGTCCGAGGATGACGAAGCGATGTGGTGGCGGGCATTATGGAGGGCGAGACCGCCCTACAGGTTATCCCGTAGCCAGCCCGCCGCGCGGGCGACCAGATTGCCCCGGTGCACCCGGGGCGCGTCGGCGGCCGTGATCTGGCGCGACATCAGCTTGCGCGCCGACACCGCCTCACGGGGGCCATAGGCGGCCCTGAGCAGGACGCCGGCGGCCGAGCAAAAGGCCGGGCCCGCCGCCGAATCCGCCAGGTGCGGCGCCCTTTGTGGCCGACCCAGGCGCACCGGACGATCGAACACCCGCACCGCCAGTTCCCGCACCCCGTTCAGCTGGCTGGCCCCGCCGGTCAGGACCAGGCCCGCGCCGGGCTCCAGTCCCGTGCCCGCCGCTTTCAGCCGGTCGCGCAGCAGTTCCAGCGTCTCCTCGACCCGGGGCGCGATGACGGTCTTCAGCATGGCGCGCGGCACGATGACGGGGCCGGCGCCGGGCTCCTCGCCACGCGGCGGGGCCTCCAGCATCTCGCGGTCCTCGTGCGCCGCCGCCATGGCCGAGCCGTGCAGGGTCTTCAGCCGCTCGGCCCCCGCCTTGGACGTCGACAGGCCCCGGGCGATGTCGGAGGTGACGTGGTCGCCCCCGACGTTCAGCGACTCGATATGCAACAGGCTCCGCCCGCCCCAGACGGCGGCCGAGGTCGAGCCCCCGCCCATGTCGATGCAGACGCAGCCCAGGTCCATCTCGTCCTCCTCCAGGGCGGCGAGGGACGACACCACGGGCGCGGCGGCCACGCCCTGCAGATCCAGATGGGCCAGCTCCAGGCAGTGGCTGAGGGACGCAAACGCGTTCTCGGCCATCGACACGACCAGCAGGTCGAGCCCCAGAGAGCCGCCGCGCATGGAGCGCGGGTCGTGTACCCCCCTGGCTCCATCCACCGACCAGGCGATGGGCAGGACATGGATCGGGCGGCGGTTGGGCAGGCGGATCTGGGCCAGGGCCATACCGATGGCGCGCGCCAGGTCGGCGTCGCCCACGGGGCTGGCCCCCAGCGACACGCGCGCCTGAACCCGGTGGCTGGCCATCTGGCCGATGGCGGTGGTGACGATGACGCCCGAGACGGGCGCGCCCGCCGTGCGCTCGGCCCGCTCGACGGCGTGGCCGATGGCCTGGGCCGCCTCGTCCATATTGACGATGGAGCCGCCGCGAATGCCCTTGGACTGGACATGGCTGGCCCCTGCAACGCGGATGGTGCGGTCGGCGTGGCGCACGCCGTCGGGCTTCATGATGAAGCAGGCGACCTTGGACTGGCCGATATCGAGCGCGGCGACGACCGGCGCGCGGTTGGACACCCCGCCCTTTTCGAACCTGGCGGTCTCGCCCGTCGGATCGCCCTTTTTGCCCGCCATGCCCGTGAAACCCCTACTCAGACTGTCGTCAGGCCGAGGCGCCGGGTCGTACCGCGACCTGGCCTTCGGTGCGAAGATCGATGCGCTCGAACCCGAGCTCCAGCAGCCGCTCGCGCTGATCGAGCGCGTCCAGCTGGATCAGGGCCGCCTCCTGGTCGATGGCGGGCAACTGGATGATGCCGCCGTCCTTCAGCCGCAGGTCCCACCGGCGTTCGTCGACGCGCACGAGGGCGTCGACCCGGCCCATCAGGCGCGGACGCTGGGCCAGCAGCGGCAGAAGCGCCCCGGCCGCCCCGTCCGCCCCCTTGCCGACCACGAGGGGCAGGTTCGGATACCGCCCCGGGTCCGCTCCGGGAATGGCCCGGCCCTGGCCGTCGATGACGTAGGTTCGTCCGCCGGTCTGCCAGACGGCGAGGCGGTCGTGCTCGGTGACCTCGACGATCAGGGTGTCAGGCAACAGGCGCACGACGCGCGCCTGCTTGACCCAGCCGACCCGTTCCACATCCGCCTTCAGCGCGTCGAGGTCGAGGGACGTGATCGGCTGGCCGGCCTCGACGTCCAGTGCGCGCTGGATGGCCGGCGTGGCCTCGTCCGAGGCGCCGGTGATATGCACGCGATTGAGCCTCAACCCCATGCCGGTCGTGACCCCATCCACGCCCTGATTGAACGACTGCGCGATCCGGTCGGCCCGCGACCCGGTGGCCAGCACCAGGACGAGGACGCCGACGCCCGCGCAGATCGACAGCACGACGGCCCGCGGTGTCAGGTCCAGGCGACCCAGGGCGGCCATCTTGCCGGGCACGCCGCCGACGTTTCGGGGGGCCGCGCGACGCCCCTGCCCCTTGGGACCCGCGCCGCGTTTGGGAGCCGGCGCGGAACCCGCGCGTCGACCACCGCGAACTACCGCGGGCATGAGGCGTCCTCCACCATCCACCGGACCAGGTCTTGATAACTCATGCCCAGATGAACGGCCTGCTCTGGGACCAGAGAGGTCGGCGTCATGCCGGGCTGGGTGTTGACCTCCAGAAGGACCAGCACGTCCTTAACATCGTCATAACGAAAGTCGGTCCGGCTGACCCCTCGACACCCCAGGGCGGCATGCGCCAGCTCGGATTGTCTCAGCGCGGCCTCGAAAACGTGGGCCGGGATATCGGCCGGAAGCTTGTGGACAGATCCGCCGGGCGCGTACTTGGCCTCATAGTCGTAGAATCCCTTGACCGGGGTGATGTCGGTGACGGTCAAGGCCCGGGGTCCGGTGGTCTCTCCGATCACGGCGACGGCCAGTTCCCGGCCGGGGATATAGGGCTCGACCATCACCAGATCGCCGTAGGTCCAGGCGTCCGTACCGGGCTCCGGCCGCGGGGCGTCGCCCTCGGAGACCAGATAGACCCCGACGGACGACCCCTCGGCATTCGGCTTGACGATATAGGGAGGTGGGATGACGTGGCGGCGCGCCACCTCGTGCCGGTCGAACAGACCGCCACCGGGCACGGCGACGCCGGCTGCCTTCAGGATCGACTTGGTCTTGTCCTTGTCCATCGTCAGGGCCGAGGCCAGGACGCCGGAATGGCTATAGGGAATGGCCAGGGTTTCCAGGATGCCCTGAACGCATCCGTCCTCGCCCCATTCGCCGTGCAGCGCATTCAGCACGACGTCGGGTTTGAGATCGGTCAGCACCTGAGCCAGGTCGCGACCCGCGTCGATGCGGCTGATCCGGGCGACCTGCCCTTCCAGGGCGTCGGCGCATCCCTTGCCCGACGACAGCGACACATCGCGTTCCGAAGAGAGCCCGCCCATCAGGACGGCGACGTGCAGCTCTGACAGGGGTCGGGACATGGCGGCTTTTCTAGCGGGGGCTTGTGACGGACGGCCGATCCCCTTGATCCCTCGATCTAGGTTTACGCCGGGTTTACCACGCGAGAAATTGTCACCTCAGTCCACGACGGGCAGCTCGATATAGGAGGCGTCCGCGCCTGCGTGATGGACCGCATTGTCGGCAATCACCCCTTGCGTCTCCATCTCGTTGGAACCGCCTGTATTCAGGTTGCGCACGAACTTGGGAAAGTTCGACGATGTGACCTCGATCCGGATGCGGTGCCCCGGCTGAAAGGTATTGCTGATGGTGATGGGTGTCGGCTGGACGGTGGTCACCTCGCCCGGGGTCAGCAGCCGGGGCTGGTCGAAGCCGTCCCGGTAGCGGGCCCGGATGATGGTATCGCCCAGAATGTAGGCCGTGCCGTCAGGGGCCACATCCACCAGCTTCACCGCGAAATCGGTGTCCCGCGCTGACGATGACACCCGCAGGACCGCGTCGACGAAGCCGGAGACCTGCATGGGCTCGGTCATCGGCTCGGACGTATAGACCAGCACGTCGTTGCGGGCCTGGATCAGGCGCTGGTCGAAGGCGCCGGCCGTGACCAGGCCACCGTTGCAGCAGTCGCCCCCGCCAATGGTCTGGACCGGGTTCATGGGGTCATACCGATAGCGATCCGGAGCCTCGCCGGCCGGCGGGGCGTCCAGGCTCAGACGACCGTCGCCATACAGGCTGTTGGCGGCGCCGCCCGAGCGCAGATACATCCTGACCGTCCGGGCTGCGGCCGGCGGCCACTGCGCGTCGGTCCGCCAGCGGTTCTCGCCCATGTTGAAATACTGGACGTGCGGCGTGCTCTCGGGGAACCGCTCCTCGTCGCCCTTCAGCCAGCGATCGAACCAGGCGTGGACCAGGCCGTCGGCATTCAGGCTGGCGTCGCCCAGCGCCCGGTCGCCGGAGCGAAAGTTGGGGCCAAGGGCGGCGAACTGACAGTGGTTGTTGGGGCCGACGACGACATACTGGTTCTCGGCCGCCTCACGGTCGTCCGTGGTCGAGCGGGCGTGGTTGAACAGCTCCATGTTCGGGCCGATCGACACGTCATACCAGCTGTTGAACCACAGGGCCGGGACGCCCCAACCCATGTCGTCGTGATACAGGCCACCCTCGCGCCACGCCGGGTCGGCCGGGGTGCGGGCGATGAACTGCTCGAACGTCGCAGGTGGCTCTCCCAGGTCGCTGAGGATGTCGGCGACCGGCAGGTGGCGGATCTGGCGGGGCCAGGTCACCTCAGGCTTCCGAGCATGCAGGTCGTTGTACTGGGTCAGACGGGCACGGGTCTCGGCGTCAAGGCCGCTGGGGATTTGCGCGCGCTGCGGATTGTCGACGCCATAGAGCCAGACGATGAACAGGTTGCGCGGAACCCCGCCAGTGTACCAGTTGCCCTGCTCCTGAAAGCGCCCGACGCGGCCGATGCCGGCGCCCGACGCTTGGGGGACCATGGCGGCGTGGGCGGGGTGGTTTTGGGCCGCCAGAGCCAGCTGCCACTCGGCCGAAGAAGAACAGCCCCAGGTGCCGACCTTGCCATTCGACCACGGCTGGGCCGCGATCCAGGTCAGGGCGTCATAGCCGTCGGTCTGGGGATAGCCGAGGATTTCGTATTCGCCCTCGGAGTAATAGCGCCCACGCTCGTTCTGGACGATGTAGGCATAGCCCCGGCTGACCCAATCCAGCGCGCGGCGGCTGGTCCGCACATTGCCGGCGGCCAGCTCGTTGTACGGCGTCTTCCAAAGGATGGTCGGCAACGGCCCCGTCGCGCCGCGCGGCCGATAGACATTAGACGACAGCCCCACACCGTCGCGCATCGGCACCAGGATGTTGACGTCGACCTCGGCGATCCGGGCCAGCTCGGCGGTCACCGCCGCGTCGCTGTAGCGCGCATAGTCCTGGGCCAGGGCCGCCACCGGCGAGAGGGCCAGCGCCCCCGCCATCACCGCCGCCACGATACGCTTCATCGACCCGCCCCGCTCTGTCCTGCGACGGAGCTAATCAGCTTGCGGAGCACCCCGCAATCGGCGCGTCACTTCGGCCGCCCGATCCGCTTGATCTCCCAGTCCAGCTGGACGCCGGTCGTGGCGAGCACATCGGCCCGAACGGCCTCGCCCAGACCCTCGATGTCGGCGGCGGTCGCCTCGCCGGGGTTGATCATGAAGTTAGAGTGGAGCTCGCTGAACATGGCCCCGCCGCCGGTGACCTTGTGCAGCCGGCCGCGCCAGCCCGCCTCGTCCACCAGCTTCCACGACGAGTGGCCCGGAGGGTTCTTGAAGGTGGAGCCGCCGGTCTTTTCGCGGATCGGCTGGGTGGTCTCGCGGCGGGCCGTGATGTCGGCGATGCGGGCGGCGACGGCCTCCGGGTCGTCGGGCGTGCCGCGATACGTCGCCTCGATCCAGAGGATGTCCGCAGGCGCCTCGGAGTGGCGGTAGGTGTAGCCGAAGTCCGCGACCGCATAATCGACCCGCTCGCCGCGGCGGGTCAGGCCCCAGGCCGAGACGAGCACGTCCTTGGTTTCCGAGCCATAGCAACCCGCGTTCATGGTCAGGGCCCCGCCGATCGTTCCGGGGATGCCCGCATAGAACTCCAGCCCCGCGAGGCCCGCCCTGGCCGAGGCCTTGGCGACCATGGCGTCCAGCGCGCCCGCGCCCGCCGTGATCGTATCGTCCTCGGTCGTGATGGCGGCGAACGGTCTTCCGGCCAGCCGGATCACCACGCCCTCAACGCCGCCGTCGCGGACGATGACGTTGGAGCCGACGCCGAGCACGGTCACCGGCACCGCCGGGTCGAGAGCCTTCAGGAAGGCGGCGAGATCGTCGGCATCGGCAGGGAGGAAGAGCACATCCGCCGCGCCCCCGACCCGGAACCAGGTGAAGGCGGCCAGCGGCTCGTCGTGCAGCAGCTTGCCTCGGACGGGAGGGAGCGTGTCGCGCCAGCTCAAGCCAGCGCCTCAAGCTGCGCCGGCAGAGCATAGGCCCAGGATGTGATGTCGCCTGCGCCCAGCAGCACGACCACATCGCCCGCCTTGGCTTCCTCAGCGATGACGCGCGGCAGGACCGCCGCGTTCTCCAGCGCCGAGACGCGCAGGTGACCGTACCGCCGGATGCCGTCCACCAGGGCCTGTTTGTCGACGCCCTCGATGGGCGGTTCTCCGGCGGCGTAGACATCGGCCACGATGACGCTGTCGGCGTCCGAGAAGCTGGTCGAGAACTCGTCCATCAGGTCGCGCAGGCGGGTGAACCGGTGCGGCTGGACCACGGCGATGACCCGACCCTCGGCGACCTGGCGCGCGGCTTTCAGCACGGCGGCGATCTCGACCGGGTGATGGCCGTAGTCGTCAACGATGCGCACGCCCTTGACCACGCCGGTCGTGGTGAAGCGCCGCTTCACCCCGGCGAAGGCGGCCAGGCCTTCGCGGATCGCCTCGTCGGATACGTCGAGCTCGCGCGCCACGGCGATGGCGGCCAGCGCATTGGCCACATTGTGCCAGCCCGCCATCGGCAGATGCAGGCCGGCGATGCGGATGGGCTCCTCGAGCGCGGCCAGCCCTCGTCCCTGGATCAGAACGTCGAACCGGCAGCCGTCCGGGCCCATCTGGCAGTTGTCGGCCCGTACCATCGCCTGGGGGTTCATGCCGTAGGTGACGATGCGCCGGTTATCGATCGACGCGACCAGCCGCTGGACCTCCGGATGGTCCAGGCACACGGCCGCGAAGCCATAGAAGGGGATGTTCTCGACGAAGTCGCAGAACGCCTTCCGCACCGCGTCGAAGTCGCCGTAGTGGTCCAGGTGCTCGGGATCGATGTTGGTGACGATGGCTACCGTCGACTTCAGACGCAGGAAGCTGCCGTCGCTTTCGTCCGCCTCGACCACGATCCAGTCGCCGTCGCCGACCTTGGCGTTGGTGCCATAGGCGTTGATGATGCCGCCGTTGACCACCGTGGGGTCCAGCCCGGCCGCGTCCAGAAGGGCGGCGACCATCGACGTCGTCGTGGTCTTGCCGTGGGTGCCCCCCACCGCGATGGAGAACTGCAGCCGCATCAGCTCGGCCAGCATCTCGGCGCGGCGGACCAACGGGATGCGCCCCTCGCGGGCGATCATCAGCTCTGGGTTCGTCGGCTTGACGGCGGTGGAATACACGACAGCCGACACGCCCTCGCCCACATGGGCCGCGTCGTGACCGATGAAAATCTTCGCCCCCAGGGCGGCTAACCGCTCGGTGTTGGCGCTCGCCTTGGCGTCGGAGCCCTGCACCGAATAGCCGATCTTGAGCATGATCTCGGCGATGCCGCTCATGCCGATGCCGCCGATGCCGACGAAGTGGACGGGGCCGAGGTCGAAGGGGACGGGTCTGAGGCGCGCGATCATCCAAGCGTCATAGCGAGGCTGTTTTGGGATTGCACGGGGGCAGCGGAATCAACTCCGCCTTAACCGTAAGGATTCACTGTTCCCGCTCCACCGCCGGGGCCGCCTTCGTGACCGATCTCAAGACCGACATCCTGCACATCGGCGACTGCATCGAGGTGCTGAAGAGCCTGCCTGACAAGTCCGTCGACATGGTCTTCGCCGACCCGCCCTATAACCTCCAACTGGGCGGCGACCTGCTGCGCCCCGACAACTCCAAGGTCGATGCCGTCGACGACGACTGGGACAAATTCTCGAGCTTCGCCGCCTACGACGCCTTTTGCCGCGAGTGGCTGGCTGAGTGCCGCCGGGTGCTGAAGGACGAGGGCTCGATCTGGGTGATCGGCAGCTATCACAACGTCTTTCGCCTCGGCGCGGCGATCCAGGACCTGGGCTACTGGGTGCTGAACGACATCATCTGGCGCAAGTCCAACCCCATGCCGAACTTCAAAGGGACGCGCTTCACCAACGCCCACGAGACCCTGATCTGGGCCGCCAAGAGCCGCGAGCAGAAGCGATACACCTTCAACTACGACGCCTTGAAGGCCTTCAACGAAGACACCCAGATGCGCTCGGACTGGACCTTCGCGCTGTGCACCGGCGAGGAGCGGATCAAAGGCGAGGACGGCAAGAAAGCCCATCCGACCCAGAAGCCCGAGGCCCTGCTGCATCGCGTGCTTCTGGCGGCGACCCGGCCGGGCGACGTGGTGCTGGACCCCTTCTTCGGCACCGGCACGACGGGAGCGGCCGCCAAACGGCTGGGCCGTCGCTGGATCGGCATCGAGCGCGATCCTGAATACGCCAAGGTCGCGGAAAGGCGGATCAAGGCCGTGCGCCCCGCCGCGCCCGAGGACCTGATGGTCATGGGCTCCAAGAAGGCCGAGCCCAAGGTCGCCTTCGGGGCCCTGGTCGAGGCCGGCCTGCTGTCGCCCGGGGACGTTCTCTATTGTCCTAAGGGTGAGCGCGAGGCCCGGGTGCGGGCGGACGGGTCGCTGGTGTCCGGTTCGCTCAGCGGGTCGATCCACAAGCTGGGGGCGCTGCTGGAGAATGCCCCGGCTTGCAACGGCTGGACCTATTGGCGGTTCAGGACCGACAGCGGGCTGCGATCGATCGACGCCCTGCGAGCCGAGGTGCGCGCCGGAATGCAATGACGGCCAGCGTACATAGAAACACTGTAACTCTCCGAAATCATTGCCAGAAATCCTGATTACGCGAGGAACCAATCGCGTGCGCGACGGTTTATGATCTCGCGCCCATCGCTGTCGGGGCGTGGGAACCCTCGCCATGAAGATCGCTCAGGTTACGCCTCTCTACGAAGCCGTGCCGCCGAAGCTCTATGGCGGGACGGAACGGGTCGTCGCCCATCTGACAGACGCCCTGGTCGATCTGGGCCACGAGGTCACCCTGTTCGCCTCCGCGGAGGCCCGGACCAAGGCGCGCCTGATCCCGGTGCGCGATCAGGCGATCCGGCTGGATCCTGCGCCGCTGAAATCGGACCTGGCGTCCCACATGACCATGCTGTCCGAGGTCCTGTCGCGCGCCGACGACTTCGACGTCATCCATTTCCACACCGACATGATCCACTTCCCGTTCTTCGAGCGGCTCGCGGACAAGACCCTGACGACGCTGCACGGGCGGCTGGACATGAAGGACCTGCCGGAAGTCTATGAGCGCTGGCCCCAGTTCGGCCTCGTGTCGATATCGGACCATCAGCGCCGCCCCCTGGCCTTCGCCAACTGGCAGGCCACGGTCCATCACGGGATGCCGGCCGAGCAATACGTTTTTTCGCCGAAGTCGGACGGCTATCTGGCCTTCCTCGGCCGCATCTCGCCCGAGAAGCGTCCGGACCGCGCAATCGAAATCGCCACCAAGCTGGGCAAGCGGCTCAAGATGGCGGCCAAGGTGGACGCGGCCGACAAGGTGTATTTCGAGACCAAGATCCGACCGATGATCGAGGGCAATCCTCTGATCGAGTTCATCGGCGAGATCGGCGACCATCAGAAGTCCGAGTTCCTGGGCGGGGCCGAGGCCCTGCTGTTCCCCATCGACTGGCCAGAACCGTTCGGCCTGGTGATGATCGAGGCCATGGCCTGCGGAACGCCAGTCGTCGCCTTCCGCTGCGGCTCGACCACGGAGATCATCGAGGACGGCGCCACCGGCTTCCTGGTCGACACCCTGGAACAGGCGGTCGCCGCCGCCGACCGGGCGTCCCTGCTGGACCGCGAAGCGATCCGGGCCCGCTTCGAACTCCGCTTCTCGGCCACGGCGATGGCGCGTCGCTATCTGGACGTCTACGGCGATCTTCTGGCTAAGCGTCCGTTCGCCGCACCGGCGATGGACGATGTCGTGGTGCCGCTGCGCGAAGACCGCAGCTTCGCCGCGATCGCCTGAACCAAACCCCGCCGGGGCCATTTTCCCCTCGCATTCGACAGCTAGACCGCGCGCCTGACGGTCACGACGGCGAGGCTTCATGGACGACGGCTATTCGGTTCAGACCACGGCGGCCGAAACCGCCGAGAGCGGCGGCCTGGACACGCTCCAGGCGCTCAAGGACGCAGATACCTTTCTGGTGGCCGACGACTGGGGCGATCTGAAGGGCGGTGCCGACGGCCTTTTCCACAAGGACACGCGGATCCTGTCGCGCTTCGCCCTGACGGTCGGTCTCGCGCGGCCTTCGCGGCTGAGTTCGGGCGTGTCGCGCGACAACGTCTATTTCACCGCCCACACGACCAACCGGCCCCTGCCGCCGATGGGCGGGCGATCGGCCCCCGCCGGCGTGATCCACATCGAGCGTCGCCGCTTCGTCTGGGACAGCCGGATGTTCGAACGGGTGCGGATGGTCAACCACGGCATCGAGGATGTGCTGCTGCCGCTCGCCTTCGACTTCGGAGCCGACTTCGCCGACATCTTCCAGGTTCGCGGCACCCTGCGCGACAAGCGAGGCACGGTCGAGACGCCCACCCACGACGGTCGACGCGTCACCTTCGCCTACACCGGCCTGGACGACGTTCGCCGCACCAGCTGCCTCGCCTTCTCGGAGCCGCCCGCCAAGCTGGGCGCGTCGCGGGCCGAGTTCATGTTCAGCCTGCCTCAGGGGCGCCAGCTGGACCTCTACATCGAGTGCGGTCCCGACCTGTGCACCACGCCGGATGCCCTGCGCTGGCGAGAGAACGCCGTGGCTGCGCGCCTGGCCATGCGCAGACGGCGCAGGCGCGGTGCCTCGGTGCGGGGACCGCGCAGCCCGCGCTTCAACGCCTGGCTGGACCAGTCGCGGGCCGACGTCGCCCTGCTGACCACCGACCTGCCGACGGGCCCCTACCCCTATGCCGGCACGCCCTGGTTCTCGACGCCGTTCGGACGCGACGGGATCATCAGCGCCTGGCAGATGCTGTGGCTGGATCCCTCCCTGGCCAAGGGCGTGCTGACCTATCTCGCCGCGCGCCAGGCGACCGAGGTCGACGCCTTCAAGGACGCCCAGCCCGGCAAGATCATGCACGAGACCCGCGGCGGCGAGATGAGCGCGCTGGGTGAGGTGCCGTTCGGCGTCTACTACGGCGGCGTCGACACCACCTGCCTGTTCGTCGCCCTGGCCGGGGCCTATGCGCGGCGGACCGGGGACCTGGATCTGATCCGGACGTTGTGGCCCAACCTGGTCGCCGCCACCGAGTGGATGCGGGACTACGGCGACTCGAACGGCGACGGCCTCATCGATTATCAGCGCGCAGCCGAGACGGGCCTGTCCAACCAGGGCTGGAAGGATAGCGAGGATTCCATCTTCCACGCCGACGGGAGGTTTCCGAAAGGGCCGGTCGCCCTGCTGGAGGTCCAGGGCTATGCCTACGCCGCCTGGCAGGCGATGGCCGAGCTGGGCGAGCAACTGACCGACGGCCGGGCCAAGGCCTGGCACATGCGAGCCGAGGAGGTCCGCCAGTTGGTCGAGGAACGGTTCTGGATGGAGGACCAGTCCTTCTACGCCATCGCCCTGGACGGAGATGGCAACCCTTGCGAGGCCATCGGGTCCAACGCCGGGCACCTGTTGTTCACTGGCCTACCGAAGGCCCCGAGGGCGGAGGCTGTGACAAGGCGGCTCCTGGGGGCCGAGTTCCGCTCCGGCTGGGGCATCCGGACCCTCGCGAGAGGCCAGGCCCGGTTCAATCCGATGAGCTATCACAACGGCTCGGTCTGGCCGCACGACACGTCGCTGGGCGTCGCCGGCATGGCCCGCTACGGCGAGCGGGACGCCGTCGCCATGATCCTGGGCGAGATCTATGCCGCCGCCAGCCATTTCCAGATGCGCCTGCCCGAGCTGTTCTGCGGCTTCGAGCGGGAACCCGGCGAGGGCCCCATCGCCTATCCGGTCGCCTGCCTGCCCCAGGCCTGGGCGGCGGGGTCGGTGTTCCTGATGCTGCAGGCGGCGCTGGGCATCGAGATCGACGCTGTGGCCAGGACCGTGTCGATCGACGCCCCCACCCTGCCGACCGGCATCGAGCGCCTGACCATCAGTCGGCTGCAGGTCGGTGATGCCTCGGTCGACCTGGCCTTCGAGCGGCTGGGGGATCAGGTGGTGGTGATGCCGAGGAACCGCGAGGGCGAGCTCAGGATCGTGACGACGCGGTAGCGGCTAAGCAGCCTTGCGGGCGGCGAGCCATTGCCGGAGGGCGTGGTTCATCCGCGTCTGCCAGCCGGGCCCATCGGCCCGAAACGCATCGATGATGTCCGCGTCGAAGCGAACGGTCGTCGAGACCTTGGTTGCACCGGCTTTTGGTCGTCCAGGGCGAATGACCGTATCGCCGACCCGTAGCTCGGCGCGCTCGAACCAGGCGTCGTCGAGTTCGGGAGCATCGTCGGGATCAACCCAGGCGCTCTCCGTATCGTGCTTGCTCTCTGACATTGGCCTTCCTCATGGAAATGACGTGGATTGCCTCGTCGCGCTCGGTTCAGACCACCACGACCATCCGTCCCCGCAGCCAACCCGCACTGATCCAACGGATTTCTCCGTAGTCTTTTCGAGTGTCCTGCTCGGTGTAGAACGGAGCGGCAAAAACCTCCGCCACCGTGGCAAAATCAAAGTCTCGCTCGGCGAGAGTGCGGTCACGCTTGGCCGGATCGAACGTGATGCGCACTCAGTTTTGTTACTACAAAAAATGCGCTCAAGCAATGCCGGAACGGAGCAGCGCCTTGCTGAACACCGTCGGCAAGGCCGCCAGCGCCTCCGCCTCGGGCGTCCAGATGTAGTCACCTTGCCCGTCCGCGACCCGAACCCACAGCGTCAGGGAGAAGTGAGTGAAGACATGCCCGATCGCGCCTGCATCGGTCCAAGCCGCATCGACAGGCGGCGTCTGATCCAGAGGTCCCTCGCTCCATTCGCCAGTCGGCAGGCCGAGCATGCCGCCGAGAAGTCCCCTGTCCGGGCGGCGAACGAGGGCGACGCGGCCCTGGCCGTCCCGCAGGACCCAGGCGACACCCTGGCGATGGGGCTTGGCGGCCTTCTTCACCTTGACGGGATAGCGTTCCGGTTCGCCGGTCGCGCGGCCGGCGCAAAACTGGCGGATCGGGCACATGAGGCATAGCGGCGACTTCGGCCGGCACACCGTCGAGCCGAGGTCCATCAGGGCCTGAGCCCAGTCGCCGGGCCTGTGGTCGGCGACCAGCACGCCCGCCAGCCGCTTCAGCTCGGGCTTGGCCGCCGGCACGGGCGTTTCTACGGCGAACAGGCGGGCGACCACCCGCTCGACATTGCCGTCCACCACATTGGCGGGCCGGTCGAAGGCGATGGCGGCGACGGCGGCAGCGGTGTAGGCGCCCACGCCGGGCAGGGCCAGCAGACCCGCCTCGGTGTCAGGGAAGACCCCGTCGTGGTCCCTGGCGACCGCGCGGGCACAGGCGAGCAGGTTGCGGGCACGGGCGTAGTAGCCGAGACCCGCCCAGGCCGCCATCAGGTCGCCGTCCGGCACGGCCGCCAGATCGGACACGGTCGGCCAGCGGGCCGTGAACCGCTCGAAATAGGGCGTGGCGTGCGGCACGGTTGTCTGCTGCAGCATCACCTCTGACAGCCAGACGCGGTAGGGATCGACGCTCTCGGCTGAGCCCGGCGGCCGGCGCCACGGTAGGGTCCGGGCGTTGGCATCGTACCAGTCCAGCAGCGCCAGGCGCAGGGCGGGGACGTCGAGTTCGGCGGAGCTTGGGGCGACGGCGGGCATGGACGGGGCTATATAGAGGCCATGGCGCGCGATCTGCCCACCGAAAGCGAGGCCCGCGAGATCCTGTCGCGGCGACGGACCCGGCCCATGCCGCGGCCCGCGCCCCCGGCCGGGCGGTCCCTAGCCCCCTTCATCAAGGAGCTGGACGCCAAGTTCGGACGAGGCGCGGGCGCGCTGGAGCCACGCTGGCGCGAGATCGTGGGCGACCAGCTGGCTCGCGTCACCCGCCCCCAGAAGCTGACCAAGGGCCGAGCAGGCGCGGGCGGCACGCTGGAGCTGAGGGTCGCGGGCCCGGCCGCCTTGCTGGTCCAGCATCAGTCGGCCGACATCCTGGCTCGGGTGAACCTGTTCCTGGGCGAAGGGGCCATCGACAAGCTGAGGATCGCCCAGGGGCCGGTGAAGCCCTTGCCGACCCCCGCCGCCTCCACCCGGGGCGCGCGCCGCCGGATCGAGCCTCTGGACGCGGGCGCCGAGGCCGAGTTGAAACAGTCGCTGGAACCCGCGCCGCCGGGCTTGAAAGCCGCGCTGGAGGCGCTGGGCCGGGCGGTGCTGTCGGACTCGAGAAAGTCTCGCCCCTGACGTCGACCGGTGGTCGGTTGACAAAACTTCGCCGCACCTGTTGTCGAAGGGTCTAGGCCTCGCGCGAGGTTCGGGAATCGCGCGAGGATCCGCTTTCGATTTCAGAGGAAGACGCCATGCGCGCCGACGGTCGTTTCAAGTTCGCCTCCATGAGCCGCCGCGCGGCAGTCACCGGCGCGGCCCTCGCCGCCATGGCGGTGCTGGCCGGATGCTCGGGCTCGACCGCCGGCAACCCGGCCGAGGGCGACATGGCCAAGGGCGCGCCCGAGGGGGCCAAGGTCACGGTCATCGAATACGCCTCGGTCACCTGCGGGGCCTGCGCCGCCTGGCAGTCGCAGGTCTGGCCCGAGTTCAAGACCAAATACGTCGACACCAACCAGGTCCGTTTCGTCTTCCGCGAATTTCCGACGCCGCCCCAGCCAGTGGCCGTCGCCGGCTTCCTGATGGCGCGCTGCGCGGGGCCGGAGAACTATTTCCCGGTGGTGGAGGAGCTGCTGGCCAGTCAGGCCGAGATGTTCGGACCGGCGGGCCCCCGTCCCGTGCTGCTGCGCGTGGCCAACGGCGTCGGCCTGAGCGAGGAACAGTTCCAGGCCTGCGTCACCGACGAGGCCGCCATCGCCGCCATGGACGAGCGCATCAAGGCCGCGATGGACGCGGGCGTCAGCGGCACGCCGACCTTCATCGTCAACGGCCAGACCGTGCCCGACAACTCCTTGTCCGGCCTGTCGGCGGCGATCGACGCCGCCCTGGCCGAGGGCTGATCTCGATGATCCGACTGCGCGACCTGATGCTCGCCGTCGCGATCACGGTCGCGCCGGTCGCGGTATCGGCCCAGACGGCCCCCGTGCCGCCGGTCACGGCCGCCGACCGCGTGCTGGGCCGCGCCGATGCGCCAGTGACGGTGATTGAATACGCCTCCTTCACCTGCTCGCACTGCGGCGAGTGGCACACGACCGTGCTGCCGACCTTTAAGGCGCGTTTCGTCGATACGGGCCAGGTGCGGCTGGTGTTCCGCGATTTGCCGACCCAGCCGGTCCAGGTCTCGGCCCAGGCGGCCGGAATCGCGCGCTGCGCGGCGCCGGATCGGTTCTTCGACGTGGCCTCGACCCTGATGAACGGCCAGGCCGCCCTGTTCGAGGGCGCGCCGGTCGTGGACTGGTTCAGCGCCGGCATCGCCGCCAGCGGAAAGTCACAGGCAGAAATCGAGACCTGCCTGGAAGACCCCGCGACGCTGCAGGGTATCCGTGCGGGCATCGAAGGGGCGCGGGCGGCCGGGGTGACGGGGACGCCGAGCTTCTTCGTCAACGGCCGTCGGGTCACTGACACCTCTCTGGAAGGCCTGTCGGCCGCGATCCAGCCTCTGGTCCCTCCCCCGGTCCCGGGGCGCTGATCGCAGGATGCAGTTCCAGCGGCTGCGGCTCGTCGGGTTCAAGTCCTTCGTCGATCCCGCCGAGGTCTTCATCGAGCCGGGCCTGACGGGGATCGTGGGGCCCAACGGCTGCGGCAAGTCCAATGTGCTGGAATCCATGCGCTGGGTCATGGGGGCGAACTCCGCCAAGGCCATGCGCGGCCAGGGTATGGACGACGTCATCTTCGCCGGGGCATCGGACCGGCCGCCCCGGAACCACGCCGAAGTCCAGCTGACCATCGACAACGCCCAGCGTCGCGCGCCCCAGCCCTTCACCGACAGCGCCGTGATCGAGGTCAGCCGCCGCATCGACCGGGGGCAGGGCTCGACCTATCGCATCAACGGCAAGGAGGTGCGGGCCCGCGATGTCCAGCTGCTGTTCGCCGACGCCTCGACGGGGGCGAACTCTCCCGCCCTGGTGCGACAGGGGCAGATCAGCGAACTGATCGCCGCCAAGCCGCAGAACCGGCGGCGCATCCTGGAAGAGGCCGGGGGCGTGGCCGGTCTGCATACGCGCCGCCATGAGGCCGAGCTGAGGCTCAAGGCCGCCGAGGCCAATCTGGAGCGGCTGGACGACATCGGGCGCGAGCTGGAGACCGCGCTGACGCGGCTGAAGCGCGAGGCGCGGCAGGCGGAGAAGTACAAGAAGATCTCGGCGGAGATCCGGGCCCTGCAGGCGGCGCTGCTGTTCGTGCGCTGGAACGACGCCCGGCTGGCGGCGGAAGGCGCGGCCGAGGACCTGGCGCAGGCCGAAGGTGCCGTGGGCGAGGCGGCGGCGGCGGCGGCGAGAGCCCAGACCCAGTCGTTGAAGGCGCAGGAGGCGCTGAAGCCTGCGCGCGAGGAGGATGCGGTCGCGGCGGCCCTGCTACACCGCGCCTCTCTGGAGCGTGACCGGCTGGACATGGCCGAGCAACAGGCCCGGGCCGAGGTCGAGCGGCTGACGGCCGAGCGGGCGCGGATCAACGCCGATACAGATCGCGAAACCGCGATGGCCGGAGATGCCCAGAGCGAGCTGGCCCGACTGGCGGCCGAGGCGGAGGCGCTGATGGCCGAGATCGCGGTCGCGCCGACGCGGGGGCCGGAGCTCGAGACGGCACTGGCAACGGCGGAGGACGCCCGCAGGGCTGCCGACGCGGAGGTGGAACGGATCGCCGGAACCCTGGCCGCCATCGAGGCCCGGGCCAATGCCGAGACGGCCCGGCGGCGCGATGCCGAGGCGCGGCTGTCACGGGCCGAGGCGGCGCTGGAGGCCGCGCTGCGCGAACGGCAGGCGCTCGGCCCGCTGGAAACCGACGACCTGATCCAGGCGCGCTCGGCCCAGGAGGCGGCGGCCGCGGCCCTGGCCGACGCCCGCGCCGAGGTCGAGGCCGCGGAGACGCGCCGGGGCGACCTGGCCCGGGCGGAGCAGGAGGCGCGGACGACCGCTCGGTTCGCCGAGGATCGGCTGGGGCGGCTGCAGACCGAGGCGCGGGGGCTGGCGTCGCTGCTGGTCACGACGCGACGGGACCACGCTCCGGCACTGGACAAGGTCTCAGCCGACAAGGGGTATGAGGCGGCCTTGGCGGCGGCGCTGGGCGAGGACCTGGATGCGGCCCTGGACGCAAAGGCAGCGGCCTATTGGGGTGGGGCGACCGTGCCCACGCCGATGTGGCCCGAGGGGGTCGAGCCGCTTTCGATGCGGGTGCAGGCCCCGGAGGCGCTGGCCGCGCGGCTGGCGCTTTGCGGCGTGGCCGATCGAGCGGATGCGGCGCGGCTGGTCCCTGCCCTGCCACCGGGCGCGCGGCTGGTGACCCGGGAAGGCGACCTGTTCCGCTGGGACGGCTTCGTCAGCCGGGCCGAAGCCCCGCGCCCCGCCGCCGTCCGCCTGGCCCAGCGCACCCGTCTGTCGGAACTGGAAGCCGAGATCGACGCCGGCAAGCCTGCGCTGGAGGCGGCGCAGGGCGCGTTGAAGTCAGCGACGGAAGCCTTCCGCGCCTCCGAGGAGACAGTGAAACAGGCCCGGCTGAAACCCTTCGCCGCCGACAAGGCCCTGGCCACGGCGCGCGACCGCGTCGAGACCCTGGGCCGGGAGCAGGCGCGGCGCGAGGCGCGGGCCCAGGCCCTGGACGAGACGCTGCAACGACTGGGCACGGAGCGCGAAGCGGCACAGGCGGCGCTGGACGAGGCGACGACGGACAGCGCGCCGTCCGAGACGCTGGACGGGCTGAAAGCCGAACTGGCGAAGGCCCGCGCCGCCGCCGACGCCGCGCGCGCCGACGCCGCGACCGCCCGGGCCGATCGCGACGCCGAGGCGCGGGAACGATCGGGCCGCGAGCAGAGGCTGGCGGCCCTGAAGCGCGAGCAGGACGGCTGGACCAGCCGCGCGACCGACAGCAAGGACCGGATCGAGGCGCTGGAAACGGACGGCGCGCGAACGGCGGCGCTGCTGCTCCAGGCCGAGCGCGCGCCCGAGGCCCTGGCCGGCCAGCGGTCGAAACTGATGGACACCCTGACCGCCGCCGAGACACGGCGGAAGGCGGCTGCGGACGCCGTCTCGGTCGTCGAAGGCGAAGCCGCCGAGGCCGACCGGGCCAGCCGCGCGGCCGATGCGGCCGCGTCCGCCGCGCGCGAGGCCCGGGCCGGTCTGGCGGCGCGCGCCGAGGCGGCCGCCCAACGCCTGTTCGAGGCCGACGCACAGGTGCGCGAGACCGCCCAGATGTCGCCGGAAGCGCTGGGCCAGAAGCTGATCGACGACGCCATCGCCCGTCCGCCCGACGCCGCCGGGGCCGAGAGCCTGCTCTATGGCCTGGAGCGCGAGCGCGAGCAGCTGGGCCCGGTCAATCTGCGCGCCGAGGAAGAGGCCGACGAATACGCCGAGCGGCTGCAGACCATGCGGCTGGAGCGCTCCGACCTGACCGGCGCCATCGCCCGCCTGCGCGACGGCATCGACGAGCTGAACGCCGAGGGCCGCGAGCGGCTGACCGCCGCCTTCGACGTCATCAACGACAACTTCAAGAGCCTGTTCGAGGCCCTGTTCGACGGGGGTCAGGCGGAGCTGAAGCTGGTGGAGTCCGACGATCCGCTGGAGGCGGGGCTGGAGATCTACGCCTGTCCGCCGGGCAAGCGGCTGTCGGTCATGAGCCTGATGTCGGGCGGCGAGCAGGCACTGACGGCGGCGGCCCTGATCTTCGCGGTGTTCCTGGCCAATCCGGCGCCCGTCTGCGTGCTGGACGAGGTCGATGCCCCGCTGGACGACGCCAACGTGGATCGCTTCTGCCGCATGCTGAACGAGATGCGCAACCGCACCGACACCCGCTTCATCGTCATCACCCACAACCCGGTGACCATGAGCCGGATGGACCGGCTGTACGGCGTGACCATGCCCGAGCGGGGCGTGAGCCAGCTGGTCAGCGTGGACCTGAAGCAGGCGGAGAAGTTGGTGGCGTGAACGCGGCGGCGTTCCCCTCTACCGCGAAGCGATCCCTCGGCAGGGCCTCGGGGCACTGGTCGCGCATGAAGGCCAGCATCTTCTCGCGGATCTCGCAGCGCAGGTCGAAGGCGGTCGGGGCGTTCCGGGCGCTGGCCAGGCAGCGAACCTGGGCGACGCGGTCCGTGATCTCGGTGACCTGCAGGTTGACCACGTCGCCGTCCCACAGAGGGCTCGCGCGGCAGATGCGTTCCAGCTCGGCCCGCAACCGGTCCATCGGGGCCTCGTAATCGACATAGAGGAAGGCGGTCCCGATCAGACGCGAGGTTTCTCGGGTCCAGTTCTGGAAGGGCTGTTCGATGAAGTAGCTGAGCGGCAGGATCAGTCGCCGCCAGTCCCAGAGGCGCACGACGACATAGGTCGAGGTGATCTCCTCGATCTGGCCCCACTCGTTCTCGACGATGACGGCGTCGTCGATGCGGATGGGTTGGGCGGTGGCGATCTGGATGCCGGCGATCAAGTTCTTGAGGAAGGGCTGGAGCGCCAGGCCGGCGATGATGCCGACCACGCCCGCCGAGGCCAGCAGCGACACCCCCCATTGACGCACCGCACCGATAGTCATCATCGCCAAGGCCACGGTGATCAGGCCGATGATGATCACAGCCGCGCGTTGCAGGATGCGGGTCTGGGTGACGTGCTTGCGCGCCGCGAGGTTGTCTTCGGCCTCGAGATTGAACTTCCTGAGATAGACCACGGCCCACATTTCGACCGCCCCCATGACGATCCAGCCCAGCACCAGGATGGTCGCGAACAGGATGACTGCGCGGACGGCCTGGGACGGCTCCGGGTCGAGCGGAGAGACGGTGACAGAGACGCCGACCGCCAGGAGGATGATCAGAATGCGCAGCTTGGCGCGCGCCCGCTCGACCACGCCGCGCCAGAACAGGTCGCGGGACTTCACCACCCGGCGGAGGATGGCGAAGACCAGCACATGGACCAGCCAGCCGGCCCCCACGAAGGCGGCCATCACCAGGGCCACGACGGCCCATTCCGGCAGCCAGTCGAAGCGGTGCCACAGCGCCATGACCTGGCGCGTCAGGTTGGAGATTTCAGGGGGCATCCCAAGCTGAACGCCTCGCAATGGCAAAGGTTCGACGGAGACTACGCCGCTGTCGCCTCGGTCAGGTCCGCCAGGCGCTGGGCCGCGTCGGGGATGGCGACCGAGCGGGCGGCGGCGCTCATGGCCGCGAGGCGCGCCGGATCGGACAGGATGGCGGCGACAGAGGCGGTCAGGGCGTCCACCGTGACCGCGTCCTCCAGGATCATTTCCGCGGCCGAGACGTCGGTCAGCAGCTTGGCGTTCAGGCGCTGGTGGTCGTCAGTGGCGATCTTCAGCGGGATCAGGATCGACGGCATGGCGGCGACGGCGAGTTCTGCGCAGGTCGAGGCGCCGGCTCGGCCGATGACGAGATGGGCTTCCGACAGGCGGCCGGCCATGTCGCGGAAGAAGGGGGCGACGTCGGCCTCTATGCCGGCGTCGAGATATATCTGGCGAGCGGCCTCCAGCGTCTCCGGGCGGGACTGCTGCTGGACCTTGAACCGGGCGCGGATCGCCTCGGGCAGGGCGGCCAGGGCCCGCGGCGTCGTCTCGGACAGGATGCGCGCGCCCTGGCTGCCGCCGGTGACGAGGACGCGGATCGGGCCGTCGTGCGGGGCGGCATAGGTGCGGTCGTAGAGGGCGCGGATGTCGGCGCGGACGGGAGCGCCGACGATCTGGGCGCGGGCCTTCACGGCGGGCGAGGCGCGCTCCAGCGTCGGAAAGGACGAGGCCACGGCGCGGACGTGGGGGGCCAGGGCGCGGTTGGTGCGGCCCAGGACGGCGTTCTGTTCGTGGATCAGCGTCGGGCGCTTCTGCAGGATGGCCGCCACCAGGGCGGGTGCCGACGGATAGCCGCCGAAGCCCACGACGACCTGGGCATCCAGACGCTTGAACGCCGCCTGCGCCTGACCCACGCCGCGCACGATGGCGAGGCCGGCCCTGGCCAGACCCAGTGGGCCGGAGCCGGTGGCGGCGTCCAGCGCCAGACGCTCCTCGGCGGGAAAGGCCTGGGCATACTGCTCGCCGCGCCGGTCGGTGGCCAGGACGACGCGCCAGCCGCGCGCGATCATCTCGCGGGCCAGGGCCTCGGCCGGAAACATGTGGCCCCCGGTGCCTCCGGCGGCGACGACGCAGACTTTGGTCATGGGAGGGGGATAGCGGAGGTGAAGCGGCGACGAAACCTCTCCCTCCCCTCATGGGGAGGGAGAAGCGCTACGGCATCAGCATGCGACGCGGCCGGGCCAGGCTGGCCCCCGGTTCGTAGGCGCCGGGACGCCGCCGGGTCAGGGCCAGGGCGAACCCCATGGTCACGCCCATGGCCAGCATGGACGAGCCGCCGTAGCTGATGAAAGGCAGGGTCATGCCCTTCGTCGGGATCAGGTTCAGGTTCACCGCGATGTTGATCGAGGCCTGCAGCCCGATCAGCATGAACAGGCCCGCCGCCGCCGTCTGTTCGAACGGGTCGTTCAGCAGCCGCGCCTTTCGCATGCCGCGCACGACGATGAAGGCATAGAGGCCGATCATGATGAGGCTGAGGACGAGGCCGAACTCCTCGGCGGCGACGGAGTAGATGAAGTCGGTGTGCAGGTCGGGGACAGAGCGTTTCATCACGCCCTCGCCGATGCCGCGTCCGAACAGGCCGCCCGCCCCGATGGCCTCGGACGCGCGGTCGATCTGGTGGGTGTCCTCGGCGCCGGGCGAGACGAACTTGGCGACGCGGGACTGGACGTGGGGGAACAGCAAGTAAAGCGCCGTCATGCCCGCGATGAAGGCCGCGCCCAGGAACCCGACCCAGCGCAGCGGCACACCGGCCATGAAGAAGACGGCCATGAAGGTGGTGGTGATCAGCAGGGTCTGGCCGATGTCCGGCTGGATCAGCAGCAGGGCCACGACCATCAGATAGGTGGCGAAGGCGATGGAGACGCCGGGCACCCCCTGCCCCTTCTGGCCCTCGGCGAACATCCAGGCGGCGAAGACGATCAAGCTGGGCTTTGCGAACTCACTGGGCTGCAGGCTGAAGGGGCCCAGGTTCACCCAGCGGGCCGCCCCTTTCACCGTGTCGCCGATGAACGGCAGCAAGGCCATGACGAAGATGGCCCCAAGGAGGGCCAGGACCGCGATCCGGCGCACGCCGCGCGGCGACAGAAGGGACATCACCAGCATCGCGGTCAGGCCACCACTGGCCCAGACGATCATGCGCCAGGAATAGTGGAAGGGATCGGTGATCGACTCGTCGGCCAGGATGGCGGCGGGCGAAGAGGCGAAGCTGAGCGCGACGCCAAGACCCATCAGCGCCAGGGCCGCGCCCAGCAGCGCGCGGTCGACCGTCCAGAACCATTTGGCGATGGGGCTGGGGTCGTTGCGGCTGAACGGCGGGATGTAGGAGGTGGTGGCCTCGGTCATGGTTTCTCAACCCTGAACGAAAGGCGTAGCCCCAAGGTTAAGAACGGCGGCGCGAAACGCCTCTCCGCGCACCTCGAAATCGGGAAACTGGTCGAAGCTGGCGCAGGCGGGGCTGAGGAGGACGACCTGATCGCCGCCGGCGGCTCGCGCATCGGCGGCGGCCAGGGCTACGGCGGTGGCCATGTCGCCGGCGATGACATGGGGGGTATCACCGAGGGTGGCGGCGAAATCGGAGGCGGCCTCTCCGATCAGATAGGCCTGGGCGATGCGGGGAAAGAGGTCACGCAGGTCTTCGATGCCCCCGTCCTTGGCGCGGCCGCCGGCGATCCAGAAGCTGGTTGGATAGGACATCAGGGCCTGGCGGGCGGCGTCGGCGTTGGTGGCCTTGGAATCGTTGACGAACCGGACCGGGCCGAGGTGCGCAACGTTCTCCATGCGGTGGGCGAGGCCGGGGAAGCTCATCAGACCCCTCACGGCGGCGTCATGCGCGACACCCAGCGCCCGGGCAGCGGCGTAGGCGAAGCCGGCGTTCTGGGCGTTGTGGCGGCCGGGTAGAGAGCGCGCAGCGGTTAGGTCGGCAATCGGCACGGCACCCTCATCCGAGAGAACGGGGCCGAGCTCCGCTAGAGTCCACCGCATAGCGACCAACTCCTCGCCGGTGGGGACGAAACTAGCGTCGGTCGATATGGCTTCAACGGAAGGGAACGGCCTACCAGCGGTGGCTGCACGCGCTCCCAAGATGTGAGCTGTTTCCAGACCAGCCTTGTCATCAACACCAATCAGCGCGACCGCCTTAGGTGGAAGGGTCTGAAAGAGGCGTCGCTTGGCCGCCACATAGCCCTCCATCCCGCCGTGGCGGTCCAGGTGGTCGGGGCTGATGTTGGTCAGGATGGCGACGTCGGGGGCGAAGCTCGTCGTCAGGTCCAGCTGATAGCTGGAGACCTCGATGACATAGACGGCGTCGGGCGTCGGAGCCGGCAGGGCCAGGACGCCGATGCCGATGTTGCCGCCGATGTGGACGGTCAGGCCGGCCTGTTTCAGCACCCAGCCGATCAGGGCGGTCGTGGTCGACTTGCCGTTGGTGCCGGTGATTGCGACGACCTTGGGACGCTGCTCGGCAGGCAGGGCGGCGAGCGCGCGAGCGAACAGTTCGATGTCGCCGATGACGGGGACGTCGGCAGCCTTCGCCTTGTCCACGGTCCAGTGGGGCTTGGGATGGGTCAGGGGCGCGCCGGGCGACAGGACCAGGGCGGCGAACCCGGTCCAGTCGGCGGTGGTCAGGTCCTCGACGGCGAAGCCCTCGGCTTCCGCCTGCATGCGGGAGGAGACGCTGTCGTCCCACAGGATCGGGTGCCCACCCCCGGCTTTGAGCGCCCGGGCGGCGGTCAGGCCGGACCGACCCAGTCCGAAGACGGCGACGCGACGACCCTCAAAGCCGGGGACGGGGATCATACCGCTAGCGCAGCTTCAACGTACTCAGCCCGATAAGGGCCAGCATCGCCGCGACGATCCAGAAGCGGATGACCACCGTCGATTCCGGCCAGCCCATCTTCTCGAAATGGTGGTGGATCGGAGCCATCAGGAAGATGCGCTTCTTGGTCGCCTTGAAGTAGGCGACCTGGATCATGACCGAGGCGGCCTCGATCACGAACAGGCCGCCGACGATGCCCAGGACCAGCTCGTGCTTGGTGGCGACGGCGATGGAGCCGAGCGCGCCGCCCAGCGCCAGCGAACCGGTATCCCCCATGAAGATCTTGGCCGGCGGAGCGTTGTACCACAGGAACCCCGTGCCCCCGCCGATGATGGCTGCGCAGAAGATGGCCAGCTCGCCCGATCCCGGCACATGGTGGACGCCGAGGTAGTCCGAGAAGATGAAGTTGCCGACCAGATAGGCGATGATCCCGAAGGCGGCCGCGGACATCATCACCGGCACGATGGCCAGGCCGTCCAGCCCGTCGGTCAGGTTCACCGCGTTGGAGAACCCCACGATCGTGAAGGCGGCGAAGGCGACGTAGAACCAGCCGACGTTGAGCAGCACATCCTTGAAGAAGGGGAAGGCGATCGACGTCTCCAGCCCCGGCGACGTCGGCGATCGCGTCATCCACAGCACCACCAGAACGCCGGCGATGACCGACACCACGACCTGGGCGGCCAGCTTCTGCTTGGAGGTCAGACCGGCGGAGGTCTGTTTCGTCACCTTGGCGTAGTCGTCGATGAAGCCCAGCACGCCGAACGCCGCCGTCACGCCGGACACGATCCAGATGTAGGGGTTGGTCAGGTCGCCCCACAGGAAGACCGCGACGCCGATGCCCGCCAGGATCATCAGCCCGCCCATGGTGGGGGTGCCGACCTTGGACAGGTGGGAGACGGGGCCGTCGGCGCGGATAGGCTGACCCTTGCCCTGCTTGACCCGCATCCAGGAAATGAACCGGCTGCCCATCGCCACCGCGACGATCATGGCCGTGCCCATGGCCAGCGCCACCCGCACCGTCTGATACTGGATCAGGTTCAGGAGGGGGTAATCCTGCGCCACGTCGGCGTAGTAGAGATAGAGCAGATAAAACATCAGAGAGCCCCCGTATCCTGCCGCTCTAGCCGCAGCAGCGCCGCGGCGACAAGCGACGCCTTGGAGCCGTTCGACCCCTTCACCATGACGATGTCGCCTGGGCCGACCAGGTCCTGAACGTGATCGGCGAGGTCAGCGGCCGTCGGTGCCCAGACGCCCCGGCGTTCGGGCGCGAGGGCGTCGTAGAGGTGGCGCATCTCCGGCCCTGCGGCATGGACCACGTCGATGGCGGCGGCGTCGATGGGGACCGAAAGCCCGGCGTGCAGGGTCTGCGACTGGTCGCCCAGTTCCAGCATGTCGGTCAGGACGACGACGCGCCGCCCTCCCCGCTCGATCCGCTTGGCGCCGAGGCTGAGGAAGCCCGCCTTCATCGACAGAGGATTGGCGTTGTAGCTCTCGTCGATCAGGGTGAAGACCCCGCCGGGGATGTGGACCGCGCGGGTCTCGCCCCGACCCTTCAGCGGTTCGAACTCGGCGAGCGCGGCCAGCGCGGTCTCGACCGGCACGTCCAGCGCGTCCAGCATCAGGATGACGGCCAGACTGTTCAGGCCCCAGTGGAAGCCGGACTGACGCAGCGGGAAGACGTGCGTCCGTCCCCAGACGTCGGCGGTCACGCGGGCACCCCCCTCGTGCGGGGTGAACTCGATCAGACGGGCGTCGTGGAAGGTCTCGGACCCGAAGGTGGCGACACGGGCCCCGACGTGGAGCGCCGCCTGATGCAGGGTCTCGACCCACGGATTGTCGCCGTTGATGACCGCGAGACCACCGGGACCCAGGCCCTGGAAGATGGCCGCCTTTTCCCTCGCGACGCCGGCCTCGCCGTCGGCGAAGGCCTCGATGTGGACGGGGCCGACGGTGGTCACGCAGGCGGCGTGGGGCTGGACCATCCTCGACAGGGGGGCGATCTCGCCGGGCGCGTTCATGCCGATCTCGAAGACGGCGCGCTGGGTCGTCGCCGGCATGCGGGCCAGGGTCAGGGGCACGCCGATGTGATTGTTGTAGCTCTTAATCGAGGCGTGGGCGGGCCCGGCGAGGTCGAGACCCGCTTTGATGGCCTGGGTCACGCTGGTCTTGCCGACGCTGCCGGTGACGGCGCCGCGGCGAACCTGGGGGGCGCGGTCGCGGGCGGCGGCGCCCAGGGCCTCCAGCGCATGCAGGGTGTCGGGCACGACGATGCAGGGGCCGCCGTCGACGGGGCGTTCGACCAGGGCCCCGGCCGCGCCTGCCTGGAACGCTGAACCGGCGAAGTCATGACCGTCGCGCGCGCCCTTCAGGGCCAGGAACAGGTCGCCCGGCCCGATCTCGCGGCTGTTGTAGGTGACGCCGGTGACGTCGAAGACGCCGCCTTCGATCCGGCCGCCGGTGGCGAGGGCGATCTCCTGCGCCGTCCACAGCGGCGGATGGGTGTCAGGCATGGATGCGTAGAGCCTCGGCGACTTCGGTGGCGTCGTCGAAGGGCTGAGTCGTTCCCGCGACGATCTGGCCCTGTTCATGCCCTTTTCCGGCGACGACGACCACATCTCCGTCCTTCATCATGCCGATGGCCTCGCGGATGGCGGCGCGGCGATCGCCGATCTCCAGCGCGAACGGGCAGCCGGTTCGGACCTGGGCGCGGATCGCCTCGGGGTCTTCGGAGCGGGGATTGTCATCGGTGACGATGGCGATGTCGGCCAGCCGTGCGGCGATCTCGCCCATGATCGGCCGCTTGCCCTTGTCGCGGTCGCCGCCCGCGC
The DNA here is from genome assembly GCA_947475735.1 of Caulobacteraceae bacterium. GTDB lineage: Bacteria > Pseudomonadota > Alphaproteobacteria > Caulobacterales > Caulobacteraceae > Brevundimonas. The sequence continues at coordinate 70,218 of CANJLQ010000002.1, forward strand.
CGAAGACGACGATCAGGCGGCCGGTAGCATGGGGGCGCAGCGCCTTCAGCACCGTCTCCAGACCGTCGGGGGTATGGGCGTAGTCGACATAGGCCTCGCCGCGCCCGGCGCCGCCCTCGATGCGCTGCAGGCGGCCGGCCGCGCCGGTGATGGTCTCGAGCGCCGCCAGAACCGCGACGGCGTCCTCGCCAGCCGCGATACACAGGCCGGCGGCGACCAGCGCGTTGGACGCCTGGAAGGCTCCGGCGAGCGGCAGGAGGACATCGCGACGATCGCCCCGAACGTCCAGCACCAGCCGCTGACCCTCGGGCACCGCGCGGCGCTCGATCAGGGTCAGGTCCTGGCCCCGCTCACCGACGCCCAACACGCCCAGCCCGGACATGATCGCGGCCGAGGCGAAGGTCGAATAGGCGTCGGAATCGGCGTTCAGCACGGCAGTGCGGCCACGCGGAAGCAGCGTCTCGAACAACCGCAGCTTGGCCTCGCGATAGGCGTCCATGTCGCCATGATAGTCGAGGTGATCCTGGGTCAGATTGGTGAAGCCGGCGGCTTTCAGCGTCACGCCGTCCAGGCGGCGCTGGTCGATTCCGTGGGACGACGCCTCCAGCGCCAGATGGGTCACGCCGCCTTCGGCCAGGGTGGCCAGCAGGCGGGCGGCGTCGGCGGCGTCGGGGCTGGTCAGCCCGGGGGGCGTCAGGGCCTCGGTCACGGCTCCGGACTGCGCCACGACGCCCAGGGTGCCCATGCTGGCGGACTTGAAGCCCAGAGCGGCCCAGATCTGGCGACAGAAGGCGGCGACCGAGGTCTTGCCGTTGGTGCCCGTCACCGCCACGCAGGTGGCGGGCTGGGCCCCATAGAAGCCGCGCGCGGCGAGCGCATAGGCCCGGCGTACGTCGCCGGAGCGCACCAGCAGCGGGGCGACCCCATCCGGCGTGTCCTGGGGCGCGAGCACGGCGGCGGCCCCCTGGGCCAGGGCCTGGGGGATGAAGGCGCGACCGTCGGCGGCGGTGCCCGGCAGGGCGACGAACAGGTGGCCGGAGGCGACCTTGCGACTGTCGGCGGTCACCCCGGTGATCATCGGATCGGCGGCGACGTCGCGCTTCAGCAGGTCGGACAGACGGACCGCGCTCATGCCGCAGCCTCGGCAGGCACGGGCGGATCGATGCGGCGCGGGACCCCCAGGAAGCCGGCGATGCGGTCGATGACGCGGCCGACAACCGGCGCGGCGACGGCGCCGCCCAGTCGCGAGCCCTGGCTCGGCTCGTCGACCAGGACGAAGACGACGTAGCGGCGGGCGTCGTCGGGGCCGTCGGCGGGGAAGACCGAGGCGAAGGAGCCGACGCCGTGCGAGGCGTCATAGCGGCCGTTGACCAGCTTGTTGGCCGAACCCGTCTTGCCGCCGACGCGCAGACCCTCGGCGTTCGCCGACCGGCCCGAGCCGCGCAGGACGTTGGCGCGCATCAGCTGGCGGATGGCGGACGAGGTCTCGGGCGTCACGACGCGGCGGCCCTCGTCCCCGGTCCCGCCGCGACGCAGCGTCAGGGGCCGATAGACGCCGCCGTTGACCAGGGCGACGGTCGCGGCCGTCATCTGCAGCGGGGTGATCATGATGCCGTAGCCGAAGGACAGCGACGCGCGGGTTGAGTCGTCCCACTGTCGCGGACGGCGGGGACGTGCGCTTTCCTTCAGCTCGATCGGCGCGGCGTCGAGCAGGCCCAGCCGCTGGAAATAGTCGCGCATGGTGTCGGCGCCCATCTCGACCGCCAGGCGCGAGGTGCCGATGTTGGAGGAGTGGATGAACACGTCCTCCAGCGACAGGATCTTGTTGGTGGCATGGAAGTCCGAGATGCGACGGTTGCCGATGTAATAGGCCTCCGACGCGTCGATCATGGTGTTCAGGTCGGCGCGACCCGTGTCGAGCGCGGCGGCCACGGTGAAGGTCTTGAACACCGAGCCCATCTCGTAATGGCCCGAGGTGACGCGGTTCAGGGTCGCGCCCTCGGCGGCCGAGCCCCGGTCGTTCAGGTCGTAGGTCGGCCAAGAGGCCATGCCGAGGATTTCGCCGGTGGTGGCGTCGGCGACGACGCCGACGGCGCCCCTGGCCCCGGCCTCGGTGGCGGCGAGGCCCAGCTCGTTTTCCAGGACGCCCTGGACGCGCAGGTCGATGGACAGGGCGAAGTCCTGGCCCTGGGCCCCCGCCGCGCGGATGGCATCGTTGAAGGCGAGCTCAGCGCCCGATACCCCCTGCCCGCCGGTGTCGGCCGTGCCGATCAGCTGAGCGGCCGAGGTGCCCAGAGGATAGACGCGGCGATCCTCCGGCTCGAACGAGACACCGCCCAGCGCCAGGGCATGGACGGCCTCGCGCTCGGCCGGGGTCAGGCCCGGCTGGACGATCAGGCGGCGCTCGCCGTCCAGCACGCGGCGCAGACGGCTGGCCGAAACCTGCGGCAGGGCGCGGCGGATCTGGGTGAAGGCGGCCTGCCGGTCCCAGACCTCGGTCGGGTCGATGTAGAGGCCGTAGTGGACGATGTTGGTCGCCAGCAGCGCCCCGTTGCGGTCGGTCAGGTCCGCGCGTTGCAGCGCCCCGGCCACCGAGGTCGAGCCGACGCCGCCGGCCTGGGTCAGGAGCGCGGCGCGGGTGGCACCGGCCGCCAGCAGGACGAAGATGCCGATGAAGACCGCCTGGATGACGACGATCCGGACGCGCGTATCCTCTTCCGGCTTGGCGTCGGCGCGGGCCCGCTCGAAGGCGTGTTCGACGAACCAGACCGCCTCGGACAGCCAGCGCAGCCAGGGCGAGACGGCCGAGGTCACGGGGCGCGCGGCGGGCGCGGGGCGAAAGGCGCGATGGTCCTGAACGCTCATCGCAGGCCCTCCGCAACGGAGGACGCGTCGGCTGTGGCTTCAGCGGTGGCGGGCTCGACCTCCACAGGAGCGGCGACCGGGACAGGCTGGGGCGCGGGCTTCAGGGTCGACAGGGCGACGCCGTCGGCCTGACGTTCCATCTCGACGGGGGCCAGCCCCGCACTGCGCGACAGGACCTCCAGCCGGGCGGGCTGTTCCAGCCGGGCCGCCTCGGCGCGCAGCAGGCGCACGCGCTGGCGGGTCTCGGCGATCTCGCGCTCCAGCTGGGCGATCTGGGCGCTTTCGCGAGCGGCGGCTGCCTTGGCGACATAGACCGAGAAGATCATGGCCGCGACCAGCAGCACGCCGATGATCTCGATCCAGCGGATACCGCGGACCTTCCAGTCGAACAGGCGCTGGACCGGATTGCGGGTCATGCCGCCGCCCTCCAGGCCGGGGCCTCGGTGCGGACGGCCGCGCGCAGACGGGCCGACCGGGCACGCGGATTGGCGGCCAGCTCGGCCTCTCCCGCCTCGCGCGCGCCCTTGAACTGGAGCGTGAAGGTGGGCTTGCGTGTCTCGACCACGACCGGGGCGTGGCGCGAGCCGCCGGGGCTGTTGCCGCTGCGCTCGGTCAGGAACGCCTTGACGATGCGGTCCTCCAGCGAATGGAAGGTCACGACCGCGAGCCGTCCGCCGGGCGACAGGGTGGCCTCCGCAGCCTCCAGCCCCGCCGTCAGTTCGCCCAGCTCGTCGTTCACGGCGATGCGCAGGGCCTGGAAGGTGCGGGTCGCCGGATGGGTCGGGGCGCCGCGACGCCCGCCCAGCGCCTTCTCGACGACCTCGGCCAGATCGAGTGTGCGGGTGAAGGGCTGGGTCGCGCGGCGGCGCAGGATGGCGGTGGCGATGCGGCCAGACTGACGCTCGTCGCCGTATTGCTTGAGGATATGGGCCAGAGGACCGTGGTCCCAGCCGTTGACGATGTCGGCGGCGCTGTCGCCTTCGCCCGACATCCGCATATCCAGCGGGCCGTCGCGCATGAAGGAGAAGCCGCGCTCGGCCTGGTCCAGCTGCATCGACGAAACGCCGATGTCGAAGACCGCACCGTCCAGCCGCGCCTTGCCGCTGTCGGCGAAGGCCTGCGCCAAGCTCGAGAAGGCCGTGCGGACCAGCTGGAACTTGCCGGGATGGTCGTTGGCGACGGCGTCGGCGTGGGTCTGGACGCTCGGGTCGCGGTCCAGACCGATGACCTCGGCCCCCGTGGCCAGGATGGCGCGGGTGTAGCCGCCGGCCCCGAAGGTGGCGTCGACCATCACGTCGCCAGGCCGCGGCGACAGGGCCTCGATCACCTCGGCCAGCAGGACGGGCGCGTGAGGCCCGCTCATCCGTCGTTCCCCGGCATCAGGCCCCGGCCGAAGGCACCGCGCTGATGCATGGCTTTCCTGGCCAGCAGGCGACGCTCTTCCTTGCGCGCCATCCAGCGAGCGCGGTCCCAGATCTGAAAGCGCGGCCCCATGCCGACGATGACGACGTCTTCCGACAGGCCCGCATCGGCGATCAGACCCTCGGGCAGGGTGATGCGGCCGCCGGTGTCGTAGGCCAGGGGCTTCTGGCCCGCATAGACGGTCTCTTCCAGGGCCGTGCGCCAGTCGTCGCCGAACGGCAGGCTTTCGATCATGGCGACGTATTCAGCCATCAGAAGGTCGCCGCCCGCTTCCAGGCAATCGGACTCGACCGAGAAGAAGCAGAAGACGCCGTGCTCGGCGCCGTTGTCGGCCGTGCGGAATTCCTGGGGGATCAAGAGACGGCGCTTGCCGTCCAGCTGCTTCTCATAGGTCGAGAGAAACACGCCCTGCCCATCGGGCCCTTGAGCCCGCCCCTACTGAATCCCCGCGCCGAACGCCGACGCCGCTCCCCAAATCACGCGATTGGGATAGCATGGGATAAGATGGGCAACAATGGGATTAGTTGACGAGATTTAACCACGATCAAGGTCTGGGACATGACTGTAGTTATTGCCATCGGAACATACGCAGAACAGACAAAGTATTAACAGCCTGTGGAAGGCTAGGCCCCGTTTCCGGCCAAGGGGTTAACGGGCGGCCGTTTCCGGATTTGCCTTCCCCACCGGCAGGCCGCTAAGCGTAGCCAAACGAAACGGAGCGAACGTCATGGCCATCCCCGCCTCCCTGACCAAAGGCCTGAAACTGCCGGTCATCGCCGCGCCCATGTTCCTGGTGTCCGGGCCCGATCTGGTGGTCGAGACCTGCAATGCCGGGGTGATCGGCACCTTCCCGTCGCTGAACCAGCGCACCACCGAGGGCTATCGGGAGTGGCTGCACGAGATCAAGTCGCGGCTGACGCCCGATGGGGCGGCGTTCGGCGTCAACCACATCGTCCATCCGACCAATCCGCGCCTGATGGCCGACATGATGGTGTCGGTCGAGGAGAAGGTGCCGCTGATCATCACCTCCCTGGGAGCCGTGCGCGACGTGGTCGACGCGGTCCACGGATACGGTGGCGTGGTGTTCCACGACATCGCCAATGTGCGTCACGCCCGGAAGGCAGCCGAGAGCGGGGTCGACGGCCTGATCCTGGTCGCCAATGGCGCGGGCGGCCACGCCGGCATCATCAATCCCTTCGCGCTGATCAATGAGGTCCGCACCTTCTTCAAGGGCACGATCATCCTGTCGGGCTGTCTGTCGACGGGTCAGGACGTGGCCGGTGCCCTGATGATGGGGGCCGACTTCGCCTACATGGGCACGCGCTTCATCAACACCACCGAGGCCATGGCGCCGGCCGCCTACAAGGACATGATCATCGAGAGCGGGGCGACCGACATCGTCCATACCGCCGCGGTCTCGGGCATCCCGGCCAACTTCATGACCAAGTCGCTGCAGGCCAACGGTATCGATCCCAAGGTCCTGCCCGACCACAAGCTCGACATGGGCGACGAGGCCAAGGCGTGGAAGACCGTCTGGTCCGCCGGCCAGGGCGCGGGTGCGGTGCACGACGTCGTTCCGGCGGCTGAGCTGGTCGGGCGGCTGCGGTCCGAATACGCTCAGGCGACGGAAGAATTCGCCAGCAAGGTCGGGGTCGCCTAGACAGCGGCGGATGTGCCGCGTCCCCGCCTTCGTCTCCGCCCTTCTCCTCGCCCTGCCCGGCCTGGCCTACGCCCAGGACCGCGACAACGCCCGCTATGATCCGGAGCGCGGCTCGCCCTGGACGTTCGAGCTGGGGGGCGGAACCGACAACCGCTCGAAAGGCGCGTCCAAGAGCGGCGGCGACGCTTACGTCTTCGGCGAGGTCCAGTACAACGCCGCCAGCGGCTTCTACGCCGACGCCGAGTTCGAGACGATCGACTCCGCCGGTTCCACGGTCGAGACCGAGGTCGAGGCGGGCTGGCAGTTCTCCGGCGGCGGCTTCGATTTCGACACCTCGGTCTCGCACAAGTGGCGGCTGAACGCCGACGCCGGCCAGGACGACGCGGCCGTCGAGGTCCAGTTCGATGTCATGCGTGACGTTGGCGCGGCGGATCTGCGGTTCCGGGTCGAGCATTCGCCCGACGGCCTGGGCTCGACCGAGGCCTGGACCTGGGTCGAGACGCGCGTGCGGTGGCCGCTGATGGACCGGCTGGAAGGGGCGGTCACCGTAGGACGCCGCGAGCAGGACAATGCGCCGGACTATACGGGCTGGAGCGCGGGCGTCGCCTATGCGCTGACCGACATCACCGAGCTGGAGCTGGCCTGGCACGGGACCGACATCGGGGATGAGGGCGAACAGTATGAGGGCGCGCTCGTCGCAGCGGTCCTGATCGCCTTTTGACGGGGTGCGACCTGTGCGGCGGCTCGTCGCGCGGCGAGCGGGCGGGCATCCGGATCGCGAGCTCCACCGTTAATGGCCCGGTCGCGCCTTCAGCGATCGCAAGCTCAGGAACCTCCACATGACGCTCAACGCCCTCGCCGGCGCCGTTTCGGCCGCCGCCCTGCTCGTCGCCGCCCCGGCTACGCTGGCCGACCATCACGGTGGTGGCCACAGCCAGATGCAGTCGCAGCAGACTGTCGTCGACATCGCGGTCGGCTCGTCCGCGCACACGACGCTGGTCGCCGCGGTCACGGCCGCGGGTCTGGTCGAGACGCTGTCTGGTCCGGGACCGTTTACGGTCTTCGCCCCGACCAATGACGCCTTCGCCGCCCTGCGCCCCGGTACGGTCGAGACCCTGCTTCAGCCCGCCAACCGCGCGATGCTGACCAAGGTGCTGACGGCCCACGTCGTGGCAGGTCGCGTGGCCGCCGCCGACGTCATCGCCCTGATCGAGGCCGGCAACGGCTCGGCCGAGATCACCACGGTGTCGGGCGACACCCTGACCGCCTCGCTGCGTGGCGACTCTGTGATCCTGACCGACGAGAGCGGCGGCGTCGCCACGGTCGTTCAAGCCGACCTGAACGCCTCGAACGGCGTGATCCACGTCACGGACGCGGTCTCGGTTCCGCAGTAAGCCGTATCGGCGGAGGGGGTTCGCCTCCTCCGCCGCCTTCGGTCAGGCCAGCGCCTGATCCAGATCCGCCAGCAGGTCGTCCAGATCCTCGACCCCGACCGACAGGCGCACCAGATTGTCGGTGACTCCGCCGGCCTCGCGCAGATCCTTCGGCACCGAGGCGTGGGTCATGATGGCGGGGTGGTTGACCAGGCTTTCCACGCCGCCCAGCGACTCCGCCAGGGTGAAAACCTCGAACCGCTCCAGCACCTGCTTGGTCCGCGACAGGTCGCCGTCGATGAAGAAGGTGACCATCCCACCGAAGCGCCCGTTCATCTGACGGGCCGCCAGCTCATGCTGCGGATGGCTGATCAGGCCTGGGTACAGCACCCGAGACACACCGGCGCGGTCTTCCAGCCAGCGCGCGACCGCCAGAGCGTTCTCGTTGTGCGCCTTCATGCGGATGCCGAGCGTCTTCAGGCCGCGGTTGACCAGGAAAGCGTCGAACGGTCCCATGACGCCGCCGACCGAGTTCTGCAGGAACTTCAGCTGGGCCGCGATCTCGGCCTCGCGGGCCACCAGCACACCGCCGATGACGTCGGAATGGCCGTTCAGATATTTGGTCGCCGAATGCATGACGATGTCAGCCCCCAGGCTCAGCGGCTGCTGGCTCCACGGCGTGGCGAAGGTGTTGTCGACCACCAGCAGCAAGCCATGCGCCTTGGCGATCTTCGACAGACCCGCGATGTCGGCCAGCTTCATCAGCGGATTGGTGGGCGTCTCGGCCCAGATCATCTTCGTCTTCGGCGTGATCGCCGCCTCGACGGCGACCAGGTCCGCCATGTCGACATAGGCGAAATCCAGCCCCGCCGAGCGGCGCCGCACCCGCTCGAACAGCCGCCACGACCCGCCATACAGATCGTCGCCAGTGACGATGTGCGAGCCTGCGTCCAGCAGCTCCAGGGCCGTCGAGGTCGCCGCCATGCCCGAGGCGAAGCCGAACGCCTGGACCCCGCCTTCCAGGTCGTTGATGCAGGCCTCGAACGCCTCGCGCGTCGGGTTCTTGCCCCGGGCATACTCATAGCCCTGGTTCACGCCCGGGCTTTGCTGCGCATAGGTCGAGGTCGCGTAGATGGGCGTCATGACCGCGCCCGTGGTCGGGTCGGGTCGTTGCCCGGCATGGATGGCGCGGGTCGAGAACCCCTGGTCGTTCTTGAGCTTGCTCATCGGATGTCCAAGGCAAAACCAGCCGCTGGAGCGGTCGAGGTCAGCAGGTGAGTGTCGAGGAAAGACCGGGTATGGTCGAACACCTCGCACCAGGCCCCACTTTCCAGGGGATGCTCGTTCGACGCGATCAGTGCGGTTTCCACGGATGCGCCGCGCGCCCGCAGACTGTCGGCCAGATCCAGCATCGAGCGATAACTGATGACCGGGTCGCGGCGGCCGTGGATCAGGAGCATGGGCAAGACGCGGCGGTTGCGGGACGGGTCCCAGACGTCAGTCCCGGTCGAAACCCCGATCGCGACACGCGCGGGGTGCCCGTCGCCCATCGCGCCGTCCGTGGCGAGGAATCCTCCGATCGAATAGCCCCACAGGGCGACGCGCGTCGGGTCGACGCCGGGCATGGCGCCGACGTGGCGCACGGCGTCGGCGCCGACGCGGCTCCACAGACGGATCTGGGCTCCGCGCCCTCCGCGCTCGCCAACCTGGGCATCGAAATAGCTCGGCACCAGGACGTGATAGCCCCTGGACGCCAGCTGGAAGGCATGGGGGTCGAACCGCGGCGCGTCGTTGCGTGCCCCGCCGCCGCCATGCAGCAGGACCACCGCCGCGCCGTTGGGGATCTGGGGCCGATAGATAAGGGCGGAGATGGTCCGGTCCTGACCTGTGAACTCAGTGCGCTGGCGCGAGGCGGCGCGCGCGACGCTGTCCGCGCAAGGGGCGGACGCCGTCGCCGCCTGGGCCCAGGCCACATCGACCTGTGCGAACGAGCAGGCGACGAACGCGACCGCCGGCAGTACGAACTCGCGCATCCCTGTCACCGGTTCAGGCTCAGGTGATTGATCAGGTCGACGCGGGCGATCAAGCCGACGAAGCGCTCGCCGTCCAGCACGATGGCCACCCGGTCCCGGTCGAACAGCGGGATCAGGGCGTCCAGCGGCTCGGTCACTTGCACCGTGTCGAGGTCGCGGGTCATGGCCGAGGACACCGGCTTGGCGAACCGTTCCTTCCGCGTGATCTCGTCGGTGTTCATGATGTGGACGATGTCGCTCTCGTCCAGGATCCCGACCAGGCGGCCGTCCCGGATGACCGGCAGCTGGCTGACGTCGGCGCTCCGCATGCGCTTGAAGGCGGTGTCCAGGGTGTCGTCCGGGCCGGCGGTGACCACGTCGCCATTCTCGTACTTGCGACTGATCAGGTCGGACAGATCACCGTGGATCTCGCGCGCGCCCAGGCCCTGATCGGCCAGCCAGGCGTCGTTGTAGACCTTGGACAGGTATTTGGCCCCGGTGTCGCAGACGAAGGTCACGCATCGCTTGGGCTCGGTCTGCTCGCGACACCAGCGCAAGGCCGCCGCGATCAGGGTGCCGGACGACGACCCGGCCAGGATGCCTTCCTTCAGCAACAGTTCGCGCACGGTCGCCACGGCCTCGGCGTCGGGGATGGAGTAGGCCTTGTCGATGACGCTCATGTCGGCGGTGTCGGGCACGAAGTTCTGGCCGATGCCCTCGACGGTGTAGCTGCCCTCCGGCCCCGGCACGCCGTCGTTGACGATGCCCGCCAGGACCGAGCCGACCGGGTCGGCCAGGATGATCTGGGTCTTCGCACCCTGGCTTTTCAGGAACTGCCCCACGCCCGTGATGGTGCCGCCCGAGCCGATGCCGGCGACGAAGGCATCCATGTCGCCGCCCATCTGTTCCCAGATTTCGGGCCCGGTCGTCTTCACATGCGCCGCCGAGTTCGCATGGTTGGCGAACTGGTTGACGAAGAAGCCGCCCGGGATCTGCTGGGCCAGCCGCTCGGCCATGTCGGTGTAGTACTCCGGATGGCCGTGGGCGACGTCGGAGCGGGTCAGGCGAACATCCGCCCCCATGGCCCTCAAGTGTTGAATTTTTTCCTTGGACATCTTGTCCGGGATGACGAGCAACACCTTATAGCCCTTGGCCTGACCGACCAGCGTCAGGGCCAGGCCCGTGTTTCCGGCTGTCGCCTCGACGATGGTGCCTCCCGGTTTCAGCCACCCCTCCTGCTCCGCCGCCTCGATCATCGACAGGGCGATCCGGTCCTTGATGGAGCCGCCGGGGTTCTGGGCCTCCAGCTTCAGGAACAGGCGGCACGGGCCGGTGTCGATGCGCGTCACCTCCACCATCGGCGTCTTGCCGATCAGGTCGAGCAGCGACCCCGTAGGGGCGATCAGCGTCGGGGCGGGGGCGAGGGACATGGACGGCTCCGGATTCGAGGCCGGAAGCTAGAGGTGGCCCGGCGGGCGGACAAGCGTTGTCGGAAACGCCAATTATGGCTATATTTATGGCCAGAACAGGAGAGCCGTCATGGCCACCTATGGCGTCGCCGAAGCCAAAAACAACTTCACCCACCTCTTGGAGCGGGTCGAATCGGGTGAGCGCATCACGATCACCCGGCATGGCAAGCCCATCGCGGAGATGGCGCGTCCGACGGTTCCGGCCAAACTGACCGGTGAAGAAAGGCTGGCCTTCATGAAGGAGTTCGCGCGCCGGCGTGACGCCCGGCCGCCCCTCGGGATGTCCGCCGTCGACCTCGTGCGGCAAATGCGCGACGAAGGGTACTGAGTGAGGCTCTGGCTGGACGCCAGCGTCCTCGTTTCCTTGATCACGCGCGAACCGACGAGCCGGCGGATCGATGACATCCTTATTCGGCAGCCTTCACCGCTGGTGAGCGACTTCTGCGTCACCGAGAGCTCTTCGGCCATCGCCCGGCTCGTTCGAACTGGAGCCAGGACGCCCGCCCAGGCGGATGACCTGTTCGACCATCTCGACGTGTGGGTCGCATCCGCGTCCGACCGGGTCGTCGTGGATCAGGGAGATATCGCGATGGCGACCGATCTGGTCCGTCGACACGATCTCGTGCTTCGCGCTCCAGACGCCGTCCACATCGCCGCCGCGACGCGGCTCGGCGCAACCATCCTGACGCTTGATCGCGGCATGGCGCGCGCCGCCGCCGCGCTTGGCGTTCCCTACCTCAATCCCGCCGAGGCCGATGCGCCCGGCGAACCGAAAGACTGAATGACAAAGACACCCAAACGACCCGCCGCCGGACTGCCGGACGAGGCCACGCTGCTGGCCTTCCTGCGCGACGCCGGCGCGGCGGAAAAGGGCGATATCGCCCGCCACTTTGGCCTGAAGGGCGAGGATCGCCGCCGCCTGCGCGAGATGATCCGCGAACTGGAGGCCGCCGAAAAGCTCGGCAAGCGGGGCCGAAAGGGCTTCTCCGAGGCCGGCGCCCTGCCCCCCGTCGGCGTGGCCGACGTGATCGAGAAGGACATCGACGGCGACCTCTACGTCCGTCTGGTCGAGGCCTCGCCCGACGCGCCCAAGGCCCTGTTGGTCCCTGACAAGAACAAGCCCGGCCCAGCCCCAGGCCTGGGCGATCGCGTTCTGGCCAAGTTCGAGCATGGGCCGAACGGCTGGGAGGCCCGGCTGATCAAGAGGCTGGACACGGCGACCAACCGCGTCCTCGGCGTGATCCGCAAGTCCAACCGGGAGACCCGCGTCGAGCCCGTCGATCGCCGCTCGAAGGACGTGCTGATCGTCCCTGCGGTCCAGGCGACCGACCTGCGCGACGGCGATCTGGTGCTGGCCACCATCGAAAAGGGCGACCAGCGATACGGTCCCAAGCGCGGCAAGATCGTGGAGACCATCGGCCGCGAGGACGATCCCCGCGCCGCCTCCCTGATCGCCATCCATACCCATGGCGTGCCCATGGGCTTTTCCGAAGCCGTCGAACAGGAGGCCGAGAACCAGGACCTGCCGACGCTGAACGGCCGCGACGACCTGCGCGACATCCCCTTCATCACCATCGACCCGGCCGATGCGCGCGACCACGACGACGCCGTCTATGCGGCCCGCGACGACGATCCGAAGAACGAGGGGGGCTGGATCGTCTGGGTCGCCATCGCCGACGTCGCCGCCTACGTCCGGCCGGGCACCTCGCTCGACCGCGAGGCCAGGGCCAAGGGCAACTCCACCTACTTCCCCGACCGGGTCGAGCCCATGCTGCCCGAGCGGCTGTCGAACGGCCTGTGCAGCCTGAAGGAGGGCGAGAACCGCGCCACCCTGGCCGTGCGCATGGTCTTCGACAAGGACGGCCGCAAGCTGGGCCACAAGTTCCATCGCGGCCTGATGCGCAGCCACGCCAAGCTCAGCTACGAACAGGCCCAGTCCGCGATCGACGGCGAGACGGACGACGCCACCGGCCCCATCATGGAGACCATCCTCTATCCGCTCTGGAACGCCTATCGGACCATGCTGAACGGCCGGCTGAAGCGCAGCCCGCTCGCCATCGACAGCGCCGAGCGCCGCATCCGCATGTCGCCGGACGGCGGCATCGCCTCCATCGAGAAGCGCGTCAGCCTGGAGGCCCACCGCCTGATCGAGGAGATGATGGTCCAGGCCAACGTCTGCGCCGCCGAGACGCTGGAGCAGAAGAAGACGCCGCTAATCTTCCGCGTCCACGAGGCCCCCAGCCAGGAGAAGGTCTTCAACCTCGCCGACTTCCTGTCGACCATCGGCAAGCCGTGGAACAAGGGCGAGGCCCCGACCACCAAGCGGTTCAACAAACTGCTGGACGAGACCCGCGACGGTCCCCACGCCGAGGTCGTCAACGAGGTCGTCCTGCGCAGCCAGATGCAAGCGATCTACAGCCCCGAGAACGTCGGCCACTTCGGTCTGAACCTGGACCGTTACGCCCACTTCACCTCGCCGATCCGGCGCTATTCCGACCTGATCGTCCACCGGGGGCTGATCCGGGCGCTCGGCCTGGGCAAGGACGGTCTGACGGATCGCGAGATCGCCGAACTGCCCGCCATCGCCGATCAGGTGACCCAGACCGAGCGCCGCTCCATGGCCGCCGAGCGCGACGCCATGGATCGCTACATCGCCGCCTTCCTGGAGGACCGCGTCGGCGCGACCTTCACCGGCCGCATTACCGGCGTGACCCGATTTGGCCTGTTCGTCCGGCTAGATGAGACGGGTGCCGACGGCCTGGTGCCGGTGTCGTCTCTCGGCAACGAGTACTTCACTCACGACGACCGCGCCCACGCCCTGGTCGGCGAGCGCAGCGGTCAGCGCTACACCCTGGGCCGCCTGGTCGAGGTCAAGCTGAAGGAGGCCACACCGGTCACCGGGGGCCTGCTGTTCGAGATGCTGAGCGACCCCGAGCCGCGCGATCCCAACGCGCCTGCGCCCCGGTTGGGAATGCGCGGTCGGGGCGGCCCCGGTTCCGGTGGGAATGGCCCGCCCAAGCGCGGAACGGGCCGTCCGGGCGGACCCAAGCCCCCCAAGGGCGGGCGGCCCTCCGGCGGCCTGAAGGGCGTGCGCAAGGGCAAGCGACGGTGACCCTCGACCCAGCGAGGAGCCGCGTGCCCCCCGGCCCACGCACTTCTCGACACAGGCCGACGGCCCTATGTCTGGCCGGGGCTTTTACGGAGTGATCGACATGTCTCGTCTTGTTCTGGGTCTTTCGACAGTCGCCGCTCTGGCCTTGGCCGGTTGTGGCGAGATCGATGTCGAAAAGGCAGGCCGCAACGCGGCCATGGCCGCGCTGGAGGCCAGCAATCCCGAAATCGTCCAGGGCATCCGCGCCGCCCAGACCCTGCGTCAGGCCGCCGCGACCTGTGGCTGGCAGGACGTGGACGCGACGCGTCTGGCACAGACGGCGGTCGCGGGGATCGAGGAGCCGCCGCTTCGCGCCGCCGCAGAGAGCCTGGTCGAAGACCTGATCGTCGCGCCGGCTCCGGCCTCGACGACGGACGCCGCGCCTGCTCCCAGCGACTGCTCGCCCGAGGTCCGCGCGGCCCTGGAAGGTCAGATCGCCGCGATCGCCCAGGGTGAGGGCGGCGGAGAGGGCGAAGCGGAAGGCGGCTGATCCCGAGCGACACCCGGCGGCGCTAGGCCCCGCTGCCCGCCAGTTCTCGGGCCAGGATCGCGGGTTCGCAGGCGACCTCGCCCGTCAGCCAAAGGCGCAGCATGGCCAATTGCGACGCGGCGGCCGCCGTCGCGGTGAGAGCGACGGGGGTGCCACTCAGACTGTCCGCTGTAAGACGCGCCTCAATCATGGAGGCCAGCTTGCGCTGCAGCTTGGCGAACAACGGGGGGTCGAACAGAACCCGGGACAGGGCCCGACGCTCCCACAGGTGGTCCAGGACGAAATGTAGCCTCGGAAGGCTGGCCCTCCCCGCCCCGGCCTCCGCCAGAGGTTCGAAGATGGGGTCGATAGCCCAGACCAGGACGTCGTCCTTGTTCCGGAAATGCTCGTAGAAGGTCGAGCGCCCAACACCGGCGGCCTCGATGAGGTCGGTCGTGCGGATGACACCGTAGCGGCGGGTGAACAGGAGCCGCGTGAAGGCGTCGAACACCGCCTTGCGGGTCCGCTGGCGCCGGCGGTCGAGATCCTGATCTTCCGACATGCGGCGACCCTAGCCGATCCCGGGATGGGTGCCAGTCGCAGCGGGATGCGGAGGACGGACAGTATCGCCGGAATGTCCGCTAGCGGCCGGGTCGCATGGATCGTTCGTCGCCCCGCCCGGCCTCTCGCGCGACACATCGGCCTCGACAGGGAGAGACACCGATGACACCCACTGACGCCCCGAGCGACCGCACGGATGCCGCCTTGATCGCCGCGGCGACGCTGGTCGCGATGGGCCTGATGCTGCACCACCCCACCGGCCATTCCGGCAGCCCGGACGACGGGCGACTGCTGGCGGACTGGAACAACACGGTTGTTCACGGGGCCATGATCGGTTGCCTGATCGCCCTCACGGTCGGGCTGGACGGACTTCGACGTCGACTGGATGAGCGGGCGCTGCTGACCCGGCTGGGCGCGGCGCTGCTCGGGGCGGGGTTCCTGGCGTTGTGCGGGGCGGCGGTCGTCAACGGCTTCGCGTCCGAACGACTGGTGGCCCAGACGGACGACGTCGCCATCCGGGCGGCGGGTGGGCAGACGCTGTGGGCGCTGAACCAGAGCCTGACCTCGGTCGGAAGCCTGCTGGTCGCGGCGGGCGCCCTGGCGTGGTCCCCCGGCCTGTGGAGGATCGGAGGTCTCGGTCGGGTCAGCGCCGCTCTGGGCTCCGGCCTCGCGGCCCTGGCGATCTGGTGGACGCTGACCGACGGCGGGTTCGGCCTGACCGCCGCCGTCACGGGAGCAGGCGCCTTCGCCCTCTGGTCGCTGTCGGTGGCGGCGGTTATGATAATGGACCTGAAGAAGGAAGAGACATGAGCGAGGACCACCACGTCGCGGCCATCGTGCCCGCGAAGGACATCGACGCCAGCGAAGCCTTCTACCGGCGTCTAGGCTTCGAGACGGTCGGCGACTACGGCGACTATCGGTTGATGGAAGACGGCCAGGGCTGGTACCTCCATCTCCGCTCCACCTCGGACTGGCCGCGACAGGTCGAGGACAATCCGCTGGGGCTCTATCTCTATGTCGACGACGTCGACGCCGTGGCCGAGCGGGTGCGGGACCTGATCATCGAGCCTCAGGGACCACACGCCCGGCCCTGGGGGACCTATGAGTTCTCCGTCAGCGATCCCAGCGGGGCCTTGATCCGGATCGGACGCGTGTTGGATTGAGCCGGCTTCAGGCCGCGATCCAGACGAGGGCGGCACCCGCGACCAGCGAGATCGGTGCCAGCAGCCGGACGGCCCAGATGGGGATGCGCGCCGCCCACCAACCGGAGTAACGGGCGTGCCAGCGGCGCGGCAGAAGCATGAGAACGACTGCACTGATCACCAGGAAGCCACCGATCAGCGACACGACCCAAGGATGACGGGTCGCCGGCGCGCCGATGACGAAGATCAGCCCGATGGCCGCCCGCGCCGACAGCTCTCCGAAGTGGATGGCCGGCGTCGATCCGAAGCGGGACAGCGCCTGAAGCGCGCGGCTGGGGGCCAGCAGGATCAGCACCGACAGCAGGGCCAGCGCTGCGCCGGTCGCGGCGATCAGGACGGCGGATATGGACGCAAGCATGAGCGCATCTTTGGAACGACACAGGTCGCGCCGTCGACGCCCTTGGGAGGAGCGCGCAAAGGCGCTAGCTCAGGGGCGTGACGCGCACACCTGAACCCTTCGACGCCGCCCAAGACCTGGCCGATGCCCCCGCGCGGCCCGGCCTGCGGCAACGGCCCAAGGACGCCGCGACCCTGATCCTGGTCCGGCGGAGGCGGCGGCCCGAGGTCCTGATGGGACGACGAGCCCCGGGCCACGTCTTCATGGCGTCCAAGTGGGTGTTTCCCGGCGGACGGATCGACCGGTCGGACTTCTCGGCCGCCGCCGCCAGCGAGCTGGACGGGTCGACACGGGCTCGGCTGGAAGCCGAGGTCGATCCCCGCCGCGCCCGCGCCCTCGCCCTGACCGCCGTGCGCGAGACCTTCGAGGAGACCGGTCTGATCGTCGGCCGAGCCGCACCGCCCGCCTCGGTCGCCGGACCGTGGCGGGAGTTCCGCCAGGCGGGGGCCCTGCCCGATCTGGCGGCCCTGACCTATGTCGCGCGCGCCATCACCCCGCCGGGCCGGACGCGCAGGTTCGACGCTCGGTTCTTCCTTGCCGACGCCCAGGCCCTGCTGGCCCCGGAGCCGACCGCCGGGTCGGGAGAGCTGGACGAGATCGCCTGGCTGCCTCTGGACGACGCCCGGGCACTGGACCTGCCGGCCATCACCCGGTTCGTGCTGGGCGAGGTGGCCGAGCGGCTGTCGCATCCGGACAGGCCCCTGCCCTTCGTCAGAATGGTGCGGGGGGCGCATCAGGTGACCCATGGCTGACCCACTGACCCTGCGGCTGACGATCCCCGATCCGGTGGCCGGCCTGCGCTACAGCCTGCAGGACCCGAAAAGCTTTCCGGTGGACGTCCGGGTCGCGACCGAGGCGGCGCTGACGTTCGACGTTCCCGCGACCCTGCGCCCGGACGGACAACTCGCCGGGCCGTTCGTTCGGCGCGAGGGCAAGGCGCGGCGGTTCGTCTACATCGCCATCGGAGGTCAGGCCGGTCAGACGGACGCCGTGGGACGACACATCAGCCGGCGCGCCAAGATCGATGTCCACGATATTCCGACGGTGCTGCTGAAACCGGGGGCCGTCGTCGAGGCCGTCCTGCCGGGGCGGGGCAAGGATGGGACGCCGGCCTGCGCCACCGTCAGGCCGCTGGGGCCGTGGCGCGCGGTCGACTGAGCCCGCCCTGATCCGGCCACGGTCGCCCGCCAGCTTGGCCTTGGCTCATGGCCTGATCTGACCGGGAAACCGCTCACGCCTTTCCGGATCAGGCCGGGCCGACGGGGAGGATGCGTGGCGGACGCGGCGTTCAGTATCGCGAGGATCAGCCGCCTGGCCGGGCCCGCCGGACGACGGCGCGCGCTGGTTCTGACGGCGTCGCTGGCGTTTCACGCCCTGATCCTGGCCCCCCTGGCGCTGAGACTGTTCGAGGCCGTGCCGGTTCCGACCTATGACGCCGGGCCGCCGCCGGTCTTCGTCGAGATGGAGCCAAGGCCCCTGCTGACCGGCGAGACGGCACGGACGCCGACCTTCGCACGGGCCGCCGTGGAGCCGGATGCGCCGCCGCTGTCGACGCGAACGAGCGCCGAGCGGACGCCGACCCTGGACGACGACGAGGATACCCCGGCACCGCCCGCCCCTCGCGCCGCTGCGGCCGCACCGCCGGGATCGCCGCCCGCCCCCGCCGACCCCTGGCGCGTCACGGGCGAGAGCCTGGGCGCGGCCATCGGACGGTCCCTGCGGACGGGAGCGGCAGGCTGCCGGACCATGGACGGGCGTTTGAGTCCCGGCGAACAGGCCCTGTGCGACGAACGGTTCAACGAGGCGGCCGGGCGCGCCGGACCCCTGGGGCCGCGCACCCTCAATGCCTCCGAGGCCCGGCGAGAAGCCCAATTCGCGCGGGACGGCGCCCAGGCCCTGGCGCAGTACGAGGCGCGACGTCGGCCGCTGTCCGGCGGTGTCGGGATCGTGGGGCCGGGCGATTGTCCGGGATCGAACCTGGGGGCCGGCTGCGCGGGCGCGCATCTGGACCCCGCCCTCCGTCAGGGCGCGACCACCGTCGGCAATCCGGGGCTGCAATCGAACGACCTGACGCCGATGCGGCCGATTCCCGGGCAGGAGTAGAAGCCTGCCGATCGCAGACGCCTGTGGGTAGCGGGTCCGGTTGACCTGTGAGACACTGACGGCATGGCTTCAGTCCGAAAAATGATCGTCGAGGTCCCCGAAAGCCTGGCATCGGAAATCGATGCTGAGATCGCCTCGGGCGGCTATTCCGATATCGACCAGTTTATCGTCCAGAGCATCGAGGCACGGTTACACCCCGATCGCGACAGGCAGCGCGACGGCGAGGTCGAGCACTGGCTGCGGACCGAAGTCGTGGCGACCTATGACGCTTACAAGGCCGACCCGAGCCGACTGTTGTCCGAGACGGAGGCCTTCAGAATCCTCGATGATCTTGCGGCGGCCCGTGCAGCCAAGGCTTGAAGCGCTTTGCCATCGTATACGATCCTGACGCGGTCGCCGACATGGCGGAACTGCAAGCCTGGATCGCCTCAAAGACAACGGAAACGACAGCCGCGAGATATCTCAGCCGTCTGCGGGCCTTCTGCCGTCAGCTGAGAAGTTTCCCCGAACGCGGAACACTGAGAACCGACCTCCGTCCCGGGCTTCGCACAATCACCTTTGAAGGTCGCGTTGAGGTGGCGTTCGAGGTCGACCTGGACCGCGTTGTCATCGTCCGCTTTCTCTACGCCGGCCGCCAGTACGACAGCCGCTGATCTACCCTTCCAGGTCCAGCGAGTAGCCGGCCGAGCGGACGGTGCGGATCGGGTTGGCGCTTTCGTCGACGTTCAGGGCTTTCCGCAGGCGGCCGACGTGAACGTCGACGGTGCGGGCCTCGACGTAGACGTCACTGCCCCAGACGGCGTCCAGCAGCTGTTCACGGCTGAACACCCGGCCCGGGTGGCGCATGAAATGGTCCAGCAGGCGGAACTCGGTCGGCCCGAGATGAACCTCCTTGCCGGCGCGCTTCACGCGGTGAGCGACGCGGTCGATCAGGATGTCGCCGTGGCCGACGCGGTCGTCGGCGAGACCTGGCCGGATGCGGCGCAGGACCGCGCGGATGCGGGCGATCAGCTCGGTCATCGAAAACGGCTTGGTCAGATAGTCGTCGGCGCCGGTGTCGAGGCCCCGGACCCGGTCGCTCTCCTCGCCGCGGGCCGTCAGCATGATGATCGGCAGGTTGCGCGTCTCGGGCCGGCCCCGGATGCGGCGACAGACCTCGATGCCCGACACCTTGGGCAGCATCCAGTCCAGCAGGACCAGGTCGGGCTGGCGCTCGTCGATCTGAACGAGGCCTTCCTCGCCGTCGGCGGCGACGACGACGTCGTAGCCCTCCTTTTCGAGGTTGTATTGAAGCAGGGTCGCCAGGGCGTCCTCGTCTTCCATCACCAGGATATAGGGCTGCACTCAGAACTCTCCGTCAGGTCGTCGGCGGCGGCGTGGGCATGTGCCCGGTATCGGCGTCCCAATCGCCCGGCGAGGGCGTCCAGCGCGGACGTTCGCCGGTCATCTCGTCGCCGGTGATCTCGTAGTGGATGACCTCTGCGATATTGGTCGCGTGGTCGCCGATGCGTTCCAGGTTCTTGGCCATGAACAGCAGATGGGTGCAGGCGCTGATCGTGCGCGGGTCGCCCATCATGTAGGTCAGCAGCTCTCGGAAGAGAGCGTTGTAGTGCTCGTCGACCTCGTCGTCCGAAGCCCACACCGCCATCGCCCGGTCGATCTCCGAGGCCGTATAGGCGTCCAGCACGTCGCGCAGCCGCATGGACACCAGCTTGCCCATCCGCTCGATCGAGCGGGTCAGGGGCTGCATCGGCTCGGTCTCGGCCAGGCTGAGCGCGCGCTTGGCGATATTCTTGGCCAGGTCGCCGGTGCGCTCCAGATCGACCGAGAGCTTCATGGCCGACAGCGTCCGTCTGAGATCCGACGCCACGGGCTGGCGCAGGGCGATCAGGCGGATGGCCTTCTTCTCGATGTCCCTGTGCATGGCGTCGAGCTTGGCATCCCGCTCGACCACCGCGCGGGCCAGGGCGATGTCGCGGCGGGCGACGCTCTCGACCGCGTCGGCGACCTGGGCCTCGGCGAGACCGCCCATGCGGGCGACCTCCGCCGTCAGCTGGTTGAGTTCGTCGCCATAAGCCTTGACCGTGTGCTGGTTCATAGAGGCCCTTAACCGAACCGGCCGGTGATGTAGTCGAGGGTGCGCCGCTCGCGGGGATTCGTGAAGATTTCCTCGGTGTTGCCGTGCTCGACCAGGCGGCCGAGGTGGAAGAAGGCCGTGCGCTGGCTGACCCGCGCCGCCTGGGCCATGGAGTGGGTGACGATGACGATGCAGTACTGCTCGCGCAGTTCGTCGATCAGCTCCTCGATCTTGGCGGTGGCGATGGGGTCCAGCGCCGAGCAGGGCTCGTCCATCAGGATGACTTCGGGGTTCACGGCGATGGCGCGGGCGATGACCAGGCGCTGCTGCTGACCACCCGACAGGCCGGTGCCGGCCGAATGCAGGCGGTCGGCGACCTCGTCCCACAGGCCGGCGCGCTTCAGCGAGACCTCGACGATGGCATCCATCTCGGCCTTGGAGCTGGTCAGGCCGTGGATGCGCGGACCGTAGGCGACGTTCTCGTAGATGGTCTTGGGAAAGGGGTTCGGCTTCTGGAAGACCATGCCGACCTGGGCCCGCAGCAGGACGGGATCCACGGAACGGGCGTTGATGTCCTCGTCGTCCATCAGGATGCGGCCGGTGACCCTGGCGCCCTGAATGGTGTCGTTCATCCGGTTCATGCAGCGCAGGAAGGTCGACTTGCCGCAGCCCGACGGACCGATGAAGGCGGTGACGGTCTTGTCGGGGATGTCCAGGCTGACGTCGTACAGCGCCTGTTTGTCACCATAGAAGACCGAGACGTCGCGGGCCGCGATCTTGGTCGGACCGACGGGGGCGGACGGGGCGGTGACGGTCGGGGTGTGAGCCGCCTCTTCGGCGGAAGCCGAAGCGTCCGTCGGCAGGACGGTCTCGTCGCGGCGGTCGGTACTGGCGGCGGCACCCGGGAGGACCTGTCCGCCCATGCGCGGCGTCTGGATTGGGTCGGCCGACCCACCGCCCTCATGGCCGTCCGGGCTGCGGAAGAAGGGGAGTTTCATGGAGCTTACCACCGGCGTTCGAACCGCCGGCGCAACAGGATCGCGGCGGCGTTCATGACGATCATGAAGGCGAGGAGGACGAGGATCGCGGCGGCCGTCCGCTCGTGGAAGGCCAGTTCGGACGCGTTTTCCCAGATGTAGACCAGCGACGGCAGGGCACCGGCGGGCTCGTTGATCGCGCCGGGGATGCCCGGGACGAAGCTGACCATGCCGATCAGCAGCAGGGGCGCGGTCTCGCCCAGGGCATGGGCCATGGAAATGATGGTGCCGGTCATGACGCCCGGCATGGCCAGGGGCAGGACGTGGTGGAACACGGTCTGGGTGCGGCTGGCGCCCATCGCCAGGGCCGCCTCGCGGATCGAGGGCGGCACGGCCTTCAGCGAGGAGCGGGTGGCGATGATGATGGTCGGCAGGGCCATCAGGGCCAGCACCAGCCCTCCGACCAGCGGCGAAGAGCGCGGCAGGTGGGCGAAGTTGATGAACAGGGCCAGACCCAGCAGGCCGTAGACGATCGAGGGGACCGCCGCGAGATTGTTGATGTTCACCTCGATCAGATCGGTGATCCGGCCCTTCCTGGCGAACTCCTCCAGATAGACCGCCGCGCCGACCCCGAGCGGGATGGCCAGCAGCGCGGTGACCAGCAGCATCAGGGCCGAGCCCACCACGGCGCCGAGCACGCCGGCCAGCTCTGGCTCAGTCGAGTCGCCCTGGGTGAACAGCAGGGTGTTGAAGACGGAGGTGACCGACCCGTCGCGCTTGAGATCGTCCAGCCACTGCATCTGCTGGTCCGAGAGCCGGCGCAGCTCCGCCGCCTCCTCTCGGGTGATCTCGCCCTTGTAGTAGAGGTCGGCGTCGTCCGACATCGGGGCGGTGATCTCGATCGTGCGACCGATGACGGTGGGGTCGCGGCGCACCAGATCGGCGGCCCTGAACTTGAGCTCGGACGACAGCAGGGTGCGATAGGCGGTCGCCTGGGTGCCGACGGCGTCGTCGACCACGCCCAGACGGGCCAGTTGTTGCTCGGCGACCAGCAACTGGAAGTTGGTGCCCTGGGGATAGGCGCGGTCGATGCGCGCCGGGTCCATGTAGACGGGCACGGTGATCTGGTTGGCGGTGAAGGCCGAGTGGCCCTGCTCGATGATCCGGCCCAGCAGCAGGATCAGGAAGCCGATGGCGATGGCGATGGCGATCAGGCCATAGGCCCGGAATCGGGCCTCGCGGGCATAGCGTTTCTTCAGGCCGCGCTGAAGCGCGCCGACGCGGGCCTGGCGTCCGGTCTTCGGATCGACGGTCGCGTCAGTCATACTGTTCCCGATAAGTCTGGACGATGCGCTGGGCGACGATGTTGAGCAGCAGGGTCACGACGAACAGGGTCAGGCCCAGACCGAAGGCCGCCAAGGTCTTGGCGCTGTCGAACTCCTGATCCCCGGTCAGCAGGGTGACGATCTGGACGGTGACGGTGGTGACCGTGTCCAGCGGGTTGAGCGTCAGATTGGCGGCGAGGCCGGCGGCCATGGTCACGATCATGGTCTCGCCGATCGCGCGCGACACGGCCAGCAGCATGGCGCCGGCGATGCCCGGGAGGGCGGCGGGCAGCAACACCCGTCCGACCGTCTCGGACTTTGTCGCGCCCATCGCATAGGAGCCGTCGCGCAGCGACTGGGGCACGGCGTTGATGATGTCGTCGGACAGCGAACTGACGAAGGGGATCAGCATGATCCCCATGACGCCGCCCGCGACCAGGGCCATCTGGTTCTGGACCAGCATCAGATACTGACCCAGCCCGTCCAGAGGCCCGCCGACCAGGAGCGCCCCGATGCCGTTGAAGAACTCGCGGAAGGCGGGGCCCACGGTCAGGGCGGCGAAGAAGCCGTAGACCACGGTCGGGACCCCGGCGAGGATCTCCAGCATCGGCTTGACCACGCCGCGCGTGATCGGCCCGGCGTATTCCGAAAGATAGATGGCCGAGAACAGGCCGACCGGGGCGGCCACCGCCATGGCGATCAGCATGATCAGGAAGGTGCCCGCGAACAGCGGTACGGCGCCGAACGCCCCGGTCGATCCGACCTGATCGGCGCGGATGGCGATCTGGGGGCTCCACTGGGTGCCGAACAGGAACTCGGTGATCGGCACCCGATCGAAGAAGCGCGCGGCGTCGAACACCAGGGAGAAGACGATCCCGACCGTGGTCAGGATGGCCACCACCGAACAGGCGAACAGCAGGCCGCCGATCCAGCCCTCCACGCGGTTGCGGGCGCGCAGCCGGGGCCCGATCTGGGCGAAGGCGAGCAGACCGCCCAGCAGGGACGCCAGAACGACCCCGGCGATGCCGCCCCACAGCAGGGTGCGCTGGATGCCCGCCGAGCGCGCCGCCTCGCTTTCCAGCGTTTGGGCCAGAGGGCCGGTCCAGGTCTGGAACGGACGCTGACCTTCGCCGAGAAGGCGCGCGTCGTTCAGGAAGGCGTCGCGGCGGAACGGCTCCATCTCCTGAACCACCTCCGGCGTGCCGGCGGCGACCAGATTCTGGGCGATGGGACCCGAGAAGATTCCGGCGAGGATGATGACCGCCAGCGCCGGCGCGGCGACCCAGATCAGCGCGTAATAGCCATGCTGTTGCGGTCGCGAATGGGCCTTGGGCGCACCGACCGCGCGGCGATCGGCAAGCAGCAGTCCCCCCGCATAGGCGATGAGGGCCATGACGGCGACCACAGGAATCAGAAACCAGATCATCAGGCCCCTAGCGACACGCGCCGGAATCAGAGGCCGCGCCGATCATCGGCCCGTCTCGGCGCGGAAACTGCCCTTTGATGGTCAGCGGATTAGGACGGTTCCATGACAGTTCTGCAACGGCGACGGTGGACGCCGTCGTCGAGCCATCATGCGGGCGCGCTGGGCGGGGCCGGACCGTCCGGCTGGGGGAAATAGGCGACCAGAAGCGACCCCTCGCCCGGCGCGCTTTCGACCGTCAGGCCACCCCGGTGGCGGTTGACGATATGTTTGACGATGGCCAGCCCCAGGCCGGTGCCGGGCCGGTCGCCGCTCTTTTGACCCTCGACGCGGTAGAACCGCTCGGTCAGGCGGGGCAGGTGCTCGCGGGCCATGCCCGGCCCGTAGTCGCGCACGGCGACGGCCACATAGCGAGCGGCGGTGTCGCGATCCGGCGTCAGCAGCGACAGGCGCGTCGCGCCGGGCAGTCTGGCGACCGCGGCCGCCTCGGCGTCGAGGTCGGTTCGGACGGTCAGCTCGACCAGTCCGCCGACGGCGGAGTATTTGATCGCGTTGTCGGTCAGGTTCTGGATGACCTGGACGATCTCGTCGCGGTCGCCGGTGATCCGCGCCTCGCCGGGCGGCCCGTCCAGCAGAACGGTGACGCCCTTCTCCTGGGACAGGACGCTGATCGCGTCGACGACGTCGGAGGCGGCCCGGGCGACGTCGACCCGGCCCGAGGGCGGAATGTGCTCGTTCAGCTCGATCCGGCTGAGCGACAGCAGGTCGGCGACCAGCCGGCTCATGCGATTGGCCTGGGCGGCCATGATGTCGAGAAACCGGTCGCGCGCGACGCTGTCGTCGCGGGCATGGCCCTTCAGCGTTTCGATGAAGCCGCTGAGCGAGGCCAGAGGGGTGCGCAGCTCGTGGCTGGCGTTGGCCAGGAAGTCGACCCGCATGAGCTCCATGCGCCGCACGTCGGTCTCGTCGCGCAGGCCCAGGATCGCGGTCGGGGGCCCGCCGGTCGAGGACGGCAAGGGTCGAACCCAGGCCTTCCAGTGCCGCACCTGGGAGCCGGCGGCGGTGTAGTCGGTCGTGCGTCCCAGGCCCCCGAACAGCGCCTCGTCTACCGCTTCCAGCACGCCGGGATCGCGCATGGCGGACACCAGCAGGGAGCCCTGGCGAGGAATGCGCAGCAGATCGCGCGCGGCCCGGTTCGCCAGGATGATCCGCCGACCGGCGATGTCGTCGGCCTCGCCGCCGGCCACGATCATGACCGGATCGTCCAGCGCCTCGAACACGGCGTCCAGCAGGCGGGCGTCCTCTGCGTTGGGGCCGGCATCGACCGCCGCCTCGGCGACGGCGTCGCGGTCGGTGGCGGTCCGGGAGGGTCGACTGCCGAGCCAGGTCACCAGAGCCACCACCGCGGCTCCGGCCAGAAGCCAAAGCGCCATGTCGGGGCGCGCGGCCGCCAGCAGCAGCATGATGACCACCGCAACGCTGCCGGTCGTGCCGGCGGTCCAGAGCCTGGAACTGGCCAGGGGCACCACCGGCGAAGATGTGTCCGAAAAAGGCATCAGGCGTCCGCCTCGGGCGGCTGGAGGCCCCCGCGATTCGCCAAGAGTTATCATTCGAGCGCGGCGGCACCATGACGAAAGGCGAAATCACCGTCCGTCTCGCCGAAGAGACCGGTTTTTTTACCTCTTGCGATCAGGATCGGCGCACGTTGGGGGAGAGACCACCTTTGGAATGGCTTGTGAATTGCCTGGTGGTACAGCACGACTGGCGGCTGACGCTGCTGGCCGCCGGCGTATGCGTGACCGGACTGGCCACCTGTATCGCCTTGATCGGCATGGCCCGCCGGTCGGCGTCACAAGAGCGCATCGTCCTGGGCGGCTGCGCCGGCGTGGTCGGCGGTCTTGCTGTGTGGGCGACGCACTTCCTGGCCATGCTGGGCTATCAGTCCGCCACCTCGCTGCGTTACGGTGGTGCCGAGACCCTGGCGTCGCTCGGAATCGTGATCGTCGGCCTCATCCTCGGCGTGGCCGTCGCCTTGGGCACCACATCGCGCCTGACCCGGTCGCTGGTCGCCCTGGTGGCCGCCGCCAGTGTGGCGGCAATGCATTTCGTGGGTATGGCGGCCATTCGCATCGACGGAGTCAGGGTGGTCTGGGACCTGGCGGGGACCGCCGTCGTCGTGTCTCTCAGCCTGGCACTGGCCCTGTGCACCGCCCTTTGGGCGCGGCGGGACGGCTGGTGGCGTATTCCCGCCAACACGGGCTTCGCGGTCCTGAGTGTCTGCACACTGCATTTCGGCTCGATGGCTTTCGTGGATCTGGTCCCGGACCCCACGGCCGTGATTCCGGCTCGGGCCATCTCCGAAACGGGACTGCTGATCTGGGTCGTGGGCGGCGCGACCCTGGTGGTCGGGATCGCCAGCGTGGTCACAGCGGTCGGCCTGTGGGGCCGAAACACGGCCCTGAGCCAGCTGCGCGAGGCCATCGACACCATGCCGGACGGCCTGGGGTTCTATGACGCGGACGACCGTCTGCTGATCTGGAACGCGCGCTACGCCGAGGTGAACACCGAACTGGCCGCGGCCCTGTCAGTGGGGGTCCGGTTCCGCGACATGCTGCAGATCGGCCTGGATCAGGGGCTCTATCCCGACGCTGTGGGCCGCGAGGCCGAGTGGATCGAGGAGCGGCTAGCCGCGCGGAGACGTCTGTCCAACACCCTGGAACAACAGGTCGGCGGGGACCGCTGGCTGAGGGTCCAGGACCGGCGCACGGCCCAGGGCGGGATCGTCACCGTCGTCAACGACATCACCGACCTGAAACGCGACGCCCAGGCCCTGGCCGAGGCAAGGGACGCCGCCGAGCAGGCCAATCGCGCCAAGTCCGAGTTCCTGGCCAATATGAGCCACGAGATCCGCACGCCCCTGAACGGCGTGATCGGCCTGACCCAGGCCCTGGCAAAGACCGATCTCGATCCCGGTCAGCGCGAGATGCTGGACCTGATCCAGTCCTCGGGACACACGCTGAAGACGCTGCTGAGCGACATCCTGGATCTGGCCCGGGTCGAGTCCGGGCGGCTGGAGATCGCCGACGAGCCCTATGACCTGGCCCGGGCGATCCACGAGGCGGCTCAGCTCTACGGGGCGCCGGCCAAGGAGAAGGGGCTGCAGTTCTTCGTCGACGTCGACCCGTCGGCCGCCGGCTGGGTCCGGGGCGATGTGGTGCGGCTGAAGCAGGTCCTGACCAATCTGGTGTCCAACGCCGTCAAGTTCACGACCACCGGCTTCGTCAGCCTGACGGCCACGGCGGCCAAGACCGCAGACGGCTCGTCCATCCTGAGGTTCACCGTGGAGGACACCGGCGTCGGCTTCGACGCGGCGGCGAAGGCGCGTCTGTTCACGCGCTTCGAGCAGGCGGACGGGACGATCACGCGGCGGTTCGGAGGCACGGGCCTGGGCCTGGCCATCTGCCGGCAGCTGGCGGAGACCATGGGAGGCGCGCTGGATTGCGAGAGCGAGCCCGGCGGTGGCTCGGCCTTCATCCTGACCTTGCCGATGGTCGAGGCGGACGCCCCGATAGCAGCGCCGACGCCCGCCTGCGCGGAGGTGGACCCCCGGGCCCGCCGCGTGAAGGTCCTGATCGCCGACGATCACCCCACCAATCGCAAGGTGGTGGAGCTGATCCTGGGGGCGGCCCCAGTCGACCTGACGGCCGTCGAGGACGGGGCGCAGGCCCTGGCGGCGGCCTGCGGCCAGGCGTTCGACCTGATCCTGATGGACATGCAGATGCCGGTGATGGACGGCCTGACGGCGGTCCGGGCCATCCGACTGAACGAGACGACGACCGGGGCCCGTCGGACCCCGATCGTCATGCTGACCGCCAATGCCCTGGCCGATCACATCGCGGCGGGTCAGGCGGCCGGAGCGGATCGGCACCTGGCCAAGCCGTTCGACGCCGCCGAACTTCTGGCCCTCGTCGAGGAACTCGGCGGCGAGAGCCGTGCCCTCGCCGCCTGAGCCCTTCGGGGAGCTCTATTCGTAGCCGTGGGCGGCTTCGTTGATGACCTGGCTGGGCATCTTGGAGAAGTCGACTGACAGGGGCGCGGGCGTGGCGGCCTTGGCCTGGAAGGTCTTGATGACGTGTTCCAGGCGGCGGCGAACCTCCTGCTCGGCCTCGGCGCCGGGTTCGAGGTTCAGAGGGGCCAGGCAGAAGTCGATGATGGCCTGGGGTCTGCTGAGCGGTTCCATGGGATCGTCTCCTCGTTTCTGATCAGGCCGCGAACTGCGCGGTTTCGGTGGAGTCCTTCAGCGCCGTCGTCGAGGACGTGCCGTTGGAGATGACGGTCGCCACCTGGTCGAAATAGCCGGTGCCGACCTCGCGCTGGTGACGGGTGGCGGTGTAGCCGATGGCCTCGTTGGCGAACTCGCGCTGCTGGAGCTCGGAATAGGCCGCCATGCCGCGGTCGCGGTAACCGTCGGCCAGCTCGAACATCGAGTTGTTCAGGCTGTGGAAGCCGGCCAGCGTCACGAACTGGAACTTGTAACCCATGGCCCCCAGCTCGCGCTGGAACTTGGCGATGGTGGCGTCGTCCAGCTTGGCCTTCCAGTTGAAGGAGGGCGAGCAGTTGTAGGCCATCAGCTTGCCCGGATACTGCTTCTGCACGGCCTCGGCGAACTTCTTCGCATCGTCCAGATCGGGGTGCGAAGTCTCCCACCACAGCAGGTCGGCGATGTTGGCGTAGGACAGGCCGCGGGCGATGCAGTGGTCCAGGCCCGTGCCTTCCTTGAGCCGGAAGAAGCCTTCCGGCGTGCGGTTGTCGCGGTCGATGAACGGCTGGTCGCGCTCGTCGATGTCCGAAGTGATCAGCTGGGCGGACTCGGCGTCGGTGCGGGCGACCGTGATGGTCGGGGCACCCATGACGTCGGCGGCGAGACGCGCGGCGATCAGGTTGCGCTCGTGCGCCTGGGTCGGGATCAGGACCTTGCCGCCCAGGTGGCCGCATTTCTTCTCGGACGCCAGCTGGTCCTCGAAGTGGACGCCGGCGGCGCCCGCCTCGATGAAGGCCTTCATGATCTCGAAGCTGTTCAGCGGGCCGCCGAAACCGGCCTCGGCATCGGCGACGATCGGCACGAACCAGTCGCGCTTGGCCCCGCCCTCCGCGTGCTCGATCTGGTCGGCGCGTTGCAGGGTGCGGTTGATGCGGCGGCACAGCTCGGGCGCGGCGTTGGCCGGGTACAGCGACTGGTCCGGATACATGGCCCCGGCGGTATTGGCGTCGGCGGCGACCTGCCAGCCCGACAGATAGATGGCCTTCAGCCCCGCGCGGACCATCTGCATGGCCTGGTTGCCGGTCACGGCGCCCAGGGCGTTGATGTAGGGCTCGGAGTGCAGCAGCTCCCACAGGCGGTTGGCCCCGCGTTCGGCGAGCGTGTGGGTGATCGGCACCGACCCGCGCAGACGCAGCACGTCCTCGGGCGTATAGGGGCGCTCGATTCCGTCGAAGCGGCCGGCGGGGGCGGGAACGAGGTCGGCGAAGGTGGTCATGGGGAGCTCTCGGGTCGATGCGGTGGGACGGTGGTCGTCCGGTGCCCCTAGAGAACACGCGGTTGTCGGATTTGATACAGGCGGGCGGGCATCTGCGACGTCAGTTTGTCATGATGTGACTTTGATTAATCGGTCATGATGTGACACATTCCGTCTAGGTTTGCAGAGGGCGTTTCATCACGAAGGACACCAAGGGTTCACAAAGGACACGAAGACACCGAGGGGATCCGCCAGCGCCGACCGGTTCGTTCGAGATGGCGGGGCAGGATCGATCGACGCTCGCGTCGATCCTCATCTGGCCTGGCAGGCGCGAAAATCCATCGGCGCCGCGAACGCCAAACCCTTTGTGTCCTTTGTGAACCCTTGGTGTCCTTGGTGATGAAACGGCCCCCGCCAGAGCGCGTCCGATGGACGGAATGGCCTTCGGCCGGAGGGAGCGGGCATGGACGTCGCGGTTGATCGCAAGCTGTTCCTGGGGGCGCGGTTGAAGCGGCTGAGGCGTGAGCGGGGGCTGACGCAGACGGCGATGGCGGGGGACCTGGGAGTCTCGCCCAGCTATCTGAACCATATCGAGCGGAACCAGAGGCCGGTGACGGCGCAGCTGCTGCTGAGGTTGGCCGAGACCTATGACGTCGATCTGCGCGCGCTCGGCCAGGCGGGGCCGGCGGGAGAGCAGGCGCTGGCCGAGGTTCTGGCCGACCCGCTGTTTCAGGGGCTGGAGACGCCCCGGCACGAACTGCTGACCCTGACCGAGGAGGCACCCGGGGCAGCGGAGGCGCTGGTGCGGCTGTACCGGGCCTTCACCGACCAGAGGGACCGGGCGCGGGCGGCGCTGATCGAGGGGGCGGCCCAGGAAGGCCCCTCCCCGTCCGACTGGGTGCGCGACTGGATCCAGAGCCGTTCGAACTATTTCCCTGAACTGGACGGTCTGGGGGAGACGCTGCACGCGTCGCTGGATCCCACCATGACCGGCGAGGGGTGCGAGGCCCTGGCCCGCGCGCGGCTGGCCCAGCGGCACAACCTGACGGTCAAGGTCATGCCGGCAGAGGTCATGGTGGAATGGACGCGGCGGTTCGATCCGCACCGGCGCCGGCTGCTGCTGTCGGAGACGCTGGACCCGTCCAGCCGGGCCTTTTCCATCGTCTATCAGCTGGCCCTGGCCGAGCATGAGGCGGAGCTGACCGCCCTGGTCGAGGCGGCGCGGGCCCCGGACGCGGCGACGGCATCCCTGCTGAAGGTGTCGCTGACCAACACCCTCGCGGCGGCGATCCTGATGCCCTATGCGGCCTTCCAGCGGCTGGCGGAGGCGACCGGGTACGACATCGCGCGGCTGCAGGCGCGGTTCTCGGTGTCGTTCGAGCAGGTGTCGCATCGGTTGACGACGCTGAGCCGGCCGACGGCGCGAGGCGTGCCCTTCTTCCTGATCCGGGTGGATCAAGCGGGCAATGTGTCCAAGCGCTATGCGTCGGGGGCCTTTCCCTTCGCCCGGTTCGGCGGGGCCTGTCCGCGGTGGAAGCTGCACAGCGCGTTTCGCACCCCCGGTCGGCTGGTGACCCAGATCATCGAGACGCCGGACGGGACCCGCTGGTTCACCCTGGCGCGCACGGTCGACCGGCAGGGGGCATTGCAGGCGCAGGGGGGACAGGGGGAACGCTATGACCTGGCCATCGGCCTGGGCTGCGAGCTGAAGGAGGCGAAGCGGCTGGCCTATGCGCGGGGGCTGGATCTGGAGGCGCCCGAGGTCACGCCGATCGGTCCGGCCTGCCGCCTGTGCCACCGCCACCCGTGCGCGCAGAGGGCCGCGCCGCCGGTGGACCGGCCGCTGAAGGTCGACGACTGGTCCAAGTCGGTCAGCCCCTATCCGTTCGGAGCGGCGTGATCCGATCAGGGGTCTGGCGTTCACCGGCATTGTGATATGAACCGGACATGGCCGACGGTGCTGTGACCCTGACCTTGACCCTGGACGACGCGATGGCCGCTCGCCTCGAAGCCGTCGCGCGGGACGTGGGCCTGTCGCCGGAGGCGCTGGTTGTCGGCATGATCGAGGACGCGGCCCGTCCCGGCGATCTGGATGCCGAACGCCGGGAATTGGCCCGGATCGCCCTGGCCGAATACGACCAGACCGGCGTGGCACACCCGCTGGAAGATGTGCTGCGTGACGCCCGTGCCGACCTCCACACCCGTCTGACCGCCAAAGGATGAGCCATCGGGTCGTGGTCCTGCCCAGGGCGCGGTCCGATCTGCTTCGACTGAACGGCTTTCTGGCGACGAAGAAGCCGCGAGCCGCGCACCGGGCGATGGACGCGATCGAGGCGGGACTTCGATCGCTCTCGACGCTGCCTTTGCGGCATGGGGCAGAGGAGGACGGCCTTCGGACATTGAACATTCGCTTCGGTCGCAGCGGCTATGTCGCCTGCTATCGCGTGGATGAGGACACGGTCGTGGTCGCGCGCGTGTTCCACATGCGCGAGGACCGGGACTGAGCCACCCTGATACCGATCTGGAGCCACCTGAGGGGGTCAGGGGGAGCCAGCCGCGCGCTTGATACGACGGCGTTCGGCGCGCGACAGGGGGCGGTCAGGTTCGGCAC
This sequence comes from Caulobacteraceae bacterium, assembly GCA_947475735.1. GTDB lineage: Bacteria > Pseudomonadota > Alphaproteobacteria > Caulobacterales > Caulobacteraceae > Brevundimonas. The sequence goes on from CANJLQ010000002.1 coordinate 102,831, forward strand.
GGGCCAAAGGATTGGAGTCCGGCGAAACAGACTCCACTTTCTCCAATCGCGCCGGCGTGGCGGGCCGGGGTGGCGCAGGGGCGGCCTGGGCCCTGAACAGCGCGAGCTCGGCCTCGGCGGCGCGCGCGAGGGACTCCGTGAGCCTGAGCTGATCGAGGGTGTTCGACCGCGAAGCGCGGCGGGTCGCCTGTTCGCCGGCCAGGTCGTCCGCGATGGCCGTGGCCTTGAGCTGGGCATGGACGCGGGTCCAGCGCGCGGCATCGGCGGCGTCGCCCGCATCCAGCGCGGCCATGATCCGGCGCCAGGCCTTGTCGAGGGCGGTGGCGAGATCGCCGACCGGCGCGGCGAGGTCCAGCGGTCGGGTGACACGACCTCGCAGCGGTTGATCGCGTCGGAGCCAGCCCTCACGCGAGGCGCGGGACCAGAAGGTGGAGGGCGGCAGGTCGAAGGCCCGGCACAGGGCCACGGCCGTCTCGCCGGCCAGATAGGCCTCGCGGATGGGCGTCCAGACGTCGTCGGCGGGCGGGGTATCGGTGGCGAGATCGGTCATGGCGACCCGTCTGCCACGCGCCTGCGTCAGAATCGGACGCAGGTCAGATCAGGACGATGCGTCCGTCCGCCTGGCGATAGGCCACGCCCGCGCGGTCGAACAGTCGGGCGATCTCGGTGACGGCGTCGGGGGTCTGGTCCAGCATGCGTTCGATGCCGTCGCGCAGGGTCGGATCGCCGGAGGCCCGGGTCAGGGCGGTCAGCCACTCGTCGCGCGTCACGATGCCGTCGGTGCGGTTGGCGTCCAGCAGGCCCCGCACGAAGTCGAACCAGTCCCCGCCCCGCGCCCGCATCGCCGCCTCGGCGGCCAGACCCCAGACGGCACCGCAGGCGTAGTTCGCACGGTGCTCGCCGCGATCGGCGGCGGTCGCGATCGGGCCGTTGGCGGCCAGGGTCACGCAGTCATCGACCGACTTCTGAAGCTCGGCGCGGGCGTCATAGGCGGGCTCCAGCGCCTGGAGGGCGCGGATGGCCATGAGATCGGCGCCGCCCTCCATGATCCAGGCGTCGCGCGCGACCTCGTAGCGGACGGTCTGGCCCAGCCAGAAATGCGCGCTCTCGTGGCCGATGAACCAGCGCGCCATTCGGGTCAGATCGGCGCTGGGTTCGACGACGCCCGTGCCTTCGAAGCGCATGACGATCAGGCCCGGCATGACGCTGCCGCCCATCGAATAGACGTCCGGGGTCGGGCCGGTCCAGCTGACCATCACGGTCGGACGATCGCTCTGACCCGAGCCGAGGCGGTCGGCGTAGAAGGCGGCGACACGGGGCGCGAAATCCCCCAGCGCCGCCGGAATCCACGCAGGGAGGCCCGGATCCAGCACCGTGGTCATGGCCTGCCCCTCGACCACGGCGGCGTCGCCGAACAGGACATAGGTGTCGGCGTTCGTTTCGGTGACGGAGGGGTGGCGCTGGCCCCGGAACAGGATCGGTCCGTTCGCGTCCCGCCAGGTGATCTCGGCGGGACCGCCTTCATGGTCCACGCCGTTGAGGTCGGACGGGAGAGCACTCGCCGCCTCGATGGACGCCACGGGAAACAGGTCGAACTGGCCGCTGGGCAGGGCAACGGCTCCGTCAGAGAAGATCAGGGTGGCGTATTCGGCCTCCAGTTCCGACGCGCGAGGCTGCATCGACAGTCGGACGCGGCGGGGGACAGGGCCGCCGGAAATCGAGCGCAGGACGTCGTGGCTGCCGATGCGTTCCAGCACCACGCCGGGCGTCTCCACCCGCCACTGGTCCAGCCGCCAGGGCCGCCGGGGGCCGGGGCGGACTTGCAGCGCCGATCGCTGGAAGACCCAGACGGGGGCGTCGTCGTTCAGGACATAGTCCAGGCTCCAGGCGTCGCCGTCGCGGGTGACCGCCGCGCGGACAGGCTCCTGCTGCGTATCCGCCCGGCCGGCGCTCGCTGTGAGCGCGAGGATCGCCACCGCCGTCAGGATCGCCTTCATCATCGCTTTGTCCTCCCGAAAGGCGCGATATCCGGTCGGACGGGAGGCGTCACCTTAACGATCGCTCATGGGTCCAGGAGGTCGGCGCGTGAGGATCAGCCGAAGACCACGGCGCCGACGATCGCCGCGAGGATCACCACGACGGCGACAGCCAGAGGGCTCTTCCAGCCATAGACGAGACCGAGGGCGGCCCCGAACAGAATCAGCGCGGGCCAGGGCGTGGGCACCCTCCCCGCCGTCGCGAACGCCAGCTGAAGTGTCGTGGCGGCGATCAGACCGACGACACCCGCCGCCACACCGGCAAGCAGTTGCTGAAGCCCCGGTACGTCGAGGACAGCCTCCAGCCGTTCGTAGAAGATCATCGAGAAGGCGAAGGCCGGCAGGAAGACGCCCGCAGTGATGGCCAGAGCGCCCCACGGGCCGCCCGCGACATAGCCGGCGAAGGTACAGAAGATCACCAGCGGCGCGGGCAGGACACCGGCCAGGGCGACGCCGTCCAGGAACTGGCCGTCGTTCATCCAGCCCCGGCCGACCGTATCGGCACGGACATAGGGGATGGCGGCATAGGCCCCGCCGAACGTCAGCAATCCCGCCTTCAGTCCGGCGACGAACAAGGCCAGAACGCTGACGGACTGAGCTTGGGCGGGGACGATCGCGCCCGGCCAGCCGACGCCGCTTTCTACGACCAGGAGGACAGAGACAGCCGCCGCTCCGGCGGCGAGGACGGCGACCAGACCGGCCAGGCGGGGACGTGCCGAGCGAGCCAGGGCATAGACGACACCCGTCGCCGCCAGCACCAGCCAGAAGCCGACGCCCACCAGGGTGGCCGCACCCGCCGCCACGGCCAGCGCCCCCAGGAGGCGATCTTGCAGGATGTGCTGGCCGATCCGATGCACCGCACGGAGGATCACCGCGATGACCGCGACCTGAACACCCAAGAAAGCCGCCGCGATCGCCGGGTCGGCCATGCCGAAGCGCACGTAGGCCCAGGCCAGGCCCATCATCAGCACGAGACCTGGCAGCATGAAGCCGAAGCCCGCCAGCAGTCCCCCCAGACGACCCTTGGCGCGGATGCCCAAATGGACGCACAGTTCGTGCGCCTCGGGCCCGGGCAGAACCTGCATGACCGCCAGCAGCCGATTGAAGTGGGCGGGCGATATCCAGCCATCACGATCGACGAGGGCGTGACGGATCATTGCGATCTGAGCGACCGGCCCGCCGAAGGCGAGGCAGCCGAATCCCAGGAAGCGGCCGAACAGCGCCCCATAGCCGATGGTCGGCGGCCGGTGGTCGCCCGAGGGCTCAGTCACCCGGGCACGCCGCAGGTGAGGTTTTGAGCGCGCGGGCCGCCGCGGCGATCTCTTCGGCCATGACGGTCTTCAGCCGGTCAGGGGCGAGGATGGTGATCTGGTCGCCCCAGGTGAACAGGTGCCAGGCGAGCTCGCGCATGCCCGAGGCGCGGAAACGCACGAGGACGCCGCCGTCGGGCTGGTCCTCCAGGCTCTGCGTGGGGTGCCAGCGCCAGCCGCGAGCCTCGGCTGCCTTTTCGCCGGGGGCGACGCGCAGAACCACGTCCTCGACCTGGTCCTGATAGATGCCGAAGGACTGGCTGGCGAAGGCGGCGAGGTCGAAGTCCTCGGGCGGCGGCGCCATCCCCTCCTGTCGCTCCACCGCGCTCATCCGGTCCAGGCGAAAGGTCTGGATGCGGCCGGTCTCGCGGTCGGCGGCGACCAGATAGTTGGCGCGACCGAACATAAGGCCGCAGGGGGCGACGGAGCGACGGCGCGGCTCGGCGTTCGGGCGGCTGTAGGTGAAGCCGAGCGGCGACTGGGCCAACACCGCGGCGCGGATGGTGGCCAGCATGGCCTCGTCCGCCGTGGGGCGCGGCCCGGCCTGGACCGCGATGGTCTCTGCGCGGACCAAAGCCTCCAGATCCGGGGCCATGCGGTTCAGCGCGGTGGACCGCATGGCGGCCTTCAGCTTGCGCTCCAGGCTCTCCAAGGCGGCGGCGCGAGCGGGTTCGCCGGAGGCGCGCAGGGCCTGAGCCGCCTTGGTCAGCTCCAGCATCTCGGTCGCGGTCGGGGCCTGTTCGAAGGCCGACAGTCCGCCCCGGATGCGCCAACGCTTGTGCGGCGGATCGAACACCTCCTCCGCTGTCGGGAACAGGGCCAGCACCGCGTCGCGCATCCGCTCGGCCGTGCGCCGGGCCACGGCCAGCTCTCGCGCCATGTCGTCCAGCGTCAGACCCTCGGCCGAGGCCGCCATACGCCGCGCCAGTTCGATCAGCTGGAACGCCTTGTCGTGGCGCATCGAGGGGCCCTCACGGAAAAAAGAACGCAGACGGAACGCGATACGTCCGTTTTTGACGTATCACGGTGTGACAGTCTTCTCAACGGCACGACGCCGAACCCGGAGACAGACCCATGGCCCGCATGTTCGCCCCCCGCCCCGCTTCCGCCTTCAGCCCTGCCGCCGCCGTGGCCGCCAACCGCTACCTGATCGTGCCCTGCGAGGCCGACGGCTGCGGCGACCTGGCGGTGATCTGGGACCGGCTGGAGGAACAGGTCATCGACGTCATCGATGCGCGGGCCAGCGCGCGGTATTCGGACGAGGACGCCCTTTGGGACGAGGCGCGCGGGGGTGGCGGCGAGACCGAGTGGCGGATGGCGGCCTAAATCCTCCCCCGTTGGGGGAGGTGGCACGAAGCGAAGCGGAGTGACGGAGGGGGTCAGCCACCAACGCGCTGCCTGATTGTGACCAGCACGCCTTCCAAGTTCTCTAGGAGATCGCGCGCAGGCACCCGCGGAACGGCAACGCCCCGCTTTCCCAGCCACGTCGTCCGCTCACGGTCATATGCCGCCTGATCCGGATGCTCGTGTCCGCTGCCGTCGACCTCGACCGCGAGCCGAGCCTCTACGCAATAGAGGTCGAGGATGAACGGCCCGATCGGGTGTTGGCGTCGGAAACGCATCCCAAGCAGCTTACGACCGCGCAGATGTTGCCACAGGATGACCTCGGGCAGGGTCATCCTGCGACGGAGGTCCTTTACACGTTCGACGGTCTTTGGCGGTGCTTCCATGGCATTCCCCCAGCATCGAGTGCGCGGCTGACCCCCTCCGTCTCCTCCGCTCCGCTACGGATCCACCTCCCCCGACGGGGGAGGATTAGGTCAATCCGGGTGCCGTTCCTTCAGCGTCTTCATGCTCCACCTGGCCATCTCGGCGATGACGGCGGTGTCCACGTCGGCCAGCCGGTTCAGATAGATGCACCCCTTGCCGGTCTTGTGCTTGCCGAGCCGGCTCAGGAAGTCGTCGCGCGCCTCGTCATAGGCCGCCATGTAGAGCACCAGATTGGCCTTCCTCGGCGAGAACCCCACCAGCGGCGCCTGGCCCGAATGCCCGCTGTCGTAGGTGTAGCGATACTTCCCGAACCCGATGATCGACGGCCCCCACATGATGGGCGGGTGCCCGGTCGCCTCGGTCAGGAGGGCGAGGACCGCGTGGGCATCCTCGCGCCGGCCGGGGTGATCGACGGCGTCGATGAAGGCCTCGGGCGAGACCGGCGTGGGCTTGGTCTTGGCTTCGTAGGGCATGGCGTGTCTCCGGATGGAGCGAGCAACCTGACCGTATTACGGCGGGGGAATGCCCATCATCGCGATCTTCTACGGCGTGACGATCACGATCAACTTCTTCGATCACGCCCCGCCGCACATCCACGCGGCGCACGGCGGACTGAAGGCGCTCTTCGACATCCGCACCGGCCGGGTGATCGCCGGCGGGCTGGCGCGGCGCGAGACGCGGTATGTGCTACAATGGATCGAACAGCATCGGGACGCCCTGATGCAGAACTGGGACCTGGCCGTGCAGGGCAAGCCGACCTTCAAGATCGAGGGACTGAGCGATGACTGAGATCCGGATGGTGGAAGCGCGTCGCGTCCGGGCCCTGGAGGGCTACCGGCTGGAGATCGTGTTCGACGACGACACGGTCGGGGTGATCGACCTGACCGACTTCGTGGCGCTGGGGGAGGTCACTGAACCCCTGCGTGACCCCGCCTACTTCCGCCGCGTCTTCGTCGAAATGGGCGCGCCGACCTGGCCCAACGGCTGCAACATCGACCCGATCAACGCCCAGATGACGATGCGGGAGGCGGGGACGCTGAGGGCTGTGAGCGCGGCGGCGTAATGTGACCCGCTCAGTTCGGCAGAAGGCTGATCCCGACTGGCTTGCCTACGCTATCGAGGTGAACCCATGGACTCCGCCGGAGGACATGCGACGGGCCTTGCTGCTTAGAGGCGCTATCGTCTCCGCTTGGGCGACTGTCGACACAACGTTGTCAGAGCTCGCGCTGAGGGCCAGCGCTAGCGAACACTATCGTTCGATCTCGTCCAGGTACCCATACACCGCCGAGTCGAAGGTGAAGTTTCTGGGGGCAGTTCTAGCCCAGACAGGCCCGCTGAGCCGGTACCGAGGAACCGGCAATGCACTCCTGACGAGATATGAGCGTATGAAGGATCTTCGCCATCAGATGGCACACGCATCAATGCGGGTTCTGTCGGACTGGGGTGCCACCTTCATTGATTATCGCCCAACAGCCGATGGGACGATCACTATGAGGCGGCACAGATACACCCTCGAAGAACTCAACCAGCTCGCTCGCAAGGCAACCCGGCTGAGCCGTATGGTGCAGAGGGCGAAGGCACAGATCGACACAGAGGCCTTGCTGCCGCCACTGCCGCACGGCTGATCACAGCCCCTTCACGATCCCTTCGACCATCTTCTTGGCGTCGGCGAACAGCATCATGGTGTTGTCGCGGAAGAAAAGCTCGTTCTCCACGCCCGCATAGCCCGCCGCCATGCCGCGCTTGATGAACAGGACGGTCCCGGCCTTCTCCACGTCCAGGATGGGCATGCCGTAAATGGCGCTGGTCGGATCGGTCTTGGCGGCGGGGTTGGTCACGTCGTTGGCGCCGATAACGAAGGCGACGTCGGCGGAGGCGAACTCGGCGTTGATGTCCTCCAGCTCGAACACCTCGTCGTAGGGGACGTTGGCCTCGGCGAGCAGGACGTTCATGTGGCCGGGCATGCGGCCGGCGACGGGGTGGATGGCGTATTTCACCTCGACGCCCTCCTCCTTCAGCTTGTCGGCCATTTCGCGCAGCGCATGCTGGGCCTGGGCCACGGCCATGCCGTAGCCGGGGACGATGATGACCTTGGAGGCGTTCTTCATGATGAAGGCGGCGTCGTCGGCGCTGCCCTGTTTGACGGGGCGGGTCTCGACGCGGGCCTCTCCGGCCGGACCGGTGTCGCCGCCGAAGCCGCCCAGGATGACCGAGATGAAGCTGCGGTTCATGCCCTTGCACATGATGTAGGACAGGATCGCGCCGGAGCTGCCGACCAAGGCGCCGGTGATGATCAGGGCGATGTTCTCGAGCGTGAAGCCCAAGGCCGCCGCCGCCCAGCCGGAATAGCTGTTCAGCATCGACACCACGACCGGCATGTCGGCCCCGCCGATGGGGATGATCAGGGTCGCGCCGAGAATGAGCGCGATGGCGAAGATGCCCCAGAAGGCCCAGATCGCCGTGCCGCCCGAGCCGATCATGATGCCGATCAGGAAGATCAGACCCAGCGCCAGGCCGATGTTGATCAGGTGCCGAGCGGGCAGGATGATCGGGGCTCCGCTCATGTTGCCGTTCAGCTTGGCGAAGGCGATGACCGAGCCGGTGAAGGTGATGGCCCCGATGGCGACGCCCAGCGCCAGCTCCACGATCGAGATCAGCTTGATGCCCCCGTCCTCGGTGGCGATGCCGAAGCTCTCGGGCGCATAGACGGCGCCGACGGCAACCAGGCAGGCGGCCATGCCGACGAGCGAGTGGAAGGCCGCGACCAGCTGGGGCATGTCGGTCATGGCCACGCGCTTGGCGATCAGGGCTCCGGCACCGCCGCCGACGATCACACCCCCGGCCAGCAGCGCCAGCGTCAGGGGATCGAGCGCGCCGGTGGTGCCCAGGGTCAGCAGGGTGATGCCGACCGCCAGCGCCATGCCGACCATGCCGAAGGTATTGCCCTGACGGCTGGTCTCCGGGCTCGACAGCCCCCGCAGCGACAGGATGAACAGGACGCCGGCGGCCAGATAGGCCAGAGCCGCGATGGATGCGTTCATTCGTAGTCTTCCCCCAGCAGCGCCCGGACCTGGGTCAACAGGTCGGGCAGATCGCCGCGCACGATGAGCACGATCTCTTCCATTCGAATCTTGACGTAGCCATGGACCAGCACGTTCCGCAGCCCAATGGCCCGGCGCAGGTCGGGCACCCGGTCCAGCAGTTGATCATCCAGCTTCGAGGCTTGCGCAGCAGCCTCTCCGACAATCTGCACTGTGCGAAGAACGGAATGCTCGCGCATTCTCTCGGCCAAAATCTCGTCCGCCGTCCGATCCCCGACGGTGTCGATCGCTTCCTGCCCGTAGTCGATTACATGCTGCAGGAGTTCGCGGGGCGTGGTTTCCGTCATAGCGGGACCAGATCCCGGGCCATCCAGGCCCACCGCTCAGGGCGCATCATCTGACGATCGACGATGTCGATCCGGCGGCCCAGCTTCTGCTCAAGCTCCGCGACGAGACCGAGAAAGGGCCAGAGGTGGTTCGGCTTAAGGACATCGTAGACCACATCGATATCGCTTTGGGGCCCGGCGTCGCCACGGGCGACAGAGCCAACCACGCCAACGAGTTCGACGCCCAGGGCGCGGGCCGACGCTCGCTCTGCACGCAACGTTTCCAGCACCCGATCCAGCAAGGTCTGCGGCCGGTCCATCAGCCCTGCCCCTCCCCCGCGTTCGCCGTCCGCCCCAGCCGCCACAGGGCGGCGGCGATGAACAGGGGGCCGAGAAGGCTCATGGCCCAGTCGAAGGGGGTCATGGCGCGCTCCTGCACCACGATGCGGGCCAGGATGCCGGCGAACAGCAGGATGACGCCGCAGTCGCGAAAGCGCAGCTTCTGGATCGCGTTCTTCTCGCCCAGCCAGCTCCACAGCCACAGACCCAGGCCGATGCCCGTGGCGAGCCACGAGACGGTCTGGGCCACGGCGGCCGGGGTGGAGACCAGGGCGTCGAGCGTCATGTCAGCCCTTGGCCTCGACCTTGGCCGGGCGTTCCTTCTTCTTGTACATGGCCAGCATGCGGCGGGTGACCATGAAGCCGCCGAAGATGTTGACGGAGGCCAGGGTCACGGCCGCGACGCCCGCGCCCTTGGCGATCCAGCCGCCGACCCCGTCACCCGAAGCCGCCGCCGCCGCGATCAGGCCGCCGACGATGATCACCGAAGAGATGGCGTTGGTCACCGCCATCAGGGGCGTGTGCAGGGCGGGCGTCACCGACCAGACGACGTAGTAGCCGACGAAGATCGCCAGCACGAAGATCGCCAGGCGAAAGACGGTGGGGTCGACGTGTTCCATCAGTTGGTTCCCTTCACGCCGTCATGCACGACGGCCCCGCCGTGGGTGACCACGGCGGCCTTGAGGATCTCGTCCTCCAGATCCAGTGCCACGGCCCCGTCCTTGATGAGCAGGCCGGCGAAGGCGACCAGGTTCTTGGCGTAGAGGCTGGAGGCGTCCGACGCGATCCGGCCGGGCAGATTGCCCAGGCCGACGATGGTCACGCCGTTCGGGGTGGTCACGACCTCGCCCAGCTTGGCCCCCTGGACGTTGCCGCCGTTCTCGATGGCCAGGTCGACGATGACCGAGCCCGGCTTCATCGAGGCGACGTGGTCGGCGGTGACCAGCACGGGCGCGGCGCGGCCGGGGATCAGGGCCGTGGTGATGACGATGTCCTGCTTCTTGATGTGCTCGCCGGTCAGGGCCGCCTGCTTGGCCTTGTACTCGTCGGACATTTCCTTGGCGTAGCCGCCGGCGGTCTGGGCGTTCTTGAACTCCTCGTCCTCGACGGCGAGGAATTTGGCGCCGAGAGATTCCACCTGCTCCTTGGTGGCGGGGCGGACATCGGTGGCGGTGACGACCGCGCCGAGACGCCGGGCGGTGGCGATGGCCTGGAGGCCCGCGACGCCGACACCCATGACGAAGATCTTGGCCGGAGCGACGGTGCCGGCCGCCGTCATCATCATCGGAAAGCCCCGGCCATAGGCGTTGGCGGCCTCGATGACGGCCCGGTAGCCGGCCAGGTTGGCCTGGGACGACAGGGCGTCCATGACCTGGGCCCGGGTGATGCGGGGCACGAACTCCATGGCGAAGGCGGTGACATTGGCGCCCGCCAGGGCCGCCACCGTGTCCTTCTCGCGATAGGCGTCCAGCAGGGCGACGACCACCGCGCCGGGCTTCAGCGCCGTGATCTCCTGCTGGGTCGGGCCGCGGACCTTGAGCACCAGGTCGGCGCCGTCCAGAACCGCGCGGGTGTCGGGCTTCACCACCGCGCCGGCGGCGACGTATTCGGCGTCGGGGATGGACGAGCCAGTGCCGGTGCCCGCTTCGACGAGGACGGAGGCCCCCAGGGCGACGAATTTCTTGACCGTTTCCGGAGTGACGGCACAGCGGGTCTCGCCTTCGTGGCGTTCCCTGGTCACGGCGATGGTCAGACCCACGCGAATCCCTCCGTCCCTATGGACCGATCAAGGTTAGGCGGTGGAGTGCGGCGGCGTCAAAGCCTCCCGGCGACAGCGACCGACAAGCGAGCGGCGCTCAAGCCGCGAGACGCCGCGCGTCACGCGGGTAGCGCCCTTAATGATCCGCCTTGGGGCTCTTCAGGAAGAAGAAGCCGGCGACAGCAAGGCCGACGCCCCCGATCACGCCCGTCACCAGGCTGCCGTTCGGCATGAACCACAGGACCAGCAGCAGCAGGATCGAAGCCACCGCCAGCGAGCCCCATTTGGTCAGGCCCATGAACAGGTCCCAGGTCTGGCTCTGCTCCTCGATCGTCATCGTGCCGCGGACATAGGCCTGGGCGTCGTGATCGGCGGCGTCGTGGGGCGTGTGATGGGGATGGTCGGCCATGGGATGCGGGTCCGGCAAAGGGGGAGACGCGGGTGGCGGCCCTTATAGCGGGGACGGAGCCGGGCTCAAGGCGTCACTTGGTCTTGGCGTTCGCCAGCATGTAGTCGCGAAGCACGCGATTCACCGCGGTCTGATATTTGGGCTCGGTCCGCTTGAACCAGTCCACCACATCGGCGTCGAGGCGGATGGTCACGGGCTGCTTCTCGGGGCGAACAAGAGCCCCTCGCTTGAAGCCGCTAAAGTCACGAACAGGCGGAATGTCGCTGTAGTCGATGTCGTCGTCCGACATCGCATTGATCGCCGCCAAGTCAGCGGAAATGTCTCTCGTCGCCTCGCTCATAGGCTCTCACCTCGTATCTGTCGGCCTTTCGAGCCGAGATTATTCGAACAAAGACTTGCCCGTCGTCCGTCGTCCATGTGTGGGCGACGAAAAGCACGGTCGCGGAGCCGACCCGACCAATAGTGCGCCAACGTTCCTCGCCATCGACCACTCGATCCATCTCGGCGATTGCCTTTGGATCGGAGAAGGCCCGCATGGCCACATCGAAGGCGATCCCATGTTTGGAACGGTTCTGACGCGCCTTCTCGTCATCCCAGCTAAACTCGAGACCGTCGTATCGTACATACATTTCTGTACTTACAAATTCAACCCAGCGCCTCGAACTGGTCGATCAGTCGCTCCAGCCGCTTGGTGCCGATGGTCCAGAAGGTCGGGTCGCGGGGGTCGAGGCCAAAGGGTTTGAGGGCCTCGGCGTAGGTCAGGGTGCCGCCGGCGGCCAGCAGGTCGCGGTACAGGGGCGTGAAGCCGTCCGGGTCCTTGGCGCGGGTCTCCATCAGGGCGGCCACCAGCAGGTCCCCGAAGGCATAGGCGTAGACATAGAAGGGCGAGTGGACGAAGTGGCTGACATAGCTCCACCAGGCCTCATAGCCGGGGTTGAGCGTGACGGCGGGGCCGAGCGACGCGCCCATTTCCTCGAGGAACAGCTGACCCAGGCGGTCGGCGGAAACCTCGCCCCGAGCCCGCTCGTCGTGGAAGCGGGTTTCGAAGCGGTGGAAGGCGATCTGGCGGACCACGGTGTTCAGACCGTCCTCGATTCGGCCGGCCAGCAGGCCGCGCTGCTCGGACTTCGGCGCGGTGGCCAAGAGGCGGTCGAAGGTCAGGCCCTCGGCGAAGATGGACGCGGTCTCGGCCAGCGTCAGCGGGGTGTCGGCGAGCAACGTGCCCTTCTCGGCCGCCAGGGTCTGGTGCACGCCGTGCCCCAGTTCGTGGGCCAGGGTCAGGACGTCGCGCCGCTCTCCCATCCAGTTCAGGAAGACATAGGGGTGACGGTCGGCGGTGACCGGGTGGGCATAGGCCCCCGATTGCTTGCCGGGCCGGGCGCGGCCGTCGATCCAGGGCTTGTCGAAGAAGCGACCGGCCCGGTCGGCGAATTCGGGGCCGAGGTCCGAAAAGCTCTCCAGGACCAGATCGCGACCCTGGCCCCAGTCGAAGGCGCGGGGCGCGGTGGTCTCGATCGGGGCGTTGCGGTCCCACTGGTCCAGGGTCGGCTTGCCCAGGGCCCTGGCCTTGAGCGCGTAGTAGCGGTGGGACAGGCGCGGATAGGCGGCGGCGACCGCGTCGGCCATGGCGTCGACCGCCTCGCCGTCGACTTCGTTGGAGAGGTGACGGCTGTCGGCGGGACGCTTGAAACCGCGCCAGCGGTCCTCCAGCGCCTTGTCGGCGGCGACGGTGTTCAGCACCAGAGCCAGGGTCGGCACGCGGGCGGCGAGCGCGATGTTCAGGCCCTCGGCGGCGGCCTTGCGGCGGGCGGCCTTGGGATCAGACAGCTGGTTGAGGGCCTCGGCCAGGGTCAGGGTCTCCTTGCCCGCCTCGACCCGGAGCGCGGCCAGGGTCTCGTCGAACAGGCGGGGCCACTGGGCGTTGATCGGCATGCGCTCGGCGACGAAGGTCTCGAGCTGTTCGGACAGCTCATGCGGCTTCATGGCCCGGACACGACGCAGCCACGGACGCCAGCGTGCGGCGCCGGCATGTGCCGTCAGGGCGGCTTCCAGCTCGGCGTCGGTCAGCTGATTGATCTCCAGCGTGACCCAGACGGTCGGTGTGGCGACGGCGGTGATCTTCTCGCGCAGGTCGGCCTCGAAGCCTTGCGCGGCCGCGTCATTGCGGTCGGTGGAGACGACGAGGAAGGCGTAGGCGCCCAGCGCGCCGAGCCGTTCGGATGCCTGTTCGTAGAGGGTTATGGCCTGATCCAGCGTCCCGCCGAGGGCGGCCGGATCGGCCCGCTCGGCCACCATGCGGCCTTGCAGGGCGTTGAGCTCGGCGACATCGGCGCGGGCGGTGTCCAGGTCCGCCGTGACGCGTGCGTCTTCGCGCGACGCATAGAGATCGGACAGGTCCCACAGCGGGGGCTCGGTGGCGGGGGTCTTGAAGGGGGCGTTCATGACAGGGGTTGTGGGGTCGGCGGCCGCCGGGCGCAACCGGTCGTGATCGTCGCGGCGACGCCGGGCGACCCTTTCGCCGGGCGGCGACATGGGCTCTGATGCAGCATTCGGGGACGAGGACGACATGACCACCGAAACGGACACGGTCGGCGGGGGACGCGATGCCCTGGGAGCGTCGTCCGGGCGCACCGTGGCACCGGCGAGGCTCGGCATCGGGCTGGCGCAGGGGATCGTGCTGTATCTGCTGATGCGGACCACGGAGGGGGACGGGGCGACCTGGTCGTCGCGGAACCCGGAACCATTCGCGGCGATGCTGTTGCCGGCGCTGTTCCTGCCGCCCCTGCTGCTGGCCGGGGTCGGGCGGTTGAGGATCGTGACGCTGGCGGTCTGGGCCGGCGTCGCGGCGGCCCTGCTGGCGGGTCTGGCCTGGCACGATATCGCGCGGCAGTCGGGGATGGACCGCGAACCGACGTTTCCGCTGTTCGCCTTTTCCGCCGTGGCCCTGTTCGTCGCCCATCACCTGATCGTGCCGGCGGACCGGGAACGACGGGTGATCGCCTCGTTTCCCGCCTATTTCGACGCGGCGTGGATGGCGGGGGTGCAGCTGGCGGCGTCGGTCGCGTTCGCCGGGGTCTTCTGGCTGCTGCTGTTCCTGGGCGCGTCGCTGTTCAACATCATCGGACTGAGATTCCTGGGCGAGCTGCTTCGACAGGGCTGGTTCTTCCTGCCGATGACCGGACTGGCGTTCGCCACGGCGGTGCATCTGACGGATGTGCGCGATGGGCTGATCCGGGGGGTGCGGACCATCGCCCTGATGCTGCTGTCGTGGCTGCTGCTGGTGCTGACCGTGCTGGTCGGGGCGTTCCTGATCGCCCTGCCCTTCACCGGTCTGGACGGGCTGTGGGAGACGGGCAGCGCGACGGCGCTGGTTCTGTCGGCGGCAGGGGTGATGATCGTGCTGATCAACGCCGCCTATCAGGACGGGCGGCCCGAGAACCTGCCGCCCGCCGTGCTGAGGGTCGCCGTCCAGGTGGCGGCGGTGCTGCTGGTGCCGCTGGTCGGCATCGCGGCGTGGGGTCTGGCGCTGCGGATCGGGCAGCACGGGCTGACGCCGGACCGGATCATCGCGGTGGCCTGTGCTCTGGTGGGGGCGCTGCATGCGGGCGGATACGCCTATGCCGCGCTGGCGACCCAGCGCCCCGGAACCCGCTGGATGGCCCCGCTGGAGCGGACCAACATCGTCGGCGCCGTCGCCAGCGTCCTGGCGATCCTGGCGCTGTTCAGCCCGGTCGCGGATGCCGCGCGCCTGTCCGTCGCCGACCAGATGGGCCGGCTGGAGCGGGGCGAGGTCGCGGCGGACAGGTTCGACTACGGCTTCCTGCAGAACTCCAGCGGGAAGACCGGCCATGCCGCCCTGGCCCGTCTGGCGGCCTCCGACGACCCGGCGATCGCCGCCCGCGCCAAGGCGGCCCAGGCGCAGATCGTCTTCAACGACCCCAGCGAGAGCCAGGCCGTCCGACCGGTCATCGGCACGCTGGACGGCGCCGCCGCCCTGCCCGAGCGCTTCTTCGAGGGCGTCGCAGAGACGGAGGACGCGCGGTCAGACTGCCGCGCCCCAGGCGACTGTCTGGCCGTGCTCGGCCCGTCGCTGGGATTCCCGCAGGGCGACGTCCTGCTGGTTCAGGCCGGGACCGTCACCGTGTTCAGCCAGGACGCCGAAACCGGCGCCTATGGATCGCTGGGATATTTCGTGCCGGTCGTGTGCGACGGCCAGCCGGACATCGACGCGCGCGACCTGTTGCGGCAAGGTCGGCTGAGCGCCGGCGAACACAGCCGTCCCGCGCTGGAGACCGGCAGCGGCGTTCCCGCCGAGCTGGTGGCCAGCGCCCGGCAGCGATGCTGAGCCGGAGCCACGATTAACCCTCGGGACACCACGTCGGCCAACCCGATCTTCACCGCGTCGAGCCTAGAACCGTCCCGAAACGAGCCAGTCCCGAGCGAGGACCGGCCGGGTGATCAGGGGTGTCCTTCCTATGGCCAAGACCGTTCTGGTGGTCGACGACGATCCGACGCAGCGCCGGCTGGTGCAGGCGGTGCTGGACCGCGAGGGCTATCAGGTCGTGCACGCCGAAAGCGGCGGCGAGGCCATCGACCGCCTGACCAAGGGCGGGGGCGCCGACGTGGTCCTGCTGGACCTTGTCATGCCGACCATGTCGGGGATGGAGTGTCTGGCGGAAATCCGCACGGCGGGGGTGACCACGCCGGTGATCGTCCTGACGGCGAACGGCGGCATCGAGACCGTGGTCAAGGCCATGCAGGCCGGGGCCCAGGACTTCTTCGTCAAGCCGGCCAGCCCGGAACGCATCCTGGTCGGTATCCGCAATGCCCTGCAGATGACCCAGCTGACGGCCGAGGTCGGTCGGCTGAAGAAGCACGTCGCGGGTCGGGTCACCTTCGCCGACCTGGTCGGCGACAGTCGCCCCATGCAGATGGTCAAGGCCCTGGGTGGACGGGCGGCCAAGTCTTCGATCCCCGTGCTGATCACCGGCGAGAGCGGCGTGGGCAAGGAAGTGATCGCGCGCGCCCTGCACGGGGCGTCGGAGCGGGCAGGCAAGCCCTTCGTGGCGGTCAACTGCGGGGCCCTGCCGGTCAATCTGGTCGAGTCGATCCTGTTCGGCCACGAGAAGGGCAGCTTCACCGGCGCGTCGGACAAGCACCTGGGCAAGTTCGCCGAGGCCAACGGCGGCACCCTGTTCCTGGACGAGATCGGCGAGCTGCCGCTGGACATGCAGGTCAAGCTGCTGCGCGCTTTGCAAGAGGGCGAGATCGATCCGGTCGGGTCAAAGCGGTCGGTGAAGGTCGATGTTCGCATCGTCTCGGCGACCAACCGGGACCTGTCGGGCGCTGTGGCGGCGGGGACGTTCCGCGAGGACCTGTTCTATCGCCTGAACGTCTTTCCGATCGAGGCCCCGGCTCTGCGCGACCGGCGCGAGGACATCCCGGCCCTGATCGACCACTTCGTCGGGCGCTTCAACGTCGAGGAGGGCAAGCGGGTGGCGGGTGCCTCGGCCGAGACCCTGGCGCTGCTGACAGCCTTCGACTGGCCGGGCAATGTTCGCCAGCTGGAAAACACCATCTATCGCGCGATCGTGCTGGCCGATGCGCCCTTCCTGCAGCCCCACGACTTCCCGGCCATCTCGGGTATCGCCATGCCGCTGGAGACCCAGGCATCGCAGCCATCAGCGGCAGTCCAGGGGTACGCCGATCTGCCGCCCCTGCCCGACCAGCCGATCAAGATCCTGGATGAGCGCGGCCATCTGCGCACGCTGGAGGACATTGAACGCGACCTGATCCAGCACGCCATCGAGGTCTATGCCGGCCATATGTCGGAGATCGCGCGGCGGCTGGGCATCGGTCGGTCGACCCTGTACCGCAAGGTTCGCGAACAGGGGCTGGAAGGCGCGCTGAAAGAGGCCGGGTGACGTATCGGCCACAGGCCGGGGGCGTTACAGCGTCCTGTAACAAAGCGCCTCATTGACGCCGCGACGGAACGCCAGCACTGGCGCGTGAAACAAGGCTGTCGTCAGGCTGACGGCCCTCCCCCGCAAGTCAGTTTCAGAGCCGCCATGACCCTCGCCTCCACCCTGCTCGTCGCGCTCGCGTCGAGCTCGATCCAGACCGCGCCCGTTCAGGCGGCACCGGCTCAGCCACAGGCGGCCGCGCCCGTCGCGCAGGACGCGCAGAACGAGGATCAGCCCTCGGGGTCGGCGGCGGCGACGGAGGACGACGCGGACTATGTTCTGCCCGAAGTGCAGGTGTCTGCCACGCGCGGGCGGGTCCAGGGCGACATCGAGCCGGAGGTCACCCTGGATGCCGATCAGCTGATCGCCTACGGGGCGACGAACGTGGCAGAACTGCTGACGGCGCTGGAGCCGCTGACGCGGTCGAACCGGGGTCGCGGGGGCGGCGGGCCGGTGGTGCTGCTGAACGGGCGGCGCACATCAGGCTTCCAGGAGATCCGCACCATCCCGTTCGAGTCCATCGAGCGGACCGAGATCCTGCCCGAGGAAGCGGCCCTGACCTATGGGTTTGCGGCGGACCAGCGGGTGGTCAACATCGTGCTGAAGGCCAACTTCACCCAGGCCAACGCCGAGCTGACCTATCGCGCCCCGACGCAGGGCGGGCGCAACTCGACCGAGGTGGAGGCCGGATACTTCAGCATCGTGGGCGGCAACCGGCTGAACGTCAGCCTGGAACGGGAGCACGACACGGCCCTGTTCGAGACGGAGCGCGACATCGTGCGCGACCCGGGCAGCCAGCCCTTCGACCGCATCGGCAATGTCGCGGGCATCCCGTTCGGGGCCGAGATCGATCCGGCGCTGTCGGCGCTGGCGGGGCGGTCTGTGACCGTGGCGGCCAATCCGGGCGTCAGCAATCCGACGCTGGCGGGCTTTGCCGCCGGGGCCAATGCGCCGCGCACCGACGACCTGATCCAGTATCGCACCCTGCTGCCGCGCGGCGACCAGACGACGCTGAACGCCTCGCTGGCGCGCGATCTGAACGAGACGATCAAGGGCACCATCAGCTTGAACCTGGAGGAGCAGACCAGCTTCTCCTACCTGGGTCTGCCCGGGGTGACCCTGACGGCGCCGGCCGGGCGAAACGGCTCGCCGTTCAGCCGGGACGTGGCGGTCTATCGCTTCATCGACGATCCGTTCGCCGTGACGCGGGACAATGAGAGCACGACGGCCAATCTGGGCGTGCTGCTGGACGGCTTCCTGGGCGACTGGCGCTGGACCCTGTCGGGCGCCTATGACCGGGTCGAGACCGACACGGTGACCGGACGCGGACTGGACGCGACGGCGGCTCAAGGGGCGGTCACCGCCGGCACGCTGAATCCGTTCGGTGCCCTGGACCCCGCGCGGTTCACCCGCCTGGTCGATACCGCCAATTCGGTGGCCAGCGGCGGAAACGTCGAGGCCGTGTTCAACGGCGACCTGTTCGACCTGCCGGCCGGTTCGGTGTCCAGCACCCTCAAGTTCGGGGCCGACACGCGCGAACTGGAGTCCGAAAGCACGCGATCGGGCGTGTTCAGCGCCCGGACCATCGGTCGGGACCGGGTCTTCACCTCGGCCAGCCTGACCCTGCCCGTCTCCAACGGCGTCGATGTGCTGAGGGCCATCGGCGACGTGTCGGTGAACCTGAACGCCGGCTACGACGACGCCTCGGACATCGGCGGGCTGACGACCTGGGGCGCGGGCGTGAACTGGTCGCCGATCGACGCCCTGGGCTTCATCGCCAGCTATACCAACGAGGACGGCGCGCCGTCGATCTCGCAGCTGAACGACCCGGTGATCTCCAACCCCAACAGCGCGGTGTTCGATTTCCGCACCGGCGAGACTGTGCTGGTGACCCGCATCACGGGCGGCAATCCCAACCTGACGCCGGATAACCGCCAGGTCTGGAAGCTGGGCTTCAACTGGCAGCCGATCTCCAGCCAGCAGCTGACCCTGCGCTCGGACTTCACGCGCACGACCATCGACGGCGCGATCACGGGCTTCCCGACGATCACGCCCGACCTGGAGGCTGCCCTGCCCGAGCGGTTCACGCGCGATGCGACCGGTCGGCTGATCGCTCTGGACGCGCGGCCGCTGAACTTCACCCAGACCGAACGGTCGGAGCTGCGCAGCGGCTTCAACTTCTCGCGGGCCTTCGGGCGGCCCAACCTGGCGGCGGCGGGCGGTCCCGGCGGCGGCGTGGGCGCGATCCTGTTCGGCGGCGGCGGCGGTGGCGGGCGTCCGCCGGGCGCGGGCGGACCCGGCGGCGGGCGTCCTCCCGGTGCGGGGGGTCCGGGCGCGGGGGGGCCTCCCGGCGGCGGCGGTGCTCAATTCCGTGGCGGCGGCGGCGGTGGTCGAGGCGGTGGCGGCATGATGCCGGGACAGGGACGCTTCAACGTCTCGGTCTTCCACACGGTGCGCTTCACCGACGAGGTGACGATCCGTCCGGGCCTGCCGGTGCTGGACCTGCTGGACGGCAACGCCACGGCCGGAAACGGCGGCACGCCGCGCAACGAGGTCCAGGTCCAGGGCGGCGTGTTCAGGAACGGCTTCGGCACCTTCCTGAACGCCAACTGGCGCCAGGGCACCGAGGTCGACGGCGGCGTCGGCGGCTCGACCCTGAACTTCAGCGACCGGACGACGGTCAACCTGACCATGTTCGTGGACCTGAACCAACGGACGTCGTGGGTCGCGCGCTATCCGATCCTGCGCGGATCGCGCGTCAGTCTGGGGGTCGAGAACCTGTTCGACAGCCGCACCGAGGTGACGTCCTCGACCGGCGACGTGCCGCTCAACTATCAGCCCGACTTCCTCGACCCCGAGGGCCGGGTGTTCCGGATCAGCCTGCGCAAGGTTCTGTTCTAGGGGCGGCTCACTCGCTCCAGCCCTGGACCGCGCGACCCCCGAAGACGGCGTGGTCACGCATCGGGCGACGGGCGAGGCCGTAGATCAGGCGGCTGTCCCCCGCGCTGACGGCGTCCAGCGCCGCCTGATGCTCGGGGCTGAGACGCAGGTCCAGGGCGGCGGCGTTGTCGGTGACCTGGCTGACGCGGCTGACGCCCATCAGGGTGCCGACCACGCCGGGACGGCCCACGACCCAGGCCAGGGCGATGCGCGCGGGCGACTGGCCCGCCTCGGTCGCGATGCGCTTGACCTCATCGACGATGCGCCAGTTGCGGTCGGTGAACAGCGTGTCGCCGAACGGGTTGTCGCCGTCCAGTCGCTTGTCGTCGGCGGGCCGGGCCTCGTTCGCAGACGCCGCGTCGCGCGGGACGCCACCGGCGCGGGCGGGCCCCGACTCGACCGTGGCGCGGTCGTACTTTCCGGTCAGGAGGCCGTAAGCCAGCGGACTCCAGGGCTGGAGCGCCATGCCGAAGGCGGCGGCGAGGGGCAGATGCTCGTCCTCGACCTCGCGATTGGCCAGGGAGTAGAAATACTGCAGGCCGATCGGGCCCGGCAGGCCGTGGGCGCCGGCCAGGGTCGCCAGCTTGGACACGAACCAGGCGGGCGTGTTGGACAGGCCCCAGTGGCGGATCTTGCCGGCGCGGACGAGGCTGGTCATCGTCTCCAGCACCTCTTCGGCGGGTGTCACGCCGTCCCAGACGTGCAGCCAGTACAGGTCGATGTAGTCGGTCTTCAGACGGCGCAGGGATCCCTCCAGGGCCGTTCGGACCCGGCCCGCGCCCGAGCCCCCGGCGTGGCCGCCGGGACCGGGGGCGAAGCCGGACTTGGTGGCCAGGACGATGCGGTCGCGCGGACCGCTGTCGGCGATGAACGCCCCGACCATCTCTTCGCTGCGGCCGCCGGAATAGACGTCGGCGGTATCGACGAAGTTGCCCCCCGCATCGACGTAGGCGTCGAAGACGTCGCGGGCCCCCTGCTCGCCCATGCCCCAGCGCGCGGTGCCG
Source organism: Caulobacteraceae bacterium (assembly GCA_947475735.1). Taxonomy (GTDB): domain Bacteria; phylum Pseudomonadota; class Alphaproteobacteria; order Caulobacterales; family Caulobacteraceae; genus Brevundimonas. The sequence continues at coordinate 123,728 of CANJLQ010000002.1, forward strand.
AACGTCATGGTGCCGAGCGCCAGCGGGCTGACGACGAGGCCCGACCGGCCGAAGGTGCGATGATGAGCGAGCGACATGAGTCTTTCCTAGTGATCGTTACGAAATCTCCTAGCCCGACTTGCGACAGGGGGTCAATCGTTTCATACTGATCGCTATGGAAACGGTGACGCAGACCCCGACTCGGATCGGGCGGCCCCGGTCGTTCGATCGGGACGCGGCCCTGACACAGGCCATGCTGACCTTCTGGCGGCACGGCTATGAGTCGACCTCGATCAGCGACCTGACCGGGGCGATGGGGATCACGCCGCCCAGTCTGTATGCCGCGTTCGGCGACAAGAAGCGGTTGTTCCTGGAGTGCGTGGGTCTGTACCTGGCGGCCGAGTCACCACACGCCATGATTGAGTCCGCACCGACGGCGCGCGAGGCCGCGCGGCGACTGCTGACGGTCAGCGCCGAGGGCGTGACGGGCGACACGACGCCGACCGGCTGTCTGCTGGCGACCTCGGCGCTCAGCGTTTCGGCGACGGCCGGGGACGTCCAGGCCGAACTGGCCGCGATCCGGCACGGGATCGAGGCGACGCTGAGGGAACGGTTCGAGCGGGGGCGCGCCGACGGCGAACTGCCCGCCGACACCGACGTCGATGCCCTGGCCGGCCACATGATGGCGATGACCCAAGGGCTGTCGACCCTGGCGCGGGACGGGGCCTCGCGCGAGAAGCTGCTGAGGGTCGCCGACGCCGCGATGGCGGGCTGGCCGGACTAGTCGTCCCGGGGCTTGCGACGCCAGGGCGGGCGGGTGTCCTCGCCATTGGCTTTTCGCGTGATCTCCTTGAGCTTGCGGCCCTGCATGGCCGAGAGCGCCTGACCCGGCGCGCCTTTTTCAGGATCACCGAAGGCCCGGCCATAGGTCTTCACGCGGTCGCCAACCGAATCGAGGAACTCGCCCTCCCACTCGGACAGGGACACGCCGGCCTTCTCCGCCGCCCGTTTGGCGCGTTTCAGAGCGTTCAGCGCCGCGCGCTTGGCGGCCTCGCGCTGGGCTTCGTACGGACTCGCGGGCGGCTTTCGCTTCACCCGGCCGAAGGTGTCAGATTTCGCCCAGCGCGGACAGATACAGGTCCAGGATCGCGTCCTCTTCCTGGCGCTTCGCCTTGTCCTGTTTGCGGATGCGGATGACCTTGCGCAGGATCTTGACGTCGTAACCCTCGCCCTTGGCCTCGGCGAAGACCTCCTTCTGGTCGGCCATGATGGCGGCCTTGTCTTCTTCCAGACGCTCGATGCGCTCGATGATGGTGCGCAGCCGCCCCTGGGCCGCCGAGTTCAGGACGTCGGGGGAAGCGTCGAAGCCGGCGTCGTCCGCCATGAGAACTCTCCAATCAAACGAGCCGGGACGCTAACCATGCCGACGCGGCCCGCTCAACGCCGGACACGAAAAAGGCCGCGGACAAAGCCCGCAGCCTGTGGATCGTTCAGCGCTCAAGCAGCGCGGCTCCGCGAGCCGCGCGTTAGCGCCAGGGTGTCAGCCCTGCTTCGCCTTAAAGCGCGGGTCGGTCTTGTTGATCACGAAGACCACGCCCTTGCGACGCACGACCTTGCAGTCGCGGTGGCGGGTCTTGAGCGACTTGAGCGAGCTGCGGACCTTCATGGTCGGACTTCCTTAGTGGCGCTATCGCTCGCCGCGCGGCGGCTCGCTGCTTTAGCGCGTGAGGCAAAGCGAAAATAGAAAAGCCGCAGGGCGGGCCAGCGGCGGAGCGGTGCCTATAGAGAAGGTGGGCGAGCGCGTCAACGTCGAGGTTGGGGACCGAAGCAAACATTGGCTGATCCCCGGCGCCCAAGCAGCGAGTGACCGCGTCGCGAGCGGTAGCGCCCCTTCAAGAATGGAGGCCTGGCCTCCGAGTTGAACGGAGGGTTTGCGGGTTTGCATCCCCGCCGCGTCGCCCCTCCGCCACCAGGCCGTGATCCGAGAGCCACGCCACCCTGCCGGAATCGCCTTAAGCCCGCGTCAGCAGGAACGGTTTACGAGACTTCACCGTATCGTGTGGGCGTCGGTCACATTGCCGTGCCGATTGGCACGAGATTTGATCGGCACCACCGTCCTCTGGGAAACGCCATTCGTATGCGCCTCGACTATCGCCTCGTTCTGATCGCCTGCGTCTCGGCCTGCGCGCCGATGCTGCCGGAAGCGCCGCCTGTCGTGGCGCGCGCCGAACCCGCGCCGCCGCGACCGGCTGAGGCGACGTCGGCGCAGGAACGCCCCTACTCCACCGACGCCGCAGGGTTCGAGGGCTGGAAGCAGGGGTTCCTGAACCGCAAGGGCGGCGCGCGGCGGGAGGCCTATGCGCGCCAGCTGGACGGTCTGTCGCCCGACCCGGACGTGATCCGGCTGGACGGCAACCAGCCCGAGTTCAGCCGCCCGGCCGGGGCCTATATCTCGAACGCGGCGTCCGCGACCCGCATCGCCCAGGCCCGACAGCGCCTGGATGTCGTGCCCGCGTCGGTCGTGCAGCGGTTCGGCGTCCCGGCCGAGATTCTGGTGTCGATCTGGGGCAATGAATCCAGCTTCGGTGCCGTCCAGGGCGACAAGGATGTCATCCGCTCGCTGGCCACCCTCGCCTATGAGGGCCGCCGCCGCGACTGGGCCGAGGGTCAGCTGAAGGACGCGCTCGACATCGTCATCGACGGGCGGCGCGACCGCTCGGGCCTTCTGGGCAGCTGGGCCGGGGCGATGGGCCAGACCCAGTTCATGCCGGACAACTATCTGCGCCTGGGCGTCGATCAGAACGGCGACGGCCGTGTCGATATCTGGGGCTCGGACGCCGACGCCCTGGCCTCGGCGGCGAACCTGCTGGCCCAGGCGGGATGGAAGCGGGATCAGCGCTGGGGTTATGAGATCGTGCTGCCCCAGGGCTTCGACTACGCGCTGGCCGAAGCCGAGGGACGGCCCTGGAGCTTCTGGGCCCAGCGCGGCGTCAGCCTGGCCCAGGGGGGCGCGCCGACGACGGCGGAAGCGGCGGAGGCGGGCATCATCCTGCTGCCGCAAGGCGCGCGAGGGCCGGCGTTTCTGGCCCTGCCCAATCACTATGTCATCCGCCGCTACAACAACGCCGTGACCTATGCCCTGGCCATCGGCCTGACGGCGGACGGGGCGATCGGGCGGCCCGGTCTGGTGGGGACCTGGCCCAATGACGGGCCGCTCTCGCGCGAGCAGCGGTTCGGGGCCCAGACGGCGCTGGCGCGGGCGGGATACGACGTCGGCGGCATCGACGGGGTGATCGGCTCCGGCACGCGCCGGGCGCTGAGGGCGTGGCAGCTGGCCAACGGACGCACGCCGGACGGCTATCTGACGGCGGCGCTGGCCGATGAGCTGATGCGCGGGATGTAGAGGGCGTTCCTTCTCCCCTTGCGGGAGAAGGTGGCCGAGCGCAGCGAGGTCGGATGAGGGGTGATAGGCGACGGTGCCCGGGGGCTCGCCATCGCTATCCCTCACTTCTGCAATCGAGTTTCACCCCTCATCCGGCCCTGACGGGCCACCTTCTCCCGCAAGGGGAGAAGGGGACTACTCCTTCAGCCGCCAGGTCGCGCCGGTGGGGCCGTCCATCACGACGACGTTGAGGGCGGTCAGGCGGTCGCGGATGCGGTCGGCCTCGGGCCAGTTCTTCTCGGCGCGGGCGGTGACGCGTTCGGCCAGCAGGGCCTCGACCTCGGCTTTCAGCCCGTCGTCCGCCCCGCCCTCGAACCAGGCGTCAGGGGTTGACCACAGCACCCCCAGAATGCGGCCCGAGGCGATCAACTCGGACTTGGCGATGCCCACCGCGTGGTGGTCGCCCGCCGTCATCGCCCGCTCGATCTCGCTGGACAGGGCGAACAGCGTCGCCATCGCGCCCGGCGTATTGAGATCGTCGGAAATGGCGGTCAGGAACTCCGGCGAGGGCACGTCGCCCAGCGGCTCGATCCCCTCGGCGCGGCGCAGGGCCCCGTACAGGCGGTCCAGGTTCTTGCGCGATTGATCCAGCAGGCTCTGGTTCCAGTCCAGCGGCTGGCGGTAGTGGGCGCTCAGCAGGGCCCAGCGGACGACCTCGCCGGGCATGTGCTGCACCAGATCATGCAAGAGCAGGACGTTGCCGACCGACTTGGACATCTTTTCCGCGTCGACCGTCAGAAAGCCGTTGTGCATCCAGTAGCGGGCGTAATTCTCGTTCGCTTGATCGGCATGGGCGTGGCCGTGGGCGCAGACCCCTTGCGCGATCTCGTTCTCGTGGTGGGGAAACACCAGGTCGATGCCGCCGCCGTGGATGTCGATGGGCAGGCCCAGGACCTGTTCGATCATGGCCGAGCATTCGATGTGCCAGCCGGGACGGCCGTCGCCCCAGGGGCTGGACCAGGACGGTTCGTCCGCCTTGGACGGTTTCCAGAGGACGAAGTCGTGGGGGTTCTTCTTGTAGGGGGCGACCTCGACGCGGGCGCCGGCGATCATGTCGTCCAGGTTCCGGCCCGACAGCGCGCCGTAGGACGGATAGCTGGAGACGTCGAAGAGAACGTGCCCCTCGGCGACATAGGCGCTGCCCTGATCCAGGATCGCGCCGATCTGGGCGACGATGGCGTCCATATGATCGGTGACGTGGGGGGCGATGTCGGGGGGCGAGACGTTTAGAGCCGCCATGTCGGCCAGATAGGCGGCCTCGTAGCGCGCCGTGACCTCGCCGATCGGCACGCCCTCCTTCGCCGCCTTGGCGTTGATCTTGTCGTCCACGTCGGTGACGTTCCTGGCATAGACGACGGAATCCGCGCCGTATTCGCGCCGCAGCAGCCGGACCAGCACGTCGAACACCACCGGCGGCCGGGCGTTGCCGATGTGGGCGTAGTCATAGACCGTCGGCCCGCAGACATAGAGCGTCACCCGCTTCGGATCGCGCGGGGCGAAGGCCCGCTTCTCGCGTTTCAGGGTGTCGTGAAGGAAAAGCGTCATTATGAAGCGGAGCCGTAGGTTTTCTTGCGGGACTTGCCTCGCGTCCCATATAGCCGTGTCAGCCCGGCGAACAGCCGTGGCCACGAACAGGGAGAGCGACGCGCGTCAATCCGGGGCCATCGTCCCGGCGCTACTGGTCGCTGAAAACAATTCATGGATGCCCATGCCGCCCGCCCGACCCTCGTCGGCAATGATCACGTGACCCGCCCGACCCGCGAGGAGGCCCTGGCGGCCGTTCGCACCCTGATCGCCTGGTCGGGGGACAATCCCGACCGCGAGGGCCTGCTGGACACCCCCAAGCGGGTGGTCGACGCCTATGGCGAATGGTTTGAGGGCTATGCCGCCGATCCGGCCAAGGAGCTGTCGCGGACGTTCGAGGACGTCCAGGGCTATGACGACATGGTCCTGCTGCGCGACATCGAGGTCGAGAGCCACTGCGAGCACCACATGGCACCCTTCCTGGGCAAGGCCTATGTCGCCTATCTGCCGACCGAGAAAGTCGTGGGCATCTCCAAGATCGCGCGCGTGGTCGAAATCTTCTCCAAGCGTCTGCAGACGCAGGAGACCCTGACCCAGGAAATCGCCGCCTCGCTGGAGGACCACTTGTCGCCGGCCGGGGTCGCGGTGCTGATCGACGCCGAGCATCAGTGCATGACGACGCGCGGCGTGCATCACCGCCACGTCTCGACCATCACCACGCGCTTCACCGGCCAGTTCAAGAGCGACCCGGCCCTGATCGAGCGGTTCCTGAAGCTGGCCAAGGGCTGAGGTCTCGCCTCACGGGGGAAAACCGCGGGACGGGAACCCGGATCGGTCGCTGGCCGCTTTACAAGCCCGGCGTCAGACGCCAAGAACCGTCCGAAGCCTTAAACGCGATGCTCGCGCGACCGACGCCGAGCCAGATGGAGACGACCAGATCATGGGCGCCAAGCTTTCGGGACCGGGTGGGCAGGGTGGCAAGACCATCAGCCAGAACAGCGACATCAACGTCACGCCGTTCGTCGACATCATGCTGGTGCTGCTGATCATCTTCATGGTGGCCGCGCCGCTGGCGACCGTGTCGATCAAGCTGGACCTGCCGCCGGCCACGCCGCCGACCTCGGACGAGCCGCAGGAGCCGGTCTACATCACCATCCAGGAAACCGGCTCGATCTTCATCGCCGACGCCCAGAGCTCCATCGAGACCCTGCCGGCCGACGTCTGCGCCGCCTTGGGCAACCCCACGGGCCGTGGCTGCACCGAGGAGCGCGTGTTCGTCCGCGCCCAGCCGGAAGTGAAGTACAACGCCTTCATGGAAGTGATGAACACCCTGCAGGAGAACGGCTTCCTCAAGGTCGGCCTGCTGAACGAAGACATCGAATAGGCGACGACGTCGCCCGAAACGACAAAGGCCGCGCCCCTCGGGACGCGGCCTTTTTCTTTGACGTGGAGCCGATGGCCTAGTGGCGGCCGTCGCCCTTCAGGCTGTCTTTGATGCCGCCGACGGTGTTCTGGACCTTGCCCTCGACCTTGTCCGCGCGGCCTTCGGCCTTCAGCTTCTCGTCGCCGGTGAGCTTGCCGAGGCCCTCCTTGATGGAGCCTTGGGCCTGTTTGGCGGCGCCTTCGATACGGTCATGATCAGCCATGATGATCTCCTGGGTTCGACGCCACCGGGATGGTCGCGCTTCACGGGAGATAGCGGGATCGGGCGCGTCCAGTTCCGTATGGTCTGGCTTGCCTAGCGTCGCAGCCAGGTGGTGACGGCCCAGGCGTGGGCGTCGTGGCGCAGTTCGGCCAGGGCCGAGCGCGGATGCAGCCAGACCAATTCGTGGTCGTCCTCGACCTTGCGCGCGGGGTCCAGGGCGATCATCCGCGCGATCCAGACACCGCCGACGTTGTTGACCGGCTCACCGTCGGACTTCCTGAAATACTGGCCGGCCTCGACCAAACGCTGGACGGGTTCGATCGTCATGCCGGTCTCTTCCAAAAACTCCCGGACCAGGGCCTGTTGCTCGGTCTCGGGGCCATCGACGGCCCCGCCCGGGAGGTCGTGATAGGGGGTGTCGCGGGTCACGCGCACACAGGCCAGCTTCTCGTCGTGGAAGACCAGGCCGAAGGCCGTGGGGCGGATCAGGTAGTCGACGCCGGCGTCGGCGTGGCCGAACTGCAGCACCGGCGACGCGGCAGCCGTCACAGGTCGAAGGCCAGCCGGGCGCGGACCCCCTTGTGCGCCCCGTCGAACTCGACCACCGAGCGCAGGCCGGACGCCATGGCGGTGATGATCTTGCCGCCCAGACCCGTGCCCTTGGGGGTGCCCTCACCCAGCCCCGGGCCGTCGTCCTCCACCGTCAGAATCGCCCGTTTGCCAGTGGCGTCGGGTTGCAGGATCACGCGGATCTCGCCCCCCTGCCCCGGGCCATAGGCGTACTTCACGGCATTGGTCACCAGCTCGGTCACGACCACGCCCAACGACACGGCCTGGTCGGTCGGAACCCAGATCGAGGCGGCCTGGAGCGTGATGTTCGGCGCGCTGCCGTCGGGGCCCAGGGACTTGCAGAGCTCGTCGACCAGCCCCTCGAGGTAGGCGTCCATCTCGACGCTTTCCATGTTGCCGGAGGTGTAGAGGCGCCGGTGGACGTGGGCCACGGCCTCGATCCGGCCCTGGGCCTCGCGCAGAGCCGACCGCGCGCCGTCATCGGTGAGGTGACGTTGTTGCAGCGACATGAAGCTGGACACCAGTTGCAGCGAGTTGCCCACGCGATGATTGACCTCGCGCAGCATGGCTTCGGCCCGGTCGCGCGCCAGGCGCACCATCTCCTGGGCCTCTTCGTTCTCGCGCTGGAGGCGACGGCGCAGCAGGGCGTCTTCCACGGCGGACCGCAGCAGGGCGGTGAAGTCCTCGGACACGTCCTTGATGACATAGTCGGCGGCGCCGGCGCGCAGGGCGGCGACGGCGATCCGGCCTTCCTGGGCCCCCGTCACATAGACGACCGGGGGCGGCGCCGGGCGATCCAGGATGTCGGGCAGGACGTCCAGCCCGTCGCGGCCGGGCATGTAGTGATCCAGGGCGAGGATATCGAACGCGCCTTCGGCCAGCATCTCCAGGCCCGCGTCGCCGTCGGGGGCCAGGGTCACCTCATAGCCGTGACGGCCGAGTTCCTTTTGCACGAGCCGCGACAGGCCGCGGTCGTCGTCGATGTAGAGCAGCCGGATGGGCGGCCGGGCGTCGGTCATTCGATCTCCGGCGCCTGCATCACCGACAGGAAAAGCCCCAGCTGGCGGATGGCGGAGGCGAAGCTCTCATAGTCCACCGGCTTGGTGATGTAGACATTGCAGCCAAGGTCGTAGCAGCGCTGGATTTCGGTCTTGTCGTCGGTGGTGGTCAGCACCACCACCGGCGCGCGCCGCAGCCGCTCGTCGCGCTTGACCTCGGCCAGGATGTCGGTGCCGGACATGTCGGGCAGGTTCAGGTCCAGCAGGATCAGCATCGGGCCGTTCAGCTGAACCTCTTCGCTGAACAGATAGTCCAGCGCCGGCTGGCCCGCGTCGAAATGGGCGATCTCGTTGGAGATGTTGGCCCTGCGGATGTTCTTCTCGATCAGCCGGGCGTGGCCATGGTCGTCCTCGACCATGACGATCTTCACGGGATTGCTCACACGGTATCTCCAGCCTCGTCGAGGATCAGGCGTTTGGGAAATTTCAGGCGGAATGTCGAGCCTTCGCCGAGCACGGACTCGACGGTGACGTCACCGCCCAGTCGGCGAACGCTGTTGCGCACGAAGGCCAGGCCCAGGCCCTCGCCCGGGCGGTCCTGACGCCCCGAGCGGCGGAACAGTTCGAAGATGCGCTCGTGGTCACGATCGGAGATGCCGCGACCGTTGTCGGTGACGGCGTATTCGACCCAGCCACCGGGGACATCGCGCCCGGTGACCTCGATCCGGCCCGGTCGCTTGGGGTCCAGATATTTGACGGCGTTGTCGATGAGGTTGCCCAGGATCTGCTCCACGGACAGCCGGTCGCTCTCGAACTCCGGCAGGTCGGCGACGAGCACCTCGCCGTCGGCCTGTTCGACCTGGTGGCTGATGCTGTCGGCGATGCGGCGGACCATCGCGGCGACGTCCAGCGTCTCGGGGATCAGATTGCGCCGGCCTTCGCGCGACAGCTTCAGGATCGCGCCGATCAGCCGGTCCATCTTCTCGGTCGAGGCGCGGATGAAGCCGACCGCCTCGGGGATGTCCTCTCGCGCGGCGGTCAGGGCCTCGCGCTCGACCAGGCCGGGGGCCAGGGTCTCGACCTTGGTCATCTGCAGATCGATGGTCTTGCCCGCCTGCTCCAGCTCGGCGGTGTAGCCCATGACGTTGACCAGGGGCGAGCGCAGGTCGTGGCTGACGATATAGGCGAACCGCTGAACCTCTTCGTTGGCGCGGGTCAGGGCGGCGGTGCGGGCGCGGACGGTCTCCTCCAGCCCGGCATTGGTGCGGTCCAGCGCGGCCTGGGCGGCCTTCAACTCCGCGAGGTAGCGGCGAACGAGCAGGAAGGCGATCCCGGCGAGAACCAGGATCAGAAGCCCCGCCAGGGCATTGGTGAAGAGGGTGACCGCTGCCGATCCTTCGGACTGTTCGCGCGAATCGGCGATGTCGAGCCCGATCTGCTGATCGATGTCGTCGAGCTGCGTCTCGAGCTCGCGCATGAGCTCCTGGCCGCGTCCGCCCCGCACCAGGGCGACGGCCTCGGCCGACCGGCCCTGGCGATACAGGTCCAGGACACGGGACATTTCGAGGATCTTGTCGCGCGACAGGCGGCGGATCGCCTCGACCCCCGCCTGGCCGGCGGCGTCCGAGCCCAGCCGATCCTCGAGATCCTGAACCGCGGCCTCGTGCACATCGATGGCGGTGAGATAGCTGCGCATCAGGCTGTCGCGACCCGTCAGAAGATAGCCGCGCTGAGAGGTCTCGGCGTCCTGGAGATTGATCAGCAACAGCCGACCAGCCCGCCGGGTCTGCCAGTGGGATTCGACCTTGGCGCTGAAGTCGGCCGTGCGGTTGATCAGAACGAAGGTGCTGAGATTGACCACCAGCAGCAGGAGGATCGCCGCCACCAGCAGCAGGACGATCGACCGCCCCAGCGTCCGCTCGCCCGCGAGCCGGTTCAACCGGCTGAGAAATTCTTCGATCGCGGTACGCATTGTCGCAATGCTTTAGCGGTCGCCTCCCGCGTGTCCAGCTTGGCGGTTTACGGCGCAACCTGTGCAGGGTGAAGGCATTGCGTTAACTGGCTGTGCCGTTTCGGGAGGGGTCTATGGTCTGGTGGTGGTGGATTGCGCCGACGGCCGTGGCGGTGCTCGGCGCGCTTTGGCTGATCTCCAGCCTGGTGGGCCTGTTCCGGGGCCGGATCGTCAGTGGCCTGTTCGGGACGGTGGGGGGTGGCGCGCTGCTCGCCGCAGCGGCCGGGGCGGCCTTGCTGGGCCAGAACGCTCAGACCTATGCCCGCCTGACCTATGAGCGGCCGGTGGCGACGATCACCAGCCGCCAGCTGGCCCCGCAGTATTTCGAGGTCACCGTCACCCAGCCAGCCGAGGGCGACCTTCCCGAACGCACCGCCGTCTATCCCGTCCACGGCGACGAATGGCGGATGGAGGCCCAGGTCCTGCGCTGGAAGCCGTGGGCCAATGTCCTGGGACTGGACAGCCAGTACCGGCTGGACCGGCTGTCGGGCCGCTATCAGAACATCGACCAGGAGCGGACGGGCGCGCGCAGCGTCCACGCCCTGTCCAGCGACGCGGACCCCGACGGCCTGCCCTGGTCGCTGTCGCTGTGGGACACGGCGCGCAAGTATCGGAGGTACGTCGACGCGGTCGACACCCTGTACGGCTCGGCCGCCTATATGCCGATGACGGACGGCGGCAGCTATGAGGTGTGGATCACCCAGTCGGGCCTGATCGCCCGCCCGACGAACGCCCAGGCGCGAGAGGCCTCGGCCGGGGGCTGGACGATCGCCAACTGAGGCGACCATCGCGATTGATGGGGGCGAGCGGACTCCCTATATGAGCCGCCTGCGAGCGGGGGCCGATCGCCCCGCGTCACGACTGGACCGCACTCCCCATGCTGGTCACCCTGATGAAGGCCAAGCTTCACCGCGCGACGGTGACCCAGGCCGACCTGGACTATGAAGGCTCGATCGCCATCGACGGCGATCTGCTGGACGCCGCCGGCATCTTTCCGCACGAGCAGGTCGATGTGCTGAACATCACCAACGGTGCGCGCTTCACGACCTATGCGATCGAGGCTCCGCGCGGGTCCAAGGTCATCGGCGTGAACGGCGCGGCGGCCCGGCTGGTGCAGAAGAACGACAAGGTGATCGTGGTCACCTATGGCCAGCTGCCGTCTGAAGAGGCCCGCCAGTGGTCGCCGACCGTCGTGCTGCTGGACGACGACAACCGGATCAAGCAGGCCGCCTAGATCGGCTGAAGCGGGGCGGAGGCCCAGGCGGCGCGCAAGCGATCGAGCCTCGTCTCGTCCAGATCAAAGACAACATCGCCGATGGCCGTGACGGCGCAGGCGGGCGTGGCGCTATTGCAGATGAAGGCCACGTCGAAGGTGGCTATGTCTTCTGTCCGGACAGGGCGAGTGGCTGAGGTCATTCCCTGCTTTTCAAGTCCCTCCTCGATCAGCGCCTGAGCCACGCCCGCGAGCATGGGGGCCTGCGGCCAGACCACGGTGTCGCCGACGACGAAGCCGATGTTCCAGAGGCTGCCCTCCGAAATCAGGCCGTCGCCATCGACATAGAGGGCGTCGTCGAAGCCTGACTGGCGCGCCGCGCGGCGGGCGTGGATCGCCTCGATGGACGCCGTGTGCTTGTGCTGCGGCAGCAGGCGGGCGTGGGTCTGGAGTTGCAGGCGAAGGCTGCTCGCCAGCGGCGGCGGCGGCGGGCTGGCCGTCGTCAGCACCTTGGGCCGCACGATCCCCTCGGGCGTGCGCGGACCGATGTCGGGTGAGAACAGTCCGATCCTGAGCCAGGCGTCGGTCGCCTCGCCGAGAGCCGCGCGCATGAACCGGCGAAGATCGCTGTCGGGAACGGCCTCGCCGAAGAGGGCGAGCGCGGAGGCCTCAAGCCGCGCCAGATGCAGGTCCAGCCCACGCACACCGGCCTCGACGCGAAACGAGGTGTAGGCGCCGTAGTTGGTCGTCGCGAAATAGGTCAGGTCGTCGGGCGTGGGCGCGCGGCCATCGATCAGGATCATCAAAATCCTCCCCCATTGGGGGAGGGGGACCGCGAAGCGGTGGAGGGGGCCAGCCACGCATGGCGAAGTGTGGGGCGAGCCCCCTCCGTCACTCCGCTACGCTCCGTGCCACCTCCCCCGACGGGGGAGGATTTAGGCCTCCTCGCCCTCATCGTCCCCGCCGCTGTCGGCCAGGCGTTCGACCGAGACGACCTTTTCGCCCTCGGCGGTGCGGAAGATGGTGACGCCCTGGGAGGCGCGGCCGACGATGCGGACCTGCTCCACCGGCGTGCGGATCATCTGGCCGCTGGAGGTGACCAGCAAGAGGTCGTCGGTCTCCTCGACCGGGAAGGCGGCGGCCAGGCGGGTGCCGGCGCGACCGCCCAGGCCGTGGGCCGTCAGCCCCTGCCCGCCCCGTCCGGTGCGGCGGTATTCGTAGGCCGAGGACCGCTTGCCGAAGCCGGTGTCGGTGACCGTAAGGATGAACTGTTCCGCCGCGCCAAGAGCCGCGATGCGCTCGGGCGAGATGGGGGCGTCGGCGGTGACCTCGGCCTCGTCGTCCGCCTCCACGACCGCCGTGTCGTCCTCGCCGTCCGCCGCGCGGCGCATGGCGTTGGCGTGTTTGACGTAGGCGGAGCGTTCCTCAGGCGTCGCGTCGACCCGGCCCAGGATGGCCATCGAGATGACCGCGTCGTCGCCCTGGAGGCGGACGCCGCGCACGCCGGTCGAATCCCGGCCCTTGAACACGCGCACGTCATCGGCCTTGAAGCGGATGGCGCGGCCACCGGCCGTGGTCAGCAGCACGTCGTCCTCGGCGGTGCACAGGGCCACGCCAACCATATGGTCGCCGTCCTCCAGCTTCATGGCGATCTTGCCGGCCCGGTTGACCGTGGCGAAGTCCGACAGCTTGTTGCGGCGCACGTCGCCCGAGCGGGTGGCGAACATGATGTCGTAGTCGCCCCAGGTCGTCTCGTCCTCGGGCAACGGCAAAACGTTCATGATCGAGTCGCCGGGCTCGATCGGCAGCAGGTTCACGAACGCCTTGCCGCGCGAGGTGGGCGCGCCCAGCGGCAGCCGCCAGACCTTGAGCTTGTAGGCCTTGCCGTTGGTGGCGAAGAACAGGACCGGCGTGTGGGTCGAGGCCGAGAAGACACCGACAACGGCGTCCTCGTCCTTCATCGTCATGCCGGACTTGCCCTTGCCGCCGCGATGCTGGGTCCGATAGGCGTTGAGCGCCACCCGCTTGACGTAGCCGCCGTGGGTCACGGTCACGACCATGTCCTCGCGCGGGATCAGGTCCTCGTCTTCCAGCTCGAAGTCGCCTTCGCCGATCGTCGTCCGGCGCGGCACGGCGAACTCGGCCTTCACCGCCAGCAGGTCCTCGCGAATGATGGCCAGGATGTTCGCGCGGTCCGACAGGATGGTCAGGTGGCCCTGGATGGTGTCGGCCAGGCCCCTCGCCTCGCCGAAGATGTCGTCGCGGCCCAGGCCCGTCAGACGGGACAGCGTCAGGCCCAGGATGGCGCGGGCCTGTTCATCGGTCAGCTTCAGGCTGTCCCCGTTGATCAGCACACTGCGCGGATCGGCGATCAGTTCGACCAGGGCGATCATGTCGCCGACGGGCCAGGCCTGCGCCTGCAACCGCTCGCGCGCCTCGGCCGGATCGGCCGAGGAGCGGATGATGTGGATGACGTCGTCGATGTTGGCCACGGCGACGGCGAGACCGACCAGGACGTGGCCGCGGTCGCGCGCCTTGGCCAGTTCGAACTTGGTGCGGCGGACCACGACTTCCTCGCGGAAGTCGAGGAAGACCTCCAGGAGCTTTCGCAGCCCCATCTGCTCGGGCCGGCCATGGTTCAGCGCCAGCATGTTGACACCGAACGACGACTGCATGGCGGTGTAGCGCCACAGCTGGTTCAGGATCACGTCGCCCGAGGCGTCGCGCTTCAGCTCGATGACGATGCGCATGCCCGAGCGGTCGGATTCGTCGCGGACGTCGGAGATACCTTCCAGGCGTTTCTCGCGCACCATTTCGGCGATGCGCTCGATCAGGGTCTGTTTGTTGACCTGGAACGGCAGCTCGGTGACGACGATGGCCTCGCGATCCTTGCGGATCGTCTCGATGGAGGCCACGCCGCGCACGACGACCGAGCCCCGGCCCTCGCGCAGGGCGTTGCGCGGCGCGGTCCGGCCCAGGATCTCGCCTCCCGTCGGGAAATCGGGGCCGGGTACGAGATCGAGCAGCGCGTCGTCGGAGACGTCGGGATCGTCCAGCAGGGCCACGCAGGCGTCGATGACCTCGCCCAGATTGTGCGGCGGGATGTTGGTCGCCATGCCGACGGCGATGCCGCCCGCGCCGTTGACCAGCAAATTCGGAATCCGCGCCGGCAGGACCACCGGTTCCAGTTCTTTCTCGTCGTAGTTCGGCTGGAAATCGACCGTGTCCTTGTCGATGTCGGCCAGCAAGGCCGTGGCCGCTGGGGCCATCCGGGCCTCGGTGTAGCGCATCGACGCGGGCATATCGCCGTCGACCGAGCCGAAATTCCCCTGGCCGTCGACCAGCATCAGCCCCATCGAGAAGGGCTGGGCCATGCGCACCAGAGCCATATAGACCGAGGCGTCACCGTGGGGGTGCAGCCGGCCCAGCACGTCGCCGACCACGCGGGCGCACTTGGAGTACGACCGGTCCGGCGTCATGTTCAGGTCGTGCATCGAGTACAGGATGCGGCGATGCACGGGCTTCAGGCCGTCGCGCGCGTCCGGCAGGGCGCGGCTGACGATCACGCTCATGGCGTAGTCGAGGTAGGAGCGCTTCAGCTCGTCCTCGATGGTGATCACGGAGATGTCGCCCGAATCATAGGGGCCGGAGCCGCCTCCGCTGGCAGGCGGCACGGCGTCGTCGATGGGTTCGTCGGTCAAGGAAATCGGGGCTCAGTCAGCCGGAATCGGAACGTGATCCTCTGTCGCGTTTTCTAGCATCCAGGGGGCTGTTAGGCAAAGATGCCGGCCGTCCTCGGACACCTCCGCGCCCCTCCGTAGAAGGATGAAACCATGCGCCCGATCGTACTCGTCGCCGCCCTGGCCCTGATGCCCCTGTCCGCCTGTGCCAGCATGGCCCCGGGGGGCGACATGATGCGGGCGCCGACAGGTGATTTCGGCGAAGCGACTCTGATCAATGGCGACGGCGCGCGGGTCGGTCGGGCCATGTTCCGCCAGGGGGCGACGGGGCTGCTGATCCGCATCGAGGCGACCGGGCTGACGCCCGGCTGGCATGGGGTGCACATCCACGCGACCGGCGAGTGCGCCGCCCCCTTCACCTCGGCCGGGGCCCATGTGAACCACGGCGAACCCGCCGCGCCGCACGGCCTGCTGAACCCTGAAGGCCCCGACGACGGCGACCTGCCCAACATCCACGCCGCGGCGGACGGCAGCGTCAACGCCGAGGTCTTCACCACCCGCGCCCGCATCGCCGACACCGGACCGGGTCAGTGGCTGTGGGACGCCGACGGCTCGGCCCTGATCATCCACGCCAGCCCCGACGACCACACCAGCCAGCCGATCGGCGGTGCCGGTGCGCGGGTGGCCTGCGGGATCATGGCGGCGGGATAACGTCCGCAGATCAGGCCTTGGCGGCGCCGGCTCTGAGACCGCGCTCGGCGAGCGCCACGACGCCGACGCCGGCCATGGTCAGCGCCGCGCCGGTCAGGATCTGGGGCGTCAGGACGTCGCCGAGAAAGCCCCAGCCGATGGCGATGGATACGACCGGGGTGGCCAGGAAATAGGGCGTGACGCGCCCGGCCTCGCGTCTCTGGACCAGCCAGAAGACCAGGGTCGTAGCGGCCACCGACGAGAGGATGCCAGCCCACAGGACGGTGCCCCACACCAGGGCGGTGGCGCTGCGGATCGCCTCGACCTGCCCGCGCTCGAAGATGGCCGAAGCGAAGGCCAGGGTCGGCAGGGCGGTCAGGGCCAGAAGACCCTGCATCTTCAGCGGCGGGATCGAGGTGGTTCGCCGCGCGATGACCGTCGTCATGGCCCAGGCCGCGCTAGCCCCGATCACCACCAGGATCGCGGCCCAGTCGTGCAGCGCGTGGGGATCGGCCGCCATCCAGGCCACCCCGGCGAGGGCGACGACCAGCCCCATCATGGCGAAGCGGGACAGGCGTTCCCCCAGCAGGAGGAAGGCGAACAGGGCGGTGAAGGGGATCCACAACTGGGCGGCGACCGAGGCCGGGCTGACGTCGTCGGCCAGGCCGAAGCCGATGTAGATCAGGGCGTAGTGGATCGGGCCGCCCAGCACGACGATCAGCAGCAGGCTCTTCCAGTCCGGAAACGGCGGTCGCACGAACGGGAACAGGCACAGGGCCGCCACGGCGAAGCGCAGCGTCGCCGTCAGCAGCGGCGGCAGGGTCTCGGTCGCCACCTTGGCGGCGGCGTTGTTCGCTCCCCAGATCACCACGATCGCGACGATCGCGCCGATTTCGAGCAGGCTCAGCGGGCTGTGGGGCTTGTCGGGAGCGGCGGGCACAACGACGTGATCGCACAGCCCGCCGGTCGGCGCGCGTCACACTGGGTGACAAGGCGTTTCCGTTGACCTCAGAACGGGATGTCGTCGTTCAAGTCGTAGCTCTCACGCGGACCGGACGGCTTGTTGGCCCCGCCCGTCTGGAAGCCCGAGGAGTAGTCGTCGTCGTTCGAGCGACCGCCGCCGGCGTTGTCGTTGCGCCCGCCCAGCAGCGTCAGCTGGCCGTTGAAGCGACCGACCACGATCTCGGTGGTGTATTTCTCGACGCCCTGCTGGTCGGTCCATTTGCGGGTCTGGAGCTGGCCCTCGATGTAGACCGTGGTGCCCTTCTTCACATAGTTCTCGACCACCTTGACGATGTTGTCGTTGAAGATGGCGACCCGGTGCCACTCGGTCTTTTCCTTCTTCTCGCCCGAGGATTTGTCGCGCCAGGTCTCGGACGTGGCGATGGACAGATTGGCGATGCGGTCACCGCCGGGGGTGGACCGGATCTCGGGGTCACGCCCCAGGTTGCCGATCAGGATGACCTTGTTGACGCTTCCCGCCATGACACTCGTTCTTTCGTTCAGGGATTCAGGCCCGCGGGCCCCGCTGTGAATTCGTTAACAGATGTTCCGCATCTGTTCTAGCCCTGCGGCGCGCCGGGGAAGGCGGGCGGCTCGGCCTCGCTGACGATGGCCAGTTCGTCGATGTCGCGCTGGATCGCGCCCGGCACCGCCAGCCGCCCGTCGCCCGTTCGGGCCAGGGCGAAGAAGCGAGCCCCTTCCAGCGTGCGGCTGAAGGACACTCCGCGGGAGTCCACGAAGATGAACTGGCCCTGGAAGCTGCCGGTCACCTCGCGCGTCGATCCGCCCAGCCGCAGGAACCGGACCCGCATCTCTTCCAGCCGCGCGGCGCAGAACTCGATCTGGGGCTGATCGCGCGCGACCACATTGAACTGGATCTCGCCGCTCGGGCGGGTCACGCTGTAGCAGACGCCGGGATCGAACGGGGCCTTGACCTGCTGGGCGCAGGCCGCGAGCCCGACGGTGCCGACAAGCGCGACAATGGCAAACAGGCTGCGCATCAACCCAGGCCCGGGAACTGGCAGCTGCGGTCCTGATCGGCCAGCACGCGGAAGCGGGTGTTGTCATTCGACTGCTCGACCCGGCGCGGGACCAGACGCAGGGTCAGATTGCCGTGGCGGCCGTATTGCGCCTCTCCGGGCCCGACGCAGACGCCGGCGTAAAGGGCCTGGACGCACTCGTTGAGACTCACATTGCCGGAAAGCTGACGCCATTCCGAACCGGCGTAGCGCAGGCAGGGCGCGCCGCCGGCCCGCTGAACCCGAGGCTCCTGCGACGGCTGGGGATTGGCGGTGACGTCCACCGGCTGAGGGTTCCCGCCGTCCGCATCGGTCGCCGGCAATTCGGGAGGCGGCGCGAAGGACGCCGTGGGGGCCGCCGCCAGATTGCCGCTGGAGTCGAGGCCCACGTCGAGGCCGTCGGTGGCCAGACCGTTGCGCTCGGCGCAGTCGGCCAGGGTCGCCATGCCCACGAACTGACCGTCGACGAAACAGCGCAGCTCGCGCGTGGGCTGCAGCTCAGGGGCGTCGGCGACGTCTACGGTCAGACCGGCGTTGGCATCGGGCTCCTCGGCCGGAGCCGCCTTGCGCTCGCCGCCGCCGCCCATGAACAGCAGCGCCAGGACCACGGCGGCGAGGATCGCCAGACCCGCGCCGACCGCCAGGATCACGCGGTTGTCGTTGGGAAGTTGCATAAGGGGGCTCGGCTGGGGCTTTGGCTCAATAACCCCGTCCAGGGTCGCCGCGTCAACCGCGAACCAGCCGTCCCACCCGGCAGGCGATGCCGGGCACCCGGCAAATCCTGCCGTATCCGCGCCCACCCGGCAGGATTTGCCGGGTCTTGGACGTGGTTAAGGCAAGGTACCATCGATTTTTCAATGACTTGCCAAGGCACCAGCCAGCTGCGGCCTTGGCCTGGGCATTGCTGTGAAGGCCGTGGGCAAAATGCCCCCGACGGTCAAAACGACGGTCGGACACCTTGAAACAAGGACTTTCGTCATGGCGCTGAACAGCGTGAACACGAACACGGGCGCCCTCGTCGCCCTGCAGAACCTCCAAGCCACGAACAAGGAACTGGACACCGTCCAGGGCCGGATCAACACGGGCAAGAAGGTCAACTCCGCCAAAGACAACGGCGCCATCTGGGCCATCGCCCAGGGCCAGCGCTCGGAAATCTCGGCCCTCAATGCCGTCAAGGACAGCCTGGACCGCGGTGCCTCCGCCGTGGACGTCAGCCTGGCCGCCGGCGAATCCGTCTCTGACCTGCTGGTTCAGCTGAAGGAAAAGGCCCTGGCCGCGACCGACCGGTCTCTGACGACCGCTGCCCGCAGCGCTCTGAACGAAGACTTCAAGGCCATCCGCGACCAGATCACCACGGTGGTCACCAACGCCAGCTTCAACGGCGTCAACCTGCTGAACGGTTCCAACACCCTCGGATATCGCGCCCTGGCCAACACCACGGGCTCGACGATCACCGTCAATGACGAGGATCTGCGTCTGGGCGGAACCATCAACACCGTGGCCGCCACCACCACCATCGGCACCGCGACCCTGGCCACCACGGCCCTGGGTCTGGTGAACGCTTCGATCGACCGCGTCTCGGCCTCCCTGGCTCGCCTGGGCACCGGCGCCAAGTCGCTGGAAACGCACCGGACCTTCGTCGGCAAGCTGTCCGACGCCCTGGAGTCGGGCGTGGGCAACCTGGTTGACGCGGATCTGGCCAAGGAAAGCGCGCGACTGCAGTCGCTGCAAACCAAGCAACAGCTGGGTGTGCAGGCTCTGTCGATCGCCAACTCCTCGACCTCGATCCTGCTCGGCCTGTTCCGTTAATCGAAATGGAAGGGCGGGGCTTCGGTCCCGCCCGACCGTTCCCAGGAGCCGCCGGCCTCCCCCCGGCGTGAGGAGCCATGGACCCCAATGCCAAGATAGCCAGCGTCTCGCCCTTCATCCCCGCCGCATCGCCCGCGACGGCCGGTGGAGACTTCAACCAGGGACGCCCCACCCGCGAGGCCGAACTCGCCGCCAGGTACCGCCTGATCATCGAGGAAGGCCCGACGATCGGGAGCTATATCTACAAGACCCTGGACAGCGCGACCGGAGAGGTCGTCCGGCAGTTCCCCCGCGAGGAGGTCCTGCGTCTGTCCGAAGACGGCGGCTATGCCGCCGGAGGCCTGATCGACACCAGCGCCTGATCCGGCCGTCTGGTTCTGAACGACCTTCCCGCGCGGGCCCGCCCGTCGCGGCAAAACCGCGTTAACCATACGCTCATGGTTAACGCCTAGCGTCCGAGAGAGAATCCGGGGCTAGAAGACCTATGAGCAACAGCGTTCACACCAATGCGTCCGCCGCCGTCGCGCTGCAGAACCTGGCGCGGACCAACGAGAACCTGGCGGGTGTCCAGAACCGGGTCTCGACCGGACTGAAGGTCCAGGGGGCCAAGGACAACGCCGCGATCTGGGCGATCGCCCAGCAGCAGAGGGCCGACACCAGCGCCCTGTCGGCCGTCCGTCAGAGCCTGGACCGCGCCACCTCGATCGCCGACGTGGCCCTGGCCGCGGGCGAGTCGATCTCGGACCTGCTGAACCAGCTCAAGGAAAAGGTCGTCGCGGCCAAGGACACCTCGCTGAAGACCCAGTCGCGAGAGCTGCTGGACGCCGACTTCAAGGCCTTGCTGCGGGCCATCGGCTCCGCCGTCGAGAACGCCGAGTTCGACGGCGGCAACATCCTGAACGGGTCGCTGACCAACGGTCTGCGCTTCCTCGCCAACGCCGACGCCACCAGCTTCATCACCCTGTCGAGCAAGGACCTCAGCCTCAGCGGTTCCATCATCTCGCTGAGCGCGACGGACAGCCTGCTGACGCCCACGGCGGCCACCCAGGCACTCAACCGTCTGGACGCCTCGATCACCAACCTGAACAAGGCGCTGGGCGACATCGGTGCCCAGGCCAAGCAGATTTCGGCTCATACGACCTTCGTGTCGAAGCTGACCGACACTCTGGAGAGCGGCATCGGCAATCTGGTCGACGCCGATCTGGCCAAGGAAAGCGCCCGGCTTCAATCCCTGCAGGTTCAGCAACAGCTGGGCGCTCAGGCTCTGTCGATCGCCAACCAGGCGCCGCAGATCATCCTGTCGCTGTTCCAGTAACGATCAGCGCCAGCCGGATGGCGGGTTCCCGATCAGAACGGGAGCCGGGCGGCGGCGCGCGGTCTGAGGCTTGGGCGCAAAGCCGTACAGCGACAGCAGACTCTGAAAAATCGACTTCGGAAAGATCATGATCTCGCTCCTGTCTGGCGAGAGCAAAACATGATTCGCCCGATATCGTTCCCGACCCGGACGTTAAGGCCCCGTTGAGCCCGACACCTCATGCTGCGGACTGGAGGCATCGTGGCGATCAACAACGGCTATCTGCTGGGCTTGTTCGGGGGCAGCTATGACCCCTCGACCAGCGCCGCCGTGACGACGGCCGTCACCCGCAAGCGCCAGCCGACGGCGCCGTGGAGCACCCAGGGGTCCGCCTCGGCCCCGGCCCCGGACGCCCTGGTCCGCGCGGCGCTGGGCGGACGGAAGTTCGTCAGCGAGGACGCCGCCCCGGTCGACGTGAAGGGCGCCTCAGCCGACTACGCCAAGCTGTTCGCCCTGTATCGCGGGCTGGAGACCCTGAACGCCCTGGCCAATCGGGCGTCGGTCAAGGGGCTGGGCAACACCGACCTGGGCCTGATTCAGAAACGCTTCGCCTCGGGCCTGGCGGAGATCGGGGCCTATGTCGGCAAGACCGAGCTGGAGGGCCTGCGGCTGGTGCAAGGCACGTCGTCGTCCCTGTCCAAGACCACCGCGGCCGTGCCGCGCGACAGCGCCAACTCCGTCACCGGGCCGGTGCACGAAGGATCGATCGACAGCCCCGTCGCGGCCTTCGCCGGCGACACGCGGTTCTCGATCACCATCCGGGTGCCACAGGGACTGGGCTCCGTCACCGCGACCATCCCCATCGATCTGGCGGACCTGGGATCGACGCCGCGCACGTTGGATGCGGTTCTGGGCCACATCAACGGCAAGCTGGAGGCCGGCGGTTTCCAGACCCGGATCGGGCGCGACCAGATCAAGGCCGAGGCCCGCACCGTCCAGGTCAACGGCAAGCCCGTCACTTTGCCCGCCGGTCCGGACAAATGGGCCCTGGCGATCCGGGGGACCTCGACCGAGACCGTGGGGTTCGCCGCAGCCGACCGATCCGACGCCGTCTATGTGGTGCAGGGGTCAGGCACCGCGGGCGCCAACCAGCTGTTGAAATTCCAGTCGGACGGTGGCGCGGCCCCGGCGCCGGCCGGCGGCAATGTGGGCGAGACCCAGTGGGTCGACGGGCGGCTGTCGCAAGAGACTCTGCCCGACGGCATCGCGGCGGTGCGAGCCAGCGCCGTTGGCCCCGACGGCTCGCTGTGGCTGGTGGCGGACCTGTCCAAGGGCCCCGGCACACAGCCGATCAAGGGCGCCCAGGACGTCGCTCTGATGAAGTACGACACGGCCGGTCGGCTGGTGGCGACGCGCGCGCTGGGCGCGGCCTCGACGGCCAGCGGCTATGCCATCGCCGTCGACGCCGGCGGCAACGTCGCGGTAGCCGGATCGGTCACCGGCGCGCTGAACACCAAATCGACCGACGCGGGCAAGGCCGGTGACGTCGCCACCGTGGCCGACAGTTTCGTCACCGTCTTCAACGGCGACGGCGAGGAGCAATGGACCCAGCGTCGCGGGGCCCGCGCCGAGGACCAGGCGACCAGCGTCGCCTTCGGCCCCGACGGCGTCGTCTATATCGGGGGCCGCGCCAAGTCCGCCCTGACCGGGACGAGCGGCGTCGGCGGGTGGGACGGATACGTCCAGGCCTTCAAGGCGGGAGAACCCTATCCGACCGCCGGCATCGTCACCGCCGTGGTCGGCCAGAGCCAGTTCGGCACGGCGGCCGAGGACGGGGTCGACGCGGTCACCGTGGACGGCGGCAACCTGTACACCGCCGGGGTCGAGGACGGCCGGGCGGTGGTGCGTCGCTTCACCCTGGACGCGGCCGGAGCGCCGACCCTGGCCGGGACGCGGGATCTGGGCCCGATCTCGGGGTCCATCGAGGGCGTGTCGGTGGCGAACGGCCGGGTCATCCTGACCGGCACCAGCCGCGACAGCGGACTGTCGGCCGGAACGACCACCGTGGCGCATTCGGGGGGCACGGACGTCTTCACCGCCGCCCTGTCCAGCGACCTGACGGCGGCGGCCTCGGACCGGCTGACATGGTACGGCGGCGAGGGTCAGGACACGGCCGCCGACGTCAAGGTCCACGACGGCAAGGTCTGGATCACCGGCGTCGCCGACCGACCCGTCACCGCCAAGCCCGAGGATCCGACGCAGGGCTTTCTGGCGCGGATCGACCCACTGACGGGCGCGGTGGAGTATGAGCGCGTCTGGTCGGGCGAGAACGGTCAGGCCAAGCCGCTGACGCTGGCCGTCGCCACCAACGGCGCCTCGGTGCTGGACCGGTTAGGTCTGCCCCAGGGCGAGATCGATCAGTCGGATTCCAAACGCCTGATCGACGCGACCTCGCTGCGGGTCGGCGACCGCTTCTATGTGTCACCGGCCGACGGCGGCCGGGCGCAGGCGGTCACGATCGAGGCCAAGGACACCCTGGCCACCCTGGCCCGCAAGATCGGCATCGCGTCCAACGGTCGGCTCAAGGTCACCGTCGCGTCCGAGGGCGGCGCGGTCACCGGCAAGGACGGCGAGACCACGACCACCACCGGCGGCTTCCAGCGCCTGTCGATCATTGCCAAGGACGGCGTCACCGGGGCTGTCCTGACGTCGGGCGAGACCGGCCGTGACGCCCTGTTGGGCCTGGGTCTGTCACCCGGCTTCATCGGCCAGACCTCGGGCGACGACGTGACCCGCACCTTCGGCCTGAACCTGCCCGCCGGCCTGACCCTGAACGACGCCGACGCCATCAAGGCCGCCGGCGAGAAGATCCAGGGGGCGCTGAAGGCCATCCGCGACGCCTATCGCGCCCTCGCGCCGGAGACGACAACCAGCCGCGCCAACGGCCCGGTTCCGGCCTATCTGACCAACCAGATCTCCAACTATCAGGCGGCCCTGGCGCGGCTGGGCGGCTAGGGCTCAGCGCGGCGTCGCGGCCGCCTGCGCCCTTCGCTCGGCCAGCAAGGTCTCGACCGCCAGGCGTCGCGCGGCGTCGCAGGCGACGATCTGGGCCCCTCGCGTGACATAGCCGATCTCCAGATCCGCCAGCCTCGGGCTGTCCGGCAGGCGATGCAGATCACAGGGCCGGGACGCCGTCTCCGGCAGGGTCAGACGCGGCGGCGCAACCGCCGAGGTCGGGCGCGATCCGGCACAGCTCGCGATCATGAGCGCGCAGGCGATCGATGCGATCGGGCGAAAGGGAATGGTCAGCGTCATCGGCGGCTCTCGCTTCAAGGGTGGAACGGGTCGTGACGGCGTCGATCCGTCGGTGGGTCTCCAGGGCGGCGTCGAGGCGCGCCACCTGACCGGCCTGGCCCCCGGCTTCGGCGGAACGCGCGGCGGCATTGCCCTGGGCGACGACGGCGGCGGCCTCGGCCCGATCGGCGCGGCGTCGGGCGAGGTCGAACGGGTCCCAGCGAAAGCCGAGACCACCCAGAACCAGAGCGACGACGGCCAACATGGCGACCCCGGTCACAAGCCAGCCCAGCGGCGTCAGGGCGCGCAGGAAGGCGGCCGGGCTCATGGGAACACCCGCCGGTCCATCTCGAAATGCGGACCGTCGCGCAAGGTCGGCCAGTCGCCGCCCCAAACGATGGCGGTCCCCTGCTCGGCCGCCGCGGCCTTCACCGCCTCGGCGATGCGAGGGTAGAGCGGCCAGTCCCAGCGGATCTTGCCGTCCACCAGGGCGGCGACATCGACGGCGTGGCCGGTCAGGTGCCGGGACTTCAAGGTGCGACTGGCCCCGGCCCGAACCAGGGCGGCCTGGCGCGCGGGGGTGCGCAGGCCCTCGGTGATCAGGAAGTCGATGGGCGATCGCCCGATCGCGGCCTCCATGACCGCGACCAGGGCCGGATGGACGCCCTTCATCCGCGCGCGGGATCGGGCCGAGAAACGAAAGCTCATCGCGCCCCTCCCTCGGCCAGGCGCAGGCGCAGATTGGCCAGCAGGGCGACCAGCTGCTGGGCCGTGGGGGCCACGAGGTAGAGAACCAGCGTCAGGGCCAGAAGACCCATCAAACCGGCGGCGACGCGCGGAAGCTGGGCCGGCTCGGTGCGCTCGACGGCCGAGGCCAGCAGGCACCACAAGGCCAGGCTGACCAGGAAGACATAGAGGCGGCGCCACAGCCAGCGGGCCTCGGCCAGGGGCGGGATCGGGGTGCGGTCAGTCATGGTCCATCTCCGGAGAAAACACGGGGCGGGTGGAGCGCCAGTCGGCTCCGGTCAGGTCGAGGCTCTCTCGGGGCGACAAACGACGCGGTGTCTCCCAGACCTCGGGCTCCAGCAGACGATCGTCGGGCGCGACGACCCGCCTGCGACGACGCAGCGGCGCGCTCATCCCTGCACCAGGATCAGGACCGCGCCGGCCGCGCCCGCGCCGCCGGCGCCGCCGGACGCGATCCCGGCACCGCCGCCACCCCCGCCAGCGCCGCGCGCCCCGCCCGCCCCGCCAGCGAAGCCCGCGCCGGACGAAGCAGCCGATCCGCCGCCACCGCCACCACCGCTGATCGAGACCGCGACGGGAGGGGCGGCTCCCGCGCTTCCCGCCGACGCCGACCCGCCCGCGCCGCCGGGGGCCGGACAGGACAACAGCCCGCCCGTGCCGCCGTCGCCGCCGTTCCTGGCCGTGCCGCCCGCCTCCAGCGACCCGCCCGCGCCGCCTCCGCCTGGCGCGCCGGGGGCCGCGCTCGCCTGGCCTGCGCCGCCGGTGGCCGAAGGGGCGGTGGCCCCGCCGTCATTGCCGCCCAGAAGGCCGGGACCGCCGGAGCCGCCCGCGCCACCGGACGCGCCCGATTGACCGGCCAAGCCGCCTCGCGCGGTCAGCAGGGTCACGCCGCCGCTCGTGATCGTGGTGTCGCCCCCGGCCGCGCCACCAGCGCCGCCCGCGCCGACCGTCAGCGTCAGCCCCGCCGGCAGATCGGCCGTCCGCCACAGCGCGGTCGACAGGCCCCCGCCGCCCCCGCCTCCGCCGCCGGACCTCAGCCCGCTGGCCCCGAAGGCGCCCGCCCCGCCCCCACCGCCGCCCCCGACGGCCATGACCGACAGCGTCCGCGCCCAGTCCGGCGGGCTCCAGGCCCCGCCCGCCGTCAGCAGGACCGCCTCGACCCGCCCGGCCCCGCGCGGGAAGGTCACGCGACCGTCGTCGCCGTCGATGCGGAAGGCCTCGCGCCAGGTCGCGCCGTCGCTGGAAACCCTCAGCGTCAGGTCGTCGTCGCCGACGAGGCCGAACTCGGCGCGGCCGCCGTATCCGCTCTGGAACAGCAGCGACAGGACGTCGGTCGGGGTGTCCTTGTTCAGGGTGATGCGCAGGTCGCCGTCGCCGCCGTCGGCCTCGGGCCGGGCGGTCCACAGGGCCTTGTTGACCTTGGCGGCGAAGGGGTTGGTGGCGTCGGCCTCAGTGTTCAGGCCCAGCCGGGTCAGGTTCTGGTGCTCGGCCCTGCGGATCAGGGGCGTCCAGCCGCCCGCATCGCGCGCGATGAGCTCATCGCGATCCCGCACCAGGACCAGCATGCCAAGCGGCACCGGCACCCGGACCCACCCGCCGGCCTCGGCGCGGACCAGGTCTCCCGCGCTCCAGCTGGCCCAGGTCGCGCCGGTCGCGCCGGGCGGGAGGATGTAGAGGTCGCCCTCGGTCGGGCTGGCCGGCTCGGCCGCGACGGTGCGGCTGATCACCGCCGTCTGGGTCAGGGCGTCGAGGCGGGCCAGGGCCTCGTTGACGGTGACGTGTTTCTGCAGCTGACCCGCCGCGACATAGGGCAGGGTCAGGCGCGCGCTGTGGCTGGATGGCATGATCGATCTCCGCGTTGAGGCTGGAGATCAGTCTGTGGGAGCCGCCAATGCGGGCGCGCTCAGCCGACGTCGATCGACGTGGCCTTTGAATCAAGGGGCGAATTCAGCCTGTCTTCGGATGAAAGGGCGCTTGAAGGCGGATGCGGGGAGGCCGTTGGAAGGGCTGGGAGGCCTCCCCGCGGACCGATGCGCGGCTGTCAGGACCCCGACGCCGCGAAGCGACGTCGAACGCACCGGTCAAGGCAGCTACGGACGCGTCGGCGCGCCGGATGCGGTCAGAGTTGCTGAAGTTCGCCGGAGGCGACGACCGGGCCCTGGGGCTCCGTCGGCGGCGGTGTGGTGCCCGGGGCCTCGATCGAGATGGCGACCGCCGTGGCCGTGCCCGCCTGGCCGCTGAGGGCCTGTGACAGGGTCCGACGCGAGGCCTCCGCGCCGTCGATCGCACCGATCAGCTGGACCCCGCCCTCGGGCCGCACCAGCCAAAGGTGCGGCACGCCGTCGGAGGCGGCGATGGCCGTCGTGGGGGCGATGAACAGATTTCCGGTCACGGTGTCATAGGCGATGGTCACCGCCGGGGCCCCGCCCTCGGACAGGGTCAGGGTGGCGACGCGTGTCACGCCACCGGCAGGCGCGGGGGCGGGTTCGGGCACCGGGGCGGGGCGCGCGATCAGGACGGCGACGGCGACGAGGCTGGCGGCCAGCAAGCCGGTCGATCCGATGGCCCAACCGCGCCAGAAGCCCAGGCGACCGTTGTCATTGGCGGCCGGATCGATCCCGGCGAGGATGCGGGGCCAGACGCCTGGCGACGGCTCGACACCGCGGATTTCGGCGGCGAAGGCGGCCAGATGCGCGTTCCAGGCCTCGACCTCGGCGGCGAAGGCCGGGTCGGCCTGCGCGCGGGCGCGGGCGGCCCGCTCCTCGTCCGGCGACAGGACACGCAGGGCCAACTCTCCGGCCAGGGCGCGGGCGTCGTCGGGTCCGGGCTCGTGTGTGGTGGTGTCGCTCATGATTCGAGGCAGCTCCTCAGCCTCATCAGCCCCCGTCGGATCCAGCTTTTCATCGTTCCCAGCGGCACGTTCTCGCGCTGGGCCAGGGCGTCGTAGGTGACCCCTTCGATGAAGGCTGTGCGGATCACGCCACGGGCCTTTTCCTCGAGTTGGTCCAGGCAGACGTTCAGCCGACCGACCTCGTCGGCCTGCTCGATCGTCTCGGACGCCAGAGCCGCGCCGTCGGCAAGATCATGGGCGTCCTCGACCGGGACGGCGCGCCGCATGGGGGAGGCCGAGCGCAGCCGGTCGATCGAGCGATTGCGCGCGATCGTCACCAGCCAGGTGATGGGGCTGGCGCGCGCCGGATCGAAGCCGTCGGCTTTTCTCCACACTGTCAGATAGGTGTCCTGCAAGACGTCCTCGGCCGTTTGGCGGTCAGGCAAGATACGCAGGCACACGCCCAATAGCTTCGCCGAGGTCGCTTCATAGACCACGCGGAACGCGGATCGGTCGCCCTGTCCGGCCTGAACCAGGGCCGCAGCCAGTTCGTCTCGCGTCAGCATGGCGGCCATGGAGCACTCTGCACGTTCGTTACCGGGCGACTAGGGCGAGCCCCGGCGACGCCGTCAAGCCGAATGCGCATCCTAGTCATGCAGGTAGACAATCCGTCGCTTGTTCGGATCAGCCCGCATCGTCGCCACGTGCCGGTCGTGGTCGCCGGACGCCCGGGCTTCGCGCTCGTTGGCCTCGACCCAGTGGGTGCTCTCGATGTCCTTCTGCAGCGCCTTGGCCGCCATCAGGTGGCCCGGGAAGAAGAAGTCGACCAGATCGGGCGCGAACGGCACCACCTCGCCGACCGCCGTCGTCGCGCTGTCGACGCCCAGATAGCCGACCATCCGGACGATCGTGCCGGGGGCCGCCCTGGCCCGTAGCGCCTGCATCAGCAGCCAGCCGCTGGCCCCGACGCTGTAGACAGTGCCCACGACCGGGATCCAGGTCAGCAGGCCGTCCAGACCCACGCCGAAGGGCCCAAAGCCCACCGCCCGGTCGGACAGCTTCTTGATCCCCTCGACATTGGACCAGATTTTCTCGATATCCGCGACGGATCGTTTGGCCATCTCGCCCTCCCTGAGCGGGGTCAACGCCCCACATCGACCCGTGTTCACTCTCGAAAGCAACATGCCGTGACGCTTGTGGCGGGTCCGCGCCTGCGAATGTTCCTGACGGTGGCGCTGGTGCTTCTGTCGGGCGGCCCGCTGGCCATAGCAGTCGCCTCTCTCAGTGCGATCGGTCATCGCTGGGTCGACATCCTGGCCCAGTTCGTCGGGCCGGCCGCAGTGGGCGCGGGTCTGCTGGTCGCGACGGCGCTCGTTCTGCGGCTGCGCGCGGCTACCGTTGCGACGGGCCTGGTCGGGTTCATCGTCATGGTGGCCGGATCGCCACAGTGGTTTCCGACCAAGGGGTGGCCCGCCGACGGCCCCGGTTTCACGCTCTATTCCGCCAACCTCTTCGTCCAGAACGCGGACCTGCCGGCCATCGGCACCTCCATTCGCCAGGCGAACGCCGACGTCGTGGTGCTTATGGAGGTCGGGGACGCGGCGCGACCGGGCCTGGACACCGTCCTCGCGGCCTATCCGCACCGGATCGTCACGCCCCGCAGGGCAGGCGGCGCGGGGCCTTCGGTCTTCGTCATCGCCAGCCGATGGCCGCTGACCGAGCGTCGCATCGAGCTGATGTACATGTTCGCCATCGCCGGAGAGGTTCAGACCCCCGCAGGCCCGGTCACCGTGGCCGGTGTTCACCTGACCCGGCCGTGGCCCTACCAGGAGCAGTGGGGACAGATCCTGCAAACGCAGGACCTGATCGACTGGCTGGCGACCGTCGACGGCCCGGTCGTGGTCGCGGGCGATTTCAACAGCGTCTCCTCAGCTCGGATCGGACGAATGCTGCGGCGCGAGACCGGCCTGGTCGCGGCCCCCGGCTGGCCCGGCACCTGGCCCTCGGCCCTGCCCGCCTGGGCGGGGATCACGATCGATCAGGTCTATCGCTCGCCAGAACTGGCCGTGGTCGAGCGGCGGCTGGGTCGTCCGAACGGGTCTGACCACCGCCCGGTCGTCACCCGCTTCGTCAAGGCCCAGACCCCGCCAGCCGCCTGAGGCGCTCCTGGTGGCCATGCTCGGGGAAGTCGGCGGCGACCCATTCGTCCTCGAAGGCCTTGAGGACGCGTCCGGTCTGAGGCCCGGGGGGTAAGCCCAGCCGCGCCAGCTCGCGCCCGCCGACCGGCATCCGTGGAGGCGTCCAGTCGCGCACCAGCGCCAGGGCCGTCTTCGCCGAAACGCCGGTGGCCGCCTGCCCGCGTATCAGTCGGTCCACGACGGCCTCGGTCCCGTGCCGGTACACCAGCGCGCGCAGGGCGATGTCGGGCGTCTGCGGATCGAGGGGACCCCGGGCAGCGTCGGCGAGCCGCCCCTCGGTCGTCCGAGGCAGGCGCAGATCGCGCGCGATAGCGGCCACCTGGTTGGGATCATCCGGCAGCAGGGCGGACAGTCGCAGCACCGGGTCGTCGGTCAGGGCGACGATGGCCTCGAAGGCCCCTGACTCTTTCACGACAGGAAACAGGCGCTCCAGGACCCCGGCTTCGCGCATCGCCGCCACCGACCGGCGCGGATCGGGCGCGCTCAGCAGCTTCAGCAACTCCTTCGACACCCGCTCGGCCGACAGGCGCGACAGGCTGTCGGCATGGGCGGCGCAGGCGGCCAGGCCCTCCGCGTCCGGCTCGGCACGGCCGTACCAGGCGAAGAAGCGGAAGAAGCGCAGGATCCGCAGATAATCCTCCTCGATCCGCCGATACGGGGCGCCGACGAACACCACCCGGCCCGCCAGCGCGTCCTCCACCCCACCGCCGGTCGGATCGAACACGGCCCCGGTCCGGTCGGCATAGAGGGCGTTCAGCCGGAAATCGCGACGCTGGGCGTCCTCGCCCCAGTCGTCGGTGAAGGCGACGACGGCGCGGCGACCGTCCGTCTCCACGTCGCGGCGCAGGGTGGTGATCTCGAAGGGGCGACGGTCGGCCACCGCCGTCACCGTGCCGTGCGCCAGCCCGGTAGGCACGGCCTTGATCCCCGCCGCCTTCAGGGCCGCCATCGTCTGTTCGGGCTGTAGTCGGGTGGCGATGTCGATGTCGTCGACTGCCTGTCCGACCAGGCTGTTTCTCACGCAGCCACCGACGAAGCGCGCGCAGTCGGGACCGCCCGCCGCCTCCAGCGCCGTCATGACACGCGCAGTCGCGGCGTCGTTCAGCCAGGGCTGATCGGCCAGGCTGGGGGCCGGGCTCATGCCGCGTCCTCGGCGGTGGCGAGGCTGAGCTCGTCCTCGTCGCCGTAGAGCCGGTGCCGCAGCGCCCGGATGATCCCCGCCGTCACGCCCCAGATGTAGCGATCCTCGAACGTCACCGACCAGAACCAGCGCCGGTCCCCGGCGGGCGTCTCCAGATGGTCGCGGCGCAGCATGGCCGGGTCCATCAGCACGTCCCACGGCACGTCGAACACCTCGGCCACCTCGTCCGGCGACGGGATCAGGTCGGGCATCCGCGCCAGCCAGCCCACCACCGGTGTGACCAGATAGCCCGTGCCGGTCTCATAGGCATCGGACAGTCCCAGAACCTCGACCGCCTCGGGCTCCAGGGCGACCTCTTCCCACGCCTCGCGCAGGGCCGCCTCGACGGCCGTCTCGCCGGGATCGAGCCGACCGCCGGGAAAGGCGATCTGGCCGGTGTGGCGGGCCAGGCTGTCCGCGCGGCGGGTCAGCAGCACACGCGCGCCCTGTTCCGTCTGCACGATCGGGATCAGCACGGCGGCAGGCTTCAGCGGCCCCTCGACCCAGCGGCTGGACCCGGGGTTGAGGTCGAAGTCCGACCGCATCGGGCCGCCCTCCGCCCGCCAGTCGGCCGGGGCCACCAGGTGCTCCCCCAGCCGCTCCTTCAGCGACGCCAGGCTCATGCCAGACCTGCTCCAGGCGGTCCCAGCGGAAACCAGACACCGCCCGACGAGACCGCCAGCTGCCCGTCCCGCTCCTCGGCCATCTCGACCAGGTCGTAGAAAACGGAGCGGACGATCCGCGCCTCCAGACCGCGGCGGACGTGAACGCGGGGCGCGGGCTCGCCGGTCGCGGGGTCGGTCTCGACCGTGATGGCGTTGTCAGGACCGGCACGAACCTCGTCGCCGACGTCGGTTGTGAAGACCAGGTCGTCGCCCTCGCGCGTCATGGCGACGGCCCGGAAGGGCAGGTCCTCGACGCTGATCTTCAGCTTCTCGCCGGGGGTGACCAGGTGATAGCCGTCGGGATCGAGGCGCAGCACCGTCGAAAACAATCGCACCAGCTCGGCCCGGCCGATGGGCGAGTCCTCGTGCATCCAGACGCCGTCGGCGCGGATCACGATGTCGATGTCGCCGCAGTGGGCCGGATTCCACAGGTGCACAGGCGGCAGGCCGCGCGCAGACTTCGCCGCCTGTGTGACCGCCGCGATCCCCGTGGTGCTCTCCGTTGCGCTCATGCTCCAGACTTAGGGCGCGTCGCGTCCGGGCGAAAGCCGCGAGCGTCAGGCGGGCAGGACAGGACCCTCGGCGCGGTCGCTTCCGATCGCCAGCCACAGGACCCGCCGGGGGTCGGCTGGTCCCGGCAGCGCCGCCCCCGGCGCGGCCACGAAACCGAAGCGCGAGAAATAGGGCGCGTCCCCGACCAGCAGGACGCCCGCCACGCCTCGCCGACGGGCCTCCTCCACGCAGGCGGCCACCAGGTCGGCACCGAGACCTTCGCCCCGCGCATCGGCGGCGACGGCGATGGGGCCGAGAAACAGCGCCTCCGCGCCGCCCACGGTGATCGCCCACAGCCGCACCGACCCGACCATCCGGCCGTCGTGTCGCGCGGTAAAGCCCGCCACGCGCCGAGCGGCCTCGCGCAATCGTTCGGCCGTCTTGGCGAACCGGCCAGGGCCGAACGCGTCCAGAACCAGCGCCTCGGCCTCGGCGGCGTCGGCGGGGGTCTCCGGGGCGATCCGGATGGACGACAGGGGGGCGGCGGACGCGGACATGGCGCGCGCACCTAGGACGTTCGGGGCCTCCTATCAATCCGCGAACGATGACGGCGACTTGCCCCGATCCGGCGGACGGGGGAAAGACCGACCGACAACAGGAGAAGTGGCATGACCAGGCGGACCGTGGTGGTGACGGGCGGACACGGCATTCTGGGCCGCGCCGTGGTCGAAGCGGCCCTGACCCAGGGGCTGAACGTCGCCCTGATCGACCATGCGACGGGGCAGATCCCGCCGGGGGGCGCGTTCGAGATCGCGGGCGTCGATCTGACAGACCCTGATGCGGCCGCGAGCGCCCTGAAAGCCGTCGCCGACCATTTTGGCGGCATCGACGCCCTGCTGAACATCGCGGGCGGTTTCGTCTGGCAGACGGTCGAGGACGACAAACCCGCTTGGGACCGGATGTTCGCCCTAAACCTGACCACCGCCCTGAACGCCTCTCGCGCCGCCCTGCCCTGGCTGAAGGCGTCGGCGGAGGGGCGGATCGTCAACGTCGGCGCCGCGGGCGCCCTGAAGGCCGCGGCCGGCATGGGGGCCTACGGCGCGTCCAAGTCCGCCGTCCATCGCCTGACCGAGGCCTTGGCGGAGGAGCTGAAATCCACCTCCGTCAGAGTCAACGCCGTCCTGCCCTCGATCCTGGACACGCCCCAGAACCGCAAGGACATGCCCGACGCCGACCCTGCCAAATGGGTCGCCCCCGCCGACCTGGCGACCGTCATCCTGTTCCTGGCCTCGCCCGAGAGCCGGGCCATGACCGGGGCGCTTGTGCCGGTCACCGGCCGGGTCTGAGCATGAGCCTGGTCCGCAGCCTGCTGTTCCTGCCGGCATCCAACGCTCGGGCGATCGAGAAGGCGCGGACCGTGGCCGCGGACCTGATTGTGCTCGATCTGGAGGACGCGGTGGCCCCGGACGCCAAGGCGGAGGCGCGTGCGGCGGCGGTCGAGGCGGTGCGGGCCGGCGGATTTCCCGCCCAGGTGGCCGTGCGCGTCAACGCGCTGGGCACCCGCTGGGGCGAGGCCGACCTGGAGGCGCTGGCCGACCTGCCGCTGGACTATGTCGTGGCCCCAAAGGTCGAGAACCCCAGCATCGTCGATGCCTATGGGGCCCGCATGACGCCCGGCGCCCGCCTCATCGCCATGATCGAGACGCCCCGGGCGCTGATGGCCCTGCCCGCCATCGCCGGAGCCGGAGAGCCGCTGGCGGGGCTGATGCTGGGGGTCAACGATCTGGTCAAGGCGCTGGGCACCGGCGCGTCGCCGGACCGGGAGCCGCTGAAGCCCTGGCTGGCGGCGACCGTCGCCGCCTCCCGCGCGCACGGCCTGTTCGCCATCGACGGCGTCTTCAACCGCCTGACCGACGCCGACGGCCTGGCCGCCGAATGCGCCCAGGGTCGCCTGTACGGTTTCGACGGCAAGAGCCTGATCCATCCCGACCAGATCGCGGTCGCCAACACCGCCTTCTCGCCGACCGAGGCCGAGATCAAAGAGGCCCAGGCCATCGTGACCGCCTTCGCCGCGCCCGAGGCCGTGGGCAAGGGCGCGATCCGCGTCGGCGGAGCCATGGTCGAGCGGCTGCATCGGGATCAGGCCCAGGCCCTGCTGGACCGGGCGGCGGCGTGCCGCTAGAGGCTTCGCGGTTCCTCCGGCGCGGCCCGGCGTCCCCGCCAGCCGCGAAAGCGTGACGATTGTCCCAGCCCCCTTCCGCCCCCGCCGCTGATCCAGGACGCCGCCGCGCCTGGGTCTGCTCGCCCGGCATCTGGGACACGCCCTTCCTGCGGACCTTCCTGGCCGATCTCGACCTGCGCGCCAGCCCTCTGGCCCCGGTCGAAGCCGTGGTCGGCTGGGGCCTGAAACCCAGCTCGCGCGGCGGTCGCCGCCGGGCCCAGCGCGCGGGGCTGCCCTATATCGCGCTGGAGGACGGCTTCCTGCGCTCCATCGGCCTGGGAGAGAGCGGCGCGGCGACGCTGAGCCTGATCGTGGACGACCTGGGGATCTACTACGACGCCACCCGCCCCTCGCGGCTGGAGCTATTGATCGAAACCGCCGACGACTGGTGCGACGCGGCGATGCGGGACCGCGCCCGCGCCCTGGTCGAGCGCATCGTCGCCTCGGGCCTGTCCAAGACCAACATGGGCGTCCCTCTCGACCCGTCGATCCTGAAACCCGGCCCCCGCATCCTGCTGGTGGACCAGACGGCGGGTGACGCCTCCATCGCCTGCGGACTGGCGGGGCCCGACAGCTTCGCCGCCATGGTCCGCGCCGGCCGCGCCGAACACCCCGACGCCCAGCTGATCGTTAAACGCCATCCGGCCGTGGCGGCGGGCCGCAAGAAGGGCTGCATCGCCGACGCCGACCTGACCGGCCTGACCCTGGTGGACACCGACGTCCGGGCGGCGGACCTGCTGGGCGCGGTCGACGCGGTCTGGTGCGTGACCTCGGCCTTAGGGTTCGAGGCCCTGATGCGCGGCCTGCCGGTCCGCTGCTTCGGCGCGCCCTTCTATTCCGGCTGGGGCCTGACCACGGACGAGGTCGCGACCGGCCGCCGGAGCATGACGCGCGACATCGAGACCCTCGCCGCCGCCGCCCTGATCGCCTATCCGCGCTATGTCGATCCCCTGACCGGTCAGCGGTGCGAGGCCGAGACGGCGCTGGATCGGCTGATCACCCTGCGCGACCGGGCCGAGCGCCTGGCCGGCGACTGGGCCGCCGTCGGCTTCGCCCCGGCCAAGCGGCCCCAGGTCCGCCGCCTGCTGAACGGACCAAGGACCCGGCTGAAGTACTTCGCCAGCGCCTCGCGCGCCGCCGCCCATGCCGAGCGCACCGGCGGTCGCCTGATCTACTGGGCCGGCAAGGAGACGCCGGAGATCGCGGCGGCCGCCGCATCGACCTCGGCCCCGGTGGTGCGGATGGAGGACGGCTTCATCCGCTCTCGCGGCCTGGGCTCGGACTTCTTCGGCGCGCTCAGCGTCGCCCTGGACGACCTCGGCGTCTACTACGACCCGACCGCCCCCTCGCGGCTGGAGCGGCTGATCGAGGACGGGACCCAGGATCCGGCCATGCTGGCCCGCGCCGCCGCCCTGCGCGCGCGGATCGTCTCGGCCGGTCTGTCGAAATACAATCTGGCGTCGGGGCCCGCCCGCCCCGACTGGCCGTCAGACCGGATGAAGCTGCTGGTGGTCGGTCAGGTCGAGAACGACAAGTCGATCCTGAAAGGCTGCGGCGACATCCGCACCAACTCGGGCCTGGTCGAGGCCGCGCGCGCAGACTTTCCGGATGCCTTCCTGATCTACCGCAACCACCCCGACGTGATGAGCGGCAACCGTCCGGGCCGTCTGGATGCCCACGCGATGGAGACGGTCGATGCCGTCGCCGACGACCTCGACATCATCGACTGTCTGGAAGCCTGTGATACCCTGGCCACCTTGACGTCCCTGTCCGGGTTCGAGGCCCTGTTGCGCGGAAAGGCCGTCGCCACCTACGGCCGCCCCTTCTATGGCGGGTGGGGCCTGACGACCGACCGCATGACCTTCGAGCGCCGCACACGGCGGGCCAGCCTGGATGCCCTCGTGGCCGCCGCCCTGATCCAGTATCCGATCTATGTCACGCCCGAGGGCTGGCCCTGCGAGGCCGAGGACCTGGTCGAACGTCTGATCCGCGAACGCGACACCCCGGCCCCGCCCCCACCGCCCCATCAGATCGCCCGCTGGTGGAAGGGCCTCAACGCCAGTCTCGACCGCCGCCCGCCACCGTCCTATTGAGACCAAACCACCGGGGCAATAAACGTCCCTCGAGCAGCGAGGGACCGCGTCCCGAGCGATAGGGACACCAACTTGCCTCACGCCGTGATCGCCGCCACCGGCCTGTTCACTCCCGAACAGTCCATCTCCAACGCCGAACTGGTCGCCGCCTACAATACCTGGGCCGAGCGGTGGAACTCTGACCACGCGCTGCAGATCGCCGAGGGCGACGTGGCCGCCCTGACGCCGTCGTCGGTCGAGTTCATCGAGAAGGCGTCCGGCATCAAGAGCCGGTTCGTGCTGGATAAGGCCGGCGTGCTCAATCCCGCGCGGATGGCGCCGAACATCCCCGAGCGCTCCAACGACGAGCTGTCGATCATGGCCGAGATGGCCGTCGCGGCCGCGCGTCAGGCCATCGCCGCCTGGGGCAAGCCGGTCTCGGAGATCGGCGCAGTGCTGTGCGCCGCATCCAACATGCCCCGCCCCTATCCGGCCCTGGCTGTCGAGATCCAGCAGGCGCTGGGCATCGACGGCTTCGGCTTCGACATGAACGTCGCCTGCTCCTCGGCCACCTTCGGCATCAAGACGGCGGCAGACTTCATCGCCAACGATCCGGGGAAGGCCGTGCTGATGGTCAACCCCGAGGTCTGTTCGGCCCACCTGAACTTCAAGGACCGCGACAGCCACTTCATCTTCGGCGATGTGGCCACCGCCGTGATCGTCGAAAGCGCCGACCGGGCCGGACCGGGCGGCTGGGACATCCTGGGCACCCGGCTGAAGACGGTGTTCTCCAACAATATCCGAAATAACTTCGGCTTCCTTAACAACGCCGCGCCCGAGGGCATTGGGGCCCCCGACAAGCTGTTCATTCAGCAGGGGCGCAAGGTCTTCAAGGACGTGGTGCCGATGGTGTCGGACATGATCGTCGACCACGCCGGCGACCTGGGGATCGATCCCACGGGGCTGAAGCGCCTTTGGCTGCACCAGGCCAACATCAACATGAACCAGATGATCGGCCGAAAGGTCCTGGGCCGCGACCCGACCGAGGCCGAGAACGTCATCATCCTGGACGAATACGCCAACACCTCTTCCGCCGGCTCGATCATCGCCTTCCATCTGCACAACGACGGGTTCGAGGCCGGCGAGACCGGCCTGATCTGCAGCTTCGGCGCGGGTTATTCGGCCGGGACGGTCTTCGTCAGGAAACGCGGCTGATCACGAACAGATGAGCCGGAGAACACCGGCATAGCTTGCGCCTGAAAGGCGAGTGGGTTCATGAAAGGTCATCCCTGACAGCCTGGCGGCGGAGCGTCCGGATGAACCAACCGAAGCAGTTGAACTTTCTCGAAGCCTTGGCGCGCGATGTCGCCCAGGTCCTGAAGTCGCTTGGCGGCTCGGCCCATGAGACGACCGTGATCGAATGCGTCGCGGCGCTCAGACGTCAGCGCGGCGAACCCGTCGCGCCAGATCTGGGTCGCCAGATCATCGAGGCGTTCCAGCGATATTCGGAATGGTTCACACGCCCCTTCGGCGAGGGCTCCAAGCGCTGGGCCCTGATCGCCGAACCGGGCTGACGACCACGTGTCCTCCCCATCGGCCGGGCGGCCGACGGGGAGGAGGCCGTGGGCCTTAGAACTTCCGGACGTAGCTCACGCCATAGGTGTCGACTTCGCCG
Source organism: Caulobacteraceae bacterium (assembly GCA_947475735.1). Lineage (GTDB taxonomy): Bacteria > Pseudomonadota > Alphaproteobacteria > Caulobacterales > Caulobacteraceae > Brevundimonas. Next base: position 161,978 of record CANJLQ010000002.1, read on the forward strand.
CCGTTGTCGTCGGTGAAGTCGCGGCGGGTCCAGTCGGCGCGCAGTCCGTTCTGGGCGTCGAAGAAGTAGTTGGCGCCGACGCCATAGTTGACGCTCTCGCCGTCCTCTTCGACCTCGAAGCCGGCGACCTCGGCCTTGATCGAGGTGGTGCCGTAGCCGACGCGGCCGAACAGGTCGAAGTTCGGCGCCAGGGGCAGGATGCCCACGACATAGGCGGCGGCGTCGTAGTCCTGCTCGATCGAGCCGGTCACGCCGCCGAAGGTGACGTCGTCGTCCACCACGCCGATCGAGGCTTCACCCTCGAAAGCGACGTTGGGCGAGACGCGCGCGCCCACCCGGCCGGTGATGGCGCCCAGGTCGGCGTCGTCGGCGTCGAGCGCCGTATAGCCCGCCGTCCCGTACCACTGGGGCTGGGACAGGCTCTGCGCCGCGGCAGGCAGGGCGAACAGGGAAACGGCGGCGGTAGCGAGGAGAATGTTACGCATTGTTTCTTTGACTTCCTAGATGCGGGACTGATCGTCCCGGCCCCATCCAGCGAGTGCTCAAGTAGGTATGCCCCAAGGTCGTTCCAGGGCTCGGCCGTTACATTGCGGAAACTGTGAGCCGCGAAGCACAGACGGCGTTATACTCGCCGCCTTCTTGCCCTATTCGGCTGCTGACAGCAGCGAGGCGGCCATGGCGTTCAACGGCGTCGCGATGCCGTGGACCGTGCCCAGCCGCGCGATGACGCCGTTTCGCGCGTCCCATTCCATCGGCCGGCCCGCCAGTCGATCGGCCAGCAACGAGTTGACCGAGTCGGGCGGAGAGGCGCGGTACTGATCCACGACACGGTCCGGCAGGTCCTCGTCAAGCGTCGCCCCTTCGGCCCGTCCGACCGCCAGACATTCGGCGACCAGCCCGCGCATCAGGTCGGCGATGTCCTGCCTCGCGGCGATGCCGGCGGGCCGGCCGGTCAGGGCGTTGACGGCGCCGGCGCTATTGACCGCCAGCTTGCGCCAGGCGACCGATGTCCAGTCCTCGGTCGTCGATGCCTCGATGCCTGGGGTCCGGAACAGGGCGGCGAAGGCCTCGCCGTTCGCACCGGCGGGGACCTTCAGCCAACCGTCCCGGCGCTGAACGATGAGACCGGGCGCACTGCGCTCTGCCGGGATTTCCACGACCACCGGCACGATCCGGTCCACAGGCACGAAGGGCGCAAAGCGGGCGACGTGTTCGACACCGTTCTGCAGCACCGCCAGGCGGGTGTCCGGTCCCATCAGCCGCTCCAGCCAGAGCGCGGTGCCGGCGACGTCATAGGTCTTGGTGGCCACCAGGACCCAGTCGACGGCACCGGCCGTGGCGGGGTCGGTCAGCACGGTCGGCGCGACCTCGATCCGGCCCTGGGGCGTCTCGACGATCAGCCGCGCGAACGCCGTGCGGGCGCAAAGGGCGAGGTCGGGGTGGCTCGGAGACAGATGCGCCGCGACTGTCCCGCCGATCGCCCCGGGACCGATGATTGCCAATCCTCCCCCGTTGGGGGAGGTGGCACGGCGCGGCTTCGCGCCGTGACGGAGGGGGCTGGCCCTGGACTTTGTCATGCGCGGTTGGCCCCCTCCACCACTTCGTGGTCCCCCTCCCCCTACGGGTGAGGATTAAGCCTATCGATCCTTCTCGCGCTCGACGTTCAGCGCCGCCTGCGCCGCCGCCAGCCGGGCGATCGGGACGCGGTAGGGGCTGCAGCTGACATAGGTCAGGCCGACCTCTTCGCAGAAGGCGATCGAAGCCGGGTCGCCGCCGTGCTCGCCGCAGATGCCCATCTTGATGTCGGGCCGCACCGCCCCGCCCCGCTCGGCCGCGATGCGGATCAGGTCGCCGACGCCCTCCTGGTCCAGGCGGACGAAGGGATCGGTCTCGAAGATGCCCTTGTCCATATAGGCCTGCAGGAAGCGGCCGGAATCGTCGCGGCTGATGCCGAAGGTCGTCTGGGTCAGGTCGTTGGTGCCGAAGCTGAAGAACTCGGCGTGCTCGGCAAGGTCCCCGGCCCGCAGCGCCGCGCGCGGTAGCTCGATCATGGTCCCGACCAGGTATTCGACGCTGTCGCCGACCGCCTCGAACACGGCCTTGGCCGTCCGGTCGGTCAGCTCGCGCAGGTATTTCATCTCCAGGCCGAGCGCGACCAGGGGGTGCATGATCTCAGGGATCGGCGCCGTGCCCGACGTCTGTTTGACGGCGATCGCCGCCTCCAGAACCGCCCGCACCTGCATCTCGTAGATCTCGGGATAGGCGACGCCCAGCCGGCAGCCGCGATGGCCCAGCATGGGGTTGACCTCATGCAGGTCCCGCGCCCGCTTCTTCAGCTTGGCCGCGTCCAGACCTGACGAGGCCGCCAGCGCCTCGATGTCCTCGTCCGAGTGCGGGATGAACTCGTGAAGCGGCGGGTCCAGCAGACGCACCGTGACCGGCAGGCCGGCCATGATGGTGAACAGTTCGACGAAGTCAGACTTCTGGAACGGCTCGATCTTGGCCAGGGCCGCGCGCCGTCCCGCCTCGTCGTCGGCCAGGATCATCTCGCGCACGGCGGCGATGCGGGCCTCGTCGAAGAACATGTGCTCGGTGCGGCACAGGCCGATGCCCTCAGCGCCGAAGCCCCGCGCGGTGCGGGCGTCCAGCGGCGTCTCGGCGTTGGCGCGCACGCGCAGGCGGCGGACCTTGTCGGCCCAGCCCATCAGGGTCTGGAAGTCGCCCGTCAGCTCGGGCTCGATCATGGCCACGGCGCCGTCCAGCACCTCGCCCTTGGAGCCGTCGATGGTGATGACTTCGCCGGCCTTGAAGATGCGACCCCGCGCGCTGAAGGTCTGGGACCGCTCGTCGATGTGGATCTCGCCGGCGCCGGAGACGCAGGGCCGGCCCATGCCGCGCGCGACGACGGCCGCGTGGCTGGTCATGCCGCCGCGCGCCGTGACGATGCCGCGCGCCGCGTGCATGCCGTGGATGTCCTCGGGCGAGGTCTCCTCGCGCACCAGGATGACGGCGTCGCCGAGCTGGTTGAGCCGCTCGGCCTCGTCCGCGTCGAACACGATCTTGCCGGTCGCCGCGCCCGGCGAGGCAGGCAGGCCCGCGGCCACCACCGTGCGGGCCGCCGACGGATCCAGCGTCGGATGCAGCAACTGGTCCAGCGCAGAGGGCTCGACCCGGCTGATCGCCTCTTCCTGGGTGATGACGCCCTCGGCCGCCAGATCGACGGCGATCTTCAGCGCCGACTTGGCGGTGCGCTTGCCGTTGCGGGTCTGGAGCATCCACAGCCGACCCTGTTCGACCGTGAACTCGATGTCCTGCATGTCGCGGTAGTGGCTCTCCAGCTTGCCGACGACGTCGACGAACTGGGCGAAGACTTGCGGCATGGCCTCTTCCATGGAGGGGGCCGTCTCGCCCATCTCCTCGCGGCCGGCCTTGGTCAGGCTTTGCGGCGTGCGGATGCCCGCGACCACGTCCTCGCCCTGGGCGTTGATCAGGAACTCGCCATACAGCTTGGCTTCGCCGGTCGAAGGATTGCGGGTGAAGGCCACGCCCGTTGCCGAGGTCTCGCCCATGTTGCCGAACACCATCGACTGGACGTTGACGGCCGTGCCCCAGCTCTCGGGGATGTCGTGCATGCGGCGATAGAACTTGGCCCGGTCGTTCATCCAGCTGGCGAAGACGGCGGAGACCGCGCCCCACAGCTGTTCGTGCGGATCCTGGGGGAACGGCCGGCCCAGCTCGCGCTCGACCACGGCCTTGTACTCGACGACGACCTTCTCCCAGTCGGCGGCCTTCAAGTCGGTATCGACGGTGACGCCTAGACGGTCCTTGTGATCGTCGAGGACCTCCTCGAAATCGTCGTGGCTGAGGCCCAGGACGACGCTGGAGTACATGGTGATGAAGCGGCGATAGCTGTCGAGGGCGAAGCGCCGGTCGCCCGATAGGGCGGCCAGACCTTCGACCGTCTGATCGTTCAGACCCAGGTTCAGCACCGTGTCCATCATGCCGGGCATCGACGCCCGCGCGCCCGATCGCACCGACACGAGCAAGGGGTTGGACGCATCGCCGAAGGTCTTGCCGACCACGGTTTCGACCGCCTTCAGCCCCTCGGCCACCTGTTCGCGCAAGCCGTCGGGATAGGTCTGGCCGTTGGAATAGTAATGGACGCAGGCCTCGGTCGTGATGGTGAAGCCCGGCGGCACCGGCAGGCCCAGGGACGACATCTCCGCGAGATTCGCCCCCTTGCCGCCCAGTAGGTTCTTCATCGACGCGTCGCCGTCGGCGGAACCCCCGCCGAAGCCGTACACCCACTTGCTCATTCGTCAGCCCCTGAGGATCGATGGCGGGTAGACCCCGCTCGGGATGCGGCCCTGACTAACGTGCTGCGCGCGCGAAGGCGAGGCCGGGCTGTAACAAAGGGTGATGCTGGCCCCGGTTCCCTACTCCACGCTCCGCACATTGTCGTCCGAGTTCCGATCGATCCACTTGTTGTAGGGATCGACCCCGGCGAACGTGGGCTTCTGCGCTGTCGTGAAGCGGAAGGTCTGCACCCCCGTCCGCAGCGGCCGCCGCTCGAACAACAGGACGTCGCTGGCCTCGAAGGCCCCGTCGCCCGGCTCGGCCGAGAACAGGCCGATGTCGAAGGTCTCGTTCAGCGGCGATTCGGTCTCCTCGCCCTGGCCGTTGGCGTACAGCTTCCTGGCCTCGACCGTGACGGTGACGTCCCAGCGGCCGTCGGAGCGGCGCGTGGCGGTCGTCTCGTTGACCTTCACGTCATACAGGGTGATCCGCTCGAACAGGTCAGTGATCAGGGCCTGTTTGTCCGCCGGGGCGACGGCTCGCAAGGCGGCGACCAGATCCAGCGAGCGCGGATAGGGCGGGCCCTTGAAGGCGAACGACTGGATCAGGCTGCGCAGGGCGGCGTTGACCCGGTCCTCGCCGATCTGGTCCGCCAGCAGGTACATGACCGATCCACCCTTCTGGTAGTGGATATAGCCCTGGTTCTCGACCCGGTAGAGCGGCAGTTCTTCCAGCCTCTCACTGCCCCGGCTGCGCAGATAGTTGTCCAGCTCGAACTTCAGGAACCGACGGATCTGATCCGCGCCATAGGTCTGTTTCATCACCATCAGGGCCGAGTACTGGGCCAGGGTCTCGGTCAGGGTCGTGGACCCTTGCGAGTCCGCGCTGACGACCTGGTGGGCCCACCACTGGTGACCCAGCTCGTGGGCGGTGATGTAGGTGACGTAGTCGATCTTCTCCGGATTGCGGAAGTCGGCGATGAAGCCCAGCGATTCCGAATAGGGGATGGTGTTGGCGAAGGCCTGGGCGAAGCTGGCATAGGCCGGGAACTCGATGATCCGCACCTGCCGAAACTGATACGGGCCGAACGCCGCCTGGAAGTAATCCAGCCCGGTCTTCAGGGACTGGATCATGCGCGGCACGTTCCGCTCATGGCCGGGCTGGTGATAGACGGCCAGCTCGATGCCGTCGTGGACCTCGCGCTCGACCTCGTAACGGGCCGACTGGACCGACAGGAAGTTCAGGATCGGGGCCTCGGTCACGAACCGGGCGGTGCGGCGTCCGTTCGCCGTCGTGTCCGACACCTTGTAGCCCGGCGCGATCGGCGTCTGGTCGGCGACGGTGGTGACCGTGATGTCCGACGTCACCCAGTCGGCGCCGACGTAGTTCCGACCTTGCGCCGTGGTGTCCTCCAGCTTCGCCTGACGCAACTCCGGCTCGAGGCCGTATTTGCGGCGCGTGGTGCGGTCGGACAGCAGGCCGTCGCGGCTCATGCCGATGATCGGCGCGAACTCGTTGTTCGAGACGAAGGTGCCGTTGTCGACCAGACGGGTGGTGTTGCCACGGTGCTTGAAGCCCCGCTGTTCGAACACCGTCTCGAAGCTGACCGTGCGGCGCTCGCCCGGCGCCATCGGCGTGGCGAAGCGGTAGATGCGATAGTCGAATTCGTCCCACTCGCGGGCGATCGCGGCGCCCTCGACGTCCATGCGCGTGACCTGCAGGTCGGGCAGCCAGCGCAGGTGCATTTCCGACAGGGGCGCGCCCGTGCGGTTCTCCACGACATAGCTGCCCTTGGTCACCAGGCGCGGGGCGTGGGGATCCAGGTCCATGTCATAGACGACGCTGACCACCGACGGCTGGGGCGCGGTCTCGAACCGCAGCAGGGTCTTTTCGTACTCGGCCGACCGCTTCTCCTCCTGATCGGAGGTCTGGTATTCGTTCAGCACATTGGTGTTGTAGAAGATGAAGCCGCCCAGGCTGGCGAAGGCCACGACAGCCACGGCCAGGACCGCGCCCGCCGGACCGGCCAGGCGACGCGGCAGGCGACGCAGGCGCGGCAGCAGCCGCGTCTCGGTCCCTCGCCGCCACAGGGCATAGGCGAACACCAGCAGGATCACGGCGAAGGCGGTCCAGTAGGCGTCCGTCCAGCTCGCGAACCTGCGGAAGTCGCCCGTCCCGTTCATGTCGGACAGGGGCACGCCCGTCCCGCTGCCATAGCGGTACAGGACATGCTCGAAACCTAAATTGCCCAAGACAATCGTGCTCACGAGATAGACCACCATGATGGCCCAGCCGACGAACTTGTTAGGCGACAGGGCCTGCACGAAGATGGCCAGGACCGCGATCAGGGCGAAGTTCAGCGTGTCCGGCAGGAGGAACCACAGGATGTATTTGTCGATCTCGTAATCGACCCCGCCCTTGTAGGTCTGGACCGCCATGCCGGTCAGCGAGGCCACGACCAGGATCGCGCCCAGGACCAGCGTCAAGGCCAGGGTCTTGGGCACCAGGAAGGTCCAGTCGGGCGTCGGCGTCGCGTCGATGATCTCGTGCGTGCGCCGCTCGCGATCGCGCCACACCAGCTCGCCGGCATAGTAGATGGCCACAATGATCGCCACGATGCCGAAGGCGCCCTGCAGCAGTTCGACCACCAGCCGCGTCACCAGAAACACCGGCGCGCCGTAGAGCTCGCCCGCGAACAGCAGGGTGCCGACTGCGTTAAAGGCCCCCAGGACCAGCAGCACCAGGAAGGCCGGGCTCTTGAACATCAGGCCCATCTCGAACCCGGTGCGGCGGCTCAACTGGGCCCAGCCCGAGGCGAAGCCGTAGCTGGGGGTCGGCAGGGGACCGGACGAGGCGGCCGTGGCCGGCGCCTTCTCGGCCAGGGCGCGCAGCTTGTCCTGCTTGGACGCCTTGGCCCCGCGCGTGGCCGGCTGGTAAAGGAAGTAGGCGGCGGCGAGGAACAGCACCCCCACGCCGGTCCAGATCAGGCGGTTGTAGAGGAAGATGCCCTCCAGCGCCGGCTGCAAGGTGTTGCGCTCGACCGGGGTCCAGTAGCGCGTCACCAGCCCGTAGGCCGAGGCGCCGAACGGCTCCAGCCAGGCCAGGGCCGTCTCGAACTCCGGCCGCGCCAGGGCTGAGGTCAGGCTGATGTACAGGATGAACACGGCGACCACGCCGACGTAGGTCGCCATCATCGACCGGGTCACCGTGGCCAGGGCGAAGAACAACGCCGAGGTCAGGAACACGCCGGGCAGGCCCATCACCAGATAGGCCCAGGCATAGTCGCCCGGACGGAACGGCCCGACCGTTTCCTTGTCCACCCAGGGCATGAAGGTGGCGACGAGAATGCCCAGCGACACGCTGAGGAAGCACAGGGCCACGGCCCCGAAGGCCCCGGCGAAGCGGCCATACAGATAGTCGAACTTGGTCGCCTGCGTCGCCTGGATCATTGGCCCGAAGCCGGTGGTGGCGTCGCGCGCGACCACATTGGCCACGATGGCCGTGGTCGCCAGCATGAACAGGATGGCGAAGATCGTGTTCGCCTGCGCCAGGGTATAGGGCGCGTTGACGTAGACATTGCCCCCGCCCCCGATCGAGATGTTCTCGGAGGCCGCGACGATGCCGAAGCCGAACAGGGCGAAGACGATGGCGATGACCCAGAAGGCCGGCTGGCGCAGCTGATAGCGGAATTCGAAGGCGGCGATCTTCCCGAACATGACGCGGCCCTCTTAGGCGGCGACGCGGCGCGAGGCCGACAGGGTCGAGAAATAGACGTCTTCCAGCCCGCCGGGCACCGGCTCGAAGCCTTCGCCCGGACGACGGTCCGACAGGACATGGATCACGGTGCGCCCGGCGAACAGGCGCGTCGAGATGACCTCGTGCTTGGCGCGGTGATCCTCCAGGGCCTCCTTGTCGATGGTCTTCTTCCAGACCCGGCCGTTCAGACGCTCCATCAGCTCGGCGGGCGCGCCCTCCAGCTGGATCTTGCCGCCCGCCAGCACCGCCATGCGCGGGCACAGGTCGGCGACGTCCTCGACGATGTGGGTCGACAGGATGATCACGACGTTGTCGGCGATCTCCGCCAGCAGGTTCAGGAAGCGGTTGCGCTCTTCCGGGTCCAGGCCCGCCGTCGGCTCGTCGACGATGATCAGCTTGGGGTTGCCGATCAGGGCCTGGGCGATGCCGAAACGCTGACGCATTCCGCCCGAGAAGCCCGCGATGGCCTTGTTCCGCACCGACCATAGATTGGTCTGGTTCAGCAGGCTCTCGACCGTCTGCTTGCGATCCTTGCCGCCCGCGATGCCCTTCAGCACCGCCATGTGGTCCAGCATGTCGTAGGCCGAAACGCGCGGATAGACGCCGAAATCCTGGGGCAGATAGCCCAGGGTGCGGCGCAGCTTCTCCGGCTCCGCGATGGCGTCGATCCCGTCGAAGTCGATGGAACCCGAGGTCGGGGTCTGCAGCGTCGCGATCGAGCGCATCAGCGTCGACTTGCCCGCGCCGTTCGGACCCAGCAGACCGAACATACCGGTCGGCACATTCAGCGAAACATCGTCCAGCGCCCGCGTCCCATTGCCGTAGACATGGACGAGATTCTTCACCGACAGCATATGACAGCCCCTTGCTTGGTCAAGGAGACTTGTCACGCCCGAACGGGCTTCGCAAGTTACGAATGCGTCAGGAAAGCGGCGCGCGGCTCAGACGGTAGGGATGGCCCACGGCCTGGAAGGCGTCCTCGCCCGTCCGGCGAAACGCAAGGACGACCGCTCCGTCCGCCGCCAGCAGCTCGAACCCGGTGGCCGTCGCCCGCCAGGATTTCGCCGCCGCAACTGTTGAAAGGCCGCACCGCTCGGCCAGCACCGGCCGCACGCCCTCGATGATCAGATTCGCCAGGGCCAGATCGCACCGCGCGGTGCCGCCGACCTCGGTCAGGGCCCAGTAGCCCGCGACCTGATCCACGGCCAGGATTCGGCCCTGCGGCTCGGACGCGGCGGGCTTGGGAGCGCAGGCGGTCATCATCAGCGCCCCGGCGAGAAGGACGACCCCGTGTTTCGCCGTTCCATTTGACCTGCTCCGCATGGGCGCAACCCTCTGCTCAGACCGTGGCCGCCGCAAGGCCGGGGTCAGCCCCCCTTCACCCGCCGACGGAACGCATGCAGCAGCGGCTCTGTGTAGCCGTTCGGCTGCGTCACCCCCTCAAACACCAGGGCCCGCGCCGCCTGATAGGCCAGGCTGCCGTCCGGGTTCGGCGCCATTGGCCGGTACAGCGGGTCGCCCGCGTTCTGGGCATCGACCTTGGCCGCCATGCGCAGGAGGGCCGCGTCGACCTGCGCCGGCGTGCAAACGCCATGCAGCAGCCAGTTGGCGATGTGCTGAGAGCTGATCCTCAGCGTCGCCCGGTCCTCCATCAGGCCGATGTCGTGGATATCAGGCACCTTGGAACAGCCCACACCCTGATCGATCCAGCGCACGACATAGCCGAGAATGCCCTGGGCGTTGTTGTCCAGCTCGTCGGCGACCTCCTGCTCGGACCAGTTGGCCCCGTTCGCCAGAGGCGGCGTGAGCAGGTCCTGAAGACCGGGCACCGGCCGCTGGGCGACCTCCTTCTGCACCGCGAACACATCGACCGCGTGATAGTGCATGGCATGCAGGGTCGCGGCGGTGGGGCTGGGGGTCCATGCCGTGTTGGCCCCCGTTTTTGGGTGGCCGATCTTCTGCTCCAGCATATCGGCCATGCGGTCGGGCGCAGCCCACATGCCCTTGCCGATCTGAGCCCGCCCCGACAGGCCGCACGCCAGGCCGATGGCGACGTTCCGCGCCTCATACGAGCTGATCCACTTCGACGCCTTGATGTCGGCCTTGCGCACCATCGGCCCGGCCTGCATGGCGGTGTGGATCTCGTCGCCCGTCCGGTCCAGGAAGCCGGTGTTGATGAAGACGATCCGGTCCTTCACCGCATGGATACAGGCCGCCAGGTTCGCCGAGGTGCGCCGCTCCTCGTCCATCACCCCGACCTTGATCGTGTGACGGTCGAGACCCAGCAGATCCTCGACCGCGTCGAACAGCCGGTTGGTGAAGGCGGCCTCGTCCGGCCCGTGCATCTTGGGCTTGACGATATAGACCGATCCGGCCGTCGAGTTGCGGAACCGGCCCAGGCCCCTCAGGTCGTACATCGCGATCAGCGACGTCACGATGGCGTCGAGGATACCCTCGAACGCCTCCTCCCCGTCCGGCAGGCGGATCGCCGGATTGGTCATCAGGTGCCCGACGTTCCGCACGAACAGCAGCGACCTCCCCCTCAGCGTCCGGCTCGAGCCGTCAGGAGCGGCGTATGAGACGTCCGGCTCCAGCGTCCGTTCCAGCGTCTTGCCGCCCTTCTGGAAGCTCGCCGACAGGTCACCCTTCATCAGACCCAGCCAGTTGCGATAGGCGGCGGTCTTGTCGGCAGCATCGACGGCCGCGACCGAGTCTTCCAGGTCGCAGATGGTCGACAGGGCCGATTCCAGAACCACGTCGGCGATGCCCGCCGGATCGGTCGCCCCGACCGGATGGGTGGTGTCGAACACCACCTCGATGTGCAGCCCGTTGTTGCGGAACAGGCGCGACCGTTCGGTCATGCCGAGATACTGGGCCGGGTCCTTGAGTTCGATACCGTTGGCGTGCGGGTCGGTCAGATCGGCCCATGAGCCCCCCGCGAGCGGCACAGCCTGATCCAGGAACGCCTTGGCCCGCGCGACGACCCGCGCCCCGCGCTCCGTGTCATAGGGCCCGCCCGGCGGCAGGTCGCCCAGGGCATCGGTGCCGTACAGCGCGTCGTACAGGCTGCCCCACCGGGCATTGGCCGCGTTCAGCAGGAAGCGCGCGTTCAGGATCGGCACGACCAGCTGAGGCCCCGCCAGTCGCGCCATCTCGTCGTCGACCCGCTCGGTGCCGACCTGAAACGGCGCAGGCTCGGGGGCCAGATAGCCGATCTCGCGCAGGAAGCCCTCGGTCGCCGCCGGATCGTGCGGCTGGCCCTTCCGCGCCGCATGCCAGGCGTCGATCCGAGCCTGAAGGTCATCGCGACGCGCCAGCAACGCGCGGTTCTCGGGCGTGAAGCGAGCGTAGAGGTCGGCCACCCCCGCCCAGAACTCTCCGGCATCGATCGCCAGCCCCGGCAGCACCTCTCCCTCGATGAAGGTCGCGAGCTCGTCGGCGACCGACAGGCCGGCGCGGTTCGAATGGGTCATGGGTCGTCTCCGGTCTGAGCGCGACCGGGGAGGCGGCTCGTAACAATGCGTGATCGCACTAGAGCGGGGCCCGTTCGGCTCCGCAAGCCGCCATCGCGATGACACCGGTGACAACGAAGCCTCGGTGGGCCTAGGCTGCCGCATGACCCGCTTCATCCCAGACCGCCGTCAGGCCCTGATCACCGGCGCGGCCCTGCTGACCGCCGGCATCGCGAGGGCCCAGGACCACCCCGTCGCCGCGACGACCCACGGCCCGGTCCGGGGTGTCCGCGACGGCGCTGTCTCCGTGTTCAAGGGCGTGCGTTACGGGGCCGACACCGGCCCGCGCCGCTTCCAGCCGCCGGTGCCGCCCGCGCCCTGGAGCGCGCCGGTCGAGACCTTCGACTATGGACCCGCGAGCCCACAAGGGGGATCCGAGCCGAACCAGGGCGAGGACTGCCTGTTCCTGAACGTCTGGACGCCCGGGCTGGACGCCGAGCGGCGACCGGTCATGGTCTACATCCACGGGGGCGGATATTCGAACGGGTCCGGCTCCAGTCCGCTGTACGACGGCACGCGGCTGGCGGGGCGGAACGACGTGGTGGTGGTGACCCTGAACCACCGTCTGAACCTGTTCGGCTATCTCTACCTCGCGCGGCTGGCGGGGCCCGCCTTCGCCGACAGCGGCAACGCCGGCCAGCTGGACCTGATCCTGGCGCTGCGATGGGTGCGCGACAACATCGCGACCTTCGGCGGCGATCCAGATCGCGTCATGGTCTTCGGTCAGTCGGGCGGCGGGGCCAAGATTGCCAGCCTGATGGCCACGCCCGCCGCCGCCGGCCTGTTCCACCGCGCCGCGACCATGAGCGGACAGCAGGTCACGGCGTCCGGCCCGATGAACGCCACGACACGCGCCGCCGCCTGGCTGGACGCCCTGGACCTGCCGCCGGAACGCGCGGCGGAGGTCGCCACCCTGCCCGTCGATCGCCTGCTGCGCGCGGCGCAGATGACCGATCCGGTGCTCGGCTATGGCGGCCTGTCGTTCGCCCCGGTGCTGGACGACCGCACCCTGACGCGCCACCCCTTCTATCCGGACGCGCCGAGCCAGTCGGCCGCCATCCCCATGATCATCGGCAACACCCGGGACGAGACCCGCGCCTTCCTGGGCGGCGATCCGGCCAACTTCGCCCTGGCCTGGGACGACCTGCCCGCCCGCATGACGGTGGCCAACATGCGCATCGACGTGGCCCCCGAGGGCGTCATCGCCGCCTATCGCCAGATGCATCCGAACTGGTCGCCCTCGGACGTCTTCTTCGCCGCCACGACCGCCGCCCGGTCGTGGCGCGGGGCCGTCATCGAGGCCGAGGCCCGCGCCGCCGCTGGCACACCGGCCTTCGTCTATCAGCTGAACTGGACCAGCCCCGCCGACGGCGGCCGACGCGGCGCCATGCACACCGACGACATCCCCCTGGCGCTCGATACCGTCACCGCCCCCGGCAGCCGTGCCCAGGGTCCGCAGGCGCAGGTCATGGCCGACATCCTGTCCGGAGCCTTCGTCGCGCTCGCACGGACAGGCCATCCCAACCACCCGGGCATGCCGGCCTGGACGCCCTATGACCTGACCCGCCGCCAGTCCATGATCATGGACGTCCCGCCCCGCATGGAAGACGATCCGCGCGGCGACGAACGCCGCCTGTTCGCCCGCATTCCCTACGTCCAGCCAGGGACGTGAACGAAACTAGCCGATGATTCTGCTGAGCAGCGACCTCAGAGCCCGGACGTCGTTCGCGCCCAGCGAGCCCAGGCGTTGCCGGACGTAGGGCGCTTCGAGGGTGAACAGCACCGGCTTGAGGGCCGAGGCCTTTTTCAGCCCAGCCGCCTGCCACTCGTCGATCAGTACATCGAACCCGTCTTCTGAACCCTTCAGCTGACTGGTGATGGCCAGCATCACAAAGTCGGCGCGCGTGGCATTGTATGCCGCGCCGCTGATCACGACCGCGGGTCTGCGCTTTCGATTGGACCCGTCGGTGAAGGGAAATTCGACGACGAGGACGTCGCCGAACTCAAAGCTCATTGTAGATGTCGTCGTCCGGATTGTCCCAGACGCGCGCAAGGGCTGGCTCGCTGGCGCGCATGGCGGCCCGGGTCAGGGCGCGGTCCGCCTCCCGCTGACGGATGAAATCGACGAAATCCATGATCTCCGACACCCGGTCTTCCGGCAATTCGGCAATCTTCGCGATCAGGGCGTCTCGGACGATATCGTTCATGGCGTCTGCTCTCTGGCGAAGACTACCGCAACTGAGCCCCCGCGTCTCCCCACCTTGACTTTACCGCCCTAAGCGCCCATCTGCCGCTCCGTCGCACCCTTGCGACCCCCGGTGCGCTCCAGCGCGTGTGGGTCTGGCCTCCGGGCCGAGACCTGACTGTAGCAGCGGCCGGCCCTCAAGACTCATTCGCTGCCCGGACACGCGGGGCGGCGCCCGATCAAGCCCGCGATTGCCATTCAGGCGATCCGTCGGGATTGGCGGCGCGCGGTCCTTTGGCGTCTCAGCCCGGCCGATGCGCGTCGCCGCATGCGAAAGACATCCGCTCCCATGAGCATCACCTTCGAATCCTTTGGCCTGAACAAGGCCCTCCTCCAGGCCCTCACCACCGAGGGCTACACCATCCCCACCCCGATTCAGGCCCAGGCCATTCCCTCGGTCATGACCGGAAAGGATCTGCTGGGCATCGCCCAGACCGGCACCGGCAAGACCGCGGCCTTCGCCCTGCCGATCCTGCATCGCCTGGCCGAAAACCGCGTCGCCCCCCTGCCCCGCACCACGCGCTGCCTGGTCCTGTCGCCGACGCGCGAACTGGCCACCCAGATCGCCGACAGCTTCAAGGCCTACGGCCGCCACCTCGGCTTCAAGGTCGCGGTGGTGTTCGGCGGCGTGAAATACGGCCCGCAGGAGCGCGCGCTTCAGGGCGGCCTCGACGTCCTGGTCGCCACGCCCGGCCGTCTGCTGGACCACATGCAGCAGAAGACCCTGGACCTGTCCTCGACAGAGATCTTCGTCCTGGACGAGGCCGACCAGATGCTGGACCTGGGTTTCGTCAAGCCGATCCGTCAGATCGTCAGCCGCATTCCGGCCAAGCGCCAGAACCTGTTCTTCTCGGCCACCATGCCCGGCGAGATCGGCAAGCTGGCGGGCGAACTGCTGAAGGACCCGGTCAAGGTCCAGGTCACGCCCCAGGCAACGACGGTCGAGCGCATCAACCAGTCGGTCGTCTATGTCGAACAGGGCAGGAAACGCGCCCTGCTGACCGAGATGTTCTCGGACCCGAACTACACGCGCTGCCTGGTCTTCACCAAGACCAAGCACGGGGCCGACAAGGTCGCCGCCTATTTGGAATCCGGCGGCGTCCAGGCCGGGGCCATCCACGGCAACAAGTCCCAACCCCAGCGTGAGCGCACGCTGGCCGCCTTCAAGGCTGGCAAGCTGCGCGTCCTGGTCGCCACCGACATCGCCGCGCGCGGCATCGACGTCGACGGCGTCTCGCACGTCGTGAACTTCGAACTGCCCTTCGTGCCCGAGGCCTATGTTCACCGCATCGGCCGGACGGCCCGCGCCGGGGCCGACGGCTCGGCCATCAGCTTCGTCGCCGGCGACGAGATGAAGCTGCTGCGCGACATCGAGAAGGTCACGCGCCAGAAGATCCCGGCCAGCGATCGTCGCAACGATCCGATCCTGGGTCGTCTCGACGCCTCGATCATGGCGGCCGGTGTCGGCAAGAAGGCCACCATGCCCGACGACGATCGCGGAGAGCGCCAGCAGAACCGGGGCCCGCGCAATCCGCGTCGCGACGGCGTCAAGCCCGCTCACGGCGGCCAGCCCCACCGCGTTCGCGGCGGACGCGGCGGCCAGGGCGGCCGGACTGATGGCGGCGATCGCCCGATCTCCAACGTCGTGCCCTTCGATCCCCTGGCGGGCGACCGCGCCCGCTCGCGCCCGGTCGAAACCGCCGCCACCGGCCCGGCCAAGGAGGGCGAGATCAAGCGCCGTCCGCGTCGCCGGCGTCCGTCCAACGGCGGCAAGGGCTACGTCGCCCGGGCCTGATACCGCTGCGGATCGGTCGTCTGACCGCTCGGCCCTTTGACTAGCAGACCGCCGCCGCCGGATCGTCCGTCGGCGGCGGTTTGAATTCGGCCCAGCCTCCATAGGGTTTCACGACGGTCCAGCCCGGCAGGGCGGGAGCCGCCGACCGGGGGGCCACGAGATGGGCGTGGCATCGGCCCAGTCCCACGGCCGTGACCGCGCTGACCCGACCGCTCTCCAGTTCGGCCACCAGCCGGCCGACCAGGGTGTTCATCCGCGTCTGGCGCTCGATCAACGCCGGGGTCGGCAGGTAGTAGACGTCCCCGACCATACCCGAGGACCGCGCATAGCCGTTCCAGACCACGGCCTCCCACCCGTCGCCGATCGGGCGGATGAAGACGCGACGGCGGTCGGCCTGCTCCTGCCGCATCGCGGCCAGCATGGTCGCGGCCTCGGCCGGGATGGAGGCGTCGCGAAAGCCCAGACCCGTCTGATAGACATGGACCATGCGGCCCCCGGTCAGGTTCAGGGCGAACACCGCCCCCATCAAGGGTGCCGCGAGACCGATCAGCAACGGCAGGCTGAGCCCCGACGCCAGCCGTCCGACGATCGGCACGCGCCGCTCGGCCCAGGTCCGGACGACCCAGACCGCCCCCGCCGCCAGCGTCAGGGCCAGGGCCAGGGCGATCCATGTCAGGTCCGGGGTCACCTTCAGGATCGCCAGGGCCAGCAGCAGCGGGACCTTTTCGGTCGCCTTCAGGCTCCGCGCCCGCGCCACCTCGACCAGGGCCAGCAGATAGGCCAGCAGGGTCGCGGTCTCCAGCGCCCGGGCCGGGCTCAACAGGACGACGGCGGGCACCGGCGGCAGCAGGGCCGAGAGCGCCAGGTACAGACCCCCGCCCACGAAGATCGCGACCGACACCGCGGCCGTCACACGCAGCGTCGACCGAACCGGCTCGGGGAAGGCGGTCGCCCGCCACGCCAGAAAGGCGACGCCCCCGGCGAACAGCAGTTTGGACGCCCAGGAGATGGCGAAGGGGTCGTCCTCGGTCGCATGTGCGGCCTTCAGCGTGTCCAGCACCGCGCGCGCCTCTTGCATCGACAGGTCCGCGCTCCCGGACAGGGCGGCCCATGCGGGGCCCACCATCGACAGGGCCAGCAGCAGCCACGGCCACGGCGCGCGCTCGCGTCGCCACAGCATCAGGGCTCCGGCGATCAGGACCAGCGGCCAGCCCACCTTGAAGGTGAACAGATTGATGGGGATCAGCACCGCCGTCATCAGCAGCGACCGTCCCGTCAAGGCCGCGTAGACGAACCACAGCCGCCCCGTCGCGGCCAGCATGGTCAGGCTGAAATTGTGCTCGAAGATCCAGCCGCCCTTGTGGAACGCCATCAGCTTGGCATCCGCGAAGATCGCCAGGAACAGCAGCATCAGGGCCGTCAGCCGATCTCTGACGCCCAACGCCTCGGTCAGGAGGCGATGGACCGCCCATCCCCCGAGCGCGGCGGCGAGCAGATAGAGGGCGACCACCGGCGCCGGCTGGGTGATGTCGAACCTGACCGCCGCCAGCAGCGGGAACAGCGGCGACGAGCCCGCCACGATGGCGTTCCGCAGATAGACGTCGGCGGCATAGAGCGACGGGTCGGCCGCCATCTGCAGGAAGGGGAAAACCACGGGGTTCACGTTCTGGAACCGGGCGATCAGCATCAGGCCGATGCCCGCGATCAGCAGCAGCCCGGCCGTCCAACGGACGAACGGCGTCGATCCGATGCTTCGAATGTCGATCATGGCCCCGCCCCCGCGATGGTGACCCGTTCCCTAGCACACCGTTCGCCGAGAAGGGACCGGTCGGTTCGCGGACGCGACAGTCTTTTCAGCCGCGCGCAGTCCGCCGCACGAATGCGAACGGCCCCACGCGTTTCCGCGCGGGGCCGCCAGCGGGCTGTGTCCGGGTGGAACCGGACTCAGCGGGCGTAGTCGTGGGCGATCGCCCAGTCGAACCAGTTGTCGACCACGGTGCCGGTCAGCAGGATGCCGATACCGCCCGTCAGGGTCGTCAGCACGGCGAACCACCAGGCCCAGCGGTGGATGGATTCCATCGTGGCGTTGAAGCCCATGGTCCAGCGCCAGAACAGCGCGCCGCGCTCAGCCGCGGTGCCGCGATCGGTGATCTGCTCGACCTCACGCTCGGCGCCGTAGCGGGTCGTGGCCAGGATGGTCGCGCCGTGCATGGCGAACAGCAGGGTCGAACCGTACAGGAACACGATCGAGAGCGCGTGGAACGGGTTGTAGAACAGGTTGCCGTAGGTGATCGAGAAGGCCCCGGTCCAGTCCAGGTGCGGGAAGATCCCGAACGGCACGGCTTCGGACCAGCTGCCCATCATGATCGGACGGATGAAGCCCAGCACGAGGTACAGCCAGATCGCCGAGGCGAAGGCCCAAGTCGTGTGGGTGCCCAGACCCAGGGCCTTGGCCCGCTGGTAGCTGCGGATGCACCAGCTGATCAGCGACACCGTCAGGAAGAAGCCGGCGATCAGCCACCATCCCCCCTGGTTCAGCGGCGGCAGGATGTTCAGACCCTGCTCGGGCGGAGGCGGATACAGGCCCAGCCACAGCAGCTGGCGGATGAACTCGAACGGGTTCCAGTTCACCTGGGCCAGCATGTTCAGGCCGATGATCTCAAAGGCCAGGAAACCGGTCAGCAGCGAGACCACGCCGGTCCAGCCCAGATGCATCGGTCCGATCTGGGCGTTGCCGATGGCACCGATCCAGTGGACGAAGAAGGGCTTGCCGACGCGCTCGTCGTCGCGGTCGGTGGTCGGGGCGCCCATTTCGGCGTGCCCGCGAACCTGAACCTGGGTGAAGATATTCTGATAGGCGTTCATTGTTCTCGCCCTCCCCTATTGCCAGATCGGCAGGTTGCGCCAGCCGTCCCACCATTCGGGCCAGCCCTTGTCCCAGAAGGGACCGCTGATGACGATGCAGATCGCGCTCCAGATCCCGGCCTGAAGCGCCAGGAACAGTCCGACCCTGTGAATGCCCAGGGTGCCGACCGAATAGCCGATGAAGTCGCGGAAGAAGGTGTCCTCGTGCTCGGGCTGGCGCACTTCCTTGCCGGGTCCGGGGTTGGCCGCGGCCAGAACCAGGGAGCCGTGGAGCGCCAGCGCCATCGTCGTCGTGAAGAAGAACGTCACGGCGATCATGTGCGCGGGATTGTAGTGGAAGTTCAGATACTGGTAGCCGACGTTCGACACCCAATCGAGGTGGCTGAAGATACCGTAGGGAAAGCCGTGTCCCCAAGCGCCGAGCAGGAACGGCCGGATCACGACCAGGCTGACATAGGCGAAGATGGCCACGCCGAAGGCGATGGGCACATGCAGGCCGATCCCCAACTTGCGACAGATCTCGACCTCTCGAAGCGCCCAGGAGCAGAAGGCACCGATGGCGCAGATGGTGACCAACTGCCAGATGCCGCCCTCACGCAGGGGGGCCAGCGACAGGCCATAGGCGATGTCGGGCGGATTGATCGAGATCAGCCACGGGTTCCAGGTGTCGCCCAGCGACGCCCCGTAGAAGATCAACGCCGTGCCCAGAGTGGCGAAGAAGGCGGTCGTGACGCCGAAGAAGCCGACGTAGAATGGACCCACCCAGAAATCGAACATGTCGCCGCCGATCAGGGTGCCACCCCTGATGCGGTATTTGCGCTCAAAACTCAGTAAGGCCATGACCGTCTCCGCCCGCTGTCCCGCTCAACGTCGGGTTGGGCTCAAAATATCGGGGTCGCGACAGGCGGGATCGGATTGCTCCAGTCCCGCCCGCGCGCCGCATGCGCGGTTCCCGTCAGGGGGTGGCCGTAGCCGCCGCCGCTGCGCGTTCTGCGCCGTCGATCCAGTTGTACCGAGGCGAGCTGAGCAGGATGAAGTGGATCAGCAGAGCCAGAGTGAACAGGAAGACGGCGAGCGCCACGAGCGCCCTCCGGGGATCGAATAGGAGCCAAATTCTCCACATGACTGTAGTCCTCCATAGCCGGTGACCGGCTTTGTTGGCGACGACGGGTCAAAATGGCCCGCCGACAAAGTAAAGTGGAGACCTAGGCCCCCAACCAGGGACGCCAGTACCAGACGAGCACATGGGCGACGATCGCAATGATCGTGAAGCCGATGAAGCTGGTCATGAAGAGGCCGTGGAATTCCTTGGCCGCCTCCGGCGTGAGTCCAGTCAAGGACCCCGTCGGTCTGTCATCAGGTAGATGAGACATCTCTCCTCCTTTCGTTGGAGCTAGTCTTCGAACGGGGGAAGATCCCCCGCCCGTTTCCGCCCCCCGGACAAGCCGGAAAACGGAACTGGGGTCCGATCAGGGTCGGGCGACGCGTCATGCGGCCCTCCCGCTCAGGACGATGGCGTTGGCGGCGATGAGGCGGTCGCGGGTGACCCGGTCCTCCCCGGCCTGGCGGGCGGCCCGTTCGGCCGTGTCGCGCAGGCGCTTGGCCGCGGAAATTCTGACGATGATGGGCTGCGCCGCGACCAGCTTTTCCAGCTCCTCGGCGGCGGTGTCGTCCCAGTGCAGCTCGGCGTGCGGCCGGGCCAGGGTCGGCTCGACCTTGTCCATCTGGGACGCCAGGGGCAGGACGTTGAACAGAGCGTCGAACAGGGCGTTGCAGACTTCCTGAACCAGATAGGTGCAGCCGCCGTAGCCCATGAAGGGCGTGCCCGTGTGCCGGCGGATCGCCGCGCCGGGGAAGGAGGCCGGCACCCAGACGCCGGCCGGTCCGTGCCCCCCGCCGCCCTGCGACGCCTCGGCGAGATAGATGCGCTCGTTGATGCTGCCGAACAGCACCAGGGGCTTGGTCTCGCGCACCAGACGGCTGATCTCGGCGTTGTCGGTCTTGGTCCCGGCCACCCGCGCGATGGCGAACTGGCACGGCAGACCCAGGTCGTCCTCCAGGAACTTCCGGACACCGCGCGTATAGGTCTCGTTGGCCACGATGGCGAAGCTGGCGGTTGCGAAGAAGTCCTGGGTGACCGAGCGCCACAGGTCCCACAACGGCTTGATCGTGGTGTGCTTCTCGCGCTCGATGAAGGGCTCGGGATCCAGCCCCGTCATCTCGCCCAGCCGGCGCAGGAACAGGGTGGTCGAGTCGAGCCCGATCGGGGCCTGCAGATAGGGCTTCTCCAGCGCCTCGCAGAGGCCCCGGCCGAACTCGCGGTACATGCAGATGTTGACCTCGGCGTCCGCCAGATTGCGCACGTCGGCCAGGTGGCTGCCCAGCGGGAATGTCATGTTGACCTGACACCCGATGCCTTCGCACAGGCGTTGGATCTCGGCGACGTCCGAGGGCATGTTGAACACGCCGTACATCGGGCCGATCAGGTTGACGCGCGGCTTGTCGCCCTCGACGCGGTCGCGCGGGCGGGGCATCTTCTTGGGTCCGAACTGGGTCCACAGCCAGGTCAGGGCGCGGTCGGCCGACTGCCACTGATCCTCGTCGATGGTGCGCGGCAGGAAGCGCTGGATATTGGTGCCTTCGGGCGTCACGCCCCCGCCGATCATCTCGGCGATCGAGCCGGTGACGACGACGCTGGGCAGGTCCTTGTCCAGCGTCTGCCAGGCCCGCTTCATCGCGCCCTCGGTGCCGTGGCGACCCAGTTCGTCTTCGCCCAAGCCGGTGACGACGATGGGCAGCTCATGCGGTGGCAGGCCGTCGGTGTAGTGCAGGATCGAGGTGACCGGCAGGTTCTCGCAGCCCACCGGGCCGTCGATGATGACCTGAAGTCCCTTGATGGCGGTGAAGGCGTAGACCGCTCCCCAGTAGCCGCCGGCCCTGTCGTGATCGAGGATGAGGGTCACGTTCCGACGTGCTCCTCGGCCTTGGCGGCGGCCGCACGCTGCTTGGCATAGCGGGCCTTGAACTCGGGACGCAGGACCGGCGTTTCGGTCCAGATGCCCGAGGTCTCGCCCTTGCCGACGCCCTCGAAGAACTCGGTCATCCGGTCGAACCGGGCCTTGTTGCCGATGGCGGCGTTGATGACCTGGGCCAGGGACCCCGCGCCGGCCGGTCCCATCAGGGGCCGGGCCGAGATCAGGTTGGTGAAATACAGCGCCGGGATCGACAGCGACTTGGCGTGCTGGACCACCGGCGTGGTGCCGATGGCCAGGTCCGGCTTGATGGCGTCGACCGCCGACAGATCCTGTTCCAGCGAGGCGCGGTAGTTGACCGTGACACCCTTGGACTCCAGCCATTCGCGGTCGGGATCCGACCATTTGGTTTGCGGACAGGCGGTGCCGACATACTCGACCTCGGCGCCGCTCTCGATCAGCAGGCGGGCGACCAGAAGCTCCGAGCCTTCGTAGCCCGAGACGACGATCCGCCCCTTGATGGGGGTGGCGGCGAGGGCCGCGCCGATGGCGCCGACCATGGCGTTCTTGACGCCGTCGATTTGTCCCTGGGGCACATTGCAGGCTTCGCCGATGGCTTGCAGCCAGGCGGCGGTGCCGTCGCGGCCGACCGGGGCCGAGCCGACGACCTTGCGGCCCGCGGCTTCGAACTCGCGCACGCTGGCGGTGTAGAAGGGGTGGATGGCGGCGACGACGGCGCAGTCCAGGGCGGCATACAGCTCGCGCCATTCGCGGGTCGGGACCACGGGTCCGGCGGCCAGGCCCATCGGCTCCAGCATCCGGCCGATGATCATCGGGTCGGCCGGGAACATCTCGCCCAGCAGGGTGACGGTCGGCTTGTCAGCACGGGTCTTGGGCGCCGCGACGGGGCCGGCTTCGACCTCCTTGCGCGCATAGTTGAGCATGGCCCCGGCCAGGACGTCCTTGGCCTCCGCGTGGGTCGGAATGCCAAAGCCCGGCACGTCGATGCCGACGATGCGGACGCCGTTGATTTCCTTGGGCAGCAGTTGCAGCGGCACGCCCGAGGCGGTCGGCACGCACAGATTGGTCACCACGATGGAGTCGTACAGTTCCGGATCCGCCATCTGGAACACCGCCTCGCGGATGTCCTCGAACAGCTTGCCGGTGACCAGGCTCTCGGAGTTGAAGGGCACATAGCCGACCGAGCGGCGCGCGCCGTAGAAATGGCTGGTGAAGGTCAGGCCATAGACGCAGCAGGCCGACCCGCTGAGGATCGTCGCCGTCCGCCGCATCCGGAGACCAACGCGCAGACTGCCGAACGCCGGGCACATCGACTGCGGCTGGTCATGAGGGCCGACCGGATAGTCCTTGGCATAGCGGGCCAGGACTTCGGACTTGCCCGCCCTGGACGCCGCCGCCGTCAGCTCCGCCTTGCCGCCGTGGCAGCCGCCATCGAGCGAAACGGGCTCGGCGGCTTGAGGGTTCGAGATCGGGGGTCCGTCGGCCATCGGGATCAGACCGCCTCGTCGTAGATGACTTCGAGCGACTGTTTGGGCACGTAGGAGGCACCGCGCATGTCGCTCTGCGATGCGGGCACCAGCTGCACCGCGCCGCCGGTCTGTTCCGGACTGAACAGGCCCAGCAGGCCGTCCTGCGTCAGGGGCCGGGGATGCTGCGGCAGGCTGTCGGACACCGCCTCGGCCAGGCCGGCGAACAGGCTGCCCCACTCGCTGTCGTGGGTGCCGATGATCTGGTAGTTGGCCGACTTCCGCCGGATGTCCTCATTGGCCGGGATCGAGGCCAGGACCGGGATGCCCACGGCGTCCGCGAAGGCGGCGGCTTCACCGGTGCCGTCGTCCTTGTTGATGATCATGCCGGCCACGCCGACGTTGCCGCCCAGACGCCGGAAATACTCCACCGCCGAACAGACATTGTTGGCGACGTAGAGGGACTGCAGGTCGTTGGACCCGACGACGATGACCTTCTGGCACATGTCGCGCGCGATCGGCAGGCCGAAGCCCCCGCACACCACGTCGCCCAGGAAATCGAGCAGGACGTAGTCGAAGCCCCAGTCGTGGAAGCCCAGCTTCTCCAGCAGCTCGAAGCCGTGGATGATGCCGCGTCCGCCGCAACCGCGACCGACCTCGGGCCCGCCCAGCTCCATGGCGAAGACGCCGTCACGCTGGAAGCAGACATCCTCGATCTTGACCTCTTCGCCCGTCAGCTTCTTGGCGGCGGAGGTGGCAATGATGGTCGGGCAGGACTTGCCGCCGAACAGCAGTGACGTCGTGTCGGACTTGGGATCACAGCCGATCAGCAGCACCCGCTTGCCCTGCTGGGCCATCATGTAGCTGAGGTTGGACAGGGCGAAGGACTTGCCCGAGCCGCCCTTGCCGTAGATGGCGATGATCTGGGTTTCCTTGGTGACCTCGCCGGTGTGGACGGGATCCGGCTCGACCGCCGCTTCGGCACGCAGGTGCTTGTGGGTAATCAGGGTGACGGTCATGCGCAGTTCCTCCAATCGAGGATCATCTTGAGACAGGTCGGGTCGCCGAAGGCGGTCGGATAGGCGTCGTTCGCCTCCGTCGCCGCCATGCGGTGGGTGATCAGGCCGTCCAGGCTGAGCGCGCCGGACTGGATCAGGGCGGTCACCCCGGCCACGTCCTCGGGCTTGAACTCGGCGGCGATGCGGAACCGCGCCTCCTTCATGAAGGCCATCGGGAAGGCGAACGACAGACGCGCCTCATAGAAGCCGGCCAGAACGATCTCGCCACTGCGGGCCAGCCGCGCGACCAGGAAGTCCATCAGATCCTCGGCGCCTGAGGCGTCGTAGATCGAGCGATAGTCGCGGCGGTCATCCGCGTCGGGATGGATGCCGACGCCGTTGCGACGCGCCGCATTGGTCTCCCAGACGGTCGGCTTGTCGTGACCCATCGCCTCGGTGATGCGCAGCAGCAGGCGACCCAGAGTGCCGTAGCCGACAATCAGGTCCGGAGCCGTTCCGCCGACGATGGCGTGATAGGCGGTCGCCGCCAGCGACAGCAGGACCCCGTCATCTTCCAGGCCCTCGGGCAAGGTGACGGTACGCGACGACGGCGTGATCAGGGTGCGGGCCGCGCCGCCGAACAGGCCGCGCGCGTCGATGAAGTGGGAAGAGCCAGGAACGAACACCCGGTCGCCGATCCGGCTTTTCGCGTCGGTGCCGGCGTCCACGACGCGGCCGATCGACTCATATCCGGGCACCAGCGGATAGCCGAGACCCGGGAAGTGCGGCATCCGCCCGTCCCAGAGCAGGCGCTCGGTTCCGGTCGAGATTCCACTGACCTCGACCGCGACGACCACGTCGTCGGGACCGGCGGGCTTCAGGTCGAGGCGGCGGAGCGCCAAACGGCGGGGCTCCTCCAGTACGACGGCTAAAGTGTCCATCTCAGTGCCTTCGGGAGACGAGGCCCCCATAGGCACCCTCCCAACTGTCAGCTTAGATTGACAGTATGGGTTGTCAAACTTTGATTACACTTTTCAGCGTCAAGCGCGGGCGACAATCAGGCTGGCGATCATCGGCATTGCGGTCGGAATGCGGCGGGCGCTGGCGAATCCGGCCTGTCGGCACATCGCAATTATTTCTCGCGCAGGGCGAGGACGGCCCGATCCCATGGCCAGAAGGTAGAAGCCGAAATAGGCGTCCCCCACCCGCTCGGCCCCGGGCTACTGAGCCATCGGTTCGCCGATGATCAGGGTCGCGCCGGGCTCCAGCGCGGCGCGGATGGCGCGCAGAATCAGCAGCGCAGGGCCGTCGTCGTGATCGTGCAGCACACGGATCAGGCTGACGACGTCGGCCCCGGTCGGAAGGGCATCGCGAAAGACATCGCCGCCCGTCGCGTCCAGCTGTAGTCCGTCTGCGACGAACCTGCTCCGCGCCCGATCGGCCACGGCGGGCAGGTCGAACAGCATCCGCTCCACCGCCGGGGCCCTTGCCGCCACGGCTCTCAGGAAGGTCCCCTCCCCGCCCCCGACGTCCAGCAGTCGCCGGTGTCGGTCGATCGGATAGGCGTCCAGCACCTGGGCCGCCACCATGGCCTGGGAGGCCGTCATCAGGCCGGAATAGGCCCCTGCGGCCTCGGCGTCCGGTGCTCCACCCTCGGCATAGGTCCAGTAGGAAGCGAGCGCTCCACCACCCCCGCCTCGCCTCAGCAGCACCAGCGGATCGGCTAGGTCGGCGTAGAGAAGCGCGTGGTGGTCGATCATCGCCGCCACCCCCGGCGCCCCCAGCAGGGCCGCCCCTTCGACGCCCAAGGCCCACCGATCTCCGCCCGCCGATTCGGCCAGCTTCAACGCGGCGGCAGCGCGCAGCAGCCGCAGTGTCGCCGGTTCGTCCAGACCCAGGTGGGCGGCCAGATCGCCGACCTTGGCCGCCCCCCCCGCCAGGCGCTCCAGCAGGCCGGAGCGAACACAGGCGTGGGCGATCTGGGAGTAGACGAAGCCCGCCGTCAGATCGAACAGGGCCTGGGCCCGGCGCTGCGCCACGGGTCGGGTCAGCGGAAACCGCGCCGCCCACCGCTGGAAGTCCGGCGAACCGATCAGGCCATTGCGCCAGGCGCGCCATCGATCGCGGAGGGTCATGGACGCGCCCATCGGGTCATTCTGAAGCAAGGGTGGATTTCACTTGTGTCAATCCAACTGGACACCTTTACTGTCAGTTGGACAAGACGCGAAAGGCGCGCCGTGCCGTTGCGTAATCGAGTCGTCATCGTCGGAGCCGGCATCGGGGGACTGTCCGCCGCCGTCGACCTGTGCGCCCAGGGTCTGGACGTCACGGTGGTCGAACAGGCCGCGACCGCCGGCGGCAAGCTGTCCGAGATCCACACTGACGGGGTCGGCATCGACTCCGGTCCCACCGTCTTCACCATGCGCTGGGTGTTCGACGCCCTGTTCGCGGCGGCGGGCGCGTCTCTGGACGACAGCCTGACGGTGCGCCGCGCCGACACCTTGGCGCGTCACAGTTGGCCCGACGGCTCCACCTTCGACCTGTTCGCGGACCTGGACCGCTCTGCCGAGGCGGTAGGCGACCTGTTCGGGGCGGACGAGGCCCGCCGCTTTCGCGCCTTCGCCAGGCGCGCCGCCAAGATCTACAACGTGCTGGAGCGCCCCTTCATCCAGCGCGCCAAGCCGTCGATCGCCGGCCTGACGCTGGACATCGGCCTGCATCGTCCGCTCGATCAGTGGTCGATCATGCCGTACCGCTCGTTGTGGTCCGAGCTGGGCAGCTATTTCCGCGACCCCCGCCTGCGCCAGCTGTTCGGCCGCTACGCCACCTACGCCGGCTGCTCTCCGTTCAAGAGCCCCGCCACGCTCATGCTGATCGCCCATGTCGAGCAGCAGGGCGTCTGGCTGGTCGAGGGCGGCATGCAGCGCGTCCCCGAGGCCCTGACCGACCTGATCCGCCGCCTGGGCGGTACCGTCCGCACCGGTCAGCCCTGTTCGGAGATCACCGTCGATCAGGGCCGCGCGAGCGGCGTGATCCTGGCCTCCGGAGAGCGGATCGAGGCCCAGACGGTCATCGTCAACGCCGACCCCTCCGCCCTCGCCCAGGGCCGGTTCGGGACCCAGGCCGCCCGCGCCATCACCGCCACGCCGCCGCGCGCCCGGTCGCTTTCGGCCCTCACCTTCGCCTTCACGGCCGAGGCCGGGACCGCGCCCCTGGTGCGGCACAACCTGTTCTTCTCGCCCGACTACGTCGCCGAGTTCGACGCCCTGCACGCCGGGCGAATGCCCGATACTCCCACCGTCTATGTCTGCGCCCAGGATCGGGCCGATGACGACGGACCGCCCCTGCGCGAAGGGGCCGAGCGCTTCTTCGCCATCGCCAATGCGCCGCCCGACGGCGACGTCCACATCTGGTCGCAAGAGGAGATCGACACATGTCGCTCGCGCGCCTTCGAATCGATCCGCCGCTGCGGCCTTGTCCTGGACCCGAGGCCGGAGACGATGGTGGCCACGACGCCCGACGCCTTCGAGAGGCGCTTTCCGGGAACGGGTGGAGCCCTCTACGGCAGGGCGGGGCACGGCTGGGACGGGGCTTTCAGACGGCCCGGAGCCCGTACGCGGATGCCGGGACTCTATCTCTGCGGCGGGGGGACACACCCTGGGGCGGGCGTGCCGATGGCGGCGCTGTCGGGGCGGCAAGCGGCCTCGGTCGTCATGGCGGACCGCGCTTCGATCAGGCGGTCGGCCCCGGCGGCTACGGCTGGTGGTATGTCGATGCCCTCTCGGACGACGGCCGCTTCGGCCTGACCATCATCGCCTTCGTCGGCAGCGTCTTCTCGCCCTGGTACGCCTGGTCGGGACGGCAGAAGCCCGAGGATCACTGCGCCCTCAACATCGCCTTCTATGGCCCCGGCTGCGACCGCTGGGCCATGACCGAACGCCCCAAGGGCCAGGTCTGGCGTGACGCCGAGAGCCTGAGCATCGGCCCCAGCAGCGTGCGCTGGGACGGCGACGACCTGGTCATCCGCTTCGACGAGATCACCGCCCCGGTCCCGCCCATGCCGATGATCCCGCAGGGCCTGCGCGGCGTCGTGCGGGTCAAGCCGCGCGCAATCAACACCATCGCCTTCCCGCTGGACGCCCAGGGCAAGCACGTCTGGCGCCCGATCGCGCCGCGCGCCCGCATCGAGGTGACGCTGGACGACCCGGACCTATCGTGGACGGGCGAGGGCTATCTCGACACCAATGCCGGCACCGAGCCGCTGGAGGACGCCTTCGAGGTCTGGGACTGGTCGCGCGCCCATGTGAACCGGGACAGCGCAGTTCTCTATGATCTGAAACGCAAGGACGGCTCGGCGCTCAGCCTGGCGCTTCGCTTCGACAGGCACGGCGTGCCCGAGACGATCGCCCCCCCGCCGCACGTCCCCCTGCCGCCGACCGTCTGGCGCATGCCGCGTCACACCCGTGCCGACGAGGGCCGGTCGGTCAGCGTTGAGAGGACCTGGGAGGACACACCCTTCTATTCGCGCTCGACCCTGTCGACTCATCTGCTGGGACAGCCCTGCCACGCCGTGCACGAAAGCCTGTCACTGGGGCGTCTGCGATCGCCCTTCGTCCGCGCCATGCTGCCCTTCCGCAT
The DNA here is from genome assembly GCA_947475735.1 of Caulobacteraceae bacterium. GTDB lineage: Bacteria > Pseudomonadota > Alphaproteobacteria > Caulobacterales > Caulobacteraceae > Brevundimonas. Next base: position 190,542 of record CANJLQ010000002.1, read on the forward strand.
GCCGCGCTCGCTCCGCTGATTGCTCGCGGTCGCGCTTCTGCGAGCGCCGGGTCGAGACCAACTCCCAGACGGCCCAGGCCAGGATCAGGCCGAAGACCAGAACCATCTCGACGATGAACACCTGTTGTCCGGTCAGCATAGAGGCATCTCCCTTTCACCGTGGCTCTTGTCATCCCGGCCGAAGCGCAGCGGAGAGCCGGGACGCATAGTCACGATTCCCCGAAGGCCCGGCCTCGAGCCGGGCCAATGTCCACGCATCATACTGGTTTGAGCCATGCTCCCGGTTCGCCCTGCGGCCGACCGGAAGGAGTGTGAGTTCAGGCGCTCGTCCCGGCTCTCCGCTGCGCTTCGGCCGGGATGACAAGCCTCAAACCAACCCATGCCTGTCCGCCACATCCTCGATCACCGCCGCAACCAGATCGGGCCGTTCCTCGTGCGCCAGATGGCCGAGGCCGGAGAGAGCTACGAGCCGGGCGGCCGGCAGGGATGCACGGACCTCGTCCGCCACCGAAGGCGGCACCGCCTGATCGCGGCTTCCGACCACCAGGGTCAGCTCGGCGTTAAGCCCCGGCAGGCTGGCCAGCATGTCCGAGATGTTCCAGCTGCCCATCATGCCCAGCGTCCCCGCGACGTGCCCGGGCTTTCTCAGCAGGCGGCCGTACAGCTCCACCCCCCGGTCGTCGATGATCGAACCCGTGCCCCGTATCAGCCGCGCCACCCGCGCCGGGTCCCGCGCCGCCTGAGCGAACAGATGGACGGCCAGGGGGTTTACGAACAGCCCCATGGCCAGGCCGCGAAACAGCGGCGCCACCGCCCCTGCGAAGGGTTGCAGCGCGCCGTTGATCGCCACCACCGGGGCCTCGCCGAACCGCCCGTCCAGCGACATCCGCAGGGCGATCGCCGCCCCCGCCGAATGAGCGACCACCATCGTCGGCCGCACCTGTACAGCCTCCAGCATCTGGGCCGTGCGCCGGGCCATGTCCCACAGCGACAGGCGATTGTCGGGCGGCATGGCGGTGAAGCCGTGGCCGGGCAGGTCGGGGGCCACCACCGTGAACCGCTCGGCCAGGATCGGCGTCAGGTCGCGCCAACTGTGCGTCGCCGCGCCGGCGCCATGCAGCAGCAGAACCACCGGCCCCTCGCCCATGACCTGCACATGCCAGCGCATGTCCCCGGCCATGACGAAACGGCTAGACCCGCGGTTGGGCCAATCCCGCCCCTCGATGTCCCAGTCCGGGCGCTCACCCACGGCTAAATCTCCAGCGCCTTGACGAGGTCGCGGACTCGCTCGGCCTCGACATAGGGCAGAGAGGCGAAGGTCGCCCCCATGGCCTCGGCCAGTTTCGCCCCGTCGCCTCGCGGTCGGGGCGAAACGTCGATGAGTGCCGCTGAAAGCCCTGCAGCGCGGATGCGGCGGCAGGCCGTTAGCGCGTCCTGCTCGGCCCGCGTCCGGAAGGCCGCGCCGTCCAGGGCAATATTGCCCCGTCCATCGGTCATGACGACCAGCAGCGGTGTGCGCCCCTTGGCCCGCTCGCCCAGCGCGAGGGCCGCCGCCGTCTCCAGCGCCGAGGCCAACGGCGTCGTCCCGCCCCCCGCCAGGGCCGCCAGCTCGCGCCGCGCCCGCGCCAGCGACCGGGTCGGCGGCAACAGGATCTCCGCCGCCTCCTTCCGGAACGCGATCAGCGCCACCTGCGTCCGCCGCACATAGGCCTCGGCCAGAAGCAGTTCGACCGCCCCCTTGGTCTCGGCCAGCCTTTGCAAGGCCGCCGACCCTGAGGCGTCCACCACGAAGATCACGGTCGATTCGGCGCGCTGCTCGAACCGGCGAATGCGGAAGTCGTCGCGCCGGACCCGCAGCGCACCGCGCGCCTCGCCGGGGCGTGCCCCCCGCAGCCTCTGCCACGGCGCGGCGGTCTTCAGCGTCTCGACCAAATCCAGCGACGCCGCGCCATCGGGCCGTCCGGGCCGCGAGCCGATCCGCCGTCCGCGCTTGGCCGCTGGCAGTTTCGCCCCCGTCGGCCCCGACCGGGTCGGCGCGCCCCGCATGGTCTGGCCGGACGCCGCCCACATCGCCTCCAGCCCCTCGGGCAGGGCCGAGCGCGCCGCTTCCAGCACCAGGTCGTCCAGTTCGCCCGGCTGCATCTCCGGCGCATCCGGCTCGGCCTCGGGATCGGGCGCGTCGCCGGTGTCGGTCTCTGCTTCGGCCTCGTCCGGCTCCCGCTCCGGTTCGGCGGTGTCCTCGTCCGGCTCAGGCTGGGGCGGAAGGCGAGTGGCGCGCGGACTCAGCACCAGCCGCGCCGCTGTCGACAGATCCTCGGCCTCGATCGCGTCCCGACCCTCCAGCGCCGCCAGGGCCGACGCGGCCCGCAGCGTCAGGCACGGTGCCCGCAGGGAGGCAACACCCAGCGCTTCGGCTGCCGCGCAGACCGCATGGATCGCCGCCTCGTCCGGGGCTGCAACCTGCGTCAAGGCCGCCCGCGCCTCGGCGATGTCGTCGGGCGTCGCGCTGATGGGCAGGGCTTCGCGCCAGCCGACGCCGTCCAGATCGAGACGGAAGGCCAGCCGCTCCAGCAGGGCCTCGGGTGGCCGCTCGTCCTCCAGCCCCTCGTCCAGCGCGACCAGGACGAACCGTGTCGGCGTCCGCTCCGACGCGCCGTCGCGCTCGATCCGCACCGCGCCCTCGTCGAGGGCCGAGGTCAGCCGCGCCGCGACGCCGCCGTCCAGCCGCTCGGCCATGGGCGCGATCAGGACCCCGCCGTCCGCCTCGGCGAGGAGGCCCCGTTGCAAGACCCGCGTACCCGACCCCAGGGCCGCCGCGAGGTCCAGCCCGCCCAGCAGCCGGTCGTCGCCCACGCGCGGCGGCAGCCGCCGCCACGGTGTCTGATCCGTATGAAGCCCTCTCAGCCCCGCGATCCAGCCGTCCCGCACCGGGCCCGGTCCGGCCCGCACGGCCGCCCCGCCCAGACCCGGATCGATCGCCAGCAAGGCCGCCGCCAGCATGGCGTCTGCCCAGACCTGGGCGTGATCGGGCTGCGCCGTCGGACTCATGCCGCGAGCAGATCGTCCATGGCACGCTCGATCCGGCTGGTGCCCGCCTGGTCGTCCAGCGGCCCGCGCCGCAGCCGGTGCCGCAGAGCCATCGGCGCGATTCTGCGCAGGTCCGTCTCGGTCACGGTGTTGCGCCCCTCGAACGCCGCCAGCGCCCGTGACGCCCTCAGCAACGTCAGCTCGCCCCGCAGCCCGTCGGCCCCGACCGCCATGCACAGCCGCGACCCGGTCTCCAGAACGGCGTCGGGCACCGTCACCGCGTCCAGGATTCCTTGCGCCGCCGCGACCTTTTTCCTGACCGCCGTATCCTTGGCCTTCCATGCCTTGGCAAAGCCTGTCGGGTCGCGGTCGAAGGCATCGCGTCGTTTCACCACCTCGATCCGTTCGGCCAGGGTCGACGGGGTGCGGACCTCGACCGACAGACCGAAGCGATCCAGCAGCTGAGGCCTCAGTTCGCCCTCCTCGGGGTTGCCCGAACCGACCAGGACGAAGCGGGCGGGGTGGCGAACGCTCAACCCCTCGCGCTCCACCACGTTCTCGCCCGACTGGGCCACGTCCAGCAGCAGATCGACCAAGTGATCCTCCAGCAGGTTCACCTCGTCGATATACAGGAACCCCCGATTGGCCCGCGCCAGCAGGCCTGGCTCGAACGCCTTTTCCCCCAGGGTCAGCGCCTTCTCCAGATCCAGCGCGCCGACGACCCGGTCTTCGGTAGCCCCGAGCGGCAGGTCGACGACCGGCGCGGGCGTCGTGCCCGTTCCCTCGTGGCGGCACACGCCCTCGCACGCCAAAGACGGCCGATCCGGCTCGCAGTTGAAGCGGCACCCGGCGATGACCGGCAAGGCCGGCAGCAGCGCCGCCAGACCCCGCACCGCCGTCGTCTTGCCCGAGCCCCGATCGCCGAAGACCATCACCCCGCCCAGCGTCCGGTCCACGGCCGCCAGGAGCAGGGCCAGTTTCATGTCCGCCTGGCCCACGATGGCCGAGAAGGGAAAGACGACGCGCATAAGTGTCCAATCAGTTGGACAAAGACGGTCACACCAATGGCGGCGCGGGTCAACGCGTCGTGGTGCCGTTGACCGGCGTCATTTGAACTCTGGCGCGGGTCATGCCTATCGTCGGCGTCGGGCGGCGGTGTCCCGGGGGAGCGCACATGGCCAAGGCGACCACGACCGGCTGGCGGTTCCATCCCCAGCGCGATGCCCTGCTGGCCGAGGCCCACGCACGGCCCTTCACCCCGCTGACCGGGCCGGCCCTGGTGACCCGAATCGCCACCCTGTCCGGCCAGGACGGAGAGGCCAAGGACCGCGACCACATGGCCGCCCTGTGCCGGCGCCTGGGCCAGCCCGAACCCGGCCCCGACGCCCGCTGGGCTGTCGTCGACGGCGGATCCTGGAGGCTGCGCTGGGAGCGTCACACCGAACTGTCCACTTGGACCGGGTTTCGGACCCCGACCGGCGGCACGCCGTTCGAGGAGACCGCCTTCGACCTGGTGCCCCAGGACTGGCTGGCGGATTTCCCCGGTGAGGTTCTGGTGGCCACCCGGCTGGAGGTCTGGCCCGCCGTCGACGAGAAGGCCGCCTCGGCCATGTTCGGGGTCGAGGTCGTCGGGGCCCGGCTGTCCGATGGCGCCGCCATCGCCCTGACCGACTTCCGCCCCGACGGGCGGGGCATGACGCGGTTGCTGATGCTGGCGCATGCCGGCGACGCCTCCCAGACCGGGCGGATGGCGCAGAGCCTGCTGGAGATCGAGACCTATCGCCTGATGGCGCTGCTGGCCTTCCCGGTCGCGGGCCAGGCCGGCCGGGAGCTGTCGGCGATCGAGGCCAGGGCGGCGCAGCTGGCCGAGAAACTGACCGAGCAGGCCGACCCTGACGCAGACCGGCGCTTGCTGGATGAACTGTCGACCCTCGCTGGAGAGACCGAGGCCCTGATCGGCCGCACGACCTTCCGTTTCGATGCGGCGGTCGCCTACCACCGCATCGTGCGCGAGCGCATCGACATGTTGCGCGAGGATCATATCAACGGGCTGCTGACGCTGGGCGAGTTCATGCAGCGACGCCTGGATCCCGCCATGCGCACCTGCGACGCCGTGGCGGAACGGCAGAGGGCCGCGATCCGCCGAATCGCCCGCATGGCCCAGATGCTGAACACCCGGGTCGAGGTCGCCGCCGAGGCGACCAGCGCGGCCCTGCTGGCCTCGATGGACAAGCGCGCGGGCGCGTCGCTGAAACTGCAGCAGACCGTCGAGGGCCTGTCGACCGCGGCCATCGCCTACTATGCCGTGGGGCTGCTCGGCTTTCCGCTGAAGGCCATGGAGAAGGCCTGGCACAGCTTCGACGCGACCATCGCCACGGGCATTCTCGCGCCCCTCGTGGTGCTCGGAGTCTGGCTGTGGTTGCGAACCTTCCGCAAGAAGGTCACGGGCGAGGATCACTGACGCAAATGTCGCGCATTTTGCGGAACTTCGCGGCCCGTGCCGCAGTTGACAGTCCAAGTGCCGGGTCTAATGTCCGGCCCACTCGATATTCCCAGGGAGGCTACGGGTATGCGTAAGTTTGTGATCATGGGCGTCGCGTCCGCTGCGCTGCTGGGTCTCGCGGCCTGTGGTGGCGGTGGCGAAGAGAAGGCCGAGGCCCCGGCCGCGCCCGCCGCCGAGGCACCCGCCGCCGCTCCGGCTGCTGAGCCGGCTCCGGCCGCCGAGCCCGCAGTCGCCCCGGCCGCTCCGGCCGCCGGTGCCACGCTTCAGGTCGCCGGCCTGACGGGCGACGCCGCCGCCGGCCAGCGGATCTTCGGCCAGTGCCGCACCTGCCACGTGGTCGAGCCGGGCGTGAACCGCGTCGGCCCGTCGCTGCACGCCGTCGTCGGCCGCACGGCCGGCACCGTACCGGGTTACACCTACTCGACCGCCAACAAGAGCAGCGGGGCGGTGTGGGACGAGCAGACCCTCTTCACCTACCTGGAAAACCCGCGCGGCTTCATGCCTGGCACCAAGATGGCCTTCGTCGGCCTGCGCGACCCGCAGCAGCGCGCCGACGTCATCGCCTATCTGAAGACCCAGGCCTGATCGCTTCGATCGGCTGAGGACCGAGGGCCCCGGTGGAAACACCGGGGCCCTTTTTCTATGCCCGGTTGGCGAGCCGTCGCCTCAGGTCCAGCAGGTGCAGGGGGAAGGAGGCCAGCAGTGGCAGGCTGACCCACCACCAGTCGGCTCCGACCAGGGCGGCACGCACGCCCAGCAGGATGAAGACGCCCGGCCCCAGCACCAGCAGCGCCGCCCACGGGCTCATCCGGCGCGACAGAATCAGCCAGGCCGCCTCCAGCGCGATGATGATCAGGACCAGATCGACCGCATGGCCGCTGGCGAAGAAGGCCTCCACCGATCAGGCCGGGCGCAGGCCCAGCAGGTGGCCCATGTCCTTGAAGAAGATGCGGGCGTGGGCGGCGGGTTTCGCCTTCACCAGCTCCTTGTTCATATAGGCCTGCCAGGTCAGCTCCTGGATGTCGGGGTCGTCGCACAGGGCCACGAACCGCTCGCGCCGCTTGTCGGAGCGGTACCAGAAATGCTGCATGATCCCGAGCACCATGAAGACCTTGCCGTGGGACTTCATGAACCGCTTGCGCGCCGTCTTCAGCGCGCGCGCGTCACCGGTGGCCAGGGTCGCCTCGACCGCCTCGCCGGCCAGTCGCCCGCCCTCCATGGCGTAGTAGATGCCCTCACCCGAGGCCGGGGCCACGACGCCGGCGGCGTCTCCGGCCAGGACGACGTCTTTGCCGTTGTCCCACCGCTTCATCGGCTTCAGCGGGATCGGGGCACCCTCGGTTCGCACCGTTTCGCAGCCCTCCAGGCCGGCAACCTTGCGCAAGGCGGTGACTGCGGTCCGCAGCGAGAAGCCCTTCTGCATCGAGCCCACCCCGATCGAGGCCGTGTCGCCGTGCGGGAAGATCCAGGCGTAGAAGTCGGGCGACAGGTTGCCTTGGTACCAGACGTCGCAACGCTGGGCCTCGAAGTCGGCCGTGCCTGCGGCCGGGGCCTTGATGATCTCATGATAGGCGAAGACATAGCGCTGCTTGTCCGCGCCCTTGACCTGTTGCGCGGCCACGTTGGACCGAGCCCCGTCGGCCCCGATGACCATGCGGGCACGCACCGCGATCGGCGGCGAATCCTTGTCCGCGCCCTGCGGCCGGTACAGCACCACCGCCGACCCATCCGCCTCGCGCTCGATGGTGGTGAAGGTGCCCGATCGGCGCTGGGCGCCGGCGGCCTCGGCGCGGTTTCGCAGCCATTCGTCGAAGCTCTCGCGGTTGACCATGCCGACATAGCCACCCTCGATCGGCATCCGCACGCGGCGGTCGGACGGGGCGATCATCCGGGCTTCCGAGGCCTTGGCGCAGATCAGGCTGTCGGGGATCTGGAAGTCCTTGATCAACCGGGGCGGGATGGCCCCGCCGCACGGCTTGATCCGGCCCTGGCGATCCAGCAGCAGGACGGTCCGGCCTTTCTCGGCCAGAAGACGGGCGGCGGTCGAGCCCGAAGGCCCGCCCCCGACGACCACGCAATCAAAGGTCTCGGCGATGATGCCGAGCTCAGGCCTGGACATGGCGGGCTCCCGTGACGGGTGGGGCGACGGAGGATGCCGGTGCGCCGATTCGTGAAGCGATGAGGGCCGAGGCCAGGAACAGCCCGGCCTCCAGCACGAAGACGAGACCGAAGGCGGGCGCGTCGGCCCCCATCAGCCCGCGTCCGATGTCGACGCCGACGGCGCCGAGGAAACCGCCGGCGGCGAAGCCCATGGCTTGGGCCGCGCCCCAGACGCCCATGCGGATGCCCTCGCGGGGCCCCCCGCCCTCGCCCGCCAGCCCCATCATCGAGCCGATGGCGGCGACGGCGAACATGCCGTTGAAGAAGCCAAGGCCGAACACCGTCGGCAGGATCGGCCAGGCGGGCCCCGCGGCGGCGGCGGCGGCCAGCAGGCCCAGCATGACCGCCGAACCGACGCAGCCCGCGATGGTCCAGCCGCGCATCCAGCCCTTTCCACGGCCCCCGATCATGCCGCCCAGCGCCCCGACCAGCACCATGCCCATCAGGACGCCGCCGTTCTGAACGCCCGACATCTGGGTCGACTGGCCCGGCGTCATGGCGAAGACCAGGCCGGCGAAGGGTTCGAGGATCAGCTCCTGGGCGCTGTAGGCGACCATGGAGACCAGCACGAAGATGGCGAACAGCCGCGCCTTGGGATCGCCCAGCGTCTCCTTCAGGGCCACGGCGAAGGGGGGCGACCGCTCGGCGTTCGGAGCCGCAGCGACCGCCGGGCCTTCGACGCCCCAGACCGCGAGCAGCGTCACGAGGAAGGCGATCATGGCCACGCCGCTGGCGACCATCGCCAGCCGCTGCATCGAGAAGGGATCGAGCAGGCCGCCGCCGATCCCGGCGGTCAGGACGATGCCGACGATCATCATGATCCAGGTGATGGCCGCCGCCGCCGGGCGACGGGTGGGCGTCACCCGCGTGGCCAGAAGAGCCAGAAGCGACGTGCCCGAGGCCCCCACCCCGGCCCCGATCATCGTGAAGCCGAGGACCGCGAGGGCGATGCCCGCGACGGTCGAGGACGCCATCAGAGCCGTGGCATTGGTCGCCAGCAGCGCCCCCATGGCAAGAACCCCCATGCCCCCGACGATCCAGGGCGTGCGTCTGCGCCCCTGGTCCGAGCCGTGGCCCCAGCGGGGGCGGGACAGCTGAACGACATAGTGCCAGGCGACCAGGGCCGCCGGCAGGGCGACCGGCAGGGCCAGCTCCACCGCCATGACCCGGTTGAGCGTCGAAGTGGTCAGCACCACGATCGACCCCAGGGCGCTCTGCACCAGCCCCAGCCGGACGATGCCAAGCCAGCCGAGCGGTTGGCGATCCATCAGAGAGCTCCGGAAAGGTTCGACACGGCGAAGGCCGAGACCATCATGCCGATGACGTACAGGGTGGTGCCCGTGGCGTTGTACCAGGGCGTCAGATCCTTCGGCCTGCCCAGCAGACGCGCCATCAGACCGAACTGGATCGCCAGCAGGACGGCGACCGCGAGCCCGTGCCACGGCCGGTCCCAGGCCACGAACAGCAGGGTCACGACCAGCACCTGGGGCGCGGCCATCACCGCGCAGGCGATGCGCGCGGCGGAGTCGACGCCGAGCTCGGCCGGCAGGGACTTCAGCCCCAGCATCCGGTCGCCCTCGACGGCCTTGAAGTCGTTCAGGACCATGATGCCGTAGGCCCCGAAGCTGTAGAGCGCCGCCAAGATCAGCACCGGCGCGCCGGGCAGGGCTCCGGCCATGACGGCGGCCCCCGTGAACCAGGTCAGGCCCTCATAGGAAAAGGCGACGGCGAACGGCCCAGCCACGCCGCTGACCTTCAGCCGCAGCGGCGGCGCGGAATAGGCCCAGGCGAAGAAGAGACCCAGCGTCGTGGCGGCGAAGACCCACGGCCCGGTCAGCCAGGCGACACCGAGCGAAACGGCCGTCCAGACGATGGCGATGTAGAGGCCCCAACGACCCGGGATGCGGCCGGACGGGATCGGGCGATGCGGCTCGTTGATGGCGTCCACATGCCGGTCGAACCAGTCGTTGACGGCCTGGCTGGTGGCGCAGACCAGGGGCCCGGTCAGGGCGACGCCGGCCACCAGAAACAGCCAACGCCCCTCGAACGAGGCACCGGAGGAGACCACCCCGCACAGGAAGGCCCACATCGGCGGGAACCAGGTGACGGGCTTGAACAGCTCCAGCACGGCGGCCGGAGACGGCGCGGCAGGCGACGGCAAGGGGATCGTCCTGTCCATGCCGGACGGTAGGATTGGACACCATCAGGTGTCAACTTGATTGGACACTTTGGGGTGGAAAACGCGGTGTTGGAGTCGGAAAAACAGACTCCACTTTCTCCAATTGCCACTGTGGCGGTTCTGGATGGTCCGGACGCCCGTGGCGGCGTCGCTCATCGATCCGACGAGCCTAGCCCAGCCTTACGTCAGAATGGGACGCCCCTCAGTCGTCGAGGTCGCCCAGTCCGTATCGGCGCAGCTTGGAGTAGAGGCTCTGACGGCTGAGACCGAGGACGTCGGCGGCCGAGGTGCGGTTGTCCTGGGTCAGGGCCAGGGCGGCTTCGATGCAGAGCTTTTCGATCAGGTCGGTCGATTCGCGCACGATGTCCTTCATCGGCACCCGACCGATCAGCTGGGTCAGTTGCTCGACCGACTGGGACACCGCCCCGGTCAGCAGGGGCCCCGCGCCGGCGACCGCCATCGGCGGCAGGCGGCGGGCGACATTGCGGATGCTGAACCCATAGGTCGGCCGCACGTCATCGGGCACGACCACCGCCGTGACCTCGACCTCTTCCGGATCGCCGAAGCCCGAACGGACGACGGTGGCGAAGTTCCTGAGCGCGCCGTGTTCTTTCAGCTGCGACAGCATGATCTTCAGATCGATCTGCGGCCGGCCGAGGAAGCGGTCCAGCGGCAGGTGCGTCGCTTCCTCTCGGCTGGCGAGATGGATCAGCTCCAGGAAGGCCGGGTTGGCCGTCAGGATGCGCAGGTCGGTATCGGTCACGACGAAGGCGTCCGAGATCCGCGCCAGCACCGCCGTCAGGGCCGCGTTCGGGTCGGCCGCCTGGACCAGGCCCTCGGGCGTCAGCCGCACAAGCAGCGAGGCCGTGCGGTCGTGCCGGTACATCGAGGCCGACAGCAGGCAGGTCGCCCCACCCGCCAAACGGACCGGAGACGAAGCCCCCGCCGTCGAGCTGTTGGCCGAGGCCAGCAGATCCTCGGCCTCGGCGAAGCTGGCGGAATCGATCAGGGTGTTGAAGGGCTGGCCGATCAAGGAGGCCGGGTCGCGGCCGGTGACGCCGGCCACGGCCGGGTTGGCCTCGCGGATGCGGCGGCTGGGTCCGTCCAGGATCAGAACCGCTTCGGAGGCGCTCTGGAACAGGAGGCGGTAACGCTGCTCGGCCTGGCGCAGACGCAGATAGTCGCGCTCGACCGACTGCTGAACCTGGATCAGACGCTGCTGCAGGATGGCCGATGCCTGGAGGTCGCGACCGATGACGATGACCCGCCCATCCGATCCGGCCCCGAGCGCGAAATAGCGGACCGGAATGTCGGCGCCATCGTCGGCGCGGTGGTTGACCTGACGCCAGCGCGACGCCTGGCCCTTGAAGGCGGCGTCCAGCATCTCGGAGACCTTGATGCGGCTTTCTTCGGTGACGGTGTCGATCCAGCGCCGGTCCAGCCAGTCGCCGATGCCATTGTCCGCCAGATCGCCGTTGGAGACCGAAACGTCGCGCACCACGCCGTCGCGATCCAGGATCAGGGCGACGTCGCTGGCGGCCGCCACCAGACCGGCGGCTGCGTCGGGGGAGAGACTACCGAATGCCGCTTGGGGCTCGCGGAAGGATATGGCGGCCGGAGCGGACGACTGAACGGTCATGCGGGCGCAGTATCGGTCCGGCGCCCCATCATCAAGCGACCGATTGCTGCCGACGGAAGATAGCGTCCACGACCTGGACGGCCTCCCGGGCATCGCCGGCCGTATGATCGGCTCCGACTTGGGCGACCCGCGAGGGGTCCTTCTCGAACGCCCGCCCGCCCACGATGACCTTGAGGTCCGTGTTCAGGGAGGCCGCGCGCACGCCGGCGATGATCGGCGGCAAGATGTCCAGCCACCGTTCGTTGGCCATGGAAAAACCGACCAGGTCGAATCGCTCGGACCGGACCGTGTCGATCAGGTCCTCGGTCGTCGCGTCCGGCATGCAGACGGTGCGCCAGCCCGCGCGGCGGAAATACTCCACCACCATGACCAGACCGAAGGAGTGGTGATCGCCGGGCGTCAGGGCGAACAGGGCGGTGCGTCCGTCGCCGCCGCCGTTCTCGACGTGCACGCGATCGGCGAACTCATAGACCAGCTGCTGCAGGCGACACAGGCCGATGGTCACATCGGTGAAGGTGCAGTCGTCGGCCTCCCACATCTCGCCCAGGCGTTTGGCGGCGGGGGACAGCAGGTCGAAATAGATCGTCTCCACGCCGACGCCGCGGCGGATCAGAAGCTCGATATGGTCCAGCAGGGTCGCCAGGTCGGCGACCATGACCTGCTTGGAGAAGCGCTCCAGCTCGGAGGCCTCGATGACCCCGGTGTTCATGGGGATGACGTCGCTGACAGGCGCATCGCGGTGCGCCATCAACAGCCGGGGGATGATCTCCCCCTCGATCAACTGGGCCAGGGCCAGCGGCGAAGGATCCTCGATCAGCAGCCGTTCCGGCCGCTCGAACCGGACGACGTTCTCGGCGTCGTCGGCGGCCGATGACCGTTCCTGACGGTGGTCTTCTGCGCGGTGGGTGTTCGCCATCGATCCTCCTCCCCAGGAGTGTCGTTTCTTGCGTCAGGCAGGATCCCCATCCACCCGGCGTCGCCAATCCAAAAAGCCGATGCGGCGGTTCCGCATCCCAGTTCGCGCTTTGGTCCGGGCCGCCTGCGGAGAGGCAGGATGCGGCTCATCTACCGGCAATCGACGCACGCACGTCTTAGGCACTTAATAGGAGTATTGGCTCCCCGATCGCGATCGGAGTCAAGCTCGCCCCGAGCACGAGGTGTCAATTTCAATTTACGTCCAATCTATTTGACACTTGTGCGGTCAGGGACCTAGGCTTCGGTTATCGCCTCTATCTTGGGGCGACCCGGAGTCGGTCGATGTCCTCGAGCGCGATCCACCCTTCAGGCGGTCAAAACCGCCACCACGCCTCGGGCCAGAAGAGCAGCCGGGGCCTTGTCGACCGGGGTTTCGGGGCCCTGCTGGACGCCGTCGCCCCCTGTCCGTGGACAGCCCATACCGGCGACCACCGCCTGACCCGCCGCAGTCTGCGCGCCGTCCAGCCGAGCCGGCCCCTCTACACCGCCGAAGAGCGTCAGCGTCGGGATTCCACCGTGTGGACGCTCGTCCAGGGCATCCTGGCCCCGGTTCAGTTCATCGCCTTCGGCATCAGCCTGGTGCTGGTCGTCAACTATCTGTGGACCGGTGAAGGCGCGGGCGCCGCGACCCTGTCGGTCCTGATCAAGACCGCCCTGCTCTACACCATCATGGTCACCGGAGCGGTGTGGGAGAAGGTCGTGTTCGGCCGCTTCCTGTTCGCCCCCGCCTTCTTCTGGGAAGACGTCTTCTCGATGCTCGTGCTGGCGCTGCACACGGCCTATCTGGCCATGGTGCTGCTTAACATCGGCACGCCACGCGAGCAGCTGATCCTCGCCCTGGCCGCCTATGCCACCTACGTCGTGAACGCGGCCCAGTTCATCTGGAAGCTGCGGATGGCGCGGCTGGAAGCGCCCGCCAGATCGCCGATGGTCGCCGCATGAGCGAGGCCTTCGTCCTCGACCGCCCCACCCCGGCCGGTGGTTGTGCCGATGCCCCGGTTCTGCGCGAGCGGGGACAACGCGAAGTTTTCTGTGGGCTGACTGGCATCGTCTGGCTGCACAGGAAGATGCAGGACGCCTTCTTCCTGGTGGTCGGCTCGCGCACCTGCGCCCACCTGATCCAGTCGGCCGCCGGGGTGATGATCTTCGCCGAGCCGCGCTTCGCCACCGCCATCATGGAGGAGAAGGATCTCGCCGGCCTGACCGACACCAACGACGAACTGGACCGGGTCGTGGATCGCCTGCTGGCGCGCCGCCCGGACATCAAGCTGCTCTTCCTCGTCGGCTCCTGCCCTTCGGAAGTCATCAAGCTGGACCTGTCGCGCGCCGCCGGCCGCCTGTCGGAGAAGCACAGCCCCAACGTCCGCGTCCTGAACTATTCCGGCAGCGGGATCGAGACGACCTTCACCCAGGGTGAAGACGCCTGCCTGGCCTCCCTCGTGCCCCAGATGGCGGACGCGCCCGCGAACGCCGCGGAGTCCCTGCTGATCGTCGGCGCCCTGCCCGATGTGGTCGAGGACCAGTTCCGCCGCCTGTTCGCCGCCATGGGCATCGAGCGCGTGGACGCCCTGCCCGCCCGCAAGATCGCCGACCTGCCCAGCGTCGGCCCCAACACCCGCTTCCTGGTGGCCCAGCCCTTCCTGGGCGACACGGCCCGCGCTCTGGAGGATCGCGGCGCGGTCCGTCTGGACGCCCTGTTCCCGTTCGGGGCGGAGGGTACCACCGACTGGCTGCACGCCGCCGCCCAGGCCTTCGGCGTGGACGAAATGCTGTTTCGCTCGGTCGTCGCGCCGGGCCGCGAACGCGCCGCCCGCGCCCTTGAGAAAGTCCGGCCCGCGCTCGACGGCAAGTCGATCTTCTTCTTCCCGGATTCGCAGCTGGAAGTGCCGCTGGCGCGGTTCCTGTCGCGCGAACTGGGCATGGTGCCGCTGGAAGTCGGCACGCCCTATCTGCACCGCACCCACCTGAACAAGGAATTGGCCCTGCTGCCGTCCTCGACGGTGCTGAGCGAAGGCCAGGACGTCGATCGCCAGCTGGACCGCTGCCGCGCCGCCCGTCCCGATCTGTCCGTGTGCGGACTGGGTCTCGCCAATCCGCTGGAGATGGAGGGCCTGACGACCAAGTGGTCGATCGAGCTGGTCTTCTCGCCGGTCCACGGCTTCGACCAGGCGGCCGATCTGGCCGAGCTGTTCGCCCGCCCGATGAACCGCCAAGACCGCCTGTCCGACGCCATCGTGCCCATTCGGCGGAGGGCGGTCTGATGCAGCTGACCGTCTGGACCTATGAAGGCCCGCCCCACGTCGGCGCGATGCGGATCGCGACCGCAATGTCAGGTTTGCATTACGTCCTGCACGCGCCCCAGGGCGACACCTACGCCGACCTGCTGTTCACCATGATCGAGCGTCGCGGATCGCGTCCGCCGGTCACCTACACCACTTTCCAGGCGCGTGATCTGGGCACCGACACGGCCGAACTGTTCAAGACCGCGGTGATCGACGCCCACGCCCGCTTCCAGCCCCAGGCCATGATCGTCGGGGCGTCGTGCACCGCCGAGCTGATCCAGGACGATCCCGCCGGCATGGCCCTGGCCATCGGCCTGCCGATCCCGGTCATTCCTCTGGAACTGCCCAGCTATCAGAAGAAGGAAAACTGGGGCGCGGCCGAGACCTTCCGCCAGCTGGTCCGCCACCTGACGACCACGGTCGAACGCACGCCGCTGGAGGGTCGCAAGCCGGTCTGCAACATCCTGGGCCCCACGGCGCTGGGCTTCCGCCATCGCGACGACGTGGTAGAGATCACCCGCCTGCTGGAGCGGATGGGCGTCCAGATCAACGTCACCGCGCCGCTCGGTGCCACGCCCGCCGATATCGCCCGCCTCGGGGCCGCCGACTTCAACGTCGTGCTGTATCCCGAGATCGCCGGCGAGGCGGCCAAGCAGCTCGAGAAGCAGTGCGGCCAGCCCTCCATCAAGACCGTGCCGCTGGGCTTTGGCGCAACGATCGACTTCATCAAGGAAGTCTGCGCCCTGACCGGCCTGGACCCCGCGCCGGTGCTGGACGGCGTCCCTTCGCGGATGCCCTGGTGGTCGCGGTCGGTCGATTCGACCTACCTGACCGGCAAGCGCGTCTTCGTCTTCGGCGACGCCACACACGTCATCGCCGCCGCCCGCGTGGCCTCCGAGGAGCTCGGCTTCGAGGTCGTCGGCCTGGGCTGCTACAATCGCGAGTTCGCCCGCGAGGTCCGCGCCGCCGCGGCCGACCTGGGCCTGACCGCCCTCATCACCGACGACTACCTCGAGGTCGAGGAGGCCATCGCCGCGCTGCAGCCCGAACTGGTGCTGGGCTCGCAGATGGAGCGCCACATCGCCAAGCGGCTGCGCATCCCCTGCGCCGTCATCTCGGCCCCCTTCCACGTCCAGGACCACCCGGCCCGCTTCTCGCCCCAGATGGGGTTCGAGGGCGCCAACGTCCTGTTCGACACCTGGGTGCATCCGCTGGTCATGGGGCTGGAGGAGCACCTGCTCCACATGTTCCGCGACGACTTCGAGTTCTCGGACGAGGCGGGCGCCTCGCACCTGGGCGGTCACGGCGCGGGCGCGGCGAAGACGCCGGCCACGACCGAGGCTGTCGCCTCGACCGAGGTGGCCTCGGTCTCCTCGGAAATCGTCTGGGCCGCCGACGCCGAGGCGGAACTGAAAAAAATCCCCTTCTTCGTGAGGGGCAAGGCCAAGAAGAATACGGAACGCTTCGCCGCAGAGCACGGCCTTGCGACCATCGGGGTGGAGACGCTGTACGATGCTAAATCGCACTACAGCCGCTGATCACAGCGCCCCGGCGGGCCCCACGACGCCCCGAGTCCGCGTGGTCATCGTCACCCTGGACAACCATCTGGCCGGCGCCGTCGCCTCGGCCGAGGCCGAGTTGCGCCGCACAGTCCCCGGCCTGACCGTCGCCCTGCACGCGGCGTCGGAATGGGGCAGCGATCCGGTCGCGCTCGACGCCTGCCTGGCCGACATCGCCACCGGCGACATCGTCATCGCCTCGATGCTGTTCGTCGACGACCACGTCCAGATGGTCCTGCCGGCGCTGAAGGCCCGCAACGAAGCCTGCGACGCCATGGTCTGCATGATGTCGGCCGCCGAGGTCGTGAAGCTGACCCGCATGGGCCCCTACAAGATGGACGGCTCGACCAAGGGTCCGCTGGCCATGCTGAAGAAGCTACGCGGGAACACCAAGGCGACCGGCGGCGTCCCCGGCGAAAAGCAGATGGCCATGCTGCGCCGACTGCCCAAGATTCTGGCCTTCGTGCCCGGCACGGCCCAGGACGTCCGCGCCTATTTCCTGACCCTGCAGTACTGGTTCGCCGGCTCGACCGAGAACATGGTCTCCATGGTCCGCTATCTGGTCGACCGCTACGCCGACGGCGAGCGCCGTCCGCTGCGCGGGGCCATGAAGGCCGCCGCCCCGGTCGAATATCCCGAGATCGGCGTCTATCACCCCCGCATGGGCGATACCGCCTCGGCGCGGATGGCCGACAATGCAGCCGCCCTGCCGAGCCACGCGGGCGTGAACGGCACGGTCGGCCTGATCATCCTGCGCTCCTATGTCCTGGCCGGCGACGCGGCCCACTACGACGGCGTGATCGCGGCCTTCGAGGCGCGCGGCGTGCGGGTCATCCCCGCCTTCGCCAACGGGCTGGACGCCCGCCCGGCGATGGACAAGCTGTTCATGAAGGACGGCCGTCCGACCGTGGACGCGCTGATCAACCTGACCGGCTTCTCGCTGGTCGGCGGCCCCGCCTACAACAACTCAGAAGCAGCAGCCGAGACGCTGGGCAAGTTCGACGTCCCCTACATCTCGGCCCACCCGCTGGAGTTCCAGTCGTTCCAGCAGTGGAGCGCGGGCGACCAGGGTCTGCTGCCGCTGGAAGCCACGATGATGGTCTCCATCCCCGAGCTGGACGGCGGCATCGCCCCCATGATGTTCGGCGGACGCACCGACGGATCCGGCGCGGCCTGCACCGGCTGCCGCCGTCGCTGCACCTTCCCGGGCGCCGACGCCAAGTCGATGGTGGCCTGCCCCGAGCGCGCCGCCACCCTGGCCCAGCGCGTCGATCGCATGATCGCCCTGCGCCGGTCGGCCCGCGCGGATCGCAAGATCGCGGCCGTGCTGTTCAACTTCCCGCCCAACGCCGGGGCCGCCGGAACGGCCGCCCAGATGTCGGTCTGGGCCAGCCTGCACAAGACCCTGACCCGCCTGGCCGCCGAGGGCTACACGGTCGATGTCCCCGAGAGCGTCGATGCGCTGCGCGAGATCATGCTGGAGGGCAACGCCGCCCGCCTCGGCACCGACGGCAACGTCCACGTCCGCATCCCGGCCGAGGATCATGTCCGCCGCGAGACCTGGCTGAAGGACATCGAGGCGGTCTGGGGCCCGGCCCCCGGCAAGTCCCTGACCAACGGCTCGGACCTGTTCGTCCTGGGCGCGCGCTTCGGCAACGTCTTCGTCGGCCTGCAGCCGCCGTTCGGCATCGAAGGCGACCCGATGCGGCTGATGTTCGAGGGCGGCTTCGCCCCCACCCACGCCTTCAGCGCCTTCTACCGCTGGATCCGCGAGGATTTCGGCGCCCATGCCGTCCTGCATTTCGGCACCCACGGCGCCCTGGAATTCATGCCCGGCAAGCAGACCGGCCTGTCGGAAGCCTGCTGGCCCGACCGCCTGATCGGCGACCTTCCGAACCTGTATCTCTACGCCGCCAACAATCCGTCCGAGGGCATGATCGCCAAGCGTCGCTCGAACGCGACGCTGATCAGCTATGTGACGCCGCCGGTGTCGGACGCGGGTCTCTACAAGGGGCTGCTAGACCTCAAGGCCCTGGTCGATCGCTGGCGCGCGTCCGAGATCGACGCCGTGGCCGAGCGCGCCCAGCTGGCCCCGATGATCTTCGAGGCGGCGGAAGTGCTGAACCTCGACCTGATCGACGGCACCGAGGACGCCCGCGTCAACGCCCTGATCGGCACGCTCCAGGAGCTGGAGCAGACCCTGATCCCCAACGGCCTGCACGTCCTGGGCGAGGCCTTCACCGCCGACGAACGCATCGACCTGCTGCTGGCCGTGGCCGAGGCCCGCGAGGGACCCAAGCCCGGCCGCGACGCGGTCCAGGCCCTGGTTGACGGCGCCGACGCCCGCACGGCGCTGGGCATCAGCGGCCTGGCGTCCGACACCGCCGGCATCGAGCTGTTCCGCCACCTGCACGCCACCAACCTCTCGCTCTCGACCAACCCCGAGATGGAGGCCCTGATCGCGGCGCTGGACGGCGGATACGTCATGCCGTCGCCGGGCGGCGACCTGCTGCGCACGCCCGAGATGCTGCCGACGGGCCGCAACATCCACGGCTTCGACCCCTTCCGCATCCCCTCCGCCTACGCCGTCGCCGACGGCATGCGCCAGGCCGACCGCCTGCTGGCCAAGCACAGGCTGGAGACCGGTGTCCTTCCGGAATCCATGGCGATCGTTCTGTGGGGCACCGACAATCTGAAGTCCGAAGGCGGCCCGATCGCCCAGGCCATGGCCCTGATGGGCGCCCGACCCCGCTTCGACGGCTACGGCCGCCTGTGCGGGGCCGAATTGGTCTCGCTGGAAGAACTGGGACGTCCCCGCGTCGATGTCATCGCCACGGTTTCGGGCATCTTCCGCGACCTGCTGCCGCTGCAGATGAAGATGCTGGCCGACGCCGCCTGGCTGGCCGCCACCGCCGACGAACCGGTCGAGCAGAACTTCGTGCGCAAACGCGCGCTGGAGCATCAGGCCAAGCTGGGCTGCGACTTCGAGACTGCATCGCTTCGCGTCTTCTCCAACGCAGAGGGGGCCTACGGCGCCTCGGTCAACTCGCTGATCGACTCCGGCGCCTGGACCGAAGAGGGCGAACTCGCCGACGCCTTCGAGAGCCGCAAGGGCTTCGCCTATGGCCGGAACGGCAAGCCGATGAAACAGCCGGCCCTGCTGAACAGCGCGCTCGCCGGCATCGACCTGGCCTATCAGAACCTCGACTCGGTCGACCTCGGCGTCACCACCATCGATCACTACGTCGACACCCTGGGCGGCGTGGCCAAGTCGGCCGAACGCGCGCGCGGCAAGGCCTCGCCCGTCTACATCGGCGACCAGACGCAGGGCGAAGGCAAGGTCCGCACCCTGGCCGAACAGGTCACCCTGGAGAGTCGCACCCGCGTCCTGAACCCGCGCTGGTTCGAGGGTCAGCTGAAGCACGGCTCCGAGGGCGTCCGCGCCATCGAGGCCCAGGTGACCAACACCCTGGGCTGGTCCGCCACGACCGGCGATGTCCAGCCCTGGGTCTATCAGGAAATCTCGGAGACCTTCGTCCTGGACGCCACGATGCGCGACCGGCTGGCGACCCTGAACCCCAAGGCCTCGGCCCGCATGGCCAACCGCCTGCTGGAAGCCTCCGACCGCGCCTACTGGACCCCGGATGCGGCGACGCTCCAGGCCCTGCGCGACGCCGCCGACGAACTCGAAGACCGCCTCGAAGGGCTCGCGCCCGCCGCGGCGGCTTAAGGACCACACCGATGACCATGACCCTCGACATGCCCCAGACCCTCAAGCGTCGTCCCCCGGACGGCGCCGGATCGGTCCAGGTGGAGATGGACGCCACGCTGAACATCGGCACGGCCAAGGTCTTCGCCGTCTACGGCAAGGGTGGCATCGGCAAGTCGACGACGTCCTCCAACCTGTCCGCCGCCTTCTCGCTCCTGGGCAAGCGGGTGCTGCAGATCGGCTGCGATCCCAAACACGACAGCACTTTCACCCTGACCAAGCGCCTGGTCCCCACCGTCATCGACGTGCTGGAGACGGTGAACTTCCACTCCGAGGAACTGCGCCCCGAGGACTATGTCTATGAGGGCTTCAACGGGGTGCGTTGCGTGGAAGCCGGCGGACCGCCGGCCGGCACCGGCTGCGGCGGCTATGTCGTCGGTCAGACCGTCAAGCTGCTGAAGGAACACCACCTGCTGGAAGACACCGACGTGGTGATCTTCGACGTGCTGGGCGACGTGGTCTGCGGCGGGTTCGCAGCGCCGCTCCAGCATGCCGAGCGCGCGCTGGTGGTCACGGCCAACGACTTCGACTCCATCTTCGCGATGAACCGCATCGTCGCGGCCATCAAGGCCAAGTCCAAGAACTACCAGGTGCGTCTGGGCGGCATCATCGCCAACCGCTCCTCCGGCACCGACGAGATCGACCGCTTCAATGCCGCGATCGGCCTGAAGCGCATCGCCCACTTCCGCGACCTGGACGAAATCCGCCGCAGCCGCCTGAAGAAATCCGTCGTGTTCGAGATGGACGGCTCCGACGAACTGGAGGCCGCCAAGGCCGAATACATGCGTCTGGCCCAGTCGCTCTGGGACGGCATGGAGGCCATCGAGGCCGAGCCCATGCGCGACCGCGACATCTTCGAGTTCCTGGGGTTCGACCAGTGAGCGCCACCCTCGACACCCGCACGACGGCGACCTGGGACCAGTATCGCGGCCGGCTCGAGACCTATTTCGACCGCACGGCGCTGGACGCCTGGGCGCAGCTGACCTCGGACGCTCCGGTGTCCAAGATCCGCGCCACGGTGCGGGCCGGGCGCGACGAGATGCGCGGAGTCCTGCTGAACTGGCTGCCCGCCGATCTGACGGGCCTGCGCATTCTGGACGCCGGTTGCGGCACGGGGGCGCTGGCGGTCGAGGCCGCCCGGCGCGGAGCCGATGTCGTGGCCATCGACGTTTCCGCCAGCCTGGTCGGCATCGCCCAGGAGCGCGCGCCCACCGACCTGAAGGGCTCCATCGACTGGCGCGCCGGCGACATGATGAGCCCGGATCTGGGCGACTTCGATCACATCGTGGCGATGGACAGCCTGATCCACTATCCGACCGACGACATCGTCTCGGTGCTCGGGGCGCTCTCGGGCCGGACGCGCGGGTCGGTGGTGTTCACCGTCACCCCGCGCACGCCGGCCCTGATGCTGATGCTGACGATGGGCAAGCTGTTCCCGCGCGCCGACCGCGCCCCGGCCATCGTCCCGGCCAAGCTGGACGCGCTCGCCGCCCGGCTGTCGGCCCTGCCCGGCGTCTCGGTCGGCCGCAGCCGCCGGGTCCAGGGCGGCTTCTATACCTCTCAGGCGCTGGAGCTGGTCCGGTGCTGAACGCGCTGCTTCTGCAAAGGGCGGCCGAGCGGGCCGCGATCAAGGCGGACCCCGATTACAACCGGGCCCAGTGGGCGCGGCTGATCTCGGCCTGCCTGCCCTTTGCCGATGCAGCGACCACCGAGCTTCCCCTCCACCGCCTGCTGCGGCTGTCGCTGTTTCAGGTCTCGGTCGGCATGACGACCGTGCTCCTGACCGGCACCCTGAACCGCGTCCTGATCGTTGAGCTGAATGTGCCGGCGGTCCTGGTCGCCGCCATGGTCGCCATCCCCTTCCTGTTCGCGCCCTTGCGCGCCCTGATCGGCCACCGGTCCGACACCCATCGCTCGCATCTGGGCTGGCGCCGTGGCCCCTATATCTGGTTCGGTTCGCTTCTGCAGTTCGGCGGCCTGGCCATCATGCCCTTCGCCCTGTTGATCAGCGGTGGCCACGGCACGGGGGCCGAGTGGATCGGCCATCTGGCGGCCGTCATCGCCTTCCTGCTGGTCGGCGCCGGCATCCACACCACCCAGACCGCCGGTCTGGCCCTGGCCAACGATCTGGCACCCGAGCACGCCCGGCCCCGCGTGGTCGCCCTGCTCTATGTCATGCTGCTGGTCGGCATGCTGATCTCGGGCATACTGATGGGCCTGATCCTCGCCGACTTCCAGGAAGTGAAACTGGTCGGCGTGGTTCAGGGCGCGGCCGTCCTGGCCATCATCCTGAACATGACGGCCCTGTGGAAACAGGAAGCGCAGGACCTGGCCCTGACCGCCAAGGACAAGCCCCGCCCCGCGTTCAAGGCCGCATGGGCCGAGTTCGCCGCCGGTGGCCGCGCCAGCCGCCTGCTGGTCGCCACGGGCCTGGGGGCCGCCGCCTTCTCGATGCAGGACGTGCTGCTGGAGCCTTATGGCGGAGAGATCCTGAGCCTGTCCGTAGGCCAGACGACCGGCCTGACCGCCCTGTGGGCCGCCGGCACCCTGACCGGTCTGGCGCTCGCCGCCCGCCAGTTGAACCGAGGCGCCGAGCCGCACCGCATGGCCGGCTTCGGCCTGACCTGGGGCATCCTCGCTTTCGTCGCCGTGATCTGCGGCGGGGCCTTCTCGCTGGCGTCTGTCTTCTGCGCCGGCGTTTTCCTCATCGGTCTGGGCGGCGGCATGTTCTCGGTCGGCACCTTGACCAGCGCCATGGCGCTGGCCCGCGAGGGCAAGTCCGGCATCGCGCTGGGTGCCTGGGGCGCGGTTCAGGCCACGGCCGTCGGCCTCGCCATCTTCGTGGGCGGGGGCCTGCGCGACGTGGTCTCCCACCTGGCCGAGGCCGGGATGCTGGGGGCCGCCATGACCACGCCGGCGACGGGCTACCTCGTCGTCTACCACCTGGAGATCGGCCTCCTGTTCGCCGCTTTGGCCGCCATCGGGCCGCTCGCCCGCTACGCGCCCGCCGCTTCGCAAGTGCCTTCCACCCAACGGTTCGGCCTCGCCGATCTGCCCGCCTGATCCTGGTTCGCAAAGGAGCCTGACATGGAAAACAGTCCCTATCTCTTCGGTGACTTCGACGTCGCCGAACTCTGCCTCATCACCTTCTTCCTCTTCTTCGCGGGGTTGGTGATCTATCTGCGCCGGGAGGATCGCCGCGAGGGCTATCCGCTGGAGGACGACGTCTCCGGCCGTCACGAACCGCTGGGCGGCCTGCTGTTCACGGCCAAGCCCAAGACCTTCCTTCTGCCCCACGGCCACGGCACTCGCGTCCTGCCGCGCGCCGACAACCGCGACACCCGTCAGCTGGCCGCGCGTCGCAGCGCCCCGACCGACGGCTCGCCGCTGGAGCCCACCGGCAACCCGCTGCTGGACGGCGTCGGACCGGGTGGATACGCCGAGCGTCCGAACTACGCAGATCAGACGATCGACGGTCTGCCGCGGATCGTGCCGATGCGCGTCGCCTCTGACTTCCACGTCGCGCCCCAGGACACCGATCCGCGCGGCCTGGCGGTTCTCGGCTGCGACGGCCTGAAGGGCGGAGAGGTCTCCGACATCTGGGTCGACCGCTCCGAACAGCTGATCCGCTACCTCGAGGTCGCGGTCGGCGCCAAGAAGGTGCTGCTGCCCATGCAGATGTGCATCGTCGACGGCGGAGCCCGGGCCGTGAAGGTTCGCGCCATTACCTCGGCCCAGTTCGCCGATGTCCCCGTCACGGCCAGCCCCGACCAGATCACCCTGCTCGAGGAAGAGAAGATCGTCGGCTACTACGGCGGCGGTCACCTCTATGCGACGCGCGACCGCCAGGAGCCCTGGCTGTGAGCGCGCCCCTGACCAAGTCCGCCGCGATCGGACAGGAACACGACGGCGAACCCGTCCGCGGCCTGCCCGGCCACCTGCCCGAGGGCGAGCACATCCTGTGGCGGGGGGCCCCCGACTGGAAGGTCCTGGCCCGGACGTCGATGCGGGCCCACTGGGTCGCCATCTACTTCGGCGCCCTGGCGACCTGGAACGCCGGCAACGCCCTGACGCAGGGAGCGGGCCTCGGCTCAGCCCTGACCTCGGCGGCTTGGACGCTCGCGGCCGGGTCGATCGCGGTCGGCCTGCTGGTCGGCTATGCCGTCCTGGTGGCCCGGACCACGGTCTATACGATGACCAACAAGCGGTTCGTGCTGCGGCACGGGGTGGCCCTGTCGAAATGCTTCAACATCCCCTATCGCAGCGTCGCGACGGCGGGTCTGAAGCTGGACGGCAAGGGCTTCGGCGACATCCCCATGGGCCTCGCCGATGGGGCGCGCATCGCCTACCCGCACCTGTGGCCGCACGTCCGTCCGCTGACCATCATGAACCCCCAGCCGATGATGCGGGCCCTGCCCGACGCCGCCTCGGTCGCCGAGCGCCTCAGCCTGCAACTGCAGCTGGCCGCCTCCGCCGCCGATAAGCCCTTCGTCGCCGAGCCGGTCCGTGCCAGCGTGCGTCCGGAGCGTCAGGCTCCGTCCGGCGGACAGCCCGCCACCGCCTGAACCGACTGAGAAAAAGGAACCCGACGTGTCCAACCTCGACGAACATCCCTTCCCCAAGGCCCCGCTGATCGCCGCCATCTTCGTGGTCGGTCTGACGGTGGTCGGGGTCGGGGCGACACGGATGGGTCTGATCAGCCCGGGCGCGGTGGAGGCTCCGGCCGCCACCCCGGTCGCCACGGCGGACATGCGGTTCGCCGACATGGACGACGGCGGCGTGCGCGTCTCGGTCGTCGATGACGGCGAGCGGATCATTCCGCCCGCGACCGGCGGCTTCGTCCGCGGCGTCCTGCGCGGCCTGGTGCGCGACCGCAAGGCCCAGGGCCTGGGCCCCGAACAGCCCTTCCGCGTGACCGAATGGTCTGACGGCAAGGTCACGATCGAGGACACGGCGACCGGTCGCGTCCTCAAGCTGGACGCCTTCGGCCCCACCAACCGCCAGGCCTTCGTCGACCTGATGAAAGCGCCTTCGGAGACCGTGGCATGAGCCGACAGTTCCAGACCGGCTGCACGATCGAGGTCGAGCATTCCGACGAAAGCCTGCATGCCCACGTCGCCCTGGACGGCGAACCCGCCATGCGCCCGGGCGACGCCATCCAGGTGCACGGCGATCCCATCCACGTCGCCTTCGGCGAGCGCCGCACCTTTCGCCGCACGGCGACCGTGACCCGCGCCAACTGGCTCGAGCGCACCTGGACGCGCCTCACCGCCGGCCTCGAATTCGGCGAACTCTACGACGTCAGCTTCACGCCCCGGAGGACCCTGTGACCGCCCTTCCGCTCGACGACTATCAGGAAACCCCGCAGCTGGTGGCGCTGCGCCGCGACGCCGCGCGCCAGTCGGTCCGCTCGGTCGAATCGACCAAGATGGCGACCGAGGACACGGTGCTGTCCCCCCGGTTCTACACCACCGACTTCGCCGCCATGGACCGCATCGACGTGTCCCCGGTGCGGGCCCAGTGGGACGCCCTGATGGCCGAGTTCGCGGCCGACACCAACCGCGACCACTTCAAGCGCGACGCCGCCTTCGAGGGCGTGATCGAGAGCCTGCCCGAGGACCTGAGGAAGGAGTTCATCGACTTCCTGGTGTCGTCCCTGACCTCGGAATTCTCGGGCTGCGTCCTGTACGCCGAGATCGCCAAGCGGGTTCAGAACCCCGACATCCGCGCCCTGTTCAAGTACATGAGCCGCGACGAGGCCCGCCACGCCGGCTTCATCAACGACACCCTGAAGGACGCCAACATCGGCGTGGATCTGGGCTTCCTGACCAAGGTCAAGAAGTACACCCACTTCAAGCCCAAGTTCATCTTCTACGCCGTCTATCTGTCGGAGAAGATCGGCTACGCCCGCTACATCGCCATCCACCGGCACCTGCAGCAGAACCCCGAGAAGCGGTTCCACCCGATCTTCAAATGGTTCGAACGGTGGTGCAACGACGAGTTCAAGCACGGCGAGGCCTTCGCCCTGATCATGCGCAATGACCCCAAGCTGCTGAGCGGCGGCAATGTCTGGTGGATCCGCTTCTTCCTGCTCAGCGTCTACGCCACCATGTACGTCCGCGACCACATGCGGCCGGCCTTCCACAAGGCGCTGGGCGTCGACATCACCGACTATGACTACGAGGTCTTCCGCATCACCTCGGAGATCTCCAAGCAGGTCTATCCCGTCACCCTGCGCTCCGACGATCCGAAGTTCCGGGCCGGCATGGAGACGCTGCGCCGGACCTCGGACGCCATCGGCGCGGCCAAGGCCAAGGGCGGCCTGATGTCGGGCCTCCAACGCCTCGGCCTGACGCTGAAGGCGGGCGTGACCTTCCTGGGTCTGTACCTGCTGCCGGTCGACAAACACCCCCTGCCCGCCGACGTGCGCATGGAGCCGCGCTGGTAGTCATGGTCGTCGCCCAGCCCGTCATCGTCGCGGCCGTGCTGTGGTGGATCTCCACCGGCGCGATCCTGTGGCTGGTGCGTCGCAACGCCTCCACCTTCGGCGCCTCGCTGGCGCTGGGCGGAGTGGCGGCAGCGGCGGCGGTCGGGGGCCTGTGGCTGTCGGCGGACGACGCCTCGGCCAACGGGGCCTATGTCGCCTTCGGCTGCGCCCTTGCCGTCTGGGGCTGGCACGAGATGGGCTTTCTGATGGGCAAGCTGACAGGCCCGCGCCGAACCCCCTGCCCGGCCGACGCCACCGGCTGGCGGCGCTTCGCCGTCTCGGCCGAGACGGTGATCCACCACGAGATCGCCCTGGCCCTGACCGCCGTCCTGTTCGTCGCCCTGACCTGGGGTCAGCCGAACCAGACGGGCACCCTGACCTTCCTGCTGCTGTTCGGCATGCGGTTGTCGACCAAGCTGAACATCTTCCTGGGCGTGCCCAATCCGCCCGCCGACCTGTTGCCGCGCGGTCTGTCCTATCTGGGCAGCTATTTCCGCCGCGCCCGGTTCAACGCCCTGTTCCCCGTCTCACTCGCCGCCTCGATCGTCGTGACGATCCTGCTGGCCGAGGCGGCCTTGACCAGCACGGGCGGCGAGCGGACCGGCTATATCCTGATGCTGTCGCTGGCGGCGCTCGGCCTGCTTGAGCACGGCTTCCTCATGCTGCCCAAGTCGCACGCCCGCGCGCCCGAGAGCGCCCTGTGGGCCTGGGCGCTCGGGCCCGAAACCAAACCCAACCACGTCGCCCTCGCCACAAGCGGAGAGGGTGACCGATGACAAGAACCATGACCGGGGGAAAAGCCGCCATGAACTACGAGACCTTCTTCAAGGCGGAACTGGATGGCCTGCGTGATGCCGGCAACTACCGCGTCTTCGCCGACATCGAGCGCAAGCGCGGCAGCTTTCCCAAGGCCACCAAGCACGGCGACGGACCCGATGAGGTCACCGTCTGGTGCTCCAACGACTATCTCGGCATGGGCCAGTCGGCCCACGTCCTGAAGGCCATGCACGAGGCGCTGGACAGCTGCGGCGCGGGCGCCGGCGGCACGCGCAACATCTCGGGCACCAACCACCATCACGTCCTGCTGGAACGCGAGCTGGCCGACCTGCACAACAAGGAAGCGGCCCTGCTGTTCACCAGCGGCTACGTCTCCAACTGGGCGGCCCTGGGCACCCTGGCGGCGCGCCTGCCCAACTGCGTGGTCCTCTCGGACGCCTGCAACCACGCCTCCATGATCGAGGGCATCCGCCACAGCCGCGCCGAACGCCAGATCTTCCGCCACAACGATCCGGAGCATCTGGATCGCCTGCTGTCCGCCATCGACCCCGAGCGGCCCAAGCTGGTGGCGTTCGAGAGCGTCTATTCGATGGACGGCGACATCGGCCCGATCCGCGAGATCATCGAAGTCTCCGAGAAACACGGCGCCATGACCTATCTGGACGAGGTCCACGGCGTGGGCCTGTACGGCGAACGCGGCGGCGGCGTCGCCGAGCGCGAAGGCCTGATGGACCGGATCACGGTCATCGAGGGCACCCTGGGCAAGGCGTTCGGCGTCATGGGCGGATACATCGCCGCGTCCTCGGCCCTGTGCGACTTCGTCCGCAGCTTCGCCTCGGGCTTCATCTTCACCACGGCCCTGCCGCCGGCCGTCGCCGCGGGTGCCTGCGCCAGCGTCAAGCACCTGAAGGCTTCCGAGATGGAACGCGCCCGGCACCAGGACCGGGTGGCGCGCGTCCGCTGGCGCCTGGACATGGCGGGCATCCCCCACCTGCCGAACGACAGCCACATCATCCCGGTGATGGTCGGCGACCCCAAGAAGTGCAAGATGATCTCGGACTGGCTGATGGAAAACCACGGCATCTATGTCCAGCCGATCAACTATCCGACCGTGCCTCAGGGCACCGAGCGGCTGCGGATCACCCCCTCGCCGGTCCACTCCGACGAGGACATCGACCGCCTGATCGACGCCCTGTCCGAGATCTGGGGCCACTGCGCGTTGGCCCGGACCGCCGTCGCGGCCTGACGACCCTCATGAGCGTCGCGTACCGGACGGCGGCATGAAAACCGTCGTCCTGATCGGCCTGCTGGTTCCAGGGATCGCCCTCGTCGGCGCCGCCCTGTGGCTTTGGACGCCGGACAAGCCACGCGCGGAGCTGCAGGCCGCCTATCTGGCCGCTCCCGCCGATCTGGTGACCGTCTCGGGCGCCACCCTGCACGTCCGCGACACCGGTCCGCGCGAGGCACCCGCCGTCATCCTGCTGCACGGCTTCGGGGCCAGCCTGCATACGTGGGAGCCCTGGGCGGCCGAGCTCGACGACGATTTCCGTGTCATCCGCCTGGACCTGCCGGGGGCCGGTCTGTCCCCGCCCGACCCGGCCGGCGATTACACCGACGACCGCGTCATCGGCCTGCTGCTGGCCCTGATGGACCAGAGGGGCATCGACCGCGCGGCCCTGGTCGGCAACTCCGTCGGTGGACGCATCGCCTGGACCCTCGCCGCCCGCCATCCCGAGCGGGTGACCCGGCTGGTGCTGATCTCGCCAGACGGCTTCGCCAGCCCGGGCTTCGAATACGGGAAGCCGCCGGAGGTCCCGGCCATCATGGGGCTGATGCGCTACACCCTGCCGCGCGGCATGCTTCGGGACAACATCGCCGTCGGCTATGCCGACCCGGCGGCGCTGTCAGACGGGGCCGTCACCCGCTACCGCGACCTGATGCTGGCCCCCGGCGCGCGCAAGGCCATGCTGGACCGGATGAAGCAGACGGTCCTGACCGATCCCGTCCCCCTGCTTAACCGGATCACCGCCCCCGTCCTGCTGGTCTGGGGCGAGCGGGACGCCATGATCCCCTTCGCAAACGCCCGGGACTATCAAGGCGCGCTGGCGGACGTCCGCCTCGTGTCCTTCCCCGACCTCGGCCACCTGCCGCACGAGGAAGCCCCCGCACGATCCCTGCCCCCAGTCCGCGCCTTCCTGAGCGAAGGCCGGCCCACCCCGGACGCGATCACCCAACCGTGAGAAGGCTCCGGTAGCCGGGGCGGCATGCCGGGCTTACCTTGGGTAACGAACCTGCACGCCCACCGTATTCCGCTTCTGAGAATCCCGCCGCCGCTCACGCTCCCGGAGCCTGCCATGTCCAGCATTCCCGTCGACCCGCGCCCCGCCGCCCCCGCCGTCCGCCGCATCTCGGGGGCCGACCTGGACTGGGCCTTGTCGGAAGGGTGGAAGGACTTCAACGCCAAGCGCGGCGATGTCCTGGTTCTGGCGGTGCTCTATCCGGTGCTCGGCCTGCTGGCGGCGGCCATCGCGCTGAACGACCGGCTCCTGCCCGTCTTCTTCCCCTTGGTCGCCGGACTGACGGTCATGGGGCCGGCGGTGGCGGCGGGCTTCTACGAGATCGCGCGCCGTCGTGATCTCGGCATCAGCTCCAGCTGGACGCATTTCTTCGATCCCCTTAACGGCCGCAGCCGGACGCCCCTGGTCATGCTGACCCTGATGTCGCTGGCCTTCTTCACCGCCTGGATCATCGCGGCCTGGGTGATCTATGAGGCGACGCTGGGACGGGTCGGGCCCATGACGATCGCCGGCGGGTTCCAGCAGCTGTTCTCGACGCCCGAGGGTCTGGCCATGGTCGTCATCGGCAATGCCGTCGGTGCCGTCTTCGCCGTCCTGACCGTGTTCCTGACGCTAGTGTCCTTCCCCATGGTCGTGGACCGGCCGGTGGACGCCGGCACCGCCGTGGGCACCTCGGTGCGCGCCGTCTCGGCCAACCTGCCCACCGTCGCCTCCTGGGGCGTGCGCGTGGCGGTCCTGCTGATCCTCGGCTCCCTGCCGCTGTTTATGGGGCTGGCGGTGATCCTGCCGGTGCTGGGGTACGCCACCTGGCATCTCTACACCCGCATGGTCGAGCGGTAGCGCTCAAGCGCTCAAGCAGCGAGGCTCCGCGAGCCGGGCGTTAGCGCCCCAAGCCTGCGCTCAAGCAGCGAGGCTCCGCGAGCCGAGCGTTAGCGCCCCTTAGATGGGCATCCGCATGATCTCTTGATACGCCGAGATCACCTGGTCGCGCACCGCGATCACCGTCTCCAGCGACGCCTCGGCGGCCGATACGGCGGTGACCACGTCTATCATCGAGCCCTGGCCCTGGACCGTCTGGGTCATCTGGGTCTCGGCCGCGCGCGTCGCCTGGGTCATGTCGCCCATGACGTTCTGCACCAGCTGCGAGAAGTCCGGTCCGCCGGCCTCGGCCACGGCCGCGCCGGCGGTCGCTCCACCAGTCCCCTGCGCCGCGGCATAGGCGCGGGCCGCCATCAACGGATTCATCTAGGGCTCTCCGTCAACGCTTCAGGATATCAAGGGTGCGGCTTTCCATCGACCGCGCCGTCTCGATGACGTTCAGATTGGCCTCATAGGCGCGTTGCGCCTCACGCATGTCCATCGCCTCGATCAGGGTGTCGACATTGGGCCGCAAGACATAACCGTCCGCGTCCGCCGCCGGATGCGAGGGATCGTAGTCGCGCCGGAACTCGCGCTGGTCAGGCCGCACCTCGGCCAGCGACACCCCCATCGCCCCGTCCAGCCTGCGCGCCTCGAACACCGGCACCTGGCGGCGATAGGGCTCTCCGCCCGCCGTGCGCGCCGTCGATTCGGCGTTGGCGATGTTCTCGGCGATGATGCGCATGCGCGACTGCTGGGCCGTGAGGGCCGAGGCCGCCACCTGCATGGCGCTGTTTCGCGGCGCGCCGCCACGTCCATTGATGGGATCAGGCATCGGTCAGCTCCTCAGCGGCCGGGCGGCTTGGCCGCCATGCGCAGCATGGACATCGACTTCTGGTACAGGCCGATGGCGGCGTCATAGGCCATGCGGCTCTCGGCCATCTTCAGCATCTGCTCCTCGACCACCACGGCATTGCCGTCCAGCGTGGTCTCCGAATCGGGCGACGCCTGGGAGGTGAAGCGCGCCACCGGGGCCCCGTTCGGCCCGCCCAACGGCATATGGCCCGGTCGGGTCTGCGCCATCCGCAGCCCCCCACCCTCGCGCATCGCGGCGGCGAAGTCGGTGGGCGTGGCCAGGTCGCGGCCGACGTAGCCGGGCGTGTCGGAGTTGGCCACGTTCTGGGCGATCATCCGCTGACGCTCGTCCAGCCAGGACAGGCGGCCCTTGATCTGGCCCAGCAGCGGCAGGTCGGCGATGCCCATCGGGATCGTCCTCAGTGGCGAATAGGCAGAAAATGCCTCGTGCGTGGTTAACGAGGCCTTATCTAAACGCGGCGTTAACCCTGATCCTTAAGGCTCCGGTCAGTTTCGTCGGGCCTCAGCAGCATGAACTTCCTCGATCTCGCCCGGGCGGTCTTCGGCCTGGCCTTCACCCTGGGCCTGATCGGCCTGGCCGCCTGGGCCGCCCGCCGCTATGCGCCCCAGCTTATGGCCCGCCTCAACGCCGAGCGCGGCGAACGGCGCATGAAGGTCGTCGAGACCCTTGTGCTGGACCCCGCCCGCCGCCTGGTCCTGGTCCAGATCGACGACGAGGAACGCCTGATCCTGCTTGGTGAGGGCAAGGAGCTGATCGAGCCCAAGGGGATGGGGAAGTGAGGGCGGGCGCGCGAGACGCGCGCGTCTCTCCCCCATCGCCGAAGGGCGATGGGGGAGTGGATCGCGGCGGTCAGCCGCGAGCCGAGGGGGGCGACTCCGTCCGTCGGAGCGAAGGCTGCCAGCCCCCACCGGGTGCGTCGCCTCGCCCCCTCCGTCACGGCGCGAAGCCGCGCCGCGCCACCTCCCCATCGCTGCGCGACAGGGAGGAGACCGTTTTCCATCTCCCCACCCGCGCCGAACTCTTCCGCGCGCTGAAGCTCTCGGCCCTCACCACCCTGCTGTGCCTCGCCTGGCCCCTCGCCGCCTTCGCCCAGGACGTCGCCGCCGCCGGCGCGACCGGATCCGCCATCAACATCGACCTCGGCACCGGGGCCGGCCTGACCGAGCGGGTGGTCCAGCTGGTCGGTCTGATGACCGTCCTGTCGCTGGCCCCTTCCATCGTCATCATGACCACCAGCTTCGTCCGGATCATCGTGGTCCTCTCGCTGCTGCGCACCGCGCTGGGCATGCAGCAGTCGCCGCCGAACGCGGTTCTGGTGTCGCTGGCCCTGTTCCTCAGCGCCATCGTCATGGCCCCGACCTGGCAGGACGCCTATGATTCGGGCATCCGTCCCCTGATGGATCAGCAGATGGAATTGCCTCAGGCGTTCGATCTGGCGTCGGAACCTGTGAAAGATTTCATGCTGGCCCAGGTGGACCAGGGGGACCTCAACCTGTTCACCCGCCTCAGCCGTCTGGAGACCCCCACCACCGCGGACGAACTGCCCCTGCGGGTGATCGTGCCAAGCTTCATGATCAGCGAGCTGAAGCGGGCCTTCGAAATCGGATTTCTCCTTTTCGTTCCGTTCCTTGTGATCGATCTGGTGGTCGCCAGCGTGCTCATGTCCATGGGCATGATGATGCTGCCGCCGGTGGTGATTTCCCTGCCGTTCAAGCTGATCTTCTTCGTCCTCGTGGACGGCTGGAGACTGGTGGCGGGCAGCCTGGTCGAGAGCTTCCGCCAGGCGTCGGGAACCGGCTAGGCCCCGCCCTCAAAGGGTTTCAGCGGCATTCCCGCTTGCATTGTCCAGCGAAAGGCGCGTTGATCCCGGCGTCATCGCTTCCGGGAATCGGAGCGAGCTTTTCGGGAAACGACCCTTATGACCACCCAAGCTGAACTCATCGCCGCCGTCGCCAAGGATGCCGGTGTCTCGCAGGCCGACGCCGGCCGCGTGCTGGAAGCCATCGTCAAGAACATCCACTCGTCGCTGATCGGCGGCGGCGACGTTCGCATCTCGAACCTGGGCGTGTTCGACACCGCCGCCCGCGCCGCCCGCGAAGGCCGCAACCCCGCCACCGGCGCGACCATCAAGATCGCCGCGTCGAAAGCCGTGCGCTTCCGCGTGTCCAAGCCGCTCAAGGACGCGGTCAACAAGTAAGCCGCAAATCCTCCCCCTCTGGGGGAGGTGGATCGACGGCGAAGCCGGCGAGACGGAGGGGGCAGGTTCTAGCGACGACGTTCGCGGCTAGCCCCCTCCACCGCTTCGCGGTCCCCCTCCCCCGACGGGGGAGGATTGCGCGGGTGCAGCACCCCCCGTCCGCGCCCTCAGCTGGGTCTTCATCTCGGCGATCCACCCGGTGAAGGTATCGGCCGAAGCCGTCAGCCCGGCGAAATCCCGCGCGCTCGACACGCCCTCGGTCCCTTCCAGTCCTTCCAGAGCGATCCGCATCGCCGGCCCCGACCGGGCCGTGGCGAGGAACGGTCGATAGTTGGCCGACAGCCGCCCCAGCGCTGCCGCGTTGCGCCCCAGCGAATAGCCGACGCCCGCCCGGATCACCCGGCTTTCGTCCTCGGGCGTCAGGGCCGTGGCCGTGTCGGTGTGGCGCTGGCCCAGCTGGCCCTCGTACAGCGCCGCAGCCTCGGCCCATTTCTCCTGCTTCCAGAAGATGTCGGCGCGCACGGCCTGGGCATCGACCGAGCGATCGTCGCCCAGCGTCTCCAGCGCATGGTCGAACCGGCCCAGCTCCATCAACGCGCGCGCCTCCAGCGCCCGCCGTTCGGCGTTCAGGGCGCTGGGCAGCAGGGTGGTGCGCGAGTTCCAGATGGCCTGGAGCGCCGGCTCGGGCTGGCGGTCCATCAGCAACACCGTGGCCAGGGTCGTCGCCACCTGGGCCTTGGCCACCCCCTCCAGCCGGTTGTCGACCTGATACTTCAGCAGCTCCGCCGCCTGATCCAGCAGGTCGACGTCGACCAGCCGTCGCGCCAGTCGACGCACCATCTCGTCCCCGTCCGCCCCGACCGGAGTCAGCTCGCGGAAATCGTAGAACAGCGCCAGGGCCTGCACCGGCTGCAGACCGTCGGCCGCCCCGTCCAGGAACAGGGCCTTGAAGGCATTGGTCAGATCGCTCTGCAGCTCGACCGCGCCAGGCAGGTTGGCCAGCCGGTTGCCCGCCCGCTTCAGCGTGTCCATCGCCTCGCGGTATCGCCCCTGCGACAGATACAGGTCACCCAGCGTCCGGATCACCGACAGCTCGGTCGCATCGCCGCGCCAGCGCCACTTCAGCTGCTCCAGCTGACCTGCGGCGGCGTCGGCCGTCATCGTACCCTTGGCCATCTCGATCTTGACCACGCCCAGCTTGGCCGGCGTGGCGATCGCGTCCAGCGGAGCCCGCGCGATGGCCTTGTAGACCGCCAGGGCCCGGTCGCTCTGACCCTCGATCTCGAACAGCCGCGCCTGCACCAGACGCGCCGTCAGCTGATCCGCAGCCGGGGCCTCCTGCGAGAAACTGTAGGCCAGCAGCGCCCGCGCGGCCGCCAGGTCACCCAGCTCCAGCGCCGCCATCGCATGCGCCGCGCCGAACCGCGCGCGCCAGTCCGCCGGGAACTTGTCGATGGCCGCCGCCCCGCCCGCGAAGGCCTGACGCGCGCCGGCCCAGTCGCCCTGCTCGGCCGCCAGATACCCCTGCCAGACCTTGGTCGAGGGATCGCCCGCAAGGGCCCCGGAGGCGAAGTCCAGCGTCGCCTCCTCGACCCGCCCGATCGAGGCGCGCGCCGCCCCGCGCAGCCCTCTCAGCTCCGGCTCACCCTGCAAGGATGGCGTGGCGGCGAACATGGCGTTGACCACGCCGACCGCCTCATATCCGAGGCCGGATCCGACCAGGAACCGGATGTAGGCCAGCCGCGCCGCGATCGGCTGGCGCGGATTGTCGGACGCCGCTATGCTTTCCTCGGCCGCCGCGTCCTGCAGCCGGCGATGCCGCGCAGCGAAGCCTTCGTCGCCCACCGCCGACCATTCGGCCAGGATCAGGGCGGGGAAATCGGCCTTCTGCGGCGTCTCGGCCTCGACCGGCGCGGCCGCCTCCAACGCCATCGACGGCGACGACAGGGTCAGGCCGCCCGGCCGCCCCAGGGTCACCAGATCGCCCTCGGCTCGGATCGACAGATCGTCCGTCGGCGTCTCGACCGCCAGCCCTTGGGCGGTCGGCAACAGGGTCAGATCCACGGTCTGGCGGCGATCGCCGAACCCCTTACCCGGGGCCAGGGCCGTGACCGCCGCGAACCGGTCGCCGACCATAGGATCGGTCAGCCAGACCGCCTTCGTCGCCCCGGCCATCTGGGCCACCAGGGTCGTCGCGCCCGCGTCGTCGCGGTCCACCGACACACCCGACGCCGCCCCGGGCGGTCCGCCCAGGGTCACCGTCCACTGATTGCCCTGGCCGGTCGCCGTGACCGCCAGCCCCTCGGGCGCGGCGATGCGGATCGCCGTGTAGTCGGGCCCCACGGCCCAGCGCGCGTCCGACGCGGGGCCCAGCTCCCGCGCCCGGCTCATGTCCATGCGCGCGGCCG
The DNA here is from genome assembly GCA_947475735.1 of Caulobacteraceae bacterium. Taxonomy (GTDB): domain Bacteria; phylum Pseudomonadota; class Alphaproteobacteria; order Caulobacterales; family Caulobacteraceae; genus Brevundimonas. Next base: position 226,536 of record CANJLQ010000002.1, read on the forward strand.
TGTCGAACACGATCCAGACCGCTTCGCCCCGGCGGAACACGGCGGCCCCGACCGGCGCGCCCCAGGTGAAGTTCAGCGTGACCCGATCAGCGGCCGTCGTCGCCACCACCGGCACGGCCCCGCCGGCCGGCACCGCGCTGGCCGTCGTCTGCGGGGTCGCCGCTCCGGCGGGATACAGGTTCAGCCACACCGCCCCATCGGCCGTGCCCGAGCGCGCGTCCGCGCCTTCGGCCAGGGTCACGACCAGTTCGGTGGCGTCCAGCGTCGCCCGCGTCTCGACCTTGTCCACGCCCGGCGGCGGGTCGACCTTCAGGCGGCTGACGTCGGGCGCGGCGGTCGAGCCGATGCGCACGATGACGGTCTGGCCCTCGCGGCGGATGCGCGAGCGGGATCCGACAACGCCGGCGAATTCGATGCGGGTGAAGCCGTCATTGGCCCCGACGCGGATGGTGATGGGGTCCAGCGCCGCGCTGGCTTCCTGCGCCAGCACCGGTCCGACCGCCGCCAGCACAGGGGCGAGCGCGATCGTCCCCGCGACGCCGAGCGCCGTCGAGGTCCGTCCGATCGCGGTCCTGGATCGCGGGGCGGCCATGTCGATTCCTGTTTGCCGGATCGCCCTTTCGACGCGGTTAACGGGATGTGACCGAACGCCTCTTGAAGCGTTGTACGCTTGGGCCGACACGAAGGCCGTCAGGAGCCCCCATGTCCCCGCCGACCCCCTCCGAATGGCCCCGCCTGTCGACCCTGTCGACGGGGCTGCGCTGTCGTTGCCCGCGCTGTGGCCAAGGGCCCTTGCTCAAGGGCTTCCTGACCATCCGCGACCGCTGCCCGGTCTGCGACCTGGACTACGGCTTCGCCGAGCCCGCCGACGGCCCTGCCTTCTTCGCCATGAGCGCCATCGGCGTGATTGGGATGATGGCCTTCATGGCCTTCGAGTTCACGGTCCAGCCGCCGATCTGGGTCCATTTCGCCGTGACGTTTCCGCTGATCGCGGCCGCCTGCGTCCTGGTGTTGCGCCCGTTCAAGGGCTGGCTCGTCTCCGAGCAATGGGTCCACAAGGCCGCCCCGCCCGAGTGGGAAAGCATCGGCAAGCACGGGGACTAAGGTCCGCCCCTGCCGTCAATGGCGGTGCCCGATCGTCGCAGCCTTGCGAGAAACCGAAGCGGTTCAATCACTTGGGCCTCAATCACGGCTTCTTGACCTTCCGCACCCCTCCCTATAGGTTCCGCGCCGAATTCAGACCCCTGTCGGGGCCCGCAAAACCTTGCGTGGCCGGGCGGGGCTTGAGCGCAAGAACCCATGTCCCTGCCCACGGAATCGCGCGAAGAGGCGATCGCTCGCCTCGCACGCTCCGCTTCCGCGCTGGAAGCGGCCACCACCTCCGACAAGACCGCCGACGCGGTCGCGCAGGCGGTGGCGGGCAAGGCCTACCGGATCGTCGCCGAGCTGATCGGTGGTGTTTTGGTCGGTCTGGCGCTCGGCTTCGTCGTCGACCGCTTCGCGGGCACGACGCCGTGGGGACTGATTGGCGGCGTGCTGTTCGGGTTCGCCGTCTCGATCTGGATGGCGTGGCAGACGACCAAACGTCTGCAAGCCGAGGCCGATGCGGCCGGGGTGGTCCCTAAGTCCATCCCGTTCGACGATGAAGAAGACGAGGAGCGATAGGCCTTGGCCGATCCGATCGAACAGTTCGAAGTGCATCCGATCCCGGGCCTGGAGTTCGGCGAGGTCGCCGTGCCCCTGCTCGGCGTCCAGCAGATCGCCGTGACCAACGCCCACATCGCCATGACCATCGCCTTCGCCCTGGTCGTCCTGTTCCTGACCGCCGTCACCTCGGGCGCCAAGGTCGTTCCCGGCCGGCTTCAGTCGGCGGGCGAGACCCTGTTCGGCATGATCGACGGCGTGACCGATTCGATCATCGGCCACGAGGGCCGCAAGTATTTCCCGTTCGTCTTCACCCTGTTCACCCTGGTGCTGGGGATGAACCTGCTGGGCATGTTCCTGACCTTCACGGCGACCTCGCAACTGGCGGTCACGGGCACGCTCGCGCTCATCACCATCCTGCTGGTCATCGGCATCGGTTTCGCCAAGCACGGGCTGGGCTTCTTCCTGCTGTTCTGGCCGACGTCGGCGCCGTTCGCGATCCGCCCGGTCGTGGGCCTGATCGAGTTTCTGTCCTTCCTGCTGCGGCCGATCACCCTGGCGCTTCGTCTGTTCGGCAACATGCTGGGCGGTCACATCGCGCTGAAGATCTTCGCCGGCTTCGTGGTCTCCATGGGCGGTCTCGCCGCCGCCGGGGGCCTGGGCCTGCTGGGTCTTCCGGTCGCCGCCCTGTCGATGGGCATGGTGGTCGGGCTGACCGCGCTCGAGTTTCTCGTGGCCTTCCTTCAGGCCTTCGTCTTCGCCGTTCTGGCCAGCATCTATCTCAACGATGTGGTCAACCTGGGTCACGGGCACTAAGCCCCGGCCCAGCCGTCCAACCCCTCCATCCAACCCCGACTGAATAGGAACACCATCATGGAAGCCGAATCCTTCAAGTACTTCGGTATCGGCCTGGCCACCCTGGGCATGCTCGGCGCCGGCATCGGCGTGGGCAACATCTTCGGCCAGTTCCTGGCCGGCGCCCTGCGCAACCCCTCGGCCGCCGCGTCGCAAGTCGGCAACCTGTTCGTCGGCGCCGCCCTGGTCGAAGCCCTGGGCATCCTGGCCTTCGTTCTGGGCATCCTGGCCTGGCTGGGCTGAGGCCAAGGCCTCACTGAGTTCCGGCGGCGCTTCCTCCTCGCGGGGGAGCGCCGCCGCCTATTCGCCGACCCTCCTCGCAGACGGACACCATGGCCGCTCCTGAATCCACCGACGCGCACGGCGGCACCACCGCCACGACCGAAGCCCACGGCGGCGGCGAAGCCGGCGGCCTGCCTCAGTTCGACACCTCAGTCTGGGGTGGCCAGATCGTCTACCTGCTGTTCCTCTTCGTCGTCCTCTATCTGCTGATCGCCAAGGTCTTCGCCCCGCGTCTGCGCCGGGTGATGGACGAGCGCGCCACCACCATCTCGACCGCCGTCGCCACCGCCAGGTCGGTCCAGGCCGAGGCCGCCACCCAGGCCGCCGCCGCCAAGGCCGAGGTCGAACAGGCCCGCGCCGACAGCCGTCGCCTGGCCGCCGAAGCCAAGGCCCGTGTCGTCGCCGAAGCCGAGGCCCGTCGTCAGGCCGAAGAGGCCGAGGTCAACGCCCGCATCGAGGCCGCCGAGGCCCAGATCGCCGTGACCCGCGACGCCGCCATGAAAACCGTCTCCACCATCGCCGCCGACACGGCCCAGGCCATCGTCGAGCGCCTGACCGGCAAGCCCGCCACGGCCGCCGAGGCCGCCGCCGCCGTCAAGGGAGCCGCCTGATGCCCCACTTCCTCGAAGGCTACTTCTGGAACATCGCCAACCCTGAGCTCTGGGTCGGCATCGGCCTGGTGCTGTTCTTTGCCATCCTGATCGTCGCCGGCGTGCCCAAACTCGTCGCCGGCCAGCTGGACGCCAAGGCCGCCAAGATCCAGTCGGAACTCGACGAGGCCGCGCGCCTGCGCGCCGAAGCCGAGGCCCTGCTGGCCCAGATCCGCGCCGAGAAGGCCGAAGCCGACGCCCAGGCCAAGGCCATGCTGGCGGCCGCCGAAGCCGACGCCCGCATCATGGAATCCGAAGCCAAGGCCAAGCTCGAAGAGGCCCTGACCCGTCGTCAGGCCATGGCCGAGCGCCGCATCGCCTCGGCCGAGGCCCAGGCCACCGCCGAGGTCAAATCCGCCGCCGCCGACGTCGCCGCCCAGGCCGCCGAGACCATCCTGATCGCCCGCATCGCCGGCGCGAAGTCGGACCCCCTTCTGGACGGCGCGATCGCTCAGATCGGGTCACGCCTGAACTAGGGGCTGACGTTCAGGCGAAGCTCACGCTCGTCAGACGCTCCGTCTCGGCCCACCGCCGGGCCGCCACGCCCGCGTCCTTTGCCGCCGGATCAATCCGCGCCGTACCCGGTCGCCCGCGCGTCTCCCCCAGGCCTTGCGGCCCGTAGTACCCGCCCGGCCTCGCGCCCGGCAGGGTCGCGGCCATCAACACGGGCAGAGCCCCCGCCGACGCCGAATGGGCGATCAGACCGATCAGCATCCGCGTGAAGGCGGTACGCACCGGCCGCTCGCCACCCGCGCCGTTCGCCACCAGATCGGTCCGCGCCACCCCGGGGTGGGCCGCCACGCTGGTCAAGCCCCAGCCGTTCGCGTCGCTGCGCCGCTGTAGCTCCAAAGCGAAAATCAACGTGGCCAGTTTGGACTGCTGATAGACGGGCCATGAGCGGTAACCCCGCTCGGCGTTCAGGTCCTCGATGGCGATTCGACCGCCGCGGTGCGCCACACTGGACAGCTGGACCACGCGCGCCCGCCCCGCTGTCAGCAGCGGAAGCAGTCGCGCCGTCAGGACGAAGTGAGACAGATAGTTCACCCCCAACTGCATCTCGTGCCCATCGGTCGTCGTCTTGCGCGTCGGCAGGTCCATGACGCCGGCGTTGTTGACCAGCACGTCGATGGGGCGGCCTTCCCAGATCATGCGATCGGCAAAGGCCTGCACCGAAGACAGATCGGCCAGGTCCACGGGCTCGAACCGCACCGTTCCGTTGGCCGTCCGCGCGCAAATCCAGGTGACCGCCTCGCGACCCTTGTCTGGATTGCGGGCCGCCAGGATCACGTCGGCGCCGGCCGTCGCCAGTCCCAGCGCGGTCTCAAGTCCGATGCCGCCGGTCGCGCCGGTGACGATGGCCAGCCTTCCGGTCTGATCGGGAATGTCTCGGGTGGTCCAGTCGGTCATTGTCGCTATCCTTGCGTCCCATGCTGGTCACCTATTATATGCACTTGGTGCAAGTTTGCAAGTGGTGCAGGATTACGCCATGAGCGCGGACGTCGGATTGAGGCAACGCAAGCGATCGGAAACGCATGCCCGGATTCAGTCCGAGGCGATCCGGCTGTTCCTGGATCAAGGTTTCGAGGCGGTGACCCTGGATCAGATCGCCGACGCCGCCGGGGTGTCGCGCCGCAGTCTGTTCCACTATTTCGGCTCCAAGGAAGAGATCGTCCTGTCCACCAAGGCCGGTTTCCCGGCCCTGATCGCCTCGGCGATCACAGCTCGCCCGGCCGACGAGCCCTTGCTGGACATGGTTGAGAACGCGCTCGTCGATCTGGCCCGCGCCCCGCGTGACCCGCAGGGAGAGGCGCTGGCCCGGCTGATCAACACCACGCCATCGCTCGCGGCGGGCGATCAGGCCAAATACGACGCCGTCGAACGCGCTTTGACGGCGGCCCTGGCGGCGAAGAAAGGGCTTGAGCCAGACGATCTCGGATGCCGCATCGCCGCCGCCGTGGGCGTGGACGTTTTCAGGATGGCCGCCCAGGCTTGGGCCACCGGTGGCGAACAGACGCCGGAGAGGGTCGGTCGCGCCGCCTTCGCGCGCCTGCGCGAGTTGGCGCGCGGACAGGCCTGAGCCCCCTTACTCCGCCGCCATATTGTGCCCTTCGGGTGCCGACCAGCGCAGGCGGGGCGAGCGGGCGGCGCGGGTCTCGTCCAGGCGACGCAGCGGGGCATGGAAGGGCGCGTTCTTGAAGCGGTCGACCTCGCCGGCCTTGGCCGCCTGGGCCAGCAGACGCAGGGCGTTGATGAACCGGTCCAGCTCGGCCTTGGACTCCGTCTCCGTCGGCTCGATCAGCATGGCCCCGTGCACGACCAGGGGGAAGTACATGGTCATGGGGTGGAAGCCCTCGTCGATCATCGCCTTGGCGAAGTCGAGCGTGGTGATCTCCGTGCCCTTCAGCCATTCGTCGTCGAACAGGGCCTCGTGCATGCAGGGGCCGTCGGGGAAGGCGGCGCTCATCACGTCCGACAGCCGGGCCTTGATGTAGTTGGCGTTCAGGACCGCGTCCTCGGCCACCTGACGCAGGCCGTCCGAGCCGTGGCTCATCATGTAGCTGAGCGCGCGGACGAACATGCCCATCTGGCCGTTGAAGGCGCACATGCGGCCGAAGGCTTGCGCCGCTTCGTCCTCGCCGCGCTCGATCAGCTTGAAGCCGTCGCCGTCGGCCACGACCCAGGGGGCCGGGGCGAACGGCGCGAGCGCCTCCGACAGCACCACCGGACCCGCGCCCGGCCCGCCCCCGCCATGCGGCGTGGAGAAGGTCTTGTGCAGGTTGATGTGCATGGCGTCGACGCCCAGGTCGCCCGGCCGCACCCGCCCCACGATGGCGTTGAAGTTGGCCCCGTCGCAGTAGAAATAGGCCCCCGCTTCGTGCGTCAGCCGCGCGATCTCGATGATGTCGCGCTCGAACAGGCCGCAGGTGTTGGGGTTGGTCACCATGATGGCGGCCACGTCGTCGCCCAGCTTGGACGCCAGGTCGGCCACGTCCACGCGGCCGTCGTCGGTCTGGGCCACCTCGACGACGGTGTAGCCGACAAAGGCGGCGGTTGCCGGGTTCGTCCCGTGGGCCGAGGTGGGCACCAGCACCTTGCGGCGCTTGAGGTGTTCGCCCGACGCCTCGTGCGCGGCGCGGATGGCCATCAGGCCGCACAGTTCGCCATGCGCGCCCGCCTTGGGCGACATGGCCACCGCCGGCATGCCGGTCAGGGTCTTCAGCCAGTGGGCCAGGGTGTCCATCAGCTCCAGCGCGCCCTGCACGGTCGAGACGGGCTGCAGCGGATGGATGTCGGAGAACCCCGGCAGGCGCGCCATCTTCTCGTTCAGGCGCGGGTTGTGCTTCATCGTGCACGAGCCGAGCGGATAGAGCGCCAGGTCGATGGCGTGGTTCTTCTGGCTGAGGCGCACATAGTGGCGCATGGCCTCGGGCTCCGAGAGGCCCGGCAGGCCGATCGGATCGCGCCGCACGAGGTCGCCGAGATCGCCGCCGTCAGACTTGGGCTCGGCCAGGTCGACGCCGGTCTTGAACCAGCCGTCGCCTTCGAAGATCAGAGGCTCGTCCTGCAACAGGCCGCGCCCGCCGGTCAGGGTCGGGTGCTTGTAGTCATGGTCCGGCGTGGACGGAGCCGGAGCGGTCGGACGGCCGACGGTGTTCATGGTGCTCATTTCATTATCCCGTATGGATCGGGGTATTAGTTTTGGGTTCTAGACAACCAACTAGTCGGCGAGCGGCGTTCAACGCAGCTTCCACGCTCGACGTTTGATCAAGAAATGGTTGTTCCATGTTGCAAACGGGCACGGTGATACTGATAGCCGCCGACCCGCCACGCGCCACGACTCGGGCCTCCTGTGGCCAATCCAACTGCCTGCGAGAGACTAGTTCCGACGCGGTTGTCCGTTCGAACTGAAGATCCACGCAACCCTGATCGTTCTTGTGGATCAGCCTCACGCCCTTGGGAAGGTTAGGACCTCGCAGGTAAATCCAGTCAGACTTTCCACCTTTCGGGTCCGGCTTTTTCATGACCAGATCAGGATAGCCCGCCGTTACAAAATCAAAGTAGTCCTGATGAAATGCGGTCTTTCCGGAGTGGACCTTCATCAGGTAGCCACGCCTTGCATGGTTGATTGCTAAATCGAGCACACTTTTTCGCCATACGGCTCTAACGCCACCTGCTGCCTGCAACCAGTCAGCTATCGCTTCGTAGGACATGCGATGTTGATAAGCTGAATCATTAGCCAGACCGTCGAGATAGACTTGAGGTGCACACATCGCGGTTACATACCGCTCGCAATGACCCACATCGCGCGCTCGTTCTCCGCGCAAGTGGTAGCGCAAGTCTTGGGATTGCTGTTCGGGCGCGTTAATCTTGTTTTCGATCAATACCAGGACACGCGCATCCCCCTGCCTGACGCGGAGTAGCAGGTCGGTTTCGCCGTCGTGGTCGCTGATGGAGTGCCACGCTCCATCAAAAGACGCTCCGGGCCCAAACCCAAGTTCGCCGATAACCCAAGTTGCGAATTCGGCGTTTGAGTGAAGCTCCTCAAGCAATAGCAAATCGAGGTCGCGCTCTGTTACGGAGCGCAGATATTGCCCGAACTCGCTCGACGCTATCACGCAACCAACACCTTCCCCAGCGCGCTCGCCAGGATCTGGATGTCGGCGTCCAGCGTGGTCTCGGTGGCGGCGACCAGCAGGACGTCGTCCATGCCGGCCTCGGGGTTCAGGCGGCTGAAGGGCACCCCGGCCAGCACGCGATGCTCGGCCAGACGCTCCACCACCTCGGCGGCAGGGCGCGGCAGGCGCACGGCGAACTCATTGAAGAAGCGCGGGGTCAGGACCTCCACGCCGGGGATGGCGGCCAAAGCATCGCGCGTCGCCAGCGCCTTCTCGTGATTCAGCAGGGCGAGTTTGCGCAAGCCGGTCTCGCCCAGCAGGCTCATGTGGATCGAGAAGGCCAGGCAGCACAGCCCGGAGTTGGTGCAGATGTTCGAGGTCGCCTTATCGCGGCGGATGTGCTGTTCGCGCGTCGACAGGGTCAGGACGAAGCCCCGCTCGCCGTCGGCGTCCACCGTCTCGCCGCACAGGCGGCCGGGCATCTGGCGGATCAGCTTTTCGCGGCAGGCGAACAGGCCGACGTAGGGTCCGCCATAGTTCAGCGCATTGCCGATCGACTGGCCCTCGGCCGCGACGATGTCGGCCCCCATCTCGCCGGGCGATTTCAGCAAGCCCATCGACACGGCCTCGGTGACCACGACGATCAGCAGGGCCCCGGCGGCCTTCGCCGCCTCCGCGATCTTCGTCACATCAGTGGCGGTGCCGAAGACATTGGGCGTCTGCACGACCACGCAGGCCGTGTCCGGTCCGATGCGGGCGATCACATCGGCCTCGGCGTCGATGGCGGCCGGCAGGACCTCGGTCTCGACGCCAACGGCGTGGACCACCGTCTCGGTCGCGGCGACATAGTGGGGGTGCACACCGCCCGAGATCACCGCCTTGTTCCGGCGCGTGACCCGCGTGGCCATCAGCACGCCCTCGGCCATGGCGGTCGAGCCGTCGTAGAGCGAGGCGTTGGCCACCTCCATCCCGGTCAGGTTCGCGACCTGGGTCTGGAACTCATAGAGATACTGCAGCGTGCCCTGAGCGATCTCCGGCTGATAGGGCGTGTAGCTGGTCAGGAACTCGGACCGCTGGATGATGTGATCCACCGTCGCCGGCACATGGTGGCGATAGGCCCCGGCCCCGCAGAAGAAGGGCACGTCGCCCGCCACGGTGTTCTTCGCCGCCAGGCTTTTGAGCGCCCGCTCGACCTCCAGCTCGCCCATGACGCGGGGCAGGTCGACGACGCCGTCGCGCCGCGCCGACTGCGGCACGTCCACGAACAGATCGTCGATCGACTTGACGCCGATCGCCGCCAGCATGGCGGAGCGGTCATCGGGGGTCAGAGGCAGGTAGCGCATGGGCGGGGAGGTCCAGCGTTGGAGGGGTTCAGAGCGAGGCGAGGAAGGCGTCGTAGGCCGCGCGGTCCATGAGGCCGTCGAGCTCGGCGGGGTTCGAGACCTTGATCCTGGCGAACCAGCCGGCCCCTTCCGGATCGGCGTTGACCGTCTCGGGCGCCGAGGCCAGGGCGTCGTTGCCCTCGATCACCTCGCCCGAGACGGGGGCGTAGACGTCGGACGCCGCCTTGACGCTCTCGACCACGGCGAAGCCGTCCTTTTGCGACACGGCGCGGCCGGCTTCCGGCGTCTCGACGAAGACCACGTCACCGAGCTGGTCGGCGGCGTGTTTGGTGATCCCGACCGTGGCGACGTCGCCGTCCAGCCGGACCCATTCGTGATCCTTGGTGAAGTGCATCGGGCGTGTCTCTCAGTTCTTGGGTTTGCGGTGATAGCGTTGGGCGACGAAGGGCATGGCGACGACCTCGGCGGCCGCGGGCTTGCCCCGCACGATGACCTGGAGCGCCGTGCCCAGCGCCGCATGCGACGGCGGCACGTAGCCCATGGCGATGTTCTTTCCGAGGCTGGGCGACGGTCCGCCCGAGGTGACCTTGCCGATCACGGCGGCGCTCGCGTCGGCGATCTCGGCGCCCTCGCGCGCCGGGGCGCCTTCCTTGACGTGCAGGCCGACGCGGACGCGGGCCGGCCCCTCGGCCAGCTCCTTCAGCACCCGCTCGGCACCGTTGAAGTTCGCCGCGTCCTTCCTCGACTTCGACAGGGCGAAGGTCAGCGCCCCCTCGACCGGCGAGGTCGTCGGGTCGATGTCATGGCCATGCAGCGGCAGGCCCGCTTCCAGCCGCAGAGAGTCGCGCGCGCCCAGTCCGATCGGCTTCACCCGCGCATCCTGCAGCAGCAGGGTCCAGATGCGATCGGCGTCCTTCGCCGGAACCGAGATCTCGTAGCCGTCCTCGCCGGTGTAGCCCGAGCGGGAGACGTAGCAGTCGACGCCGAACAGCATCAGCCGGGCGGTGTCCATGAAGCCGAACTCGGCCAGCACAGGCTCATGGGCGACCATCACCTCGGCGGCTTCCGGCCCCTGAATGGCGATCAGCGCCCGGTCGTCCAGCACGGTCAGCTTGGCGTCACCCGACAGATGCGCCGCCCAGAAGGCGAAGTCCTCGTCCTTGTTGCCCGCGTTGACGACGACGAACAGGCCGTCGTGGTCGGGCTTGCCCGCCATCAGGTCGTCGATGATCCCGCCCTGATCGTTCAGCAGCACGGAATACTTCTGCTTCCCGGCCTTCAGCGCCTGATAGTCGCCGGGCACGAAGCGTTCGAACTGGGCGATGGCGTCCGCGCCCGTGATCTTGCACTGGCCCATGTGCGACACGTCGAACAGGCCGGCGTGCTCGCGGGTCCAGCGGTGCTCGGCCAGCACGCCCTCATACTGGACCGGCATGTCATAGCCGCCAAAGCCGACCATGCGCGCGCCCAGCGCCCGGTGCGCGGCGTTCAGCGGCGTGGTCTTGAGGGATGCGTCGGTCATGCGTTCAGACTTTCGAAGGCCGCGTCACTCGGCGGAAAGCTCCGCCGTCATCGCGCCCCCGCTGTCTGGGAAACCTGAGAGATTCCACCGGGCGAACCCGGCTTGCTCCGTCGGCGCACCCTCAGGGGGTGACTTTCCAGCGTCCGAACGTCCTCGCGGTCCTTTTGCCTGAGCGTTTCCGGGGCGGTTGCGCCTTCGGCTCCGGGTCCGCCAAAACGGCCCGATCTCTCCCGCGAGAGCGAGACGACCTAGGCCCCGACTCCACGCCGAAGTCAAGCGTGGCGGAACCACCGCAGGTCCGTCAAAGGCCTCACGACCTAACCAACCCCGGACAAATCGAAAGCCAATGCAAGCGGAAACAGGAGGGCGACGATGAACCCTACTCTCGCAACGTAGACACACCGCCGGATGAAGCTGAACCGGTAGGGCTTGTACCAATCCGTAAACATGGCGAGGGGTCTGATACCCCAAACAAAGTTCGTTACCGTGAAGTACGCACCGGCGAGCCCGGGATCAGTCGCGTCGACCAGACCGCTCTGTCTTTGCGAATGCGCGGCGGCATCGGCCATCACAGTCGCGACAACACCGACGGCTCCCCCTGCGAAGCCGACCAGAGCCATTACGACCACCGCCGGATTCACGATCAGAAGGCCTTACCATAGGCGTCGATCTCGGCGATCCGCGCCGCCTTCTGCTCCGGCGGCAGGAATGACCCCTCGACGCTGTTCCGCGCGATCTGAACAAGCTGCTCGCGCGTCAGCCCCACGGCCCTGGCCAACTGGCGGTAGTTCTCGTTCACATAACCCCCGAAATAGGCCGGGTCGTCCGAGTTCAACGTCACATGCAGCCCGCGCCTCAGCATCTCGGGCACCGGATGATCCTTCAGGTCCTTCACGACGCACAGCTTCAGGTTCGACAGCGGACAGACCGTCAGGGTCATCTGTTCGGCGGCCAGCCGCGCGATCAGGCTCTCGTCCTCCATCGAGCGGTTGCCGTGGTCCATCCGGTCGATGCGCAGCAGGTCCAGAGCCTCATGCACATAGGCGGGCGGCCCCTCCTCTCCCGCGTGGGCGCACAGCTTCAGGCCCAGGTCGCGGGCGGCGGCGAACACCCGCACGAACTTGGACGGCGGATGGCCCACCTCCGACGAATCCAGCCCGACCCCGATGAAGTGATGCAGATAGGGCTTGGCCATCTCCAGGGTGGCGAAGGCCTCGTCCTCGCTCAGGTGCCGCAGGAAGCTGAGGATCAGGCCCGACGTCACGCCCAGCTCAGCCTTGGCCCGATCCATCCCCGCGATCAGTCCCTCGACCACGACGCCGAACGGCACACCGCGATCGGTGTGGGTCTGGGGGTCGAAGAAGATCTCGGCGTGGCGGACATTGTCGGCCGCGGCCCGCTGGAAATAGGCGAAGGCCAGGTCCTCGAAATCCTGCCGGGTCAGCAGGACGTTGGCCCCCGCGTAATAGATGTCGAGAAAGTCCTGCAGGTTCGAAAAGTCATAGGCCGCCCGCACCGCCTCGACGCTGTCGAACGGGATCTGGACCCCGTTCCGCTGGGCAAGGGCGAACATCAGCTCAGGCTCTAGGCTGCCCTCGATGTGCAGATGCAGCTCAGCCTTGGGCAGGCCGTCGATGAAGGCGTCGAGGTCGGTCATGGTGCTCCTATCGGGTCAGCGATACCGCCTGTTCGAGGCTTACAAGTCGGATGTCTGTCGGCCCCCGGGCCGCCGCAAGCTTGTTGATCAACCGCGTGTCGGCCGTAACCAGGGGGGCAGCCAGACGCTCGGCCAGCGCCAGATAGAAGCAGTCGTAGACCGCATGGTCGAGGGTACGGGCGATCTCGAAGGCACGGTCGGCAAGCCGCGCAGCCGGCCAGAGATCGAGTCCGAACAGGGTCAGCGCCTCGATGGCCGGTCGGACCCGCGCCTCATCCATCTCGCTTTTCCTGGTCTTCTTCCAGAAGACGTTGACGCACTCGACCATGAGCAACTCCGGGGCGGCGAGAGATCCCGAGCGAAGGTTCAGCGCCTCCGCTGAATGGTCTTCATCGACGAACCATTTCACCACGACGCTGGAATCGACGATGATCGTCACCGTTCGTCGCGGCTTTCCCGAACCAGAACCTCCGAAGGCGTGTGTGTCCGGCCTGCCGTGCTCGCTCGAATCTCGTCCATCATCCGGATCGCATCTGCACGGCGATCCGTGATCAAGGCTTGTCGCAAAATGTCACGATGCTCGGCTTCCGCCGACCGCCCGCGCTCTGCCGCGCGCCGCTTCAACGCGTTCGCCACCTCGTCATCCACGTTCCTCACATGCAGGTTCACGGGCATGGCCACACTCCTCTGCTAGCAGATATAGCATCAGCTGTTGGAGACGACGAGTCTCAGGTTGCCGCGCCGGATCTCAGGCGTCGGTGTCTCCGGTGCCGGCGGATCCGGCCTTTCCCCCCGCGCGGTCCAGCCGGGCGGCCGTTCGACGAAGCCCGACCGCGTCAGGATGCGCTCCGGGAGACCGCAGCGTTCCAGCAGTCCGACTTCGATCTCGGTGCGGGCGTGGGCCCATTCGAGCAGCTGGCGATTATGGCCGCGCGCCGGAGGAGCCACGCTGACCACGCGCTTGTCCGGATAGCCCTCGTGCACGAACCGCGTCGTCGCCGCATGATCGCCATCAGTGGTCAGGATGTAGGCGACGTCGAACCGGTCGGCGGCAGCGTCGGCGGCGACGGCGAGCGCCAGATTGACATCGCTCTGCTTCTCGGTGGCGTCCATCCACTGGTGGCCGCAGGCGTGGCAATGGTCGCTGTGCACCACGAAATGACCCATCAGGCAGCGCACGTCGCGCGCCCTCAGGGCCTCCTCATAGGCCAGCAACGCCTCCATCCGGTCGCGGCGCTGGGGCCGATGGGCGCTGACCCAGGTGACGCCGGCCAGCCGCTCGCCCGGCGGCAGCAGGGACCGGCCCAGCGCCGTCAGGTCCAGCCACAGCAGCTCGCGGCGGTCCAGATCCAGAATGGCGTGATGCAGGTTGAAGCCGTCGACATACAGCCGCGCCCGCTTTCGAAAGAGGGGCAGACGAAAGCCGTCGCGGCGCACTGCCGGCGTCTGGCCTCCCCTGTTTCCCGACCGCGCCATGTCTGGCCTCGTCCTGTCCCCAGCGGAACAGTTAACCCGGGGATCGCCGCCGAGTCCGTGGCGCCGGTGCTACATCCGCTCGGGCGAATCGATCCCGAGCAGCCTCAACGCCGTCTCGAGCTGATCCAGCGCCGCCTTGGCCAGCGCCAGTCGCGAACCGACAACCGCAGGATCCTCGGCCGCCAGCACCGGGCAGGCGGCGTAGAATTTCGAGAAGCTCTGCGCCAGGCGATAGGCGTGCTCGGCTACGGCGTGGGGCGCGCGCCGGTCGTAGGCGTCCGACACCGCCGCGTCGAAGGCGTCCAGCGTCAGGGCCAGCTCGCGCTCGGCGGGCTCTGCGACGACGATCGGACCGGCCAGCACACCCTGCGCCTCGGCCTTCCTCAGCAGGGATTTTATCCGGACGGCCTGGTACAGCAGGTAGGGGCCCGTCTTGCCCTCGAAGCTCATGAACCGGTCCAGGTCGAAGACGTAGCTGGTGGTCCGGCTGTTCGACAGGTCGGCGAACTTCAGCGCCGCCACGGCCACCTTGGCCGCGATGTCCTCGAACTCGGCCTCGGGCAGGTCGGCGCCCAGCTCAGCCTCGTGCAGACGCTCTCGGGCCTTGTCGCGGGCCTGTGTGATCAGATCGTGCAGCTTCAGCACCCCGCCTGCCCGGGTCTTGAAGGGCTTGCCGTCCGGCCCGTTCATGGTGCCGTTTGCGGCGTGTTCCAGCTGGCCCGGCGTGGCGTAGCCGCACTTGTAGGCCGCCCGGAACACCTGCTCGAAATGGTCGCCCTGACGCGCGTCGACGCAGTACAGAACCAGGTCGAAGTCCTGCTCTCGCCGACGTTGCAGGATCGTCGCCAGGTCCGTCGTGCCATACATGGCCGAGCCCTCGGACGAAACGAGCAGCAGGGGCGGCAGCTCGCGCTTGTCGCCCTCTTCGACCACGCGAATGATCCATGCGCCTTGGTCGAACTCGGCCAGGCCCTTGGCCTTGATCTCCTCGACCATGGCCGGGATCAGGGGGTCGGCGTCCGACTCGCCGTTCCACAGGTCGAAGGTGACGCCAAGCGCCGCGAACTCGCGCTCCAGCGCGGTGCGGCTGACGGCCACGAAACGCCGCCACAGCGCGCGATAGCCGGCGCGGCCGGCCTGCAGCTCCGCGGTCGCCTTCCTTGCGCGATCCCGAAACGCGGTGTCTTCCTTCGCCTTCGCGGCGGCCTGCGGATACAGCCGCTCCAGGTCATCCAGGCTCACGGGGCTCTGGTCCGGAAACGGCCCGTCGCCCTCGGCCAGGAAGGCATCGGCCTTGCCTTCGTCGCCGACCGCGACGATCAGCAGCCCCATCTGGAAGCCCCAGTCGCCGAAATGCGCGTCGCCCCACACCGTGTCGCCCCGGAACCGGAACAGCCGCTTCAGGCTCTCGCCGATGATGGACGAGCGCAGGTGGCCGACGTGCATCGGCTTGGCGACGTTGGGTCCGGCGAAATCGATGATGACCCGGCGCGGCACCGCGACCGGCGACGCCCCGGCGAAGGCCGCATCGTCGGCGACCGCCTGGGCCCGGTCCGCCAGCGCGCGTTCCGCGACCTTCAGATTGATGAAGCCCGGACCCGCGACCTCGACGCCCGACAGACGCGGATCGCCCGCCAAACGCTCGGCCACCCGCGTGGCCAGCTCGCGCGGGTTCGCTTTCAACGCCTTGGCGGCGGCCAAGGCGCCGTTCGACTGGAAGTCGGCCAGGTCCGGCCGGTCCGACACGGTGACGCGCGCCAGGGCCGCGTCCACGCCTTCGGCGGCGAAGGCGGCCGCGACCGCTTCGCCCAGCGACGTCTTCAGATCGGTCATTGCGCCGGAGGCGTCGTCGCCGAGGCCGTGCCCGCGTTGATGCGGAAGCGGCTGCCGGAGCGATTGAAGTCGGCCATCTCCGGCGTCACCTCGAAGCCGATCAGGACCTCGAAATTGCCGCCCGAGGTTTCCGGCGTGGCGCGCGGGATGACGATGGTCTGGCCTTCCTCGACCGAGGCCGTGCGCTGGCCGTCGAAGTCGACGACCAGGTCGAAATACTCCTTGGCCAAAACGGCCTCGTTCCGCTCGGTCACGGCGATCCAGTAGCGATACGTGCGGCGATCGTCGCCCGTCTGCGGGCCACGGCCCAGGTTGAACAGGATGTTGGTCTGGACCGTGATCGGGTCGTCGGACTGATAGGCGCAGCCGGCCGTCACGCCCTCGATCTCGCCGGTATAGCCCACGGCCGACGCCGCCGTGCGTCCGTCTTCCAGCTCCACATAGCGGGCGGCGTCGTAGAGGATCTTCACGAAGGGGCACGGCCCGGCGTTCGGCTGGGCCCGCAGACGGCCGAGGCGCGGCGCGCGTTCGCGCTCGGACGCCTCGTCGCGCGCCTGACGCTCGCGGTCGCGCTGGGCCGGGCCCGAGCTGGTCTGGGCCAGGGCGGTAGAGGCGGAGGCGAGAACCGCAAGGGCGGCGAGGGCGACGGTCGCAAGACGCATTCGAGGTATCCGGAAATCAGGCGCTGACGGAACGCGGTCAGGCTTCCCGCCTGATAGCGGCTAAAGCGAGGCGTCGCAAACGCCGGAAGTCCCGCCCGCAGTGGCGGTGTGACCTCGAAGCGACTAGGTTGGACGCATGGACGCCTCGCTTCTCTCCACGCCCCTGTCGACCTCGTCGTCCCGCCGCCCGCTGACGGTGCGTATGGCGACGCCGCGCGGCTTCTGCGCCGGCGTCGACCGCGCCATCCAGATCGTCGAGCGCGCCATCGAGAAGTTCGGCGCCCCCGTCTATGTCCGCCACGAGATCGTCCACAACAAGCATGTGGTGGACCGGCTGAAGGGGCTGGGCGCGGTCTTCGTCAAGGAACTGGACCAGTGCCCGGACGACCGGCCGGTCGTCTTCTCCGCCCACGGCGTGCCCAAGTCGGTGCCGGCCACGGCACGCTCGCGCGAACTGCTGTTCCTGGACGCCACCTGCCCCCTGGTGTCCAAGGTCCATGTCGAGGCCGAGCGTCATCACGCCAACGGCAAGCACATCATCCTGATCGGCCACGCCGGCCATCCGGAGGTCGTCGGCACCCTGGGCCAGCTGCCCGAGGGCGCGATCAGCCTTGTCGAGACGGTCGAGGATGCCGAAGCGTTCCAGCGACCGGGCGACCAGCTGCTGGCCTACGCCACCCAGACGACCCTGTCGCTGGACGACACCGCCGAGATCGTCGCCGCCCTGAAGCGTCGCTTCCCCGAGCTGCCCGATCCCCACAAGGAAGACATCTGCTACGCCACCACCAACCGCCAGGAAGCGGTCAAGCAGCTCGCCGACGGCTCGGACCTGGTGCTGGTCGTCGGGTCCAAGAACTCGTCCAACTCGGTCCGTCTGGTCGAGGTCGCGCTCAAGGCCGGCGCGCGTGACGCCCGTCTGCTGGACGACGCCTCGCAGCTGGACTGGAGCTGGTTCGACGGCGTCACGACCGTCGGCCTTACGGCGGGTGCCTCGGCCCCTGAACCGCTGGTACAGGGCGTAATCGACGCGCTTCGTGGACGGTTCGACGTGACGGTGGCCGACGACCCGGGCGAGGCCGAGACGGTGACGTTCAAGCTGCCCCGGGCTCTGACCGCCTGATCTTACTCTTTCGGCGCGGCCTGCTGGCCTCCGGACAGAGCGGCGGCCTCGGCGGGCGACGCAGGTGCGGCGACCTCGTCGGCGGAGGCGTCGTCCATCGACTCAGGGGCCGGCGTCACGCCGCCGTCGGTCGGCAGCTCGGTCGGTCCACCCACGGACGGCGCGGTCGTGGACTGGATCTCTGTCTCGGGCGCGGCGGCGGCCGGCTCTTCGGCGGCCGGGGTGCAGGCGGCCAGGGCCAGGGCGGCGGCTCCGGTGGCGATCAGGATACGCATGAAGGGTTCTCCGTGGACGGTGTTCGTCCGGAGAACGGTCAAGCTGCGGAACGGTTGCGTCAGTCCCCGACGAAGTCCTGGGCGAACTCCGGCACGTCGCCCTCCTCGATCGGGTCTTCCTCGTCGGAGCCGGCCCGCGATGGGTCCGGCACCTCGAACCCGACCGGCAGCGACAGATCCAGCAGCCCCGCCGCCTTCATCTCGGCCGCGCCCGGCAGGTCGTACAGGCTGGCCAGGCCGAAATGCTCCAGGAACCGGTCGGCGGTGGCATAGGTCACCGGGCGGCCGGGCGTGCGCCGGCGTCCCCTCAGCCGCACGAACCCCATCTCCAGCAACAGATCCAGCGTCCCGCGCGACAGGGACACCCCGCGCACGCTCTCGATCTCGGCGCGCGTGACCGGCTGATGATAGGCGATGATGGCCAGGGTCTCCAGCGCGGCCTTGGACAAACGGCGCGGCTCCTCGCGGGCCTCGGTCATCAGGAACGACAGGTCCGGCGAGGTCCGGAACCGCCAGCGATCGGCCACGCACTCCAGCTCGACCCCCCGCCCCTCGTACCGCGCGCGCAGGGCCGCGATGGCCCGGCCCACATCGGCCCCCTCGGGCAGGCGTCGCGCGATGTCGGCGGCCGACAGCGGCCCGGCTGCGGCGAAAAGCAGGGCTTCCACCCGCCGTTCGATCTCGGCCTCGTCGGGAGCGAACCGCAGATCGGTCAAGGTGTCAGCTCCAGCGGCTGGCCCCGCCCGCGCCGCTTCAGCCACAGGGGCTCGAACGCCCGCTCCTGGCGCAGGTCCATCGCGCCTTCCTTCACCAGCTCCAGCCCGGCCGACAGGGTCGAGGCGGTGAAGCTTGCCTGGCTGGGGCCTTCGGCCTCGTCCTTGACCGGGGCGATCCGCTCCAGCGGCGTCCAGTCGGCGAGGCGGGGCAGGATGTCCCGCAGCCAGTCGCGCGCCTCTTCCAGGGCGAAGGCCTCGACCCGCTGGGTCGGGTTGTAGTGGCGCGACTGCTCCTTCCTGCGCTGGCCGACATAGGCCGCCATCAGCTCGTACAGGCTGGCGTCGATACGGTCGGACGGCACGATCACCGTCGCCTCGGGATCGCCCCGGGTGAAGACGTCGCGCTTCAGCTGGGGCCGGGCCATCAGAGCCTCGGACGCCTTTCGCATGGCCTCCAGCTTCTGCAGCCGAAACGCCAGGGCCGCCGCCATCTCCTCGGCCGGCGGTTCGTCGCCCTTGCCCTTCTCGGTGCGCGGAAGCAGCAGCCGCGACTTCAGATAGGCCAGCCAAGAGGCCATCACGAGGTAGTCCGCCGCCAGCGAGAAGTTCCGACGCCGCGCCTCATGAACGAAAGCCAGATACTGTTCCGCCAGCCGCGTGATCGACAGTTTCAGCAGATCGACCTTCTGCGTCCGGGCGAGCGCCAGCAACACATGCAGGGGCCCCTCGTAACCGTCCAGATCGACCACGAAGGCGTCGCGGGCATCGACCTCCTCGACCGCCGCGAAATCCAGATTGGGCTGAAACGCTTCGGCCATGCTCAGGCCTGGGCCTCCCCTACGTCAGGGCCCTTTGCCGCGGTCAAGCGCCCGGCCAGCATGGCATCGAACCGTCCCCGGGCCTCGAACACGTCCAGCGGCTCAGGAGTATGGACGATGCGGGCCAGCGCCGCCGCCGCCCGCCGCGCGGCCCCGCCCTTCAGCCTGCCGACGCCCTTGGCCACCTGTTCCATCTCGGCCATGTCGCCGGTCCAGTGGATCACCAGATCGCACCCGGCCTTCAGCGACTTCTCCGCCCGTTCGGTCAGGCTGCCGGACAGGGCGTTCATGCACAGGTCGTCGGACAGCAGCAGGCCGCCGAAGCCGAGATGCTCGCGGATCAGCCGGATCGCCTTCTTCGACTGCGTCGCGGGTCGCTTCTTGTCGATGGCGGTGAAGACGATGTGGGCCGTCATCCCGACGGGCATGTCCGACAGGGCCTTGAACGGCGCGAAGTCCCAGGCGTCCAGGTGGTCCAGGCTGGCGTTGACCGTCGGCAGTTCCTTGTGGCTGTCCGCGTGGGCCCGACCGTGGCCGGGCATGTGCTTGATCACCGGCAGGACCCCGCCCGCCAGCAGACCCTCGGCCATCGCCCGGCCGATCTGGGTGACCGTGGCCGGATCCTGACCGAAGGCGCGGTCGCCGATGATGTCGTGGGCGCCCGGAGTCGGCACGTCCAGAACGGGCGCGCAGTCCACGTCGATGCCCACGGCCTTCAGATCGTGAGCCATCAACCGCCCCCCCAGCCACGCCAGGCCCCGCGCCGAGAAGGGATCGTTCGCCGCCTGCAGATAGGCCTCGCCCGGCGGATATTTGGGCCAGTGCGGCGGACCCAGCCTCTGGACCCGCCCCCCTTCCTGATCGACCAGAATCGGGCAGTGCCACCCGACGCTGCCGCGCAGGGCCTCGGTCAGGCGAAGAACCTGCTCCGGGCTCTCGACGTTCCGCCGGAACAGGATAAAGCCCCACGGGCGGACGTCCGCGAAGAAGGCGCGCTCCGCCTCGGTCAGGACCGGCCCGGAACAGGCGTAGATCGCGGCGCTGGTCACCCTCTATCGCACCAGGCAGTCGCCGCCGCCCGCCTGGATGGCGGCGCAGAAGGCGCGGGCGTCGGCGGCGCTCAGGCCCGTGAAGGTGGTCCGGTAGACGGTCGAGCCGTTCGACGCCGTCACCTCCTGCACCCGCTTGGTGGCGTTGCGGGCAAAGCTGGGGAAGCGGGCGGCCACGGCGGCGTATTCCCGATCGGCCAGGGCGGTCGAGGAGAAGGCGCCGATCTGCACCGCCGCGCTGCCGCCAGCACCCGTCGCGACCGGGGCGGGCGTCTCGACGGCCGGACGCGGAGCGGGGGTCGCAGGGCGCACAGGCGGGGTCGCCTCGGCCGTCTCGATCGGGCGCGGGGCGGGACGGGGCAGCGGCGTTTCGGGCGGCGGGGCGAACTCCGGCGCGGCCGGCGCTTCCGACGTCTCGTCATACAGGCCGACACCGGCTTCGGGGTCGATGGGCTGGGCCTCGACCGGCGCCTCGACCTTCAGCTGGGCGACCGGCGTGCCGACGGCCGGCGGGGCGTCTGTCGAGGATCGGAGGCCCGAGCGATAGAACAGCACCACCGCGATGATCAGCACCAGCAGCACGCCCGCACTGACCAGCAGGGTCACGGGCGGAGCCTTCTGGGGCGCAGGACGGCGGGCGTCATAGCCGCCGCGATTGAAGGGCAGGTCGTCGTCGGTCGGCGGCGTATAGGCCCCACGATCCCGCGGGCGGTTGTCGTCGTCGTAGGACATGGTCTGTGCGCCTCGGTTCGGGCCCGCGCGAATCGGCGATCCGGCCCGTCAGTCTATGCCGCCCCTTGGGTCTTGAGGAATCACAGATCGAGGGCGAGGTCGAGTGTGAACAGCTTTCTGTGCTCCTCGATGGCATAGCGATCGGTCATGCCGGCGATGTAGTCGCAGACGGCGCGGGCCCGGCGGTGCGGATCGTCCGAGGCGGCGCGGGCGCCCCACTCGGTAGGCATGACCTCGGGCTCGGCCATGAACAGCTGGAACATCTCGGCCAGGATACGCCGCGCCTGGCTGCGCGTGCGGTTGACGCGGTAGTGCCGGTACATTCGCTCGTACAGAAACCGGCGCAGCTGGCCCAGGTCCGCCAGCATGCCGTCCGAGAACTGCACCAGGGTGCGACGCGCGGCCCGGACATCCTCGCTGGAACCGATGCCGTCCTCGGCGAGGCGGCGCTCGGTCTCGGCCAGGACGTCGTCGATCATGACGCCGATCATCCGCCGCACGGCTTCCAGCCTCAGCATCCGCTCCGACAGATCGGGCCAGTCCGCCCGCGTCGCGTACAGGACGGGCCCGATCAGGGGCACGTCGGCCAGGTCCGCCAGGGTGAACAGCCCCGCCTGCACCCCGTCGTCCACGTCGTGGTTGTTGTAGGCGATGTCGTCGGCGATGGCCGCCGCCTGGGCCTCCAGCGAGGCGAAGCTGTCCAGCCTCAGATCCCAGCCTGGCGCGAAGTCGGCGATGGCCTTCCACGCGGGTTCGTCCAGCTTGTGGGTCACCGGACCATTGTGCTTGACCACGCCCTCGATGGTTTCCCAGCTCAGGTTCAGGCCGTCGAAGGCCGGATAGCGGGTCTCCAGCTTCGTCACGACCCGGAAGGTCTGGACGTTGTGATCGAACCCGCCCCAGGGCTGCATCTGCGCCTGCAGCTCGTCCTCTCCGGCATGGCCGAACGGGGGATGGCCCAGATCGTGGGCCAGGGCGACCGTCTCGGCCAGATCCTGGTCCAGCTTGAGGGCGTGGGCCAGGGACCGGGCGATCTGGCTGACCTCCAGGCTGTGCGTCAGGCGCGTCCGGTAATGGTCGCCCTCGTGGGCGACGAAGACCTGGGTCTTCTCCTTCAGGCGGCGAAAGGCGGTCGAGTGGATGATCCGGTCGCGGTCGCGGGCGAAGGCGTTGCGCGTCCGGCTGGGGTGCTCGGGGACCAGCCGTCCGCGCGAGGCGTCAGCGGTCTCGGCATAGGGCGCGCGGGGAGGAAGCTGGCTCAAGGGCGGTTTCCGTGCAGCCGGGCTTTGCGAACCGGGCGGGGCGGCCTCATATAGACGGTCATGACCGCCGTCCAAACTGCCCCGTTGGAGTTAAAGATCGCCACGCGGTCGCCCGAGGGCATCGTGTTGGCCGACAGCGCGGCGCGTCGCCTGGCGAAGCTGGGCGAGATCGAGGGGCATACCGTCATGCTGCGCGTCGCCGTCGAGGGTGGCGGCTGTTCGGGCTTCCAGTACCGGCTCGACCTCGTCGAGGCCGCCGAGGCGGATGACGTCCGCATCGAGGCGGGCGGTCAGGCGGCCCTGATCGACCCGGTGTCCGTGCCCTTCCTCAAGGGGTCCGAGATCGCCTTCGTCGACGAGCTGGCGGGCGCCCAGTTCGTGATCCGAAACCCCAATGCCGCCACCAGCTGCGGCTGCGGGGTCAGCTTCTCCATCTGACATCGGCGGGTCGCGGCCGGATTCGCCCGACCGACTTCTGGCGCGCCCTGACCGACGGCCCAGTTGTGCCGCGCCTGGCGCGATGCGGGCGGAAATGCGGCGGAGCCGGGCCCCTCGAAATGAAACTGTCGCAAATACAACGCCTGAAGGGTGACACAATATAACCACTGTAACCCGTTACATTGACAAGATCACACCGTTACGTCGCCAACTTGGGGTTATGTCGTGCTGTACAGGCTCATCTACGCCAGCGAGGCTGTCGGCTCGACCGGCGCGTCCACCTTGTCGGTGGCGCAAATCCTCGGCGTCGCGATCACGAACAATCGCCGCGATCACATCACCTCGGCGGTGATGTTCCATGACGGCTGGTGCCTTCAAGGCATCGAGGGGTCGCGTCAGGACGTCGATCGCCTGATGCGCCGCATCCGCCAGGATCGCCGTCACCAGAACGTTCGCGTCCTCTCCGACAAGCTGGTCGCCTCGCGCAGCTTCCCCGAGCCGATGGCGCTGTGCGACGATCCGGCCGCGATGCTGAGGGCCATCGGCCTGTCCAGCATGGCCGACGTCACCGCCTACCACGCCGACCGCATCGTCGAGCTCAAACAGGCGGCGTGACGAACCCGCCCTGCGCGCCTAACTGAGGCGCATGGGTTTTTCTCCCGAAGAGGTCGAACGCTACGCCCGCCACCTGGTCCTGTCCGAGATCGGTGGACCGGGCCAGCAGCGGCTGTCGCGCGCCACGGTAGCGGTGATCGGCGCGGGCGGCGTCGGCGGCCCGGCCGCCCTGTATCTGGCGGCTGCGGGGGTCGGGACGCTGCGGATCGTCGACCCGGACACCGTCTCGCTGTCCAACCTCCAGCGCCAGATCCTGTTCGACACGACCGACGTCGGTCGACCCAAGGTCGAGGTCGCCGGTGCCCGTCTGACCGCTCTCAACCCCCATGTCGTGATCGAGGCCGTCGCCGAGCCCCTGACCGCCGCGAACGCCGCCGCCCTCCTCGCCGGGGCCGATGTGGCTCTGGACGGCACCGACGACTTCGCCGTCCGCCACGCCGTCAACGCGGCCTGCGTTGTTGCTGGGATGCCGCTGGTATCCGGCGCGCTCGGCCGCTGGACCGGCCAGGTCGGCGTTTTCACCGGCCGTCCCTGCTACCGCTGCCTGGTCCCCGACCTGCCCCCCGACACGGAAACCTGCGCCCGCGTCGGCGTGGTCGGGGCGCTCGCGGGGGTGATCGGGTCGATGGCGGCTCTGGAGACGATCAAGCTGATCACCGGCGCGGGCGAACCGCTCATCGGGCGGCTGCTGCTGTATGACGGCCTGTCCGCCACCAGCCGGACGGTGCAGGTGACGCCGGACCCGGGGTGCCCGGTGTGTAGGACCGCCTAGCAGGCGCTCTCTTGTCATCCCGGCCGAAGCGCAAGCGGAGAGCCGGGACGCGTGCCGTCATCCCGCATAACGCCCGGTCGGAACGAACCGGGCGAATGCCCAATAAAGGTGGCGATGGACCCATGAGCCCGGCTCGCCGGCCGGGCCTGCTCATTTGCAAAAGGCCGCAGCGTCCCGGCTCTCCGCTTGCGCTCCGGCCGGGATGACAAGGCACAGAGCCGATGGCCCTGCTGCCTGCTGCCCACTGCCTACTGCCTACTGCCTAAGCCCTGACCCCTACTCCGGCCGCTGGCGCTTCTTGCGGAAGCTCGGGTTCAGCGTCTGCTTCCTCAGCCGGATCGACTTCGGCGTGACCTCGACCAGTTCGTCGTCGGCGATATAGGCGATGGCCTGTTCCAGGCTCATGACCCGGGGCGGGGTCAGGCGCACGGCCTCGTCCTTGCCCGAGGCGCGGACGTTGGTCAGCTGCTTGCCCTTGATCGGGTTGACGTCCAGGTCGTCCCAGCGGCTGTTCTCGCCGATGATCATGCCTTCATAGGTCTTTTCGCCGGCGCCCACGAACATGACGCCGCGATCCTCCAGGTTCCACAGGGCGAACGCGGCCGTGTCGCCGTCGGAGTTGGAGATCAGCACGCCCTTCAGACGGCCGGCGATCTCGCCCTTGTAGGGTTCATAGTGGCTGAACACCCGGTTCAGCACGCCGGAGCCGCGCGTGTCGGTCAGGAACTCGCCCTGATAGCCGATCAGCGACCGCGACGGGCATTTCAGCTGGATGCGGGTCTTGCCGGCGCCCGAGGGGCCCATGTCGGTCATCTCGGCCTTCCGCGCCGACAGCTTCTCGATGACGATGCCGGTGAACTCGTCGTCGACGTCGATCATGACGTCCTCGATGGGCTCCAGCCGCTCGCCGTTCTCGCCCTCCTGGAAGACCACGCGCGGACGCGAGATCGACACCTCGAAGCCTTCGCGGCGCATGTTCTCGATCAGGACGCCCAGCTGCAGTTCGCCCCGGCCCGCGACCTCATAGGCGTCGCCGCCCTCGGTCGTGGTCACGCGGATGGCGACATTGGCCTCGGCCTCCTTCAGCAGGCGGTCGCGGATGACCCGCGACTGGACCTTGTCGCCTTCGCGACCGGCCAGGGGGCTGTCGTTGACCGACACGGTCATGCTGATGGTCGGCGGATCGATGGGCTGGGCCGGCAGGGCCTCGGTGACTTCCATGGCGCACAGGGTGTCGGCCACGGTCGCCTTGGACATGCCGGCGATAGCGACGATGTCCCCGGCCTCGGAGCCCTCGTCCAGGGCGGTGCGCTTCAGGCCACGGAAGGCCAGGACCTTGGTGATCCGGCCGCGCTCGATTTCCTTGCCTTCGCGGTCCAGGGCATGGATCGCCATGCCGGGCACCGCCTTACCGCTCTCGATGCGGCCGGTCAGGATGCGGCCCAGGAACGGATCGCTCTCGATCAGCACGTTCAGCATCTGGAACGGCTTGTCCTTGTTCTCCTGCACCTTCGGCGGCGGCACATGGCGCACGATCAGGTCGAACAGGGGCGCCAGGTTGTCGTTGGGCTGGTTCAGGTCCAGCGTGGCCCAGCCGTTGCGGCCCGAGGCGTAGATGTGCGGGAAGTCCAGCTGCTCGTCGGTCGCGCCGATGGCGGCGAACAGGTCGAAGGTCTCGTTGTGCACCCGGTCGGGATCGGCGTGGGCCCGGTCGACCTTGTTGATGCACAGGATCGGCTTCAGGCCCATCTTCAGGGCCTTGGTCAGGACGAACTTGGTCTGGGGCATGACGCCCTCTTCGGCGTCGACCAGGATGACGCAGCCGTCCACCATGCCCAGGATGCGCTCCACCTCGCCGCCGAAGTCGGCGTGGCCGGGGGTGTCGATGATGTTGATGCGCGTCTCGCCCGCCTCGCCGTTCCAGAGCACCGAGGTGCACTTGGCCAGGATGGTGATGCCGCGTTCCTTCTCCTGATCGTTGGAGTCCATCGCCCGCTCGGTCGTCGCCTCATTGGCTCGGAAGACGCCGGACTGGGCCAGCAGCTGGTCCACCAGGGTGGTCTTGCCGTGGTCGACGTGGGCGATGATGGCGACGTTGCGTAGGTTCATGGTCGTTCAATGCGAAAAGGCGGCCAGCCCCAAGAAAAGGAAGGGTGCGGTGGCCGCTCGGTGGTTGGCGTCATACGGGGAGCGCGCGCCTCTTACAGCGCGACCGCCCGAAAGACCATAGGGCCCCGGTTTGACAGCTTGACGGCAGGGGCGCAGCCTCGCCGCCTCAACATTCGGGAGGCGGGTCGATGAAGCGTATTCTGATCGCTGGGGCTCTGTCCCTGATGTGCGTCGCGGGCGCTGCCGGGGCCCAGCAGGAGACCTCGCCCTCCGCCGCCGAGATCGTGGCCGCGCGTCAGGCTTCCTTTGCCCTGTCGACCGCCGCGCTCGGTACGATCAAGACAGTCCTCGACTCAGGTCGCCCGATCGACGGCCTGGCGTTCACCGCTGGCGGCCTGAACCGCTGGGCCACGGCCCTGCCCACGATGTTCCCGGCCGGCACGGGCCCCGACGCCATTCCCTCCACCAAGGCCAAGCCTGAGGTCTGGTCAGACCGAGCGGGCTTCGAGGCCAAGGCCGCCGACTATCAGGCCGCCACTGCCCGGCTGCGGGACGCTGTCGCCGCCGGAGACACCGCCGCCGCGAATGAGGCCTGGCTGGCGACGCGGGCCACCTGCGGATCGTGCCACGACGCGTATCGGTCGTAGGTCGTTACAGCCAAGAAGAAATATGCAGCAGCGAGGCCCCGACCTGACACCGGCTCAGCGATGGGGATTCGTCGTCATCTTCACGATCGTTTTCGGCTACATTGTCTGGCGAATTCAGACGGGCTGAACACAGTCCACTCGCTCCCTTGTCATCCCGGCCGAAGCGCAGCGGAGAGCCGGGACGAGCTCCTACTCCACTTTGACTTGCTCCCGGAAATCGCGCAGCGATTGTCCGGGAGAACGCCATGCGCGACTACGATTTCTGGGTCTACATCCTCGCCGACGCCCCGTGTGGCTGGCTCTACGTGGGCATGACGAACGACCTCATACGACGGGTGGACGAGCACCGGAGCGGCGTCTTCGACGGCTACACCCGAGAGCACGGGATCGATCAGCTGGTCTGGTACGAGCACCACCAGTACGTCGATCAGGCCATTCTCAGAGAAAAGCGCATCAAGCGCTGGAAGCGACCGTGGAAGTTCGCCCTCGTCGAAAAGGACAATCCCCGGTGGCTCGATCTCTACGGCCAACTGCTGGCCGACCGTGGCCCGGATCAGACCTGACGGTCTGTCCGGGCCCCAAGAGCTCTATTGCACCGCGTCCCGGCTCTCCGCTTCGCTTCGGCCGGGATGACAAGGTGGCCCCCCGGTAAAATCTAAGACCTAAGACCTAAGGCCTAAGACCTAAGCCCGACCTCACACCTTCGCCGACCGGCCCCGCACCCACGCATACAGCGCCACCGTCAGCACCGCGAACACCGCGATCCCCGACAGCATCGCCGGCCAGGTCGAGCCCTCCGGCAGCATGGCGAACGGCGCGTCGTCGCCGGTCGACACGATCACCCCCGCCGTCATGACCAGGAACAAACTCTCCCCCACGATCAGGCCGCTGGCCAGCAGCACGCCCATGCGCCGCCCCACATCGGCGAACCGCGTCGTCTTGATCGCCTTGTCATAGAACCACCCACACACGGCCCCGATCACCAGCATCGTCGTCACCGCAGCCGGCAGGTAGAACCCGATCCCGACGGCCAGCGGCGGCAGCTTCATCCGCCCCTTGGTCGTCACGTTAAGCACCGCGTCCAGCACGATGATGACCACGCCGATGCACGCCCCCAGCCCGATCAGGTCCCAGCGCAGGTCGCCCCCGATCACCCCCCTCGCCAGGGCCGAGATCAGCGTCGCCTGGGGCGCCGCCAGCGGCTCGTCGGCGATGCCCGGAGGTCCCCCGGCAAAGCCGAACGCCTGGTTCAGCAGGTTCAGGATCAGCGGGATCACGATCGCGCCCGCGACCACGCCCACGATCAGCGCCGCCTGCTGGCGCCACGGCGTCGCCTCGACCAGCTGACCGGTCTTCAGGTCCTGCAGGTTGTCGTTGGCGATCACGGCCACGGCGAACACGATCGCCGTCACGATCAGGGCGAAGGCCACCACCGACGGATCGGCCGGCAGCCCCGCCAGCGCCAAAACTCCAAGCATCAGCACCGAGGCGATCACCACCGCCAGGATGCCCACGCCCGACACCGGACTGTTGGACGACCCGATCAGCCCGGCCATGTATCCGCAGATGGCCGCGACGGCGAAGCCGATGATGACGACATAGACCAAACCCCCCGCCACCAGCAGCGGCGTCGATCCCGCCAGCGTCGGATTGCTGTTGGCGAACCACGCCAGGATGCCGCCGATCCCGATCAGGCACGCGACCGACAGCCCGGCGATGATGTTGATGGGAATGTCCTGCTCGGTCCGCGCCAGCGCCTCTCCGGCGTCGCGCTTGCGGCTGGCGGCCAGCGCCGAGGTCAGCCCGCCGATCAGCGGCCCGGCCAGCTTGATCAGGGTCCAGATCGCGGCCACGCCGATGACCCCCGCCCCCATGAACCGCACCTCGCGCGCCCAGACGGTCGTCGCAAGTTCCTCGGCCGCGACCCCGGGCTCGAGCGTCGTGGCGATCGACGGAATGCCATTGGCGGTCAGCCAGGCGATGGTGTCGGGCGACGTCAGGATCGGCACCGCGATGCCCCAGGCCAGCAGCAGGCCGAACGCCTGAGCCAGACCCACGCTCAGCCCGATCAGATGCCCCGCCCCCAGCAGGGCGAACTGCATGCCGAAGCCCAGCCCCGTCGCCCCGCCGCCCAGCGACGCCGGCAGCTTGATGAACCGCGCCGCCTCGCCCGCGAACACCCGGCCGGCGACCAGCAGCGCGTATCCCGCCGAAACGACCGCCCCGGTGATGACGACCCACAGGCCCGAGGCGTTCTCGCGCACCGCGCTCTCGGTCTGTTCGGCCCCGCGCGACCCGACGGTCAGCACCTCGGCCGCCGCCACGCCTTCCGGATAGGGCAGGCCCGCATCGACCACGAGCGCCCGGCGCAGCGGGATGGAGAAGGTCACGCCCAGCACCCCGCCGAACACGCAGATCAGCACCGATTCCCAGAACGGAAAGTCCAGCCACCACCCGACCATCACCAAGCCCGGCAGGACGAAGATGATCGAGCTCATGGCCCCGCCGACCGAGGCGACCGTCTGCACGGTCATGTTCTCCCAGATGGTCGAGGTCTTGAACATCCGCAGGATGGCCATGGAAATGACCGCCGCCGGAATGGCCGAGGCGAACGTCAGCCCGACCTTCAGACCCAGATAGGTGTTCGCCGCCGTGAAGATCACCGCCAGCAGACACCCCAGCACCAGGGCGCGCAGGGTCAGTTCGACGCGCTTGCCCGTCGGGGCGGCGGCGGTGGCGGGCGTATCGGTCATGGGAAATCCGGATCAGGCTTCGGCGCGAGCTAAGCCGGAAACCGTCTGTCGAGCAACGCCCCTCGCCGCCGGAGGCGGATCACGCGATCACCGGGGTGACGTGCGGTCGGACGCGGCGGCGGCGGCGCGCTCGCCGGGCGGCCACGGGGCAGTGCAGCATGACCCGGTGAAGCAGGCAGAGAACCAGGCCCGTGATCGCCCATGACAGCACGATGTCCGACAGGAAATGGCCGCCGAAAAGGATCCGGTTGAACGACAACGCGGCGGCATAGGCGAAGGCGAGCGGGATCACGGTCGCGCGCCAGGCCTTGGGCGTCATGACAATCGCGACCGCAGCCAGCCACGCCGCCGACGACGCCTCGCCCGAGACGAAGGAGCAGTTGCTCAGGCATTGATCGGTCATGCGCCAGGCGCCACTGAACTCCGCCTCGCCGCCAAAGGCTTCGACCTGGATCGGCCGCGCCCGGCCCCACATCGACTTGAACACGCCGTTGACGACGACACCGGACGCCAGCGCCAGGCCGGTGATCAGGAACAGCGCCTTTCGGGCCTCGCGCCAGCCTGTCCACCAGCCGCGAACGGCCAGGACGATAAGACCCAGCAGCGTCAAGCCCATGACCCAGCTGGAGGATTTGCGCAGCGCCCTCAGCACCGGATCCGCGCTGGCCGCGAAGCCGAACGCCGGATCGTAGAACAGGCCGCTGACCGCCAGGTCCACGCCGGGAAGCAGGACGAAGTAGGCCGAAAGGATCACGGTGGCGGCCAGTGCCACGGAGACGGGCGAGGCATGGTCGATCCCGGCCGCCATCGACAGCTGCAGCTTCTGAAGGGCCCGCCGCACGCCATGCGGTCGCACGACGAACCGCGCGCCTCTGGAGCCGCCTCGCAGTGTCTGGATATGCGTCATCGATTCCCCCAAACCGAGCGGCGCTTGGCGAGGGGCTTGCCCGAGTCTTGCGGCAGTCGGGCCACAGAAACATGGGTGTTCGGTCTCGGTTTCGCGGCACCGCGATGGCGGTCCGTCCGGTATCGGACAGATGGCCCCCGCCGGCCTAGGCGCGGGCCCCGTCCGGCGCTACAGCCCGGCCATGCCCGAACTTCCCGAGGTCGAAACCGTCCGACGCGGCCTGGAGCCTGTTCTGGTCGGCGCCCGCCTGACCCGCGTGCGCCAGAACCGCCCGGACCTGCGCTTTCCTTTCCCCGACCGCTTCGTCGATCGGCTGGAGGGCGCGACCGTCGATCGTGTCGACCGACGCGCCAAATACCTGCTGGCGGCGCTGTCGACCGGCGAGACCTGGGTCACCCATCTGGGCATGACCGGCCGCTTCACCGTCGACGGCGAACAGCTGGGCGAGTTCGAGGAGGCCGCCCCCATCGCCGGCAAGCACGAACACATGAGCCTGTGCGCGGCGCGGGATCGCCGCCAGACCCGTCTCGGCTTCGCCGACGCCCGCCGCTTCGGCTTCATGGGCCTGATCGCCACCGAGGCCGTCGAGGCCCACCCCTGGTTCGCCGCCCTCGGGCCCGAGCCCCTGGGCAACGCCTTCTCCGCCACCCATCTCGCCGAGGCCTTCCGGGGCAAGGCCCAGAACATTAAGGTCAGCCTGCTGGACCAGAGGATCGTCGCCGGGCTCGGCAACATCTATGTCTGCGAGGCCCTCTGGCGCGCGAAGATCTCGCCCACCCTGCCCGCCGGCCGCGTGTCGCGGCCCCGGCTGGAGGCCCTGACCGTCGCCATCCGCGATGTCTTGACCGAGGCGATCGCTGCGGGTGGTTCGACGCTCCGCGACTTCGCCAACGCGGACGGGGGGCAGGGCTATTTCCAGCATGCCTTCGACGTCTACGGCCGCGAGGGTCAGGACTGCCGCCGGGACCCCGCCCACCCCGTCATCCGTCGCATCGTCCAGGGCGGCCGCTCGACCTTCTACTGCCCGACGTGTCAGCGGCGATGAGCCACCGCATCATCCTCTTTCGCGGCATGAACACCGGCGGCGTCCGCGCGCCCGTCGCCGAACAGCGGGACATGGCCGAGGCGATGGGGCTGAAGAACCCGCGTACGCTTCTGGCCAGCGGCAATCTGGTGGTCGAGAGCGACCGTGATCCCGCAGAACTCGAGGCCGATGTCGAGGCGGCCATGCTCGACCGCTTCGGCCTGACGATCGCCGCCATGGTCCGCACCGGGGACCAATGGGCGGACCTCGTCGCCGCCAACCCCTTTCCCGATGAAGCCCGGGCCGAGCCGTCGCGCCTGGTGGTCATGGTCATGAAGGACCGGCCGCGCGCCGAAGGTGTGGAGGCCGTGCGCGGCTTCGCTGTCGGCGACGAACGGCTGGTCGAGACCCCCCACGCCCTCTGGTTCTGGCATCCCGACGGGATCGGGGTCTCGAAGATGGCGGAGAAGGCCGTTCAGGTGCGGCTCCTGGGCATGGGCACGGCCCGCAACTGGAACACGGTGCTGAAACTCGCGGACATGGTCGGCGTCTGAAGACCTGCGTCCGATCCTGACGCACCCGGCCTTTAGACTGTGCCCTCGTCCTGCGTTCTTGGACGGCGCACGCGCGGATTTCGCACTATTCAGACCCTTCGCACCCATTTTTCGATGAACGGACCGCCCGCCCGGTCCTTTCGTCCCTCCCGGCGCCTTGGTAAGCCCGCCCCATCTTCAGGAGGCCCCATGACCGACACCTATTCCACCCTGCTGATCGAACGGCACGCCGACGGCTATGCGGTCGTGACCCTGAACCGGCCCGAGGCCCTGAATGCCCTCAACTCGGCCCTGTTCGCCGACCTCGCGGCCTTCCTCGACGCGGTCGAGCACGACGACACGGTGCGCTGCCTGATCCTGACCGGCTCGGGCGACAAGGCCTTCGCCGCCGGCGCCGATATCAAGGAGATGGCGGACCAGACCTATGCCCAGATGTATGCGGGCAACTTCTTTGCCCACGGTCACGACCGGATCACCCGGTTCAGAAAGCCCATCATCGCCGCCGTCAACGGCTTCGCCCTCGGCGGCGGCTGCGAGCTGGCCATGCTGTGCGACTTCATCGTGGCCTCGGAGAAGGCGAAGTTCGGCCAGCCCGAGATCAACCTCGGCGTCGCCCCGGGCATCGGCGGCTCCCAGCGCCTGACCCGCCTGGTCGGCAAGTCCAAGGCCATGGACATGGTCCTGACCGCCCGCATGATGGACGCCGCCGAGGCCGAACGCGCCGGCCTGGCGTCGCGCGTCTTCCTCCACGACCAGCTGCTGGACGAGACCCGCAAGATCGCCGCCCGCATCGCCGCCCAGAGCCCGCTGGCCGTCATGGCCAACAAGGAGATGGTCAACGCCGCCTTGGAGACGACCCTGACGCAAGGGGTGCAGTTCGAACGCCGCCTGTTCCACTCCCTGTTCGCCTTCGAGGACCAGAAGGAAGGCATGGCCGCCTTCGTCGAAAAGCGGAAGCCGGAGTTTCGGGGGAGGTGATTGGTGGTTGGTGCCTGGTGGTCGCGCGCCGTCGCGGAGCTGCCCTCGATCCCGCCGCTAACGACCAATCACCAATCACCACACTTGCCCCTCTCCGCCCCTTCCGCTATACGCCCCGGCTCTTGAAGATTTCCGCGCCGTGGACGGGGTGTCCGCGGCGTTTCCGTTGATAGGTTCTGACGAATGGCCAACAATGCCGGCGCCAAAAAAGCGATCCGCAAGATCGCCGCGCGCACCGAAGTGAACAAGTCGCGCCGCACCCGCGTGCGCACCTTCCTGAAGAAGTTTCAGGAAGCCGTTTCGGGTGGTGACGCCGACGCGGCCAAGGGCGCTTTCGTCCAGGCCCAGTCCGAGCTGATGCGCGCCGTCACCAAGGGCGTGGTTCACAAGAACACGGGCTCGCGCAAGGTCTCGCGCCTGGCCGCCCAGCTGAAGAAAATGTCGGCGGCCTAACTAGGGATTTTCGCGGACCGTCACCGGTCCGTCACGCGAAAAGGCAGTGATTTCAACGGCGAGTGAGCTCATGCTCACTCGCCGTTTCGCCGTGTGCGGATAAGTGATCACAGGCGAAACGGGGCTCGCCGAACAGGCGAAACGCCCATTTTCCCAAGCGGGATTTACGCTTAGCGGAGTCAACGAATTTAGTTGCCGTGACGCCAACGAATCAGCGTTGACCCCCGCCGCCCCGGGCGTAAGTTTTGGCTCCTAACGCACTTCCATCCCTTCACGGATGAAGACGGAGCGGGGCCGAAAAGCGCCGCGCCGGCGGGAGATGTCTGTTCGCCAGATCGGCCCCACTTTCGAAGCCACGCTTCGAGGGTCAGGAAAAGTCGTCCCTCGATCAGACCGCCCCGGCGAAGGTCCGGAACCGCACGGTTCCGGAGTGGCATGACCTTTTTGAGGCGGGTGAGGAAACCATGGGGGGACTGGCGGCGGCGGCGACGGGCATGACGGATCCGGAACGCATCTGGACGGAGGCCTCCCTGCGTCTTCGCGCCGAGATCGGCGAAGGACCGTTCAGCTCCTATATCGCGCCCTCCTCGGTCCGCGCGGACGGCGGCGGCCAGCTGATCCTGATCACCCCCACCGGCTACGCCCGCGACTGGGTGCGCAAGAACGCCCTGCGTCGCCTGAACGAGCTGTGGCTGGGTCTCGACGGCCTGTCGCGCCGGCTGGAGGTGCGCTGCCGCGCCGAGGTCGCCTCGGTGCCCCCGGCCTCGGCCGTCGCCGTCCAGGCGCTTTCGTCGGCCGGTCTCGAGACACCGGTGTCTCCGACCGTTCCGCCCGTCACCGACGGGGCTCGCGCCGTGCGCGCAGCGGGCCTGCAGGAGCGTCTGACCTTCGACAGCTTCGTGGAGGGACAGGGCAACGCCTTCGCCCTGGCCATCGCTCGCCAGACGGCGTCCTGGGCCGACGGCCACTTCAACCCGATCTTCTTCTGCGGCCCCTATGGCTATGGCAAGACGCACCTGCTGAACGCCATCGCCTGGGAGGCGCAGCGCCTGCGGCCGGACGCCAAGGTGGTCTATCTGACCGCCGAGCGCTTCCTGTCGACCTTCGTCAAGGCGATGCAGGACCGCTCGACCGCCGCCTTCAAGGAAAGCCTGCGTTCGGCCGACATGCTGCTGCTGGACGACGTCCAGTTCGTCGGCGGCAAGGCCTCGACCCAGGAAGAGCTACTGTCGACCCTCACCGCCCTGATCGAGGACGGCAAGCGCATCGTCCTGTCCGCCGACCGCCCGCCCATGGCCCTGACCGAGGTCGAGCCGCGGCTGCGCAGCCACCTGGCCGCCGGACTGACCTGCCCGGTCGAGCCCGCCGATCGCGCGCTGAAGATTGCCGTGGCCCAGAACCGCATCGCCGCCTTCGCCCGCATGGGCGTCGTCTCCGGCGAGGCCCCGCGCGACGTGCTGGAACAGCTGGTCGACCGCACCCCCGGCTCGGTCCGCGAACTGGAGGGCGCGATCAACACCCTGGCCGCCGCCGCCGGTCCGCGCCTGACGACCTTGGGCACCGACGAGGCCGTGGCCCTGCTCGGCTCTGCGCTCCGCGGCGGCCCCGAGCGCCGCATCACCGTCGACGAGATCCAGAAGACCGTCGCCGAGCATTTCAACATGAAGCAGGCCGACCTGCTGAGCGAGCGCCGCACCCGCGCCGTCGCCCGCCCGCGTCAGATCGCCATGTGGCTGTGCAAGCAGCACACGACGCGGTCCTATCCCGACATCGGCCGTCGCTTCGGCGGGCGCGACCACACCACGGTCCTGCACGGGGTGCGCAAGATCGAGGAGCTGATGCCCCAGGACGACCAGATCGCCCGGGACGTCGAGGCGTTGACGAGGAAGCTGCGGGGGTAGGTTTCAGGGATTGGGGATTAGGGAGTTGGGACTCCTTGTCATCCTGGCCGAAGCGAAGCGGAGAGCCGGGACTACCAGCCTCTTTCCTCACACCCGGCCCGGCCTCCGAGCCGGGCCAATGCCTGCCGATCACGATTGTCTTTGGCATTGCCCCGGTTCGACCCTGCGGGCCGACCGGGACGCCCCCTTATGCATGACGCCGGTCCCGGCTCTCCGCTGCGCTTCGGCCGGGATGACAATCCGAGCTCTCTCCCTACCCACCAATCCCTACTCCCTGACCTCCCCCGTTGCTCCCCCGCCTCAATCCGCTAGTGTCCAAAGTCCCTATCCGCGAGCTCGCTTGAGTCGCCCCGGACGCCTAGAGACCCCATGCAGCTGACCATCGAACGCTCCGCCCTTCTGAAGGCCCTCGGGCATGTGCAGAGCGTGGTGGAACGCCGGAACACCATCCCCATCCTGTCCAACGTCCTGCTGTCGGCCGGCCGCGACCGTCTCAGCTTCGCCGCCACCGATCTGGACATGGAGATGGTCGACGAGGCCGAGGCGACCGTCCAGGTCGAGGGTCAGATCACCGCCCCCGCCCACACCCTGTACGAGATTGTGCGCAAGCTGCCCGACGGCGCCGAGGTGGCGCTGACCTACAACGGCGACGATCCGCGCCTGACGGTCCAGGCGGGACGCTCCAAGTTCAACTTGCCGGTCCTGCCCGCTGGTGACTTCCCGGTCATGTCGACCGACACCTCCGGCGTCCGCTTCACCCTGATGAAGGAGGACCTGGCCCGTCTGATCGACAAGACGCGCTTCGCGGTCTCGACCGAGGAGACGCGCTACTATCTGAACGGCCTGTATCTCCACACCGTGGCGGAAGCCGGCATTCCCCTGCTGCGCGCCGTCGCCACCGACGGCCACCGCCTGGCGCTCGCCGAGACCCCGGCTCCCGAAGGCGCCGCCGGCGGCCCCGGCGTGATCGTGCCGCGCAAGACCGTGGATCAGGTCCGCCGCCTGCTCGACGACGGCACAGGTCCGGTCGAGATCCAGGTCAGCCCGCAGAAAATCCGCTTCGAGTTCGGCCAGGCCAGCCTGACCTCCAAGGTCATCGACGGGGCCTTCCCGGACTACATGCGCGTCATCCCCAAGGGGAACGACAAACAGGCCGACATCGACAACTCGGTCTTCGCCTCCGCCGTCGACCGCGTCGCCACGATCTCGGCCGAGAAGAGCCGCTCGGTGAAACTGGCCTTCGAGCTGGACCGCGTCACCCTGACCGTGCGCAACATGGAGGCGGGCCAAGGCGTCGAGGAGGTCGAGATCGGCTATTCCGAAGCCCCCTTCGAGATCGGCTTCAACGCCCGCTATCTGCTGGACGTGGCCGGCCAGATCACCGGCGAGAACGCCACCTTCATGTTCGCCGACCCCGCCAGCCCGACCCTGGTCCTCGATCCGGGTGATCCGGGCGTCCAGTATGTGCTGATGCCGCTTAGGGTCTAGGTTCAGCCCTCAGGCGAGCGCGCTCTGAAGCGTGGCGAAGTACCAGACCCAGATCGCCAGGATGGTCACCAAGGCGATCATCTGAACCCACCGATTGCGGGTGAACGTCGCGGCGAGACTGGCAGCAAGGGTCGGCCAACTCGCGCTGTTCGAGGCGATCCAGTTCTCGCTGGATGATCCGTAGAGGTAGACCGTCGCGATCGTCAGCACCGTGTTGACGGCGAAAAGGGCAGCGTACTTGCGGCCTTCCTGCTGGTGAAAGGTCCGCATGTCCGCAGGGCCGTTCTGCGAGATCGTGGGACTGACCAAGCGCGAGAGAAGATAGAGAACGCAGGCCACGATGAAGAAGACAATGACGGTGGCCATCGGCCAGCTCGATTGCGACTGCAGATCCCAAAGGCTCAGCCACCAGGCGACGATGGCCAGCATGATGTTCAGCATCCAGCCGGCGTGAAGCCAGGAGAAGCGGACGCGATCGCTGGCCCTGACCATGTCCCCCACGGCGGCGAGAATCTGCGCCACACCAAGGGCGTAGACGAAGGAGTACAGGGTCATGACGAATTCGAATGCGTTCATCGTCAGGCCCCCGTTTGCGGCAACGATCGCGCGAACCTGGTGTAAGTCAAGCTGGGCGGGTTTTGTCCGAAACCCACGTCGCCCGGATCGCCCACAAAGCCCGGCGCGGCGAGCGCGCCTACCAGTGGCGCGGCCGGGGCTGACCGCCTATCACCGGCCCATCTTGATCCGTTCGCTGAACCTGACCGATTTCCGCTCCTACGCCTCCGCCCGGCTCGATGTCGGTCCGGGGGCGGTGGTGCTGCATGGGCCGAACGGGGCGGGCAAGACCAATGTGCTGGAGGCGCTCAGCCTGTTCACCCCCGGCAAGGGGCTGCGCGGGGCGACGGCGCAGGAGATGGGGCGGCGCGAACCGGGCGAAGCGGCTGGCCGGGCCTGGGCCGTCGCCCTGACGCTGACCGGCGACGACGGCGACGAGATCCGGCTGGGCACGGGCGTCCAGGTCGCCGGGGCCGGGCGGCGGATGGTGCGCATCGAGGGCGAGACTGCCCAGCCCGGCCGCCTGCTGGAATATATGCGCCCAGTCTGGGCCACGCCCGAGCATGACCGGCTGTTCTCCGACGCCCGGGCCGAGCGGCTGAAGTTCTTCGACCGTCTGGTCTTCGCCGCTGACCCCGGCCATGCGGCGGCGGTCGCGGGCTATGAGAAGGCCCTGCGCGAACGGCTCCGCCTGCTGGTCGACGGGGCCGAGGGCCGCGAGGCCGATCCCCTGTGGCTGGACGCGCTCGAGGTCCGGCTGGCCGAGACCGGCGCCCGCGCGGCCCGCGCCCGGGCCGAGACCCTGACCGTGCTCCAGGCCGCGATCGACGCCCGCTCCGACCGGCCCTTCCCCCAGGCCGACCTGGGTCTGGCGGGAGAGGTCGAAACCCTGGCTGCCGAGGGGGCGGACGAGACCACCCTGGCGGCCGCCATCCGCGAGGGTATGGCCCGGGCCCGAGGCCGCGACGCCGCCGCCGGCCGCTCCCTGTTCGGGCCGCACCGCGCCGACCTGACCGCGCTGCACCGCGCCAAGAACCGCCCGGCCGCCGAGGGGTCATCGGGCGAGCAGAAGGCCCTGGCGCTGAACCTGATCCTGGCCCAGGTCGGGCGCCTATCGGCCGGCGGCGCGGCGCCCGTCCTGTTGCTGGATGAGGCCCCCGCCCACCTCGATGCCGACCGCCGCGCGGCCCTGTTCGACGAGATCGTGGCGCTAAACCTCCAGGCCTTTATGACCGGGACGGAGGCCGGGCTGTTCGCTCCGCTGAAGGGCCGCGCGGCCTTCGTGCGGGTCGAGGGCGGGGAGTTGATATCCGACTAGCTGGGCGAACCCGAAGGGTTCATCACAGCGAACACGACGGATTCACAGCGGACACGGCGGGAGCGTGCGTGTCGCCACGCATCGTGTCTCGCTGTGGCCGCGGCTTTCTCTTCGCCGTGTTCGCCGTGATGAACCCCTTTTTGGCCTGCGGCCCCTTATGCCGTCGCCGGATTGGCTTCGCCCGGGGCGCGGGCCTCGCCCTTGCCGCCGCCGATCCTGTCCATGAAGCGGAAGACGAAGGGGTTGAGCGAGATCGACAGCAGGGCCGCCGCCAGAATCAGGTCGTGCGTCCCCTGGCTGAGCGCGCCGAGCGACAGGCCCAGCGCCGCCAGGATGAAGGAGAACTCCCCGATCTGGGCCAGGCTGGCCGCCACTGTCAGGCTGGTCGCCCGGTCCAGCCTGAAGGCCGTGGTGATGGCCAGAGCCGCGAGTGTCTTGCCGACCAGGACGATGCCGACCACGCCCAGCACCGCCAGCGGCTCGCGCACCACGATCGACGGGTCGAACAGCATGCCGACCGAGACGAAGAACAGCACCGCGAAGGCGTCCCTCAGCGGCAGGGACCGCTCCGCCGCATTGTGCCCCAGCGGCGTCCCGTTCAGCACCAGACCGGCCAGGAATGCCCCCAGCGCGAAGGAGTGGAACAGGGCATAGGCCACCCAGGCGATGCCGAGCGCGATGGCCAGCACGCCGAGCGTGAACAGCTCCCTCGACCGGGTGTGGGCGATCCGCACCAGGACCCAGGGCAGGACCCGCCCGCCGATGAACAGCATGGCGGCGACGAAGGCGGCGACCTTCAGCAGGGTCCATCCGACGTTGAGCCCCAGCGTCGACAGGTCGACGGCCACCCCGTCGCCCAGCAGCAGCATGGGCAGCATGACGAGCGCGATCACGATGACCAGATCCTCGACGATGAGCCATCCGACCGCGATCTTGCCGACCTCGCCCTTGCCCTGGTTGCGCTCCTCCAGCGACTTCATCAGCACGACGGTGGAGGCGACCGACAGGGCGAACCCCATCAACAGGGCCTCGACATCGCCCATGCCCAGCCCGAACCGACCGAGCGCCCAGCCCATCAGTGTCGCGCCCACGATCTGGACCAGGGCACCGGGCACGGCGACCTTGCGCACCTTCATCAGGTCGGCGGGCGAGAAATGCAGCCCGACCCCGAACATGAGCAGGATCACCCCGATCTCGGCGAGCTGGGGCGCCAGTTCCGCATCGGCGACGAAGCCGATGGTGTAGGGCCCCACCGCCACGCCCGCGAGCAGATAGCCGACCAGCGGCGACAGCTTCAGCCGGTTGGCGATCATGCCGAACGCGAACGCCAGCACGAAGGCGGCCACCAAGGTCGAGATCAGGCTGTAGCTCTGCATCCAGGCTCCGGTTCAGATTGTGGGGCGACCCTCCTTGGGACCCACAACATATGGGGCGAAAACCCGTCGGAACAACCCGGGAAAGCGCGGTGAATCCTCGCTTTTCGCTGCGGAAATCCTATATAAACGACGCATCCGGACGACGGGATTCGTTGGCCGGGATGACCTTTCCCTGCGGCGGGTCCGGCAGCGCGTGCGCCGCCCCCTGAACCCCGCGCTTCCGGACGATTGAATGACCGACGAACCCCTGAACGACGCAGACCTGGGCCGCACCGCGGACACCGCCGAAGAGGCCGCCTACGGCGCCGATTCCATCAAGGTGCTGAAGGGTCTGGACGCCGTTCGCAAACGCCCCGGCATGTACATCGGCGACACCGACGACGGCTCGGGCCTGCACCACATGGTCTATGAGGTCGTCGACAACGCCATCGACGAAGCCCTGGCCGGCCACGCCGATCTGGTCGAGGTCATCCTCAACGCCGACGGCTCGGTCACCGTGACCGACAACGGGCGCGGCATCCCGGTCGACATCCACGAAGGCGAGGGCGTCAGTGCCGCCGAAGTCATCATGACCCAGCTGCACGCGGGCGGAAAATTCGACCAGAACTCCTACAAGGTCTCCGGCGGCCTGCACGGCGTCGGCGTCTCAGTGGTCAACGCCCTGTCGGACTGGCTGACGCTGGTGATCTTCCGAAACGGCAAGCGCCACGAGATGCGCTTCGAGCGCGGCGACACGGTCGAGAGCCTGCGCGTCACCGGCGACGCCCCCCTGCGGGACGATGGCCGCGTCCTGTCAGGCACCCAGGTCACCTTCTATCCGTCGGTCACGACGTTCAGCCACATCGACTTCGACCTGAAGACGCTGGAGCACCGGCTGCGCGAGCTGGCCTTCCTGAACTCCGGCGTGGTCATCAAGCTCCAGGACCATCGCGGGGCCGAGCCGGTCGACATCCTTCTGCATTACGAAGGCGGGGTGGAGGCCTTCGTGCGCCATCTCGACAAGTCCAAGACCCCGATCCTGAAGGACGTCATCGTCATCCGGGGCCGGAAGGACAACATCGAGATCGACCTCGCCCTGTGGTGGAACGACAGCTACCACGAGACCATGCTGTGCTTCACCAACAACATCCCCCAGCGGGATGGAGGCACCCACCTGTCGGCCTTCCGCGCCAGCCTGACCCGGGTCATGAGCGCCTATATGGAAAGCTCGGGTGCCCTCAAGAAGGAGAAGGTCGCCCCCACCGGCGAGGACGCGCGCGAGGGCCTGACGTGCGTGCTGTCGGTCAAGGTGCCGGACCCCAAATTCTCATCCCAGACCAAGGACAAGCTGGTCTCCTCCGAGGTTCGCCCGGCGGTCGAGGGGCTGTGCTCCGAGGGCCTGTCTCAGTGGTTCGAGGAACACCCGGTCGAGGCCAAACAGGTCGTGGCCAAGATCATCGAGGCCGCGTCGGCGCGCGAGGCCGCCCGCAAGGCCCGCGACCTGACCCGGCGCAAGTCCGCGATGGATATCAGCTCCCTTCCCGGCAAGCTGGCCGACTGCCAGGAGCGCGATCCCGCCAAGTCCGAACTGTTCATCGTCGAGGGTGATTCCGCCGGCGGCTCGGCCAAACAGGCGCGCAACCGCGAGAACCAGGCCGTCCTGCCCCTGCGCGGCAAGATCCTGAACGTCGAGCGGGCGCGGTTCGACCGGATGCTGTCGTCCGAGCTGATCGGCACCCTGATCCTGGCGCTCGGCACCGGCATCGGCCGCGATGACTTCAACGCCGACAAGCTGCGCTATCACAAGATCATCCTGATGGCCGACGCCGACGTCGACGGCGCCCACATCCGGACCCTGCTGCTGACCTTCTTCTATCGCCAGATGCCCGAGCTGATCGAACGCGGCCACGTCTTCATCGCCCAGCCACCGCTCTACAAGGTCTCCAAGGGCAAGCAGTCGCGCTACCTCAAGGACCAGTCCGAGATGGACTCCTATCTGATCGAGGAGGGCTCCACCGACGCCGAGCTCGACTTCCAGTCGGGCGAACGCCGCATCGGCAACGATCTGATGGCCCTGGTGCGCGAGGCCAAGGCCTTCAAGGCGGGCGTGGATCGTCTGTCGCAACGCGCCCCGGCCTTCGCCATCGAACAGGCGGCGCTCGCCGGTCTGTTCGCCGAGGACGGCGATCCGGCCGACCGCGCATCGGCCGCCGCCGACCGCCTGAACCTCTATGCCGAGGAGGGCGACGGGGCCTGGACCGGTCAAGCGGGTCTGCAAGGCGCGGTGGTGTTCGAACGCAGCCGCCGCGCGGTCAAGGAGACCATCGTCCTGGAGGAACAGCTGATCCGGTCGCTGGACGCCCGGCGCCTGGCCGAACGCGCCGCCGCCTTCGACCGTCTGTTCGACAGCCCCGCCACCTACCGCCGGAAGGACAAGTCCGTCCAGGTGCGCGGGCCGCTCGATCTGCTGACCGCCGTGCTCGACGCCGGCAAGAAGGGCCTGTCGATCCAGCGCTACAAGGGCCTGGGCGAGATGAACCCCGACCAGCTGTGGGAGACGACGCTGGACGCCAACGCCCGCACCCTGCTGCAGGTCAAGGTCGACCACGCCGACGACGCCGACGACCTGTTCGCCAAGCTGATGGGCGACGTCGTCGAACCCCGCCGTGAGTTCATCCAGGAAAACGCCCTGGACGCGGCGGTCGACGTCTAGCTGGATCAGCCGGGCACGGACCAGAAACAACGGTTCGGTCTCGGAATCCTGACGCCGGCGTCACGCGACCGTCGCGGGCCGGTCTTTTCGCGCGAGTAACGGCTTCTCCCATCATCGGGGGATGTTCCACATGCGCGCCTTGCTCTCGGTCGGGGTTTCCGGCCTCGCCGTCCTGTTCGCCACGCCGGGCCTGGCCCAGCAGCAGCAGCCCGACACGGTCGACGAGGTCGTCGTCACCGGCCAGCGCGCCGCCCAGCGCCGCGCCATCGACCAGCAACGCGCCGCCACCGGCATCGTCTCCATCGCCGCCGCCGACGAGATCGGCAATCTGCCGGACAGGAACGTCGCCGAGGTGGTCGAGCGCCTGCCGGGCGTCGGCGTCCAGTACGACCAGGGCGAGGGGCGCTACGTCTCCGTTCGCGGCGTGCCGTCCGACCTGAACAACTACACGATCAACGGCTTCGAGATCGGCAATCCGGACGGCAACACGCGCCGCCTGCCGCTGGACATCGTCTCGGGCCAACTGCTGAACCGGGTCGAGGTCTCCAAGGTCAAGACCGCCGACCAGGACGGCCAGGGCATCGGCGGCAACATCAATCTGGTGGCCCAGACCGCCTTCGATTTCCCGCGCGCCCGCTTCCTGAACGCCTCGGCCCAGGTCGGCTATCAGACGCTGAACGAGGAGTATCCCGTCCGCGGCGACCTCAGCCTGGGCGGCCGCTTCGGCGATCTCGGCGTGCTGGTCGGCGTCAGCTATTCGGAGCGCGATTTCCGCAGCGAGGGCTTCTTCCCCGACGACTGGGCCTTGCTGCCGGCGGCGGCGCGCGGGGCCGTGCCGATCAATCTGAAGACCACCGACTATGGCCTGACGCGAGAGCGGCTGG
Organism: Caulobacteraceae bacterium; assembly: GCA_947475735.1. GTDB lineage: Bacteria > Pseudomonadota > Alphaproteobacteria > Caulobacterales > Caulobacteraceae > Brevundimonas. The sequence continues at coordinate 270,512 of CANJLQ010000002.1, forward strand.
GGGCCATCGCCTCTCTGGACTGGCGCCCCGAGGGGCCCACCAGCCTGTTCCTGCGCGCCCTCTACAGCCGCTTCACCGAAGACGAGTATCGCCAGCGCTATCGCCTGGACTTCGCCACCCCGGCGCTGCGGACCTCGGGTGCCTTCCGGCTCAACCCCGACGGCCTGACCGGCACGACGACCGGCGCGACCGAGATCCGCCAGGACCTGCGGCTGGAGTACAAGGAGAAGTCGATCCTGTCGGTCCAGGCCGGTGGCCGGACCGAGCTCGACGCCTGGACGCTCGATTACGGCATCGCCGGCACCCACAACGAGGTGATCGAGCCGAACCAGCTGTGGCAGTTCCGCGCCTCGCCCGGCACGGTCGACTTCGACTTCACCGACGAACTGTTCAGCGCCACACCCCGCGCGCCCGTCACCGCCGCCATGCTGGGCTTTCGCCAGTATGCCGAGCAGGACGAGAACGGCGAGGAGGACATCGTCTCGGCCCGCTTCGACGCGCGGCGCTCGCTCGATCTGTTCGACGGCGTCGACCTGGCCCTGGGCCTGAACTACCGCACGACCGACAAGACGTTCGATTCCAACAACACCGTCTGGGAACGCGGCGCGACCGCCGCGACGCGGTTCACGCTCGCCGCCGATCCGACCCTGGCCGGGCCCCCGGTCACGGTCGAGCCCCGCGACGGCCGCCCTTACACCATCGCCCCGACCCTGTCGGCCGAAGGGCTGATCGCCTACACCCGGTCCAACCTCAGCGGACCCTTCTTCGTGCGGAACACCGCCACGAGCCTGGCCAACGCGACCCTGGCCGACACCGACGTGGGCGAGGACGTGGCCGCCGCCTATGCCGAGGCCGACGTCCGCATCGGCAACTGGACCTTCACCCACGGTCTGCGGGTCGAGCAGACCGAGCTGGACATCACCGGCTTCCGCCTGGTCAACGGCACCACTGTGGTCCCAGCCTCCGAGAGCCAGAGCTACACCGACTGGCTGCCCAGCGTGACCGCCCGGTGGGAGCGAGACGATCTCGTGGTCCGCCTGGCCTACAGCCGCAGCCTGGGTCGCCCCAACTACCTGGACCTGTCGCCGGGCGGCACCAACACCTTCGTCGACAACGGCGACGGCACCTTCGACGGCAGCCTGTCGCAGGGCAACGCCCAGCTGGACCCCTATCGCGCCGACGCCTTCGACGCCTCGGCGGAGTGGTACTTCGCGCCCGGCGGCGTGCTGTCGGCCGGCGTGTTCTCCAAGTCGATCGACAATCCGATCTACACCCAGAGCGAGACCCAGCGCGGCGTCGTCTTCGGCGGCCGCAACTACCGCACCCTGACCTTCAGCCAAAAGCAGAACGCCGACTCCGCCGACCTCTACGGGCTGGAGCTGGCCTGGCGTCAGCAGTTCGATTTCCTGCCGGGCCTGTGGTCCGGGTTCGGCATCGACGCGAACCTGACCCTGATCGACGGCGAGCTGGACCTGCCGACCCGCGCCGACGTCGCCTTTCCCGAACAGTCCGAGGTCCTGTACGGCGTTCAGATCTTCTACGAGAACGACCGCATCGAGGCCTCTCTCGCCTACCACTCGACCGGATCGGCGCTGCTGGCCCTGGGCGGCGACGTCGTGGCGGATCAGTTCAACGACGACCTGCGCCGGCTCGACGCCAAGGCCAGTTTCGACCTGACCGACCAGGCCACCATCTATTTCGAGGCCCAGAACCTGACCGACGAACCGACCCGCCAGTATCAGGGCGGTCGCACCGACTGGCTGACCCAGACCGAACGCTACGGCCGCGTCTTCAACCTGGGCCTGACGGTCGGCTGGTAGGGCGCGACTTCCTCTTGCCGCTCATCCCCGCGAAAGCGGGGACCCAGTCCTTTGGGTCATCCGTGAACGCGAGTCTGCGCCCACGGTCAGCTCGCCCGCGGTACGTCGCTTAAAGACTGGATCCCCACTTTCGCGGGGATGAGCGGAGGTGGAGGTCTTAAGGCCGGCCGGCGTCGATGTAGGCGCGGATCGAGGCGTGTGCGGCCCCACTCGGCACCAGCTCGTCGCAGGCCAGATCCTTGATCGCCTCGTCCAGCGTGCGCGGGCGCACCGCCGTCCAGGGCTCGCCGGCCTCGAAGGCCTCGGAGCCCTCGCCGTCCTCGAACACCTCGGTCGAGCGGATGACCTGAGTCTCGGCGGCGGCGCAGCGGATGCCGAACGTGTCGACGACATGGGCATAGTTTCCCGCGTCGCCGGCGTTGGCGACGCGGGCGACGCTGACACGCAGCTCCTCGCCCTCCGGCCGTATGCTCGACAGATCGATCAGATAGTTGGACTGGGCGCTGCGGGAGAACACCTTCCACTGCGGTCCGGCCGGAGCCTCGGCCTGCAGCACCTCGGCAGGGGCCTGGGCCCCCGCGGGCGGGGCGTCCTGGGCCGTCACCGCCCCGCCCAACCCCGTCATCGCCACGGCCGTGGCCACACCCCAGATCCAGCGCATCGGTTCCTCCCCAGGACTGCTGCTTCGCGTCCTGTTACACGCCTGACACCGTTCAAGATCAAGAGCCCCGTCGGTCAACCAAAGGCCGTGATCGTCGTTCACCCCTGTGCCATGACCCGCCTGTTCGCCCTCCTCTCGGTCCTGTTGCTCGCCCTGCCCGGCCCGGCATCGGCGCAGAGCCGCGAGCGCCCCTTCGCCTCGGACCGGATCTTGGTCGAGACGCGCGGGCGGGGCCCTGACGTCATCCTGATCCCCGGCCTGGCCTCGACCGGCGACGTCTGGCAACGCACGGCCGACCGGCTGGACGACGACCACCGGGTCCACATCGTCTCGATCCGGGGTTTCGGAGAGGTCCCGCCGGGTCGTAATCAGGACGGCGCCCTGGTCGCGCCCGTGGCGGCGGAGCTGCGCCGCTACATCGCCGAGCGGCAGCTGGAGCGGCCCGCTGTGATCGGCCATTCGATGGGCGGGCTGGTGGCGCTGAAGGCCGCCGCCGACGCCGGGCGGGATCGGAGGAACCCCATCGGCCGGGTCATGGTGGTGGACGCCACGCCCTTCTTCCCGGCCCTGATCAGCCCCGGTGCCACCTCGGGCGACGTCGAGCCCATCGCCCAGATCGCCTATCAGGCCCTGCTTCTGCTGGGCGACGCGGCGCTCAGGAACCAGCCGACCCTGATCGGGCGCGAGCTGGGCGGGGCGGCCGACAGCGTGTTCGGCTCGCTGGGCTGGCAGGGCGGCGACCGCCAGGTGCTGGCCCAGGGGCTGTACGAGGTCATGACCACCGACCTGCGCCACCGCCTGCCCGACATCACCGCGCCTGTGACCGTCGTCTACGGCTGGAGCCCCGACGCCGCCAACCCCCGCGCCCGCCTCGACGCCGCCTTCCAGACCGCCTACCGCAGCCTTCGCGCGCCTGCCCGGTTCGAGCGGATCGAGGGTGCCGAACACATGGTCATGATCGACCAGCCGCAGAGGTTCCTCGCGGCGGTGGGGCGGTTTTTGGGGTAGGGCACATTGACCCTTTCCGACCCGCGTTTGACCCGTTTCGAACTTCGAGAGTGTCCGCTTAACGGCTAGCGAATGCATCTTCCCCTCAGAGTTGAACCTTGGCTGACGGCCGACTCGGCGGCTAGGCTTCGACCTCGGCCCATGCTGATGCGCTTCGCCCGAAACTCGAATCCCTTTTGGGAGCCTACATGCCGTCTGGTCGACTCTACGCGCTCGCTGACTTTGCTGATCGCCTCCTTCCAAAGGTTGGGAGTGTTGACCCGGCCCATGCTCTGGCCGTGCTCGCTGGCCTCAAACGGCTCGCCGAGGTCGAAGAGAGCAATCCCTTTGTGACGCTGAACGTCACGATCACAGCAGGTGTCTGGGTGTTCTACCGAGGCGAGCGATGGCTACTGATCAATCCTGGCCAGAAGGCTCTGCGGGTCGAAGCTGCGTACTACGCGAACAGCAACATTCACGAGGCCATCGTTACTTACTTCGAGCCTGCCGTCAGGGCAGGCACCATCGAGAAAACGGCCCGGGAAGATTACCACCAGTGGCGGATTAGCGGGGACTCTCTCGGACTGATATGGCGGTTTGTCGAGGGGCTTGAAGGGCCGAGTGCGGACGAACTGGTCGTCACGGTAGGTTCGGGGCACCCGCGCTATTTTCCAGCAGAGGTTCGAAGTTTTGCATTGGAGGCGTTTGAAAAGGATGGCCGAATATGCAGGGGCGTCAAAGGCAAAACAACCGCTCATCGTTTGCAGAAGCGGCACCCGATAGAGTTTGATCACATTATTCCGCACTCGATAGGCGGAACTAACTCGATCCAGAATATCCAGATACTCTGTTCGGACTGCAATAGACGAAAATCAGCTACTGCTCTCTAGGTACGCTCCATTCAGATCGCCGCTGAGTCCTACAATTGAACGCAATACTTTCCTTGTGCAACGTATCCTGCGGGACAGCCGCCGCTTTTCGGGACGACAATCTTCGGATTTGCTTTGAGCGATACGCAATAGTTGCCCATTGCGACCCAACCAGCCGGGCACGTGCCCAGTTTTGGAACCGCTGGCTTAGCGTTCGGGCCGGGGACGCACATGTTGCCCTGAGCTACGTAGCCCGCAGGGCAGGTGCCATTCTTTGCTAGCGGCATCGGAACCATGGTCATTGAGCGTCCCCTTCTTTAGCGACAGGTTCGACGCTAGATTGAGGGTTCGTCAACCCATGACGGCAGGACGGCGCGCTAGATCACCCGACCGGACCTGACCGAACCGCATCGCTAAGCCCCGGTCCTCGTGGTCGAACCCCGAACACGCCTTGGCGACAGGGTTCGCGGTGACCTCGCTTAGCGGCACCTACAACCACCCCGCCATCGCCTCGCCCGCCAGGATTTCGTCATAGCTCGGCCGCGCGCGCACCACGGCCCAGTCCGCGCCGTCCACCAGCACCTCCGGCACCAGCGGCCGGGTGTTGTATTCGCTCGACATCACGGCCCCATAGGCCCCCGCCCCGGTGAAGAAGACCAGGTCTCCGGCCTCCTGCGGTGGCAGGGCCCGGCCCCGGGCGAAGGTGTCGCCGGTCTCGCAGACGGGGCCCACGATGTCGTAGGCGACCGGCTCCCCTGACCGCACGACGACCGGCTTCACCTCGTGGAAGGCGTCGTACATGGCCGGGCGGACCAGGTCGTTCATGGCGGCGTCCAGCACCAGGAACCGCCGCCCGTCCGCCCGTTCCGTGATCTGGATCACCCGGCTGAGCAGAACGCCGGCATTGGCGGCCAGCAGGCGCCCGGGCTCGAACGCCGCCTCGACGTCCAGGCCCTCCAGCACCCGCGCCGTCATGGCGGCGTAGTCGGCCGGGCTCGCGGTCTCAGCCCCGCCCGAATAGGGCACGCCCAAGCCGCCGCCGAGGTCCAGCCGCGTGACCGACAGCCCCTGGCCCCGCAGCGTCCGCGTCATCTCGGCCAGCAGGCGGAAGGCCGCCTCCAGCGGGGCCAGATCGGTGATCTGGCTGCCGATGTGACAGGCCAGGCCGACCGGCGTCACGTGCGGGCTGGCCGAGGCGCGGGCATACAGCGCCATGGCCTCGTCGGCCGGGACGCCGAACTTGTCGCCCTCTCCGCCCGTGGTGATCTTGGCGTGGCCGCCCGCGCCGATCTTGGGGTTCACGCGGATGGCGATCTCGGGCGACGCGGACTTGGCCTCAGCGACGGCGATCAGCCGGTCCAGCTCGGCCGGGCTCTCGACGTTGATCTGGCGCACCCCGGCGTCGATGGCGAAGGCCAGTTCGCGGTCGGTCTTGCCGACGCCGGAGAAGATGATGCGCTCGGCCGGCACGCCCGCCTTCAGCGCGCGGCGGATCTCGCCCTCCGACACCGTGTCGGCCCCGCAGCCCTGTTTCGCCAGGGTCGCCAGCACCGACAGGTTGGAGTTGGCCTTGACCGCGAAGGCGATCAGGGCGCCGGTCAGTGGAGCATGGGCGTCCAGCGCCTCTCTCAGCACGCGATAGTGCCGGACCAGGGTCGCGGTCGAATAGACATAGACCGGCGTGCCGACGGCCTCGGCGAGGGCGGCCAGCGGCACGTCCTCGGCGAACAGGGCTCCGTCGCGGTAGGTGAAGTGGTCCAAGCAAAACCCTCAAATCCTCCCCCGTTGGGGGAGGTGGCACGGAGCGGAGCGGAGTGACGGAGGGGGCCAGCCGCACGTCCGGTGCATGCGGCTGGCCCCCTCCACCGCTTCGCGGTCCCCCTCCCCCTACGGAGGAGGATCAAGAAAACCTACTGCGGCTCGCGCCCGGCGGCTGTGCTGCCGAACGGGTTGGACGGGCCGCCGTCGACCGGGACCTGGCTGGACGGGCGGTTGACCGTGGCGGGGTCCGGCAGAGCTGCGGCATTTGCATCGCGCGGGGCACGCTCGGTCTCACGCGGGGCCGGGGCCTCCAGATCGGCCATGCGACCGCACCCGGCGGTGACGAGGGCCAGGGCAACGACGCCGAGGACGATACGCTTGTTCATGACCTGATCCTTCACGCGAGACGCGTCTTCCACTCGGCGATGCGCGCGCGGACCTGTTCCGGCGCTGTGCCCCCATAGCTCTGACGGCTGGCGCAAGAAGCCTCAGGGCTGAGCACCTTGTAAACATCCTCGGTGACGGAGGCGTACAGCGCCTGCAATTCGGCGAGCGGCAGTTGCTCCAGACCCACGCCCAAGGCCTCAGCCCGTTTGACCGCCGCGCCCGTCACATGGTGCGCCTGACGAAACGGCAGGTCGGCCTCGCGCACCAGCCAGTCGGCCAGATCGGTCGCCGTCGAGAAGCCCCACCCCGCCGCCTCGGCCATGCGGGCGGTGTTCGGCGTGAAGGCCGCGACCATCGCCGTCATGGCGGTCAGCGCCAGATCCAGCGCGTCCATCGCCTCGAACACCGGCGGCTTGTCCTCCTGCATGTCCTTGGAATAGGCCAGCGGCAGGCCCTTCATCACAGTCGACAGGGCCACGAAGGCCCCCAGGATCCGCCCCGTCTTGGCCCGGACCAGTTCGGCGGCATCGGGATTGCGTTTCTGCGGCATGATCGAAGACCCGGTGGTCAGGTCGTCAGGCAGGGTGACGAAGCCGAACATCGGCGTCATCCACACGACGATCTCCTCGGCGAGCCGCGACAGATGCCCAGCGCAGATGGACGCCGCCGCCAGGGTCTCCAACGCGAAGTCGCGATCCGACACCGCGTCCAGGCTGTTCGCCATGGGCCGGTCGAAACCGAGGTCGGCCGCCGTCGCATGGCGGTCGATCGGGAAGGGCGAACCGGCCAGAGCCGCCGCGCCCAGCGGACTCTCGTTCATGCGGGCGCGCGCATCGGCGAACCGCCCGGCGTCGCGGCCGAACATCTCGACATAGGCCATCAGATGGTGGCCGAGCGTCACCGGCTGGGCGGTCTGCAGATGGGTGAAGCCGGGCATCAGGTCCCCGGCGTGCTGTTCCGCCCGGTCCAGCAGGGCGCGTTGCAACGCCTTCAGCTGCTCGCCCGTCCGGTCGCAGGCGTCACGAACCCACAGGCGGAAATCGACCGCCACCTGGTCGTTGCGGCTGCGCGCCGTGTGCAGCCGCCCGGACGCCTCTCCGATCAGCTCGGACAGCCGCGCCTCGACGTTCAGATGGATGTCTTCGTATTCGTCGCGGAAGGGGAAGGTCCCCGCCTCGATCTCGGCCTGGATGGTGTCGAGCCCCGCCAGGATCGCCGCCCCGTCCTCCGCCCCGACGATGCCCTGGGCGATCAGCATGCGGCAATGCGCGCGCGATCCGGCCAGATCCTGAGCCCACAGACGCCGGTCCACGCCGATGGAGACGTTGATCGCCTGCATGATGTCGGCGGGGCGCGACGAAAAGCGGCCGCCCCACATGCCTTGACCTTGGGGCGACGGCGCGGCCTTAGTCGGGGCCGGGTCTTTGGAGTGGGGCATGAGCGGCTCGAAAAAGGGCGTCTGGATCGGCGGGGCGCTGGCGCTGGCCGTCCTCGCCGGAGGGACGGTCGGCACCCTATACGCCATGGGGGCCGGTCCTTTCAAAGCTGCGTCGCCGGCCGAGGCCGAACAGAGCGAACTGGCTCGGTTCGCCGTCGGCCCGCTGGCCGCCCTGGAGGCTCCTGCGACCCTGACCCCCGCGCCTGACTATGTGTTCAAGGACAGGGAAGGGACCGATGTCCGCTTCGCCGATCTGCGTGGCAAGGTCGTTCTGGTCAATCTGTGGGCCATGTGGTGCGCCCCGTGCCGGACCGAGATGCCGACCATCGCCGCCCTGGCCAGCGCCTATGAGGGGCGAGACCTTGTGGTGCTACCGATCAACGTCGACACGGGCGAGGACGCGGTGGCCGACGCGCGGTCCTTCATCGACGTCCACAACCCCCTGCCCTTCTACTCCGACACCCGCTTCCAGCTGCCGTTCGAGTTCCCCGGCAAGGGCAAGATGCCCCAGACGATCCTGCTGGACCGTCAGGGGCGCATCCGCGCGGCCTTCTCGGGCGAGGCGGACTGGAACAGTGCCGAGGCCCGCGCCCTGATCGACGCGGTGATGGCCGAGCCTGCTTAGGGCGCTAACGCTCGGCTCGCGGAGCCTCGCTGCTTGAGCGCGGTTCAGGGCGCTAACGCTCGGCTCGCGGAGCCTCGCTGCTTGAGCGCGGTTCAGGGCGCTAACGCTCGGCTCGCGGAGCCTCGCTGCTTGAGCGCGGCCTGATCTTACGGCTGCGTCGGCGGCGTCGCGCCCGGACGGCCTTCGGCGGCGGCCTCGGCCTGATTTTCTTCCAGCTTGTCGGCGAGGTTGCCCGCGCCTTCCTCGACGGCCTGCGCCGCCTTCATGGCGCCGGACTCCAGCACTTCACCGGCGGCGGCGGCCCCTTCCTGAAGCTCCTGACCCGCTTCGGCGGCGGCGGCCTCGGCGTTGTCGCCGGCGGCGTCGGCCTCGGCGGCGGTCTGGTCCTGCTCAGCCTCGGTGCAGGCGACGACGCCCATCGACAAGGCCGCGACGGCGGACAGGGCAAGGACGGACGGAAGACGAATGCGCATGATGAACCCCGATAGCGATGTTGAACCTTGGCTGTTAACGCGACGACCCGCGTTCGGTTGCGCGCCCCGCCCACCTTGGCCGTAGCGCCCCATTAAGGTTTACGCGGCACTGTGGGGGTTGAACCGCGCGGAGCCGTCCGTTCCCATGCCCATGCCTGTCGAAGCGCTGCACGCCTGTCTGGCCGAGGCCTTTCCCGACGCCGAGATCGTGATCGACGACCTGGCGGGGGACGGCGACCATTATCGCGCGCGCATCGTCTCGACCGCCTTCGAGGGCCTGCCCCGGATCAAGCAGCACCAGATGGTCTATGCCGCGCTCAAGGGCCGGATGGGCGGCGAACTGCACGCCCTGGCGCTGGAAACCTCCATCCCGGCCAAGGGAGACTGACGATGCGCTATCGCCCCTTCGGCGCCTCCGGCGGCGCCGTCTCCAGCCTGACGCTCAGCCTGGGCACCGACGCCCTGGCGCGCGGCGTCGAGGCGGCCAACGATCTGATCTATGCGGCGCTGGAAGCCGGCATCAACGCCTACCGCCTGGAAACGGCCGACCCGGTCCTCGCCGAGGTGCTGGGCCAGGCCCTGTCCAACGTCGAGCGCAAGCTGCTCTACGTCAGCCTGCAACTGGGAGCCGGAGACGGGCGCAAGGGCTCGGCCCGCGATTTCTCGGCCGAGGGGCTGACCGGGGCCATCGATCGGTGCCTGCACGTCTCGGGTCTGGGCTGGTTCGATCTGGCGATCCTGGAAGAGCCGGGCGAACACGAACTGTCCCAGGAATCCCTGGCCGCGCTCAAGGCGCTCCGGGCCACCGAGCGGGTCAAGTATCTGGGGGTGTCGGGCGATGGCGAGGTGATGGACGCCTATGTCTCGACCGGGGCCTTCGACGTCCTGGCGACGCCCTTCCATGTCAACGTGGACTGGCGGGTGCGCAGCCGGATGCGGGCGGCGCGCGAGCAGGACATGGTCATCCTGGCCTACGACTACTTCCCCGAGGCCCTGAACACCGAGAAGAAGGCCGCCACGGCGCATCAGCCGGTCAAGAAGGGCCTGTTCGGGTTCGGCGGCGCCAAGCCCGAGCGACCCAAGGATGACCCGCTGGCCGGGGCCGGGACCTTCGCCTTCCTGCACCGCACGCCGCACTGGACGGCCGAGGCGATCTGTCTGGCCCACGCCATGACCGACCCGAACGTCGCCAGCGTCCTGATCCGCGCCGACACCGCCGATCGCCTTGCCATGCTGGCCGCCGTGCCCGAGCGAGACATGCCCCCCGGCCTGTCCGCCCAGATCGAGATGGCCAGGGTCGCGGCCTAGGCGTCACGACCTGCGGCCCTCGGCTTCGTGATCCGGCGCGACCTTGACCCCGGCCACGTCGGCACCTAGCTGACGCGCTGAACGAAAGGCGTCCTCCCGTGTCCGACACCGCTCTCGAAACCGCTGCCGATCCGATCCACGCCTTCATCGCCCAAGCGGTGACCGACCACCCGGTCGTACTGTTCATGAAAGGCACACCGGACGCGCCGCGCTGCGGCTTCTCCTCGCTGGTGGTCCAGATCCTGGATCAGGTCGGGGTCGAGTTCGTCGGCGTCGACGTGCTTCAGGACGACGGCCTGCGCGACGGCATCAAGGCTTTCACCGACTGGCCCACCATCCCCCAGCTGTATGTGAAGGGCGAGTTCGTCGGGGGCTCCGACATCGTGCGTGAGATGTTCCAGGCCGGCGAGCTGCAGGCCCTGATGTCCGAAAAGGGCGTTCCGACCGCCCAGGGCTGACCCGTGGCGCGCAAGACCCTGGAGCCCCGCACCGACCGCGAGGTCTTCGACGTGCCCCTGGTCATCCGGCCCGAGCACATCGACGACAACGGGCACGTCAACAATGTCGTCTATGTCGGCTGGCTTCAGGATGTCGGCACGGCGCACTGGAACGCGCGCTTCGACGCCGCGACCCGGGCGAGGTGGTCGTGGGTCGCCCTGCGGCATGAGATCGACTACCTGCGCGCCCTTATGCCCAACTCGACCGCCATCGCCCGCACCTGGGTCGGCGATCCGCAAGGTCCCCGGTTCGCCCGCTACGTCCGCATCGAGGACGGGGAGGGTCGGCTGTGCGCCCAGGGGGTCTCGGAGTGGTGCCTGGTCGACGCCGCGACCATGCGCCCCACGCGGATTCCCGCCGACATGCTGCCGACCTTCGAACGCCGTTAACCCACCGCGAAAAATTGGCCGCGCGCGCTAGCGCCCAGCCTGTTAAGCTAGAAGCCTTCGCAGGAGCTGGCTCGTTGCATCGAGCGCCCTCCGTCTCGGCCCGTTCGACCCTCGACACGTTCGACCCTCGACACGTCCGGCCGGGTACGGCTCTCGCCCCGAGAGTCTCCGGATCACCTGAAGGGCCGGCCATGGCTGCCCACCCGCCCTTGCATCCCGACGGTCCGCTGGCCCTGGCGCTGGCTGTCGTCAGCTCGTCCACAGCTCCGCTGCTTCTGCTGGACCAGACATTGAAGGTGGTCGCCGCCAGCACATCCTTCTGCCGAACCTTCGACATCGATCCGGACCGCATCGTGGATCGCTTTCTGGGCGAGGTCGGCACAGGGGAATGGAACAAACCCCAGCTGCGGGTCCTGCTCGAAGCGACCGCCAGTGGCAGCGCCGGCATCGATGCCTATGAGATGGATCTGAAGGGTCCGCTTCGCGGCGTGCGAAAGCTGGTCATCAATGCCCAGCGCCTCAACTACGACGTCGACCAGCCTGTGCGGCTGCTGGTGACCGTCGAGGATGTCACCGCTGCCCGGGCGGACGACAAGCTGCGCGACGACCTGCTGCGCGAAAAGGGCGTCCTGCTGCAGGAGCTTCAGCACCGGGTCGCCAACAGCCTGCAGATCATCGCCAGTGTCATCCTGCAAAGCGCGCGCCGGACCCAGTCCGACGAAACCCGGCTGCAGCTGAGGGATGCCCACAACCGGGTCATGTCGGTCGCGGCCCTGCAACAACAGCTGGCGGCGTCGCGGCTGGGCGCGGTCGAGCTGGCCCCCTACTTCACACAACTGTGCAAGAGCATCGCCGCCTCGATGATTCAGGACCCGACGCGGCTGTCGCTCCGGGTCGAGGCGGATGAGAGCGCGGCCGATGCCGACGTCTCCGTCAGCCTGGGGCTGATCGTGACCGAGCTGGTGATCAATGCGCTCAAACACGCCTTCCCCGGCGGCCGATCCGGCAAGATCGTCGTCGGCTATGAGGCGCAGGGACCCAACTGGACGCTCTCGGTGCGCGACGACGGCGTCGGAATGCCCAAGGACGCCGCCAGCGCCACGCCGGGTCTGGGCACCAGCATCGTCGAGGCCCTGGCAAAACAGCTGCACGCGAGGATCCAGGTCGAGGGTCAACACCCCGGCACGCGCGTGTCGGTGATCCACAATCAGCTAGAGGCGGTCGAGAACCCCCCACTCAGCGCCAGCGGCGCGGCCTAGATCGAGGGGGGCAGCTGGTAGGGGTTGTTCACCTGGACGCGCGATCCGGGGGTCAGACCCAGTTCTTCGAACGACCAGATGATCTCGACCCCATCGGCCATCGGGCGATCGCAGCGATCCTCGTCGATGCGACGCAGGGTGATGGTCGAGCCGTCGCCAGCGCGGTTCACGACGGGGGTCAGATCGTCCTTGTCCGTGCAGCCGTTCGAGCTGACCCAGAAGACGGCCAGATCACGAGTGATGGCGGCGGCGTGGATCGGCTCGATCTGGCCGGGCATGGCGACGACGCGCGCGCTATCGTCCCCGCGCGGAAAAAGGGCGCAGGCGGACGTCGCCAGGGCGGCGGCGGCGATCAGGCAAAGTGAGCGGATGGAAGCCATGCCGCCGATCCTTCAGAGAACAGCCAGAGACCGATAGTCCCCCAATTCGGTCCGGGGCGCACCTGATATTCTGTTAACGTCAGCCGGGCAGGTCGAGGCGGTGCAATTCGACCCCGATGCCGATCACGGCGATCCCGTCGGCATGGCGGACCACCCGGACCTTATTGACCGCATTGCCCATCTGGACCGGAGCCCAGGTCGCGCCGCCGTCGCGGGTCTCGAACCCGTTGGGCACGGCCCCGATCCAGCCCCGGTTCTCGTCGATGAAGCCGATTCCGAACTCCCGCACCGCCGCGTTATCGACCAGGGGCATCTCGGACCAGGTCAGGCCCCCGTCCGTCGTCTTGGCGAAGACCCGGGCCGACACCGTGGTGTCGGGGTTGTAGCTCTGGACCGTGACGTAGCCGGTCGTCTCGGTCGGGAAGCTCATCTTCCAGGTCAGTTCGAAGGGGCGGGTGCCTTCGTAAACGCGGCTCCAACTGCGCCCGCCGTCGCCGGTCCTCAGGATCAGAGCGCGGGACTGGGCCACGTCGGTGTCGGTGGCGCCGCAGATGAAGCCGATGCGCTCGTCGACGAAATGCACGTCCAGGATCATGGCCGTCAGGGCCGACAGGTCCTCCGACGTCCAGGTCTCGCCGCCATCGCGCGAGGTGGCCAGCAGCGCCGGCCCACCGACCCGCCCGCCGGCCCGGACGGTCACACGGTTCTCCAGCACCCCGGCGTTGATGAACTGGGTCTTCAGCACATCGATGGCGCAGATGCCCGTGACCGCCGGCCCGTCGATCGTGATCGCCTCCCAGGAGGCCCCGCCGTCGCGCGTCCGGTACAGGGGCACCGCGTCCGTGACGCCCGGGAAGTAATCAGGGCCGATGTTGCCGAGGAAGCCCAGATCCTTGTCCACGAACCCCAGCGCCCGGACGAAGGTGCCGGGCCGATCCAGCTGTTTCGTCCAGGTCTGGCCGCCGTCCGTCGTCTTGAACAGCTTGCCCGCGCCGTTGCCGTACCAGCCGGTCAGGGCGTCGACGAAGACCACGTCGTCCTGCTTGCCGCGATAGGGCTCGGTCGGCAGCTTGACCCAGGCAGGCTCGGTCCCCTGCGCCCACGCCAGACCCGGCAATGCCCCCGCTGCGGCCCCCGCCACCAACACCTGTCTGCGATCCATCATCCGCCTCCCCAAGGATGCGATATGGAAAGCGTCTTTTACATCGTCACGCAAGGGGAAACGAAAAAGGCCCCGGATCGCTCCGGGGCCTCTTTGATCTTGCGCTCAAGCAGCGAGGAACCGCGTTCCGAGCGGTAGCGCCCTTACGAGGAGTAGTATTCCACGACCAGGTTCGGCTCCATCTTCACCGGATAGGGCACGTCGGCCAGTTCCGGGACGCGGACGTAGCGGACCGAGAAGCCGCGGTCGCCGAGCTCCAGGTAGTCGGGGATATCGCGTTCCGACGACTGCTGGGCCTCGAGCACCAGCGCCATGGCGCGGGACTTCTCCTTGACCTCGATCACCTGGCCAGGCTTGACCCGGTAGGAGCCGATGTCGACCTTCTTGCCGTCGACGGTCACGTGGCCGTGGCTCACGAACTGGCGGGCGGCCCAGACGGTCGGGACGAACTTGGCACGGTAGACGATGGCGTCCAGGCGCGATTCCAAGAGGCCGATCAGGTTCTCGGAGCTGTTGCCCTTGCGGCGCGTGGCTTCGTCATAGATCGACGAGAACTGCTTTTCGGTGATGTTGCCGTAGTAGCCCTTCAGCTTCTGCTTGGCCTTCAGCTGCAGGCCGAAGTCCGAGACTTTCGACTTGCGACGCTGGCCGTGCTGGCCGGGGCCGTAGCTGCGCTTGTTGACGGGGGACTTGGAGCGACCCCACAGGTTTTCACCCATGGCGCGGTCGATCTTGTACTTGGCGCTGTGGCGCTTGGACATTCTGGTCTCTTCAAAATGATGCGGCCCGGTCCCTCCCCAGATGGAGGGACGATCTCAACGGCGGTACACGCATCGTCCGTAGTGATTTCGCGCGGCGGACAGGGCCCGGCGCGGGAAAGCGGGCCTTATGACGGCCCGCCCCCCTCAGGTCAAGCCGACAGGCCCGATCAGGACGCCGGCGTCTCGGGCACCCAGACGAAGCTGTCCTCGCGACGCTGGATGCGGCCCAGGCCCGGATAAGGGAAGTGAACGGCGTAGATCAGCAGGTTCTCGGACGCCGCCCGGCTCAGCAGGGCCTGACGGCTGGCCTCGGCGACGGCTTCGTTTCCGTCGAAAGCGATGGTCCAGGTCGGCTGCTGCACCGAGACGACCGAGTGGTGCATGGCGTCGCCGATGTAGATCAGCTTCTGGTCGCCCGAGGCGATCTCATAGCCCGTGTGGCCCGGGGTGTGGCCGTCGATGGCATAGGCCTTGATGGCGGGGGTCACCTGGGCGCCGGGCGCGAAGGTCTCGACCTTGGGCGTGATGGCGGTAACCAGTGCGGCCAGCTGCGCATCGGCCTGGATCGCCGTCCATTCGGCGGCGGTCATGCGGATGGTGGCATTGGGGAAGGTCAGGGCCCCGGACCCATCCACCAGTCCCGCGACGTGGTCGCCGTGACCGTGCGAGATCAGGATGTCGGTGATCTGGTCGGGCTGAACGTCGGCGGCCGCCAGCGAAGCGACCAGCTTGCCGGCATTTGCGCCCATGCTGGCCCCGCCGCCCGCATCGATCAGCACCAGACGCTGGCCGTCGCGCACCAGCAGCGGCTGGATCGACAGATCCAGGGTATCCCCGGGCAGACCCGCCGCCGTCAGCAGGGCAGAGACCTCTTCAGGCGTCTGGCCCACGGCCAGGACGCTGTTGTCGTTGGGCAGGCCGGTCAGTCCGCCGTCGCGAAGGGCGACCAGTTCCAGGCTGCCGACCCGCAAACGGGTCACGTCCGGGCTTGCGGCGGGGGCCTCGGCGGCGGCCGGCTCAGCCTTCTCGGTCGGCTGGGAGCAGCCGGCCGCAGCGATCAGGGTGGACAACAGGACGCCGGCGGCGGCCAGTTTCAGATGGGACGACATGGGAAACCTCGGCTTCGGGGGCGAAATGGCCAAGCTGAGATAGGCGCGACCGCTGACGGCGCCAGTGGGGCGGATCGTGAAGCTTTCGCGACAACCCGCCCCGTCAGGCGCGTTAGGCCGTCGCGGCCGCGAACAGGGCGTTGGCCTTGTTCCAGTTCACCACCTCCCAGAAGGCCTTCAGATAGTCGGCGCGGCGGTTCTGGTACTTGAGATAATAGGCGTGTTCCCAGACGTCGGCCCCCAGAACGACCGCGCCCTTCTCGTCGGCCACGTCCATCAGGGGATTGTCCTGGTTGGGTGTCGAGGTGACCTTCAGCTTGCCGTCCTGGACGATCAGCCAGGCCCAGCCCGAGCCGAACTGGCCGGCGCCGGCGGCGTTAAACGCCTCCTTGAACTTCTCCAGACCGCCCAGATCGCGCTCGATGGCGGCCGACAGTTCTGCCGAGGGCTGACCGCCCTGCCCGGCCGGGGCCAGAAGCTCCCAGAACAGGGCGTGGTTCCAGTGGCCGCCGCCGTTGTTGCGGACCGCCTTGGGGGCCTTGGAAATCGCAGCGAACAGCTCTTCCAGCGACTTGCCCTGCAGGCTCGCGTCCGCGTCCACCGCCTTGTTCAGATTGTCGACGTAGGTCTGGTGGTGCTTGTCGTGGTGGAAGGTCATCGTCTCCTTGTCGATGGCCGGTTCCAGCGCGTCATAGGCATAGGGCAGCGGCGGCAGGGTGAAGGCCATGGGGAGGTTCCTTGTGGTCGGTGAATCCGTAACGCGCATGTAGGCGTCCCGGCCCCGGAAGGAACCCCCCGCGTGTCATGCCGGACGTCGCACGGCGACTATCCGGGACGATGCATCGCGCAGATCTTGTTGCCCGAGGGATCGCGCAGATAGGCCAGGATCAGGGTGCCGAACGGCCCGTTGCGCTCTCCAGGCGGGTCCTCGATGGCGGTGCCACCGGCCGCGACACCGGCGTCGTGGAAGGCCTGGACCATCTCGGGCGTTTTCGCATGGAAGCCGATGGTGCCGCCGTTGGCGTGGCAGGCGGGCTCGCCGTCGATCGGCGTGCCGATGGCGAAGGCCCCCATGCGGGTCCGCCACCAGTAGCGGCCCTTGGCGTCCGGCCCGGCTCCCGGGTCAACGCCCAGCGCGCCCAGAGCGGCGTCATAGAATTTGCGCGACGCCTCGGTGTCGTTGGCCCCGACGGTGACGTGGGTGAACATGGTGGTCTCTCTCCCTGTTGTATGGCGACGCTAGCCGAGTCCGTTTCTCAATGCAACGGACCTAGAAGACCACCACGCTGCGGATGCTTTCGCCCGCGTGCATCAGCTCGAAGGCCTCGTTGATGCGTTCCAGCGGCAGGGTGTGGGTGATCATCGGGTCGATCTCGATCTTGCCGTCCATGTACCAGTCGACGATGCGTGGCGTGTCGGTGCGCCCGCGCGCGCCCCCGAAGGCCGAGCCGCGCCAGACCCGGCCGGTGACCAGCTGGAACGGACGGGTGGCGATCTCCTTGCCCGCCTCGGCCACGCCGATGACGATGCTCTCGCCCCAGCCGCGGTGACACGCCTCCAGCGCCTGGCGCATGACGGTCGTGTTGCCGGTGCAGTCGAAGGTGTAGTCGGCCCCGCCGCCGGTCAGCTCGACCAGATGGGCCACGACGTCCGGCACCGACTTCGGATTGACGAAATGGGTCATGCCGAAGCGGCGGCCCCATTCTTCCTTGGTATCGTTGATGTCGACGCCGACGATCATGTCGGCCCCGACCATCTTCAGCCCCTGGATGACGTTCAGACCGATGCCGCCGAGGCCAAACACCACGCAGTTCGCGCCGGGCTCGACCTTGGCGGTGTTGACCACCGCGCCGACGCCCGTCGTCACGCCGCAGCCGACGTAGCAGGCGCTCTCGAACGGCGCGTCCTTGCGGATCTTGGCCACCGCGATCTCGGGCAGGACGGTGTAGTTCGAGAAGGTCGAACAGCCCATGTAATGGGCGATGGCCTGACCCTTATAGCTGAAGCGCGACGTGCCGTCGGGCATCAGGCCTTTCCCTTGCGTCGCCCGGATGGCGGTGCACAGATTGGTCTTGCGGCTCAGGCACGACTTACACTGGCGGCATTCCGGCGTGTACAGCGGGATGACGTGATCGCCGACGGCGACGCTGGTCACCCCCGGCCCCACCTCGACCACCACGCCCGCGCCTTCGTGCCCCAGGATCGAGGGGAAGATGCCCTCCGAATCCAGCCCGTCCAGCGTATAGGCGTCGGTGTGGCATATGCCCGTGGCCTTGATCTCGACCAGCACCTCTCCGGCGCGCGGCCCTTCCAGATCGACCTCCACGATCTCGAGCGGCTTTTTGGCCTCGAAGGCGACGGCGGCGCGGGTTTTCATGGGCTCTCTCCTGAGTCGTGGCCCTTCCTAGACGAAGCCGGGGGCGCCATGAAACGGCATGCGGCATCGAAACATCGTCATCCTGACCGGCGCCGGCGTCTCGGCGGAATCCGGCGTGCCGACCTTCCGCTCCGACGACGGTCTGTGGCTGGGGCATAGTGTCGAGGATGTCGCGACGCCCGAGGCCTTCGCGCGCGATCCGGCCTTGGTACAGGACTTCTACAACCAGCGGCGTCGCCAGATGGCCGAGGTCCAGCCCAACGCAGCCCACCGCGCCACCGCGGACTTCGCCGCGCGCTGGCCTGGGCGGCTGACGCTCGTCACCCAGAACGTCGACGACCTGCACGACCGCGCCCACGCCGAGACCCCGCCCGCCGCCGGGTTCCAGCTGATCCACATGCACGGCGAACTGCTGAAGGTTCAGTGCACGGCGACGGGCCGCATCCTCGACTGGACCCAGGACCTGGACGCCTTCCACGACAGCCCGTTCAGCCCCGACGGCTGGCTGAGGCCCCACATCGTCTGGTTCGGCGAGTTTCCGCTGCACATGGACCGGATCGAGCGGGCGCTGTCGGCCTGCGACCTGTTCGTCTCCATCGGCACCTCGGGCGAGGTCTATCCGGCGGCGGGCTTCGTGCGGCGCGCCCGCATGGCCGGGGCGCGGACGGTGGAGATCAATCTGGAGCCCAGCCTGGGCGCGACCCTGTTCGACGACGGCGTCTATGGCCCGGCGACGCAGACGGTGCCTGCGTTTCTCGACGGACTGACCTAGTCCTTGGGCTTCTGCTCGGCGGCCAGACGCGCCAGCACCCGCCCGCGCCCCTTGGACAGGGCGTGGATCACGCCCCGAAACGTCGCCACCTCCTGCTCGGAGAAGGCCGCGCGACCCAGCATGACGCGCAGGTTCTGGCTCATCGACCGGGTCTTCTCGGGCGGGTGGAAGAAGCCGGCGGCCTCGAGCTCGGTTTCCAGGTGTTCGTACATGCCAACCATCAGGGCCCCGGATGCCGGCGGATCGCCGTCGCGGAAGCCGGGCGGAGGCGCGTCCAGGATCAGGGTGCGCCATTCATAGGCGTTGATCGCCACGGCCTGGGCCAGGTTCAGCGAATGGTGACGCGGGTCGATGGGGATGGTGACGATGCCCTGGCACAGGGCGATGTCGGTCGTCTCCAGCCCCGCCCGCTCGCCCCCGAACAGCAGGCCGACCTTTAGGCCAGACGCGGCGTCATCGAACAGGACGCGCGCCCCCTCGCGCGGGGTCCGCACCGGCTGGCGCGTCTCGCGCGGGCGGGCGGTGGTGGCGAAGACGGTGTTCAGGTCGGCGGTCGCTGAGGCTACGCTGTCGAACACCTCGACCCCCTCCAGCACCCAGTCGGCGCCCGAGGCCGAGGGCCAGGCCCGCTCCTGGGGCCAGCCGTCACGCGGGGTGACCAGCCTCAGCCGATCCAGACCGAAGTTCGCCATGACCCGCGCCACAGCGCCGATGTTCTCGGCCATCTGCGGCTTGTCGAGGATGACGACGGGGGCGTTGGCGTCGACCAAGGCGATCAGTCCGTCCCGACCATCGCGCCCCAGGCGTCGGCCGTGCCGGCCTCGACCTCGGCGACGCTGACGGCGGGCCAGCCGATCGACTGGGTGCCCGCGTCGCGCCAGGCCAGGGTGATCAGGTCGCGCAGCTCTCCGGCGGCGGCGCCCAGGCGCAGGGTGGCGAACTCGACCCCGCGCGGATCGGCCTCGCCGAAGCCGCCGGCCTTCTCCAGCCGATAGAAGGGAATGACCTGACCCAGGGTCGCCGTCAGATAGGTCGCCGTTCGCGCCCGCAGCTCGAACCCGTCCAGAGCGGGGGCCGGCATGGCCGCCTCGACCGTGTCCAGCCGAGCCGTGCGGCGGGTGAAGGCCCCCTCGAAGGCCCCGTGCGTCTGGCGCGAGGTGGTGAAGCCTTCCGGGTTCGGCGTGTTCCGGTCCCAGCCGTTGTAGTGGATCGACAGGTGGTGCGGCTGGGAGCCGTCGCCGACATAGTGCGACAGATAGCCGATGTCCCTCAGGATCAGCGTCTCGCGCCGCAGCCGGTCCTCGCGGTACCAGGCGCGCTTGGCCGGATCGGTCTCGCGCGCCTCGGCGGCGTTCAGCACGCGCCAGGTGGCGAAGTCGCGGGCCAGCTGCTGATAGCCGTCCATGATCGCATAGGGCAGGTAGCCGGCATCGTTGACCTCGATGTCCGCAGCCAGCAGCAGGGCGTCGTACTCGCTCTTCAGCTCCGGCAGTTCGGCCAGCGTGGGCCCCGCCGCCGTCATGACCCGTCCCTCGTCTGTCAGATCGACGAAGTGCGCTGTGTCGCGCTCGCGGTCGTGGGGCTGGCCGGCTCCCTTGGTGCGGTCCGGCTCGCGCGACAGTTCGCCGACCTCGGCGATCGCGCCGGGTTCCCGCAGGAAGGCGGGCAGCTCGTCAGACAGGGCCCGCATGGCCGCCACCCCGATCAGCCGATGGCCGGTCGCGCCCCAGGCGTCGGCGGGCGTCGACGACCCAAAGGCGGCGGCTCCGGCCAGGGCGATGACGGACGCGGCGAGGGCGAGACGCTTCATGGCGGAAACTCCGGGAGACAGGCCCGCCGGTTAAATCCAGGCCGCCACCGCGTCCAGCGGCTTCTTGTCCAGGGCCGCGACCGGCACGGTCGCGTTCGCGGCCGGATGGCCGGCCACCAGCAGCAGGAAGGGCTTCTCCCCCTCCGGCCGCCCGCAGATCTCGCTGAGGAAACTCATCGGCGCGGGCGTGTGGGTCAGGGTCGCGAGACCCGCCTGATGCAGGGCCGCGATCAGGAAGCCCGTGGCGATGCCGACGCTCTCGGGGACGTAGTAGTTCTTCTTGGCGTCGCCGGGTCGGGGGCCGCCGCGCTTCTGGGCGAAGACGGCGATCAGAACGGGCGCGACCTCCAGAAAGCTCTTGTCCGGATCGGTCCCGAGAGGGGCTAGGGCGTCCAGCCATTCCTGCGGGGCCTTGGTGGCATAGAACTCCCGCTCCTCGGCCTCGGCCGCCTCGCGGATGCGGCGGCGCGCCTCGACGCTCTCGATGACGGCGAAGAACCACGGCTGGTGATTGGCCCCGGAGGGTGCGCCGGCCGCCGTCAGGATCGCCGCCTCCACGATCCGTCGATCGACCGGGCGGTCGGCATAGTCGCGCACCGTCCGCCGCCTCGCCATCAGGTCGCGGAACGCCTCGGCTCGCGCCAGCCGCTCGGCCTCTGCCAGATCAGGATAGCCACTCAGGGGCGTCGAAGGATGGTCACGCATGTCGACCTCACTAGCCGCCCAGAGCTTTGGCGACCAGCGTCGTGCCTCCTCTCGCTCCGTCGCTTGACGCCGACCGGGCCACCCCCCTACGCCTGCTTCTCGCCCTTTCGCCGGAGCCCGCCATGAAACGCCTCGCCCTCGCCTGCGCCCTGGTCGCGATCGCGGCCGGACCCGCCCTGGCCCAAACCACGACCACGGTCCAGCGCAGCGCCGTCGAGGCCCACATGGCCTTTCTGGCGGGCGACGAGCTTCAGGGTCGCGGCAGCGCCACCCGGGACGAGGCCATCGCCGCCGCCTATGTCGCCGCCCAGTTCCGACTGGCGGGCCTGACCCCGGTGCCGGGAATGGACGGCCACCTGCAACGCGCGCCGGTGGTGATGACGACCCCCTCGGGCGCGGCCCGGCTGACGCTCGGTGGCACCACGCTGGAGCAGGGTCGCGACTTCGCCATCCTGACCGGCGGACTGACGGCCGCCTCGGGGGCGCTGACCGTCGCCCAGGGCGCGGACGCCGCTGCCCTGCCCGCCTCGGCCGAGGCCCTGATGATCGCGCCGGCCGAAGGGCCCGGCGTGCGCGCCGTGTTCGGTGCGGCCATGCGGTCGGGGGCCCGCCTGATCCTGATGCGCCGCACCGAGGCTCTGGCTCAGGCCACGGCCGGCAGTGCCTCGGCCGCCCGCGTCGTTCGCCTCTCGGACACCCCGGCCCGGTCCGGGCCGGTCGCCCTGGTGCTGTCGCCCGAGGTCTGGGACCGGCTGGCGGCGACGGGCGGAGAGGTCCGCTACGACCCAGGCCAGGCGACGATCGAGACCGGCGTCACCACCAACGCGATGGGCTGGCTGGCGGGATCGGAGCCCGACGGTCCGGTCCTGATGGTCTCCGCCCACCTGGATCACGTCGGCGTACGCCCGGACGGGGTGGTGATGCACGGCGCCAACGACGACGCCTCCGGCACGGTCGCGGTGATCGAACTGGCCCGCGCCCTGGCCGGCAGCGGCCCGCACCGGATGAACATTCTATTCGTGGCCTATGGCGCGGAAGAGGTCGGCCTGCTGGGCTCGCGCTACTTCGTGGCCAACCCGCCTGTGCCGCTGGACCGCATCCGCGCCAACCTGGAGATCGAGATGATCGGCGACCAGGATCCTCAGCTGCCCGCCGGCGTGATGATGATGACCGGCTTCGAGCGGTCGAACTTCGGGCCGGAGCTCCAGGCGCGGGGCGCCCTGATCGGTCCGGACCCCTATCCCGAGCAGAACTTCTTCCAGCGCTCGGACAACTACGCCCTGGCCCAGCGAGGGGTCGTGGCCCACACGGTGTCCGGCTGGGCGACCATCCCGACCTACCACACGCCGGAAGACACCATCGCCAACATCAACTTCGACTTCATGACCGCCGCGATCCAGTCCCTGGTCGCGCCCCTGGCCGCCGTCGCCGAGGGCGACGTGGTCCCGACCTGGGCCGAGGGCGGCCGCCCCGAGGCGCCCTGACCGAGCCTGGCCCGCGTTTGACCCCGTCAGCGACCCGGTTCAGAAGCGCCGGGCGAAGGAGGGCGAATGTCCGGACAGGCTGAAGGCATCGCCATCGTCGGCGGAGGGTTCTCCGGTGCCATGCTGGCGGCGCGGCTGGCCGAGCGCGGCATGGCCTCGACGCTGGTCAACCGCACGACGGACTTCGGCCGGGGTGTCGCCTATTCTACCCCCTTCGACGGCCATCTGCTGAACGTGCGCTCGGCCCGGATGAGCGCCCTGGCCGACCAGCCGGGCCATTTTGTCGCCTGGCTGGAGGCGAACCAACCCGATCTGGCCGACCCCGACGGCTTTGCGCCGCGTCGCGTCTATGGCGACTACGTCCGCGCGCGACTGGAGACGGTGGAGGCCGCCCATCCCGGCCTGGTCCGGCGGGTCATCGGCGACGTCGCGGCGATCGACGACGACGGCCTGCGCCTGTCGGACGGATCGCGCATGGCGGCTCGGGCGGTGGTGCTGGCCACCGGCAACCCGGCCCCGAGGACCGCCGAGGTCGGAGCGTCCGACCGCGTCATCGCCGACCCTTGGGCCTCCGGCACGCTGGACCGGATCGGTCTCGACGATAACGTCCTGATCGTCGGCACCGGCCTGACCATGGTCGACATGCTGCTGATGATTCAGGGGCGCGGTTGGACCGGCCGGGCCACGGCCCTGTCGCGGCGCGGCCTGATGCCCCGGGCTCATGGCGAGCGTCCCGATCCTGCCCTTGGCCCGACAGAGACCCTGCTGTCTGGGCCTTTGTCGCGGCGCCTTCACGAGGCCCGCCGCCTGTCGGACAGCGGGGGCTGGCGCGAGGTGATGGAGGGTCTGCGCCCGATCACCGCCGATCTCTGGACCCAGGCCGATCTGTCTACCCGCCGCAGGATCGTGCGCCACCTGCGCCCCTTCTGGGACGTCCACCGCCACCGTCTGGCGCCCGGGATCGGCGCGACGATGCAGCGGCTTGCGGCGGCAGGGCGGCTCACCGTCGTCACCGGCCGGGTGCGGTCAATCACCCCCCACGATCACGGCGTTCGTCTCGACTGGCGCGCTCGACATGGGGATGCCGAGCCCCTGACCGCCCCCTGGCTGATCGATTGCACCGGCCCTGGCCACGCCGCGGACGCCGATCCCCTGACCGCGCCCCTGATCGAGAGCGGTCGCGCGCGGTTGGACCCCCTGCGCCTCGGCCTCGACCTCGACCCGATGGGCCGCGTCCTGGACCGCGACGGCCGCCCCGACTCGGCACTGTTCGTCCTGGGCCCCCCCGCCCGCGCCGCCTTCTGGGAGACGATCGCCGTGCCGGATATCCGCAAACGGATCGAGGATGTGGCGAGCGCGCTGGCCCCCTAGCCCGCCGCCTTCACCGCCGCCGAGACATCCGCCACCACCCGCTTCACCAGAACTCCGTCGTCGCCCTCGGCCATCACACGGATCAGCTTTTCGGTGCCGGAGGGGCGGACCAGCAACCGCCCCTGGCCGTTCAGCGCCGCCTCCCCTTCCGCGATCGCGGCCTTGACCTTGGCGTCGTCCAGCGGCTTGCCGGAATTGAAGCGCACGTTCTGCAGCAGCTGCGGCACCGGCTCGAACTGGCGGGCCAGCTCGCTCATGGGCTTGCCGCTCTCGACCAGAACCGCCAGCACCTGCAGCGCCGCCATCAGGCCGTCGCCGGTCGTGGCGTGGTCGTGCAGGATCAGGTGGCCCGACTGTTCGCCGCCCAGGTTGAAGCCGCCCTCGCGCATCCGCTCCATGACGTAGCGATCGCCGACCTTGGTCCGCTGCAGGGTCAGACCATCGCCCTTCAGCACCCGCTCCAGACCCAGGTTGGACATGACGGTGGCGACCACCCCTCCGCCTGCCAGTCGACCGCGCCGGGCCCAGTCGCGCGCGATCAGGGCCATGATCTGGTCGCCGTCGACGATCTTGCCGTTCTCGTCGCAGATGATCAGCCGGTCGGCGTCACCGTCCAGGGCGATGCCGATGTCCGCGCGATACTGCTTGACCGCGGCAGCCACCGTGCCGGGATAGGTCGAGCCGCAGTCGGCGTTGATGTTGGTGCCGTTCGGGGTGTCGCCGACGGCGCAGACCTCGGCCCCCAGCTCGAACAGGGTCGTCGGCGCGACGCGGTAGGCCGCCCCGTTGGCGCAATCGATGGCGATGCGCAGGCCCGCCAGACTGAGGTGCTTGGGAAAGGCCGCCTTGGCGATCTCGGAATAACGCCAGGGCGCCTCATCGATGCGCTTGACCCGACCCAGCTGGCTGGACGGCGCCAGACCTTCGTCGAGACCCGCATCCATCATCGCTTCGATCTTCAGCTCGATTTCGTCGGACAGCTTATAGCCGTCCGGGCCGAACAGCTTGATGCCGTTGTCCGCATAGTCGTTGTGCGACGCCGAGATCATGACGCCCAGGTCGGCCCGCATCGACCTCGTCATCATCGCCACCCCTGGCGTCGGGATGGGTCCGAAGGTCCGCACGTCCATGCCGACCGAGGCGAAGCCCGCCACCAGGGCCGGCTCGATCATGTATCCCGACAGCCGCGTGTCCTTGCCGATGACCACGAGGTGGCGCCGGTCGTCGCCCGACATGAACAGCCGCCCCGCCGCCAGCCCGACCCGCAGGGCCACCTCGGCGGTCATGGGGCTGACGTTGGCGCGGCCCCGGATCCCGTCAGTCCCAAAATATTTGCGTTCGCCCATGGCCGACCCCTCCGCCGCAATCATCCGAAACGCCAATTTAGGTGATGACGTGTAAAGGCCGTCCTAGACGACACTGCGAAGGCCGTCACCTTCGCGCGGAAAGCGCGCGCGGGGGTTCGACGAGGGGAACATCTCATGTGCGGCATCATCGGCGTCACG
The DNA here is from genome assembly GCA_947475735.1 of Caulobacteraceae bacterium. Classification (GTDB taxonomy): domain Bacteria; phylum Pseudomonadota; class Alphaproteobacteria; order Caulobacterales; family Caulobacteraceae; genus Brevundimonas. Next base: position 296,423 of record CANJLQ010000002.1, read on the forward strand.
GGCACCGGCCCGGCGGTTCCTCGGCTGATCGACAGCCTGAAGCGGCTGGAATACCGCGGCTATGATTCGGCAGGCGTCGCGGCCCTGGTCGAGGGCCGCATCGAGCGCCGCCGCGCCAAGGGCAAGATCCGCGAGCTGGAGGCGGTGCTGCTGGCCGAGCCTCTCGCCGCTACCGTCGGCATCGGCCACACCCGCTGGGCCACCCACGGCGCGCCGACGACGCCCAACGCCCACCCGCACAAGGCCGGCCGCGTCGCCCTGGTCCATAACGGCATCATCGAGAATTTCGCCGAGCTGAAGGCTGAACTGACCGCCGCTGGCCGCGTCTTCGAAAGCCAGACCGACACCGAGGTCGTCGCCCATCTGCTGGATCACGAACTGACGACCGGCAAGGCGCCCCTCGCAGCCTTCAAGGCGACGCTGGACCGCCTGACCGGCGCCTATGCCCTGGCCGTCCTGATCGAGGGCGAGGACGACCTGATCCTGGGCGCGAGAAAGGGCTCTCCCCTGGTCGTCGGCTGGGGCGAGGGCGAGATGTATCTGGGCTCCGACGCCCTGGCGGTGGGTCCGTTCACCCAGCAGATCAGCTATCTGGAAGAGGGCGATTTCGTCGCCGTCACCCGGTCGGGCGCGAAAATGTTCGACGCGTCCGGCACCGCCGTGGAGCGCCCGGTAGTCCAGGTCAGCGCCTCGTCCGCCATGGTCGAGAAAGGCGCCTATCGCCACTTCATGGAGAAGGAAATCCATGAACAGCCCGACAGCGTCCAGCACACCCTGTCCCACTACCTCGACCTGGTGACCGGCAAGGCCAAGGTACAGACCCTGGAAGCGGGCGCGATCGACTTCGCCAAGATCGACCGCATCCAGATCGTCGCCTGCGGCACGGCCTTCTATGCCGGCCAGATCGGACGCTATGCCTTCGAGAAGCTGGCCGGCCTGCCCTGCGACGTCGAGATCGCGTCCGAGTTCCGCTATCGCTCGCCCGCCGTGACGCCCGGCACCCTCGCCGTCGCCGTCAGCCAGTCGGGCGAGACCGCCGACACCCTGGCCAGCCTGACCTGGTGCAAGGCGCAGGGGCTGAAGACCGCCGCGGTCGTCAACGTCCACTCCTCGTCAATGGCGCGCGAGGCCCATGTGCTGTGGCCCACCCATGCCGGCCCGGAGATCGGCGTGGCCTCCACCAAGGCCTTCACCGCCCAGGTCTCGGCCCTGCTGGCCCTGGCCGTGGCGGCGGGCGTGGCGCGTGGCCGGATCGACGGCCAGAGCGAGGGCGAACTGGTCAAGGCCCTGTTCGAGGCGCCGCGCCTGATCGCCGAGGCCCTGCAGATGGATGCCGACATCCGCGCCGTCGCCCACGACCTGTCCAAGGCCACCGACGTCCTGTTCCTGGGCCGGGGGGCGATGTTCCCGCTCGCCATGGAGGGCGCGCTGAAGCTGAAGGAGATCAGCTACATCCACGCCGAGGGCTATGCCGCCGGGGAACTGAAGCACGGCCCGATCGCCCTGATCGACGAGGCGACGCCCACGATCGCCCTCGCTCCTCTGGACGACGTGTTCGAAAAGACCGCGTCCAACCTTCAGGAGGTGGCGGCGCGCGGAGGGCCCGTCATCATGATCGCGCCGCGCACGGCCCCCGATCCACACGGTGCGGGCATCCGCCGCATCCACGCCCCGGACTGCCACCCCCTGATCGCGGCCCTCGTCTATGCGGTGCCGGTCCAGCTGCTGGCCTACTACACCGCCGTTCAGAAAGGCACGGACGTCGACCAGCCGCGAAACCTGGCCAAGTCCGTCACCGTCGAATGATCGCGACGCCCTGACGCAACCTTCCTGGCCCGGTCGCATTCTGTCGTTACCTTGGCTTTGGAAGGATAGAAATCATGGGACTCGGTATTATCGGTTGGCTCGTCATCGGCATTCTCGCCGGCTGGCTGGCTGAGAAAGTCATGGGCCGCAATCACGGTCTGATCACCAATCTGATCGTCGGCGTCATCGGCGCCCTGATCGGTGGCTTCATTGCCTCGAACCTGTTCGGCGTGCCGGTCGGCGGCTTCAACATCATGACCTTCCTGGTCGCGTTCGGTGGTGCCTGCCTGCTGCTGTTCCTGCTGGGACTGGTCAAGCGTCGCGCTTGATCGACACACTGCAGAACGAATGATGAAGGGCGGTCCTCACGGGCCGCCCTTTTTCCGTGGTTCCCTGTTTCCCGCTCATCCCGCAGGATGAGCGGAGAGGGTCAGGCCTTCAGAACATCGCCGGAATGACGCGGTCCGGCGGGCGGTGCCCATTCTGAAAGGTCATGATGTTGGCGATGACCCGATCGCCCATGTCCTGGCGCGCCTCCAGCGTCGCCGAGCCGAGATGGGGCAGCAGCACGACGTTGGGATGGCCGATCAGGCCGGGATGAATGGCCGGCTCGTTCTCGAACACGTCGAGCCCCACCCCTGCAAGGCTGCGGCGCGCGACCGCCTCCGACAGGGCCGCCTCGTCGATCAGCTCGCCCCGGGCGGTGTTGATCAAAAGGGCATGCGGCTGAAGCAGGGCCAGCCGACGCGCGTCCAACAGATGGTGGGTCTCCTTGGTCGCCGGACAGTTCAGCGAGATCACATCCATGCGCGACAGCATCTGGTCCAGATCGTCCCAGTAGGTCGCGCCCAGTTCCTCTTCGATCCGCGGACTGACGGCCTTCCTGTTATGATAGTGGATCTGCATCCCCGACGCCTTGGCCCGGCGCGCCAGGGCCTGGCCGATCCGGCCCATGCCGACGATGCCCAGCCGTTTGCCCCACAGCTTTCGCCCGCACATCCAGGTCGGGGTCCAGCCCTCGAACCGGCCGTCGGCGATGACCTGGGCCCCCTCCACGATGCGGCGGCTGACGGCCAGGATCAGGCTCATGGCCAGGTCGGCGGTGTCCTCGGTCAGGACGCCCGGCGTATTGGTGATGATGATCTGGCGCGCGACGGCGGCGTCGATGTCGATGTGATCCACCCCCGCGCCGAAGTTGGCGATCATCTTCAGCCGCTCGCCCGCTCCGGCGATCAGGCTCCCGTCGATCTCGTCGGTGATGGTCGGCACCAGGACGTCCGCGCGCTGGACCGCCGCCTCCAGGGCTGCCCGATCCATCGGCACGTCCTTGAGGTTCAGCTCGGCGTCGAACAGCTCGCGCATGCGCGTCTCGACCGCGTCGGGCAATCTTCTGGTTAAGACGACCTTAAGCCGTGTGCTGGACATAGGAGCCTTGGATTTCCCGCGAGCGGTCTGCCCGGTGTCTAGCAAGTCTCACCCCCGTGTCCAAAGCCTGTCGCGCCGGATGGCGACGATCTTGGCCGCCACGGCGCTCGGCGTTCTGGCCGGAGCAGGCGCGACCATGCCAGACGGCCGCCCGACGCCCACCGGGCTCGAGGTGCCGCGCTGGGTCTCGCTGAAGTCGTCGGAGGTGCGGGCACGGCAAGGACCCGGGCTGGATCACCGCATCCTGTGGGAGTACCGCGCGGCCGGTCTGCCGGTGCAGGTGATCGCCGAGACGCGCGAATGGCGAAAGATCTGCGATCCCGAGGGCGCGGTCGCCTGGATCCATCGCAGCGTGGCGTCCGGTCGTCGCGGCGCCTTCAACGCCTCGGCCGACGAAGTCCCTGTTCGGGCGCGGCCGGACGACGAGGCCGCGATCAAGGCCCGTTTCAGCCCACGCTCCCTGATCGCGCTGGACGACTGCGAAGACGGCTGGTGCCGCGTGCGCGCCAACAAGCTGCGGGGCTGGGTCAAGGCCGATTCGGTGTTCGGGGCCGCCGACACCGCCCAGTGCGACGCCGCGCGACCGGCCGGCGAAGCGCGCTGATCCCCCTGTCCCCCTGTCATGGGGCGGACGAAGCCGGTGTTGACCCCCGCCCCCGGCCATGTCACGCCCCCGCCACACTGGGCTCAAGCAGCGCGAAGCGCGCCAGCCCGACCAGGCATGCCGGAGCCCACCCTTTTGAGCCAGTCGCAATATCCCTCGTCCTTCGACCACGCCGCCTTGCTGGCGTCGGGACGCGGCGAACTGTTCGGACCCGGCAATGCCCAGCTGCCGGCACCGCCGATGCTGATGTTCGATCGGATCACCACGGTCACCGGCGACGGCGGCGAGCACGGCAAGGGCTATATGGAGGCCGAACTGGATATCCATCCGGACCTCTGGTTCTTCGGCTGCCACTTCATCGGCGACCCGGTCATGCCAGGCTGCCTGGGCCTGGACGCCATGTGGCAGCTGGTCGGTTTCTACCTGGGCTGGATCGGTGGGCCGGGACGCGGCCGGGCGCTGGGCGTCGGCGAGGTCAAGTTCACTGGGCAGGTGACGCCTGACGTCAGGAAAGTGACGTACAAGATCACGCTGAAGCGCGTCATCAACCGCCGCCTGGTCATGGGCATCGCCGATGGGGTTCTGGAAGCCGACGGCGTGCCTATCTATACGGCGACCGACATGCGCGTCGGCCTGTTCCAGCCGGGCGAAAAGCCGTCCGGCGGCTGACAACTCACGATAACCGCGATCAACGCGGACCTAGGGCTTGAAAAGGAAACTCTGAATGCGGCGTGTCGTCGTCACCGGTCTGGGCATCGTCTCCTCCATCGGCACGGGGGCCCAAGAGGTCACCGCGTCGCTGCGCTCGGCGAAATCGGGCGTCGTCGCCGCGCCGGATCACATCGCGCATGGCTTCCGCAGCCAGGTCTGGGCCCCGCCGTCGCTCGGCGTGACCGCAGACGATTGGGGGCCCCTGGTCGATCGTCGCGCCGCGCGATTCCTCGCCAACGGCACCGCCTGGGGACACATCGCCTTCGAGGAGGCGTTGAAGGACTCGGGCATGACGGCCGAGGACATCCGCGACGACCGTATCGGCCTGATCGTCGGCGAAGGCGGTCCCTCGACCCAGGTCATCCTGCAGGCTGCTCAGACCACGATGGAAAAGGGCTCGCCCAAGCGGATCGGCCCCTTCGCCGTGCCCAAGGCCATGGCCAGCGGCCCGTCGGCGGTGCTGTCGACCTGGTTCCAGATGCGCGGCGTCAACTATTCGATCAGCTCGGCCTGCGCGACCTCGGCCCACTGCATCGGCGCGGGCACCGAACAGATCCAGTGGGGCAAGCAGGACGTGGTCTTCGCCGGCGGCGTCGAGGACATCGACTGGTCCATGTCCAACATGTTCGACGCGATGGGGGCCATGTCCTCGGACTTCAACGACCGTCCCTCGGTCGCCAGCCGCGCCTATGACCGGGACCGCGACGGCTTCGTGATCGCCGGCGGCGCCGGCATCGTGGTGCTGGAAGAGTACGAGCGGGCCAAGGCGCGCGGGGCCAAGATCTATGCCGAGGTCGTGGGCTACGGTGCCAACGCCGACGGCTACGACATGGTCGCCCCTTCGGGCGAGGGCGCCCAGCGCTGCATGAAGATCGCCCTCGACCAGGCCGGCGGCCGGACCATCGACTACTTGAACCCGCACGGCACCTCGACGCCGGTGGGCGACTCCAAGGAGATGGAGGCGGTCCGCAGCGTGTTCGGCGACGCGATGCCGCTGATCTCCTCGACCAAGTCCCTGACGGGCCACAGCCTCGGTGCCGCCGGAGCGCAGGAGGCGATCTATTCGCTCTTGATGCTGCACCACGGCTTCGCGGCCGAGAGCGCCCACATCGAAAATCTGGACCCCCAGTTCGACGGCATGCCGATCCTGCGTGAACGCAAGGACGGCGAACTGACCACCGTCATGTCCAACAGCTTCGGCTTCGGCGGCACCAACGGAACGGTGATCTTCTCCAAGGTGTGAGGCACGGCGGGACGATCCGCCGTCTGACGCATTCAGACCCGTTCAACGGAGGCTCCCCGCCTGGAAATCGACCCCTACATCCTGTTCCTGCTCGGCCTCGGCGCGATCGTCCTTCTGGTGTCCTGGGCCCCCAAGGGGCTCAGCCGGCTGCCGTTGTCGCTGGCCATGATCTGCGTCGGCCTGGGCGCCGGCATCTTCAGCTTCGATTTCCTGTCGTTCAATCCGGACCCCCGGACCTGGGACACCCTGACGGAGCGGCTGACCGAGCTCGTGGTGATCATTTCGCTGATGGGGGCCGGGTTGAAGCTGGATCGGCCGGTCAGCTGGAAGGGCTGGCAACCGACATGGCGGCTCCTGGCCATTGCCATGCCGCTCACGGTCGCGGCGACCGCCTGGCTGGGCGTCGCGGGGCTGGGGTTCAGCCTGGCCATGGCGCTGCTGCTGGGCGCGGCCATGGCGCCGACCGATCCGGTTCTGGCGTCCGACGTCCAGACAGGACCACCGGGTTCGGGCGAGGACAACGAGGTCCGGTTCAACCTGACGGCCGAGGCCGGGCTGAACGACGCCCTGGCGTTTCCCTTCGTCAATCTGGCGATCCTGGTCTCCATGGCGGGAGCGGCGGCCTGGGCCGGAGAGGGGCTGGGGGAATGGCTGGCCGTCGACGTGGGCTGGAAACTGCTGGCCGGCGGCGGCATGGGCTGGGCGGTCGGAAAGGCCATGGGCTGGCTGTTCTTCCATGCCCACCGTCGCGGCCTGTCGCGGCACGCCGACGGTCTGGTGGCGATCGGGGCGACGTTCATCGCCTATGCGGCGACGGAGGTCGTCCACGGCTACGGATTCCTCGCCGTCTTCGTCTGCGCCCTGACGATCCGCGCGTCGGAACGCGAAGACGACTTCCATGAGGAGATGCACGACTTCGCCGAGCAGATCGAACGCCTCCTGATGATGCTGGTGCTGGTGCTGTTCGGCGGGGCGCTCGCCAACGGTCTGCTGGACGCCCTGACATGGACAGACGTCGGGATCGGCCTGGCCATCCTGTTCATTGTTCGGCCGGTGTTCGGATATCTGGCGCTGATCGGCACGCCTCTGCTCCGGCGGGACAAGGTGCTGCTGGCCTATCTGGGCATTCGGGGGCTGGGGTCGGTCTATTACGTCGCCTACGCCCTCAATCACGGCCAGTTCGGTGATTCAGAGCGTCTGTGGGCCATCACCGGGTTCATCATCCTGACGTCCATCGTGGTCCACGGCGTGACGGCGACGCCGCTGATGGCGCTCATCGAGCGGCTGGGCGGCCGATCTTTGCAGGGCGAAGCGGCCCCTGCTAACCCTCCCCCCAAGGACGAACAGCTGGGCTGATCCGGTACCGGACGCCCGCCCAACGGAGATCAGAACATGGCGAGCGAGAGCGGCTGGAACATGCCCACGGGCGAACTCATGAAGGGCAAGAAGGGCCTGATCATGGGGGTGGCGAACTCGAATTCGATCGCCTGGGGCATCGCCTCGCAGCTGGCCGCCCAGGGCGCCGAACTGGCCTTCACCTACCTCGGCGAGGGGCTGGAACGGCGCGTGCGCCCCCTGGCCGAAAGCGTCGGGGCCAAGGCCCTGATCCAGGCCGACGTGACCGACGACGCCTCCATGGACGCCGCCTTCGCCGAGCTGGAAAAGACCTTCGGCACCATCGACTTCGTCGTTCACTCGGTGGCCTTCGCCAACAAGGACGAGCTCAAGGGCTCCTTCGTCGAGAACACGTCACGCGACAGCTTCCTGCTCGCCATGAACATCTCGGCCTTCAGCTTCGTCGACGTGGCCAAGCGGGCATCGAAACTCATGCCGAACGGCGGGTCTCTGGTGACCATGACCTATCTGGGGTCCGAGCGCGCCATTCCGAACTACAACACCATGGGCGTGGCCAAGGCGGCGCTGGAGGCCGCGACCCGCTACATCGCGCGCGACCTGGGACCTAAGGGCATCCGCGTCAACGCCATCTCGGCCGGCGCCATGCGCACCCTGTCGCTGGCCGGCATCTCAGGCGGCCGGGGGATGATCGCCCAGGGTCGCGCGATGTCGGCGATGAAGGAGGACACCTCGATGGAAGGCGTCGCCGGCTGTGCCCTGTGGCTGTGCTCGGACCTGGGTCTGTCCACCACCGGTGAAGTCATCCACGTCGACGCGGGCTTCCACATGATGGGCTTGCCGGACGGCGAGGAGGGCTGACATCCTCCCTCCCAAAGCGGGAGGGGACGATGCGGCGGGGGCTGTTTCTGAATGATCTGAAGGGCGGGACGGACCTGGCTCTGCTGGCGCTCCGGCTCTTCCTCGGCGCCTTCCTGATCTACGGCGTGTGGGACAACATCGTCTCGGCGGAGCGGATGGCGGAGTTCGTCAGCTTCCTGACCGGGCTGAACTGCCCCCTGCCAGAGATCGCCGCGCCCGTGGCGGTCTGGGCCCAGTTCGCGGTCGGGGTGCTGCTGATCCCCGGGCTGTTGACCCGTTGGGCTGGCATCGTGCTGGCCATCAACTTCGTCGTGGCGGTCGCCCTGATCGCGCCGACGGGGGCGAGTTTCCGCGACCTCTATCCGCCCGCGATCCTGATCTTCATCGGCGCCCTGTTCGCCACCCAGGGGGCCGGCCGCCTATCGGCCGACGCGGCGTTAGGTCGCTCGACATAAATCAGGCGGTGGTTGGCTGGGCGCGACCGTCTGAAAGGTTTCATCACAGCGAGCACAGCGAAGGCACAACGGGCACGGCGGGACCGAATGCGCGGAGCGACCATCGATTGATCCTGTTTGAGTTCGAAGCTCAGGGTTTCGGCGAGGATGGATTGGCGGCAGAGCCGCCCTTAAATGGGCGAGGCGTCCGGGGTGACCGGTCGGCGACCTCAAAACCCGCTCGGTCCCGTCGTGTCCGTTGTGCCTTCGCTGTGCTCGCCGTGATGAACCTGTTTGCCGCGCTCGGATGCCTCCGCTGACGCACCAATGGCTCTAGACGCTGGGCCGCGCCGGGATCGTCAGCCCCCTTGCCACCGCCGGCCGCGCCTCGCAGCGCGCCACCCATTCCGGCACGGCCGTCAGCGCGTCCCAGCCGACCAGATCGCCCGCCGCGTAGAAGGCGGGGATGGCGCGGACCCAGCCGATCAGGGCGATGTCGGCGATGGTGAAGTCGTCGCCCATGATGAAGGGCCGGTCCGCCAGACGGCCTTCCAGCACGCCCAGCAGCCGCTTGACCTCGGCGGCGAAGCGGTCGCGCGGCCGCTTGTCCTCAATGTCCTTGCCCGCGAACTTGTGGAAGAAGCCGAGCTGGCCCGTCATCGGCCCCAGCGCCGCCATCTGCCAGAACACCCACTGCAGGGTCTCGTAACGCCCCGCCGGATCGGCGGGGATCAGCTTGCCCGCCTTGTCGGCGAGGTAGCCCAGGATGGCGCCCGACTCCCACAGGACGAACGGCTTTCCGCCCGGCCCGTCGGGATCGAGGATCGCCGGAATCTTGCCGTTCGGGTTCAGCGACAGATAGTCGGCCGTCCAGGTCTGGTTCTGCATGATGTCGACGAAGTGCGCCTCGTACGGCAGGCCCAGCTCCTCCAGAGCGATGGCGACCTTCACGCCGTTCGGAGTGGGGGTGGAGTAGAGCTGCAGGACCGACGGGTCCTTCGGCGGATACTGGTTGGTGATCGGAAAGGCGCTGAGGTCGGCCATGAGATACAGTCCCGGTTGCGGTTGAGGGGCATGTGGGAGGCTTTCGCTCACGCGCAAGTGTCCGTTACCCGACGCATGGCGGGTTGACCGCGCCCGGTGCAGCTTGGCCTTATCCCGTCCTCAGCGAGGGAGGTGCCCGTGGCCCACAAGTTCGAAATCTACCAGGACAAGGCCGGAGAGTTCCGGGTCCGCTTCAAGTACAACGCCGAAGTCATCTTCTCGACTGAAGGCTACTCCGACAAATCCGGAGCAAAGCGGGCGATCGAGTCGATCAAGAAACACGTCGGCGACGCCGAGGTCGTGGACGGCTAGTCCGGCTCGCGCTCGCCGACCTCGGCCGGGCGGACGGCCAGCAGCCAGCCGTCGGCGATGTGCAGTTCCGGCACCGCCTCGCGGGTGAACGGCAGGTACCAGGTCGGCCCCCCGGCAACGGGCGCGATCTCCAGCATGTCGTCGGCGCCGAAGTTCTGGACCGCCTTGACCGAGCCCAGCACCTCGCCCGCCTCATCTCGGGCCTGCAGCCCGACAAGGTCGGTCAGGTAGAACTCGTCCTCGTCCGGCTCGGGCAGGGCCTTACGCGGGACGTGGAGCTTGAGGTTCCGCAGGGCGTCGGCCTCCTCCTTGGTCGCGACCTCCTTGACCCGGGCCACAAGCCCGTCCTTGGTAACGCGCGCCGGGCCCAGCGTCAGAGCATGGCTGCCGTCGGCGCGCAGGAGCGGCCCATAGGCGGTCAGCGCCATGGGATCGGCCGTATAGGTCGTGATCCGCACCTCGCCCTTGACCCCGAACGCCCCGGCGACGTGGGCGACGAGGATGAGTTTGGAATTGGGGGTCGCTGCAGACACAGGAAACTCCGCTCATCCCCGCGAAAGCGGGGACCCAGTCCTTAAGTGAGGCAAGGCGATCTGGATCATCACCAACAACCCTCTTTGAGTGTCATCGCCCAAAGCACTGGGTCCCCGCTTTCGCGGGGATGAGCGGAAAAGAAGAGACCCTTAGGCCTCGGTCTTCTCTTCTTCGGCGGCCGGAGCGTCTTCAGCCGGAGCTTCGGCGGCCGGGGCCTCCTCGGCGGCGGCTTCCGGAGCGGCGTCTTCGGCAGCAGCCTCTTCAGCCGGAGCCTCTTCGACCGGCGGAGCGTTCTTGGCGGCTTCGGCGGCGGCGGCGGCTTCTTCCTTGGCACGCTGGGCGGCTTCGGCGGCCTCGATCTTGGCGGCGGCTTCGGCCTCGGCGCGGTCGGCTTCGCGCTGGGCGCGCTCGGCGGCGCGTTCCTGGGCCTTCTTGCCCGGCTCGCCCTTCTTCAGGTTCTGGCCTTGCGTCCACTTGACCTTGCCGGCCAGGGCCTCGTCCTGGGACAGGAAGCGGGCGACGCGATCGGTCGGCTGGGCGCCCTTGCCCAGCCACTCGGCGATGCGGTCCTGCTTCAGCGTCACGCGCGGCTTGTCGCCGTCGCGCGGCAGCATGGGGTTGTAGGTGCCCACGCGCTCGATGAACTTGCCGTCGCGCGGCGAGTGGCTGTCGGCGATGACGATGTAGTAGTAGGGGCGCTTCTTGGCGCCGCCGCGGGCCAGACGAATCTTCAGCATTGTCAGTCTCTTTCTAGGTAAATCAGTCGGTTTTCTTGGGGAAGCCCGGCAGGCCCGGAAGGCCTCCCGGCATTTGTCCGCCGCCCAGGCCGGAGAGCCGGTCCTGAAGGGCTTTCATCTCTTGTTCGGTGGGCTCGGGCAGGCGTCCGCCGCCCAGCGCCTTCAGACGGCTGATGTCGGGACCCCCGCCCCCCATTCCGCCGGGGCCGCCGCCCATGCCCATGCCGCCCATCATGGCGGCCATCTTCTGCATGTTGCCGCGCCCGCCCTTGGCCAGGGATTTGACCATGTCGGCCATCTGGCGGTGCTGTTTCAGCAGGCGGTTGATCTCCTGCACCTCGACGCCGGCCCCGGCCGCGACGCGCTTCTTGCGTGACGCATTCAACAGGTCCGGCTTCTTTCGCTCCGACTTCGTCATGGACGAGATGATCGCCTCCTGACGAAGGATCATCCGGTCGTCGATGTTGGCGTCGGCCATCTGGGCCTTCATCTTGGCCACGCCGGGCATCAGGCCCATGATGCCCTGAAGCCCGCCCATCTTCTTCATCTGCTGCAGCTGGGCGGCGAGATCGTTCAGGTCGAACTGCCCCTTGGCCAGCTTCCTGGCCATGGCCTCGGCCTTGGCCTGGTCCAGCTCTCCGGCGGCCTTTTCGACCAGGGCGACGATGTCTCCCTGGCCCAGGATGCGACCGGCGACGCGCCGCGCGTCGAACACGTCCAGCGCATCGACCTTTTCGCCCGCGCCCAGATATTTGATCGGCAGGCCGGTGACGGCCCGCATCGACAGCATGGCCCCGCCGCGCCCGTCGCCGTCAGCGCGCGTCAGGACCAGACCCGTCAGCGGCAGCCGCTCGTTAAAGGCCGTCGCGGTCCGGACCGCGTCCTGGCCGGTCAGACTGTCGGCGACCAGCAGGGTCTCGACGGGATTGGCGATGGAGGCGACCTCGGCCACCTCGTTCATCAGCGCCTCGTCCAGCGTGATCCGCCCGGCGGTGTCGAGGATCAGGACGTCGAAGCCCTGAAGCTTGGCCGACTGAAGCGCGCGTCGGGTGATCTGGACCGCGCTCTCGCCCTGGACGATCGGCAGGGTCGCGACCTCGATCTGCTTGCCCAGCTGGGCCAGCTGTTCCATCGCCGCCGGACGCCGGGTGTCCAGCGAGGCCATCATGACCTTCTTGCGATCGAACTTGGTCAGCCGCAGCGCCAGCTTGGCCGACGTCGTCGTCTTGCCCGACCCCTGCAGACCGGCCATCAGCACGACGGCCGGCGGCGTGGCGTTCAGGTTCAGCGGCGTCGGCTCCTCGCCGCCCAGCATCTCGACCAGGCCGTCATAGACGATCTTGATGACCTGATCGGCCGGACGGACCGAGCGGATGACCTCCTCGCCCGTGGCCTTTTCGGTGGCGAAGGCGATGAAGTCCTTGACGACCGGCAGGGCGACGTCGGCCTCCAGCAGGGCCACGCGCACTTCGCGCATCGCCTCGGCCACGTCCTTTTCGGACAGGGCGCCGCGCCCGGTGATCCGGTCGAAAACGCCTGTCAGCCGCTCGTTCAGAGCCTCGAACATACAAACCTCATCAAGGCGGGTGAGGCGGCTCCATACGACAACGGCCCCTGGCGACGATCACGTCGGCAGGGGGTTCTCGCCAGCCTCGTCCCGAGCTGTCGGGGGTCGTGCCGGTGGAGACGCGAAGGTTCACTTGCGCCGGAAGCGGCGGCTTATGCTCGAAAAGCGTCCGTCTGTCGACTCTGGGCGAAACGCACATTGCATTTCAGCCAACGGGTCAGGTGTGGCGCTCTGGCGCACCCCTGTTACGGTAAGGCCCTGCCCCTGAGTGAGACTGCCATGCCTGCCACGATGCCCGTCGCCGACAATCGCCTACGCGAGGAGGTGCGGCTGCTGGGCGGCCTGCTCGGCGAGGTCATTCGTGACGAGGCCGGACAGGCGCTTTACGACCGGATCGAGGCGGTGCGCGTGGCCTCGGTCGGCTACCACCGCCATGCGGGTGCGCGCGGCTCGGCGGAGCTGGAGCGCCTCCTCTCGGACCTGTCGCTGGATGATGCGGTGGGGCTGGCGCACGGGTTCGCGGTCTTCTCCCTCCTGGCCAATGTGGCTGAGGACCGGGCGGGCAAGCGCCGGGCGCGCAGCCAGTCGGCCGAGGGGGCCCGGGCCGATACGCCGGACGGGGCCCTGGCCCGGCTGGATGCCGCAGGCCGGTCGATCGAGGATGCGCGGGCCCTGCTGTCGGACGCCCTGATCTCGCCCGTCCTCACCGCCCACCCGTCGGAGGTTCGGCGCAAGAGCGTGATCGATCGCATCGCCGCCGTGTCAGACCTGCTGGACGCCTGCGACCGCGATGATCTCGCCTGCGCGCCCGATGTCCTGCGGTCGGGGCTGCGGCGACAGGCCGTGATCCTGTGGGCTACGCGCCTGGTCCGCACCACCGGCCTGGTGGTCCAGGACGAGATCGACACGGTCGTTTCCTTCCTGGAGCGGGTGTTCCTCAAGGTCGCGCCCGAACAGCTGGTCGACTGGCGACGGCGGCTGGATGCGCCGGACCTGAAGCCCTTCGTCCGCATCGGGGCCTGGGTCGGGGGCGACCGGGACGGCAATCCAAACGTCGACGCCGCCGCCCTGCGCGCCGCCTTCGCGACGCCGGCCAAGGCCGTGCTGCGGCACTATCTGGAGGCGGTGAACACCCTGGGCGCGGAGCTGAGCCTGTCCGGCTCGCTGGTGCGGGTCAGCCCAGAACTGCAGGCCTTGGCCGATGGGTCGGGCGATGGTTCGCCCCACCGGGCCGACGAGCCCTATCGCCGCGCGCTCAGCCAGATCTACGCCCGACTGTCGGCCACGCATCGGATGTTGACCGGCGAGACCGCGCCCCGCCCCGCGCCGTTCGAGGCCCCGCCCTATGACGGCCCTGCGGCCTTTCGGGCGGACCTCAGCGTGCTGCACGACAGCCTGATCGCCAGTCATGGCGAGGTCTTCGCCGACGACGGCCTGTCCCGGCTGATCGCCACGGTCGATGTGTTCGGCTTCCACATGGCGACCCTGGACCTGCGCCAGAACTCGGACGTCCATGCCCGCGTGGTCGCCGATCTGCTGCGGGTCGCCGGAGTCTGTCCGGACTATGCGGCGCTGGACGAAGAGGCGCGGCTGGCGTTGCTGGCGGACGAGCTGAAGACCCCCCGCCCCCTCTTCAGCCCCTATGCCGCCTACACGCCCGAGACCCTGAAGGAACGCGCGATCCTGGAGGCGGCGGCCGAGGCCATCGCCCGCTTCGGGCCCGACGCCATCCGCACCCACATCGTGTCCAAGACCGACGCGGCCTCGGACCTGCTGGAGGTCTATTTGTTGCTCAAGGAGGTCGGCCTCTATCGTCCGGAAGACCCCGGTGCTTGCCCGATCCAGGCCGCGCCCCTGTTCGAGACCATCGACGACCTGAGGGCGGCCAAGCCCACGCTGGAGCGGCTGCTGGCCGAACCCTCGGCCCTGGCCGTCGCCCGCGCGCGCGGCGTGCAGGAGGTCATGATCGGCTATTCCGACTCGAACAAGGACGGCTCCTACCTGACCTCGACGTGGGAGTTGCACGAGGCCTCACGCGCCCTGCTTTCGGTCACCCAGGCCGTGGGTCTGCGGCTCCAGCTGTTCCACGGGCGCGGCGGGGCGGTCGGGCGGGGCGGCGGGTCCAGTTTCGCCGGCGTCCTGTCCCAGCCGACCGGCACGGTCGCGGGCCGCATCCGCATCACCGAACAGGGCGAGGTCATCGCCAACAAATACGGCGAGCCCGACGTGGCGCGCCGCAACCTCGACGCCCTGACCGCCGGCACCCTGATCGCGTCCCTTGCCCCGCCGCCGGACGAGGCCATGACGGCGCGGCACGGCGCGACGGCCGCCGCCCTGTCGCGCGCCTCGATGGCCGCCTATCGGGCCCTGGTCTATGAGACGCCGGGCTTCGTCGATTACTTCCGCGCCGCCACCCCGATCAACGAGATCGCCGAGCTGAAGATCGGCTCGCGGCCGACCTCGCGGACGGCCTCCACCGCCATCGAGGATCTGCGCGCCATTCCCTGGGTGCTGAGCTGGAGCCAGAGCCGGGTCATGCTGCCCGGCTGGTTCGGCTTCGGCTCCGCTTGCGAGGACGCCGACCCCGAGGAACTGCGCGCCATGGCCGTCGACTGGCCCTTCTTCCGGACCCTGGTCCAGAACATGGAGATGATCATGGCCAAGGCCGACATGACCATCGCCCGGCGCTATGCCTCCCTGGTCGAGGATCAGGCCTTGGCCGCTCGCGTGTTCGGGGCCGTGCAGGACGAGTGGGACAGGACGCAGGCGGCGGTGCTGTCGATCACGGGCCAGACCGCGCTGCTGGGCGGCCAGCCGGAGCTGGATCGCCTGATCCGGCTGCGGATGCCCTATGTCGAGCCCTTGAACCATGTGCAGATCGAACTGATCCGCCGCCGCCGCGCGGGCGACGACGATCCGCGGGTCCGCGAAGGCATCCTGCTGGCCATCAACGGGATCGCGGCGGGTCTGCGCAACAGCGGCTAGGCCCTGCCTTGAATTACTGTCGCAGGATCATTGCGCCTGTGGCCGGTCATCGGCACGAATTCATGACCATGAACGATCTTTAGGAAAGGATTCACCGGCCGGTCACGGAACTCCGCCGGTCCCGTCACCGAACACCGGCATACGGCAGCGCGTCGCCTCCCCGCGATCTCATCAGGACGCTCCGCCATGAAAATCTTCGCCATCGCCTTCGCCGCCCTGGCCCTCTCGGCCGGCGCCACCTCCGCTCAGGATTATCGCATCTCCTTCGGGGACCTCGACCTGGGGTCCGTCTCCGGCGCCGACGCCTTCGACGCGCGTGTCGATGACGCCGCGCGGCGCGCCTGCCGGGGCGCGGCACCCCTGGCTTCGCACCAGTGCCGCATCCGCTTCCGCGCCGAAGCCATGCGCCTGCTGCCCAGCGTGCGCCGCGACGACTATGCCCGCGCCCGCGGCGGCCGCCAGCTCGCCATGGTCCCGGTGATCTACGGCTAGGGCGACGGTCCTCGAAGCCGGGGCCGATGCGGATCGGTCCCGGTTTCGCGGCCCCTGGGGCTCTGAATATCAGCGTTCACGGCTTGGAAGCCAATTTCGTTCACGGTGGCCGCTTCGTTCGAGGGGCGTCCATGACCATCGAAACCGACGATCGCGACTCGCTCGCCATCGCCCTCGCCGGACTCAAGGGAGCGGGCGTCGGCTGGTGGCGGGTGCTCGATCCCGAGACGACCTGGTGGTCGTCGGGCATGTTCGAGATCGCCGGGCTTGATCCTGCCGGCGACGTTCCGACGCGTGACCAGATCTTTCGGATGTACCATCCGGACGATTCCAACATCGTCGGTCGGACCTGGCGGCGGATGTTCGGGACCGACGAGGCGGTTCGGGTCCGCTACCGGATCGTTCGGCCATCCGGCGAGTACCGCCACGTCGTCAACTGGGGGCAGCGCCAACCGCCCGACGCCGACGGTCGCCGTTGGGTCTTCGGCATGGCCTTCGACGTTACCGACGAAGTCGACGACCAGGAGCTGTTCGAGAGCGAGCGCGCCTTCCGCTTCGTGGCCGAGCACACCTCGGACATGATCGTGCGCAGCCGCATGGACGCCGGGATCACCTTCGCCTCGCCGGCGTCGAGGGCCGTCCTCGGCTACTCGCCGAGCGAGATCCTGGGCATGGCGCCGGCGGACATCGTGCCCGAGGACGACGTCGCCCGCATCCGCGACGTGCTGCGCGACCGCATCGCGCGCGGCGAACTGATCAGTCCGACCGGATACGAGTACCGCGGCCGACACAAGAACGGGCACCTCGTCTGGCTGGAGGCCAACCCACGCCTCGTCCTGAACGGCGCGGGCGAGCTGACCGAGATCGTCGATGTCGTGCGCGACATCACGGCGCGAAAGAACACCGAAGCGGCCCTGGTTCAGGCTCGACAGGAGGCCGAGGCCGCGTCCCGGGCCAAGAGCGAGTTCCTGGCCAATATGAGCCACGAGCTGCGGACGCCCCTGACCAGCATCCTGGGCTTCTCACGGCTGATCGGACGCGACGGCGGTCTGTCGCCGGCGGACCGAACCCATCTGGACCTGATCCGCAGCGCGGGCGAGACCCTGCTGGCCGTCGTCAACGACATTCTGGACTTCTCCAAGCTGGAAGCCGAGGCCCTGACCCTGTCGGCCGAGCCGTTCTCGGTGGACGAGCTGGGACAAGGCGTGGTCGCCCTTTTGGGTGGACAGGCCGACGACAAGGGCCTGGCGCTGACGTGTGATGTTCCAGAGGACGCCTGGCTCTCCGGCGACGCGCCCCGGCTTCGGCAGGTCCTCCTCAACCTGGTGTCGAACGCCGTGAAGTTCACCGAGCGCGGCGAGGTTCGCGTCCGGCTGAACGTCGGTACGGCCCAGGACGGTCGCTGCATGCTGGAAGCCACGGTGCAGGATACGGGCGTGGGCCTCGACCCGACCCAGATCGACCAGATGTTCGACCGCTTCACCCAGGCCGACGGTTCGGTCTCTCGCCGCTTCGGCGGCACGGGGCTGGGACTGGCCATCTCCCGGCGGCTGATCGAGATGATGGGCGGCCAGATCGGGGGCGACAGCGACGGCCGCACGGGATCGACGTTCTGGTTCCGCGTTCCCCTCCCGGTCGCCGAAACGGCGGAGGCCGCCGAGGCCCAGACGGCTCACCCCATGCCGGATCGGCGCCTACGCGTTCTGCTGGCCGAAGACCATGCCGCCAATCGCGCTCTGATCGCTGCCCTGACCGCGTCGTGCGATCTGGATCTCGACATGGTCGAGAACGGCGAACAGGCGGTCGCCGCCGCGCGAACCGGCGACTACGACCTGATCCTGATGGACATGCAGATGCCGGTCATGGACGGCCCGACCGCCGCGCGCGCGATCCGCGCCGCGTCAGGCCCGGAGCGAGACACGCCGATCGTCGCCCTGACCGCCAACGTCCTGCCCGAACAGATCGCGCAGTGCCGCGCGGCGGGCATGCAGGGCCACGTCGCCAAGCCCGTCGATCCCCGCGCCCTGTTCGCGGCCATCGCCGAACATGCGCGTCCGCCCAAAGAAGAAGCCGCCGCGGCCTGAGCCACGGCGGCCTTTCATCGTCAGGCGGGACCGCCGCCTAGGTCGGGAAGCCGCGCACCCGCAGCAGGGCTGTGACGTCCGGATTGCGGCCACGGAAGCGGCGATAGGCGTCGGCCCGGTCGGTCGTGTTGCCTTCGGCCAGGATGATCGCCTTGTAGCGGCCAGCGATGTCCGGATTGAACACGTCGCCCGACTCCTCGAAATAGGCCCAGGTGTCGGCGTCCATGACCTCGGACCACAGATAGCTGTAGTAGCCGGCCGAATAGGCGTCGGACGTGAACAGGTGATTGAACTGCGGCAGGCGGTGCCGCATCACGATTTCCCTGGGCATCCCGTACCGCGCGAGGCTCTCGCGCTCGAAGGCGTCGATGTCGGTCGGCGGGGTGGCGCGGGTGTGCAGGTCCATGTCGACCAGGGCCGAGGACAGGTAGCTGACCGTGGCATAGCCCTGGTTGAAGGTGGCGGCGGCCTCGACCTTGTCCACCAGCGCCTGCGGCATGGGCTCGCCGGTCTGATAGTGCTTCATGAAGCCGTCCAGGATCGGCCGGCTCAGCACCCAGTGCTCGTGCACCTGGGACGGATACTCGACATAGTCGCGCGGCGTGCCGCCCAGCGCCGGATAGCGGACCTGGTACGACAGATAGTGCAAGGCGTGGCCGAACTCGTGGAACAGGGTCTCGGCGTCGTCCAGCGAGATCAGGATCGGCTGGCCCGCCTCGGCCTTGGTGAAGTTGTTGTTGTTCGACACCAGCTTGTTGCCGCCGCCGTCATAGCCCCAGCCGATCCGGTAGCTGGTCATCCAGGCGCCCGACCGCTTGCCCGCGCGGGCGAAGTCGTCGGAGTAGAACAGGCCGACGTGCGACCCGTCCGACTTGTTCTTGACCTCGAACACCTCGACGTCCGGATGGAAGCCCGGGACGCTGCCGGCCGGAACGGGCGTGAAGGTGAAGCCGTACAGTCGCTCGGCCATATAGAAGGCGCCGCGCTTGACCGCGTTCAGCTCGAAGTAGGGCTTCAGCTCGTTCTGATCGAGGTCGTACTTCGCCTTCCGGACCTTCTCAGCGTAGTAGAGGTAGTCCCACGGCTCGATGTCGTGACCGGCGATCTCGCGCATGTCGGCGACTTCCTGGGTCACCCGGGCCTTGGCCGGTTCCCAGACCCGCATCATCAGTTCCATGGCCGCGGCCGGGGTCTTGGCCATGGTGTCCTGCATCCGCCATTCGGCGTGATTGCCATAGCCGAGCAGGCGGGCGCGCTGAGCCCGCAGCGCCACGATCTCGGCGATCAGGGCGTTGGTGTCGTTGCGATCGCGGTTGTCGCCCCGGTTCACGAACTTGGTCCAGACCTGCTCGCGCAGGGCCCGGTCGTCAGCGAAGGTCAGGAAGGGATCGACGCTGGAGCGGGTGTTCACGATCGCCCAGCCCTGCAGGTTCCTCGACCGCGCGGCCCCCGCCGCGGCGGCCTTGTTGGACTCCGGCAGACCCGCGACCCCGGCCTCGTTCGGGATCAGGGTCCAGGTGTTCTCGTCGGCCACAACCTTCTGGCTGAAGCTGGTGAAGGCGTTGGCCAGCGCGGTGTTGATCCGGCCCAGCTCGGCCTTGCCCGCAGCGTCCAGCGCCGCCCCGTTGCGCACGAAGGCGTCCCGACTACGTTCGGCCACACGGGTCTGCTCGGGCGTCAGACCGGCGGTGCGGGCGGTGTCGGCCACGGTCTTGATGCGCTGGAAGAGGGGCTCGTTGAACGTGATCTCGTCGCCGGCCACCGACAGCAGCGGCGTCACCTCGGTGTCGACCGCGTTGTAGTCGTCCGAGCCGATGTTCTGGGTCATGACGCCGAACATGGACGTCGCGCGGTCCAGCGGCTGGCCGGCCAGCTGCATCGGTACCAGGGTGTTGGCGAAGGTCGGCGGCTCGGGGTTGTTGGCGATCGCGGCGATCTCGGCGCGCTGCAGCTCGATGCCCTCGATGATGGCCGCCTTCAGCTTGTCGGCGGTGACCGCGCCCCACGGGGGCACGCCCTCATAGGGGCCCGTCCAGGGCTGCAGCAGTTCGGCGCGCGGCGTCTGGGCCGGCAGCACCGCCTTGGCGATAGCGAGTTCGCCGGCCGACGCCGCCGCGCTCATGCCGCCCGCGCTGGCGCATCCGGAAAGGGCCATCAGGCTCGCGCCTCCGATAAGAAGCTGACGTCTTTGCATGGGAACATCCTGTTCATGGGTCTTCGAGGTCGCGACACCCTAGGCCGGGTCCGCATGACCGTCACCTGAACGACCGTAATCGCGTTGGACGACGACGCAAGCTGCGGCTACACGCCGCTTCATGGCCATAGGCGTATTCGACAGCGGCGTGGGCGGGCTGACGGTCCACCGCGAACTGACCCGGCGGTTCCCCGAGCGGGACTTCATCTACCTGGCCGACCAGGCCCACGCCCCCTATGGCGGACGCGGCGGCGAGGACATCGTCCAACTGACCCGCGCGGGCTGCGAGCGGCTGTTTCAGGCCGGGGCCAGTGTGATCGTCCTGGCTTGCAACACCGCCTCGGCCATCGCGCTGCGACGGCTCCAGCAGACCTGGGTGCCTGAGGCCCGGGCGCGGCACGGGCGGCCGGTCAATGTGCTGGGCATCATCGTCCCGACCATCGAGGCGGCGACGGGCCTGCCCTGGACGTTCGAGGCCGAGCGGAGGGGCGACAAGATCGAGGCGCTGGAGATCACGGGCGTCTTCTGCACCGCCGCCACGGCCATGAGCCGGGTTTATGAAATCGAGATCGACAAGCGGCGCGAGGACCTGGCCGTCTTTTCCGAGCCCTGTCCGGGCCTGGCCGGACTGATCGAACTGGGGGCCCCGGCCGAGGAGCTGAACGTGGTGGTGCGCGACCACGTCGATGCGCTGCGCCGCCGCATCGGCCGCCATCCGGACAAGGCCATCCTCGGCTGCACCCATTACGAGATCGTGGCCGACATCTTCGCCGAAGCCCTGCCGCCGGGAACGCCGGTGATCCATCAGCCGTCCGCCGTGGCCGAGGCGCTGGACCGCTATTTCCAGCGCCATCCCGAATACGGCCTGGGCGACACGGGGCGGCGCACCTTCCTGACCACCGGCCGACCGGGCGCGCAATCCGACCTCGTCAGCCAGTTCTGGGGCGCGCCGCTGACGTTCGACGCGGCCTGACTTGACGTCGCTCGCCGTGGGGCGCGGGATGCAGGCGGGAGAATCCGCCATGCTTCGCTCAGCGCTCATCGCCGCCGTCCTGACACTGGTGCCCGGCCTCGCCGCCGCCGAGATCGTGTCCCGCAGCGAAAACGGCTTCACCCTGCGCTTCGCCGTCGGGCTGGAAGCCTCGCGCGAGGACGTGATCGACGCCGTTCGCAACGTCCCGGCCTGGTGGGACCCTGCCCACAGCTACACCGGCGACGCCGCCAACCTTTCGCTGGCCTTCCAGCCCGGCGGCTGCTGGTGCGAGCGGATGGCCGACGGCGCCGACTTCCGTCACGGCTCGGTGATGTCGATCGACCCCGACCGGGTCCGCTTCGATGCGCCGCTCGGTCCGCTGAACGGCAGGGCCACGCGCGCCGACCTGATCTTCTCCGCCGGACCCGAGAACCGCGGCACCCTGGCGTCCATGGACTTCGTGGTCGAGGGCCCCGGTGTCGGCGCCCTCGCCGACGCCGTCCATGGCGTGATGCAGCAGGGATGGAGCCGCTATATCCGCTTCATCGAATACGGCGAACCATAACCCTCGCCTATCGTCTGTCCAAGTTTAATCGATTGGCCTTGTGAATGGCGAAGGCGTAGTCTGCGTCATCATTCTTTACCCCCCGGGAGGCCCACCATGGACGGCGAAAACTCACCCCTGTCTGATCCGAGCAAGAAGGCGGCCGCCAAGCGGGCGCTGCTGGGCCGCACCAACCGCGACTGGTGGCCCAACACCCTGGCGGTCGACATCCTGCATCAGCACGGCAAGACCGGTGACCCGATGGGCGACGGCTTCAGCTATGCCAAGGCGTTCGAGTCCGTCGACTACGACGGCCTGAAACGCGACCTGACCGCCCTGATGACCGACAGCCAGTCCTGGTGGCCGGCGGACTATGGCCACTATGGCCCCTTCTTCATCCGCATGGCCTGGCACGCGGCCGGCACCTATCGCACCGGCGATGGACGCGGCGGTTCCAGCTCGGGCCAGCAGCGGTTCGCCCCGCTGAACTCCTGGCCGGACAACGGCAACCTGGACAAGGCGCGCCGCCTGCTGTGGCCGATCAAGCAGAAGTACGGGGCCAACATCAGCTGGGCCGACCTGTTCATCCTGGCCGGCAACGTCGGCATCGAATCGATGGGCGGGCCGGTGTTCGGCTTCGGCGGCGGCCGCGCCGACGTCTGGGAGCCGGAAAAGGACGTCTACTGGGGCACCGAGGAGAACTGGGTGAAGGGCGAGGAAACCCGCATCCAGGAAGACAAGAACATGGCGCTGGAAGAGCCGCTGGCGGCCATCCAGATGGGCTTGATCTACGTCAACCCGGAAGGCCCGGGCGGCGTGCCCGAGGCGCTGCAGTCCGCGCGCGACATCCGCATCACCTTTGCTCGCATGGGCATGAACGACGTCGAGACGGCGGCCCTGACCGCCGGCGGCCACACCTTCGGCAAGGCGCACGGCGCCGGTGACGCCTCCAAGGTCGGCGTGGCTCCGGAAGGCGCCGACATCGCGCTGCAGGGCTTGGGCTGGCAGTCGGGCCACGAGAGCGGCATGGGCGACCACACCATCACCTCGGGCATCGAGGGTGCGTGGACGCCGACGCCGATCACCTGGGACATGTCCTACTTCGACATGCTGCTGGACCACGAATACGAGCTGGTCCGCTCGCCCGCCGGTGCCAAGCAGTGGCAGCCGGTCGGCAACCCGGAAGAGACCCTCGCCCCGGCCGCGCACACGCCGGGTAAGAAGGTCCCGACGATGATGACCACGGCCGACATGGCCTTCAAGGTCGACCCCGAGTACCGCAAGATCATGGAGAAGTTCCGGGCCGACCCGGCCTACTTCGCCGACCAGTTCGCGCGCGCCTGGTTCAAGCTGTGCCACCGCGACATGGGCCCCAAGATCCGCTACCTGGGACCGGAAGTCCCGGCCGAAGACCTGATCTGGCAGGACCCGATCCCGGCCCACACGGGACCGAAGCTGACCGACGCCGACGTCAAGACGCTCAAGGACCACATCGCCGCCTCCGGCCTGTCGGTCGCCGACCTGGTCCGCACGGCCTGGGCCTCGGCCGCCACCTGGCGCGGGTCGGACCACCGCGGCGGCGCCAACGGCGCGCGCATCCGTCTGGAGCCCCAGCGGAACTGGGACGTCAACGAGCCCGAGAAGCTGTCGCGCGTTCTGGCCGTCTATGAGGACATCAAGGCCAAGTCCGGCCTGAACGTCTCCATCGCGGACCTGATCGTGCTGGGCGGCTCGGTCGGCATCGAGCAGGCGGCCAAGGCCGCCGGCCACGACGTCACCGTGCCGTTCACCCCGGGCCGCACCGACGCCACGGCCGAGCAGACGGACGCGGAAAGCTTCAAGGTCCTGGAACCCCGCGCCGACGGCTTCCGCAACTATCTGCAGGTCAAGTTCAACGTCCCGACCGAGGAACTGTTGATCGACCGGTCCCAGCTGCTGGGCCTGACGGCTCCGCAGATGACGGCCCTGGTCGGTGGCCTGCGCGTGCTGGGCGTCAACCACAAGGACGCCAAGGAAGGCGTGTTCACCGACCGTCCGGGCCAGCTGACGAACGACTTCTTCGTCAACCTGCTCGACATGTCGACGGCCTGGAAGCAGGTGGACGATACGTCCGACGAACTGTTCGTCGGCACGGACCGCGCCACGGGCCAGCAGCGCTGGACCGCGACCCGCACCGACCTGGTGTTCGGCTCCAACTCCCAGCTGCGTGCCATCGCCGAGGTCTTCGCCGAGGGCCAGTCCCAGGAGGTGTTCCTGAACACCTTCATCAAGGCCTGGACACAGGTGATGGAGAACGACCGCTACGACATCCCCAAGCGCGCCCTGCACGCCGAGAAGCTGGCGGCTTAAGGCCGTCGCAGTGAGCCAATCCTCCCCCGTTGGGGGAGGTGGCTCCGAAGCGCAGCGAAGGAGACGGAGGGGGCCAGATCCAAACGCCGATTTCGCGGCGAGCCCCCTCCGTCATTCCGCTTCGCTTCATGACACCTCCCCCAACGGGGGAGGACTTCGATAAGGCAGATCGATCGGGTTGGCGCTTTACTGAAATCGCGCCTATCTCCAACCCATGCTCCCCACCCTGCGCCAACTCCAGTATCTGAAGCTCCTCGCCGAGCACGGCTCCTTCAGCCGCGCCGCCGAAGCCGCCTCCGTCAGCCAGCCCGCGCTGTCGGCCGGCATTCAGGAACTGGAACGCGTGCTGGGCGCCCCTGTCGTCGACCGCACCCGGGGCGCGGTCCAGCTGACGGCCGTCGGCACCGAAGCCGTCGCCCGCGCCGAGGACGTCCTGGCCCGCACCGAGGACCTGGTCGAGGCGGCGAGGAACGCGGGACGGCCGCTGTCCGGCCGGTTGAGGCTGGGCATCATCCCGACCGTCGCGCCCTTCCTGCTGCCCGCAACCCTGCCCGGGCTGAAGGCCGCCTATCCGTCGCTGCGGCTGTTCATCCGCGAGGACCTGACCAGCCGCCTAATCGCGGGGCTCAAGGCTGGCCAACTGGACTGCGCCGTCATCGCCCTGCCCTACGCCGCCTCGGGCATCGAACACGCCCGCATCGGCGACGACGAAATCCTGGCCGCCGCGCCGGTGGACCACCCGCTGGCGGCGGGCGGCGACATCCAGCCCGGCGCGCTGAAGGGCGAGGACCTGATCCTGCTGGAAGACGGCCACTGCCTGCGCGACCAAGCCCTGGCCGCCGTCGACATCGAGGCTCCGCGCGGCGAGGACGTCTTCGCCGCGACCAGCCTGCATACGCTGGTGCAGATGGTGTCGTCAGGGCTGGGCGTGTCCTTCCTGCCGGCCATGGCGGTTCGCGCGGGGCTCGCCGATGACGCCGGCGTCGTCATCCGCTCCTTCGCCGCCGAGGCCCCCAGCCGCGAGATCGTCGTCGCCTGGCGCAAGGGCTCCAGCCGCGCTGCCGAGGCGCGGCTGCTGGCGGAAGCGATGCGGCTTTGAGAAGAAGGCTCTCCCTCCCCTTCATGGGGAGGGACCGCGAGCCGCAGGCGAGCGCGGGTGGGGAAGAACGGTGCGAACTCGCCTTTCGGACCCCACCCTGGCCGCTTCGCGGCCGTCCCTCCCCATGAAGGGGAGGGAGATGATCGCGCGACCTATGCCGCCAGGTTCCTGAGCACGTACGGCATCACCCCACCGGCCTTGAAGTAGTCCAGCTCGGTCTGGTTATCGATGCGGCAGCGGACCGGGAAGCGGGCCATCTTGCCGTCCGACGGGCGGAACAGCTCGACCCACAGGTCCTGACGCGGGCGCAGCTTGCCGATGTTGACGTCGGACAGGCCGCGGATCGTGACGATCTCCTCGCCGGTCAAACCCAGCTTGGTCCAGCCGTCGGCCTTGAACTGCAGCGGCACCACGCCCATTCCGACCAGGTTCGAGCGGTGGATGCGCTCATAGCTTTCGGCGATGACGGCGCGAACGCCCAAGAGGCGCGTGCCCTTGGCCGCCCAGTCGCGCGACGAGCCCGTGCCGTACTCCTTGCCCGCGAACACCACCAGCGACCGGCCCTCGGACTGGTAGCGCATGGCCGCGTCGTAGATCGACATGACCTCGCCGGACGGGAAGTGCTTGGTCATGCCGCCTTCGATGTCGGGGACGATGCGGTTGCGGATGCGGATGTTGGCGAAGGTCCCGCGCATCATCACCTCGTGGTGACCGCGTCGCGCGCCGTAGGAGTTGAAGTCCAGCGCATCCACGCCGCGCGCCGTCAGATACTGACCGGCGGGCGAGGTCTTCTTGATCGAACCGGCCGGGCTGATGTGGTCGGTCGTGATCGAGTCGCCGAAGATGGCCAGGACGCGACCCTCGACCACGTCGGTGACCGGCGTCGGCTCCATCGACAGGCCCTCGAAATAGGGCGGGTTGGCGACGTAGGTCGAGGCGTCGTCCCAGGCGTAGGTCTGGCCGCCGGCGACGGAGATCGCCTGCCAGTGGGCGTCGCCCTTGAAGACGTCGGCGTAGCGTTTGGCGAACATCGCCGAGGTGACGGCCTTCTTCTGGATGGCGGCGATCTCGGCGGTCGTGGGCCACACGTCTTTCAGGAAGACGTCCTTGCCCTTCTTGTCCTGGCCGATCGGATCCTTGGTGATGTCGATCCGCATCGAGCCGGCGAGCGCATAGGCCACGACCAGCGGCGGCGAGGCCAGGTAGTTGGCCTGGACGTCCGGGTTCACCCGGCCCTCGAAGTTGCGGTTGCCCGACAGCACGCTGGTGGCGACGATCGCGTTGTCGTTGATCGTCTTGGAGATCGCCGGGTCCAGCGGACCCGAGTTGCCGATGCAGGTGGTGCAGCCATAGCCGACCAGGTTGAAGCCCAGCGCGTCCAGCTCCTTCTGCAGGCCGGCGGCCGTCAGATAGTCGGTCACGACCTGAGAACCCGGCGCCAGCGAGGTCTTGACCCAGGGCTTGGTCTTCAGACCCAGCTTGTTGGCCTTTTGCGCCACCAGACCCGCCGCGATCAGGACCGAGGGGTTGGACGTATTGGTGCAGGAGGTGATGGCCGCGATGACCACGTCGCCGTCGCCGATGTCGAAGCTCTCGCCCTCGACCGCCGCGCGCGGGGCGTCGGCGGGACGGTTGAACACCTCGCCCAGCGCCGTCTCGAACGAGGGGGCGGCGACGGTCAGTTCGACGCGGTCCTGCGGACGCTTCGGTCCGGCCAGCGACGGCACGACTGTCGACAAGTCCAGTTCCAGAACGTCGGTGAAGATGGGGTCTTCCGAGGTCTCGTCGATCCACAGGCCTTGCGCCTTGGCGTAGGCTTCGACGAGCGCGACGCGCGCCTTGTCGCGGCCCGTGGCGGTCAGATAGCCGATGGTGGCCTGCGACACCGGGAAGAAGCCGCAGGTGGCACCGTATTCCGGGGCCATGTTGGCGATGGTCGCCTGATCCTCGATGGTCAGGCCGCTGACGGCCGGGCCGAAGAACTCGACGAACTTTCCGA
Organism: Caulobacteraceae bacterium; assembly: GCA_947475735.1. Classification (GTDB taxonomy): domain Bacteria; phylum Pseudomonadota; class Alphaproteobacteria; order Caulobacterales; family Caulobacteraceae; genus Brevundimonas. The sequence goes on from CANJLQ010000002.1 coordinate 323,773, forward strand.
CAACGCCCTTCTTCCTCAGCATCTGCGTGACGGTCAGCACCAGGTCGGTGGCCGTCGTGCCCTCCGGCATGGCGCCGGTCAGTTTGAAGCCGATGACCTCGGGGATCAGCATGGGGATGGGCTGGCCCAGCATGGCGGCCTCGGCCTCGATGCCGCCGACGCCCCAGCCCAGGACGGCCAGACCGTTGATCATGGTCGTGTGGCTGTCTGTGCCGACCACGGTGTCGGGATAGGCGACGGTCGCCTTGCCCTCGGCCACCGTCCAGACGGTCTGGGCCAGGTTCTCCAGGTTCACCTGGTGGCAGATGCCCGTTCCCGGCGGGACGACGCGGAAGTTGTTGAAGGCCGAGGAGCCCCAGCGCAGGAAGTTGTAGCGCTCGATGTTGCGCTCATACTCGCGCTCGACGTTCTGGGCGAAGGCGCCCGGCGTGCCGAAGTGGTCCACCATCACCGAGTGGTCGATGACCAGATCGACGGGCACCAGCGGATTGATCTTGGTCGCGTCGGCACCCAGCGCGCTCATGGCGTCGCGCATGGCGGCCAGGTCGACGACGGCGGGCACGCCGGTGAAGTCCTGCATCAGGACGCGGGCGGGACGGAAAGCAATTTCGTGTTCGACCGATCCCTTGTTCTGGGTCCAGGCGGCGACGGCGCGCAGGTCGGCCTCGGTGACGGATACGCCGTCCTCGTTCCGCAGCAGGTTCTCCAGCAGCACCTTCATGGAGCGCGGCAGGCGATCGATGCCCTCAAGTCCCGCTTCCTGAGCGGCCGGAAGGCTGTAATAGGCGTATTTCTTGCGCCCGACGGTCAGGTCCCGGCGGGTGGAAAGGCTGTCGACTGACGGCATGGGAGTGGTCCTCTGGTTCAGCCGCCCGGACATCCGGTTGCGCCGTCTCGCGGCGATCGCAGGGGCACACAGGTCCCCGGCGCGCGCGGCGACAGCCTGCTGCGGCGAGGCGGGATATAGCCGTGGTTGCTTGGGGCGTCCATGAGTCCACGATGCGTGTGTGGACATTGAGAACGGGTCGCAGACCGCATCCCTTCTCCCCTTGCGGGAGAAGGTGGCCCGGAGGGCCGGATGAGGGGTACGAAGATGCAGGCCCGCTCGTGGACCCGACCCTCACGGCCAGAACCGAGTTTCACCCCTCATCCGACCTCGCTGCGCTCGGCCACCTTCTCCCGCAAGGGGAGAAGGGATGATCCACTCCCTCACCCTCTCCTCGCTGACGCTCGCGCGCGGAGAGCGCACCCTGTTTCGCGACCTGTCGCTGAGCGTGTCGGCCGGCGAGGCCATCGCCCTGACCGGCGCCAACGGGGCCGGCAAGACCAGCCTGCTGCGCGCCGTGGCGGGGTTCCTGCGTCCCGAGGCGGGCGAAATCGCCTTTCACGACGCCGACCGGAACGCTCTCGACCCGACCGAGGCGCGTGCTCGCCAGGTCCACATGCTCGGCCACCTCGAGGGCCTTAAGGGCGCGCGGACGGCGCGCGAGGAGCTAACCTTCCAGGCCGAATGGCTGGGTCGCGGCCACCACGGCATCGACGAGGCGGTCCAGGCCCTGGGCCTGAAGCCACTGCTGGACCTTGAGGTGCGCAAGTTGTCGGCGGGCCAGCGGCGACGGCTGGCGCTCGCCCGCCTCATCGCCGCGCCGCGCGCCCTGTGGCTGCTGGACGAGCCGCTCAGCCCGCTCGACACACGCTGGCGCGAGGCGGTGGGCGGGTTGATGCAGCGCCATCTGGACGGCGGCGGCCTGATCCTCGCGGCCGTGCACGACCCCCTGCCGATCGCGGCGCGGGTCCTGGATGTGGGGGCCGGGCGATGAATGCGGTCGGGACCCTGTTCCGGCGCGAGCTGGCCCTGGCCTGGGGCGGCGGCGGCGGGCCGCTGCTGGCGTGCGGCTTCTTCGCCTGTTTGACGACCATCGTGCCCCTGGCGGCGGGAGGAGACCTGACGACGCTCAGGCCGGTCGCGGCGGGCGTCGCCTGGCTGGCTCTGGCCTTGTCGTCCCTGCTGTCGCTGGAGCGGCTGTTCGAACGGGATCTGGAGGACGGGGCGCTGGACCTTCTGGCGCTGGGCCCCCTGCCCCTGGAAGCCGTCGTGGCGATCAAGGCCTCGGCGCAATGGCTGGCGACCGGCCTGCCGCTCGCGCTGGCGGCACCGGTCGCGGCCCTGGCTCTGGGTCAGTCGGCCAATCTCGCGCCGCTGACGGCGCTGGCCGCCCTGATCGGGGGTCTGGGGTTCGCCTTCACCGGCGCGCTCGGAGCGGCCCTGGCGCTGGGCGCGAAGCGGGGCGGACTGCTGATCGCGATCGTGGTGCTGCCGCTGTTCATTCCGCCGGTGGTGTTCGGCGCGGGGGCTCTGACCCGCGCGGCCGAGGGGCTCAGCCCCTGGCCGGCGATGGCCCTGCTGACGGCCTATGCGCTGTTCGCGGCCGTCATCGCCCCCCCGGCGGGCGCCGCGGCGATCCGCAGCGCCCAGGGGTAGCCGAGCCTAGCGCACGGCGGCGTAGGCGCTCAGCGTCGAGACCAGACGCGCATGCTCGCGCGCGCTCATGCAGCGCGGGGCGGACCAGGTCTGGCCGGTCGAACGGGCCTGCAAGGCCTCGTCGGCCGTCACGAACACCGGGGCGGCGCCGTGCTCGCGGCGGAAGGCGCGGCGGGTGGCGTCGTCGCTGTCGCATTGCATCACCACCCGCTGGGCTCCGTCAGGGGCGCGGGTGGGCAAGGGGGTCTGATGCGCGAAGGCCGGCATCGCGGCGGATGCGGCCAGCGTCAGGACGGCGGCGGATACGGTCAAACGGTTCATTGCAGGGCTCCTCCCACGGCTCGGAATAAGTCAGGGTCCGGAGCAATAATGCGCTCGTTTTCGTGCATGTAAAGAAAATAAGACAACTACGTCGCAAACGGATGACATTCCGGTCTGGAAACACGCCTTCGCAGCCAAGTTGACGCGGCATGGGCCCTGAGGCGCGGCTGGCGCGTTGGCGTCCGGTGAGCACCAATCCGTTGAAGCGCCTGACCCCGCCGCCCGCATGGCGCGACCGAGCAGAACGAGTGCTGGCCTCGGCGGGCGCGCGCGCCGCGGTCTGGCGCGACTGGGTCGTCGCGAACGACCCTGTTTACGGCTCCTTTCGCCGGCCGGGCCGGGCCGAAAAGATCGCGGCCTCCGTCACCCTGTCGCTGATCCTTGCGGTCGCCCTGTTCCTCATCCTGTTCGACTGGAACTGGCTCAGGGGTCCGATCGGCCGCTGGGCCTCGACCGAGTACGACCGGGAAGTCGCGCTGCGCGGCGACCTTGACGTCAACCTTTTCAGCTGGACGCCGTCGGTGGTGGTGAACGACCTGACGTTCGGTGGCCCCGACTGGGCGCGAGAGCGCGACACGGTCACCGCCGAGCGGATCGAGGCCAGCGTGCGCCTGAGGGCCCTGCTGGCAGGGCGTCTGGAGATGCCGCTTCTGTCCATCACCCGCCCCCGCGCCGTCCTGATCGTGGCAGAAGACGGCCGCCAGAGCTGGGACCTCAATCCCGACGAGCCCGACGACGGCCAGGGCCTGAAACTGCCGCTCATCAACCGACTGGTGATCCAGGAGGGTCAGCTCAGCGTCGACGATCAGGGACGCGACATCACCCTGGAGGCCCAGGTCACCGCGCGCGAGGCGACCAGCGCGGCCGAGGGCGAGACCGGCTTTCTGCTGACCGGCGATGGCACCCTCGAGGGCTCTCCCCTGACCCTGCGGATCGAGGGTGGGCCGTTTATCAACATCCGCCGCGACCGGCCCTACGCCTTCAAGGCGACGCTGGAAGGAGCCCGGTCACAGCTGATCGCCGACGGCTCGATCACCCGCCCCTTCGATCTGGGCCAGTTCCAGGCCACCCTGTCGCTGCGGGGCCAGGATCTGAACGACCTCTACAACCTGACCCGGATCGCCCTGCCCAACACACCGCCCTATCGCCTCGCAGGCACCCTGACCCGCGACGATCGCGTGTGGACCTTCGCGGACTTCGACGGTCGCGTCGGCGCTTCGGACCTGTCGGGCGATGTTCGGGTCGAGGGGGGCGAACGGCTCAATGTGCAGGCCGACCTGCGCTCGCAGCGCCTGGACCTCGACGACCTCATCGCCATCCTGGGCGGATCGACCCGCACCAACGCCGCCGGGACGGAAACCACCACGATCAGCTCTGGTGGGGCGCCGGGACGTTTGCTGCCCGCCGCCAGCCTCCAGACCGAGCGGCTGCGGACGATGGACGGCACCCTGACCTATCGCGCGGTGTCGGTGAAGGCCAACGATCTGGATGTCCGTCAGGTGCGTCTGGGCGCGGTGCTGGAGGCCGGAGTGCTGGACCTCGATCCGGTGTCCTTCGCCTTCAACCGGGGCGAACTGAACGGCACGGCGCGGATAAACGCGACGCGCGACCGCCCCTACAGCGCCATCGACTTCCGCCTGGCGGGTTATCCGCTGGAGTCCATCGTGCCGGCTCGGGGCGGCGTCGCTCCCATCACAGGCCGGGCGCTGGGACGGGCGCGGCTGGAGGGCCCGGGGGCCTCGATCCACGACTTCGCCTCGACCGCCAAGGGATCGATCAGTCTGGTGGTGCCCCAGGGTCAGATGCGCACGGCCTTCGCGGAGCTGCTGGGCGTCAACGCCTCGGCGGGGCTGACGCGGCTGCTTCGCGGAGACGATTCGCAGAGCACCATCCGCTGCGGCGTGGCGGACTTCGACGTAACCAACGGCGTGGCTCGGGCGCGGACCCTGGTCGTCGACACCGACGTGGTGCTGGCCAGCGGATCGGGCACGATCAACCTGGGCACCGAGCAGATGAACCTGAAGATCGACGGCGAGAGCAAACGCCCCCGCCTGCTGCGCCTGTGGACGCCGATCTTGATCCGCGGCCCGCTGACCGGACCCAGCGTCGGCATCGACGCGGGATCCGCCATCGCGCAGGGCGGGGTGACGGCCATCCTCGCCGCCGTGGTCGCGCCGGTCGCGGCCCTGTTCGCCTTCGTCGATCCGGGCCTGGCCGAGGACGCCAACTGCGGCTCGCTCATCGCCTCGGCGCGGTGAGCGGGCCCCTCGCGATATGCCGCGTCCGATTCTGACGTAGACCCCCGCTAGATTGGATCCGTGACCGCCGCTTCACCCGTCGCCCTTCCAGATTTCGCACTATTCAGACGGTTCGCACCTTTTTTTCCGCTGCGCCCAAACGCGGCTTCATCCGTATCTGACGGGACCCTGTCCCGCTTCCCTGAGAGACCATGACCCGAAGAGGCCTCATCGCCCCCGCCCTTGGCGCCCTCGTCGCCGCCTGCAGCCCGCTCGGCCTGCTCAACGCCGTGGGTCCCCGCGATCCGGGCGTGCGTCGGGTCGCGCGCGGCCTGGCCTATGGCGATCACCCGCGCCAGGTCTTCGACGTGTTCGCGCCCAGCACAGCCAGCGCCGAACGCCCTCTGCCCGTCCTGGTCTTCTTCTACGGCGGTGGCTGGGATTCGGGATCCAAGGACTTGTACGGCTGGGCCGCCCAGGCCCTGGCGGCTCAGGGGTTCGTCGTGGCCGTTCCCGACTATCGCCTGGTGCCCGAGGTCCATCATCCGGTCTTCATCCAGGACGCGGCCACCGCCACGGCGCGGGTCGCCCAGGTCGCGGCGAGCTATGGCGGCGACCCCGCCCGACTGGGCGTGCTGGGCCATTCCGCCGGCGCCCACCTGACCATGATGATCGCCCTGGATCGGCGATACATGCAGGCGGCTGGTGCCCCCGACCTCATCAAGGCCGCCGCCGGTCTGGCCGGCCCCTACGAATTCCTGCCGTTCGACGTGGCGGCCTCGGTCAACGCCTTCGGTCGGGTCGCCGATCCTCTCCAGACCCAGCCCCTGACCTTCACCCGCGCCGACGCGCCGCCGATCTGGCTCGGTCATGGCACCGCCGACGTGACCGTGCACGACGAGGATTCCATCCTGCTGGATGCCAAAACGCGCGAACTGGGCGGACGCTCGGAGCTGAAGCTCTATCCCGGCCTGACGCACGAGGATCTGGTCGCGACCTTCTCGCCCCTGTTCCGCAAGAAGGCCACCGTGCTGGCGGACGTCTCGGCCTTCTTCCGGCGAGAGCTGGGGTAGAGCGTCACCGTTTCCTAATGTAGAGGAGGCCATGACAGAGCACATGACCAGGGCGCTGAGCGCGCCCGAGGCGCTGGAGCGCCTCAACACCCTCTACGCCGACGCCGTCGCCAATCTGCGCCAGGCCGTCCGCACCTACCTCCAGACCGGACAGACCCCCGACCCGACGATCCGGGCGCGCGGCCTGTTCTGCTATCCGCGCCTGCGAATGCGCTGGTTCGGCGACCGACCCGAGAACCTGGCCCAGCGCGCCTATGCCCGCATTTCCAAGCCGGGCATCTACTCGACCACGGTCACCCGCCCGGACCTGTTCGGTCCCTATATCGCCGAGCAGCTGCGCCTGCTCGAGGCCGACTACGGCGCGACGTTCGAGGTCGAGCCCTCGGATCAGGAGATCCCCTTCCCCTATGTTCTGGACGGCTCAGAGGTGGTGCTGGACCGGTCGATGACGGCGTCCATCGCCCGTCATTTCCCGACCACCGACCTGGCCAACATCGGCGACGAGATCTCCGACGGCCTGTTCGACTTGGGCGAGGATTTCCCCCTGTCGCAGTTCGACGGCCTGCGCACCGACTTCTCCCTGGCCCGACTGCGCCACTACACCGGCACCCCGGTCGAGGACGTCCAGTCCTATATCCTCTTCACCAACTATCACCGCTACGTCGACGAGTTCGTGCGCTGGGCCTGCGCCCAGCTGGCCGATCCGAACTCCCCCTATGAGACCCTGTCGTGCGCCGGCGGCGTGGTGATCGACCGATCCAATCCCGATCCGGAGCTGGCCATCGCCGATGCGGCCTGGCGCAAGCACCAGATGCCCGCCTACCACCTGACCGCGCCAGGCTGGGAGGGCGTCAGCCTGGTCAATATCGGGGTGGGACCCTCGAACGCCAAGACGATCTGCGACCACCTGGCCGTCACCCGGCCGCATGCCTGGATGATGATCGGCCACTGCGGCGGCCTGCGTCCCAGCCAGACCATCGGCGACTATGTGCTGGCCCACGCCTATCTCAGAGACGACCATGTGCTGGACGCCGTCCTGCCGCCGGATATCCCGATCCCGAGCATCGCCGAGGTCCAGCGCGCCCTCTACGACGCCGCCAAGTCCGTCTCGGGCATGCCGGGCGAAGAGGTGAAGCGACGCCTGCGCACCGGCACGGTGGTCACCACCGACGACCGCAACTGGGAGCTGCGCTATTCCAAGTCCGCGCTTCGCTTCAACCAGTCGCGCGCCGTCGCCATCGACATGGAGAGCGCCACCATCGCCGCCCAGGGCTACCGCTTCCGCGTGCCCTACGGGACCCTGCTGTGCGTGTCGGACAAGCCGCTGCACGGCGAGATCAAGCTGCCGGGCCAGGCCAACCGCTTCTACGAGGGTTCCATCTCGGAGCACCTGCAGATCGGCATCCAGGCGGTCGATCTGTTGAGGAAAGAGGGCGCGAACCTGCACAGCCGCAAGCTGCGCGCCTTCGACGAGCCGCCGTTCAGATAAGGGCGCTAACGCTCGGCTCGCGGAGCCTCGCTGCCTGAGCGCGGGCTGGGGGCGCTACCGCTCGGCTCGCGGAGCCTCGCTGCCTGAGCGCGGGCTGGGGGCGCTACCGCTCGGCTCGCGGAGCCTCGCTGCCTGAGC
>CANJLQ010000003.1 GCA_947475735.1 Caulobacteraceae bacterium
CGGGCATGTCAAAAGGTGGTAAGGTTCTGCGCGTTGCTTCGAATTAAACCACATGCTCCACCGCTTGTGCGGGCCCCCGTCAATTCCTTTGAGTTTTAATCTTGCGACCGTACTCCCCAGGCGGATTGCTTAATGCGTTAGCTGCGTCACCGAGATGTAAACACCCCGACAACTAGCAATCATCGTTTACGGCGTGGACTACCAGGGTATCTAATCCTGTTTGCTCCCCACGCTTTCGAGCCTCAGCGTCAGTAATGATCCAGTATGTCGCCTTCGCCACTGGTGTTCTTCCGAATATCTACGAATTTCACCTCTACACTCGGAGTTCCACATACCTCTATCACACTCAAGACACCCAGTATCAAAGGCAGTTCCAGAGTTGAGCTCTGGGATTTCACCCCTGACTTAAATGTCCGCCTACGCTCCCTTTACGCCCAGTAATTCCGAGCAACGCTAGCCCCCTTCGTATTACCGCGGCTGCTGGCACGAAGTTAGCCGGGGCTTCTTCTCCGGCTACAGTCATTATCTTCACCGGTGAAAGTATTTTACAATCCTAAGACCTTCATCATACACGCGGCATGGCTGCGTCAGGCTTTCGCCCATTGCGCAAGATTCCCCACTGCTGCCTCCCGTAGGAGTTTGGGCCGTGTCTCAGTCCCAATGTGGCTGGTCATCCTCTCAGACCAGCTACTGATCGTAGCCTTGGTGGTCCATTACACCACCAACTAGCTAATCAGACGCGGGCCGCTCTAAAGGCGATAAATCTTTCCCCCGAAGGGCACATCCGGTATTAGACCCAGTTTCCCGGGCTTATTCCGAACCTAAAGGCACGTTCCCACGTGTTACTCACCCGTCCGCCACTAGCTCCGAAGAGCCCGTTCGACTTGCATGTGTTAGGCCTGCCGCCAGCGTTCGCTCTGAGCCAGGATCAAACTCTCAGGTTGAGTTGACTATCTGACCTAAGCTGATGGTCGGGAAGACCATCTGGCATTAGTTCTACGTATTCTTGACGAGATCCCACGAACGTTGCGACCGAGGCCGAAACGTCATGGTGTCTTTCAAAAAGACCGCAGATGTCAGTGTCGAGTGACGACCTCGAAGGGTCGTCGCTGGAGCACCGCCGCCTGCGTTTCTCTTTCCAAATCAACGATGTCAAAGACCGTAGAAACCGGAGAACCGGTCCGACCGTTTAGCGCCCGGTCTCGGCGGAGGCGGCGATGTAGTCGCCTCGGAAGTCCGTGTCAACCAGTTCTTTCGAAGAACTTTCGACGTCGTCACCGGCCCGGGGGTCGGCGGAGGCGGCCATGTAGTCGCCTCCGATTTCCGCGTCAAGTGGTTCTTTTTAAAGAAGAACCTCGGTCTGCGGCCCGGCCCCGAGGGGCTGCGGAGGCGGCTTCCTAAAGAGGCCGTTCTCCTGTGTCAACCGGGCTTTTCAGCCTTTTCGCGAACCCCGAAGACCGTATCTTCAGACCGCAAAAAATCGCTGAGGAAGAAGCGAGAGGCTTCCCTCTGGATCGTCCGGCGATTCGATTGGAGCGCGGAGACTATTTGGAACCAACCGCGAAAGCAAGAGGTTTGTACCCTCTGTCTTCCGATCCGGAGCACCCCGGACCGAAGTCCGAAGGCCTTGGGTGGCCGGCCCGTCTCCGAGCGAGGCGGGGATATACGGAGGGCCCTCTCGGACCGCAACCCGGATTCTGACAGTTCTGCGAAGAATCTGGGAAAGCGCTGCTCACCCGGCGGCGATATAGGTCCTCAGGCTCTCTGCTTCCTGTGTCGCCTCGGCGATCTGGCATTTCACCACGTCCCCGATGGAGATGACGCCCGCCAGGCGGGCATCCCTCAGGACGGGCAAATGACGAATGCGCCGGTCAGTCATGCGCCCCATCAGGATGGCGACCGTCTCTCCCGGCTCTGCGAACACCACCTCCTTGGTCATATAGACAGACACGGGTTGGGCCAGGGCGTTGGTACCGTCGGCAGCGACGGCCTTGACCACGTCGCGCTCGGAGAACACCCCGGCCACCCGGTCGCCGTCACAAACGATCAGGGCCCCGACCCTGCGGCGGTCCAGCTCGGCGCAGGCTTGTGACACGAGGGTGTTGGGGGCGATGGAGAAGACCTCTCCGCCCTTGGTTTTCAGAATCTCCGCGACCAGCACGTCAGGCCTCCTTCCCATAAGTCGTTCTTGGGAGCGGCCGACGGCCGAAGAGCCGAAGCCGCTTCAGGAGGCAGGATCATCCTTTATCGGCGCCGAATCAAACCTTTCGTCCGGCCGGGCGAAGATTCGGGCCAGGGGGCCTATCGCCAAAATGCCGAACAGAAAGCCGAAGGCGTGGGCTTCCCAGGCGATTCGAGCGCCATCTACCCCGGGCGCGAAGCCGATCAGACCGACCACCGCATTCACGCCCATCCACGCGATCGCCATGCGGATCACCCCGCCGTCGGTGAGCGGCAGGACTCTGCCCCGTCCACCCAGCAGCCGCGTCGCCGCGCCGATCAGACCGAATACGGCACCCGAAGCACCGACCAGGTATTCGGGTCCGCCCCAATGCAGAAGCCCGTAACCCAGCGTCGCCACCACGCCCGACACAATATATAGGGCGAGAAAGACCAGCACCCCGAAGCCATGCCCAAACAAGCGCGCGACGGGCACCCCGAAGGTGAAGGCGCCAACCGCATTCATTGTGGTGTGGAGCCAGCCGTCATGCACCAGCATCGACGTCAGGAGGCCGCTGTAGCGACCTTGAGGTAGATCAACAGTCCGGAATGCAAGCTCCAGCCAATAGGTGTGCGACCGCTCCTGAAACCAGAATAGCGCCGGCATCGACGCAGCCAGAAGCAGCGCCGGCAGTGGGGCGTTGAAGATGCGTTCTTTCGGGGGTGGGCCGTCGAATCGGCCGTCGGACGGCTCCATGACCCTCAAATGCGCAGGGGGCCGCGTCACATCAAGCGCTTCTTAATAACCCTATCCCATTTTGGCACGCGGACCGCGCCCTGCGGTCGTGACCTGAGTTCGCGTGGGACCTGTCGAAATGCGCTTGATCCGGACGTCCGGAGCCTTGATCGCCCTGGCCCTCGCCGCATCGCCGGCTGCCGCCCAGGTGTCCGGCTCGGCCAGCATGGCCCAGTTCCAGAACGGCTACGGCGGGGCCCGCCAGTCCGTCTCCAGCGCCCAGACCGGCTCGACCCGCGACCAGAACGGCAACCGCCTGATCATCGACGGCATTATTCAGCAGGGCGCATCAACCTATTCACGACAGTCCGGCGGAGTGAGCCAGGGCTACAGCGGCGCCGGGGGCGGCCAGGGCACGACCATCGCGGGGTCCACCGCCATCGGCAACAATCTGAACGTTGTGGTCCAGGGCAGCCACAACACGGTCATCGTCAACTCGCGTCAGACCAACTCGGGCAACGTCACCGCCCGCACCGACCTGACCGGCACCCTGACAGGTTTCGAATGACGCACCGCCCTCTTCTCCGGCTCCGCGTCCCGGCCGCGCTCGCGGCAACCGCGCTGGCACTCAGTGCCTGCGTCAGCCCGACGGCGGGGCCCGGTGGCCTCTATGCCCGTCCGATCGGCAATGCCCCGGTGACGTCCAACCCGACGCCCTATTCCACGGCCCTGTACTGCATGGCCGACTACGCCCGGCGCTACGGCCTGCCCTCCCCGCGCATGGCGGTGGGTCGGATCAGCGACTACACCGGCTCTGTCTCCGCCGACGGCGGTCGCCAGATCACGCAGGGCGCCTCGCTGATGGCGACCTCGGCCCTGGCCAAGGCCGGGGCCCAGATCGTCGAGCGCTACGACACCTCCATCTCGGAGCTGGAGCTTCGCTACGCCAACAACCGCCTGATCGGCGACGAGGGCGGGACGCCCGAGAACCCGAACTACCGCCGCATCCTGGCGGGCCAGGTGCCGGGCTCGGACTTCTATCTGATCGGCGGCATCACCGAGGTGAACTACAACATCCGCTCCGCCGGCTTCGATGTCGGCGTGGGCGAGACCGACACCGACACCCCGGGCTCGGGCATTGTCCAGGGCAAGATCTACGTCATGAACGTCGCCATGGACCTGCGTCTGGTCCAGACCACGACGCTCGAGGTCGTCGACGTCATTTCCTATCAGAAGCAGATCATCGGCCGCGAAATCTCCGCCGGGGTGTTCGACTTCCTCAACGGCAACGTCTTCGACGTTTCGGCCGGCACCGGCGGGATGGAGCCGGTCCAACTGGCCGTGCGGGCCCTGATCGAGCGGGCGACGCTGGAGATGATGGCCAACCTGTACGGCGCGCCGGGCCCCGAGGTCTGTCTGTCGGCCGAGAACGACCCGCTTAACACCGTCGGCGCGACCGGGGGCTATTACCCCGCCTATGACAACACGGGAACGAACAATGGCCAGACCCGCGCCGATCCGTCTCGCTGGCACGATCGCCGCGACGGTGATGTGCGTCGCAGCCGCTACTGAGGCTTTCGCTCAGGACGGCTCCGTTGTCCTGAACAACCAGCTCCAGCTCGGCGACGTCATCACCGGCGTGACCCTGAACGTCGAGGACGCCTCGGACGAGGTTGCGGCCGATGTCGCGGCGACGGGCAACAGCCTGTCGGGCAGCGTGCAAAACGGTTCGCTGGACCTTTCGTCGTCCCAGACCATGAACGGCAACGCCCGCGCCACGACCACCGTCGTCGCCACCGGCGACACCCAGGGGCCTGTGAACATGACCACACAGGCGCGCGGCAACTATCTGGCGGCCGGTGCCTACGGGGCGGACGTGACGATCGAGGCCAATCAGGTCGTCGGCCCGACCGAAGTCACCGCCACCACCGCCCTGACCAACGCCGACGCGCGTCTGCTGGGCGGCGCGTCCATGGGCTCCACCGCCATCGCCAACACCACCTCGGTGGGCGGCACCGGCGCGCGGGTCGAAGGGATCGTCAGCCAACGCTCCGACGCCGGCGTCCGGTCAGAGACCTTCGTCGCCAGCCAGTACATTCCCGCCACCGGAGAGGTGATCGCCCAGTCCCTGGGCAACGCCATAGCCGTCAGCTCGACCGCCGCCTCCAGCCAGGGCCTGATCCTGCGCCAGCGCCAGGCCGGCGACGCGGTGACGGCGAACGTCAGCGCCAACTCGGGCAATGCCTGGGACCTCGCCGGCCGCGCCCGCGCCACGGCTAACCAGTCCGTGCTCTACAATCAGGGCGGCTCGGTCGTGGTCACCACCGACCAGTCGAACCTGTCCCAGGTCCGGTCCGCCACCGTCGTCACGGCCTACGACTACGGGGCGGCGACCGCCAATGCGGCCGGAACCGGCAACGAAGTCTCCATCGGCAACAACGACCGCTACGTCGAGATCGACAACGCCCAGGTGAACTCCGGCGGGGTCGAGGTCACATCGGAGTTCGCCGGCGCCTATGGCTACGACGTCCGCGTCGGGGCCGAGGCGACCGGCAACGCCGTCACCGGCTACGCCTGTTCGGAATGCGACGGCCAGATGGTCATCACCAACGACCAGACCAACTCCGGTCCAGTCAGCGCCCGCGCGACCGCCACGATTCAGGGCTCGGCCCGCAGCGTGGTCACAAGCGCGACAGCCACCGGCAACACCGCGACCTTCTACGTCTCCCGCCCCGGCAGCTGACGCCGTTCAGGCGATCCGGCGACCGTCCAGGGCCGCCAGCGTGAGGGCCGGACGGTTCGGCACCCCAACCCCGATCGACAACCGCGCCGTCAGGGGACCCACGGCCTCGCGTCGTCGCTCCTGCTCGGCGATGGGCTGATACAGCCCCAGCAGCCGATCCGGCCGTCCGTCAGCGGTCCGGAGCGGGGCCACGACGATCTCCAGCACGCCCCGCAACCGGGCGGCTTCGGCGACCATGACGACCGGCCGCGCCTCCCGCACTGTCTGAACGATGGCGGCCGCGACCAGGGGCCGGCTCCCGGCGGCCCATAAATCCAGCCAGGACTCGCCGCGCATCGGGCGTCCGTGAAGGGCCTCGATCCAGGCCCCGGCCAGACGCATCGCCGCGCCTTCGGCGGTGCGATCGGCGCTGAACAGCTGGGGCACCAGGGCGCCAAAGGTCATCGGCTCCAGATCGGCGCGCAACGGCACGCCGGCGGCCTTCGGCAGGGCCGCCCAGCGGTCGATCAGGCTCTGCGTGCCGGGATGAAACATAAGGCGTGGCTCCACCCGCCTCGGCGCAAGGCCCGCGCCGCCGGCCCCGGCTGGAAACGGAAACGCAAGACCTTTGCTGCCAGATGTCAGGCTGTATCGGTCCGCGCGGGCCGGAAAGACGTTTTCAGGAGCCCAGCCCATGCGGGTGCGGATCAAGACCTGGCTGCCGGCGGCTGTGGGGGCCTTCGCCTTCTTCGGCCTGGCCAACACCGGCGCCGCCCAGTGCAGTTCCGGCTGCCAGCCACCGCCGCCGCCCTGCTGCGAGCCCCCGCCCCCGCCTCCACCGCCGCCCCCTCCTCCTCCGACGGACTGCTGCGATCATCCGGGGCCGCCGGACTACCCGCCGCCGGGCGGCGACATCAATGTGAACGTCAACGTCAATGCGAACGCCAACGCCAATGCCTCGGCGGCGGCGCGCGCCGGAATCAACGCCCGCGTCGGCGGATACGGCAACCTGCGCGGTGGTGGCGGCGGCTCGGCCTATGTCAGCGTCGAACAGCCCTACCCCACGGTCATCCAAGGCCTGACGGTCGAGGCCGGGGCCGTGGCCCAGGTCATCCGCGTGCCCTATGAGGCGCGCCGCCGCTGGGAAAAGCGCGTCGTGATCCAGGCCTTCTGCATCGACGATCGGGGCAGCCCGCACCCCGCGTCCCAGGTGATCCCCGATCGCGACATCCACGACGGCTATGAGGGCGAACTGTATCGCTGCATCGCCGGCACGCGGCTGCAGGTCACCTGGGCCGAATGGCTGGGCCAGGTCTCCTTCGATCACGGCGAAAGCTTCTATTGCCAGAAGGGCGAGGCCCTGTGGCGTGACCGGACCGGCGGCCTGACCTGCCGGGTCCAGCGGCCCGAACGCGACTGCAATGAACGCTCGCTGCTGCGCCGCTATGGCGCGGGCATCAAGGTCGTGACCTGGATCCGCGAGGAGATCTACACCGAGTACCGCGAGGAAACGGTGATGGCCCAAGGCGCGTCGATCACCGGGGCGAGCATCATGCTGGACGGCGGCGTCGGTGGCCGCGTCTTCTGACCTGAACGCCGGACAACGCTCCGTTCAGCCTGGCAAAAGCGGCCAGCCGCTAGATTGAAACCGTCGGTCATCGCCGGCGATCCTGAGTAGACTTGGCCCCGGCGCGAAAGCCCCGGGGCCATTTTTCCAATCTACTGTACGGTGGCGGCCACGACCCCGGCGCGCCAGGCCTTGGACGGATCGAAGTAGCGCTGGGCCAGGGCCTGGATGGTGGCCGGCGTGACCGCCTCCAGGTCGGCGATATGCCCGGTGATCTCGCCGACGGCGGCCGGATCGATGTCGACGTCCGCAAGTTGGGCGATCCAGTATTCGTTACCCGCCAGCGACCGGCGAAGGCGCTCGACCTCCGGTGCCCGCGCACGGTTCAGCTCATCATCGGTGATCGGCACATCGCGCAGTGACGCGGCGATCGCCTCGACCTCGGTGAAGAAGGTCGACCGGTTTTCCGGCGTGACCTGGGCCGAGGCGAAGATCGAGCCATAACCCTCGAACACGTCCGACGACGACGAGCCGACGCTGGGCGAATAGGTGATCGCCAGTTCCTCACGGATCCTGTCGGTGACGCGCAGATCCATGACCGCGGCGAGCAGCCCGATCTGCCGGGATTCGGTCCGGTCGCCGATCGCATCGGTCGTCGGCCAGGCGATATAGGCCATGGCCTGTTCGGCGGGACCCTGATGGGTCAGCCGGACCGGCTCGGGCGTCCCGGCCGGGAAGCGCCGGATTTCGGCCGCGGGGGCGGGCGTCGGCGCAGCGGGCCGCGGCGGCAAGGCACCGAAGGTGCTTCCCACGGCCGTGACGGCGTCTTCGACCGTGACATCACCGACGACCACGATGTCGATCGGTCCCTGGGCCAGTCCCGCAGTCACCCCGGCCTTCAGCTGGTCGTTGGTCCAGCCCGCGACGTCGGCGGCGCTGGGGAAGCTCTGACGCGCATCCCCCGAGGCCAGTAGCCCGGACGACTGGATGGCGAAGGCCCCCGCCGGCGTCGCCGACTGCTGCGCGATGATCTGCGGGAACAGCGCCTTGATCTGCTCGAACGGTGCCGCGCGCAGGCCGGGATCCGTCAGATAGGCCGCCAGGACCTGCATCTGCAGCCCCAGGTCGGCGGGACGGGTGGCCCCGCTCAATCGATAATTGTCACCTTCCAGGGCGAAGTTGGCCGAATAGATGCGGCCGGACAGAACCCGGTTCAGTTCGTCCAGGGTCAGCCGTCCCAGACCCCCGGCCGTGAAGGTGAAGCCCGCCAGAGTTTGCGGATCGGCCCGGTCGGTCGGCAGGCCCAGTTCGCCCAGGCCGGTCCCGACGCTGATCAGAATCTGTTCGTCGCGGAAATCCGTCGGCTTGACCGTCAGGCGCGTGCCGTTGGCGAAGGTCACCACCGTCGTGCCGATCTCGGCGATCTCTCGCGTCTCGGTCGGCTGGGCGGGGGCTCCGAAGTTGGAATAGGGCCATTCCACCGCCGCCGCATCGGCCCGCGCCGTCACCGGCGTGGCCTGCGAGGCCTCCAGCAGAGCCGTCACCGCCGCCTCGCCGCCTTCGATGGCTTCCGGCGTCACGACCAAAGCCAGCGGCCCCTGCCCCTGGAAGGCCTCGCGCACGGCGGCGTTGACCGCGTCCGGCGTCAGGCCTTCGACCGTGGCGTTGAACAGGTCGAGATTGGTCTGGGGGGCCGAGAAGACACGGTCATCATTCGTCGCGTTCAGCAGCCCGTTGACGAGGGCGGGCGTCGTGCGCGTCGCGGCGGAGGCGACGGCGTTTTCCAGCGCCGTGCGATTATCCGTGATCTCGCGCTGCAGCTCGGCCGGCGTCACGCCGAACTCGACCAGCCGCCGGGCCTCCTGCTCCATCGTCTGCAGCGCCCGGTCCAATCCGCCCGGATTGAACCCCGCGGCGATGGTGCTGATGTCCAGGCTGTCCGCCAGGGTCTGGGCGAAGGCCGAGGCCCCGATGAACGGCGGATTGTCCGCCCGCGCGATCTCTCCCAGGCGCCGGTTCAACACGGCCAGGCCCAGGCCGCGCACGGTGCGCGAGCGGCGCTCGGCCACGGTGTCGGGATCGAGGTCGGGCGCGCGCGTCCAGTTCAGCTGGACCGTGGACTGGATGCCCGGCTCGACCAGGATGCGGGTCTCCGGCTCGCGCGGCGCGACGGTGCCCAGATCCGGCTCCGGACCGTCCGGCCCGCGCGCTTCCCAGCTCTCGAAGGCCGCCCGAATCTTGCCTTCCATCACATCGACGTCGAAGTCCCCGACGGCCAGCATCGTCGCGCGGCTGGGGCGATAGTAGGCATTGTAGAAGGCCACGAAGCGGTCGCGCGGGGCCGTGCGGATGATGTCCAGATCGCCGATCGGGAAGCGGTTGGCGATGCGCTGGCCGGGCGCCAGCAAGGCCAGCTGCGCCTTGGCGGAGCGCAGTTGCGGGGTATTGCGTGTCCGCTCCTCGCCGACGATGACGCCGCGTTCCTCGTCGATGGCATCAGGGGCCATCAGGGCTTCCGACACCTGCTCTCGCATGATCCGCAAGGCGGTATCGACCGTCTCATCGTTCGTCCGCGGCAGCTCCAGCTGATAGAAGGTCTGGTCGAAGCCCGTCGCCGCATTGGTGTCGGCGCCGAACGCCAGACCCAGTCGCTCCAGAATGCGCAGCAGGTCGTTCTCCGGGATGTTCGTCGTCCCGTTGAAGGCCATGTGTTCCATGAAGTGGGCGAGGCCCAGCTGGGTCTCGTCCTCCATCAGCGAGCCGGCGTCGATGCGCAGGCGAAGCGACGCCTGTCCCGGCGGGGTTGCGTTTCTCAGGATCGCGTAGCGCATGCCGTTCGGCAGGGTGCCGAACCGGACGTTGGCATCGGCGGGTATGTCGCTCGTCGCCTGCGGCCAGGGGTTGGACGGAGCCTCTTGGGACAGGGCAGGCATGGCACTGGTCAGCAGGGCGAGGCCCGAGGCGGCGGCGAGCAGCAGGCGGCGGGTCTTGATCATGGTGGCTCCGGTCATAGGCGTTGCGGGTCGACCGGACGGTCCCCCCGCAGGTCCCGGGTTCCTTATCGCGACGGCGTAAGGTGTAAAATGAACTTTACGTCAGGATTCCTCGTGGAGCTCCGCCGCATACCGCCTCCAGTTCTGCACATAGTGCGCCGCCGAGGCCTTCAGCGCGGCGATCTGGCCGTCATCCAGCGTGCGGACCACCTTGCCCGGCTGGCCCATCACCAGCGATCCATCCGGAATCACCTTGCCCTCGGTGATCAGGGCGTTGGCCCCGATCAGGCAATTCTTCCCGATCACCGCCCGCCCCAGCACCACAGCCCCGATGCCGATCAGCGTGCCGTCGCCGATCGTGCAGGAGTGCAACATGGCCAGGTGTCCCACTGTCACGTCATCGCCGATGATCAGCGGCTCGCCCGGGTCGGAGTGAAGCACGCTGCCGTCCTGGATGTTGGTATTGGCCCCGATCACGATGGGATCGTTGTCGCCGCGCACCACCGCCCCGAACCAGACGCTGGCGCCGGGTTTCAGCGTCACGCCGCCAACCACCGTTGCATTCGGCGCGATCCAGTATTCGCCGTCGGGCGGTAGCTGCGGTTTCTTGTCCGTCAGCGAATAGACTGTCATCAAACCCTCATCTCATCTGGACCCGATAGGCCCTTTAAGCCTTCGTAAACCACGTTAGCATCAAGCTGTTGATGCGATTCGAGGGGGTCATTTCCGCCCCGGATCCGAAGCCGGATCAAGCCCGGTCCGGTCAGAACCCTGGAGAGCGTGCGTGACGCGTTCGGGTATGCGGCGGGTCTTCCCGCTGGATGTGGGATACATCTCCGACCCCGGACGGCGTGGCTTCGCCTCCCCTACCCTCCCCACCCTCGTTCGAGGCGATGCCGTTCCGGTGTCGCCTTTTTTCATGCCCGACGCCCGGCTTGTCCGGACGTCGGCTCCCGACCCTAGGAGCCTGACATGACCAAGCGCGCCGCCCTGAAGCGTCAATCCCGCGATGGAGGAGCCTTCGACGGCCCCGACTATGGTCAGGATTCAAAAGTCCGCCGGCTTCCGACCCCCCATTCTTCTCACGGCTCGGGCCGGGGCGGCTGGTCCCCCCACCCCTCCAACGACGATCGCGATCAGGCCTATCTGAAGACCTTGAAGCCCAAGTCCGAGGGCCAGGCCGAACTGCTGCACGCCATCGACACCCACAACCTGACCCTGGCGCTGGGCCCCGCAGGCACCGGCAAGACCTATCTCGCGGTCGCCAAGGCGGTCGAGGCGCTGGAGGCCGGAAAGGTCGGCCGCATCGTGCTGAGCCGCCCGGCGGTCGAGGCCGGCGAGTCCATTGGTTTCCTGCCCGGTGCCATGGAGGACAAGCTCGCTCCCTATCTGCGCCCCCTCTACGACGCCCTGTCGGACCGTCTGTCGATGAAGCGGGTCGGGGCCCTGATGGCAGAAGGCCTGATCGAGATCGCCCCCATCGGCTACATGCGCGGCCGCACCCTGAACAACGCCTTCGTCGTCGTCGACGAGGCCCAGAACTGCACCTACGTCCAGCTCAAGATGCTCCTGACGCGCCTGGGCTGGCACTCGACCATGGTCGTCACCGGCGACCCGCAACAGTCCGACCTCCTGCCCGGCGTCTCGGGCCTGGGGGATATCGCGGCGCGGTTGGAAGCGGTGCCCGAGATCGCCGTGGTGCGCCTGGCCGAACAGGACATCGTGCGCCATCCCCTGGTCGCCAGCATGATCGGGGTGCTCTGAGAAGACCGGCAGCGGGGCGCCGCTGCGGCGGTGTCCCGCCACCCCACGCTCCGCGACCGTGCCCTCGCCTCAGCTCTGGGTGAGCGGCGGCGTGGCGGGCGCTATGCGGCCGAACAGCAGAATCAGCGCCGAGAAAGCCACTTCGAGGGCACCGACGATCAGAGCCAGATTCACGGGCAAGGCCATCCCCGTGAGGGCCACGGCCGCGCCCAGAGTGGCCAGTGCGCCACCCAGAACCCAGAAGATCGCGCTGCCGTAGACGGTCCGGAA
Organism: Caulobacteraceae bacterium; assembly: GCA_947475735.1. Lineage (GTDB taxonomy): Bacteria > Pseudomonadota > Alphaproteobacteria > Caulobacterales > Caulobacteraceae > Brevundimonas. Next base: position 12,213 of record CANJLQ010000003.1, read on the forward strand.
CACGAAGTACCGAACGCCGATCGCGACCGCCATCGCCGGAAAGGCCAGCTCCGGAGCCACTCTCAGGAAGCAGTAAGCCAACAGGATGCCCGCGAAGAGGGTGAAGGTGCTCTCCAGCGCCAGCCGCTCCAGTGGATTTGCGGTCGCGACTTTCGGTGCCCGGAACACGAGCCTTGAAACCAACAAGGACGCCGGAAAGATCAGGATCCCGCCCACGAACAGCGCGGTGAACCCACTCTCTACCCCGGACCGGTCCCACAGCCACCCGGCGACCAGCCAGACGAGACCGGACACCAGCACGCCCGGCGAGCCCCCGACATAGGCGGCGCGCATATCCGCCTGGGCCTTCGCGATTTCCATGGGTTCCTCCGTCAGGGCCAAAACCTAGCCTTATGGTCAAGGCGCGCAACCTCGCGCGCGGCCCGATCGACCGGAGACGTGACGTTGTGGTGGTGGACTGGCGACCCCGGAGGGACTCCAACCCCCGACCTCGGCTTTAGGAAAGCCTTGCTCTATGCGGCTGAGCTACGGGGCCGTCGAGCGCGTCCTAGCGGCTCAAGGCGCGTCGGAAAAGACGTCGCGCGCAATCGACGCGCCCCCGGCCTTCGGCGTTGTGGTTAATCTGGCTTAAGATACAATATATTGGGGTGAACGGATCGCGAATCGGGCGGTGTCGGTGATTCGGTCCTGATTCGTTTCGTCCCTGTTCCGGTGGTCCGCTTCTTCGCGTTAAGTTCTGTCCCCGGAGCCGCCGCAGATGACGCCCGAGACCCAGTTCAGCCTCGCCAACGCCGTCGCCCTGATCGGCTGGATCATCCTGGCGTTCGCCCCGCTGCGCCGCTCCCTGGCCATCGCGGCGGCCCGGACCATCGGAGTGGCCCTGGCCGTGGCCTATTCAGCGCTCCTGATCCGCGCGATTACCGGCGGCGGGTTCGAGGGCGACCTGACCACACTCGCGGGCCTGACAGAGGGCTTCAGCCGTCCAGAGGCCGTGCTGGTCGGCTGGGTCCACTATCTGGCCTTCGACCTTTGGGTCGGGGCCTGGGCGGTCGAGGACGCGGGTCGCCGCGGCCTCCCGCACTGGGTGGTCCTGCCGTGTCTGTTCTTCATCCTGATGGCGGGGCCGTTCGGCCTGCTGCTCTATCTGGCGGTCCGGACCGCCCTGTCGCGTCGCACGGCCTGACGCCACGCCTGGACCGCTTGCGGTTCCTGTCCGGACGCGGAACAGTCCCGCTTCGTGTTCGGGGGATGCATGCGGTTCTGGGCGATCATTCTGTGCGCCGGCTTGGTCGGCCTGGCCCTTCCCGCCAGCGCGCGCCAGACGACGGCATCGGAGCCCCGCCCGGTTCAGACTGTCTGCTCCATGGGCGTCTATCTCGGCGATCTCTACGACATCGACACCCGGGCCGGCCGCTTCGGGGCCGACGTCTGGGCCTGGAGCGTGTGCACCGGCGACAAGAACGCCCTTCAGTCCGCGGACTGGATCAACGCCCAGGAGCAAGAGCAGACGCTGGAATACATCGCCCCGACCGACTTCGGCCTGTGGTCCACGCGCAAGCTGTCCGGGGTCTATCGCCAGGGCTTCGACGTCCGGAACTATCCGTTCGACCGCCACACCCTGCGCATCATCGCCGAGGACTCCGTCGAGGACGCGACCACCCTGCAGTACGTCGCCGACGATCGCCGTTCCAGCGTCGCAGACGATCTCAGGGTCGAGGGCTGGGAGGTGACCCGCTTTGCCGTCGAGGCGCGCGAGCGGGTCTATGGCACCGCTTTCGGCGATCCCTCGCTGCCGGACGACGCGGAGACGATCTATCCGCACATGGAGATCGTCATAGACGTTCAGCGCGCGGATCTCTGGACCTTCTGGAAACTGGTCGCTCCGCTCTACATCGCCTCCGCCCTGACGCTGCTGACCTTCCTGATGCACGACGAGGAGGGGAAGTATCTCAGCCCGCGTCTGGGCCTCCTGGCAGGCGTGCTGTTCGCCATCGTGCTCAACATGCGATCGGTGGAGGAGGTCGTCGGAGAGACCGCCGGCCTGGGCCTGATGGATCACATCCATCTTCTGGCCCTGTTCCTGGCGGTGCTCGCCATCGCCGCCGCCACTGCCTGGACCTTCCTGACTCGCAACGGTTGGGGGCCGGGCCGGGTTCGGCGGTGGGACAAGCGGTTCTTTTTCGCCGGAACCAGCCTCTACATCGCCGCCAACGCGGCCCTGATCGGCGCAGCGGTCCAGGCGGGCTGATCCGCCACGCTTGCCCAGCCCCCGCCGAATCGCCACCTTCTTTTCATCATGAGCGATCGCCCGACCGGCCAGGCTCCCTCCCGCGTCGTCGCGGTCCTGGGGCCGACCAACACCGGCAAGACCCATCTGGCGGTCGAGCGTATGCTGGGCCATGCGTCCGGGATGATCGGCCTGCCGCTGCGTCTGCTGGCGCGCGAGGTCTATGAGCGGATCGTGCGGGCGCGGGGCCAGAACTCCGTCGCCCTGATCACCGGCGAGGAGAAGATCATCCCGCCGCGCCCCGCCTATTTCGTCTGCACGGTCGAGGCCATGCCGATGGAGCGGGACGTCGAGTTCCTGGCTGTCGACGAGATCCAGCTGGCCGCCGATCCCGAGCGCGGCCACGTCTTCACCAGCCGCCTGCTGCACGCCCGGGGCCGGTTCGAGACCATGTTCCTGGGGGCCGGCACCATGGCGCCCCTGATCCGTCGCCTGATCCCTGACGTCGAGATCGTCAGCCGCGAACGCCTCTCCAGTCTGACCTACGCCGGGTCCAAGAAGCTGACCCGCCTGCCGCGCCGCTCGGCCATCGTCGCGTTCAGCACGGAACAAGTCTACGCCATCGCCGAGCTGATCCGCCGTCAGAGGGGCGGCGCCGCCGTCGTCATGGGCAGCCTCAGCCCCCGCACCCGCAACGCCCAGGTGGCCCTGTTCCAGTCCGGCGAGGTCGACTTCCTGGTCGCCACCGACGCCATCGGCATGGGGCTGAACATGGACGTCGACCATGTCGCCTTCGCAGGGCTTCGCAAGTTCGATGGCCGCCGCACGCGCTGGCTCCACGCCCACGAGATCGCCCAGATCGCCGGCCGCGCCGGCCGCCACATCCGCGACGGCACGTTCGGGGTGACGGGCGAGGCCGAGGAGCTGGATGAGGACCTGGTCGGCCAGGTCGTCGACCACCGGTTCGACCCCGTCCAGGCCATCGAGTGGAGGAACGCCCGGCTGGACTTCGACAGCCTGCCCGACCTGCTGCGCTCTCTGGTCCAGACCCCCGGCGTCCCCGGCCTGAAATTGACCGGACAGGCGCTGGACGAGACCCTGCTCCGCCGCGCCATGCTCGACGACGAGATCAAGCGCATCGGCCGCTCGCGCGGGACCGTCATGCGCCTGTGGGAAGCGTGCCAGCTGCCGGACTTCCAGAAGACGACGCTGGATGAACACGCCCGTCTGTCGCGCGACGTCTTCCGCGCCCTGACCAGCAGCCGGGGCCGCCTGACCGACGACTGGTTCGCCCCGCGCTTCGCCGAAGTCGACCGCGACGACGGCCAGATCGACCAGCTGTCGGCCCGGCTCGCGGGCGTGCGCACCCTGTCCTACATCGCCAACCGCCCCGACTGGGTCGCCGACGCCAAGGCTTGGCGCGAGCGGACCCGCGCCCTGGAAGACCGCCTGTCCGACGTGCTGCACGAGCGCCTGACCGCCCGCTTCGTCGACCGCAAGACCACCGCCCTGATGCGCTCGCTTCACGACCGCGAGGCGACGCTGGCCGAAGTCGCGGGCGACGGCGTCGTCACCGTCGACGGCGAGGCCGTGGGCCATCTGGAGGGCGCCCGTTTCTCCGCGTCTGCCGGCGGCTCCGCCCTTGCCGACCGCACGTTGAAGACCGCGGCCCTCCGCGCCGTCGGGCCCGAGATCGCGCGCCGCCTCGGCCGCCTCGCCGCCGACGCCGACGCGGCCTTCGCCGTCACGCCCCAGGGCGATGTCCTGTGGCAGGGGGCGCTCGCGGCCCGTATCATCGGCGGCGATCCTTTCAGCGCCCGCATCCGCCTGATCGGAGACCTGGGCCCCCGGGCCGCGCGTGACCGGGCCCAGCGCCGCATCGAGGCCTTCCTGTCGTCGGAGGCCGGCCGGGCGCTGCGCGATCTCCGCCGTCTGAAGACCGCCATCGAAACCGGCACCCTGACCGGTCTGCCGCGCGGCCTGGCCTTCCGCCTGGTCGAGGCCGGGGGGGTCATCGATCGCCACGACGTCGAGCGCGACCTGGCCGCGCTCAGCCATGCCGAACGTCGCACGCTGAAGACCTTCGCCGTCCGTATCGGCGTCCACTCCGTCTGGCTGCCCGGCGTGCTGAAACCCCGCGGCCGCACCCTGGCCCAGGCGTTCGTCGCGGCGGAACCGTTCCGTCCCCGCCCTGAGGGACTGACAGTCATAACAGCCCCCGCGCCCAGCCCCCGCGCCCTGTCCGCCCACGGCTTTCGCGCCGTTGGCCGCGTCGCCGCGCCGGTCGAAGCCCTGGAGCGTCTGGCGGACCACAGGCGCGCGGCGGGCAAGGCCGACCTGCCCCATGCGGCCCTCGCCGACCTTGGCTGGACCGCTTCAGAGGCCCGGGCCATCCTCGGTGCTCTGCGGGTTCCCCGAGCCAAACAGCCCGACCGCCCCGACCGTCCGGTCGCGCCACCTAAGGACTCGCCCTTCGCCGCCCTCGCTGCCCTGACCACCCCACCCGCTCCGGTCAGGCGAAAGCGCCGGCGCCCTAAGCCCGCCCAGCGCGCCTGAGACCGTTCATGGCCACCCCCAGCCCCATGCGGGCCTTCTACGCTCTGCTGGCCAACAACGCGGTCGCGGGCGTGACCAACTTCACCGTCTGGTTCGCCATCACCTTCTGGGTGTTCCTGGAGACCCGCTCGGTCTTCGCCACCGGCATGATCGCGGGCGTCTTCCTGGTCCTGACGGCGGGCTTTGCCGTCTGGTTCGGCAGCCTGGTGGACCACTATCCCAAGACCCGGGTCATGCGGGGCTCCAGCCTGGCCTCGCTGGCCTTCTACGTCCTGTCGCTGGGCCTGCTGCTGGCTACGCCCGAGGCCGCTTTCCGCGAGGTGGCACAGCCCCAGCTCTGGATCCTGATCGGTCTCGTCATGCTCGGCGTCATTGCCGGCAACGTCCGCAACATCGCGCTTCCGACGCTGGTCACCCTGCTGGTCCCCGAGGATCGCCGCGACAAGGCCAACGGCCTGGTCGGGATGGCGACCGGCATCGGCTTTCTGACGACCTCGGTGATCTCCGGCCTGCTGGTCGCCTGGGCCGGGATGGTCGGGGCCTTGGCCGTCGCGATCAGCCTGACAGTGCTCGTTATCCTGCACATCCTGACCGTCCGCGTCCCCGCCGCCGCCCAGACCGCCGCGTCCGACACCGGAGCCCCCGCCGACCTCCGGGCCAAGGCGGATCGCCGCATCGACCTCAAGGGCACGCTCAAGGTGGTGGGCGCGGTCCCGGGCCTGTTCGCCCTGATCCTGTTCGCGGCGTTCAACAACTTCCTGGGCGGCGTCTTCATGGCCCTGATGGACGCCTATGGTCTGTCGCTGATGCCGGTGCAGTCCTGGGGCTTTCTGTGGGCGACGATCTCGGTAGCCTTCATCGTCTCGGGCCTCGTGATCGCCAAGGTCGGACTTGGGCCCCGGCCCCTGCGCACCCTGCTGGTCGTCAATCTGATCATGTGGAGCGTGGCCTCGGTCTTCACGCTCCAGACCTCCATCCCGCTGCTGGCTGTCGGCTGCGCCATCTGGATGTTTCTGGGTCCATGGGCCGAGGCAGCAGAGCAGACCACCCTGCAGAGGGTTGTCCCCTACGAGCGCCAGGGCCGGGTCTTTGGCTTCGCCCAGTCCGTCGAGCAGTCCGCCTCGCCCCTCACCGCCTTTCTGATCGGGCCTCTGACGCAGTTCGTCGTCATCCCCTTCATGACCGACGGAGCGGGGGCGCGCACGATCGGCCCCTGGTTCGGCACCGGCGCAGACCGGGGAATGGCGCTGGTGTTCACCGTCGCGGGACTGTGCGGTGTGATCCTGACGATCCTGGCATTCACGTCGCGCGCCTATCGCCGCCTGTCGGCCGCATATGCCCAGGATCCGGCCACGGACACCGCTCGCCCATGACCGTCGAGACCTGTCGCATAGACGTGTGGCTGTGGCGGGCGCGGTTCGCCAAGACCCGATCCCTGGCGGCCGCCCTGGTCGAGCGGGGCGCGGTCCGGCTGACGCACAATGGCGCTCAGGTCCGGCTCGACAAGCCCAGCCGCACGGTCCACGTCGGCGACGGCATGGTCTTCGCCATTGCGGGGCGCTTCATCGAACTGACGGTCGAGGGCATCGGGGACCGGCGCGGCCCCCCGGACGAGGCTCGGGCCCTCTATCGCCTGATCGGCGACGAAGGGCCCGGCTGAGGCCCCTTACTCGACGATGTTGAACTCGCCCTCGATGTGCAGTTCGACCTCGTCGGAGATCGCAGGCAGGGCGTAGTTGATGCCGAACTCCGAGCGCTTGATCGTCGCCTCGCCGTCGAAGCCGGCCTTGTAGGCCCCCATGGCGGTGCCGGCCTGGTTGAACTCGACCTCGATCGTCACGGGTCGCGTCACGCCGCGCAGGGTCAGGTCGCCGACCACCGTCGCCTCGGTGGGATCATCGGCGTCCACCGTCACGGAGCGCGACACGAAGGTGGCCGTCGGGTGGTTGGCGGTGTCGAAGAAGTCCGCCGTCTGCAGATGCGCCTTCAGTCGATCGTCGTTCGGGGCCACGTCGGTCAGCGGAATGGTCGCCGTCAGGGTGCTCGCAGATGGATTGGCGGGGTCCAGCGTCAACTGCGCCTGCACGTTCACGAATTGACCGTAGTAGGTCGAAAAGCCCAGGTGATTGACGGACCAGGTGATCTTGCCGTGGCTGGAATCCAGGGCGTAATCGCCCGCGCGCACCTCGGTCGGGTTTTGCGTCAGGGCGGCCTGAGCGACCACGGCACCGCCGGTGACGGTTACGGCGGCGGCGGCAACGAGGGCCAGTCGGCTGGGGCGGAACGTCGATACAGTCATGGGTCTCTCCGGTCGGGATAGGATCAGCCGCGCCAATCCGCAGCCGTGTCGGTAACAGTTGGGGCCCCGCTCCCGTTCCGCAAGGTGTCCGAGACTTCGCATCGGTTGACAGTCCGCCCGCGTCCGGCCATCTCGGGAGCCGCTGAGCCTCAAGGACCGACCCGCCCGCCCATGACCTACATCGTCACCGACGCTTGCGTGAAATGTAAGTTCATGGACTGCGTGGAGGTCTGCCCCGTGGACTGCTTCTACGAGGGCGAGAACTTCCTCGCGATCGCGCCGGACGAATGCATCGACTGCGGCGTCTGCGAGCCCGAATGCCCCGTCGATGCCATCAAGCCCGACACCGAGGACGAACCGGACGGCAAGTGGCTTCAGATCAACGCCCAATACGCCCGCGTCTGGCCCAACATTACCGTCAAAGGCACGCCGCCCGCCGACCGCGAGCAGTACGAGCGCGAGACCGGAAAGTTCGAGAAATACTTTTCGGCGGAGCCCGGCAAGGGTTCCTGAAGCCTGACCATAGCCGGGTCGGGAATCTCGTCCGCGTGGCCGTCGCCGCACGCGACGTTTTGAAATTCCGCATTTTTGTGATAGCTTCTCCGCATTGGGTCGGGCGGTCTGCGTTTTTCACGCGCCGCCCGCGTTTGCGACAGAATCCCGCCCATGAAGGCGGGATCGGCCAGAGGTTGGGTGATCCGTTTCCACGACTGACAACTGAGTTCGCGCATCGGCGATGTCTCCGTCGCCGGGCCTTAGAGCAATTGTCGCCGTGCCTTCGCGTCCCTCCGTCCCTGCGTCCGGGAAAGGAATGACATGACGAACAAGACTGGTCTGGAATTCAAGGTTGGCGACGCCGTCGTCTATCCGGCGCACGGCGTCGGCAAGGTCGCGGCCATCGAGACCCAGGAAGTCGCGGGCATGTCGCTGGAGGTCTACGTCGTGACCTTCGACCACGAGAAGATGACCCTGCGCGTCCCGACCAAGAAGGCCAAGACCGCCGGTCTGCGCACCCTGGCCGCCGAGGACACCGTGTCCAAGGCCCTGACGGTGCTCAAGGGCCGCGCCCGCATCAAGCGTACGATGTGGAGCCGCCGCGCCCAGGAATACGAAGCCAAGATCAACTCCGGCGACCTGATCTCGATCGCCGAGGTGGTCCGCGACCTGCACCGCGCCGACAGCCAGCCGGAACAGTCCTATTCCGAGCGCCAGCTGTACGAATCGGCCCTGGACCGCATGGCCCGCGAGGTCGCCGCCGCCAACCGCATCGACAAGGACGCCGCCGTGGCCCTGCTCGGCAAGTCCCTCAGCGCCAAGAAGGCCAACCAGCCCGTGGCGGAAGACGCGGAAGAAGCCGAAGCCGCCTGATCCAGGCGACATCGCGGATATGACAAAGGCCCGGTGGAAACACCGGGCCTTTTTTTCTTGCCTTCTCCCCTTGCGGGAGAAGGTGGCCGCGAAGCGGACGGATGAGGGGTGACAGGCGACGGTATCGATGACGGAGCAACCACCGCGAAACGTCGAAGGCGGGTCTCACCCCTCATCCTATCGCGCCAAGGCGACGGCTACGCCGTCGGGCGCGATTTCCTTCTCCCGCAAGGGGAGAAGGACGCGGACGTCAGAAATACTCCGCCCCCGCAGGGCATTGCGACGCCAGCCGCCGCGCCGTGATCGACGCCGGCAGATACGGCGTGCCGCGCGCCAACTGGGCTCCGCCGCTGAACCGGAAGGCTTCGGGCTCATAGGTGCCCCGCAGCCGCACATTCACACGGCGGCCCCGCGGATCGGTGCAGACGCCCTCGAACCGGGTGCGACCACCGCCGACCTCGCGCACCGGATACTCGCAGCGCCAGCGCCGGGTCGACAGACCGCCGAAGAAGCGGTTGATCTCGCTGGGCCGCACGCATTTCTGCTCGGTATCGCGGATGCCGACGGCGCTTGTCGTGTACTCCCAATAACCGGGCAACACTTCGGTGGCCGAGGCCTGGGCCTGGGGCGCGGAGGCCGGAGCGGCCAGCAGGGCCGCGCCCGCGACCGCAGGCGCGGCGACGGCAAGGATGCGTAGAACAAGAGTGGGCATGGTCATCATGGTCGGTTCCCCCGGACAGTCGGGTCATCCTAGTCAATCAATCACGGCGATTGAACGACACATGAACCGGCCGAGGGGCCAGCCCTAAAGCCTTGACGGCGGCGAGCGCCTTCGACTATACGGCCCCCTCTCGCGCGGAGGGCGTCCTTCCGCGCGCTTTCGTTTCTTGCGCCCCGCCACGCGTGGGCGCCGTGTCCTAAGGATCTGACGATGTCTCGTCGTTGCGAACTCACCGGCGTCGGCCCGATGGTCGGCCACTCGGTCAGCCACTCGAACATCAAGACCAAGCGCCGGTTCCTGCCGTCGCTCAAGAAGGTCAAGCTGGCGTCCGAGGCGATGGGCCAGTCCTATACCCTGCGCATCTCCAACGCGGCCCTGCGGACGCTGGACTTCAAGGGCGGCCTGGATCCCTTCATCGTCAAGGCCAAGGACGAGCAGCTGTCCCTGACGGCCCAGCGCATCAAGCGCCAGGTCAAGGCCAAGCTGGCCGAAGCCGCCGCCTGATCGCGTCGACATTCTGATCTGACAAGGGCCGGTGGAAACACCGGCCTTTTTCTTTGCCGGCTTGACCCCACGCCGTCCCCCGTCGTGATGTCTCTCCATGTTCACGCGCCTCATCTTCACCGTCCTCCTGTTGTCTGCCGCCCCCGCCCTGGCCCAGCAGCCGGCCGGCGAGTCCTCCGCCTTCACCCTGGCCAGCAACCAGCCGCGCACGGTCGAGCAAGAGGCCGTCACCTTCGATGTGGCCGACCTTTCGATCCGGGTGATGCCCGAGACAAGGTCCATCGACGCCGTCGCCACCCTGACCTTCACCGCCACCGCGCCGACCTCGCGCCTCGTGGTCGAACTCGACGAGCGCTTCATCATTTCCAGCGTCCAGATCGACGGCGCGGAGCGGTCGCCCGACGATGAATGGGCCAATGACGACGGCCGCCTTTGGGTCCAGCTGGGTCGCACGCTCCAGCCGGGCCAGTCCGCGACCTTGCGCATCGCCTATTCCGGCCAGCCGCGCGTCGCGCCCCAGGCCCCGTGGAACGGTGGCTTCGTCTGGTCGACCGCCCCGTCCGGCGAGCCCTGGATCGCCACCGCCGTCCAGGGCGAGGGCTGCGACCTGTTCTGGCCCTGTATCGACAGCCCCCTGTCGGAGCCCCGGCGCGTCGACCTGCACATCACCGTGCCGTCCAACCTCGCCGCGCCGTCCAACGGCCGGTTCCTGGGGACGGTGGATCACGGCGACGGCTGGACGACCTGGAACTGGTCGGCGCGCGACATCAACCCTTACGCCGTCGCCCTCAACATCGGGCCCTACGAGAAGGTGGAGCAGACCTACGCCAGCCGCTTCGGCAACCGCTTCCCGATGGAGTACTGGCACCTGCGGTCCGACGATCCGGAGAAGGTCGCTGCCCTGTTCGCCCAGTTCGCGCCGATGATGGACTTCTTCGAGGCCACGGTCGGCCCCTACCCCTTCGGCGACGAGAAGATGGGGGTGGTCGAGACCCCGCACCTGGGCATGGAGCACCAGACCATCAACGCCTACGGCAACGGCTACCGCATCGACCTGCGCGGCTACGACTGGCTGCTGCAGCACGAACTGGCCCACGAGTGGTTCGGCAACCAGATGACCAACGCCAACGCCGACGACTTCTGGCTGCATGAGGGTCTCGGCACCTACATGCAGCCGCTCTACGCCGGCTGGCTGAACGGCGACCGCTACATGCAGATCGAGCTGGCTCAGCTGCACGCCGACCTCGCCAATCGCTTTCCGGTCGTCTCGGGCCGCCCCCAGCAGGCGGGCGGCTATCTGGACGGCGAAGGGCCCGGCAATGACATCTATTTCAAGGGGGCCCTGACGGCCCACACCCTGCGGATGCTGATTGGGGACGAGGCCTTCTTCCGCTCCCTGACCACCCTGATCTACGGCCGCCCCGACCCGGTCCCCGGCAACTTCACCACCGTTCGCCGCTCGACCCGGGACTTCATCGACATCGTCGAGGCCGAGACCGGCCGCGACCTCGACTGGTTCTTCCGGGGCTATCTGATGAACGCCGCCCTGCCAGTCTTGAGCCAGAGCCGCGAAGGCGATCGTCTGATCCTGTCGTGGACGACGGGCGACGGCGCGCCTTTCCCCATGCCGATCGAGGTTGCGGTGGATGGCGTCGTCACGACCCTGCCGATGACCGACGGCCGGGGCGCGGTCGCCGCCCCCGCCCACGCCGCGGTCCTGATCGACCCGCAGAACAAGGTCCTGCGCCGCCTGGAGCTCATCGAGACGTACAGGTCTTCCCTCTCGCGGTCGAACTGAGGTCGGTCGCGCATTTCACCTTGTCATCCCGGCCGTAGCGAAGGGGAGAGCCGGGACACAACGCTGAACAACACCGAGGCCCGGCCTGCGAGCCGGGCCCATGCCAGTGGCTCGCGTCCTGCGTTCGGCATGCTCCCGGTTCGCCCTTCGGCCGACCGGGAGTGATCCGTAAGCGTGGTCCTCGTCCCGGCTCTCCGCTTCGCTTCGGCCGGGATGACAAACTCGCTGAAGGCCCGTCAGGTCATCGCGCGAGAATTAGGCCGCCCGGGCGGTCTCGTCCTCGGCCTCGGCGGTGATCGACTGACGCACGAGCTCGCACGTCCCCTGCGTCGACAGGAAGGCGATGTCGGCGGCGTCGCGTCCGCAGGCGATCCTCACCAGCCCCTCGATCGGGGCTAGTCCCGTCGGATCGACCAGCCACCATCCGTTCGACAGCCAGATCTCGAAGATGGCGTGGAAGTCCGGCGGCGTCAGCTGATGGGCATAGGCGCTGACCGCCCGAGCCGGAATGCCCGACGCTCGGCACAGGGTGATCCCCAAATGGGTGAAGTCTCGGCACACCCCGGCCCGATCGATAAAGGTCCGCGCCGCCGTCGTCTCGGAATCCGAAACCCCGCGCTCATAGTCGATGTTAACCTTGATCCAGTCCAGGATCGCCAGCACCCGCTCGCCGCCCGTGGTCTCGCCGAACTGCCGTTCCACGAACCGCCCGAACTGATCCGACGGGCAGTACCGGCTGGGCCACAGATAGGTCAGCACATCGGCCGGCAGATCGTTCCAGTCGTGCTGGGTCGCGCCCGGCGGCAGGCCCATCAGCCGTCCGTTGTCCACCAGCGCCTCATAGCGGACCGCCACTTCGCCGCCCAGTCGCGCCCTAAGGGTCCGCGCGCCGAAGTCGTCGTCGACGTCCTCATGAAAGGACTGCTCCGGCGTGACCGTCAGTCGCTCGTGCAGGATCGTCTGCCCCGGCCAGCGCGCCACATGGATTTTGTAGATCGCATCCGTCGGCGGATCGAAACGATAGACGAGCTCGGCGCGGACGCGGATCTTCATGGACGGCCTGTGACTGGAGGACGAAACCGCCAACGTCGCGCAGGCGCGTCCGTTCCGGTCGGCCCGATCCTCTAGCAGGTCCGGTGGCGCGGAAAAGAGGCGCGCCGGCATCGGGTTGTCGCGGTCGATCCGCTTGCGTCCGCGGGTGGAAGCTTAAAGGTTTCTCGACCACACCTCTCAGACTTCGAGACAGGTGAACGACAGAATCTTGAAATGATCGCTCAAACGGTCATCGACTGTTGAAGTCGGTTAAATCCGTGACCTAGACGTCGGCCCCAATCTTGTCAGGCTGGGGCCCAACATGACTGTTTCACGCAAGTTCATCCGAACACAAACGACCGCCCTGTTCTTGTCGGCATCCGCCCTCGCCATGATGTCGAGCCCGACGCTCGCCCAGACGGCGCAGGAGGACCAGCTGGACGAGATCGTGGTCACCGGTCAGGCCCGCGCGGTGCAGCAGGCCATCGCCGCCAAGCGCGACACCTTCCAGATCTCGGACGGCGTGTCGTCCGACGACATCGGCCGTCTGCCCGACCACAACACCGCCGCCGCCCTGCGCCGCATCCCTGGCGTATCCGTCCAGGAAGACCAGGGCGAGCCGCGCTTCCCTGTCCTGCGCGGCCTGCCCTCGACCTACAACCGCACCACCATCGATGGGGCCGTGGTCGCCTCGGTCGGCAACGGCGACCGCACCGTTCCGCTGGACATCGTGCCCTCGACGCTCGCCCGTCGGCTGGAAGTCGTGAAGACCGTCACCCCCGACAGCGACGCCAACGCCATCGGCGGCACCATCAACATCCTGAGCCGCAGCGCCATCGACGAGGCCCGGCCCTTCTTCGCGGGCACGGCCGCGCTCGGCTTCTATGAGCAGTCCGGCGACCAGCGCGACGAGAAACAGTCCGGCCGCGCCAACTTCACCGCCGGCACCGTGTTCGGCGACGCCGACCAGTTCGGCGTCGTCCTGTCGGCCAGCTACTATCTGCGCGACAGCGACATCCCCCAGGTCGAGATCGCCTCGCCGTCCTTCCGGGAATACACCTTCGCCGGAGCGCCCGCGAACTTCGGCACCGGCAATGGCCTGCTGGTCCCGATCCAGCGCCGGCTCTTCTACTACAACAACAATCGCGAGCGGGTCGGCGGTCGCCTCGCGTTTGAATGGCGGCCCTTCGACGGCCTGACCCTGGTCGCCGCCGGTCTCTACAACGCCATGAAGGACGACGAGGAGCGGATCGAGAGCCGCTACGAGCAGATCGGCAATGTCAGTGGCCAGCAGGCTGGCACCGGCACCTTCCTTCAGGCCCGCAACATCCTGGGCATCGGACGCTTCCAGATCGACCGCTCGGTCTGGGCCGGCACGCTCAGCGCAGACTGGGATATCTCCGACCGGCTGACGTGGAGCGGCGACTTCGTCTACTCCGGAGCCGAGCTGGACAACCCCGAGTCGACCGAGGAATTCCGCACGCCGGACGCCCGCGCGAACGAGTTCGGCTTCCGCTACGACACCACGGGCTTCTTCCCGCGCTTCGACGCCATCAACCCGGCCGCGCTCGGCGTCGCGGCGAACTACGCGTTCGCCAACCGCTCCGAGCTGCTCCGCTCGTCGCAAGAAGACGTCTATGAGGCGCGCTCGGACCTGACGATCCGCACCGACGGCTTCGGCGACCGGCTGGACCTCAAGGTCGGGGGAGTGATCCGCTCGACCGAGCGGGTGTTCGATCAGAACACCGGCTCCTTCACCCAGCAGGCGGGCCTGAACTATACGCTCGCGGGCGTCTCCCAGCCGGGGCCGACGCCTCTGGTCCAGGGCATCTATCCCTTCGGCCTGCGCATCGATTCCGACGCCGCCGAGGCCTTCTTCCAGGCCAACCGCGCGCGGTTCACCGGCACCTTCAACACTCTGTCCTCGGACTACGAGGTGACCGAGGACGTCTATGCCGGCTTCGGCCAGGCGACGCTGGGCCTCGGCGGCCTGACAATCGTCGGCGGCGTCCGCTACGAGGCGACCGAGGTCGAGACCTCGTCGGTGCGCATCAACGGCGCGACCATCACGCCGATCAGCTCCGAGGGCGACTACGACCACTGGCTGCCCAGCCTGCATGCGACCTGGGAAATCGGCGAGGACCTGATCGTGCGCGGGGCCTGGACCAACACCATCGGCCGGCCGAACTTCTCGGACATCACGGCGCGCGAGCAGATCAACCTGACCGGCACCGTCCCCTCGCTCAGCCGGGGCAATCCGAACCTGGAGCCGCGCGAGAGCGAGGGCTTCGACCTGTCGGTGGAATACTACATCCCGCGCGGCATACTGGCCGTGGGCGTCTTCTCCAAGGACATCGAGAACGAGATCTTTTCGCTCAACACGGTCGAACAGCTCGACCTGGGCTTAGGAAGAGGGGTCGAGACCGTGAACGTCAGCCAGCCCACCAACGCCGAAACCGCGACCATCAAGGGTCTCGAACTGTCCTATCAGCAGTCGCTCTGGTTCCTGCCCGGCTGGCTGGACGGCTTCGGGGTCGGGGCCAACGCCACCTTCTTGGACACCGAGTTCCGGTTCCGGACGCCGACGGGCGTGCGCACGACCGGCTTCGTGCTGCAGCCCGACCAGACCTACAACGCCCAGGTCTACTATCAGAAGGGCGGGTTCGAGAGCCGCCTCAGCTACAACTACATCGGCCGCTTCCTCGAGGGGGCCAACGCCACGACGCCCCCGGCCGACCAGTACTGGAAGAGCCGCGGCACCTTCGACGCCCAGCTCAGCTACCGCGTCACCGACGCCGTCACCGTCTTCGTGGAGGGCGAGAACCTGACCGACGAAGGCCGCCGCGAGGTCACCGGTCCGCGCGCCGACCTGCTGCAGGAATCGGCCGAGTATGGTCGGGTCGTCTGGGTCGGCGTCTCGGGCCGGTTTTAGACACACAGATCCTTCCCCGTTGGGGGAGGTGGCGCGACGCGCCTTCGCGCCGTGACGGAGGGGGCACCATCCAGACTCCAGCGTGCGCGGTGGGCCCCCTCCACCGCTTCGCGGTCCCCCTCCCCCGACGGGGGAGGAATGGAGTATGCCGACGATGCTCAGAGTCACCCTTGCCGCCGTGCTGATGGCCTTTTCCCAAGCCGGCCCCACCCACGCCCAGGACCGTCCGGCCACGGCCCAGCCCGCCGACCCCCGCCCCATTGCGCCGCTGGCCAGCTACCCGCGCCGCGAGGAACGCCCCCTGCCGCAACCGCCCGCGCCGCCGACCTTCGCCTCGGTGGAACTGCGCCGCTATCCGGACATCCGCGAGGCGGGCCAGGGCGCGGCGGCGGCCGGCGATGATTTCTACGCCGTGGTCAACACCCGGCTGGGCCGCTACGCCAAGGCCGATGGGCGCAAGCTGGCGGAATGGGCGGGCGACCCGACCCTGTTCGTGCACCTGAACGCCTGCCTCGTCCATGAGGCCCGGCTGATGTGCGCTCATTCCAACTATCCGCACGTCCCCATGGTCTCCTCGATCGAGATCTTCGACCCCCTGACCCTGGCGCACCTGGACTCGATCAGCCTGGGCGAGCAGATCGGCTCCCTAACCTGGATCGACTGGCACGACGGCGCCTGGTGGGCGACCTTCGCCAACTATGACGAGCGTGGTGGCCAGCCAGGCCGGGACCACCGCTACACCACCCTGGTCAAGTTCGACGACCAGTGGCGCAGGACCGAGAGCTGGGTCTTCCCGCCCTCGGTGCTGGAGCGGTTCGCCCCGACCTCCAGTTCCGGCGGCGGCTGGGGCGACGACGGCCTGCTGTATGTCTCCGGCCACGACGCGCCCGAGCTCTACGTCCTGGCGCTGCCGGAGGCGGGCTCGGTCCTGCGCCATGTCGCGACCGTCAACGTCGCCATCGAGGGCCAGGGCTGGGCCTGGGACCGCACGGCCGTTCGCGAGCTCTGGGGCATCAGCCGTCAGGGTCGGTCGGTGGTCCACATCCATGTGCCGCCCCTGCCGCTGGATCCGTGAACGGGAGCGGCGACCCAAGGCATACCGCTCTGACTGCGAGCCAGGCTGACGGCCTGTCGGACCCTGTGGCCTCCAAGTCCTTGCCATACCCACGATTTCCGGAGAAAGCTTGGCCGTGCAGCACGGCGCTGCGGTGGCTGGGGGAGCCCGATGACGCAGGGATTGGTCAGGCGAGGTCTGGTGTTGGGCGGCCTCAGCGGGGGCCTGGTCGGGTTCTCAGCGCCAGCCATTCTGAGGGCTCAGGAGACGCCGCGTCGCGTCACAGCCTCGCAGACGGAAGGTCCCTTCTATCCCTATGATGACAAGCCCACGGACCAGGACGCCGATCTGGTTCGTATGGCCGGCGTGGACGCTCAGGCCCAGGGCGAGATCACCCATGTGACCGGCACCGTGTGGAGCCCGTCCGGCCGTCCCCGAGCCGGCGCTCTCGTCGAGATCTGGCAGTGCGATCACACCGGGCGTTACATTCACAGGGACGATCCCAACACGGACAGGCCGCGGGACGCCGGCTTCCAGGGCTATGGCCGGACGATCACCGACAGCCAGGGCGCCTTCCGCTTCCGCACCATCAAGCCGGTGACGTATGCAGCGATGCTCGGCGGGCAGCAGATCTGGCGCGCGCCGCACATTCACGCTGCCGTTTCGACGCGCGGCGTCCGCCGCCTGACGACCCAACTCTATGTCGCGGGCGCGCCGCAAAACGACAGCGATCTCCTGTTGCAACAGATCACGGCAACGGAGCGTGAGGGCCTGATAAGAGCCTATGCGCCGGGATCGGGCACAGAAAGCGGGGCGCTGACGGTCCACTACGATCTGATCGTGGCCATCTGACAGCAAAACGCCCGCCGGTTTCCCGGCGGGCGCAGATCTCATCGCTCGGCGACCTTTCAGGCAGCGGCGCTCTGCGGCGCGGCCGCGGTGTTCTCCGACGGATCGCGCAGGACGTAGCCCCGGCCCCAGACGGTCTCGATGTAGTGCTTGCCGCCGGCGGCCGTGGCCAGCTTCTTGCGCAGCTTGCAGATGAAGACGTCGATGATCTTCAGCTCGGGCTCGTCCATGCCGCCGTACAGGTGGTTCAGGAACATTTCCTTGGTCAGCGTCGTGCCCTTGCGGAGCGAGAGCAGCTCCAGCATCTGATATTCCTTGCCCGTCAGGTGGACGCGGTGGCCGTGCACCTCGACCGTCTTGCCATCCAGATTCACGGCGATCTCGCCGGTGTGGATGATGGCCTGGGCGTGACCCTTGGAGCGGCGGACCACGGCGTGGGTGCGCGCGATCAGCTCGTCCTTGTGGAAGGGCTTGGTCATGTAGTCGTCGGCGCCGCCGCCGAAGGTCTTGACCTTGGTCTCGATCTCGGTTGATCCCGACAGGATCATCACCGGCGTGTTGACCTTGCCGACGCGCAGCTGGCGCAGGACCTCCAGGCCGCTCATGTCGGGCAGGTTCAGGTCCAGAAGAATGAGGTCGTAGTCATAGATCTTGCCCAGATCGATGCCTTCCTCGCCGAGGTCCGTCGTATAGACGTTGAAGCCCTCGGACTTGAGCATCAGTTCGATGCTTTGCGCCGTGGCGTGATCGTCTTCAATCAGCAGAACACGCATTCATGCCCCTCCAGGCAAAGCTTGACCATATGAACCCGTACACAGGCACGAGTAACCTTGTTCGCGAGTTAACCGGCCAAAAACTTAAGAACCGTTAACGCCACCCCATGAAGGCGAATCTAGGCTGATTTGCGAATCGCCGTCGAGAGTCTCGAGTCAACGATTCTAATTTTCCGCGACGTCCCGCCGCTACGACCGTTTCTGACGCACGATAGGATTATTTTCCTGTCTTGGCTTGGTTGAGGGGAGGTGGACGGTGAGGCAGCCTTACAGGGTCGAGGTCAACGAGCGCGACCGGCTGCATGCCGATCTGGTGATGCAGCTGGTCGCCGTACGGCTGGAGGTCCCGACACAGGCGATCCGGCGCGCGAAGCGGTTGGCGGCACCCGCTTTGCGCGCCCGCAGGGTCTCGATGTACCTGGCCCATGTCGCGCTCGGCTGGCAGCTGGAGCGGGTCGGTCATGCCTTCGGCGTCAACCGACAGACCGCCGCCAACGCCGCGACCCGCATCGAGGACGCCCGCGACCACGAGGCCCTCAACCAGCTGCTGGAGGAACTGGAAGACGCCATCCACGCCGTCGTCGACGCGCCGCCGCCGGACCTGTCGGATCTGGGAGAGGTGGCATGAGGGCCTCGGTCGAGCGAGCGCGGCGCCTGATCGTCCGTCCGGGGGCCTGGCTGGACGCCGGCGAGGGGGCGCAGACCTATGTGCTCCGGCTGGCTCCGGGTCGTCGCCATCGCGCCATCGCGACGCTGGACGAACCGGTGTTCCTGGCCCTCATCGAGGCCCCGGGCCTGCGTCGCCGCCATCAGGGCGGATGGGAAGCGCGCACGGCGCCACCCACGGAGCGGTGCCGCGAGGTCGGTTCCCCCGGACGCGTCGAGGGCGAGCGCACGCTCGTCGAGGCCGACGGCCGTTCGCGTCGCGTGCGCGCCAATCTGGGCCAGAGCCCGATCCAGTGGCTGGCCAGCCGCCGGGACACCGAGGGCCGCCCCTACCTGACGCCTGCGGAGGTGGCCGCCGGTGAACGCCTGCGCTCGGACGGCGAGATCGCCCTGTCGGGTCCATCCGTGACCATGCGCTGGGACGCCCTGCCCCGCGCAGGCGGAGGGTCCGCCGCGCGCGTCGAGCCCGGCGACCGGGCGCTGAACGCCGCCGACCGGGTGAGAAGGGCCCTCGCCGCCTGCCCTGCCGACACCCACGGCGTTCTGGTTCAGATTTGCATCCGGGAAACCGCGCTTCAGATCGCGGAACGCGAGCTTGGACTGCCGTCGCGCCATGGAAAGCGCCGGCTCAAGGCGGGTTTGCAGTCCCTGGCGCGCCACTATGGCCTGAGCTGATGGTCAGCCCGCGACACGCCGACGACGGATACGGCTCAAGGCCTCGGGCGTGATGCCCAGGTAGGAGGCGATGACATACAGGGGCACCTGTCGCGCGACATCGGGCCGGCTCTCGATCAGCCGCGCGTATCGCGCCTCCGCCGACAGCTGCAGCAGGGCGGCGTTCCTGCGCTGAACGCCCGCCATCGCCTCCTCGATCAGCCGACGCCCGAACCGCTCCAGGGCGTGGTCGGCCTCATAGGCGGCGAACAGCGCGCCCCGGGGGATCAGCAGCGCCTCGGTGGCCTGCATGGCGTCGATGTTCTGCAAGCCCGGCTGCCCCGTCGTCAGGGCGAAGACATCGGCGAAGAACATGCCCGCGTCGAAGAACTGGCCGGTGTGCTCGACCCCGTCCGCCAGAAAGTAGTAGCGGACCAGCCCCGAGCGGATGAACCACAGGCCCTCGGCTGCATCGCCGGCGCGGGCCAGATGCCGCCCCTTGTCGAACCGCTGCTCGCGCACGGTCGCCAGCAGGGCATCCAGGGCGGCTGTGGAGGGGACCTGGGGGGCGGTCAGACGCAGGATCTCGGCCTTCAGGCTGTCGCAGTCCACGCCGCCTCCTCGGATCGTTCAGAACCGCGGCGTGAAACCGCGCGCGACACAGGCCTCTCGCGGACGATGCACGACGATGGCCCGACCGGAAAGGGGCCGGAACGGGATCCGCTGTTTGAGCACCTCGACCTCGACCATGCCCGAGGTGCAGTCGACCAGCAGCGTGGTGACATAGCCGCGCCGCGCCATCCCGGTCGCGGTGACGTCCGTCGCTGCCCAATCGATCGGCTCGCCGGTCCAGCCGTCATAGGGCGGCGCATAGCCACCCCGCGTCCGGTCGAAATTGGACGCATCCAGAACTAGCCCGGTCCCCAACATCCCCGTCGCGATGACGCCGACGACGGCGAACACCCGCACGCCCCACCGCGCGACCGCCCTCACGACAGATGCTTTCGTGTCCAGGTCACCGTCCTGGCCAGGGCGGCCTCCAGCGGCGTGGAGATGTCGCCGAAGGTCTGAACGAACTTGGAGTGGTCGACTGTGAAGGGGGCTTGGAACTCGTACAGCATCTCCAGGCTCTCCTTCATCGGCGGCACGAACAGACCGATCAGGGCGATCTCGGCCCGACTGAACCGCTTGAAGCGCGGCTTTTGCTCGGCGATCCGGAAGGCCAATTCCAGGAACCGCCGGGTCGAGACGGCGGGCGCGTTCGGCACATGCCAGGCCTGACCCACGCCCCGGCTATCCGTCCCCAAGATCGCTAGGGCCGCGCCGAAATCCTCCACGAAGGTGTAGCTGTGCGGCGTGTCGGGATCGCCATAGACTTCGGCGGGCCTGCCCTGGACGACGGCGCGAAACGCCCGCTCTCCGACTGCCGACCCTACCACCCAGGGACCGAAGAAGTCCGATCCCCGCGCGACAGCCACCTCGACCCGCCCCGCCTCGTGGGCCCGCATCAGGTCGTGGTTCATCTGTGCCCGGACCCTGCCCTTGCGGGTGTTAGGGCTGAACGACAGATCCTCGCTCATGACCTGACGCACCGGGCCGTAGCCATAGAGGTTCTCGGCCACCACCAGACGCGCGCCGACGGCCCCGGCGATGTCGATGGCCGCCGCCTGCAGCCCGGGGAACAGCTCGGGCCAGCGGTGATAGGGCGGCTGGGCGCACAGATAGACGGCTTCGGCACCCTCCGCCGCCGTTCGCGCGGCGGCGATGTTGTTCAGATCGACGGCGACCACCCGGGCCCCCGCCGGCGGCTCGGGCATGCGGCCCTGACGGTTCGCCAGGGTCACGCTGTGCCCCCGCTCCAGCAGCGCCTGGGCCGTGGCTCGCCCCAGGGGTCCGGTGCCGAAAACGAGATGATGGGTCATGGGAGGCCTCCTCGGTCTGAACGGGAAGTCAGCGGGCACGGACGGGCGTCAGGGCCCACAGGCCGACCGAGAACAGCGCGATCTGCCAGGCGATGTTGGTCAGGGTCAGCACCGGGCCCAGCTCCAGGCCGAAGCCCGCCGGGATGGTTAGAAACAAGCCCAGCCCTGTCAGGCCCAGCAATCCGGCCAGCGCCGTCGGCACCATGCCCCCGACCCGCCACAGGGCCGCCGCGACCGTCAGGCTCCAGACCCCCGACACCAGGCCGACGCCAACCACCTCGCCGATCCCGCCGGCATAGGCGTTGATGGCGCTGAACAGCATGTCGATGCCGCCCGTGTCCGCGCCGGGCTGGCCATAAGCCTCGGCCAGGTCCGGCATGACGAACAGCCAGCGACTGATGCCGATCGTCTTGGCCAGGGCCGACAGGGTCGCCAGGGCGATGTTCAACTGCGCGAGAGGCCCGGTCAGACCCAGGCGACCGTTCAGCGCGGCGGTCGCGGGAACCAGCAGCAGGGCTGCGATCAAGTAGCAGCCGTATCCCACCATGACCGCCGGCCCGTTCTCGGCCAGGCGCGGCAGGGCGATCGAGGCCGGGTCACCCAGGCTGGCGGGCCAGTCGATCGCCGACGAAAGGATGAAGAAGGTGGTCCAGATCAGCACGAACTGGGTGGTCAGGGTCAGCCCGGCCCACAGACCGCTGACGCGGCTGGGGGCATTCGGTACGGCCAGGGTCATGACGGTCTCCGCTCGCCCCGGATGGGCGTCGAAGGCCTTTCTGATCGACCGCGGTTCGGCCCGCCTTGATCCGGGTCAAGAAGCGACCGGTGCCCTACCCCGCCGCCATCGCCTCGGCGCGAATGCGTCCGACCATGGCGTTCAGGCCGTTCGCCCTCTGGCGGGTCAGGGCCTGGGGCAGGCCCAGTCGATCCAGGGCGGCCTTGGCGTCGAACGCAAGAATGTCGGCGGGCGCACGCCCCGAGTACAGCCGCAGAAGCAGCGCCACATTGCCCTTGGAAATGGCGCTGTCGGAATCGGCGCGGAACGTCAGGTGGTCGCCGCCTTCGGGATCCTTGGCCCGCGCCGTCGCCAGCCAGACCTGGGCCGCGCATCCGGGCACCTTGTTGGCCTCGATGCGGTCGGCGTCCGGCAGCGGAGCCAGGTCCTTGCCGAGGTCGATCACATAGGCGATGCGCTGCTCCCAGTCCTCCAGCACCTCGAAATCCTCGATCAGATCTTCCAGGGTCCGGTCGATCGGGGTGGGAGCGTCGGTCATAGCCGCCAGATAGGCCGGACGCCTGTTAACGACAAC
Source organism: Caulobacteraceae bacterium (assembly GCA_947475735.1). Taxonomy (GTDB): domain Bacteria; phylum Pseudomonadota; class Alphaproteobacteria; order Caulobacterales; family Caulobacteraceae; genus Brevundimonas. Next base: position 34,878 of record CANJLQ010000003.1, read on the forward strand.
CGGGTCGACGGTCCCCAGGACTGCGGCCCTTGGCCCACTGTCCCAAATCCCCATTCACGGGTGCGGGCTTTGGACGACTCGTGCGGGAGGCTACGTTCGTGAGTTGGGCGCTCCTCCTGTTCTGCCGTCGCCCCGGCCATTCGGACCTCGCTTGTCGACAGCACGCGCACATTCGCCAGAGGACGAGGCCGGGTCGGGCGCGAGCCGCGCGTTCGAGGGCCGGGGGCCGCTCGTCGCCTGGCACGGCGGCTGGGCGGGCGCGATCGTCGTCGCGACCGTCGCCGCCCTTTGGCTGGGCGGCCTGCACGGGCCCGGGGCTTTTGGCGCCGTGGCCATGGTCGCCCCCGGGCTGGGCGGTCTTGCCCTGCTGAGGCGAGACGGCCCCGGCGAGCGCGCGTTGATCCTTGTCTGCTGGACCCTGGCCGCCTTGGCCGCCCAGGTCCTGTCGGGCGGACTGGCCGGGCCGCTCGCCGGGCTCGTCGTCATGCCGTTCGTCGCGGCCCTGGCCCTGGGTGGGCCGCGTCACGGCGTGCGCCTGGCTCAGGCCGGAGCCGCCGGGTCGGCCGTGGCCGCGCTCGGGGGCCAGTTGTCGGCGGCATGGATCGGATCGCCGCAGCCCGAGATCGCCGTGGCCGGCCTGTTCGCCCTGACGGCGGCCCTTGCGGCCGTCTTCGCGGTCCGCCTGTCGTGGCAGGTTCGGGAGCGCCGGCTGGCCGCAGCCGAAGACGAGACCGAGCGCGTTCGCGCCTTGCTGTCCAGCCTGCCCGGTCTGACCCTGGTGATGGACCCCGCGGGCAACATTGCCGCCGACTACGGCAACCCACCCTCGGCCCTGGATGTCGAGGCCCTCAGACGCCAGGGGCTGATCGCCGCCGTCCACGCCCCGGACCGCCCCGCCATCCTGGCCGCCATCGACGCGGCGCTGAGCGGGCAGGAGGCCCAGACCACCTTCGCCCCACGCCAGGCGCTGGATCGGCGGATCAATCTGATGCTGCGCCGCTTCGACACGCCCGACGCGGGCCCGCTGCTGGTCGCCCAGGCCTTCGATGCCACGCGCCAGTTCGCTATCGAGGTCGGACTGGAGGCCGCCCGAGCTGAGGCCGAGGCCCGCGACGCCGGCAAGACTCGCTTCCTGGCCAACATGTCCCACGAACTGCGCACGCCCCTGAACGCCGTGATCGGCTTTTCCGACATCATGCGTCAGCGGTTGTTCGGCCCCCTGCCCGTCCGATACGCCGAATACGCCGACAGCATCCACGAGGCGGGCGGGCACCTGCTGGAGCTGATCAACGACGTCCTGGACGTCTCCAAGATCGAGGCCGAACGCTATGAGCTGTCGCGCGAGGTGTTCGACGCCCGCGACGCCGTTTCAGCCGCGGTCGCCCTGGTCCGCGTCACGGCCGCTGAGAAGGGCGTGTCCCTGAACAGCCTGCTGTCAGAGGAGACCCTGCTGGTCGAGGCCGACCGCCGCGCGCTGAAGCAGGTGACGCTGAACCTGCTGTCCAATGCGATCAAATTCACCCCGTCGGGCGGCTCTGTGACCCTGACGCTGGACGCCATCGGGCCGTACCTGGAGATGGTGGTGGCCGACACCGGCGTCGGCATCGCCAAGAAGGATCTGAAGCGGCTCGGCCGGCCGTTCGAACAGGCGGGGGCGACCGAGCAGAAGGCGCAGGGGACGGGTCTTGGCCTGTCGCTGGTCCGCGCCCTGACCGAGCTGCACGGCGGCAGGATGAGCCTGGAGTCCACCTTGGGCGAAGGCACCGCCGTGACCGTCCGCATGCCGGTCGTCCAGGTGAGCCGACCCACCACGCCGGACGGCGGGGCCGAGGTCGTTCCGCTGAAGCTTCACTGAGACGCGCATGAGCCGCCGCCAGGAAATCGCCCCGACCGCCCAGCCTGACGTACAGAGGCGACGCAATTCGGTGTTAAGCGTTACAATGGTCGATATGCTGAAGCTGGAGCGCTCCCCCGCATGCGTCGCTTTCTGATCTGGTCTGCCCTGGCGGTCGTCATCGGCCTGGCCATCGCCGGAACGGGCTACTGGGCCTACTGGAACTTCTATGCCCGGTTCCAGCCGGTCACGGTCACCCGGAACCAGGCCGAAATCCAGCGCCTGCTGGACGAGGCGTCGTGGCTATCTGGCGGCGGCGGCGGAGAGCCCCTCTATGTCATCGGCTACCGCGACTCGGCCTCGACACAGCGGTATCAGCGCGAAGAAGCCGAACGTCTGAGGGCCGGCGGCGTGGAGATGCGCGTCATCGTCTTCGCCCGCGCCGACCGCGAAGGCGCGCCTCAATCGACCCCCACCGAGCGATCGACCGTCGCCGAGTTGTGGCTCAGCCGCGACTGGAGCCTCTACGAACGCTGGATCGCCACGCCGACCCGCAACTGGACCGCTGCGGGCATCCCGGTCGCGGACGGCAACCTGGCGCGCTCGGCGGTGGTCGAGGCCAGCCGCCAGTTCACGGTCCGGCTGAACGACCTGCTGCGCGACGCCGGCGTGGCGACGGGGTATCCGCTGGTGATCTGGCGCGACCGCGAGGGCTTTCTGAAGGCCTGCGCCTGCTCCGACAGCCGCTCTTGGGCCTTTGTGCGGGACGACGTCGGGGCACCCGATGCCGTGTCACCACCGACGCCGCTCGATCCCGTCGATACCGCGCCGGTCGCCCCCGTTCCCGGTGCTTCACCGGGGGCCGCGAGCCTGCCCTATCCGAACCTGGGACCGATCCCGCCCGCGAACGGTACCATTCCGCCCGCGCCCGGAACCCCGGGAACAGCGTCCCCCTCGGGCTCCGCTCAGCCGTCGACGACACCCCGGACCGAGGCGGCGCGCCCGACCACGCCCCGCGCGCCACCGCAGCCCACCAAGCAGGACGACGCGACCTTCTTCTAGAGGCTCAGCCGAACAAGTGATGGCACACGGCGATCAGCCGCTCGACGTCCTCTTCGTCCTGATAGAGGCCGAAACCGAAGCGGATCACGTCGTCGCGCACGTCTGTGACGACATTGGCGGCCAGCAGATCGGCCCGCCAACGCTGGGCGTCCTTGTGCTTCAGCGCCAGGAACCGGGCGCGCGGCCGGTTGTCGCCCGCCGGAGGGTTGAGCACCACGGCCTCGCCCAGCCGGCCGCACTCGCCCGCCTCCAGCGCCGCGAAGAACCGCGCCGACAGCCGATCCGCATGAGCCGAAACGTCCGCCGTCGTCAGCCCGTTCTCGCCCAGCATCCGGCGCACGCCGTTGAACCGGTACAGCGGCGTCGAGTCGAATGTCGCCCCCCAGAACCGGCCCGCGTCCGCGCGGTACTGAACGCCTTCCGGGGGCCCCATCAGATTGCCGAACTCGGCGAACCAGCCGGTCACGACGGGCCGCTCGCAGAAGCCATCGGGCGCGTGCAGAAAGCCCGCCCCCTCGCCCGTCATCGCGTACTTGTATCCGCCTGAAACGTAGAACACCCGGTCCGCCACCGCCGACAGGTCCGTCGGCGTCGCCATGAAGCCGTGATAGCCATCGACGATGACCCAGGGCCCCTCGGGCCGGGCGAGGGCCGCCAGGTCGTCGATGCAGCCAATGGCCTGCCCGGTTTTGAAGAAGACCTGGCTGACCACGATCGCGTCGAAGCCGCCGCCCTTGGCCGCCGCCACGAACCGTGCGTCGAACGTATCGAACGGCTCCAGCGGCACCCGGGTCACGACCGCCTCGCCGGCCTCCTCCCACCGCTCGGCCTGACGACGGAAGGCGTGGAACTCCCCGTCCGTGGTCAGGATGCAGATGGGCTTCGCTTCGATGCCGGAGAAGACCCGGATCAGGAAGTCATGGGTGTTGGGCGCGAAGACCACCGTCTCGGGATCCGGCAGACCCAGCTCCTTCGCCACATGCCTCTGCGCCTCCGGCACGACCTCGCCGAACACCAGATCCCACTTGCGATCCGCGAAATGGTTCGCCTCGGTCCAGGCGCGCACCTGGCCGTCGAACGAAGCGTCCGGCCACAGGTGATGGCTGTGCGCCGCGAAATGCAGCCGCTCAGGGTCAAGCGACAGGGCGCGGGAGAAGAGGAGTTTGTGGGTCATTGCCCCCTCTTCCCCTAGTCTCCGCTCGCGCTCAAGCAGCGAGACGCCGCGGGTCGAGCCGTAGCGCCCAAAAACCCGCGCTCAGGCAGCGAGGGACGGCGTCGCGAGCGTTAGCGCCCTTAGACCAATGCCCCATGGCAGTGCTTGAACTTGCGCCCCGACCCGCACGGGCAATCCGCGTTGCGCGGCGTCCGCTCCCAGCCCGCCGGCAGCAGGTCGACCGGCAGGCGTGAGCGGGCGTCGCCGGTCAGTTGGCCCTCCGGGTTCTGGGCCGAGGGATCGGCCATCTCGTTCACCCCGGTGCCGGGGTTCAGGTGGATCTCCTGAAACTCGGGCAGGTCCATGGGCGGCGGGGCCTCGAAGCGGAACTCCACCGTCATCAGCCAGCGCGTCACATTATGCCGCAGCTCGTGCAGCAGGGTCTCGAACAGGCTGAAGGCCTCGGTCTTGTACTCGTTCAGCGGGTCGCGCTGGCCGTATCCGCGCAGGCCGATGACGCCGCGCAGGTGGTCCAGATGCACCAGGTGCTCGCGCCACTGCATGTCGATCATCTGCATCAGGAACTGCTTCTCCAGCCCCCGCATCTGGCCTTCGCCCAGCTGCTCCAGACGCTCTGCGGCGCGGGCGTCGGCGGCGGCCTGCAGCCGCTCCTCGACCTCCTCGTTGGACACGCCCTCCTCGGCCGCCCACTCATGCAGCGGCAGGTCGAGACCCAGGGTCGACTTCACCTTCTCGTCTAGGCCGTCGATGTCCCACTGCTCGGCATAGGCCTTGGGCGGCATGAAGCGGTCGACCAGGTCGGTCACCACGTCGTGGCGGAACTCGCCGACCAGGTCGGACAGGTCCTCGGAATCCATGAACTCCTGGCGCTGCTCGAACACGGCCTTGCGCTGGTCGTTCACGACGTCGTCGTACTTCAGCAGGTTCTTGCGGATGTCGTAGTTGCGGGTCTCGACCCGCTTCTGGGCGGTCTCGACGGCGCGGTTCAGCCAGGGGTGCGAGATCGCCTCGCCCTCGGCCACGCCGAAGTTCCTCATGATCGCGTCCAGCCGGTCGCCGGCGAAGATGCGCAGAAGGTCATCCTCGCAGCACAGGAAGAATTTGGACGTGCCCGGGTCGCCCTGACGGCCCGTCCGGCCGCGCAGCTGGTTGTCGATGCGGCGGCTCTCGTGGCGCTCGGTGCCCAGCACGAACAGGCCGCCGGCGGCCAAGGCCTTTTCCTTCTGCACGGCGATGTCGGCCTTCAGGCGCGCCTCTTCGGCGGCCAGCATCTCGGGCGTGACCTCGATGGCCAAATTGCGCTGGTCCAGCCGGTATTTCTCCAGCCGCATTTCCAGATTGCCGCCCAGCTGGATGTCGGTGCCGCGCCCGGCCATGTTGGTGGCGATGGTCACCGCGCCGGGCAGGCCCGCGTCGGCGACGATGAAGGCTTCCTGCTCGTGCTGGCGCGCGTTCAGCACGCTGTGGGGGATGCCCTTGCCCTTGACCGTCTCGATGTCATAGGCGGCGTCGCCGATCTTCTGGGCTTCCTTCTCGCGGCCGACGTATTCCGGCTTCGGCTTGCGCGAGATCTCGACCTCATAGGCATAGGTCCGCAGCATTTCCGACAGCTGTTCGGACTTCTCGATCGAGACGGTGCCGACCAGGATCGGCTGGCCCTTCACGTGGCACTGGGCGATCTGCTGGGCGATCGCCAGATTCTTCTCGGCGTAGGTCCGGTAGACCTCGTCGTCATAGTCGATGCGCTGGACCGGCCGGTTGGTCGGCACTTCCAGGACGTCCATCTTGTAGATGTCCAGGAACTCCTGGGCCTCGGTCGCGGCCGTGCCCGTCATGCCCGACAGCTTGTCGTACAGGCGGAAATAGTTCTGGATCGTCACCGAGGCCAGGGTCTGGTTCTCGGGCTGGATCTTGACGTCCTCCTTGGCCTCGATGGCCTGGTGCAGGCCCTCGGACAGGCGACGCCCGGTCATCATCCGGCCCGTGAACTCGTCGATCAGGACGATCTCGCCGGCCTTGATGATGTAGTCCTTGTCGCGCTGGTACAGGGTGTTGGCGCGCAGGGCCTGGTTGGTGTGGTGCACCAGGCTGATGTTGGCGGCATCGTACAGACCCGTCGTGTCCTCAGCGAAGTATCCGCCTTCTTCCAGCAGCTGCTCGATCCGCTCGGAGCCCTCTTCCGTCAGCAGGGCCTGGCGCTGCTTTTCGTCGAGGTCATAGGTCGAGGGGTCCTTGATCAGCTCCTTCACGATGCCGTCCAGCACCTTGTAGAGCTCGGAGCGGTCCTCGGTCGGGCCCGAGATAATCAGAGGGGTGCGCGCCTCGTCGATCAGGATGGAGTCGACCTCGTCGACGATCGCGAAGTGGTGGCCGCGCTGCACCATCTCGCGCCGGTCATAGACCAGGTTGTCCCTCAGATAGTCGAAGCCGAACTCGTTGTTGGTGCCATAGGTGATGTCGGCGGCGTAGGACGCCTGGCGCTGGCCCGACGACAGGCCGTTGACGATCACGCCCACTTCCAGACCCAGGAACCGGTAGACCCGACCCATCCACTCTGCGTCGCGCCGGGCCAGATAGTCGTTGACGGTGATGACGTGGACGCCCTTTCCCGACAGGGCGTTCAGATAGACGGGGGCCACGGCGACCAGGGTCTTGCCCTCGCCGGTTCGCATCTCGGCGATGCCGCCTTCGTGCAGGATCATGCCGCCGGTCAGCTGGACGTCGTACTGGCGCTGGCCCAGCACCCGCTTGGAGGCCTCGCGCGCCACGGCGAAGGCGTCGCTCAGCAGCTTGTCCAGGCTTTCGCCCTGCGCGGCCCGATCGCGGAAGGCGTCCGTCATCATCCGCAGTTCGTCGTCGGACAGGGCCGCGTACTTGGGCTCCAGAGCATTGATCTTCTGGACCTGGCTCATGAAGTCCTTGACCTTGCGGTCGTTGGAAGAGCCGAAGAATTTCTTGGCGAAGCCGAGCATGGATGATCCGGAAACGGACGAGCGGTTCAGAGCTCAGGAATGACCCAGGACTGATCCTTGGGAAGGCGGCGATCAACGCCGCGAGAGGGGCCGCCGGACGGGGCGGCACGGCGGCCGCGCGAACGCTCGAAAACCCCTCGACTTGGGCGCAGGCGGGACTTAAGCACCGGCCATACCCCTGTCAACGCGAGGGGCTTTTCCCGCCCTGCGTTTGGCCCCCCTTTCATGCGGGACGGAGCGTCCGATGCGGCACTTTCGCCACCCCCTGACCATCCTGGCCATGGCCACGCTTCTGACGCTGGCCGCCTGCGGCCGTGGCGGGGGCGACGAACGCCCGCCCGAGCCTGGCGACCGGGCCGTCGCCCGCGTCCAGAACCAGACCATCTGGGCCTCCGACGTCAAGCGCGAGGCCGTGGCGCAAGGCCTGGTCGGCGAGGGTGAGCCCCTGGACGTCACCTCTGATCTGTTCCGCCGCGTGCTGGACGAGGTTGTCGATCAGAAACTGCTGGCCCGCGAGGCCGAGCGCCGGGGGCTGGACAACTCCGCCCTGGCCCAGCGGCGTCTGGAGGCGACCCGCGAGCGCATTCTGGGCGACATGCTGGTCGAGAACGTCGTCAACGGCGCGATCTCGGACCAGGCCGTCCAGACGCTCTACCAGGAGCAGCTGCGCCTGGCCCGGACGTCCGAGGAAATCCGCGTCCGCCTGATCCTGTCGCGGACGCGGCAAGAGGCCGACGCCGTCATCGGCATCCTGGGCCAGGGCGCGACCTTCGAGGCCGTGGCCCAGGAGCGGTCGATCGACGAGGCCACGCGCTATTCCGGCGGCGACCTCGGCTATTCCACGGTCGACGTCATGCCCCAGGCCTACGCCAATGCCCTGCGCGAGGCGCCCGCCGGCTCGACGGTCGGACCGTTCCAGACCGAGGGCGGCTGGGCCGTGCTGCGGGTCGAGGATCGCCGTCGCGAAAGCCCGCCCACGCTGGAACAGGCCCGGCCCCAGATCGTGCGCTATCTGACCTATGAAGGCGTTCGCCAGTTGCTGGAGGAACTGCGCGGCAAGGCCGAGGTGGAGGTGCTTCTCGCCGCCGACGACCGCCGGGCCCAGGAGCCCGCCTCCGCCCCGCGCGCCGCGGCAGCGGCTCCCGCCCCGGCTGCGACAGCGAGCGCCCCGGCCGCAAAGGCCGCTCCGTGAGCCGCGCGCCCGGCTCCACGGGCAAGGCTATCGAACAGGCCGTCGGCAAGGCGCTCGATCCTCTCGCCACCGCGCTGCGCAAGGCGACGCAAGGCCCGGCCACGATCCCGACACCCGCCGCGCCTGGCAAGCCGGGGCTGAAGGTCTCCCCGCTCGCCGTCCCGTTCCCCGCCATCCCCGGCGTCGGCGGCGTCGAGATGACCACCGCCCGCGCCGGCTTCTACAAGCACGAGCGCGACGACCTCGTGGTCTTCCGTTTCGCCCGGGGCACCAGCTGCGCGGGCGTCTTCACCCGGCACAAGGTCGGCTCGGCCCCCGTGGACTGGTGCCGACGCCAGCTCGACGCGGCCATCGGGGGCCAGGACGTGCGGGCCCTGGTCGTCAACGCCGGCTGCGCCAATGCCTTCACCGGCAAGGCCGGGGCCGACGCTGCCCGGCGCACGGCATCGGAGGTGGCCAAACGTTTCGGCTGTCGCCAGAGGGACGTCCTGCTGGCCTCCACCGGCGTGATCGGTGTCCTGCTGGACGACCGCAAGATCGCCGCGAAAATGGCCGAGGTCGAACAGCGGCTGGACGGCGACACGCCCGCGCCGGATCAGTGGGCCGCGGCGGGTCGGGGCATCATGACCACCGACACCTTCCCCAAGGGGTCGTTCGCCGAGTGCAAGGTCGACGGCTACACCGTGCGCATCGCCGGCATCGCCAAGGGCTCGGGCATGATCGCGCCGGACATGGCGACCATGCTGGCCTTCATCGTCACCGACGCCGACATCCACCCGACGGTGCTGAGGGCGCTGCTGGGTCTGCACGTCCGCACGACCTTCAACAGCGTCACCGTCGACGGCGACACCTCGACCAACGACACCTGCCTGCTGTTCGCCACCGGCACCTCGGGCGCGCCGCGCATCGGCCGGGTCGGCGACCGCCGGCTGAAGGAGTTCTCGGCGGCGCTCGACCGCGTCATGCTGGACCTGGCCCACCAGCTGGTCCGCGACGGCGAGGGCGCGTCCAAGTTCGTGCGCATCACCGTCGAGGGCGCCGCCAGCCCGGCCTCGGCCCGCAAGCTGGCCAAGTCCATCGCCGACAGCCCCCTGGTCAAGACCGCCATCGCCGGCGAGGACGCCAACTGGGGCCGCATCGTCATGGCCGTCGGCAAGACCGAGGAACCCGTCGACCGCGACCACCTCGCCATCCGCTTCGGGCCTCACGTGGCCGCCGTCGACGGGGCCATCGCCCCGACCTACGACGAGGCCAGGATGAGCGCCTACATGAAGCGCGCCGAGATCGACATCGCTGTCGACGTCGGCATGGGCCGGGCGTCGGCCACCGTCTGGACCTGCGACCTCACCAAGGGCTACGTCGAGATCAACGGGGACTATCGGAGCTGAGGTCCCCTCACGGCTGGGTCTGCGGCCTCACGCCCTGGGTCTGGGGCACATAGACGCCAGTCACCGAGCGCAGCAGGAAGCCGCCGGGCTGGTCGCGCGGCCCGAAGCGGGCGCAGGGGTCGGGATCGGCGATGGGGCGCACCGCGCGGTCTTCCGGCGCGAAGCTGTCGCCGACCTGGTCTCCGAAGACCTCGGCGAATTGCAGGGCGTCGCCGACGCTCGACAGGGACGGCGTATCGGTGCCGACCACATTGGCCGAGCGGGCGAAGACCAAGGCCGCGACCTGGCGACCGTCGACCGACAGAAGCTCCGCCTCGGCCGCCAACGCTCCGGTCGTGCCCGGCGCTCGCACGCCGATCGGGCCGGGGATGAAGAAGTTCGCCACCGCCGACGCGCCCGATCCCGCCGCGCCCGTCGGCACGATCCGCGTCACGGCGGCCCGGACCCGGGCGGCATCGGCGGCGGGCTGGGTCAGGACGGTGAACCGCTCGCTCAGTTCATAGCAGACCTGACGATCGACCTCGCCCAGAACCAGAGCCACGTCGTTCGGGGCGACCCCTTCGGCGGCCCCATCGATCAGGAGGGCCGGCTCGACGTACAGACGCTCGATTCCTTGCGCCGCCGCATCGTCGCGACGGTCCCGCACCGACACCCTGATCGTCCCGGGCTTGGTCTTCAGACCGTCGTAGCTCTGCAGGAAGCCTGCATTGGCCTGGGGCGCGGTCTGGCAGGCGGCCAGGGCAAGGGCGCCGGTAGCGACAACGGCAACGGTCCGGAGGAGGCGATGGATCATGAGGGTCTTTCCGACGGGGAGGACGGCCGTAACGCGAAAGCGAGAGAAAGGATCACGCCGACCGGCGATCAGGCCGCCGCCTGCTCGGCCCGGCGCAACACGCTGGCCCGCGTCTTCTCGCTCTCGCTCTTCAGCTGACCGCACGCGGCAAGGATATCGCGCCCTCTCGGCGTCCGGATCGGGCTCGCATACCCCGCCTTGTTCAGGATCGCCGCGAACCGTTCGATCGTCTTCCAGTCCGAGCACTCGTAGTCGGTGCCGGGCCAGGGGTTGAAGGGGATCAGGTTGATCTTGGCGGGGATGCCTTCGATCAGCTTCAACAGGGCGCGGGCCTCTTCGGGGCTGTCGTTGACGCCCTTCAGCATGACGTACTCGAAGGTCACCCGCCGCGCGTTGGAGATGCCCGGATAGGCCCGGATGCCGGCCATCAGCTCGGCGAGATCGTATTTCTTGTTCAGCGGCACCAGCACGTCGCGCAGGGCGTCATTCGTCGCGTGCAGGCTGATGGCAAGCATGGCCTGGGTGCGGTTGCCCAGCGGCTCCAGCATCGGGACAACGCCACTGGTCGAGACCGTGATCCGGCGACGCGACAGGGCGATGCCCTCGTTGTCGCTGATGATGTCGATGGCGTCGGCGACGTGGTCCAGATTGTAGAGCGGCTCGCCCATGCCCATGAAAACGATGTTGGACAGGCGCCGGTCTTCCTTGGGCGAGGGCCATTCGCCCAGGTCGTCGCGCGCGACCTGGACCTGGGCCACGATCTCGGCCGCGGTCAGGTTGCGGACCAGCTTCTGGGTGCCGGTGTGGCAGAAGGTGCAGTTCAGGGTGCAGCCGACCTGGCTGGAGACGCACAGCGCGCCCGCCCGGCCCACGTCGGGGATGTAGACCGTCTCGATCTCGATGCCCGGCGCGGTGCGGATCAGCCATTTGCGGGTGCCGTCGTTCGACACCTGGCGCTCGACGATTTCGGGACGCGCCAGGGTGAAGGCGGCGGCGAGCTTGGCCTGGGTGTCCTTGGCCACGTTCGTCATGGCCGCGAAGTCGGTCACGCCATAATGGTGGATCCAACCCCAGATCTGGCTGGCCCGCATCTTGGCCTTTTCCGGCGGGCAGATGTCCGCGTCGATCAGGGCCTGACGCAGGCCCGCGCGCGTCAGACCACTGAGGTTGACGGGGGCCGTCGCGGGAGCGCGCGAAAGATCGAGCGTGAGGCTCAAGGAAAAGGTCCTGGGTTTGCGGGAGGCGCGCTTATAGCACGGATCGGGCTGGATTTAAGGCACTCAAGCCAGCGTCTCCTGGAAGCGCACGGGGCGGCCGTGCGCCGTGCCGATCAGTTCGTCGTCCTGCATGACCACGCGGCCGCGGACGATCGTGGCCATGGGCCAGCCCTCGGCCTCAAAGCCGTCGAACGGGGTCCAGCCGCAACGGCTGGCCATATCCTCATGCCGGATTGTGCGCCGGGCCTTGAGGTCCACAAGCGTAAGGTCGGCGTCATAGCCCTCGGCCATGCGGCCCTTGTTGGCCGTCTGGAAGACGCGCTGGGCCCCGGCGGACGTCAGGTCGATAAAGCGTTCCAGCGTCATCCGGCCCTGCGCGACGTGGGTCAGCATGACCGGCACCAGGGTCTGGACGCCCGGCATGCCGGACGGAGAGGCGGGATAGGGCTTGGCCTTTTCCTCCTTCGTATGGGGGGCGTGATCGGAGCCGAGCACGTCGACGACGCCCTGATCGATGCCGCGCCACAGGCCGGCGATGTGGTGAGCGTTGCGGATCGGCGGGTTCATCTGGGCATAGCCCTTCAGCCGGGCGTAGGCCTCGTCGCCGTCCATCGTCAGGTGCTGGGGCGTCAGCTCGACCGTGGCGACGTCCTTGTGATGAGCCAGGAATTCGATCTCCTCGGCGGTCGAGACGTGCAGGACGTGGATGCGCTTGCCCGTCTCCTTCGCGAGGCGAACCAGGCGGCGGGTGCTCATGATGGCGCTTTCGGCGTCGCGGACCTCGGGGTGGCTGGTCCAGTCTCCGGGGCGGGCCAGCGGGCGGCGCTCGGCCAGGCGATATTCGTCCTCGGAGTGGAAGGTGGCGCGGCGGCTGACGGCGTTCAGCACCTTTCGCACCCCGTCGTCGTCGGCGATCAGAAGGTCGCCCGTCGAGGCCCCCATGAAGACCTTGATCCCGCAGCAGCCGGGCAACCGCTCCAGCTCGCCCAGATGATCGGCATTGGCGTGGGTGCCGCCGACGTAGAAGGCGTGGTCGGTCCACATGCGATCCCGCGCCCGCGCCAGCTTGTCGGCCAGTGTGTCCGGGTCGGTCGTATTGGGCTCGGTGTTGGGCATCTCGAACACGGCGACGACGCCACCCAGGGCGGCCGCGCGGGAACCCGACTCCAGATCCTCCTTCCACTCCAGCCCCGGCTCGCGGAAATGGACCTGGGTGTCGATGACGCCGGGCAGGACCGTCAGGCCGGTGGCGTCCACCACCTGACCGGCCGAGGCCTGGGACAGGTCTCCGATCCGGGCGATGCGGCCGTCGATGACGCCGACATCGGCGGGGCCCCGCCCCGCGTGGTTGGCCACCTCTCCACCACGGACGATCAGGTCATAGGTCTGGGTCACGACGAGCCTCGTCAGGGAGAAAAATGGGTGCGAACCGTCTGAAACGTCTGAAATCGACCAGCGAAGGGGCGGTTCGCGGCCGTCACTATAAGGGGGTTTCAGGCGGCGCCGGATTGAGCGGCGCGATTTTTTTCCAGCAGGGCCCGCGCCGCCTTCAACACGCGGTCGGCGGGCAGGCCCATCATGTGCTGGATGGCCTGGTTCAGGTTCGGATCGACGGCGCGGAATTCCTCATAGGACCGCTCGCCCCGGATACAGACGCCGCCCCAGGGGCCGACGCGAGTGTCGTCCGAGGGGCCGAAGACGGCGATGGTGGGCGTGCCGACCGCGACCGCCAGCTGGGTCCAGATGGAATCGGCCCCGATGTAGAGCGCCGCGCGCGACAAGGCCGCCGCGGTCTGGAGGCGGGTCAGCTTGCCCTGAAGCTCGATCACGCGGGCGCGGGGTACCGCCAGACGGATGGTGTGGGCCAGGTCCCGGTCCGCCTCCTCGCCCACGATCATCAGCCGACCGCCGGCCAGCGGTCCGCCCTCGGCCAGCAAGGGGGTGGCGACCTTGGCGTAGCGTTCGGCCGGCCAGCGCTTGCCGATCCAGTCGGCCCCCGGGCCGACGGCCAGGATAGGAGCCGGGTCGTCGCCGATCAGGGCGTCGGCGGCGGCGCGGGTCTCATCGCCCAGAAACAGGCGGGGCGCGGCAATGTCGTCGAGGTGAAGCGCATAGGCGGCGTCCTCGACCGCGTGCATGCCCGGTCGGGGCGCGCCCTTCACCGCGCGCTTCTGGCGGCGCAGGCGCTCGGAGAACCGCGTCCCGCGCTGGTCGACCACCAGACCCCAGCGCGTCTGGCGGACCTGGTTCCACAAGGTGATCCATTCGAAGCGCCCGTTGCCGTCCATGACGATCAGACGGTCCAGCCGCGGCGTGTCGGCGAACAGGGGAGCCGAGGCCGCCGATCCCACCACCGTGAACGTGGCATGGGGCAGGCTTTCCACCAGGCACGCCAGGGCGCCGGATGACAGCACCGCCGCCTCCACGTCGGCCTCGGCGATATACAGGATGGGGAAGCGGGAACTCATAAAGCCACCGTATACGGATTCTCTCATGGCGAGGTTGGGGCGATGCGGCCTCCCGTTCGCGCACCGGAGCGACTATTTGCACCCCATGACCGATCGCATCGCCCGTCTGGACAGTCGCGCCCTGGTCCGGGTCACGGGGCCGGACGCCAGGCCGTTCCTGCACAATCTGCTGACCCAGGACGTGGAGACGATTCGGCCAGGCGAGGTGAGGTTCGGGGCGATGCTGTCGCCGCCGGGCAGGCTGTTGTTCGACCTGTTCCTGTGGGGCGAGGAGGACGGCGTGGTGCTGGATGTGGCGGCGGATCGGCGCGAGGCCCTGATGGCCCGGCTGTCGATGTATCGGCTGCGGGCGCAGGTGGAGATCGCGGCGGATGACCGGCCGGTCCTCGCCAGCTGGCCCGGCGTGGCGGACAGGTTCGCGCCCGACCCCCGTCTGGCCGCGCTCGGGGGGCGGGCGATCGGGGATCGGACCCCCGATGCCGACGAGGACGCGTGGGAGGCGCATCGGCTGGCGCTCGGCGTGCCCGACCCGGCCCGCGACGGCGGCCACGACACCGCCTATCCGATCGAGGCGAATTTCGACCTGCTGAACGGCATCGACTTCAAGAAGGGCTGTTTCGTCGGGCAGGAGACCACGTCGCGCATGAAGCGGCGCGGCGAGATCAAGAAGCGGATGGTGCCCATCGCCTTTGACGGCCCGCCGCCGGCGCCGGGCAGCGAGCTGCTGAACGGCGACCTGCGCGCGGGCGAGGTGCTGAGCGGGCGAGAGGGCGGGGCCATGGCCCTCGTGAGGCTGGACCGGCTGGAAGGCACCCTGACTGCCGAGGGACGGCCGATGACCGCGCGACTGCCCGGCTGGCTAACCGACCACTAAGCCCCCGGGCAAGTTCAGCCAAGGCTGAACGGTGAAGATTGCGCGTCTTCACGGTCAAGCTGAAACCGCCTTGGCTGTGGCGAGTATCTGTCTGCGGAAGGGCATGTCGCCGGGAGGCTCCACGTGTCCACGACTGATAAGATTCTCGAAGTGCTGGAAAATCGGGCGTCGCGCCTGAACGACCGGCGCAAATTCTTCAAGACCGCCGGCGGGTTCGCCGTCGGGGCGACCGCGGGGGCCGTGCTGGGCGCGTGCTCCAGCTCGTCGGACACGGCCGTGGCCCAGGCCCCGCCCACGAATCCGCCGTCCAACAGCCCGAACCTGGACGTCGAGATCCTGAACTTCGCGCTGCAGCTCGAGTATCTGGAAGCCCAGTTCTATTCGTTCGCGGCGTTCGGCACGGGCCTGCCCCAGTCCTCGCTGAGCGGGACGGGCACGCAAGGGGGCGTGATCGGCGGGCGTCAGGTGAACTTCACCGATCCGCTGGTGCGTCGCTATGCCAATGAGATCGCGGCGGACGAGGTGGCCCACGTCAACTTCCTGCGCAGCGCGCTGGGAGGCTCGGCCGTGGCCCAGCCGGCCATCGACGTCGGCGGCACCGATCCGAACGGGGCCTTCTCCAGCGCGGCGCGGGCCGCGGGCCTGGTCGGACCGGGCCAGGCGTTCGACCCCTATGCGTCGGACGAAGCGTTCCTGTTGGGCGCCTTCATCTTCGAGGACGTCGGTGTCAGCCTGTACAAGGGCGCGGCGCCGCTGGTGACCTCGAAGGTCTTCCTGGAGGCCGCCGCCGGGATCCTGGCGGCCGAGGCCTATCACGCGGGCCTGGTGCGCACGGTCTTGTCGGCCAAGGGCATCGCCACGCCGTCGCTGATCGACGCGACCGAGGCCATCTCCAACGCGCGCGACAGCCTGGACGGGGCCACCGACCTGGACCAGGGCGTCCGCCCCACGGGCACGGGCAACGCGGCCGCGTCCAACATCTTCCCGTCGGACAGCAACGGCATCGCCTTCAGCCGCACGGTCGCCCAGGGGTTGAACATCGTCTATCTGCGCCCCGGCACGGGCGTGACCCAGGGCGGCTTCTTCCCGGCCGGTCTGAACGGGCCGGCGGGTTTCCGCACGACCTGATCGACCCTGTCGTCAGAATGAAGCCCCGTCGACCTCACCGTCGGCGGGGTTTTGTCGTTTGGGCTAGACTGAGCCCATGACCGAATCGCGATGCGCCTGGTGCGGGACCGATCCGCTGTATGTCGCCTATCACGACACCGAATGGGGCGTGCCGGAGCGGGACCCGCGCGCCCTGTGGGAGAAGCTGGTGCTGGACGGGTTCCAGGCCGGGTTGGCGTGGATCACCATCCTGAGGAAGCGCGAGGCGTTCCGGGCGGCGTTCGACGGGTTCGATCCCGAACGGGTCGCGCGCTATGGCGAGGCGGATCGGGCGCGGCTGATGGCGGATGCCGGCATCGTGCGCTCGGGGGCCAAGATCGACGCGACGATCCGGGGCGCGCGGGTCTGGTGCGAGATGCGCGAGCGGGGCGAGGACTTTTCCGCCTGGCTGTGGGGCTTCACCGGCGGACAGCCGATCCAGAACACGCCCGCGACGATGGCAGGCGTTCCGACGCAGACGCCGGTGTCCGTGGAGATGTCCAAGGCGTTGAAGGCGAAGGGCTTCGGCTTCTGCGGGCCGGTCATCACCTATGCCTTCATGCAGGCGACGGGGATGGTCAACGACCACGTCCAGAGCTGCTTCCGGTGCGACGAGGTCCGGGCTATGGGCGGCGAATGACGCGCCGGACGCTGCCGACCCTGACGCTGGAGACCGTGCTGAGCGCGCGGGTCAGCGGGCCGGCGTGCGGGGTGGACGAGGCGGGGCGCGGGCCTTGGGCGGGGCCGGTCGCGGCGGGGGCGGTGATCCTGTCGGCCGACGACCTGCCGGGCGGGATCGACGATTCCAAGGCCCTGACGGCGGCGCGGCGCGAGGCGCTGGAAGGCGAGATCAAGGCTCGCGCGGTCGCCTGGGGCGTCGGCTTCGCCTCGGTCGAGGAGATCGCGGAGCTCAACATCCTGCAGGCCACGGGCCTGGCCATGTGCCGGGCGATCGAGGCGATGGCGGTGCAGCCGGTCGCGGCCCTGGTCGACGGCAACTACCGGTTCAAACTGCCGTGCGAGGTGGAGACAGTGGTGAAGGGCGACGGTCTGTCGCTGTCGATCGCGGCGGCGTCGATCCTGGCCAAGACGGCGCGGGACCGGCTGATGGTAGAGATGGACGGCGTCTATCCCGGCTATGGGTTCGCCGGTCACAAGGGGTACAACGCCCCGGTGCATCAGGCGGCGCTGAGGGAGCTGGGGCCGTGCCCCATCCATCGGCGCGGATGGGCCCCGATCCGCGCGTTGCTGGCTCAGTAGACGGCCAGCGCTCCGCCCAGCAGTGCGCCCAGCAAGGCCGCGATGGCGGCACCGATGGCGACGATCAGCCAGCGCGGCATGGGCTCCAGCGGCATGGGATCGACCGGGACCGAGCGCGGGGCGACGGCGTCCGCGCGGGCGAGGAAGTCACTGTGCCGCAAATCATTGGCGGCGAAGTCATTGGCCGGTCGGCTGTCGAAACGTGTCGCAGCGGGCGCGCGCCAGGCGGCGGCCTGATAGGCCTCGATGCCCTTGCGTGGGCTCTCGATGCGCCGGTTGAAGTCGCCCTGATGGGCCATGCTCAGCTCTTCCATGCCGCCTTAACGACACATTGACGCCTCTGTTCCCGGGCCGGTCAAGCCGCCAGCGATGTCGCACGGTCCGAGACGACGAATAGATACTCCACATTCCGCAAGCGCCCGACCGTGCCGACCTTTTCTCCCTTGGGATTGTGAATGCCGATCCGGGCGCCGACGTAGCGGGGGCGCGCGATCTCGATGACCTGAACCGGGCCGCGCGCGGACAGCATCCGGACCAGCTGGTCGCGGCTCAGATAGCCCTCGTCGTTGAAGGAGACGATCAGGTGCGGGGCGCGGATCGCCTCGATCACGGCCTGAAGCGCCGGGCCGATGCCTGGGCGGGAGTTGAAGGCGCTCTTGCGGGTCTTCACGTCGATCCGCTTGTTGGCGACGCCATAGGTCTCGGGCCTGTCCCACAGGACCAGGCTCTCCCAGACGTGGTAGTTCCCCAGGTAGGAATGCTGGTTGTAGGGCGGGTCGAGGTAGACGAGGTCGCCGTCGAAGGCAGACGCGATCTCCAGGGCGTCGGCCCGGGTGGCGCGGCAGGGGCCGGCGGCGACGGCGGGCTGGAGGGCGGGCAGGCGGAGTTCGAGCGGCTTGAGCGCGCGCGGCGCCCAGGTCTTCATGTAGGCCATTTGCACGCCGGCGGTGGAATCCACTCGGTCGGCGGCCTCCATCAGGCTGACCAGCGCGATGGCCTTGAGCTCGGGTTCCAGATCGAGCGTGTCGATACGGTCGCGGATGGCGTCGATGCGGGCGCCGTTCTCGGGTGAGAAATAGCGGGCGTCCCGGCAGAAAGCCTGAGTGAACCAGCCGGCAGCGGGCGGGCTGTTGGCGAGCTCGGCGATTAGACGCTCGGCCGGGGCCTGCCAGCGCTCACGGTCGGCCTGGACGTAGGCGGTGGCGAGGGTGTGGGCATAGGCGTTGTGATCGTTGGACCAGACGCGGTGGCCCTGTCGTTTCAGCGCATGGCCGACGCGAGCCGTGCCGGAGAACGCGTCGCAGACATGCCCTCCGTTCGGCAACAGGGCGCGTACGGCGGTGGTGATCGGATCGAGCAGGGCCCGCTTGGAGCCGAGGTATTTGATCATGGTGCAGCCAATCCTCCCCCATTGGGGGAGGTGGCACGAAGCGAAGCGGAGTGACGGAGGGGGCTTGCCACAGACGCCGTCATTCGCTGGTCTCCCCCTCCACCGCTACGCGGTCCCCCTCCCCCTACGGGTGAGGATTAGCGCTTTGCCTTCTTGGCGGGAGCATGCGCCAGGCGCAGCAGATTCGCAGCCCCGGGCGCGCCGAAGGGCGTCCCGGCCAGGATCAGGATGCGCTGGCCGGGTTCGGCGAGGCCGAATTCCATGGCGGAGTTGACCGCGTCGTCGGTGACGTCTTCCAGGCTGGTCGGCTCCTTGCCGAGGCGAGGCTCCAGCCCCCAGACGAGGGCCAGGCGACGGGCGGTCTCGGGCTTGGGCGTCAGGGCCAGCACCGGCTGGAGCGGGCGTTCGCGCGACATGCGTCGCGCCGTGCCGCCCAGCGTCGTGAACACGACGATGCAGCCGGTCGACGACGCCTCGCCGGCCTTCCGCGCCGCCGCGACCAAGGCGTCGGCGTCGAAGCCTTCCATGCCCGCGTGTTCGGCGTCCATCAGGCTGGGCCACAGCGGGTCGGCTTCGACCCGCTCCATGATCCGGTTCATGATGCCGACGGCCTCCAGCGGATAGTCGCCCGAGGCCGTCTCGGCCGACAGCATCAGGGCATCGGCACCCTCATAGACCGCATTGGCGACGTCGGACGCCTCGGCGCGGGTGGGGGCCGGGGCCGAGGTCATGGATTCCAGCATCTGGGTCGCCACGATGACCGGCACGCCGCGCTGGCGGGCGGCGCGGGTGATGGCCTTCTGGGCCACCGGCACCTCCTCCGGATGCATCTCCACGCCCAGATCGCCACGCGCGACCATGACGCCGTCACAGTAGTCCAGGATGCTGTCGAGCGCGTCGAGCGCCTGGGGCTTTTCAATCTTGGCCAGGCAGGCGGCGCGGCCCTTCACGATGGCCTTCAGCTCGGCCATGTCCTCGGCCTTCTGCACGAAGCTGAGCGCCACCCAGTCGACGCCGATGCGCAGGGCGAAGTTCAGGTCCTCGCGGTCCTTGGGCGTCAGGGCCGAGACGGGGATGATGGCCTCGGGGACGGCGACACCCTTTCGGTCCGACAGCTTGGTGCCGCTCTCGACCGTGACGTCGGCCCAGTCGTCCGCGCGCTCGCCCACGCGCAACCGCACGCGGCCGTCGTCGAGCAATAGGGACATGCCGGTCCGCAGGGCCTTGAAGATCTCCGGGTGGGGCATCTCGACCCGGCTTGCGTCGCCCGGCGTAGGGTCGAGGTCGAACCGCATTTTGTGGCCCGGCTTGATGGCGATCTCGGTGTCGGCGAACTTGCCGAGACGCAGCTTGGGCCCCTGCAAGTCGGCGAGCACGCCCAGCGGCCGCTTCAAAGCGATCTCGGCCCCGCGCACGGCCTTCAGCGCGGCGGCGTGGTCGTCGTGGCTGCCGTGGCTGAAGTTCAGGCGAAAGACATCGACCCCGGCCTGGGCCAGGGCCTTGACCATGCCGGGCGCGCGGCTGGCCGGGCCCAGGGTCGCGACGATGCGCGCGCGTCGTGCTCTGATCATGATGGTCCCGTTGTCCGGTCGCGTTTCCCTGCGACGTCTTGTGCCAATGAAACGGAGCCGACGTAAGCTGGGGCGGGCGCGGGAAACAGGAAGTTATGGGCGGTTACAGCCGCAGGGCATGGGAAATATTGTTTGTGACACAAGCGACTTGGCCCCGCATTGAAGGCGATGCTAGCGTTTGATCCGTATCGTTTTTGGGGGTTCGCCATGTCTCGTCATCTTCTGCTGGCCACGGCCGCGCTTCTCGCCATGGCCGCCCCCGCGTGGGCCCAGAACGCTGGCGAGGATCGGCTGACGGCCCTGCTGGCCGAGCACGAGGCGGTGGAACGCCGGTTCGATCCGGTGACCTCCAGCGAGAACGGCGACCAGGCCGCCCTGTCGCGGCTGGGCGACAGTTCCCCGGCGGCGGTCGAGGCGCGCACCCAAGCGCT
Source organism: Caulobacteraceae bacterium (assembly GCA_947475735.1). GTDB lineage: Bacteria > Pseudomonadota > Alphaproteobacteria > Caulobacterales > Caulobacteraceae > Brevundimonas. Next base: position 55,650 of record CANJLQ010000003.1, read on the forward strand.
GCGGGATCTCCGGGCCCGTCTGGGCGAGATCGACGCCGCGGCCCTGCCCGACGACGCCGACCGGCTGAACCTGGCGCTGCTGATCCGGTCGATCGACGACGATCTGGAAAGCATCGGCTTTGACCGGGCGCGTCTGGGCGGAGGCGGCGGCGGCTTTGACGGCCTGGGGCGCAACACGCCCTTGCGGACCCGCGCCGACGCCGAAGCCTGGCTGACCCGGATGAGCCAGATGGCGGCGGCACAGCGGCAGGGCATCGAGAACAGCCGGCGCGGTATCGCCTCGGGCTGGACCCAGCCGCGCCAGATCATCGAACGGTCGATCACCGTGGCCCGCGCCACGGCGGCCCGGCCGGTGGAACAGAGCCCGCTGCTGCTGCCCTTCGCCACCCTGCCGCAGTCCGTGCCGGAGGCCGAGCGCGAAGCGTACCGGGCCCGCGCGCTGGAGATCATCAGAAACGAGATCGTGCCGGCCCAGCAAGAGCAACTGGCCTTCCTGGAGACCGAGCTGCTGCCGGCCGCGCGGGCGGGCCTGGGCGTGCGCACCTTGCCCGGCGGCGAGGACTATTACCGCTATCTGGTGCGGTCCAACACGACGACCGACATGACGCCGGAACAGGTTCACGAACTGGGCCTGTCCGAGGTCGCCCGCATCCGCGCCGAGATGGACGGGGTCATCGCCGAGACCGGGTTCGAGGGTGACTTCCAGGCCTTCCTCACCTTCCTGCGCACCGATCCGCAGTTCTATGCGACCTCGCCGGAGGAACTGGTGCGGATCGTGGCCGAGATCAGCCGCCGGGCCGACGCCGCCCTGCCGCGCATCTTCGGCACCCTGCCGCGCCTGACATACGGCATCGAGGAGACGCCGGCCGAGACCGCGCCGACCTCGGCCACGGCGGGATACACGCCGGGCAGCGCGGCGCTCGGCAAGGCCGGGACCTATGTGCTGAACACCTATCGGCTGGACCAGCGGCCGCTCTACGAGATGCCGGCCCTGACGCTGCATGAGGCGACGCCGGGTCACCACCTGCAGGTCGCCCTGATGCAGGAACAGCCCGAGGCCCCCTACTTCCGGCGGACCTCCTGGTTCACCTCCTACGTCGAGGGCTGGGGCCTGTATGCCGAGACGCTGGGCTACGACATGGACATGTACACGACGCCCTACGAGCGGTTCGGTCGGCTGTCCTATGAGATGTGGCGGGCGTGCCGTCTGGTTGTCGACACCGGCATCCACTGGCTGGGCTGGACCGAGGCCCAGGCCCGCGAATGCTTCGAGCAGAACAGCGCCCTGTCGCCCCAGAACATCACCGCCGAGGTCAACCGCTACATCGGCAATCCGGGCCAGGCCCTGGCCTACAAGATCGGCGAGTTGACGTTCCGGCGCATGCGGGCGGAAGCCGAGGCGGCGCTGGGCGAGCGGTTCGACCTGCGCGCCTTCCACGACCACCTACTGAGCGACGGGGCCCTGCCGATGGACATGGTCGAGACGCGGATGCGGGCCTGGATCGAGGTGCAGCGGACGGCGTCGGCGACGTAAGGAACCGAGGTAGGCGTATGGTGTAACTTGACGCCATACGGGTGGTGATGTAGAGGTTCCCATGAAGATCCGGAACCTCGTCCACAAAGGATTGCGTCGCTTCATCGAGGAAGACGATCCGCGCGGCCTCCAGCCCGCCGTGGTGGAAAAAATCCGCCGCATCGTCACCTTCCTCCAGGACATGGAGCGGGAAGAGGAACTGCGGACCGTGCCCAGTTGGAAGGCGCATCCGCTGACCGGTGACCGAAGGGGAAGCTGGAGCCTGTTCGTGACCAAGAACTGGCGGATGACGTTTCGGATCGACCGGGACGAGATCGAGATCGTCGACCTCGACTATGAGGACTACCACTAGGAGATGGCCATGAACGCGGTATCCGGCATTCGCATGAAGCGCCCCGCCCATCCCGGTGGCTTCATCAAGCATGAAATCATCGAGCCGCTGGAACTGTCGGTGACGGCGGCGGCGGCGGCCCTGGGCGTGACGCGGGCGACGTTGTCGACCTTGCTGAACCAGCGCGCCAGCCTGTCGCCCGAAATGGCGCTGCGCATCGAAAAGGCCTTCGGTGTGTCGATGGACACCCTGATGCGGATGCAGAACAGCTACGACATAGCCCAGACGCGAGAGCGGGCCAGCGAGATCAAGGTTGCTCCATTCGTGGGTGAGTCAGGCGCGAAATCGGCGGCTGCATAGGTCCCGTTTCAGGCTGTCATCAAGACTTGGTGCGAGCGGCGGGGGTCGAACCCGCATGACCGAGGTCGAGGGATTTTAAGTCACACACGCCAGCATCAAACCACTGATACTTCGTGAGAATCTACCACAAGCCAGCCGACTGTGTAAGCATTTGTGTAAGGTCGCAGCCTCCGCAGGAAGGCTTGGCATCGCACTGTACGTCAGGACCCAAGACTTCGTGGTTAGGCTACGGACCGGAAAGACGCGCGCGCAGATCAAGCTCGGGTTCCTGAGAGCCGACCCGGAACCGATACTCCACCTGTCGCCCCATCAAGGCGTCGAGAACATTGACGGAGAGGCTCGCTGCCATCTCGAAACGCACGGGCTTATCAAGGACGCGCGGGAGAACTTCGGCGAACTCCTGCACATGGCTGATGTAGCTGTTGCGATGGTTGACCTTGAGATCGTTGATCGCCGCCCGGTACGCCTTGACGTGGGCCTTCAGTTCTTCTGCCTTCCTGGCCGCTAGTCCCTCGCGATTCATGGCAGCGAGAGCATTCGGGAACGACCGTGACCCGGAACCGTCGTCGTCCAGCGCTGTAAGTCGCGCGATGATATCCCTCGTCCCGCTTTCCAACAGGGCGAGCTCAAGCACGAGGTCTTCCCGAGACATCTTTCCCAGGTTCGGGAGGCGTTGCTTCTCGCGATGCGCCAGGATCGTGAGCAACAGGTAGAGGACATCCTATTTGAGGCCGTCCAGTAGATCCTCGGAGGGCGTGTAGACCTTCTTAGCCATTGAGTGTGAGCTCGGTCAGCGTCTTCCCCTCCCCCTCAAGCCTCAGCACCCAGTTGCCGTAGATTCGGAGCATGCCCGCTGGTCCGTCCGTCTTTGCCTCGCCTGTCTCCATCGACAGGTACAGGCGTGGGAAGGGATCGGCTTGCTCGATGACGAGGAACGGCTTGTTCTCGCCGTCGAAGACGAGCGCGCCATGCGTCAGCGCTTCGCGACGCTCCGTCTTCGCGGTTCTGCCGATCACGAGCTCGGCGTCGACGGCGTAGCACTCGCCGGGGAGGTGCTGATTCTGCAGATAGCCAGGGGAAGCCGCCTGGCCCTTCACCTGACCCAGAAGGATGGCCGTCACCAGGTCACCCGCCTTCACCGTGATCCCATAGAGCGGCGGAACTGTATCACCGACCTGGAACGCTGACCCGGGCTTCAGGCCGGAGATATCTACGGGGGCAGGAAACCCGACAACCTTCACCATGATCTCACGCTCCATCGATTGGGGATGTTGAGTCGGGAAGTCCCCTCGCCCCATGCCAGTGCCACGCGGCGCCATCTCAAGTTTTGTTGCGCACAGCCAGGCTTCAATCAGGCATTGCGTCAATATGCGCCTGTCGATCAGATCAGCTCCGAGTCGGGAGGCATGCATGATCAAGTGGGGAGACAGTCGGAGGGATCATGATCCTATCCTCGCGATATGGCCGAGCTATCGCCCGTTGCATGAGCGCTGGTTCATGGTGGAGCTGGTCGAGACCGAGGACGGCGGCGTTCGCTGGCGAGACCGACGAATCCCGTCCGAGGAGGGATGGGTCAGAATGGACGTCCATCCGGATCGGGAGGCCGCAGTATCCGCAGCCGAGGCTTTGAATCCCTCGCTGGCGGCGGCGCTCGCGGCGAGGCAGATGGACGCAACAGAGAAGACCTCTCTCACCCTGAAGGTCCGCAAGGCGCTTCAGTCGCGGCAACGTCTGGCGGATGAGGAAGCCCTGATGCTTTCCGAGGCGATCCGACGCCACGCCGACACGCCCCGGATCCCGATCGATCAAATCAAGCTGCACACTGAGGCCGAGCCCTATCGGGAAGCGTTGGCGCAAGAGCTACAAACCTACCCCTATCTCTGGATGGCTCTTCTCGATGGCCGCGGACGGCAGGTCGTTCTGTATCGCAACGCTGACGACGTCTGGAGCAAACCCTATCCCGCCGGCGAGAAATCGGCGGAGAAAGCCATGCGCGCCCGGATCGCCAACGGCTTCAAGTTTCACCACGATCAGCACTGGGGTCAGGTGAAGGCCAAAATCCGTGCCGAACTGCTGCCGCGGGCCAATCAGCTTCTTCAGCTCGCCAGCGTTCAACGCCTCCTCGCCGAGGCTCTGGCCCGTGGCGAGCATGTTCTGGTCAGCAATGGGATCGTGTTCTGGTACGAGCCGGACGGTCAACTCGGCTGGACGGTCAAGGCGACCACCAGCGACAAGGGTGAGGATGGGTCGACGCTATGGCGCGAGGGCACGATCCTCTCGACCAACCACGGTAGGCTCGTTGTCCTTCCCTATGTCAAGGAAAGCGGCGAGCAGGTTCGCGGCCACACAAAGAACGGTCCTGGGGATGGCCGGGCCAAGCCCAGACACCCCGACCATTTTGTCGAGATTCCTTTCCGCGAGCTGAAGGGAGATCTCATGATAGGCCTCTTCGGAGAGCTCCCCTACGAGTAGACCCTCACGGTTGGATGGACGGGCCACGTCGCCTGCCCGACCTTCGCCCCCCCCCACTCATTTCCTCGGTACGCCCTGTGGACTCCAGCTTCGTAGATCTCGACATCCTGCTGACCAAGGTGCGCAACGCCCAGTCACGCATCTACTTCCTCGACGCGGTGAAGGCCTACAAAGCTGGCGCCCTTCGCGCATCGCTGACGGCGGCATGGGTCGCGCTCGCCTATGATCTGATCGCAAAGTACCGGGAGCTAGGCGCGATGGGCGATGCCGCCGCGACGACCTTCCTTCAATCCTGGGATAATGCGACCGCGATCAGTGACATTCGCCAGCTCCTCCAGCTGGAGGGCCGGATCATCGAGGACGCCGCGGACAACACCCAGGCTATCAGCCAGATCGCCCGGCGACAGCTGGAGAGACTGCGCGAGGACCGCCATCTGTGCGCCCATCCTGCCTTCTCGGCCGAAGCCCTGCTGTTCGAGCCCACGCCAGAACTGGTGCGAATGCATCTGGTCAACGCCGTCGATCTCGTGCTGGCCCAGGAACCTCTTCAGGGCCGAGCGATCTTCGAGGTCTTCGATGTCGATGTTCAGTCGCCCGGATTCCCGAGCGATCACGCCAGGATTCTCGACTACGTCGAGCAGCGCTACCTCGCCCGCGTCCGGTCCCAGAACATCCGCAACTTCGGCACTGTTCTCGCCAAGTCGTTGCTCAAAGGCATTCCCCCTCATCTCGACGGGGTGCGCGGCAAAATCGTTTCGGCCCTCGTGGCGGTCCGCGAGCGGACCCCTGCGGCGTGGCCCGAACTCGCACCTTCCATTGTGCAGCTCCTCGACAATCTGGCGCCCCTTGATCGGCCGCGGGCCATCGCCTTCATCGCCGCCTTCCCGAACTTCTGGCCGCTGATCCAGGAGGCGACGCAGACCGCCCTGCAGGAGACCGTCAACAACCTCGACCCCGCAAATGTCGCCGATGTCCGGATCATGATGGGGATCACATTCGAGCGGTTCCGGGCGCCCCTCCTTGCCGCGATACCGCGACTGGACCGCGAGACCTTCGCCCGCACGATCGCTGCCACTCCGCTTGCTGACCTGTGGCCGGCCGCTGTCGCGCGCTATGCGGGCTCGGGCAGCTTCAGGGGCTCGGAAGCCAACTTCAGTGACTTCATCGCTCCCTACACCGGTTCTCTGACGCAGGCCGAGCTCGATCAGGTGCTCGACGCCATAGTCGGCAACGGTCAGAATTATGCCGCCGCGGCGACAAGCGGGTTGCTACTCAGTCTTCTTCGAAACGCCGGGCGCCAACCGTCGATCGACGCCCGAAACCGTTTCGTTCACGGGCTGAACGAGGTCCGCCACCTGAACCACTTCGAGGGCGTTCTCGCGGCCTTCGGAGACGACGGATGGGTTCAGCCCGTCCTGGCGGTCGCGGGCGACGAGGATTGATGCGGCTCGAAACCCAGCCTTTCCCCCTCTGAAGGCACGACGCCGCCAGCGATGGCGGCACAGCGACATCACTCACGCAAACCTTGATGTTATACTGGTAGGGAGTATATCAGCCCAACCGGTTCGTGACGGCTTGCGCCACGGCTCGGTGACGGGCCGATCGGTGAAGACACCCTGCATAGACATCTGCATCTTCGATTCCGCGACCGGCTGGTGCGTGGGGTGCGGCCGAACGCGTCCGGAAGTGGCTCAATGGTGCAAGCTGTCGCCCTTCCGCCGCAAGGCCATCGAGCGGGAGCTCCCCCGGCGAATGACCGCCTTGGGTGCGAAGGCCGGGGCGAGTGACTAATGAGACCCAACACGTCGTCTCGAGAAGGATTCCACCATGGCCCATATCGCCGCTGACAAGCCCAAACTTATGGCCAGGGTCCGCCGCATCAATGGGCAGGTCAGCGCTCTCGAGCGCGCCATCAATGATGATGTCGATTGCATCGCCGTCCTCCAGCAGGCCGCCGCCGTGCGCGGCGCTCTTGGCGGCCTGGTCGAAGCGCTGATCCTTCAGCATCTCGAGCACCATGTCGCTGCGCCTCATCTTGATGAAGCCGCGCGTCGCAAGGGCGCCGACGAGCTCATATCCATTATCGGACGCTATAAATGACCATCCAGCCTGCCGCTTCACCGGCCCATGATCATGTCTTTCTGGCCGCCAATCATGACGAGAACGCCCGCCGCACATTGATCGTGGTCGTCCTGACCGCAGTGATGATGGTCGGAGAGATCGTCGCCGGCGTGCTGACGGGATCAATGGCCTTGCTGGCGGACGGCATACATATGCTCACCCACGCCGGAGCCCTTGGGGTCGCGGCCGCAGCCTACAGCTACGCACGCCGTCACGCGAACGACCCCCGATACAGCTTCGGCACCGGCAAGGTCGGCGATCTGGCAGGGTTTGCATCCGCGCTCGTTCTGGGCCTTTTCGCCATTGGCATCGGCGTGGAATCCATCCGACGTCTGTTCGAGCCGACTACGGTCTTGTTCGGCGAAGCGGCGATTGTCGCCGTCATCGGCCTTGTCGTGAATGTCGTGAGCGCTCTTCTGCTCTCGGGAGGGCATCACCACAGCCACCAGCATGATCATCACGATCATGGCCACCACGACCACGGGCACGGCGGCGACAACAATCTGCGTTCCGCGTATCTCCATGTCCTAGCCGATGCCCTGACATCGGTCCTTGCGATCGTCGCGCTCCTGTCAGGTCACTATCTCGGATGGACATGGCTGGACCCGATCATGGGCCTGGTCGGCGCAGCGGTAATCGCGAAATGGTCATGGGGTCTCCTGCGCGATACGGCTGCCGTCCTGCTGGACCGAACCGACACCCACGTCGCCGATGAAACCCGCGAGGCGATCGAGACGCCAGGCGATGCCCGTATCCGCGATCTGCACATCTGGCGGGTTGGGCCGGACGCTCACGCCGCCATCATCAGTGTCGCGACCTCCAGCGCGACCTTGGAGGCGCTTCGAGCGCGGCTGGTCCCGGTGCACGAGCTCAAGCATATCACTATCGAAATCGAACCCTCCGAGCCTCTCCCCGCCTGAACTGCGACACTTTTGATGTTGCTTGAATCAGGGGTGTCGAGATAGTCCGGGGGAGTACGGGGTACTCTCTTGTCGCGACTTGTCCGCCAGATCTGCATCGGCTTGGCCGTGACCCTTATGGTCACGCTGCAAGGCTTTGCGGTACGTGACGGTCAACATCGAATAGAACATGCTCTCCAGTTCCCCGGCGTCGCTTTCAGCGATTCCGCGGCTGACCATGATCATCACGACGACGGGCACGATCACGCCCACGAGGTCGACGCTGAAGCCTCTGCCGCCGCAGACACGGCGATCGACACCGCCGACCAAAGCGAAATGCCGGTGCTGCCGCACCATCACCATGGCGGCGGCGGTGACGTGCACATCGCGCTCGCAGGCCTGCCTCAGCCGAACTCCCCCTCCAGCGGACTTGCGCCCGCGCTCAACCCGGCCCGGACTCCGCCTTTGGCGGGAACGCGTCCGGAAAGCCCGCTCGACCCTCCTAAACAGAACGCCTGATCGCCTGAAAAGCTGATCCTGCGCGGCCTCCGGGCCGTGCGCGTCCTGTTGGAGAAATTCCTTGAAACTACCTGCATCCGGCGCTGCCGGATGGCGGGTGCGCGCCGCAGCCGTGTCTGCGCTCGCGCTCGCCCTTGGGGCGTCGCTCGCCCCTGCCCCGGTGTTCGCCCAAGCGGCGCCGGTCCCCGCCGACGTGAACGGCTACCCGCAACTCAGCTTGCGCGAAGCCCTCAGTCTTTCCGCCGCGTCAGACCCGGCGCTCGCCGGTGTCGAAGCTCGTCGTCGCGCCGCTGAAGCCGGCGTGCGGCAGGCCGATGTCCGACCCAATCCGAACGTCGGACTGATGGTCGAGAACCTGCCGACGCTCGGCGGCGGCGATATTCTCGGGCGAACCGAGACCACGCTGACGTACGAGCAACGTCTGGAACGGGGCGGCGATCGTCCGGCCCGCACGGCGCTCGCCCGGGCCGAGGGAGATCTGCTTCTCGCCGACGCCAGGGCCGCGCAGCTCGACCGGCTCGAGCTGGTCCAGACGGCGTGGGCCGAAGCGCTCGCTTCGGAGGCCTTGCTCGAAATCGCCAGGGAGCGGCTCAATCTGGCCGAGGCCTTCCAGAGTGAAGTCTCCCGACGGGTCAACGCCGCACGAGATCCCCTGTTCGCAGGGGCCCGGGCGGAGGCCGAGCTCGCCCAGGCGCAGATCGACTTCGACCAGGCCGAGGTCGGCGCGCGTATGGCGCGGGTCAACCTCGCCAAATTCTGGTTCGGCAGATCAGAGTTCACCCTCGGGGCTGATGCCTTCGAGGACACGAGCGCCTCTCGCCGGGAAGCCGGTCCGGTGGCGCAGATCGATCTCGCGGCTTTCGATGCCCGCCGTCTGATCGCCGACGCCCAGGTGCGGGTCGAACAGGCGCGCGCCGTGCCCGACCCGACGGTGAGCCTCGGCGTCCGCCACATCTGGGACAACGAAGTTGCCCTGGTGTTCGGCGGATCGATGCCGCTTCAACGCTACGACCGCAATGAAGGCGCAATCGCCCGCGCCCAGGCCGAGGGCGTAGCCGCCCAGGCCGATCGCCGCGCTTTCGAGATCGAGCGCGAGCGCGAAATCCTCAGGCTTCAGGTGCAGCTGGCCGCCAAGGCCAGCGAAGCGCGCCGCATCGCCGAGGAGACCCTGCCTCAGGCGGAGCGTGCCGTCACCCTTGTCCGCGAGGGCTTCGGGCGCGGCGGCTTCACCTACAACGACGTGATGTCCGCGCAGACAGCCTTGCTGCAGGCCCGGGCGAGGCGCGTGTCCATCCTGCAAGCCTTCCACACCGACCGCGCCAGACTGGACCGTCTGACAGGCGCGCATGCCGACCTGCTCGGCCTGGAGACCCAACCATGACCCGTACACATGCACTGCGCCTCGCCTCCGGCGCGGCGTTGACCAGCCTTGCTCTGGTGCTCGCCGCCTGCGGCGGCGGCGGTGAGCGCGCCGAGAAGGCCGAGGGCGCCGAAGCGGCGGCCGCCGGGGACTACGAGCGTGGCCCGAACAATGGCCGCCTCCTCCGCGACGGCGACTTCTCGCTGGAAGTCACCATCTACGAAGAAGGCCCTGAGCCCCTCTTCCGGATCTATCCGTATCTGAACGACAAGCCGCTCGATCCCCGGCAGGTTCAGCTCACCATGGCGCTGACGCGTCTGGGGCCACAGGTTGATCGGTTCACCTTCACCCCCGAGGGCGCCTACCTCGCCAGCCCCGGCGTCGTCACCGAGCCCCACTCGTTCGACGTCGCGGTGAACGCGGTGCGGGGCGGAAAGACCTCGAGGTGGACCTACCAGTCCTACGAGGGCCGTACGCAGATCACGGCGGAGGCCGCACGGGCGGGCGGGGTCACGACCGAACAGGTCGGGCCGGCCACGCTGGCGGAAGCCCTGCCCCTTACCGGCCGGGTGGAGCTGGCTCCGGAAGCCCAAGCCGAGGTCCACGCCCGCTACCCCGGCCGTGTGGTCTCGCTGAACGTCCAGCTCGGTCAACGGGTGTCCCGCGGCCAGGTCGTCGCCCGGGTGGAGTCGAGCGAAAGCCTGCAGACCTATTCGGTCACCGCCCCGATCTCGGGCGTCATCACCGCCAAGAACATCAATCCGGGCGCCATCACGGGCAACGGGACGCCCATGCTGATGATCGGCGATCCGACCCGTCTGCATGCGGAGTTCTTCCTCTATCCGCGTGACGCCGAACGGGTGCGGGTCGGCCAGCGCGTCCAGGTGCGCAGCACCGCCGGCGAGAACACCACCACCGGCACCATCGAGGCGATCCTCCCGGCTGATGACGTGCTCAGTCAGACGCTCGTCGCCCACGTCGCCCTGCCGGCCCAAGGCGGCGTCTGGCGCCCGGGCCTGGGCGTCGACGGGACGGTCCAGGTCGGAACCGGGGAAGTGCCGCTCGCGGTCCGCACCCGTGCGCTTCAGCCCTTCCGGGACTTCACCGTCGTCTACGCCAAGGTGGGTAACACCTATGAGGTCCGCATGCTCGAGCTTGGGCGTCGGACGGACGAGTGGACCGAAGTCCTGGGCGGTATCGATCCAAACACGACCTATGTCGTGGACGGCGCCTTCCTCATTCGCGCGGACATCGACAAGTCCGGCGCGAGCCACGACCACTAGTGGGGGCGCGGCATCATGCTTGAACGCATCATCGCGCTGTCGATCCGGTTCCGCTGGGTCGTCATGGCGCTCGTCCTTGTGGCCTGCGCGGTCGGGGTCTGGAGTTTCCAGAAGCTCCCGATCGACGCGACGCCCGACATCACCAACGTCCAGATTCAGATCAACACGGAGGCCCCGGGCTACTCGCCCCTTGAAGCCGAACAACGCATCACCTTCCCGGTGGAGACCGCCATCGCGGGGGTGCCGGGCCTGAGCTACACCCGATCCGTCTCACGCTACGGTTTGAGCCAGGTGACGGTGGTGTTCGAGGATGGCACCGACATCTATCGGGCGCGTCAGCTGGTCAACGAGCGACTGCAAAGCGCGCTCGGCCAGCTTCCGCCCGGTCTGTCGCCTGAGCTCGGTCCGATCGCGACCGGGCTGGGCGAGATCTTCATGTACACGATCGAGGCCGAACCGAACGCGGGCAAGCCGGACGGAACGCCATACACGCCTGAGGATCTGCGCACCCTGCAGGACTGGGTCATCCGTCCGCAGATGCGCAACACGCCCGGCGTCACCGAGGTCAACACCATCGGCGGTTTCGAGCGGCAATATCACGTCACCCCGCGTCCGGAACGTCTCGCCGCCTACGGCGTGACCATGGCCGAGGTCGTGCAGGCGCTGGAGCGGAACAATGCCAACGTCGGCGCCGGTTACGTCGAGCGCTACGGCGAACAATGGCTCATTCGCGTGCCGGGTCAGGCCTCGTCGATGCAGGACCTCTCCAACGTCGTGATCACCACACGGGGCGGCGTGCCGATCCGGGTGGCCGAAGTGGCCGAGGTCGGTCTGGGCGAGGAACTTCGTACCGGGGCGGCGACCGAGAACGGCAAGGAAACCGTGCTCGCCACCGTGCTGATGCTGGCCGGTGAGAACAGCCGGATCGTCGCCCAGGCGGCCGCAGCCCGCCTGGAGGAGGCCGCCAAAGCCCTCCCCGCCGGGGTGATCGCCTCCCCGGTCTATGACCGAACCGATCTGGTCGAGCGCGCCATCGGCACGGTCGAGAAGAACCTGCTGGAAGGCGCGCTTCTGGTCATCGTGGTGCTGTTCCTGCTCCTCGGGAACATCCGCGCCGCCCTGATCACTGCCGCGGTCATCCCGATCACCATGCTGATGACCATCACGGGCATGGTGCGCACCGGGACTTCGGGCAATCTGATGAGCCTCGGCGCGCTGGACTTCGGTCTGATCGTCGACGGCGCCGTCATCATCGTGGAGAACTGCCTGCGGCGGTTCTCCGAAGCCCAGCACCAGCTCGGTCGGTTGCTGACTCGTCAGGAACGCTTCGACCTCGCATCCAAAGCGTCCAGCGAAGTGATCCGCCCGTCCCTCTTCGGCGTGCTGATCATCACCCTCGTCTACATTCCGATCTTCGCCCTCGACGGTGTCGAAGGAAAGATGTTCCACCCGATGGCGATCACCGTCGTCATCGCCCTGACGTGTGCGCTCGTCCTGTCCCTGACCCTGGTTCCGGCGGCCGTCGCCACCTTCGTCTCGGGCAAAGTGACCGAGAAGGACCCGTTCCTGATGCGTTGGGCGCGGGTCGGCTACCGTCCGGCGCTGGACTTCGCCCTGAAGTTCCGCACCGCGATGGTCGGCGCGGCGATCGCCCTGGTGGCCCTCGCCGCCTTCGGCGCCTCTCGAATGGGGTCGGAGTTCGTGCCGAACCTGGACGAGGGCGACATCGCCATGCACGCCCTGCGCATTCCGGGCACCAGCCTGAGCCAGGCCATCGAGATGCAGACCGCGCTCGAGGCGAGGCTGGCGGAGTTCCCGGAAGTGGAGCGCGTGGTCGCGAAGATCGGCACGGCCGAGGTCGCGACCGACCCCGTGCCGCCGTCGGTTGCCGACACCTTCATCCTGCTCAAGGATCGCAAGGACTGGCCCGATCCCCGCAAGCCGAAGCTGCAGCTCGTTCGCGAGATGGAAGAAGCGGTCAACGAGATCCCGGGCAGCAAGTACGAGTTCACCCAGCCGATCCAGATGCGGTTCAACGAACTGCTCTCGGGCGTCCGGGCGGATGTGGCCATCAAGGTCCACGGTGACGATCTGGACACCCTGGTTCAGCTCGGCTCCCAGATCGAGGAAATCGTCGGCTCGATCGACGGCGCGGCCGATCCGCAGTCCGAGCAGGTCACCGGCCTGCCCATGCTGCAGATCACGCCGAATCGGGCGGCTATCGCTCGCCTCGGCCTGAGCATCGAGGACGTGCAATCCGTTATCGCCACCTCCATGGGCGGCGCGACGGCGGGCCAGATCTTCGAGGGCGACCGTCGCTTCGACATCGTCGTTCGCCTGCCGGAAGACCTTCGGAGCAACACCGACGCCATCGGTCGCATCCAGGTGCCGCTGCCGTCGGCGGACGGCTCGCCGCGCGGCTTCGTGCCGCTCAGCGAAATCGCAACGATCGGACTTGAGACCGGACCCAACCAGATCAGCCGCGAGGACGGCAAACGCCGCATCGTGGTCACCGCCAACGTGCGCAACCGCGATCTGGGCTCCTTCGTCGGAGAAGCCCAGGACCGGATCGAGCGCGAGGTCGATCTGCCGGCCGGCTACTGGGTCACCTACGGCGGGACGTTCGAGCAGCTCATCTCGGCCGCCAATCGTCTGCAGCTCGTCGTTCCGGCGGTTCTGCTGCTGATCTTTGGCCTGCTGTTCGCCCTGTTCCGCTCGGTCAAGGACAGCGCCATCGTCTTCTCCGGGGTGCCGTTGGCGCTGACCGGTGGGGTCGCTGCGCTGATGCTGCGCGATCTGCCCTTGTCGATCTCGGCCGGGGTCGGCTTCATCGCCCTGTCCGGCGTGGCCGTGCTCAACGGCCTGGTGATGGTGACCTTCATCCGCAGCCTGATCCAGTCGGGCAAGCCGGTGCAGGAGGCCATCCACGAGGGCGCCCTGACCCGGCTGCGGCCGGTTCTGATGACAGCCCTGGTCGCCAGCCTCGGCTTCGTGCCGATGGCGATCAACGTGGGGGCGGGCGCCGAGGTCCAGCGTCCGCTGGCCACGGTCGTTATCGGCGGCATCGTCTCCTCCACGGTGCTGACCCTCATGGTCCTTCCGGCGCTCTACAGCCTCGTGCACGGCCGTGAACGGACCGTGGACGGCGCGCCGCGCGCCAGCTGGATGGATCGTCTGCCGTTCCGGAAACGGAGCGTCTGATGAACTCCGCTCTTCGCAGGAAGAGCGGGGGCGGCGCCGAGGCGGTCCCCAACGCGTCGGCGCCGGGCTTCCCGGACCGTTTGCCGGCCCTGACCGGCATTCGGTTCTGGCTCGCCCTCGGCGTCGTGCTCTTCCACTACCAGCTGAACATGACGCCCGAGGGCGGGACGGGGCTCGCCCTGATCGAGCGCGCACGCCTCGCGGTCGATTTCTTCTTCATTCTGTCGGGTTTCATCCTGGCGCACGTCTACGGGCGTCAGATCCGGAACGGGACCTACAACCACAAGCGCTTCCTCATCGCGCGGCTGGCCCGGATCTATCCGGCTCATCTCGCCATGATGGTGCTGATGGCGTTCATCGTCCTGGCGGCTATCGCCCTGGGTCAGCCGTTCGCGGCCGACAGTTACTCGCTGCCGGGGTTCGCGTCCGCCCTCGCCCTCACCCACGCCTGGTTCCCGGCTACCGTTCCCAATGAGTGGAACGGCCCGTCCTGGTCCCTGTCCGCGGAATGGGCCGCCTATCTGGCCTTCCCTGTGTTCGCCTTCATCGGGCTCAGGTCGGGCCGCCGCCCCTGGATGGTGATCGGTCTGTCGGTGGGCCTGTTCCTGGTGATCGACGGCCTCTACCGCTGGATCTTCAAGGACCAGCTCACCCATGCCGAGCTCGTGCTCGGCGTGCTGAGGATCATTCCCGAATTCCTGTTCGGGATCGGCCTTTACCAGCTCGGTTGCCGCATCCGTTGCGGTCGCCGGACGGCGACGCTCGCCGCCATCGGATCGCTTTTCGCCCTGATTTGCCTGATGGCGATCAGCGCCGACGAGCGCCTGATCGTGGCGGCCTCCGGCGTCGTCGTCCTCGCGCTGGCCCTCTGGGACCGCGCCGAGGATGACAGCGTCTTCAACCATCCGCTGCTGCTGGAGGCGGGCGAAGCCTCCTATGCCCTCTACCTCGTCCATCTCCCGCTTCTGATCATCTGGAAGAACGGGATGGCGATGCTGGGCGGCATCGACAGCACCTACCGGATGTCCGCTTCCGAAGCGGCTCTGTTGCTGGTCGTGACTTTGGCCAGCGCCTTCGCACTGCACGCCTTCTGGGAGCGGCCCGCCCGCACCCTGGTGCGCAGCCTTTTCCTCACCCCCTCCCCCAACTCCGCGAAAGGTCAATCATGACTTCTGCATTGCGCCGCGACTCCTGGTCGTGGCTCCGATCGCCCTGGACGGCGCTTCTGCTGATCCTCAGTTTCATGCTTCTGGACGGCGCCCTCAGTCAGGCCCTCGCCCACGGCGTCGCCGAGGGCGACAAGGGCTACATCCAGGAGACCACCGGCTTCCTGTTCTGGCCTTTCGTCTATCTGGGCGCCAAGCACATGGTCACCGGATACGACCACCTGCTGTTCCTCTTCGGCGTGATCTTCTTCCTCTACAGGATGAAGGACATCAGCATCTATGTGACGCTGTTCGCCATCGGCCACTCCTCAACCCTGCTGCTGGGCGTGCTGACCGACATCAGCGTCTCCAGCTACATCGTGGACGCCATCATCGGCCTGTCCGTCGTCTACAAATCCCTGGACAACATGGGCGCCTTCCAGCGCTGGTTCGGCTTCCAGCCCTCCACCAAGGCGGCGACCCTGATCTTCGGTCTGTTCCACGGCTTCGGTCTCGCGACCAAGCTGCAGGACTTCCAGATGTCGCCGGACGGCCTGATCGGCAACCTGATCGCCTTCAACATCGGCGTCGAGGCCGGCCAGCTGCTGGCGCTCGGCGGCATCCTTATCCTGATGGGCTTCTGGCGCCGCTCGAACAGCTTCTGGAACCACGCCTTCCTGACCAACGCCGTGGTCATGTGCCTCGGCTTCATTCTGACGGGCTACCAGCTCGTCGGCTTCTTCGTCATGTGATCGGAGCCCCCCTCCATGTTTAACGCAAACCGCCCCGCCCGCTCCGAACTGCCCACCACGCAGGAGTTGCTGAAATCCACCGGCATCGCCGCCGTCGTCGCCGGCGCGATCCTCGTCACTGTGGTCCTTCCAGCCGAATATGGCGTCGATCCCACGCGTATCGGCTCGGTCTTCGGCCTGACGGAAATGGGCCAGCTGAAACGCCAGCTCGCGCTGGAAGCCGAGGCTGACGCTGCGGCGGACGCCGCCGCCGCCGGCCAGACCTCGGGCGTCGCCTCCACGCCGACGCCTGCCGCAGCACCGGCCGCAGCCACCGGTCCGGTGGCGCCGTCAGCCCGGCCGGTCACGGCTGAAGCCGCCGCAGCCGGCATCCGCTCGGACGAGACTGTGATCGAACTGGCCCCCAACCAGGGCGCAGAGCTGAAGATGGACATGGCCGAAGGCGCCAAGGTCCGCTTCACCTGGAGGAGCAGCGGAGGTGCGGTGAATTTCGACACCCACGCTGACCGCCCCGGCGTCCGCTATCACGGCTACGGAAAGGGCACCGATCTGCAGCAGTCCGGTGAGCTGACGGCGGCCTTCGACGGAAGCCATGGCTGGTTCTGGCGCAACCGGACCGGAGAGACCGTGACGATCACGGTCGAAACCGAAGGCGCCTACACCGAGATCAAGCGGGTGGTCTGACCCGCTTGTGGGTCGGCCGCCGCCAGTCGGCCGACCGGATGGCGGGGCGCTGGAACCCCCTGACGCGCCCCGCCATCATTTCTCGTCCGGTCGCGGCCAGCGCGGATGCGCCTCGTCGATCACGACCGGATGGGCGTGCCAACTGGACTGCCGGTCCGGACGCTCGCCTTCGGACAGGTGGGGGTCATCGGCGTCCAGGTCCGAGTGCGAGTGCGCGAGATTGGCCGGGTCGTAGCGGGGCCAGACCACGAGCGCGAGAACCACACCCACCGCGCAGAGGCCCGCGAGCACAAGGAAGGCCGCGCGGGGATCCGCCTCGGCGGAGACGAGCCCCGCGACCGGATAGGCGATCAGCCAGCAGGCGTGGGACAGGGCGAACTGGGCGGCGAACAGCGAGGGGCGGTCTTGCGAGGTCGAGGACCGTCGAAGCGCCCGACCGGCCGGCGTGATGGTCAGCGAATAGCCGAAGCCCATGACGATCCAGAGCCCCAAAAGGATGGGGTAGGACGTCGCCACAAAGGCGCCGAGCAGAAGCACGCCCGTCATGACGCCAGCGCCCGCGATCATGGCGGAGCGGTCGGGGATCCTTTGAAGGACGCGCGGCAGTAGCAGGGCGGCGGTCATCGACCCCGCGCCGAAGGCCGCGAGCGCCCAGGCCGTCGCCTGTTGAGAGAGGCCAAAGCTGCTCTGCACAAGCACGACGGTGTTCACGAACACCATCGCGCCGCCTGCGGCGGTCGCCAGGCTGACCGCCAGAAGGCCTCTCAGCCTCGGGGTCAGGGCGAACAGCCGGGCGCCAGCCGTCAGCCGGCGTATGAAGGGCAAGGGCGCTGCGCCGGCGGACCGGGGCAGGATCGCCCGGACGACAAAGACCGCCGAGAGCGCGAAGCCGAGAGCTGTCCCCACGAACAGATTGTTGTAGCTGATGAAGGCCAGCAGAACGGCGGCGACCACCGGACTGGCCACGCTTTCGAGGTCCGCCGCGAGGCGGGAGAGCGAGAGCGCCTTGGTATACTCCCCCTCGTCCTCCAGAAGGTCCGGGATCATGGCCTGGAACGCCGGGGTGAAGGCGGCGGAGGCCGTGTAGAGCACGGCCATCAGGGCATAGACTTGCCAGGCGGCGCCCACGAACGGCAGGGTGATGGCGACGCCCGCCCTGACGACGTCCAGCGACACGAGGAGGGTCTTGCGCGGCAAGCGCGCGGCGATGGCGCTCGCGAACGGCGCGACGGCGATATAGGCCACCATCTTGATCGAGAGCGCTGCGCCGAGAATTTCTCCGGCGTTGGCGCCGGCCAGATCATGGGCAAGCAGGCCGAGGGCGACGGTCGCCATGCCCGTACCGAGCAGAGCCGACACCTGGGCGATGAAGAGCCTGCGGTAGGCGGGATTGGACAGCGGAGAAAACATCTGCGGACCCGATCGGAAAGATACTCCCCCATAGTACCGCAAACCAATCCGCGGGTCGTCACGAAATCATCATCGCCGAGGCGCGTCCGCGACGACAATTCACTGGATCAACGGCGCGTTACACAATAACATTCTCAACATGCCTCCCGCCCCCACAGACACCGGTCGTTCCCGGCCAATCGACCTGTTCGGCGCCGGTCTTTCCGTGTTCTGCGTCGTCCATTGTGTGTCGAGCGCGGGGGTGCTTGGCCTTCTGCCCCTGGCGGGGCTCGCCGGCGGCGAGTGGCTCCACTGGACGCTTGCCGGCGTCGCGGCCTGTGCGGCCTGGATCGCGCTCGTCACACCTCGCGTGGGCGCACCCATGATGCTTCGGGGCCTCGCGATCGCCGCCATTCTGGCGCTTGTGGCGGGCGCGGCCGAACGCCCGACGGTGGAGACCGCTCCGATCGCCACCATCGTCGGCGGGTTGAGTCTCGTCCTCGCGCACCTCCTCAATGTTGTCCGGCTCAAGCGCGCAAGAACGCCCCAACCCGCCTGACGGCGACCCTTCCGGGAGAGCCCCTCAGGCGATGGGCCGCTCGGCGCTGACGCCGGGCGCCTGCGGTGGTCTTCGCGGCGGATTGAGACGGGCCTGAACAGGGCGGTCGAAGGCGTACCGGAAGATTGCAGCTCCGATGAAGGCGCTCGCCAGACCCGCAGTCCAGATCGCCCAGCGAACATCTGAGGACCAGCCTGCCTGTCCGATCGCATCGAAGACCCCGAACCAGAGGATCCGGACCACTTCATTGGTCAGGAAGATCGCGAACGACATCAGGCCGAGATGCTCGATCAGGCGTGAGGGTCTCGCGACCGGCGTCGCGCCCGCAGCCCAGATCATCACGGTCAGCAACAGAAGCGAGAGCAAGGCGGTGGTCCCGATCACCTGCGCGCAAACGAGGACGCCGAGGGCGACGATCCCCGCCATCGCGGCGAGCCTCGGCGGGATATAGACGCGCGCCCCGAACAGCGCCGCCGCAACACCGAGCAGGAACAGAGGCAGGGCTCGCAGAAAGCCGTGGCGGAAAGGCAGGCGATAGATCGGATCGCCGAGCCAGGCGCGGCTGGCGCAGTCCGCGAGGATCAGAAGCCCTACGGCGCCCGCCACGATCAGCCAGGGCCGCCTACGCCAGATCAGTCGGCATATCCACGGCAACAGGAGATAACATCCGAGCAGGGCCGAGAGCGTCCAGGTCGGCGCGTTCCAGCCCTGTCCCCCCGGAACGCCATAGGCCTGAAGCAGAGCCGCCTGCGCCGGGAGCTGCGCCCAGTCGAACCACTGGGGATTGCTCGGGCGAATGCCGACCGCGGCGGCGACGGCGACCATTGCGGCAAGTACGCCGATCACGACGAGATGAGACGGGACGACCCTGAGGACGCGCTGGCGGATATAGTCCAGGATGTTGAGCGAGCGGGCGGCGAAGCCGTCGCCATAGATCCGGGCCAGAATGTACCCGGAATCGATGATGAAGAAGTTGGTCAGCAGGAACCCCCGGTCAAACACCGGGTGGAGTTCGCCCAGCGGCGTCGGAGCCGCCTCGCGAAAATGATACAGGATGATCAGGGCGCCGGCGACGAACCGGAGAACGTCGAGCCAGCCGCCGCGCGCGATCCGGGCCGGCCTGCGGGGTTCTGCGACCTCGACCAACGTCAGTCCGCGCGCGTTGCGGCGACCGGGCCGGGGGTATCGTGGTGGTGACGGGACCCGAGGACAATCTGGTCGCGCCCGAGGAAGAGCGCAGCCGACCCAAGAACGCAGACCACCGCCATCACCCCCGCCATAACCCGTCCCGCCTTGTCTCGTCCGGCGACACGGTAGGTCATGAAGGTCAACAAAAGCATCAGCGCCCCGTAGGGGAGATACATCGGTATCCGGTAGAGCGATGCGAGCGGCACGGCGATGACGCAGACGACCAGGCCTGCGACGAGGCTGCCGGCGAGGGCGATCAGGGTATCTGGAACGGGATCGAACGGCCGAACCCGACGTTGTGTCCGCCCCCGAGGGCGATACCGGCCTGGCCGCCATCGGGGGGCGTGACTACGGATCGGGGAGCGTTTTCCGCCCATGATCTAGACCGCCGGCTCGACGGGACGCCCGGCGCGGTTGGCGAGCCACACACGCATGCGGACGATCTCTGCTTCCTGGGTGCGGATCACCTCTTCGGCGAGCCCGCGAACCTCGGCGTCCTTCCCGTGCTCCAGGGCGATCCGGGCCATCGCGACCGCTCCCTCATGGTGGGCGATCATCCCGCGCATGAAGTCGACATCGGCGTCGCCGCTGTAGTCGATCTCCATGGCCAGGTGCATGCGCTCGTTGGCCTCCTTGAAGGAGCGGGTGGCCGGACTGTCCGCCGCGGCGTCGGCATGACCCGCATGGGCGTCGATCGGACGCGCATCGACGGGCGTGCCCGCCTGAGGTCGGGTCGCGTTCTGGCGGGACAGCATCCCGAAGCCGAAGGCCGATATGAGAAGAAACAGCGCAATCACGCCGACCCATCCGGACCGTTTCATGGAAGTCTCCTTTTCTGGGATTTGAGGGTCAGGGCTCTGCGCGCGGATCGCGCCAGGCCAGCAGCCGCAGGGCGTTGAAGACGACGAGGAGCGTCGAGCCTTCGTGCAGGGCGACGGCCGGCCCGATCCCGAGACCGAGAATGGTGGCCGGGACGAGGAAGGCGACGACGCCGAGGCTGACGAAGAGGTTCTGGCGGATGATCCGGCGGGTCTGCCGACTGAGGCCGACCGTGAAGGGCAGCTTGGACAGATCGTCCGCCATCAGGGCCACGTCCGCCGTTTCCAGCGCGACGTCCGACCCCGCCGCTCCCATGGCGACGCCGACGGTCGCCGTGGCCATGGCGGGGGCGTCGTTGACGCCATCTCCCACCATGGCCACCTGGGCTTCGGCCCGAAGCTTCCTGATCGCCTCGACCTTGTCTTCCGGCAGGAGGTCGCCCCAGGCCTCGGTCAAGCCGACCTGTCCGGCGACGGCCTGGGCAGCCCTCTGATGGTCGCCCGAGATCATGATCATCCGACGGATGCCGAGGGCCCTCAGAGCCGTGAGCGTTTCGCGCGCCCTCTTACGCGGTGTGTCGAGCAGGCCGATCACGCCCAAGTCGTGTGAGCCCTGGCGAACCACCATGAGGGTGCGGCCCTGGTTGCGCAGGGCCGCGACGGCGATCTCGGCGTCGGGACCCAGCGGCGCGACGCCATCCGCCCCGAACATCTCCGGCTTGCCGATCCAGATCGTCTCGCCGTTCAGTGTCGCGGTGACGCCCTTTCCCGTCAGGCTGCGGAGATCCGTCGCGGTCTGCACAGGAGCCGCGATCAGGCGCTGGCTCCCGTCGCGGACGATCGCCTCCGCGAGGGGATGGTCACTGAGCCGCTCGACGGCGACGGCGACCGTCAGGAGATCGGTTTGCGAGGTCCGTCCGAGCGGAACAACGTCGGTGATCCGGGGTCGCCCCTCGGTCAGGGTGCCGGTCTTGTCGAAGGCGATGGCGTCGAGCGCACCCAGATTCTCCAACGGCGCGCCGCCCTTGATGAGCACGCCGGCGCGGGCCGCGCGGGCGACACCCGACAGAACCGCGCTGGGCGTTGCGATGGCCAGGGCACAGGGGCTGGCCGCCACGAGCACGGCCATGGCCCGGTAGAAGCTGTCGCGGAAAGGCTCGTCGACGACGACCCAGGCGAACAGCAGGACGAAGGCCAGGGCCAGCACGAGGGGTACGAAGATTCTTTCGAACCGGTCGGTGAACCTCTGCGTCGGCGACTTCTGCGTCTCCGCTTCGCTGACCATCCGCACCACCTTGGCGAGGGTGGTGTCGCTCGATCGTTTGGTCGTCTCGATCTCGATGGCGCCCGCGCCATTTATGGTCCCCGCGAACACGACCGAGGCGGCGATGACGCCCGCTGGACGCGCCCTCGCCTCTTCCGCGTTCGACACAGGCTGCTTGTCCACCGGCATGCTTTCGCCGGTGACCGGGGCCTGATTGATGCTGGTCGTCCCGACGACCACGAAGCCGTCGGCCGGCAGGCGCTCGTTCGGGCGCACCACGACGACATCGCCGATCTCCAGGTCCTCGACCGGAAGCTCCACGACCTCTTCGCCGCGACGCACATGCGCGGTGCGAGGCGCCAGGGCGGCCAGCGCCTCGATCGCCCGCTTCGCCCGCCCGAGCGCGTAATGCTCCAAAGCGTGACCCAAGCTGAACAGGAAGAGCAGCAAGGCCCCCTCGGCCCATGCGCCCAAGGCGGCCGCACCCGCCGCCGCGACCAGCATGAGGGTGTCGATCTCGAAGCGGCGTCGCTTCAGGTTCTCGACCGCCTCGCGGACGGTGAAGAAGCCTCCGAACAGATAGGCCGCAAGGAAGAGGACCAGTGGAGCCCACCCGGGAACACCGGGCGCGAACCGTTCGATCAGATAGCCGACGGCGAGAGCGCCGCCGCTGGCGAGAGCGAAATACAGCTCGGTGTTCGGCCCCAGCAAACCACCATGGGCATGGTCGTGCCTGTCCCCGGCCGCGTGATTGTGCCCTTCATGCCCCGCCTCGCCGGCTTTGCCGTCCTGACCGTGGCCGCTGTCCACGGAGACCGTGGCTTGGGGCTTCGCCGAGAGTTGCAGACCATGGCCCCGAAGCCGCGCCTCGAGGTCTGTGCGCTCCAGTTTCTGCCGGTCGAACTCGACCCGGATAGCTCCTGAAGCGTCGAGCGCCGCCTGCAGCACGCCGGGCTCTGCGGCCAGCGCCGCCTCCAGCGTCCTCGCATGCCGCGCGTGGCGCACCCCTTCGACCCAGCCGGTCAGGTGATCGTAGCGATCGCTGACCGATCCCCCGGCCTGTGTGGCCGCACGGCGAACCTGGGCGAGGGAAAGCCGCTCCGGATCGTAGTGGATACACAGTTTCGGTCCGTCATCCGTTTCCTCGACGTGCGCCTTTTCGACTCCGTCGGTGATGCGCAACAGACTGATCAGTCTGCCGACACAGGCGTCGGAGGCGTCGGGCGCACCCGGAAGGAGAACGGGCAGATCCAGTTTGACGGTCTTAGGCATGGTCGAACTCCACAGGAGCGGAAGGCGATGGGCGTTGCGGGGCTTCGGTCGGGCGACGCGGTTCCGGCCCCGTCCAGGCGAGGCGCGCCGCCGCCCCGGCGGCGAAGGCTGCGGCTGCCAAGCCGGCCGAAAGGAGCGTCACGAGACGTTTGCGGGTCATCCGAAGCCCTCCGGTCAGGGCAGGCGCAGGACGGCGTCGAACCAGCCGATCTGCTGCAGGCGCTCGAGGGACTCGAACACCGGCATCGCCAGCAGGAAGACGAGGCCGTCGCGGACGGTGCGCAGGAAGAAGGCGGGTCGCACCGAGAGCTCGGGCTCGTCGCGCCAGGCTCGCAGGTCGGGCCAGAAGCGCGGCGTACGACGGCGATAGTCGTCATAGACCTCCCCGAAGGTCTCGCTCAGATAGGCTTCTTCGCGCCCGACGACGGTGCGGAACACGATCCAGCAGGCCAGGGCGAAGCCCAGTCCGACCGTGGCGCTGCCTGTCTGGGCGCCGATCCCGAACGCCCCGATGAAGCTGAACAGGTAGAGGGGGTTCCGGCACAGCGAGTAGGGTCCCGCCGAAACGATCTCCTGCTTCTTTCGGCCGCCGATATAGAGGGAGCACCAGGCTCGCCCGATCACGCACAGCATGATGGCGATCAGACCGAGATGCTCCACCGGATGTTCGAGAACGGGCGTGGGTTCGACCAGCGCCGTCCAGGTGATGAGGGCGAACAGGCCGACGAGGATGAAGAGTTTCCGCCAGCGCTGGACCCGTGCGAGGTCGGGAGCTGAGGCTCCACCGGGGTGGAGATCGTGAGGCAGCAACGGGCTCACTGGGCCGCTCCTGTGTCAGAGGCCTTGCGCGCATCGCGCAGGATGTCGATGCCGCCCTTGGCGGCGATTGCGGCGACCAGAACGCCGACGAGAAGGTCCGGCCACGACTGGTCGAGCCACATGACGAGACCGCCCGCGACGAGGATGCCGCCGTTGGACGCGAAGTCGTTGAGACTGAAGGTCTCGGCGGCCTTCATGTTGACGTCGCCGCTGTGCTGCCGACGGATCAGCAGCAGGCAGACGAGGTTGATGACGGCGGCCACAACCGCGAGGACCATCATGGTCGGGCCGACTGGCTCGGTCGCGGTGAGGGTCCGCCGCAGCGCGTCGAGCAGGACGAGGACGGCGAAAATCAGGAGCATGACGCCTGAGGCTCGCGCCGCCCCCGTCTTCCAGACCAGGGCGCGTCCGACCGCCAGGAAGCTGATCAGATAGACCGCCGCGTCCGAACCGTTGTCGACCGCATTGGCCAGCAGGGCGCTGGAGTCGGCGGCGATGCCGCCGACTCCCAGGCCCACGAACAACAGGGCGTTCAGGACCAGCACCGTGAGGAGGGTGCGGCGCTGGACCTGCTCCGTTGCGTGGGCCTCGCTCATTCCTCGAGCCCTTCAGCCTTGCGGTGCTTCACGGCCTTGGCCGCGAAGGTCGGCAGGACCAGCAGGGTCAAGGCCGTCGCCGTCAGCAGGCCGCCGATTACGACGGTGGCCAGAGGCTTCTGCACCTCCGCCCCGGCACCGTGGGCGAACGCCATCGGAATGAAGCCGACGATGGCGACCAGGGCCGTGGTCAGGACGGCGCGCAGCCGGCTCGTCGCCCCTTCGATGGCGGCGAGGCGTGGGTCGGCGCCGCCTGTCAGGCGTTCCCGAATGGCCTGCATCAGCACCAGCCCGTTCAGGGTCGCGACACCGGATACGGCGATGAAGCCGACCGCCGCCGAAACCGAGAAGGGCATCCCCCTGAGGACGAGCGCCAAGGCGCCGCCGATCAGGGCCAGAGGCACGCAGGCGAACACCAGTCCCGCCTCCGCGAAGGATCCCAACGCCATGAACAGCAGGACGCCGATCAGGATGAAGACGATGGGAATGACCAGGCCCAGACGCTGTTCGGCCCGTTTCAGGTTCTCGAACTGCCCACCCCAGGTCAGGGAGTAGCCGGTGGGGAGATCGACCTCAGACTGCACCTTCGCCTGGGCCTCGGTGACAAAGCCGCCCAGATCGCGCCCGCGAACGTTGGCTTGAACCACCATCCGCCGGCTGCCGTCATTGCGGCTGATCTGGTTCTGCCCCTCGGCCACCTGGATGCGGGCGACGGAGGAGAGCGGAACCGTCACGCCCGTAGCGGTGGTGATCGGCAGGGCCGCGAGTGCCGCCGGATCGTTCCGGGCTTCATCCGCGAGACGAACGACGACGCTGAAGCGGCGATCGCCCTCGAAGATCTGCCCGGCCTCGGCGCCCCCGACCGCGGCCGAAACCGCTTCGGAGACATCGGCGGCGGACAGGCCGTAGTTGGCGGCCGCGAAGCGATCCACGCTGACAGTCAGGGTTGGGAGCCCCGACGCCTGCTCGACGCGAACGTCCGCAGACCCGGGCGTCGCGCGAAGGGCGTTGGCGACCCGGTCCGCCGTGGCCTGCAGCTGGGTGAAGTCATCGCCGTAGACCATGACCGCGAGGTCAGTCCGGACGCCGGAGATCAGCTCATTGAAGCGCAGTTCGATGGGCTGGCTGAACTCGAAGCTGTTGCCGAGCTGGCCGGCGGCGAGCTCTTCGAAGCGCGCGATCAGTTCCTCCTTGGGGAGGTTCGGATCGGGCCATTCCTTGCGGTCCTTCAGGACAATGACCGCATCGGAGATGTTCGGCGGCATCGGGTCCACAGCCGCCTCGGCCGTCCCGGTCCGGGCGAAGATGGTCTTCACCTCGGGCTGGGCCTTGATGACGCGCTCGAGCGCCATTTGCATCGCCAGGGATTGCTCCAGCGATGCTGACGGCACGCGAAGCGCCTGCATGGCGATGTCGCCTTCGTCCAGGGTCGGGATGAACTCACGCCCCAGGGTGCTGAAGGCGATGCCGCCGATGACGAGAGCGCCGAGCGCGGACGCCAGGACGATCTTCGGACGATCGACGGCCGCGCGGATGGCCGGTTCGATCCATCGGCGCGCATAGCGGAGGATGAAGGTCTCGTGCTCGTGCGCGTGGCCGTGCTCGTCGACCTCCACCTTCTTCGGATCCCGCACCAGCAGGGCCGTCATCGCCGGCACGAAGGTGAAGGAGAAGATGAAGGCGCCGACCAGGGCCAGCATGACCGTCGCGCCCATCGGGATGAAGGTCTTGCCCTCCACGCCCTCGAGCATGAGCAGGGGCGTGAAGACCAGCAGGATGATGAGCTGGCCGAAGGCGGCCGGCTTGACCATCTGACGCGCCGCGGCTCCGGCGACCGCCAGACGTTCCCGACGCGTCAGCATCCGGCCGGCCTCGGCCCGCTTCTGGCTGAGCATCAGCAGGGTGTTCTCGACCACCACGACCGCGCCGTCGACCAGAAGGCCGAAGTCCAGCGCGCCGAGGCTCATCAGGTTTCCGCTGATGCCGAAGCGGTTCATGCCGATGACCGCGAACAGGAAGCTGATCGGGATCATCAGGGCGGTAATCGAGGCCGCCCGGATGTTGCCCAGGAGCAGGAACAGAACCACGATCACCAGCAGGGCGCCTTCGATCAGGTTCTTGGCGACCGTCGAGATGGTCTTGTTGACGAGCGAACTCCGGTTCAGGACCGGTTCGGCGACGACGCTCGGCGGCAGGCTCGCGGAGACTTCCTCCAGACGTTCGGCGGCGGCCTGGGCCACCGTCCGGCTGTTGCCGCCGGCCAGCATCAGCGCCGTACCGACGACCGCTTCGTGGCCGTCGCGGCTGGCGCCGCCGAGACGCGGCGCCTGGCCGATTTCGACGGTGGCGACATCGGCGACCCGCACGACCAGTCCGTTGCGGTTGACCACGGGGGCCTGGGCGAGATCCGGAATGGTCTGCGCCAGGGCGTCGGTTCGGACGGTCAGGGCTTCACCGGACCGCTGAACATAGCCCGCACCGGCCTGGGTGTTGGCCCGCTCCAGAGCGACGATGAGGTCGTTGAGGCTCAGGCCGTATCCCGCCAGACGCGCAGCGTCGGGCCGAACCGCATACTCCTTCACATAGCCGCCGTTCACATCGACGCCGGCCAGGCCCTTCGCGGTCCGCATGCGCGGGGCGATGATCCAGTCCTGGACCGTGCGGAGATAGGTCGCGCGGGCCTGTGGCGTGGTCAGCAGTTCGCCTTCGGGCGTCAGATAGGCGCCGCCGGCCTGCCAGCCGGGCTCACCCGGTTTGGCGAGATTGGCGCTGTTGAACGGCTTGAAGTCGACCGTCCACATGAGGACTTCGCCGAGGCCGGTGGTGATCGGCGCAAGCGCCGGCTCCACACCCTCGGGCAGTCGCTCGCGCGCCTGGGCCATCCGTTCGGCCACCTGCTGGCGGGCGAAGTAGATGTCCGTGCTGTCGGAGAAGATGACCGTGACCTGGCTGAAGCCGTTTCGGCTCAGCGACCGGGTGGTCTGGATCCCCGGAATGCCCGCCATGGCGGTTTCGAGGGGATAGGTGACCTGGCGTTCCATCTGCTCGGGCGCGAGCGCCGGGGCGATGGTATTGATCTGGACCTGCCGGTTGGTGATGTCCGGGACGGCGTCGATGGGTAGCTGCGTCAGGTTGTAGAGGCCGAAGGCGGCGACAATCGCCGTCGCCAGGACCACGAACCATCGGAAGCGAACCGAGGCTTCGATAATCGCTTTGAACATGACGCCCCCCTAGTGCCCGTGCTCGGCTTCGCCCTTGGCCATCTCGGCCTTGAGCAGGAAGGCGTTGGCGGAGGCGACGCGTTCGGAGCCGGTCAGTCCCCGCAGGATCTCGGTGCGGCCTGCGGCCTGACGGCCCGCCAGTACCTGCACGGCCTGGAAGCCGCCCTCGACCTGAACGAAGACGACGGTGTTCCCGTCGACCGTTTGAACCGCCTCCGTGGGAACGGTCATCCCGCCGGCAGCCTGGCCGGTCACGACCGCGCCGGTGACGGCCGACCCGGCCGGCGGCAGGGTCGCGCCGGAAGGCCGGGCGCGGATCACGGTCGCACCGCTCTCGCTGAGACCGGCGTCGGCCGCGACACCGGTGACGACGGCGTCGAACTCCCCGTTCGGGCCGGTGACGCGCATGGGCGAGCCCGCGCGGACATTGGCCGCCAGGGCCGGCGGCGCGTTGAAGACCATTTCGACCCGGGCCGGGTTGCTGACCTCAGCCACCACGCCGCCCTGGGCGACGAAGCCGCCCGGTCCGACCTGAACGCTGCTGACCACACCGGAGATCGGGCTGGTCACGCTCAGCCGTCCCGAGGCGTTCGGCGATCCTGCGGCCGCGGAACGGGCGCGGGCGGCGCGGGTCTGCGCCTCTGCACTCAGGAACTGGGCGCGTGACGCTTCGACTTCCTGACGCGCGACGATGCCCTGATCCGACAGGCTGCGATTGCGCTCATAGGCCTGACGGGCCGCCTCGGCGGAAGCTCCGGCTGCATCGGCCTCGGCGCGGAAGGTCGCCGCCTCGCCGCTGACGAGGCTGACGAGCGGCTGGCCCGCCCGGACCGACTGGCCCGGGGCGACGAGGACCCGCTCGACGCGCCCGCCGACGGCAGCGGCGACGGCGGCGCGGGAATCGACCATCGGCTCGACGCGACCGGCCAGACGGGTTTCGCCCCCGCCACCGCCGCCAACGCCGACGATCGTGATGCCCGCTGCCTGGATTTCTGCGGCGGTCAGTTCGACCCGCCCCTCGGTCTCGGTCTCGGCGGCCTCGCCCTCGGTATGTCCGCCCTCCTCTTCGGCATGGCCGGCCTCGCCTTCAGCGGCCGGCGGCGCAGCCGGTTCGGCGGACCGGGTAGCGAACCAGAGGCCGCCGCCTCCGAGTACGACCAAGGCGGCGACGCCGCCGATCAGCAGTGTCTTGTTGGATGTGCCTTTGCGCATCACTGGGCTCCTTCGAAGGGGGCGCGGCCGTTGAGGCGCGCGAGATCGATCTCGGCGCGGACACGCGCGAGACGCGCGTCCACGGCGGCGGACCGGGCGTTGACGAGGGCTGTGCGGGTGACCCGCAGTTCGACCTGGGAGATCCGGCCGGACTCGAAGCCGATCCGCGACAGGCGGTAGGCTTCCTCGGCGGCGGTGACGCCGGCGTCGGCGGCGTTGACGCGGCTGACGGAGGCCGCGAGGCGGGCGACCGCAGCGGCGCGATCCGCCTGGGCCTCCTGCCGTGCGCTCATCAGCCGGGCGTCGGCCGCGCGAAATTCGGCCTGGGCCGCCTCGATGTTCCCCCGGTTCCGGTCGAACAGCGGCAACGGCATGCTGATCCCGAAGGTCAGGGCCGTCGCGTCCTCCGCCTCGAAGCGGCGGATGCCGATGCTGGCGTTGATGTCCGGGCGGGCCTGAACCCGTTGAACATCGATGCGCCGTTCGGCTGCGGACCGCTGCGCCTCGGCCACGCGGACCGTAGGAGCGTCATCGATCACGGAGCCGATCGTCGCGGGCGTCTCGTCCAGGAGACTGTCGTCGATCCGGGTCACGGCGACCGGGGTCATGGCGACCGCGGTCAGGCGCGCGTAGGCGGCGTCGCGCTCAGCGACGGCCTCATCCCGCGTAGCGCGGGCCGAGGCGGCCTCGGCCTCGCCCTGGATGCCGCGCAGCAGGGGCTCGCGTCCCTCCTCCACCAGCGTCAGGGCGGCGCGGGCGTCCGCGACCGTGAGGGTCAGGGTTTCCTCGGCGAGGGTCGCGCGCCTCTGCGCCGCTTCCGCCTCGGCGTAGACGAGGGCGAGACGGCCGGCGGCGTCGACCACGGCGAGATCCCGCTGCAGCCCGACCGCACCGGCCTCGGCGCGGGCGGCGGCGATACGCGTCGAACGACGCCCCCACAGCTCGAGATCCTGGCTCAGCGCCAAGGTCATGTCCGCGTTGTTCAGGCCTGAATAGGGACCTGAGCCGTAGGCGTTCTCGACATCGAAGCCGAGGACGGGGTTGGGCCGCACCCGCGCCTGACGGACACGGGCCTCGGCGGCGTCATAGTTGGCGCCGGCTTCGAGTGTCGCCGGAGCGTCCCCGAGCTGGGCGAGGAGTTGGGCATAGGTCGGGGCCGGGTCAGCCCATACGGGACTGGCCAGGCTCGCCGCGATCGCGGCGAGGGCGCAGCCGACCGCGTAACGCGGCCGCCTGCGAGATGTGGGAGACATGATTCATTTCCAGAGTTTCTGAGGACGAAGAGGCGCGCGGAGGCGCAGGTCTTCGGTCAGACTCTGGGGGGGCGCTTCAGGCCGTCGGGCGTGATGGACGCCCGGAAGTCGTCGTGACGGCCGCTCTGCAACGGCGGTTCTCCGAACGCGGGTGCGATCGAGTCGACGCCGTTGGTGCGGGCGGTTGTCGTGTGGTGGCAGTGACCGTGCGAGCAGACGCCGTGACCGGCGCCCTTTCCACTGTGGTCGCCATCGCCCTGGTCATGATCGACCGCAGCATGAGCCGCGGGAGGTTCGGGCAGGCAGGTGGCGGCGTCGACGGCAGGCGCGAAGAAGAAGGCGGCGAAGACGATGGTCGCCGCCACGATCAGTTTCGCCCATGTCGTCATCGACCAGGTCATCTCGCGCTCGTTACTTCCGTTCCCGACATCAGGCAATGCGTTACAAAGTCCGCGCCGCAGACGTTGCTGCGCGGCTCTCCGCTCTTGCCTGTAACAGGATAGAGATCGCGGATTGCAGGAAGACCCCGCCCAACAGAAGGCCAGCCAGCAGGTCCGGCCACCGGGATCCGGTCAGCCAGACCAGCCCGCCGGCCGCGGCGACGCCGAGGCTGTGGATGAGGTCGTTCCGGGTGCAGAGCCAGACGGAGCGGACGTTGGCGTCGCCCTCGCGGAAGCGCACGAGTAGCAGGGCCGCAACCAGATTGGCTGCGAAACCGACCAGTCCAAGACCGGTGATGACGGCGCCTTCGGGCGGCTGGCCGGTGACGGCTCTCCAGACGGCGTAGCCGAGAATGGTCACGGCCATCACGAGGAGGCTCGCGCTCTTGAAGACTGCGGCGCCGGAGCGCACCCGCACGGACTTTCCGATGGCCCAGAGGCTGATGGCGTAGGTGGCGCTGTCGGCCAGGAAGTCCATCGCATTGGCGGCGAGCGCCGCCGATCCCTGCATGAGACCGCCCGCGGCGACCGCGAAGAACCCACCCAGATTAAGGGCGATGACGGCCACAAGCACGCGCCGATAGGCGGGCGAGGCCCCGTCGAACCGGACCTGGTGGCCGCAGCAGCCTCGGGACGGAGCGCAGGATTCTGTCGGAGCGGGCGTCGTCATGCACCCTTCATGCATCCTCTAGCCACTAGAGGATCAAGCCCTATATTTCGCGCATGGCCAGAGACCCATCCCTTCCCCCGCTCCGGACGATCGGTCGCCTTTCGGCCGAGACCGGCGTGAAGATTCCGACGATCCGGTTCTACGAGAAGATCGGCCTGCTGGCGGAGCCGCCCCGCACTGCGAGCGACCGGCGCCTCTACGACGGCGCTGCGACGCGGCGGCTGGCCTTCATTCGCCATGCGCGGCAGCTGGGGTTCGAGATCGACGACATCCGCGCCCTTCTGGCGCTGTCCGACGAACCCGACCGGCCCTGCACGGAGGTCAACCGGATCGCCGAGCGCCAGCTTGCGGCGGTTGAGGCTCGCATCGCCGGGCTTCAGGCGCTGCACGCCGAACTCGCCCGGATTCAGGCGGCGAGTTGCTCGGGTGGGAGGATTTCCGATTGCCGGGTGATCGAGGCGCTTGGAAACCACACGCACTGCGATGGTCACCACACTCGTTATTCGGCGCGCGATTAGCCGGGCGCCGGCTGCCGCCCTCTATTTGCCCCGGTAATAACGGATAAGCGGCTCGTGCTGGGTGCTGTCGGGCTGCATGTGCCGGCTGCGAATATCCAGTCCCAGCGCCGGATCAGGGGGTAGGTACTCCTTATCGATCAGGATGATCTGGGTCTCGGACAGCTCCCCGGCCTTCAAAGCGTAGACCATCCGATAGAAGCCTTCGAACTGCGCCCTGTTCTCTCGTTCACTGATGTTCTTCATCGGGGAGTCGATGATCAGAAGCTCCGGCAGGGGCGCGTCGAGCAGGGCCGCGATCCGGTGGACGGCTATGGCGAAGCAGCATTTGAACAGGGTCTTCTTCCCGCCGCTGCTCATTGAGGTGAAGGTCGAGGCCGTCAGATCGGAAGGGTCGCTACTGAAGACGGCGGGGTAGAAGGTCGGCGGCTCCAGGGCGACGCGGTCGTCGCGCTGGATGCCCGGCACGCCGGACTGGACTAGGGCGTCGAGGAAATAGTCGCCGAGTCTGGTCAGACTGGTCCGGTCGGCTTCGGCCGACGTGCGGGCGTCCTTCAGGGCCTCCTTCAGCGCGAGTTCCAGCGCGATGATCTGGGCAAGCGCGTCGCGCTGTTGCTGCAGGAGGTCGGGAAGCCGCAGCAGCCAGGCGAGGCTCTGTAGTTCGGCCTCGAGCGCCGCGCGCTCGCGCTCCTTCAACAGGACTGTCGACAGGAACGCCGAGTCCGCTTCCTCGCTCGCGCGGTTGCGGGCGGTTTCAAGGGACGCCTTCCGGTCCAGCGCGCGCTCCCGCCGCAGTCGGATACGGGTGAGACTGCGGTCGATCTCTTCGATCGCGCTGTCGAGGTCCGCCCGGCGCGAGGCGATGTCCAGTTCCAGAGCGGCCTGCTCCGCCGCGTCGGTCAGTTCGAGCCTGTCGTCCTGGCCGCAGACCTCGCAACAACGAGCCGGGCGCGCCGGAAGGCTCTGGGTGCATCGGGGGCAGTCCGCAAACCCGACGTCGCCGAGGATTTCCCGCGCCACGGCAGAGCGCCGGAACTTCAGGCCGAGGGTCTCGATCTCGTTTCGATGGCGCACATGTCGTTCGCGCGCGGCGAGCAGTTCATCGGCCGCGACGTCGAGGCGGGCGATGCCAGCGCCGAGACGGCGGGTCCGGCGTGCGAGGATATCGACGGCATGCTCGGTCTGGCCGACCCGCTTCAGCTCCCGCAGGGCCACGATGCTGGCCTCCGCTTCGGCCAGGGCCGCCTTCAGGGACGCTTCGCGCTCGGCGATCTGCGCTTCGGAGCCGGCGCCCACTTCGTCGAGGGTTCGGGTCAGGCTTTCGATGGCGGAGGCGCGGGCCGTGCGGTTGGCGCGCAGCTGGTCCAGTTCGGCCTCGAGATCGGCGACCCGTTCGTCGTGATATCCGATGACGTACCGGATCACGTCGCGGCTCTTCAGGCGCAGGTAGAACTCGGCGTCCTCTTCCAGATGGAAGAAGGCGCTGTCGATGTTGTCCTGATCCAGATAGCAGTACCAGAGCAGGTCCCTGACGGAGAGACGGACCGTCTTGCTGTCGTCCTTCAGCTTGCTCTTGCGAACGCGCGGCGGCTGGACGCCGGACAGCCAGAAGATGAGGTCCGACAGGGTCTCGACGCCGGTAAGGGGGATCAGCTCCCCGGCAGCGGCCCTGGCCGGCACGATCACCGACTGGACCTCGTCCCCGACGGTCCATGAGGCGAAGACATTGGCCCCGTCGCGCTGCCGCTCGATCGTGAGCGTGCTCCGCTCAAGCTCCACAGTGAGCGTCGCGGATACGAATTCGGCCTGCAGGGCCGGTGACAGCTGGATGCCGCCGCCGAGGCAGTAGTCTATCAGCCGGGCGATGCTGGACTTCCCGGCGCCCATCTGGCCCCAGAAATAGGTGATGTCCGAGAAGACGATGGTCTCGGTCGCATGCCTCAGATCGAGGCTCAGCGACTGCAGATGAAATTTCACGACTGATCACCGTCCAGGGCGGCGCCGTTTTCGGCGCCGATCTCCTGCCCCCACTTCATGCCCGTGATTTCCGGGACGATCTCGTAGACGAAGTCCTTGAGCTTCATGGCCGACATGTCTCCGACGGTCTTGACCACCAGCGTCCCTCGCTCGGCGAGGTCCGCGAACAGCGGCCGCTGCGCGAAATCGTCTGCGACCGCACGGCCGGCGTCGGTCAGCCCAATCTCGATCTTCCGGCCGGAGAGCGACAGGGTGACGAGGCCTCGCGCCGACAGCAGACTGAGCCACCGCCTGTAGCGCCCGTCCCATGGACCGTAGCGGAAGCGGATCATCCGCGTTTCCACGGTCGTCCGTTCACGCGGCGACAGATGAACCGCGTCGGGCGATTTCCCGCGCGCGACCAGGGCCCGCTCCAGATAGACGGGGTAGCGCAGAAGGAAGTCTAGCTTGGCCAGCTTCGTGATCCCTTCCACGGGCTTGGGCGTCCTGCCGCGCTTGTCGGCGCACCTGAGCAGGACCAGCAGCCGCATCAGATGCAGGCCATCGGTGTTCTCTGCCCGGGCGGCCGCCTTCAGGACCCCGAGGCTCATGGGCGCGGCTCCTGGACGTCAAAGCGCTTGCTCCACCAGACACGGCACTCCCGCGTCAGCATGGCGGCGACGCCGACCAGCACTTCGTAGGGCTGTCCACCCGTGAGCGACCTGCGGTCGCCCTCTAGCCTGCGCAGCCTGCCGGTCACATCCGTCAGCATGGCCGGGCCGAAGGTCTCGGAGTCGTTCGCGGCGGCGTAATAGGCCTCCACGCATTCGCCGTGGACGGCCTCC
Organism: Caulobacteraceae bacterium; assembly: GCA_947475735.1. Classification (GTDB taxonomy): domain Bacteria; phylum Pseudomonadota; class Alphaproteobacteria; order Caulobacterales; family Caulobacteraceae; genus Brevundimonas. The sequence continues at coordinate 90,328 of CANJLQ010000003.1, forward strand.
TCGATCTGCTTGAGCTGTTTCTCGGCGGCGACAGGGTTGCGCGCCTGATCCTCCAGCAGGGCGTATTCCGCGGCCATCTCCTTGGCGGTCATGTAGCTCACGGCTTCGCCCAAGCCGCCCGCTTCGAGCTTCTGTTCAAGGACGCCGGCTCGCCGGGGACCGCCGGGCGTCAGTCGGGACTGGCCCTGATAGGCGAAGGCCTTCAGGGCGATCGTGGGCGGGGCGAAGACGACATCGGCGCAGACGATGCGCTTTGCGGTGATGACGGGATCCTCGTCGTCCTCGGCCAGAAGGCTGCGGGTGTGGCGTCCCGGGGCGGTGACATGCAGGGAGGCGGCGCGGTGGACCCGCGCGACCAGGTCGTCACGAAGCTCGGACAGCTGGGCGGGTGTGAGGGCGTTGCAGTCGCCCAGCCCCCCGAGATGCTCGTGGGCCAGGGTCGCGTCAAACTCCGCCCTGGACGGTCCCTTGACCAGCTCCACCCGTCGCAGGACGTCGAACAGCCTCTGCCGGTCGGCGCCCAGGGTGGCCCCCAGTTCGTCGAAGGCCGCCAGGAAGGGTGGCGCGATGTCCGCAAGCGAGGGGCAGGCCCTCAGGTGCGCCAGCATCAGCGGAGGGCATCGGCCGCGGCGCTTCTGATCCTGGATGTCGTCGCCCACCACATCGAAGTCGGAGTTGGACACGAAGTACAGGACGCCAATCTGCGAGGGGTAGGTCGCGCACAGGTCGACGAAACGGCCGATCGACTTGACCAGGGCGGCATCGCGAAGCGTCCAGGGTCCGTTCTCCGGCGTGGACGTCTTGATCTGCCAACCGTCGAACAGGCCGTCCGGACGCTCGCACAGCAGATCCTCGTGGTGTTCGCAGTAGAGGTTCACGTAGGGGAAGGCGCCGCGCCGAACGGCGACGAGCAGAACCACCCCGTACTGGTGCTGATATCGGAAGTTGCGTTCGGCCTCATCGCCAGGGTCACCGCTTCTCGTTTCATCGAGACGCGGCTCCTCCAGGCCATCCGCCCCATCGCCATCAAGATCAATCACCTGCGGCCGCCCCTCCGCGAGCCCCCGTCGCCGTCCCCGGAACCGGCGACGCTACGCTGCGAGCCGAACCTGATCAACCGACACGACCTTGACGGGAAGAAATTCGCGCCCGGCGCTCACGGACGAAGGATCTGCGTCCTCCCGCCCCAGAACGCCACCGCGTCGGGCGTCTGATTGTCCGAAGGAATGACGGGCCCTTGGAAAACGCCGCTGGCTGTCTCGTAGAGCTGTGTCGCAACCCCTTTCATCCGATGGGCCTCATTGACCGTGATGGTATCGCACCGGACCGCATCGGCGTCGGCGGCGAAGGTCGCTTGTGCGACGAAACCGCCCTGCCACGTCGAGACGTCGAACCAGATCGCCCCGAAGCTCTTGGGCACCTCGATCGACCCTTCGGGGAAACGCTCCCCGATACGCGGGTCTTCGGGCGGCCCCGGCGGAAGACACCACATCACCACCCGATAGGGCTCGGCCGGATCGTCGATTTCGTACATCTCGAGTTTCGTGATCGGCTTCACGCGCTTCTCCTGGACCCGGACATCGGCCCGCCGACCACTTTCGACTTGTCCGGGCGCCACACCGCAGAGGATAAGCACCGTTGGCGGGTTCCGGAACGTATAGGCGCTGATCCTGAGCCAGGGGACGCATCGCGTCGGCGGCGATCAGGGCTGAAACCCCCGGCTTCCGTACAGAAGTTCCAGACCCGCCCCCTACTCTTCGTTGCACCAAACCTCACTCCGCGTCGGGATCGATGATGCCATCGCGAACGGCGACCGCGACCGCTTCGATACGCGTGCGGACGCGCAGCTTGGCGCAGGTCTTCTCCAGATCGCGCAGCACCGAACCGCCCTCGGCCTCATACGCCTCGACGCCGACGAAGACGGCGCGGCGGTCGTCCGCCCTGACCTTGGCCTCGGTCATGGCCCGGCGAATGGCGTGGACGGGACGGTACTCGCCCAACTGCTCGAACACCTGACGCTGCCGGTCCTGATCGCCGCTGACGCAGAAGGCCATCAACTGATCAAGCGCCAGCGCCCCCTCCCGATAGGCCGCCATCAGCTCCGGGGCCGCCGCCCCGAGCCGCAGACGTTGACGCACTACGGTCGCCGTGACGCCGAACCGGGCGCCGATCTCCTCGGCGCCATAGCCCTTCTCGTCCGCCAGCCGCTTGAACGCCTCGAACTGGTCGGCGGGGTGCATGGCCTCGCGGGTGGTGTTTTCGTCGAGACTGATTTCATGGGCGTCATTCTCGGTATCTACGACAACCTTGACCGGATGGGTCCGCTTGATCTGCTTGCGCTTGGCCAAGAGCCTCAGGCCCTGACGGCGCCCCTCCCCGATGGTTACGAGGTAATTGCCGGTGGCCGTCCCGTCCTCGCCGCGTTCGATCTCGACCACGGGCGGCTGCAACACCCCCTTGACCTTGATGGAGGCGGCGAACGCCTCGATGGTCGCCGCGCTGTGCGGCACCTTCCGGGCGTTCTTCGGGGACGCCTTCAACCGGTTCAGCGGAACCACGATCTCCGCACCGTGAACCGGCTCCTGATCCGCTCCGGTCGCGGCGGCGCCAGCCGCCGCAGGGATACGGGCTTGGGTGGATTGAGCAGTCATGTCTGCCTCCTTTGGGCAAGGGTTGCAGGCACGCGAAACGCGCGCCTGAAACCCTGCCCGTCGGCGAGACCGGGGTAGCAAGGGCCAGGGCGGATCGGCCGGAGGGGGATCGCCCGGCCTGCACAAGCCTCGTATCGATCGCGGGCATCGCCCCTGTCGCCGGCGCGGAAGGCCGGGGAGACCGGCCGATCCGGCGGCGGAGCCGCTTCACCCTGGCCCGCGCGAGGGCGGAGCCCTTAGATCTTCAGAGGCATGCGATCGCGGTTCGGCCAGCCGAATCAGCGAGGGTGATGTCCCTTCGCCGATTGCGGCCCACACGGAGTGCCCAGATGACCACCGCTGCATCCCCCGCCCGACCCGTCTGCTACGCCCGGATCATTCTGACGGCCGCAGGCGTTCAACTCCCCCGTCAGCACTTTTTGGTCGCCGGATCCACGCCGGCTCAGATCAACAGCGTCGCAATCGGCCTACGCGACGCGCACGATCAGGCTGACAACTATCTTAACAAAACTGTTCCGGCCGCCGAAGTGCCGGAGCACGTCCTGCTCCAGGATGGTCAGTCGCTGCCTCTCGACGTCGAGCTGAGTTGGTTCGACAACGATCTGGGCAAGGTGGATTGGTCGAAGTTGAAGATTTGAACTACAGTACGCGGCGGCGAGCGTTCAGGACGTGTTGCCAGTGTCAGCCCACGAGCCGCACCGAGATCGGACAGTGGTCCGACGGGTGCTCGGCCTCGGGCACGCCGCCGTAGACATATTCCTCGAATGACCCCGGCTCGATCCGGGCGGTCGCGGCAGCGCCCGTGGCGATGAAGTCGATGTATTCGCGGTAGCGCGCCTTACAGCCGGCCGGCCGGTCGCCCGAGGTCAGGGTCAGGGTCGAGCCCTCTGGGTCGCCGTCGTTCAGGTCGGCCAGGAAGGCGTCGTTACGGCTGGCAAGACGACGGTTCCAGTCGCCCAGCACGACGAAGGCGGCGCCTTCGCGGGCGCGCGCCTCGGTCCATCCCTCCAGCACAGGGAGCTGGTCGAAGAGCACGGGGCAGTCCGGGTCGGTCGGCTCGCGGCCGGAGTTGCAGCCGGACTTCAGATGCACCGCCAGGAGCCGAACCGGCCGCCCGCGCGACACCGTCACATCCACGCCCCAGCGAAGATCGGGGTTACCGAGGGCCAGGGCGCTAAGGTCGGGATTGCGGGTCCAGGGCACGCCCTTGCGGATGGCGAAGCCGACGGCCTGGTTCTGGATAGAGAGCCCCGGACGCCCACGGCACTCGCCGCCGCGGGTGCTGGGCGGACGGCCGGACATGACCACGTCGTAGAGCGCCGGATCGAACACCCGTTCGGCGGCGGCCCGGTTCTGCACTTCCTGAAAGGCGATCACGTCGGCGCCGAGGGCCGAGGCGTGCGCCCGCAGACGGGCGTAGTCCGCCCCGGTGCGCGGGCTGCAGCCCTCCCCGTCCCGTTCGGCCAGATGCTTCATGTTCCAGCTGGCGATCTTGAGGCCGCCGCCGTCGCGGGGCGGCGTCATGCCGACGCAGCCCGACAGGAGGGCGGCCGAGAGGGTGAGCGCGATCAGGGATTTCATGACAGGGGGCCTCGCGGGGAAGGGTGCGGCCCGGCCGACGGCGGGTCGGCGCGGGACCGCTGCCGGGCGCAAGGTCGGTCGCGGTCCGGCGGTCCCCGCCTATCCCATCGAACCGATTCCCGCGATGCGTCATTCGCGGCGCCCCAGTTGAGGGGCGTTTCGGCGCCAGCAAAAGTGTTCAGACCCTCCCCGCCTTCGGCCATTGCCCAGCTTAAGGGCGAATTCACTGGCGAGCCCTAGCCTGTGATCCAACACGGAGAGGGTTCATGAAAAACGCCATCTTGCTGCGTCAGTCGGGTCTCAGTCTCATCAGTGTCACTGCGGTTCTCGCCGCAACGTTTACTGGCTGGGGTATCGCTATCGGACACGGTGCCGAGGCCCTGTCGATAGCCTCGTTCGCTGCCGCGCCGGTCGCTTTGGGCGCCTTGTTGATCCGCGCGGGAGCGAAGCGGCCCGCCTGAGCCTGCTTCAACGCCAGGTCATCTGCGGCCCGCTTCGATTGCGTCGGGCCGGTGAGCCTGTAGGCTGGCCAACGACGGGTTCCGGAACGATAGGGACCGATCGGGAGCCGGGGGACGTCCTCGACGTCGGCGGCGGCCGGTCCTGAAACACCGGGCTTCCTCGCAGAAGTTCCAGGCCCGTCCCCCATTCGCCGTCCCGAAAGGATCGCCGTGGCCGATGAGTTCACCGCCGAGGAAACGGCCCTCTATGACGAGCTGGCGGAACGGGCGGGCGAGGTCGCGCGCCGGATCCTGGCCGAACGCGGCCTGATCTATCTTGACGATCTCACTCCCGCGGCCGCCCGCGACCTGCTTCGGATCGCCTGGTGAGAAGCTGCCGAGGCGCGGTTCGCGAACCAGGATGTCAGCGAGCTTCATGCCGAGATCGACCTGATGGTCGACAGCCTCGTCATGAGCTCCGAAGGCGGCAGCGCCGCCCCGGCTTCGGTTCACTAGGCGGGAGCGCGCGAGTCCGCCGACGTGCGCGCCCTTGTGTCGCGATAGGGAGCCGGGGTCGACGACTTCATCCGGAAGCCGACCGACCCCGACCCTGAGACCTCCGCTAACCTTGAGCCAGCGGCGCCGGCGGCCGGGCCGTGGAAACGCCGGGAGGCGGGGTCCGCATGAACGGCGGCAGTCCGTCGATTTCGTACTGTTCCATCGACGCGACACGGCGTTCTTCGCTCATTTTCACCAGCGCACGACCCGCTTCCAGCTTCTCCTCGGGCATGTCTCCGAACATCACCTCTCCGAACTGATTGAGTAGCGAGTGTTCGACTCCCTCGAAGGAGAAGTCGTTTTGCCAGCCATTGGCGAGGATGAAGAGCAGCAGACGCTCGCAGTTCTCCGGAAGGACCTTGCCCTTCAGCCACTGACCGTAAAGCCACAGCGCGACGTCAGCCATCTGGATGCCGGGGCTCTGATCGTCGGGCTTCATGGCGAAGAGACTGCCAGGAGCCCGCTGCAGGGAGTAGCGCTCGCCAGCCCATTCGATGACATCCGGCGAGGCGTTGGAAAACAGACCGTGCCAAGAGCTCAGCGTGCGTCCGAACTCGTTCTGCTCATCGTGGATGATCGACGCGATCTTCTTGTTCAGGCGCCTGGACATGGACTGGAGCCCTTCCAGAAGGTTCGCGAAGGCCACCAGATTGGGGAAGTGGCCCTGCTTGGCGAGCTTCTGCTCGGTGGCGAACTGGACGCACTCCGGGTGCGCGATGATCCAGTCCAGCCCCTGCCCCAGCAACTCGCGCGATCGCGCATCCGGCAGGATGTCGAGCCGGGCCTTGATCGCCTCGCAGATCGGCGGAAGCGCCGCACGGGCGTCCGCCTCCTTGGGCATCAGCAGACACTTCCAGAAGTCCCGGGCGATATCGTCGGTGATGACACCAGCGAGCTTGAAGGCTCCGATGATCTTGAGCGGCTTCAAATTATAGGCGTGCCACGGGACGGCGGCGTTCTCCCCGGAGTCGAACAGGGTGTCGAACATCTTGGTCGCCAGCAGGTACTTCTTCTCGACCCGCGAGACGAAGAAGTTCGCTCCGGCGCGATGGAGCAGGCGGAGCAGGTCGTCGGCGATCAGTTCCAGCCGCCCGAGGCCAAGCTCGTTCGCGTGGATGGCGGTGGCGCCAACCTTCCCGGCGATGGCCCGAACCTGATCGCCATAGTTCCGGTCGAAGTCGCCCCGGCTGACCAGGGCGGCGGTGTAGTAGTCGGGCTGCGCCGTATCGAAGATGTTTCTTCCGGTGTTTCCGGACTCATCGACGTAGGCGAACAGCGGGGTGCGGGCTTCTCCCATGGTTTCTTATTCTCCGTTCTCAGGGGGGCCTGAGAGATCGGAAGCGGCCCTCGCCATTTCAAGGCGCAGCGTTCATCGAATTCGGGTTGGTGCGGGCGGCCGGGGTCGAACCGGCATGGGCAAAGCCCGACGGATTTTCATACCACTTCGACTTTCGCCGCCGCCGGATGGCGTTCGTGGTCTGGACTATCCCTTCGCCGTAGCCGAAGCCTTAGGCGCCGCCCGTCTAGTCTCTACACCTTCCCGTCCAAGGGGGACGGGCTTGGCTCGGGATCGCCATCTGACAGGGTTCCCCGACTTTGAGCGGTTCTACGTCCGGGATTTCCCCCGGCGCACTCAATCCTCAGCTTAAGTCCGTTGCGTCTACCAGTTTCGCCACGCCCGCGAGCCGAGGCTTCCCTATAGCGAGGAGCCCTCCCCGGTCCAAGAGACTTGGTTCTGTGAGCGTCAGGGCGGCGACCGCAGGCCGACCTCGGGACGGCGCAGTATCTCCCGGACGACGTTCCATCGGACTGCGCGGGCCCAACGCTGCTTCAGCTCGGCGCTCTGGATCGCGACGATCTTCATGGTTGCGGAAGGGGACCAGAGGCCCGCCCTTTCGCGGGCCGCCCAGATTGGGCCGCCGCTCAACCCCTTGATGCTTCCGATCGCCTCCGTCTCGCCGTCCAGCCGGGCGCCCTGCGCGTCGAGATAGATGAACAGGTCGTGGGAGTAGATCGGCTGGCTGGCTTTCTTGGGGATCGCGGTCAGGGGATCGGTCGCGAGATTGAGCATCCTTTGATGGACAATCCCGTCAACGTTCCGGGCTCCCTCATGAAGGAAGCCACTCACTACCAGGCGGTCGCCAACCCGGTCGTCGCCCCCTTGCTCCAGTGGCAGAAAGCCCCAGTTCTCCGCCAGCATGGCGATGGTCTCGGGCTCCTTGAGCTCTATCACGACGACGTCGGCCGTGACGGGCGGTGGTTGATGGTAAACGATGTGATGCCCGAACGTTCGAAAGTTGCCCCGCACCGGCTGTTCGGGAATGACGACCTCTTCGGTCGGGATCATCGCTGAAGAGGCGTCTTCGGGGTCCTCCCGGAAGAGGTGGTCGGCTGTGACCAGGAAGATTCTGTCTTCGTGTTTGAACAGGGTTCCGGTGCCTAGGATTTCGATCTCGCCGCCGGGCACATCACGCAGGATTGGCAGGGTGACCCGAAGGCGAAAGGCGTTCAGCGCTTTGTCGGCCTCGAGATGGACCGTCTCCGGCGGACTCTGATGCAGGTAGTAGAAGACGCCATCGGTCGTGACGTCGGCGAGCGCTGCTCCGGCGTCGAACGGAAGGGTCGCCGTGGGCCGGCTCAGGTCGGCTTCTGCGATCAGCATCCAGTGCTCAGCTTCCTCACCGCCCCGATCGACGCCCCACCCGGACGCCTTGGAGAAGACGGCGTGCTCGGCGGCCGAGGTGGAGTACGGGGAGCGGTAGATCTGGACGTCCATGGGGAAGACTTAGGTCTCCGACGCCGTTTCGCCAGCGCGCGCCCCTCGCTGTCTCGCCGGCTTCGGCTTGCGGACGTTGATTGCCGAGGCGTCGAGCACGTTCTTGATGTGCGAGGCGTAGTATTTCTCGATCATCTCCACGCTGGTCCGGCAGTTCTTGGCGACCTGGTAGATGTCCGCCCCCTCCATCAGCCGCATCGAGATGTAGGTGTGCCGCAGGCTGTAGGCCGTCCGCGGCTTGCCGTCCCGGTCCTTCTTAAGCCCGAGTTCGTCCAGGATGGCGTTCAGGAGCTCGCGCTGGACCAGTCCGAAAACGAGATCGGTCGGCTCGCCGTTCTTGCGCTTCAGGACCCGCTCGAAGGGACGCACGGCGCCCGGCATGCTCTTGCAGTACCCGACGCCCCGCTTTCCCCGGACCTCGATCTCAAGGATCCGCTCGCCGGTGGCCTCATCCTCGACGATGGAGACGTCCCTGAACTCAAGGCGCTGAGCCTCGTCGGGACGAAGGCCGGTGTTGACCATGAACAGGACGAAATCGTGGAACTGCTCGCACTCCTCGCGCCACCGTTCTTTTTTCGGGTTCTTCGCCCTCTCCCGCGTCGCTTCATAGAGTCGCTTGTACTCCTCGGGGGAGAACCACGCCCGATGGCTGATCTTCCCGGACGCCCGATAGGGGTTGCTCATATCGGGAAGGGCCGAAATCCAACCCTTGCGGTTGGCGCTCTTCAGGATCTGTCGGAGGCAGACCATCTCGTTGTGAAGCGTCTGCCGGCTCGGTCTCTTCCAGGCCTTGACCTTGCCGATCCGCTCCCGACCGTCCGACACGAAGCGCACCCGCTGTGGCTCCTCGGGAGGTGTAACCCGCTGAAGCCGATAGTCCTGGATCCGACCGGCCGAGACTTCGGAGATCGCCAGGTCGCCGAAGAACGGGTTCAGGTAGAGCCGGATCACCCTGCCTTTGCTCGCGACGTACTGAGCGTTGCGCTCGCCCAGCGTCATCGCCGCGTACTCCTTCTCGAACGCTGCTGCGGCTTCGCGGAATGTCTTCTCGCCGCTTCGGCGCGGCGCGATCCGCTCCGGAATCACGACCAGTGAGTTTGGAGGCGTCGGCAACACGCCGTGCCTCCGCAGCCGGTCCTCGGCTACGCGATCGAGATACCAGTCTCGAGCGAACTCTCGCGCGTAGGCGATGTTCGTTTCCTTCGTCGACTGACGGTAGTTGCGACCGCTCAGGTACGTCGCGCACTGCCAGAAGCGGCTGTTCTCGCGACGGTACACATGGAGCTTTCCGTCCATGAGGGAGTGAGACTCCGACACATGACCTCCTTGCCGATGACGGCAACTGTGTAAGGCATGTGTAAGTCTCTATCCCTCGTAACCGTTTGATTTAGATACGTAAATCTACGGTAGTGGGTTTTAAGTCCCTTGCGTCTACCAGTTTCGCCACGCTCGCCGGCTGTCCGGCGTCGCGGCTGGGCGGCCCGCTGTCAAGGGCGGACGCGGCGGACTTCGGTCACGGTCAGCAGGACGGCCAGCATACCGACCCAGAACAGGATGTCCTTGATCCCCTCACCGGCGGTGGGGACGAAGAACTCCAACACGGCCCAGGCGACCAGCGCGATCAGGAACACGGCGGCGAGCAGGTTTTTCCACATGACGGTCTCCTCCATGGCCAATGGTGTAAATGTCGCTTTACATTATGTCAAGCTCGGTCGTCAGGGCTGGGCGGCCTGGGTCGCGCGCAGATCGACGTCGCTGTCGGCGAGCAGCCAAAGGAAGGCGGCCCAGGCGGCGACGTTCTGGGTCATGGCGTCGGGGTCGATCCGGTCCAGCACGTCGTCGGCCGTGTGGTGGAAATCGAAGTAGTCCGTGCCGTCCTGGTTCAGCCGGAAGGCCGGCACGCCCAGCGCCACGGTCGGGCCGGTGTCGGGTCCACCGCCGGTCGCGGGCGCGGGATCGTTGATGACGCCCAACGGGGTCAGGACGCGCAGCGCGGCCTGGCGGAACTCGGGTGGCGTCGCAGCGGGGAGCCCCAGGCTGTAGACGCGGCCAGCGCCGAAATCGCTCTCTGAGACCGCCACATGGTTCGCCATCTGGTCGCGGCGGGTCTCGGCGTAGTGACGCCCGCCGGCGAGGCCCTGTGCGGGCGGCGGCTGCGACACCTCCTCCGAACCCCACCAGACGACGCGGATCGTGCGGCGGGGCGCACGCGGCATGTCCTCGATCAGCTTCAGGGCGGCGGCGGTGATGGCCACGCCCGCGCCGTCGTCGATGGCCCCGGTGCCGAGATCCCAGCTGTCGAGATGGCCGCCGATGACGATGACCTCGTCCGGCGCCTCGCGGCCCCGCACCTCGCCGACGAGGTTCTGGCTCTCGCTCTGGCGGGTGAAGCCGGCCGAGGAGAACAGGCGCATGCGCACCGGCTCGTCCGTCAGGCGGATCAGGCGGCGCAGCTGGTCGGCGTCGGGCGGGCTCATGGCGAAGGCGGGGATGGTCCCCTCGCCCACCCGGGTCGCGCCGGTGTGGGCGAAGCGGTGGTCGTGGGTGCCCAGCGAGCGCAGCACATAGCCGACGGCGCCGCGCCGCGCCGCCTCGGTCGGGCCCTGACCCCGGATCGGCGAGGTCGCGCCATAGCCGCGGCCGTCCTGGGCCTGGACCGTGTCCTGCAGCACCACCGCGATCTTGCCGGTCAGGGCGCCTTCGGGCTGGTCCAGCAGCTGCTGATAGGTCTCGAAGATCGCCGCCTCGCCCTCGATGCCGTCGGGCGGCGTGGCGATGGAGCCGCCCAGCGCCACGACCGTCAGGGGCTGGGGAAAGGGCGACAGGATCTCGACCCGCGCCTCGCCGCGCTCCCACAGGGCGAGAGGGAAGCTCTCGACCGCCACGTTGTCGAAGCCCATCGCCCGGAACTGCTCGGCGCCCCAGCGCGCGGCGGCCTGTTCGGAGGCCGAGCCGGCGAGGCGCGGACCGAAGCGCGTGGTCAACTCGGAGACGATCGCATAGGCCGCGTTCGACTCGAGCGCCCGATCCCTGAGCGCCTCGGCCTCGGCGATGGTGCGGGCGTCCTGGGCGGAGGCGGCGGTGGCGGTGGCGGTGGCGAGAAGGACAGCGGCGATGGCGGTCGAGAGCGACAGGCGTACGGACATGGTGGCTCCGGCAAAAGCGAGACCGGACCCTATCGGCCCCAGGCCGAGGGGAGAAGGGCGGAAAAGGCGCCGATCACTCCGGCGTGTCGGCCGCGATCTCGCTGTTCTGGAAATAGGGTTCGACCGTGCCCTGCAGCTTGATGGTCAGCTGGTTGCCCTTGCGGTCGACGGCCTTGCCGGCGGCGAGGCGGACCCAGCCTTCGGAGACGCAGTATTCGTCGACATTCGTCTTTTCCTCGCCCTTGAAACGCACGCCCACGCCGCGCGCGAGGACGTCGGCGTTGTACCAGGGGCTGGACGGGTTGACCGAGAGGCGGTCGGGGGGCGTGTCGGACATGGCGGGCACCTGAAGGCGTCGGGAGGCGGCTGATTAGCCGTCCGCGTCCCCGCTGCCAACAGGGTGACTACTGAACCGACTGGCGGGGCGTGGTGGGGCCGGCGGCGGGGGCGCCGGCGGCGGGCTGGTAGGCCTGGGGGCCGGTCGGCGCGGGGGGCGTCGCGCCTGTGGTCGCCGAGGCCGGAGTGCGCGCGGGCGCCCGGGCCGGGGGACGATTCGCGGCGCGCTGGGCCGGGGGTCGGGAGGCGGCGGTGCGCTGGGCGGCTGGAGCCGTGGCGGCGGGCGCGGGGGTCTGGGCCGGGGGCGCGTTGGTCGGCGTCGGCGCGGCGGCGGTCTGGGTCGGGGCGGTCGCAGGCGCGGTGGCCGGCGCGACGGCCGGGGCCGAGGCGGCGGCGGCGCGGGCGGCCAACTGCTGGGCCTGGAAGCGACCGGCCAGTTTCTCGGTCAGCTCGCGGGCGGCGGCGGGCGGCATCTGGGCCATGATAGCCGACAGGGAGCGGGGGCGCATGGCGGCGGCGATCGGCAGGCGGACGTCATCGGACAGGGTGGCGAACACGGCGGCGGCCTCGCGCGGGCGCATGGCGGAATAGACGGACACCAGGCGGGCAGTCTCGGCCTGTTCGCGCTCGTCCACCTGGCCCAGCAGGGTCTCGACCTCGGCCTTGATGGCGTTCAGCGCCGTGATCTTGGCGTCCAGCTTCTGCTCGGCGGCGACCATGAGGGGCAGGGTCGTGGCGAAATCGGCATCGCGGGCGTCCAGCTCGGTGCGGCGGGCGGACAAGGACTGGATGATACGCAACTCGGCCGGAGAGATACCCGCCTGCTGGGCCAGTTGTTCGGGCGACAGGGCGCAGACGGCGGGAACGGTTCTGGCGACGGCGGGCGCGGCGGTCTCGGCGGCGGCGGTCGTCGCTTCCTCGGCCCAGGCGACGGCGCCCTGGAACAGGTCGGGCCCTGCCCCGACGGCGCGCACGGCCACGACCCCGCCGATGGCGACGGCGATCAGGGGCAGGAGGCGCGGAAGCTTGGCCATGCGTTTGGTCCAGTCGGAATCTTAGGCGGCGAACAGGTCGTCGTCGGTCAGGTTAGGGCGGGTCCGGTTGAGGCTTTGCTTCGCGGACTGGTTAGCGGTCAGGGCATGCAGGATGGCCTGGACGTTGCCCGCGCCGGCCGCAGCGGGGCTGGAGGGCACCCTGAGGCCCTGGATGCGCTCGGCCAGGGCGGCCATGCGGAAGGCGCGGTCATCGGGGCTGGGGACGGTGGGCGGAGTGCGCTGCGAGAGCCCCTCCGACTCTTCGCCGGCGCTACGGGCCACCTCCCCATCCCTGCGAGACGGGGAGGAGACAGGACGCGCTGTCTCCTGCCTGTCGCCGCCTGGCGAGGGGGTTGACGCAGGCGCGCCGGAGGCGGGCCCAGGAAAGGACCGCGAAGCGGTGGAAGGGATTTGCGCGCCCCGCGCCACCAGGACCTCCAGCTCGCCCTTCAGGGTCCGGGCCTTGAGGATACGGTCATGCAGCAAGTCGGCCTCTTCCCCGCTGGCGCGCAGGGACGACAGGGCGTTTTCGGCGCGGGTACAGGCGGCGTTCAGCTCGGTCACGGCGCCCGCGAAGGCGAGCTGTCCGGAGCGGAGCTGGACCAGCTTCTTTTCCAACCGCACGCCGTAGCCGAGCGCGGCGACCAGCAGCAGCATCAGAATGGCGTCGAGGATAATCCCGGTCATGTCAGCGCCTTGCCTTGGTGAGTTTGCCGGCGGCCTCGATGCTGATCGGGGCCTCGACGCGCACCGCGATGTGCTGGCCCTTGCGGCCCATCCGGCCCGTCGTGACCGGGATCGCGCCGCAGCGGATCGAGATTTCCGAGTCCGGCGTGGCGTTCAGCATCAGGGTGTCGCCGACTTTCAGGTTCAGCACCGACGACAGCGGCACGGACTGGTCGTCCAGGACGGCGCGGACCTCGGTGTCGGTGGTCCACAGCTCGGTGGCCAGGTGGCCTTCCCAGATGTTGTCGCGCCCGAACTTCTCGCCCATGAACTGCTGCAGCAGCATCTTCCGGATGGGCTCGAGCGTCGCATAGGGCAGCAGCAGCTCGACCCGCCCGCCCCGGTCCTCCATGTCGATGCGCAGCTTGACCAGGATGGCGGCGTTCGCGGGCCGGGCGATGGCGGCGAAACGGGGGTTGGTCTCCAGTCGGTCCAGGTTGAAGTGGACGGGCGTCAGGGGCTCGAACGCCGCCTGGGCGTCGGCCAGGATGACCTCGACCATCCGCTGGACCAGGACGCGCTCGATGGTCGTATAGGGCCTGCCTTCGATGCGCAGCGCCGCCGTGCCGCGGCGGCCGCCCAGCAGCACGTCGACGATCGAATAGATCAGGTTGGAATCGACCGTCAGCAGGCCGTAGTTGTCCAGCTCCTCGGCCCGGAACACGGCAAGGATGGCCGGCAGGGGAATGGAGTTCAGATAGTCGCCGAAACGGATGGACGAGATGTTGTCCAGCGACACCTCGACGTTGTCGGAGGTGAAATTCCGGAGCGACGTCGTCATCAGCCGGACCAGCCGGTCGAAGACGATCTCGAGCATCGGCAGGCGCTCGTAGCTGACCAGGGCCGAGTTGATGATGGCGCGGATGCCGGTGCGCTCCGCGCCGTCGTCCTCACCCAGATCGAAGCCGAGAAGACTGTCGATCTCGTCCTGGTTCAGGACCCGCTCGGACGCACCCTGGCCACTGCCGCCGAACCCTTCGGCATCCGCGAAGGGATCGACCTCGCCATCGGCTACGCCCACGTCCGACATGGGCTACTGCACCAGCATTTCTTCGATCAGGACGGCGTCGATCTGCGCGGGCGCGGCGATCAGATTGACGCGGCGCAGGATCTCGGCGCGCAGCTGATAGCTGCCGGCCGAACCGGCCAGATCCTCGGGCCGCAGTTCGCGCAGGAAGCCCTGGAACATGTCCTGCATGCGCGGCATCTGGCCCTGCAGCGTGTGGGCGAGGTCCGCGTCGTGCATCTCCAGCGTCAGGGTCAGCTTGAGGAAGGTGGGGCGACCGTCGGGCGACTGAATGTTCACCACCATGTCCGGCAGGGTGTAGAAGGTGACGCCGTCGGGTCCCTCGGCGATCTTGCCCAGCGAGGGATCGGCCTCGCCCTCGGCACCGCCGCCTCCGTGGTCGCCTCCACCCTTCTTCTCCCCGCCGTGATCTCCGCCGCCTTTCTTCTCCTCGCCGTGATCGCCGGCGGCCGCTTCGCCGTGCTCGCCCTCAGCGGCGGCGGGCTTGGGCGCGAGCAAGAAGAAATAGGCCCCGGCCCCACCGCCCCCGAGGACCAGCAGGGCCACTGGCGCGATGATGAACAGCAGCGGAAGCTTCTTTTTCTTGGGCGCATCATCGCCCTCGACCTCGGCCCCGTGAGCGACGGCGAGCGCGGTCGCTTCGTCCTTGGGGATCTTGTCCTTCTTCTTGCCCAGCTTGAGCATGTCGTCGTCGCGCCCCGGAGAATCCCAACGCTCAGGGTGGCGCGGCTTGGTTAACGCGAGGTGTAGAACCGGCAGGATTTGCCGGGCTGACCGGGCCATCGAAGGGCGCAAAGCCCCGCTCCGCCTGCATTAACCCTGTTGGCACGACCGTTGCGAGGACGGGAGCGAAGGAGCTCTCGCCTCGTGGAAAACGCCGCCTACATCGGATTGTCGCGTCAGATGACGCTGAGGCGCGAGCTGGACATCGCCGCCAACAACATCGCCAACGCCGACACGACCGGATTCAAGGTCGAGCAACTGCTGGTCGGGGCCGAGGTCGGCAACCGGGCGAGGAACGACGCCATCCGGCCCGGCGCCAGCTTCGTGCTGGACAACGGCGTGGGCCGCGACTTCTCGCAAGGCTCGCTGGAACAGACCGGCCGGGCGCTCGATTTCGCCATCGAGGGCGAGGGCGTCTTCTTCCGCATTCAGGACGGGGGCGGCGAGGCCTATACCCGCGACGGGGCCTTCACCATCGACCCCGAGGGCACCCTGGTGACCAAGGCTGGCCTGCCGGTGCTGGGCGACGGCGGACCAATCACGGTCGATCCGGTGCAGGGCCCGATCACCGTCGGCGACGACGGCACCATCAGCCAGGCCGGCGTGGTCATCGGCACCCTGGGTCTGGCCCGGTTCGACAACCTGGGCGTCCTGTCCAAGGACGGCGACGGGCTTTACCGCAACGCCTCGAACGCCGCCCCCATCGATGCGGCCGGCGCCCAGGTCCGCCAGGGCATGCTGGAGGGGTCCAACGTCAATCCCCTGATCGAGATCACCAATCTGATCGAGATCAGCCGCGCCTACGAACGCGCGTCCAAGATGGTCGAGAACGTCCAGGAACTGTCCCGCCGCTCGGTCGAGCGGCTGGGGCGGACGAGTTAAGGAGACCCTAGATGCGTGCTCTCAGAACCGCAGCGTCCGGCATGGCCGCCCAGCAGCTGAACGTGGAGGTCATCTCCAACAACATCGCGAACATGAACACCGTCGGCTACAAGCGTCAGCGGGCCGAGTTTCAGGATCTGATCTATCAGAACGTCGAACGGATGGGCGCGCAGTCGTCCAGCCAGGGCACCGTCGTCCCGACCGGCATCCAGGTCGGTCTGGGCGTCAAGGCGGGCAGCGTCTATCGCATCACCGAACAGGGCACGCCCCAGCAGACCAACAACCGCTACGACGTCGCCATCGACGGACGGGGCTATCTGCAGATCACCCTGCCGTCCGGCGAGATCGGCTACACCCGCGCCGGCAACTTCTCTCTGAACGGCGAGGGCCAGCTGGTGACCGAGGACGGCTACGCGGTCGAGCCCGCCATCACCATCCCCCAGGACGCGATCGACGTCGCCATCTCCAAGACCGGCCAGGTGCAGGTCGTGTCGGCGGGATCGCCGGAGGCGCAGATCGTCGGCCAGCTGGAGCTCGCGACCTTCTTCAACGAGGCGGGACTGGAAGCCATCGGCGACAACCTGCTGCTGGAGACCGCCGCGTCGGGCCCGGCGACGGTCGGCACGCCCGGCGAGGACGGCCTGGGGCAACTGCTACAAGGCTATACCGAAGCGTCGAACGTCGATGCCGTGACCGAGATCAGCGCCCTGATCATCGCCCAACGCGCCTATGAGATGAACTCCAAGGTCATCACCACCGCCGACGAGATGATGAGCGTCTCGGCCCAGGTGAAGAGCTAGGTCATGAGAGCCCTGACCCTGATCGCCGCCCTGGCCCTGCTCGCCGGCCCTGCCCTCGCCGGTCCCGTGACGCTGCGCGTAAACCCTGTGGACGACGACGGGCGGGTGACGCTGGGCGACATCTTCGAGGGCGCGGGGGCGGCGTCTGGCGTGGTCGTCGCCAGCCGGGCCGGGCCGTCGGTCGTCTTCGAGGCGGGCCAGCTTCAGGCCCTGGCGGCCCGTTCGGGCCTGCAATGGGCCAACCCCCAGAACCTGCGACGGGTCGTGGTGCGGAACGCCGCCCTGGCGCCCGGCGCGTCGGCCCCGACGGTCGCCGCGACCGCCGTGGCCGCCCGGCCCGCCTTGGTGGCGGGGGCGACCGTCCCTGTCCTGACCTATGCGCGCAACATCGCCTCCGGCGAGGTCGTCCAGCCCGAGGACGTGATCTGGGCCGATGTCCAGAGCCATCTCGTCGCCGCCGGCGGACCGTCCGACGCCGAACAGGTGATCGGCCTGGCCGCGCGCCGGCCCCTGCGCGCCGGGACCGTGGTCGGGACCCGCGATCTGGTCGCCCAGCAGGTCATCGCCCGCAATGACACCATCGAGGTCGCCTTCGTCTCCGGCGGCGTGACCCTGACCGTCACGGGCCGCGCCCAGCGGGCCGCCGCCGTCGGCGAGACCCTGAGCGTCACCAATCTGGCCTCGGGTCGGACCATCGAGGCCGTCGCCTCGGGCCCCGGCCGCGCGGTCGCCGGCCCTCAGGCGCGAACCGCTCGAGACCTGGCCGCCCACTCTCCTTCGTCCGCCCTCCGGTAGGAATCCAGTCATGCGTAAACTCGCCCTGATCGCCGCTCTGTCCGCCCTGTCGCTGGGCGCTTGCTCCACCGTGGTCGAGACAGTGCGCGGACCCGACCTGGCCCCCGTCGCCTATCCGGCGCAGCTGGTGCCCGTGACCCAGGCCTATCAGGCCGCGCCGGAGCCGCGCTCGGCCAGCGCCAACTCCTTGTGGCGGACGGGCGCGCGGGCCTTCTTCGGCGACCAGCGTGCGCGGCGGATCGGCGACATCCTGACGGTCAGCATCCGCATCGACGACCGGGCCCAGACCTCGAACACCACCAGCCGCAGCCGCTCCAACGACATCTCGGGCGGGGTCTCGAACTTCTTTGGGCTGGAGAACAGCCTGGGCCGCGCCTTCCCCGGCGGCTTCGACCCCCAGAACCTGGTCGGGCTGGAAGGCCAGTCGAACGCCAATGGCACGGGCTCGGTCAGCCGCGCCGAGCGGGTCGACCTGACCATCGCCGCCGTCGTCACCGACATCCTGTCGAACGGCAATCTGGTGATCCAGGGTCGGCAAGAAGTGCGCACCAACCGCGAACTGCGCGAACTGACCGTCGCCGGCATCGTGCGGCCCGAAGACATCTCGTCGGCCAACACCATCGCCCACACCCAGATCGCCGAGGCCCGCATCAGCTATGGCGGTCGCGGCGACATCAGCCGGGTGCAGAGCGCCCCGGCGGCCCAGAGCCTGGTCGAACGGTTCAGTCCGTTCTAGGGCGCTAACGCTCGCGACAAGGTCGCTCCCTGCATGAGCGCATGTTTGTGGCGCTACCGCTTTTGTGGCGCTACCGCTCGACGCGCGGCGTCTCGCTGCATGAGCGCATGTTTGTGGCGCTACCGCTCGACGCGCGGCGTCTCGCTGCATGAGCGCATGTTTGTGGCGCTACCGCTCGACGCGATTGAACCGTGCTTCAAGCTCTGCCGTGAACCGTTAACACGGACCTGCGTTTGGCCATCAGACGCAAGGTACAACATGTTCAAGATTCTTCTTCCTGCCGCAGCCGCGCTCGGACTGGTCGCCTTCGCGGCCCAGTCGCAAGGGGCCGCGTCCGAGCCCGAGATGAGCCAGCCGGTCATGAGCTGGACGCTGCATTCGGAGGGCGATCTGGCCAAACTGGCCTATGGCGTGCCGAACTCGGACCAGTTGGCGCTGATGGTCGCGTGCGCGCCCGGCGACCGGATGGCGACGGTCTATGGCGATGTCCAGATCGAGGCCGCGCAGGTCCTTCAGGCCAGCTACGGCGCGCGACCGCTGGATCCCCTGTCCGGGGGACTGGCCGACGAGGCGACGATCTCGATCAACGATCCCAGCCTGCAACGGCTGGCCGAGCGCGGTCGCGTCACCGTCGTCGGCGACGCGGGCCGGTTCGAACTGACCGCCGGCGAAGAAGAACGTCGCCTTGTGGGCGATTTTCTGACCTACTGCGGGGCTGGACGCGCCTGAGGGCGCTCGGCCGCGAGGCGCAGACCTGATGATCACCCTGGCGCTGGCGCTCAGCCTGCTCGCCGCCCAAGGCGGATGGACCTGGACCCTGTACGAGGGGGAAGGCCCGGTCGTTCTGGCGCATGAAATCCCTGACACGCCCCAACTGCGCGCCGTGCTGGAATGCGAACCCGGCTCGGGCGTGGCGCGACTTGACCTTTACGGCTCCGGGGCCACGGCCGGCATCGCCACCCTGACCAGCGGGGACGCCGCCGGTCAGGCCGAGAGCGTGGCCGCGGGCGATCATCGCAGCGTTCCGATCCGGTCGGACCACCCTGTGTTCGGCAACTTCGTCCTGACCGGCGACCTGTCGGTGGCTGTGGCCGACCGGGCGCAGTCGGTCGAGGTTCAGCCGGCCCATCTTGCCAAGCTGAGGCGGTTCGCAGAGCTTTGCGGCGGCTGATTTGGGGGATGGCGCGATGCGTTGGGTGTGGTTGCCGGTCATCGGTCTGGCGGGGCTGACCGCCGCCTGCGCCAACGTCGCCCCCGTGGCGACGACCACGAGCGCGGCCGTGGCTTCGGCCCCCGCCCCGATTCCGGGCTACGACTGGTTCCTCAGCGAGGACGAGGGCACCGCGCGGCTAGCCTATGGGGTAGAGGCCTCCGACGAGCTCAAGCTTGGCCTCGATTGCGCGGCGGGGACGGGCAAGGTCGATCTGGTCGCGCTGGGCAAGACCGGCACCGACGAGATTTACCTGGAATCCGGAGGCGAGACCGAACGGTTCGCGGCCGAGGGCGAGCCATCACTCCTGCACGACGGCGACCTGCTGACGGCGACGGCACAGGCCGACGCACCGGTGCTGCAACGCTTCCGTCGGCTGGGCTGGATCGCCCAGTGGATCGACGGAGAGCGCGCGGCCTATGCGCCCCAGCCGGGGTCGGGCGTCAACGTGGAACGGTTCTTCGCCCTCTGCGGCTGACCGCGCCTCAGGCCGGGACGCCCACGCCGATCGGGCAGACCACGCCGGTCCCGCCGATGCCGCAGTAGCCGTTGGGGTTCTTGGCCAGATAGCCCTGGTGATAGCCTTCAGCGAAATAGTAGGGACCGGCCTCGGCGATCTCGGTCGTGATCTGCCCCCGACCTGCCTTGCTCAGCGCCGTCTGATAGGTGTCGCGCGAGGCCTCGGCCTCCTGCCGCTGACCGTCGTCCAGATAGTAGATCGCCGATCGATAGGTCGAACCCACGTCGTTGCCCTGGCGCATGCCCTGGGTCGGGTCGTGGTTTTCCCAGAAGGCCTTCAGCAGCTCGGCGTAGCTGATCTCCGCCGGGTTGAAGACGACCTGAACGACTTCGGTATGACCGGTCCGCCCCGTGCAGGTTTCCTCATAAGTCGGGTTCGGCGTGATCCCGCCCGAATAGCCGACCGAGGTCACCCAGACGCCAGGCAATTGCCAGAAGATCCGCTCCACCCCCCAGAAACAGCCCATGCCGAAAATCGCCGTCTGGAACCCCTCCGGATGCGGGCCCTTCAGCGGGCGGCCGCTGACGAAGTGGACTTCGTCGGTCGGCAGCGGGGTCTGGCGGCCCGGCAGGGCGGTGTCGGCGGTGGGCAGGGTGGTCTTGGAGCTCAGCATGGCGGCGATCCGGGAAAGAAGGGACATGGCGGGGATATGGGCGGTGTCTCGCGGGTTCGCCAGCACGGTGCTTGCCGTTACCGCGCTGCTGTTCTATCAGCCTGCCCTCCCCGGCAAGACCTTCCGGGGCGTCTCGCCCGCGCGGTGAAACGGACAGGTGGCGGAGTGGTCGATCGCGCACGCTTGGAAAGCGTGTGTAGGTGAAAGCCTACCGAGGGTTCGAATCCCTCTCTGTCCGCCACTCCTTGCCTTTACGAGCAATCGACCAGTTGACCGTTCCGAGTGGGTCCGGACAGGTCGCGAATACGGCCTTTCAAACGCCTACGGTCGTGCAACCAGGCGATCGACCGTCGACACCGTCGACACGATGGTCAAAGCGCGGCAGGGGCACATGAGGGGAGCGGCTCGAAGGCCAGGCTCGTCTCTGCGCCAAAATCAAAAATGCGCTTGTTCTCCTGAACTGGGCGTTCAGACGGCAATGAGCGCGTTACGGAGCTTGGCACGCCGGTGCGCGCGAGAGCGCATCCGCCCTTGCCCGGACAATCGTGTCGGTCGCTCCTGCGAGGCCCCGTGAAGCCGAGACTAGTCAGGCCCTTCACAGGACCGGCTTTCAGGCTCGAACAGCCCCAGATCGATGGCTTGCGCCATGCGCCCGTGGCCCTCGTCGTTCGGGTGGAGGCGGTCGCCGGTCTGTGCGCTAACCACGATGTCGACTGGGCGACCCGGGTCCCGGAGGGCGGCATCGAAGTCGACCACGCCGTCGAAGACGCCGGACGTTCGGATGAAGGCGTTGATGACCTGACGTGAATTTTCGGACCGCGCGTCGAAGCGTTCTGATCCGCCGAAAGGCGTCAGGGTGCCGCCGAAAACCTTGATCCCGTGCAGATGCAATCGAGCGACGACCTGTCGGTATGCGGCGATGACTTCCTCGGGATCCCGCCCGGGGTTCATCGGATTTCCGTCGTGCCGGATGTCGTTAATCCCCTCGATCCAGACCACATGGGTCACGCCCGGCAGGCTGAGCACGTCGCGATCCAGCCGAGAGCGGACGTTGGGGCTGCGGCCATCGCGCACGACCTGGTTCCCGCTGATCCCTGCATTCACGACGACGAAGCCGCCTGGGCAGGCCGCGTGAAGCCGGTCGGCGAGAAGAGACGGCCAGTCGGCGTCTGCCCCCCTCGTCGTCGTTGCGCCCTCGGTGATGGAATCGCCAAGCGCGACGATCACAGCCGGCGCTGTCTCGCGTTCCGCATAGACAGCCGAAACGAAGCCCTGGCGGTAGTCCAGCGGGGTGGTCTCGCTGACCGCCGCATCGCCGGCGGTCAGTCGCATGGCGGTGCGCCGAACGACCCCTGAGGCCTCATCCGGGACATGCATCGTGATCGTCATCCGGTCGAAGGCCGGCACTGCGAATGGGATCGGATCGCTCAGCAGGGTGACGCCGGGTGCCACGACCACGTCCGCTTCGCCGGAAAAGGTGACTGCAGCCGGCGTCTCACCCGCGATGGCCGCAGTCATCGCCCTGACCCTGAGCGGGGTCACGCCCAATTCGTTGCTGAGCCGCAGACGAAGAGACCTGGCCGAGACACCCAGACGGATGTCTTGTCGGATCGTCTGATCCCGATGGACCAGGGGAACGCCGTCGACGAGGTCGAACCGGGCCGGCGCGGCCGAGGCCGTCCAGGCGGGAACCCAAGTGGACGCCGACGTCTGCGCCTCCGCCGGGGCTCCCAGCAGGACGGCCACGGCGGCGACGGCTGCGGCGAGACGCCCCCTGCCCCTCATGAGAACAAGAGCCCGCCGTTGATGTCGAGATTGACGCCCGTGAGGAATGACGCGTCCTCCGACACCAGGAAAGCGACGGCATTGGCGACCTCGTCGGGCCGCCCCTCGCGACGCAGGGGCGTGGCCCCGGCCACGAACTTCCTGACCTCATCCTTGGAAAAGGTATCGTGGAAGCTGGTGCTGATCATGCCTGGGCACAGGGCGTTTACCCGGATGCCCTGGGGCCCCAGTTCCTTGGCCATGGAACGGGTGAAGGTGATCAGCGCGCCCTTGGCCGTGGCATAGATGGAGGCGCCCGGCCCGCCACCGTCCCGACCGGCCTGGGACGAGAAGTTGACGATGGCCGCGCCCGCCGACATCTGCGGCACGCTCGCCCGGATCATCAGATAGGCCGAGCGCAGATTCAGGTTCATGACCTGGTCGAAGAAGGCCTCGTCGATCTCGGCCAGAGGACGGCGCTGGACCATGCCGCCGGCGAGGTTGACCAGGATGTCGATACGGTCGCCGAACGCGGCCTTGGTCGCCTCGACAAGGCCATTCGCGCCCGCGCCGGTGGAGACGTCCGCCCGGTGGACCACGGCCTGACCGCCGGCGGCCAGCACGCGGCCCAGGGTCTCGTCGGCGCTCGTGGCGTCGTTGGCGAAGTTGATGACGACCCGCGCGCCTTCGGCGGCCAGTTTCAGCGAGACCTCGCGGCCGATGTCGCGTCCACCGCCGGTGACGATCGCGACCTTGTCTTTCAAACGCATCAGAGACCCTTTTGGGAAGGCGAGGAGGAACGCGGCTCCACCGGCGCGATGCGACCAGTGATGAACCACAGGGAAATCAGCGACAGCGGCACCAGGGCCGCGACGAGGACGAAGATCGGGCCGTAGGAGACCTTGGTCATGGCGGGGACCAGCCACGTGGTGATCAGGGTTCCCGCCACGGCGGCCATGCCGCCGACGCCCGCCAGCGACCCGACCGAGCGGCCGTCGAACAGGTCGCCGGGAATGGTCTGGATGTTGCCGATGGCCACCTGGAAGCCGAACAGGATGCCGGCAATGACCAGCACTGCGATGGTCGGATCGGTGATGTTGGGCGCGATCAACAGGCAGGGCATCATGATGACGCCGCCCAGGGTGATCGAGGCCTTGCGCGCCACGTCCACCGACCGACCCGAACCGATCAACCAGCCCGACAACCAGCCGCCGAACAGGCTGCCGATCATGGCCCCCACATAGGGCACCCAGGCGAAGATGCCGATCTGCTTGATGTCGAAGCCGAAGGTCTCGGCCAGATAGATCGGCAGCCAGGACACGAACAGCCACCAGATCGGGTCCAGGAAGAACCGGCTCAGAATGACGCCCCAGCTCTGGCGATGACCCAGCATCTGACGGGTGTTAGGCACATAGCCGGGGGCAAGGGGGGCCTCCACCGGCTGGTCCGCCGCCGGGCGATCCAACGCCTTCTCGGCCGCAGCGATCATGGCGGTCTGCTGGGGACTGGCGCGGTAGAGGACGAACCACGGCAACAGCCACAGGAAGCCCAGCGCCCCGACCAGCAGGAAGGTGCCCTTCCAGCCGATGGTCAGGAACATCAGGGCGATCAGCGGGGCCGACACGATGGCCCCGATCGAGGCCCCGGCGTTGAAGATGCCCTGGGCGAAGGCGCGCTCCTCGGGCGGGAACCACTCGGCATTGGCCTTGACCGCGCCCGGCCAGGCCCCCGCCTCGCTGATCCCCAGCATGGCGCGGAAGATGCTGAAGCTCAGGATCGAACTGGCCAGGGCGTGCAGGGCGATGGAGATCGACCAGGCCCCGATCGACACCGCGAACCCCATCCGCACGCCGATCTTGTCGAACAGCTTGCCGAAGGTGAACTGGCCGATGGCGTAGAAGACCATGAAGATGGTCACCAGCAGGGCATAGTCTTCCTTGGTCGCGCCGATCTCGGGCGCGATCTCGGGCCACATCACCGCCAGGGCGTTGCGGTCGATGTAGTTGATGACCGTAGCGACGGCGATCAGGCCGATGATGACCCAGCGCAGTTTGGACTTCATGGCTGGCTCTCCCGGTCGAACCGCGCCCAGGCGCCGGTCCATTCATAGGTCTGTCCGCCGTGGCGAACCGTGTGTCGGCTGGTGCTGGCGGCATCGTCGGCGATGCCGATGGCCAGGGTCGCCCCGGACACCAGGGTCAGCACGACCACCTCGGCCCCCTCGCCGCGCGCCTGTTCGATGGCGCGGATCTGGCTGGTCGCGCCGGTGACCGTTTCGGCCGTGCCGTCATAGGCCCCGTGCGGCTCCAGCACCGCCGCGAAGCTGGCGGCGGCCTCGCCGTCCATGCGCCGGATCAGGGCCTGTTCGCGACGCAGGTTGAAGCGCGGATCGTTTGCCCCGCTCTCGACCAGCAGGGCCTCCGTCGGGGCCGAAGCTGCGAACCGATAGGTGTAGAACCGCCCGCCCAGCAGCCAGGTCAGGCTGCGGGCCTCTTCGCCGGCTTGCGATCGAGCATCGACCCACAGGTGCTGATAGCCATTGGCCTCGCCCAGGACCGGGCGGGTCGTCACGAAGGGCTCGGCCTCGAACCCTTGGGTGATGATGTGTCCGTTGAAGTGCAGCGGCAGATCGAACCGGGCCGGGGCATCGCTGCGGACGCGCAGAAGATCGACGGCGACCGGCACGGTCAGCTCGGGATGCTCGACCATGGCCAGGGTGCGCGTCACGACCACGCCGTCGTGGCCGCCCTCCAGTCGCGCCGAGGCGATCTGCACGTCGTCCGTGATTTCGAACAGCAAGGGGGTGGTGGGATGGATCTCGCCCGTGGGCCAATCGCCGCCGAACTGACTGGTCTCGTTCACCACCAGGGCGTTGTGTGCCACGGTCGTCATGGCCCAGCTGTCGTTCTCATCCAGATAGCCGCCGCCGTTCTTGGCCTCGACGTTCAGGAACCGCGCCGCGCCATAGTCGGTCACCACCGCCGAGCCGTTGTCGTAGAACAGCCAGGTCAGCCGGTCGAAATGGCCGTGGCCCTGCCCCTGCTGGGTGTTCTTCATCACCAGGGCCTGGCCGGTCTCACCGCCGCGCCTCAGCATCACCAGATTGCCCAGGTCGCCGTTCGGGCCGTCACGCAGCTGCATCGAGCGGAAGTCGAACGGTTGGGCCGCCCCTTCCGCCACCCCGCGCGCCACCGCCAGCCCGTCTGGCGACAACAGGGTGCGCCCTTGCTGCTGGGCGATCGACAGCAGTCGCGGGTCCTCGGTCTGGGCATAAGCGACCGCGACGCCGGTCACGATCTCCTCGGACTTCAATCCTTTGTCCGGCATGGCGTCGTTGATGGGGAACAGCAGCCCGCCGTAGGAGGTCTGGATCACGCCATCGACCGCCTTCAGCAACACCCCGTCGCGACGGTCGAAGATACCCCGCTCCGGCTCGTTCTGCTGGATCGCGCGGGCGAAGATGATGAAGGGGGCCAGGGCATAGCGCTGATAATACGGACCCTCGGCATAATAGCCGTCGGGCGAGAACAGCTCGTCGATCTGGCGCAAGAAGCCCGCGCGACCGTCGCGCGCCGTCCCGTTCAGCGCTCGGTCCACCAGATCGGCGTCGCGCAGCACATAGCCCGTCATCCCCACTCCGGCCGTGGCCCAGGTGGCGTGGTTGTGGATGCGGTCGAAATAGGGAGCGTTCTCTTCCGACAGGAACCGCGCCATGCGGCGGAACACGTCGTCGTCGATGCGGCGCCGGTCGGCCGCGCTCAGTGTGTCGCGGACCGCGTCATACCCTTGCGCCGAATAGACCAGCCAAACCGAGTCGTTCAGCGCCTGCCAGAACAGCCGTCCCTTGACCGGCGAGTTGCCTGCGGGGTGATCCGACAGCGTGGGATACAGGTCCGCATAGGCCAGCAGCATGTCGCGGACGAAGTCGGCATAGGCCCGATCGCCGGTCATCCGGTACAGGGCCCCCGCCCCGGCGATGGCCTTGTAGTTGGCCTTGTGCTGTTCGTGGGTGACGCCGCCGCCCAGGTCGCGCGGCTGGGGCACGTTGATCCCGGAAGCCATAGCGGCCCGGACCTCGGCTTCGACCCGCGTCCGCTCGGCGCTGAACATCGGATAGCGGTCGCCCGCCTGCGCCATCGCGCGCCAGTTGACGGGTGACACCAGGACCGGGGCGGCGGCGTCGCCCGTCGCCGTATTCGACGCCGGGGCACCTTGGGCCAGGACGCCGGCGGGCGCGGCTGCCGACAGGGTCGCCAGCACGGCGATCAGAACCGGGCGGGTCATAGGGCGCTCTCCAGCGGTTCGACGTTCGTGATCAGTTCGGGCGTGCCTTCCAGCCGGTTGTCGGTCCAGACGAACACCGGATCCCCCACGCGGCGGAAGAAGCGCGGCGGGCCGCTGTCGATAAAGCGGTTGTCCTGGGCCTGCGTGCGCTGGACGCCGTACAGCATCAGCACGCCGCCCTCGTCGCCCGCGCGGCCGCTTCGCTCGAAGGTCGATCCCGTCAGGGTCAGGCGGGGGCCGAAGGTGCTCTCGTCGGTGCCGCCCCGGTAAAGGTCGATGACAGGGCCGGTGACGTCGCTGAAGCGACTGTCGATGACCTCAACGACCTCGGCGTTGTAGGTGCCCAGGTCCGCGGTCTCGGTATGGGCGGCGATGACAGAGCCCGTCGCCCGCTCGACGCTGACCCGCTCCAGCCGGATGCGGTCGGCCAGGGTCCCCGGCCCGGCGGCGAAGACGCTGAAGCTGCGGTTGACGGTCAGGTCGCGGAACGCCGCATCCTCGACGATGAGCTGATAGCCCGCCGCCCCCTGCCCCGCCCGGATCACGGCCGCGCCGGCCACGTCGGGAGCCAGGTCGCCCGAGACCGTGACATGAGAAAGCCTCAGCGACCCGCCGCGTCCGATCTCGAAGAGGGTTGGGCGGCTAAACTGAATCTCGGCCCCGCCGCCGACCGGTCCGGTCACACTGACGGCGCGGTCCAGCATCAGGGTCTGATTGACGACGTAAAGGCCCGGTTCCAGCGCCAGCCGGTCCCCCGGCTGGGCGTCCGCGACCGCGCGGACCAATGTGTCCTCGCCCGGCTGGACGGCCCGCACGGTGCCGCTGTCCAGTTCGGGCCTCGGCATGGCCTTGGGATACCAGCTGACGCCGGTCGCCTCTCTCGCCACGATCGGTGTTTCGCGCCGCGCGCCGACACCATCGGCGCCAACCGGCAGACGCAAGCCTCCGGTCGCCTCGAGGGTGACTGCGCGCGTCTGGAACCCCGGGAGGGCCGAGGTCGCGCCCGGCGACTGGACGTTTCCGTCGAATGCGATGCCGCTCATGTCGCCCTGCACACGGATGGGATCATGTTCGTCCGTGTTGACGATCAGGTTGTTGGCGAAGCGGCTGTTGATCGGGGCCGCCGACCGCTCGGCGTCGAAGCCCGCGCCGAACGACATCTCGCGCGCGTCGATGAGGGTGTTGTTCTCGATCACCGCGCCGTCGACCTGGACATAGCGGTGAAGCGGCGAGTTCGGCACGCCGTACATGATCGTCAGGGCGCTGCCGAAGTTCGAACCGGCCAGCCCTTCCATGTGGTTGTCACGCACGGTGTTCCGGCGATTGATCATCCGGATGCCACCGGTGTTCACCACGCCATTGCCGATGAAGACGTTGCCCTCCACCAGATTGCCGTCGCCGTGGCGTAGAACCATCGCGCCCTGGGATTCGAAGAAGACATTGCCGCGATAGACGTTGCCGCCCGACTTGTTGGAGACGATCTCGACCTCGCCGTCGGCGTGTTCGAACCAATTGTCGCTGACGGTGGTCAGCGAGTCGGTGTCCGAGGCATGGCTGGTCCCGACCCGGATCGTCTCGCCGCCGTTCGATCCCAGCACGGGCCGGCGACCGAAGAAATTATGGTCGATCAGGTGTCGGTTGACCAAGCCCTGATCGGGGTCGCGAACCACGACCAGCGTCGCTCCGGCGTTGGTCTTGCCGACCAGCTGATTGTGGTCGAAGCGGTTGTCGTGGCCGTACAGGGCGACCCAGTTGTCCGAGACGGCCCGGTCAGGCTTGGAAAAGCCGTCGATCACCACGCTGGTGATCCGGCTGTAGTTTGCGCGCTCCGTCAGCGAGCGGCGATAGGACAGCACCTCGCCCGTCGGCGACCAGCCGTCGCGGAACACGAGGTTCGACACCACCAGGTGCTCGCCCGCCATCCTCAGGTTGGACCGGCCGGTGATTGATACACCACCGGGGGTCTGGGCCGTCAGGGTAATGGGTCGGTCGGGCGCGCCTCGGCCGGTGAAGACGATCTCGAAGTCCCGCCATTCGCCGTCGGCCAGGGTCAGGGTGTCGCCGGGTTCCAGACGGGTCAGCGCCGCCTGAAACTCGGCTTGCGTACGCACAAGCGCGGACTCGGCCCATGCTGGGCCGGCGGCACCGATCATCGCGGTCACGAGGGTGATCGCGGCAATCGGCCCTTTGATGGCCAGGCTCATGACCTGTTCCCAGAGGCTACGCGGGCGCAGGCGGACAACGAAACGGACATCGAGATCAGAACCGGATGCTCAGGCCCGCGGTCACCCGACGATCCGTCAGGCCATTGTAGCAGAGCAGGGCGTCGTCATTGATGCAGAACTCGTTGGCGTTTTCCCGCGTCAGGTTGATCGCCTCGATGCCGACGCTGGCCCAGGGCGTGATGTCGTAGTTGACGCTGGCGTTCAGCTGTCCCCGGTCGTCGCTGACTCGCGGCACATCGAAGGCCGAGGTGAAGGCTTCGGTGTTCAGGAAGTCCGAGCGCCAAGTGTAGCGCATCCGCGCGCTCAGCCCGCCCGCCTCGTAGTAGAGCGTGGCGTTGTAGGAATACTTCGACAGGTTCTCGAGCTCGATGAGGTCCTGCGGCAGCGGGTTGAAGCCCAGATCGCGCGTGGTGTTCCGGGTCAGGCCGATGGTCCGGTAGTTCTCAACGTCGCCGCCGGTCTCCTGGTAAGTGAAGTTGCCGATGAAGCCGAAGCCCGACAACCACCCCAGCCGGTCTTCCCACTGAGACAGGTCGTACTGGAAAGCCGTCTCGACGCCGGTCTGTGTCGTCTCGCCCTCGACGTTGAAAGTCGAGGTCAGAGGCACGCAGATGCCGACCTCGCCGCGCGCCGGGTTGTTCTGGTTGATGATGGCGATCGGGTTGTAGACGCCGCCGCCCGGGCAGGCCTGATCGCGGCTGCGGTTCGGGACACCGCCCACGGCGTTGTCGGGCGGGCTTTCGGTCACGGTGGCGAACAGATTGTCGCGAACCTTGTGGAACACACCGATGCTGACCAGGCTGGACGGAGCGAAATAGTATTCCGCCGACAGGTCGAACGACAGCACGGCCTCGGGCTGCAGATCGGGATTCCCCCTGACCACGGCCGTATTCTCACTGGTCGCGAACGTCACCGAGGAGGACAGGTTGTTGAAGTCCGGGCGGCGAATGTCGCGTGCGATGCCGCCCCGGATGATGACGTCATCGGCCGGCTCGATCACCAGGTTGAAGCGCGGCAGCCAGAACTCGTAGGACGCCTCGTTCTCTGCGCGCGTCGTCGTGCCGCCGGTCGCGACCGTATTGCCGACCGAGTTCAGATCGGTCGTCACGTAGCGGACGCCCAGATTGCCCCGAACCGGCATGCCCAGAGCCTCGGTGTCGAAGTTCGCCTGCAGATAGGCGGCGGTACTTTTCTCGGTGATCTCGAAGAAGGCGCTGGCCTGGGACGTCGGCACGCCGATCTGGGCGATGTTCGATCCATTGGCGGCGTTGCTGGCCACGATCGCGGCGTTCAGGGCCGCCAGGGTCCCGGCCGGATCACGGAAGGCGCGGGCCCCGTCGATGATCAGGAAGTCGGGGAAATACAGCCGACGATCGTCCGCCGCGTTGAAGTTGTCGGGACCGGGGATCAGCAGATCACCGAACCGGTCGCCGCTCGGGCGGAAGAAGGACGAGGTCACATTGGTGAAGCCCGTCGTACCGGTGACGTTGTCATTCAGCACGCTCGTCTCGTTCCAGCGGAGACCGAAATCGATCGAGTCGAAGAAGGGTAGGATGCCGAAGGTGTCGTAGGACGCGTCGGCGCGGAACGCCTTCTCCTCGTTCTCGCGCAGGCTTCGCGATTGGGCGACCTGCTGCAGCCGGTAGTTCGCGGGGTCGCGCAGCATGGCGGCCGTCGGCGTGTTCGCCAGGCCCTGGGCGATGCCGAACTGCAGGGTGCCGCCGCGCAGATCGAACTCGATCGGAACACCGTTGGCCAGGCTGGTGCCCTGAATCGGGCGCGGCGCGTTGGGGTTCACGAACTCCAGCGTCGTGTTGAAGCTCGGCAGTAGTGAGTCCGAGGTCGAGATCGAGGCTTCAGCCCGGAGCGACAGCCGCTGACCATCCCATTCGCCGCCGAGGGCGAAGACGCGGCTTTCGGTCACGCGAGAGCCCGTGTCGCTGGTCGTGCGAAGGTAGGGTGCGAGGTTCCCGTTCAGACGCGGCTGAATGATGCCGGCGACGGCGGCCTGGACCGAGCCCAGGTCGATGTCGCCGTTCGGGCCGTTGGCCGTGCCCAGGTTGACGGTCTCGAAGGCGGTGTTGTCGGTGCGATCGACCACGCCGTTGTCCGACACGGTCGAGATCTGCACCGTCGAGCTCTGCTCGGCCCGCTCCTGATCGTTCAGGACGGCGTCGAAATAGAACCGCAGATTGTCGGTCGGCTTCCACTCCGCCGACCCGGCGAAATTCTGAGTCTCGTATTCGAAGTTGTCGTAGTCCTGGTTGAAGAACTGAATGCGCAGGAAGGGGAACGCCTCGGCGCTGGCCCGGCCCGAGGTCGGGGTCACCACGGCGTCGCGGTCGACGCGTGGACGGAAGGCCGCCACGTCCTGCTCGGCATAGCTGAAGCTGCCGACCAGGCCGATCTCGCCGATACCGGTCTCCCAGCGCTTGCCGATGGTGCCGGAGTATCGCGGCGTCGCCGTGTCGGACAGGTCGCTGTATTCCGACTGCGCCCGGAAGGCGAACAGGGGCTCGGACAGTTCCAGCGGACGGATGGTCCTCAGATTGATGGTGCCGCCGACCGAACCTTCGATGGTGGCGGCCTCCGACACCTTGGTCACTTCGACCGAACTGATCATCGATGCGGCCAGATCGTCGAAGCTGATGCCCGATCGACCCGAGCCCGAGCCGACCGTCGATACGCCGTTTATCTCGACGCGGTTGGCGTCCGTGCCCCGGATCTGCACGCCTCGGCCGACGCCGGCCTCGCGCGTGATCTGGATGCCGGTGATATTCTCCAGCACCTCTGCCAGGTTCTGATCGGGCAGTTTTCCGATGTCCTCGGCCTCGATGACCTCGACCAGATTGTCGGCGTTGCGCTTCTGAACCAGGGCGCTCTGTAGCGAGGCGCGAATGCCGGTTACGACGATTTCATCGACCTGATCCGCCTCGCCCACCGCGGGGTCCTGGCCCGGCGTCGCCGTTTGAGCCAAAGCAGGCCCGGCGATGAAGATCGCGGTGCTGGCCAGCAAAGCCGACATCCGAACTCTGTGAGAATCTGCGCGCGCACCTGCGCGCCCCGTCTGCGTCATCGTCGCCTCCCATGTCGCTTTTCTTGTTGAGGGAAAGCTGATTTGGCCTGGCGGATATGTCAACCGATTTTCGCCGAATACTGGCGAGATAGTTCAGACCAATTGGTTGACCAATCTGTAGGGCGGTTCACATCGTGGTTTTCGTGGCCGAGGCAAGGCGCCGCAGGCCGCAATCGGAGTGTGACGGATTTCAAAACCGCCTCAGTCCGACCCAAGGCCCTGGACACTGGTTGACATAGCGGTTCGCCAATATCACCGTGAATGACCGTACGGCGTCGCCGTTTACGCGCGCGGATCGACGATCCAGTGCGATCCGGCGGCCGCAGGGCCGCCGTGATGACAGTGATTCATGGGGACAGACGATCCGATGGCTGAACAGCGTCTATACCAATCGGTCGCGAACCAGATCCGGGCTATGATCGAGTCCGGAGAGTTCCCCGTGGGCTCCCGCCTTCCTGGCGAACGCGATCTCGCAGAACGCCTCGGCGTCAGCCGGGTGACGATCCGAGAGGCAGAAATCGCCCTAGAGGCTCAGGGCTGGATCAGCATCCGGACCGGCTCAGGCGTTTATGTGCAGCATCGCGAAGACGGTTACGCTCTGCCTCAGGTCACGGCCTTCGATCTGACGGCGGCGCGCGCCATCATCGAGGCGGAGGCTGCAGCCCTGGCGGCATCGCACATCACCGACGCCGACCTTCTAGAACTCGAAGATCTCATCGTCACTATGTCGGGCGCAGGGGGGGCGGACGAGAGCGCCGCCATGGCCGACCAGCAGTTTCACCTGGCGATCGCCCGGATCGGCGGCAACCCGGTGCTGGAACATTGCGTCTCGCTGATCTGGCGCATCCGGAACGAACAGTCCGAGGTTCGTCAGGTTTACGGACGGGTCTGCCACAACGACAGCGAGGCCCGGACCAACGAGCATGCGGAAATCCTGGCCGCGTTGCGCCGCCGCGACCCGCAGGCCTCTCGAGCCGCCATGCGGGAGCATTTTCATCGCCTGTTCGAGGCGATGCTCGAAGCGAACGAGTCAGCGGCGATGGCGGAACTTCGCCAAAAGACCGCAAATGACCGTATGCGGTTTCTAGCCACAACGAGAACCTAGGATGACAGCGGGAGCTGTGGCTCGGTCTTTCTGGCGGACGCCGATGGGGAAAGAGCGGCATTCCCGGAGGCCGACATCCTCCACAATCGAGATGAGCCGGGATCGGACGTTGCCGCCCTTCCCGATCGGCCCGCTCTTCGCCTAAGCGCCATTCCGCGAAGCAGTACCGCGAGTTCGAATGCTGCGGGCTGCCGACTACGGCTATCTGGAGGACTATATCCTGGTGCGCGATCTGCGGGTCCATCGCATCCGGAAAGGCACCGACAAGATCATGCGGGTCATAACGGCGCGGGAGATGATGCGGCAGTAGCCCGCAAGGCGTCCTTCAGGATTTTCCCGTTCGGATTTCGCGGCAGCGGTTCCGCCAGGATCAGGATCCGAACCGGGCATTTGTAGGCGGCGAGACGACCTTGCGCGAACTTCGCCAGCTGTATCTCGGATACGGCGCTTCCGGGTTTCAGGGCGACGGCGGCTGCGGGTTCCTCGCCGAGCGTAGGATGGGGCAGACCGAACGCCGCAGCGTCCATGACCGCCGGGTGTTCGTAGAGGACGTTTTCGATTTCACTGCAGAAGATGTTCTCCCCGCCCCGGATCAGCATGTCCTTCAGCCGATCGACGATATAGCAGAAGCCTTCCTCGTCGATCCGCGCGAGGTCCCCGGTGCGCACCCAGCCGTCGACGAAGGTCCGCGCCGTGGCCTCGGGGTTGTTCCAGTAGCCCCGAGCGGTCATGGGCCCTGAGACCCAGAGTTCGCCGACTTCCCCGATCGGCAGATCGGTCTCTCCGTCGACCGGATCGACGATGCGGATTCGTCCCACGGCGGGCGACGGTCCGCAGCTTGTCGGGCGGGCCTCATAGTCCTCGTCGTGGTGGCTGGTGAAGGTGCCGGAGGTCTCGGACATGCCCCAGCCCTGGCCCGCGCGCGTCTGGGGAAAGACCTCGCGGATCCGGCGAACGAGCTCCGGCGCGGACGGTGCCCCACCCCACCCCAGGGCGACAAGCGAAGACAGGTCGTAATCGCCCCGCGCCGGGTGTTCGAGCAACTGCCAGGCGATGGTTGGCACGCCGCCGGCCGACGCCAGACGCTCGCGCTCGATCAGGGCGAACGCCTGGACCGGATCCCATTTGCGCATCATCGCCAGCTTGGAGCCGCCGAACATCGCCAGATTCAGGATCGCGACACAGCCGGTGACATGGAAGAAGGGCACCGAGATCAGGCCCGAATACTGGGGCGCGGCCAGGCCTGTCGGCGGTGGCGTTTCTCCCCGACGAAAGAACGCCCGCTGCTGGGTGGCCAGGGCGGTGATAATGTTGCTGTTGACGGCGCGGTGGGTGGACAGGACGCCTTTGGGTCGGCCGGTGGTGCCGGATGTGTAGAACAGCGTCGCGTCATCGTCGGGCGCAATGTCTGGCAGGACACCTGCGCGATCCGGAAGTTCGCCCCACGACGCGGAGCGCCCGATTAACGCCTCAATGTCGATGGCGTCGGCGTGTTTCAGGGGCTCAACGGGGCGAGCCACGAAGGCGCGGGTCACGCCCGGCAAGGCGAGCAGGTCGGACCCGTGTCGGTCATGGCGCTCTCCATCGAGCACAATCACCTTGCTACCGCTGTCGCGAACGGCGAAGGCGAGTTCCGGGCCGGTCCACCAGGCGTTCAGCGGCGTCACCACGGCGCCGAGCGACGCCGCCGCATAGAAGGCGACCGGCCATTCCGGCAGGTTTCGCATGACGATAGCCACGCGGTCGCCCTTGACCACGCCCGCGTTCCTCAGGGCCTCTGCGAAATGCGAGGCGGCACGCCAGTGAGCCTCGAAGGTGATGCGCTCGTCGTCGTGGACAAAGGCGATCCGGTCGCCATAGGCCCTGGAATGGGCGAGGACGGCCGCGAGCGACACAGGGGCGTTCTTCCAGACCTGGACCGACCGACCGCCGATCACCGCATCGGTGATCTCGCAGGGCATTCCCGGGGCAGTGACCCGAGCCGTCGCTTCTGTCAGGCTCATCACCGGCCAGAGCGGGCTTCCCGTGGGCGAAACAGCATCAGACACGAGACAACTCCGGAGATCGACGACGCCATAGAGCTATGTCAATAATCGACATTTCCTGTTGAGGTCGAGAGCCATGATGCGATTTCCCCAAGCCGGCTGTGGACGCGCGATCGACCGTCGCGCAGTCCTGACCGCCGGTGCCGCACTCGCCTTCGGAACGTCGCCGACCGCCGCGGCCACGTCTGCGGACGGGCTGGAGCAAGCCAGCAAAGCGTTGAAGACCTTCGTCGATGACGGGGCCCTGCCCTTCGCATCCATGCGCATCGCCCGGAACGGCGAGACCCTGCTGGAGGCCTTTCACAACGGCGCGGGGTCGGTGTCGACCGACAGTCTGTTCCGCATCTATTCGATGACCAAGCCGGTCGTGGCGGCTGCGACCTTGCTGTTGTGCGAAGATGGGCTGCTGAGCCTCGACACACCCGTCGGCGAGGTGATCCCTGCCTTCCACACCCTTACCGTCGCGACCGACGCCAACGGAGCGACCGAACCAGCTCGGCCGATGACGGTCGCGCATCTGCTGACCCATGCCTCGGGTATCAGCAACAGCTGGAATGGGGATGCGGCCTCTGCGGCGTATCGAGAGGCCGGTCTGGACGCCGGAACCTGGATGTTCAATCCGGCTATCGGCGGGCTGGACGGGTTCGCTGAACGGATCGCGGCGGTGCCGTTGCGATTTCAGCCCGGAGAAGGCTGGCTGTATGGCTATTCGCTGGATATCGCCGGACTGGTGATCCAGCGCGTCTCGGGATCCAGGCTCGGCGACTTCCTGAAGGCGCGCCTGTTCGATCCGCTTGGCATGAGCGACACGGGATTCCAGGCACCGGCGAACGGCGCCGCGCGGATGACCGACCTGTGGACGGTCCGGAACGGATCGCCGCTGATCGTCGAACGCGGCGCGACCTCGGCCTCGCTGAGACCTCCCGCCGCCCAGTCGGGCAGCGCTGGACTGGTGTCCAGCCTGCGGGACTACGGCCGGTTCGCCGATCTGCTGGCCTGTGGAGGCGCGGTCGGCGGCGTCAGGGTGATGAGTTCGGCCTCGGTTTCCCGGATGACGTCGCCCTACGGCCCCCAGGGCCGGGTCGCCGCAGGGCTCGGGCGGTTCGCGGCGATTGGACTGGGCGGCTCCGCTTCGGGGCTGGGCCAAGCGTTGGGCGGCGTTGCCACCCTGTCGGACACCGGCGGCCCAGGTTCTCGTGGTGAATACAGTTGGGGCGGGGCGGCCAGCACGACCTTCTGGGCCGCGCCAGAGATCGGCCTATCCGTCGTAGTGATGACCCAGAGACTGCCGTCGGGTTCCGTCCCTCTGCGCGACACCCTCAGACCCTTGATTTATCGGGCGTTGGGCGGAGGATGACGAGACGGTTCGCATCCCTGCTATAGAATGGCAGCGGGGATCGCCATGCCGATTCCGTGTCTGTCGTAGGGAGTCCAGCGCCGTTGCAGCCAGCTTCAACCGGTCCTGAAAACCGCGAAGGCGAGAAAATCGCGGGCGACGCCATCGCCGACCTGTTCATCGAACGGATCCTGATTGGCGCGAATCCGCCGGGATCGCGATTGACGGAACGCGAGATCGCCTCGGTCGCCGGATGCACGCATGCAAGGGCTCGCGAAGCGCTTCACCATCTTGAGAAAGCGGGTGCGGTACGCATCTTTCGGCACCGAGGCGCCGTCGTGCTGAGCGTCGAAGACGCGCCGCCCATCGAGATCGAGGCGATCTGGACGCGTCTGCTGGCCCTGCTCGAAGGTCTGGCAGGCGAGCGGCTGGCGCAGTCGAACCCGGGCCTCGATGCGCGCGCCCGGCTCGCGGCGGAAACGCATCAGTTGCACCGCCTCGGCGCGCTCGCAGGAGACCTGAAGCTGACGATCCTGCTGAAGCGGCTGGCGCTTCATCGGGCCATCGTATCGGTATCAGGCTGATGGATCCGGTCCGGAGCTATCTCGAAGGGACCGAGGACCTTGTCGTCGGCGTGGCGCGGACAGTTTCTGTGTCTGATCAGATCGCCGCATGGATCCGCGACCAGATCCAGTTCGGGCACATCAAGCCGGGCGACCCGGTTCGCGAGACCCCGCTGGCCGACCATTTCGGGGTCAGCCGGGGGCCGGTGCGCGATGCCTTGAAGATGCTGGATCGCGAACGCCTGATCGACCTCGGCGGCCGCAGCGGGGCCGTGGTTCGGACCCAGTCGTCGGCCGAGTTGCTGTCCATCTTTCGCATTCGCGCCGAGATCACCGCCCTGACCATGCGGACGGCGGCGGAGCGCGAGCGACGCAATTCCCGCCACCTTGACGCCATTCGCGACGGTGCCGCCGCCCTCGTCGCCCTGGCCGTCGACCGGGACGCGCCGGTGTCCGACTACATCCGGGTACGGCGGCGACTGTCGACGGTGATCAATCTTGTGGCGGATTCGCCGTATCTGAACCGGCTCGGTCTGGAGCTGGAACTGGAGATCGCCCTGCACTGGGCGGCGATGATGGGCAAGACCCGGCAGCACCAGTCCTCGCGCGCCTGGCTGCGCATCGCCGACGCCATCATCGAACGTCGGCCGGACGATGCCGAACGCGAGGGTCGTGCGATCGTCCTGGATTCCCTGAGCGAATTGCTTAGACCTGAGACAGGGGTCGTCTCGCCAGCCTAGGTCTATGAGCCCGTCAGGAAGGATCCGATCCGGTCGCTCGCGGCGAGGGCTTCGGGTGCGCCGGGCACCGCCTGCCAGACGTGGAACAGGCCCTCACCCACCACCAGTGTTGTCTCCACGCCGTCCAACAGCGCGCGATCCTGAAGCCGGACGGCGTCGTCGAACAGAACTTCCTCACTGCCGACCTCGATCCACAGGGGCGGCAAACCCCGCAGATCAGCATGAAGGGGTGATAGGAGTGGCCGATCCCGTTCTCCGACGGGCGCATAGGCATCGGCGAACGCGGCAAGGACAGCTTCGCTCATATAGGGATCACGCGCCGCGCGATCGCGGATCGACGCGCCGCCGAAGGTCAGATCCGTCCAGGGGGAAAGGACCGCAACCCGGGGCGACAGGGGCAGACCCTCGTCCCTCAGGCGCAGAATGAGAGACAGGGCGAGGCCGCCACCGGCGGAGTCTCCAGCGAGTGCCGGGGGCTCGCCTTCGGTTTCGCACAGCCACCGGTACACGGCGAAAGCATCCTCCAGCGCCGCAGGGAAAGGATGTTCCGGCGCCAGGCGATAGTCCGGCACGACGCAGACTCGTTTGGCCGACCGGGCCAATCGGCCTGCGAGTTCGCGGTGGGTTCGTGGCGAACCGACACAGTAACCGCCGCCATGAAGATAAAGAAGGGTTCCTCCCGAGGCCCCTCCATTGAGTCGCTCACACGCCACGCCGGAAATGACGCGCGCCTCGACGTCGACATCGGTCGCGGCAAGCGAAAGGTCCGCATTGGCCTCGAACGCGACGCGACGCTGGAGCAAGGTCAGCTGAAGCGCCTCGGCCCTCGCCCTTCGATGACGTAGCAGCTCCGCCGCCGCCTCCATGACGGCACTGGCCATCAGTCTGCATCTCCGAGGGCCAGACGACGAGCATGGCTCGCCGCGAACTCGCGGGTCGTACGATAGGCCGGCGGCAGCGGACGTCGGTTCCGCCTCAGGGTCGACCAGATGCGCAACATGTGCCGCTTGCGCTCCGGCTCGGGCCACTCCTCGAAGGTCGTGCGAGCGTGCAGTACAGCATGATTGCTGGCGATCTGGATGTCTCCGGGCTGCATGCGGAAGGTGTGGACATGGTCGGGGTCGTTCAGGGCGGCGTCTAGCGCATCGAGCGCGCGCCGTTCTACCGGCGTCAGCGTGGGGACCCCCTCCAGTCGCTGCGCCAGTTCGATGTAACCTCGCTTGTACAGGATGTTCAGCCGCCCGGCGTGTTCGGTCAGGATCGGTGCGCTCTGGAACGGTCGATCCGGGCCCAGTTCGCCGCGGGCGTCGAAGTGAAAATTCTGCTGCAAGACCTTCGCCAGCTCGGGTTCAGAAGCAAGCAGGGCGTTGAACGCCTGTCCGACGCTGACAACCCGGCTGAGCCCCCCTGACAGGGCGTCCTGGACGCAAAGAAAGAACAGCGCGTCGGACCCATCCCCGTGGAAGTCCAGCTCGACGTTGGTCTGATATCCGCGAAGCGTTCCGCTCCGGAAGGCGGCGGTCGCGCTGGCCTCGTCGGCGAAGACATGCGCCGCGCGGACGTGATGCAGCCGCTTGCCCGAGGCGTCCTGCGGTTCCGGATAGCCCATGTGAGACGCCAGACCCCAGAACAGGCGTTCGATTTCCGGCATCGACAGCTCCTCTATCGGCACTCCGCGCAGCAGGGTCACGCCGCGTCCGCCTTCGATCTGGGCGATGACGCTGTCCAGCACCGGGCCGAGTGTAGGCAGAGGAAACCGATCCGGGTCGATTTCCTCGATCGCCAGCCCAAGGACATGGGTGTGTTTCAGCGCCGCCAGACACTCGGCCCTCTGGGTCGCGTCGAGCGAGTGAATCCAGGCAGGATCGGCCTGAAGCTGGGCTGCGGTCCAGACCGAGGGGCCGGTGACGGGGGTGGTCCGCATGGCGTGATCCGATTGTTGATGCCTCCAACAACGCTCCACCTGAGCTATTGTCAATAATCTACATATTGGCATAGTGGCTCTGGCCGCAAGGAGGGCTGCATGACCAAACCCGCCACCGCACCCTTTGTCGCCGACCACCCTCGCGGTGCCTACAGCCATATTCGGGTCAACCCGCTGACACCCGCGATCGGGGCCGAAATCGAGGGCGTCGACCTGGCCACCGACCTGTCGGACGCCGCGTTCGCTGAGATCGAACGTGCGTTAACCGAGAACCTCGTGCTGTTCTTCCGCGACCAGCCGATGACGCCGGAGCAACATCTGGCCTTCGGCCGACGCTTCGGTGAGCTGGACATCCACCCGGCGGCCCCGAGCGCTATCGGCTATCCGGAATTGATGATCGTGGCGGCGGACGAGCATTCCAGCCGCGCCAACGGAGAGGCCTGGCACACCGACGTCTCCTGTAACGCCGAACCCCCGATGGGCAGCATCCTGCACATCCGGACCTCTCCGCCGGTCGGCGGCGATACGCTGTTCGCCAGCATGTACGCGGCCTGGGACGCCCTGTCCGACGGTATGAGGGCCCGCCTGAGTGGCCTCAGCGCCGTTCACGACGGCGAACATGTCTATCGCGGCCTGTATGCCGACCAGGGCGTCGCGGATCGGCCTAAATACCCGATTTCGGTCCATCCCATCGCGCGGGTGCACCCCGTCACCGGCAGAACCGCCCTGTTCGTCAACTCAGGCTTCACCACCCGCATCGTGGGCCTGGCTCAGGACGAGAGCGACGCCCTGCTGAAGTATCTGTTCCAGCACCTTCAGCACCCAGCCTTTCAGTGCCGGTTCCGCTGGACACCTGATGCGGTGGCCTTCTGGGACAATCGCTGCGCCCAGCATCATGCCGTCTGGGACTACTGGCCCGCCCGCCGCTTTGGCCACCGCGTGACCATCAAGGGCGATCGCCCGGTCTGACACTCCCCTGCCCTCTCTGGAAAGCCTGTTGAATGTCCCTTCTGCTGTCCCGGCGCGATCTGGAGTTCCTGCTCTACGACTGGCTGAAGATCGATGACCTGACGGCACGGCCGCGTTACGCCGAACACTCACGTGAGACGTTCACGGCGGCGCTGGCCCTGTGCGAGACGCTGGCGACCGATCATTTCGCCCCCCACAATCGCCTGAGCGACGAGAACGAACCGGTCTTCGAGAACGGGCGTGCCCGCATCATTCCCGAGGTCAAGGCGGCGACGGACCTGTTCTCCGAGGCCGGGCTGATCGCGGCCGGCGCCGATTTCGACCTGGGCGGCATGCAGCTGCCACAGACCATCGTCCAGGCGGGCCTCGCCTGGTTCCAGGCCGCCAACGTGGGCACCGCCGCCTATCCCTTCCTGACCATCGCCGCCGCCAATCTGCTGATCGCACACGGCTCGCAGGATCAGATCGACCGCTATGTCCGGCCGATGATGACCGGCCGGTTCTTCGGCACCATGTGCCTGACCGAGCCACAGGCGGGGTCGTCCCTGTCGGACGTTCGGACCCGCGCCGAGCCCCAGCCCGACGGTTCCTGGCGGCTGTTCGGATCAAAGTGCTACATCTCCGGCGGCGAGCACGACCTCAGCGAGAACATCGTCCACCTGGTCCTGGCGCGGACGCCGGATGCGCCGCCCGGGGTCAAGGGCATCTCCCTGTTCGTGGTGCCCAAACGCCTGGTCGGAGACGACGGCGCGTGCGGCGCGCACAACGACGTCGCCCTCGCCGGGCTCATTCACAAGATGGGTTATCGCGGCGTCACCAGCACCATCCTGAACTTCGGCGAAGGCGCGCATCGTCCCGGCGAACAGGCCGGCGCCATCGGCTGGTTGGTCGGCGACAGGAATCGCGGACTGGCCTGCATGTTCCACATGATGAACGAGGCGCGCGTCGGTGTCGGGCTGGGGTCCACCGCCTTGGGCTACACCGGGTATCTGCATTCGCTGGACTACGCCCGCACGCGGCCGCAGGGGCGCAGCCCCGTTAACAAGGATCCGACCTCGCCGCAGGTTGCGCTCATCGAGCACGCCGACATCCGTCGGATGCTGCTTGCGCAGAAAGCCTACGTCGAAGGATCGCTGGCGCTGAATCTGTACTGCGGTCGCTTGCTGGACGACGAGCGAACGGCAGAGGAACCGGCCGAACGCGCACGGGCCACCCTGCTGCTGGACATGCTGACCCCCATCGCCAAGTCCTGGCCGGCGCAATGGTGCGTGGAGGCCAACAGCCTCGCGATCCAGGTGATGGGCGGCTACGGCTACACCCGCGACTATCCGGTCGAGCAGTTCTATCGCGACAACCGGCTGAACCCTATCCATGAGGGCACCCACGGCATCCAGGCCATCGACCTGCTGGGCCGAAAGGCGGTGATGCAGGGCGGCGCGGGGCTGAGTCTCTTGGCCGACGTCATGCGCCAGACATGCGCGCGCGCCACCCGGACGGGCGGCGAACCCGCTGTCTTCGCGAGACAGGTCGAAAACGCCATCGCCCGAATGGAGGCCACGACGGCACGGCTGCATTCGCTGGGCGATCCGGAACGCGCCCTGGCCAATGCCTGGACCTATCTGGAGGCGGTGGGGCATCTCGTCGTCGGATGGATCTGGCTGGAACAGCGCCTGACGGTCGGCGAGCAGGCAGGGGATTTCGAGGACGGCAAGCGACAGGCGGCGCGTTACTTCTTCCGCTGGGAGATGCCTCGCGTCGACGTGGGCTTCGACCTGCTGGACAGTCTGGACGACACGCCTCTGGCCATGCGCGACGCCTGGTTCTGAGCGTGGACGATACCCCTCCCCTGCTCGTCGAGGAGGCCGACGGCATCGTCGTCGTCCGGTTGAACCGGCCCGAGGCCAGGAACACGCTAAGTCCACCCCTGATCGAAGCCCTGACTCGAACGGCGCAGGATCTGCGGCGTCGCGCCGACGTGCGCGCCGTCATCCTGACTGGGACAGGGACCCTCTTCTCCGCCGGCATTGACCTGAAGTCCGACCCGGACAAGGACACGCTGTCCGAGCGCCGGGTGCGCGCCCTGGCGGGGCCGGACCTGTGCCGCGCCTGGGAGGAGATCGAGGCCGTCGCCATCGTCGCCATCGAGGGCTACTGCGTCGGCGGCGCCTGCGCCCTCGCCCTCGCCTGCGATTTCAGGGTCATGGGGATGAGCGCGATGATGCGCCTGCCGGAGGTGGCCTTGGGCATGAACATGAGCTGGGGCGCCGTGCCCCGCGTCACGGCCTTGCTGGGGCCGGCGCGCGCCAAGCGCTTCATCATCGAAGGCGCGCCGACGACCGCTGCGACCTGCCTTGCCTGGGGCCTCGCGGACGAGGTCGTCGCGGACGGTCAGGC
Source organism: Caulobacteraceae bacterium (assembly GCA_947475735.1). Taxonomy (GTDB): domain Bacteria; phylum Pseudomonadota; class Alphaproteobacteria; order Caulobacterales; family Caulobacteraceae; genus Brevundimonas. The sequence continues at coordinate 133,307 of CANJLQ010000003.1, forward strand.
CTTCGAGGCCGCCTACGCCTGGGCATCGCGAGTCGCCGCCTTGCCCCCTCTTCCCGTCCGAATGACGAAACAGGCGGTCAATGCCTGCACGACCGCGCTGCATTCCGCCACAGCCTTCATGGACCGGGACCAGTTTCTGCTGACGCGCACGACCGATGATCTCCGCGAGGGCATCGAGGCGTTTGTCCAGAAGCGACCGGCGACCTTTCGTGGCGACTGAGGAGATCGGGATGACGACCGGCAAGCCTCTTCGATGGATCATGCCGCTTCTGGCGATCATCGCCGCCCTGGCGCTCGGAGCCGCGTCCGGCCTGCTGGTCGTCATGAAGGGCGAGCAGATCGGCCAGTCCAGCCATGACCACTGGCTGGGCAATCGCAGCGTAGGATCGACGCGGGCGGATCCCTGGACCCGTGCCATCATCTCGCGCATCGGCCTGCTGGCCCTGAACCGGTCGGAGACGATCTACTTCACACGCTATCGCGACAGCGAACGCAGACCTTTCCGAGCAGCTTGCGACTATGAAATTTCCGGTGCCGATCTTCCGGCTCGCTGGTGGTCGGTGACCCTTTACGGCGAGGACGACTTCCTGCCGCCCAACGACGACGGTGCCTTCAGCATCGACGCGACCCGAACAGTCCGCGACATATCCGGTCGCTGGCGGGCGCGTATCTCCTTGACGCGCGATGCCGCGCCGAACTGGATTTCGAGCCGCGCCGCCGACGGATTCGACCTGTCACTACGGCTCTACAATCCATCGCCTGACGCTCTGGCCAACGAGGCAACGATCCCCTTCCCTACGGTCACTCGCCTGTCTTGCGAAGGAGACGCGCCTTGAAGTCCCCGACGTCCCAAGCTCTGGCGCTGGCGGCCCTGAGCCTCATTGCTTTCGCCATCGGCCATCTGGCCGTCGTGGCGGTCTATCCTTACCGCGCCACGAGCATGGCGATGGACCGGATCAGCCAGAACGGTGCCGCCGTCAACCAGTGGCGTCACGGGCAGCGCGCGACGGGTCAGTCGCGCCGGATCGTACGTCCATCGCCGGATCTGGCAAACTCGAGCTGCGTCTACGATCTGGCGACCGGACCGGTTCGTGTCACGGCGGCCCCATGGGACGGCTATATGTCGGTTTCCGTATACAGCGCCAACAGCGACAACATCTTCGTGGTCAACGATCGCAACGCGCCGCAAGGGGTCGACATGATCATCTACCTGCGTGGCACGCCACGGCCTTCGGGTGCCGACCTCGTGGTCGAGTCTCCCAGTCGAAGGGGCATCGTTCTGCAACGCAGGCTCGCGCCGACGGCCGAGCGATTCGCCGCCGCAGCCGCAGCTCGGGCCTCAGATGGCTGCACGTCACTGGCCGAACAGGGGCTATGACCGAAGGCAGTCGCCGTGACGGCCGCGCAAGGCCTTTTTGTCGATCTTGCCGGTCGCCGTCAGCGGGACGGTATCGAACAGGATCAGATCCGGCATCCACCAGCTTGCGATCAACGGAGCCAGATGCGCACGGATCGATTGGTCGCTGACTGCCGCCTCGGGGTCGGCTTCGATGACCAGGATCGGCCGCTCCTCCCACTTGGGATGAAACACGCCCACCACCGCAGCGATCTTTACGCCCGGGCACCCGGCAGCAGCGTTTTCGATATCGATGGAGCTGATCCACTCGCCGCCTGACTTGATGACGTCCTTGGACCGGTCGGTGATGCGCATGAAGCCGTCGTCGTCGATCGTCGCGATATCGCCGGTGTCGAACCATCCGTCGGCATCGACCGCGCTGGCTTCCGACCGGAAGTAGCGCTCGAGCACCCACGGCCCTCGCACCTCGAGAGTGCCCGAGGTCTTCCCATCGTGCGCGCAGGGTTCGCCGGCCTCATCAACGATCCTCATCTGGATCCCGAACGGAGCCCGGCCCTGGCGCGTCCAGATGACCTCGTCGCACGCGTGCTGACCCCTGGCCGCGAGACGCGGCGTCGGCGTGGAGATCGCCCCAAGCGGGCTGGTCTCGGTCATCCCCCAGATCTGTCGAACGGTGACGCCGTAGCTTCTCTCAAACGTCTCCGCCATGATCTGCGGCACGGCCGATCCGCCGATCACCAGGCGTTTCAGCGACCCTGTGGTTCCGCCGGTCGCCTTCAGATGGGCCAGATACATGGTCCAGATGGTCGGGACGCCGCCCGAGAAGGTCACCCCCTCGTCCTGGATCAGCGCGTGCAGGCTGGCCCCGTCGAACCGATCGCAGGGCAGGACGATCTTGCAGCCGCTGATCAGGGCCACGAACGGGAGGCCCCAGGCCGTGGCGTGATACAGCGACTGGCACGGCATGATGCTGTCGAAGGCCGTGAAGCCGATCCCACCGTCCAGTCCGGCGGCGAGGGCGTGCAACACGACGGACCGGTGGCTGTACAGGACGCCCTTGGGATCACCCGTGGTGCCGGAGGTGTAGCAGAGGAATGCCCCGGCGTTCTCGTCGAAGCGCGGCCAGACAAAGTCCGGATCGGCCTCAGCAAGCAGGGTCTCGTACCTTTCAGCTCCGACGCGACCCGTCAGGGTTCGTTCCGCGTCCGCCAGCATTACGAACCGCTCGATCGTCGGGAGCCGCTCGCGCAGCCGATCCACGAGCCCGGCGAAGGATCGATCATAGAGCAGCACCCGACTGCCGGCGTGCAGAATCGTGAAGGCGAGCTGATCGTCCGACAGTCGGGGGTTGGCCGTGTGCAGGACCGCCCCCATGCCGGGCACGGCGAAGAACAGTTCCAGGTGTCGATGGGTATTCCAGGCCAGTGACGTGACCCTGTCTCCGGGCACGACGCCCAGGGCGGTCAAGGCATTCGCTGCTCGTGCCGCGCGGGTCGCGAGACCGCCGTGGTCGTAGCGCCAGACAGGCTCATCGACGAGGCGCGACACGATTTCACGATCGGCATGCGCGCGCCCAGCGTGAACCAGGATGTCGCTGATCATCAGCGGCGTCTGCTGCATCAAACCACCGAGCACCTTCCCCCCCGCACTAGGTCACGGGCGACAGCGTCGAGCGGATCAGGCGTATCATCCGTTCGGCCAGGTCGACGCTGAGATCGGCCGAAGTGCACGAGAGATCGTCTGCCTCGGTATGGTGAAACCGGTGCGCGCCGAACACGCCGGCCACCGCCGGATAACCTGCCTCAATGATGTCTCCGAGTTCTCCGCCTGCGCCCTCGCTGACGTCGTAAGGAGCCTCCAGCCCTGGTGCCCCGGCGAAGCAGTCTCGCGCTACACCTAACAACGTCGGCGAGACAGCCAGGAAACGCTGCGGATCGGCACTCGGCAGCGGCGTCAGTCCCCCAGGCACCGCACGCCAGTCCAAGGTCGCTGCATTAGCCCCGATGTGGACCCACAGCGCCGCCCGATCGACCGGCGTGGGACGTCGGGACAGGTGCGTGGCTATCCCGGCGTATCCGCGTTCGTGGGCCGTCGTGCATAGCGCCAGGATGTCGAAGTCCATGACGCTGCGCGCTGCTAACTCGATCAGCAGCAGCCAGGCCGCCAGTCCGGACCCCCGCTCGCCCGCACAGGTCGACCAGCCAGACCGCGGGGTCGACAGAATCAGTGTGCGGTCCGCGCCGCGGTCGACCCGGCCGACGACATTGAACACCTCGCGCGGCGCGTCATCGCGCTCGACGTTGAATGTCGCGAGACAGCCGTCGAGTGCCGGTATGCCCACGGCATCGCGCGGCGACAGGATGGCCACAGGGACGCTGAAGTCATCGCCACTCAGGCCGGTGTTCAGACAAGCGGCCAGGCCACTGGGCCCATGGGTCACGAGCACGACGGCCTGCGCGCCGCGGTCCACCGCAGTCCGCACACATGCCTGGATGCGGTCATCGCGCGCCGAAGACCAGCGGTCATGCGGTAGATCGATGACCGCAATCGTCCCCGCCGGGCCCGGATCCGTTGTCTCGGCTCGCCGACGCACCATCGGACCGGCCACCCTTCCGCTCGGGGAAGCCGGATGCGAGGTCAAAGGGACCGCCCCCCCCGACCATGCAAGCGAGGCGACACTCGTGTCTGACCAGGTCGTCGGGAACGTCTCCAGCGCCACCCGGTAGCCGAGCTGTGCAAGCTCGTCCGCGATCCAAGTCCCGACGGCTTGATCCCCCGGACCTCCGGCGCGCTTGTCACCGAGGCGAAAATAGCGGTCGAGGATCGACTCCGCGCGGTCCCGGTAATCGGTCGGGGCTGGGCGGGATGACCGACGTTCGCGGGTCATCCCGCCCAGCCGACCGGAGGCGAGCCGACGACTGTCACCAGCGATACCGGACCTGGAAGCCGAAGTTCCGGGGCTGGTTCAGGCGCTGAGTCGTCGGTGAGGCGAAAATGGTGAAGGTGCTGTCGCTGAGGTTGGTGCCGAACACCGAATACTCGATATCGCCGACCTGAAGCGCCACTCGGGCATTGAGAACGTCTATGTCCGGCAGGTCGTAGTTCGGTGTGACCGAACCGGGCCGCACCAGCTCCTGAAGTCCGCCGGTCTGACCGTTATAGTTGACGTTGAGCCGCAGTTCGCTGTCTCCGAACACAGGTCGTGCCCAGTTCAGGTCTGCGCCGTAGATCCAGTCGGGCACCTGGGCCAGAGGTTGGCCGTCGTAAATCCCCGCCGTGATCTCGCCGTCCTGAGCCGAGACGTTCACACCAAGGCGAAGAACGCCGCCCGCGAAGTCAAACCGGGTGTTGGTTTCCAGTTCGATGCCCGTGCTCTCGGCCTCGCCCGCGTTGGTCAGGAATGACACAGCATTCAGCGAGCAGACTGGGAGACCTATGAAACAGCCGTTGTCGGTCTGGACGATCAGATTTTCAGTCTGGTTCCGGTAGGCGGCGAGCCCGAAGTTGAAATGACGGCCAAGGCTGCCCTTCAGCCCGATCTCGATGGCGTCCGAGGTCTCGTCGTCATAGGCCGCAACGACCGGTATCGGCTGTTGCGGGACACCCAGATTCGCGTTGAAACCACCAGAGCGATAACTCGACCCGACCTTTGCATAGGCCAGTAGATTCTCGGTGAGATCGTAGGACGCGATGACGTTATAGGAGACATTATCCGGGGAGGTTTCCGCGTCGAAAGAGAACTGCGACCCGCCCACGGCGACCCCGGTGCCGGCATCGAACCGGCGTGCCTCGATCGATTTTTCGTCGGAGGTATAGCGTGCTTCCACCGACAGATTGAAGGCCTCGGTCAGGTCATAGCCGAGCGACCCGTAAACCGCCCAGGACTGGTACTCCAGCAGCACGGGTGACCGCAGGCCCGTCGATGGATTGAGCGGAGTAGGAGTACGCAGATTGGTGTTGAAGCTCTCGCTCTCCAGCGAATAGTACTCGGCTCCAACCAGCCACGTCAGTCGGTCCTCGGCGGCCACTCCGGTCAGGTGGATGTCTTGATTGAAGATGGTGCTGGTATCGCCGACCAGGGAATCAGCGGCGGCATCGATCGGGATCAGAACCAGGCCAGCCAGTCGGTCGGCGGCCAGCGTCGTCGGATTCGTCCCATCGGCATCGAATTGGTAGAAGGACGTGCGCTCGCGCCAGGCGGTCGTGCTCGACAAGGTGGCGGAGCCGAAGTCACGTTTGTAGCGCAGAGTAGCCGCGCTAAAGTCGAGCGTGGCGGCAGGGGCCAGGCTCCACGGATATTCATACTCTGACTGCGTCACACCGCGCGGGAACGCCGCCTGGGGGGCGATGACAACGCGATAGGTGATCGCTGGGATGTCGCCTTCAAGCCGCTCTGCCAGAAAGGTGACGTCAGTCCCGTCATCCCGGTAGCGAATTTGACCGCGAACGCCGAGCGTGTTCTGGCGGTCGAAATAGACGTCGTTCTGGGGGTTGTAAAAGAAACCACCCTGCTGATCGATGTAGTCGACCCCGACACGGACCGCGATGTTGTCGTTGACGACCAAGTTGGCCACTGCCTGAACCTGGGGACTTTCGTTTTCGACCCCATACTTGAAGTCGACGAACCCGGTGTTCGCGAAGACAGGTTCCTGGGCGATGATGTTGATGGCGCCGCCGACCGCGTTCCGTCCATAGAGCGCGCCCTGGGTGCCACGCAGGATCTCGACCCGGCCGATATCGAAGAGGTCATTGCGGTTGTAGCTACGACCGCCGACCGCCCCGCCGCCGATATAGGCCCCGTCGCGATACAGGCCCACGCTGGGGTCGGCGCTGGTCGCCCGCGCTGTCGGCGAGGCGCGGATGGAGATTTCCGAGTTCACCGGCGACGAGGTGTTGAAGAACCGAACACCCGCCTGACCCGACAGAAGTTCAAGGGCCGATGACACGCCGCCGCGGTCAGACAAGGTCTGATCTGTCAGGACAGCTGCGGCCACCGGTACATCGGACAGCCGCTCCTCGCGACGCCGTGCGGTCACCACGACGTCTTCGACCGCGGTCGCCTGGGCAGGCTGCGGGGCCGGTGACGTCTGGGCCTCGGCTATGGCTGGCAGAGCCGACAACAAGGCAGCGGCGCAGACGCCCTTCATTTGGTGACGCATCTCATCCTCCCCAGAGCGCGCGAACCGCGCTTCATATGAGCCTGATGCTTTGTCGATAATCGACAACTGTCAAGGTCGCGCCGATCACACTTGTAAATAATCTACATCTGAGGCCATCTTGTCGCCAATGATGACACCCGGGCATGGTCGGGGGCGAGGGAGTTCACGGATGATGCAGTCAGGATCGCAGAAGCACTCGGCGACCCAGCGGTCATGAGCGAGACGCACGAGCGGCCGGGCAGCGCAGCATCCGTCGTCTGGTTCCTGTTCCTGATGTTCCTGGTCTCTACCTTGAACATGGCGGACCGACAGATCATCGGCATCGTGGCAGAACCCATCAAGCGTGAGTTCGGCCTGTCGGACACCCTCATCGGCCTCTTGGGCGGCACCGCCTTCGCCCTGGTCTATCCGCCGCTTGGTCTACCGATTGCGCGGCTGGCGGACCGCTTCAACCGCCGCAACATCCTCGCGGCGTGCTTGGCGTTCTGGAGCAGCATGACCATGCTCTGCGGCCTGGTGACCGGCTTCTGGTGGCTGGCCCTTGCCCGGGCCGGCGTTGCAGCAGGCGAGGCCGGCTATGCGCCCACCACCCACTCCATGATCGCCGATCGGGTGTCGGAAAAGCGAAGGGCCTCCGCTTTCGCGGTTCTGGTCACGGGCATTTCGGCCGGAGCCCTGCTGGCGACGGTCGTTGGTGGTTATGTGTCCGAGCACTACGGCTGGCGGATGGCCTTCGTGGCGCTGGGCGTGCCGGGCATTCTCGTCGCGGCGCTCGTGATGCTGACCGTGCCCGAACCGCCCCGTCGAGTGGCGGTCAAGACCGGGAGCGCCTGGGCCACCTACCGGCGACTGCTGTCAAGTAAGCCGTTCACCTGGTGCGTCGGAGCGTCTGCCCTGCATCTCATGGTGACCTATGCCGTCGGCGCATGGGGGATTGCCTGGTTCATCCGCTTTCATGAAATGGGGCTGGCGAGGGCGGGCCTCGTCCTCGGCGGACTCGCAGCCATCGCCGGGGTTCTTGGCAGCATCGGAGGCGGCCTGATCGGGGATCGACTGGCCAGGGTCGATCGTCGGTGGCTCGCCTGGTGGCCGGCGGTAACGGTCTTTGTCGCGGCCTTCGTCGGAGCGGGAGCCTTCCTGACCGGGGACCTCAACTGGGCCATCGCGGGCGCGACCCTGGCGGTCTTCCTGAATGCTCTCTACCAGCCGTCCAGCTATGCGCTGATCCAGAGCGTGGCCGATCCTGCGGAGCGCGCCAGCGCGGCGGCTCTGATGATCTTCATCCAGAACCTGATCGGACTTGGCCTCGGCCCGCTCCTGGTCGGGATCGTGAGCGACGCCCTGACGCCGACGCTCGGCATTCGATCGCTGGGCGTCGCCTTGGCCGGCATCTTCATGGTCAACGTCCTTGCGGCCGGTGCCTACTGGGTGGCCGGCCGTCACTATGGCCGGGCACCGGCCGATCCGATGGAAGCGTGATGCGATGCGTGAGTTGATCTTGTCCGCCTTCGTGGCCCTCTGCCTCGTCACCACCCCCGCCTTCGCAAAGGAGGATCGTCCCCGGGCGCAGGTCGACCAGGGGGTCGCCCTCGGCGAACGCGCCGGAGATATCGAGGTCTTCCGGGGTCTACCCTATGCCGCCGACGCGGGCGGTTCCAATCGCTGGAGAGCGCCCCAGGCGGCCCCGGTTTGGCATGGTGACCGGGACGCCGCGGCCTTTGGGCCGATCTGCACCCAGCGCGTGGGTCTCTCCTCCCCTGCCCTGCGTGCGCGTCCGCAGAGCGAGGATTGCCTCAGCCTGAACATCTGGAAACCCGCCGACGCCCAGGGCGCGCCGGTGATGGTGTGGATCCACGGCGGTGCCAACAGCTTCGGATCTGGTTCGGACGTTTACTACGACGGGACGCCGTTCGCGCGCCAAGGCGTGGTCCTGGTGACGATCAACTACCGCGTCGGCCATCTCGGCTTCTTCGCCCATCCGACCCTGGCGGAAAACGGTGGCAATCTCGTCAACTACGGCCTGCTCGACCAGATCGCCGCGCTTCGCTGGGTTCAGAACAACATCAGCGCCTTCGGAGGCGACCCCGCCGACGTCACAATCTTCGGAGAGAGCGCGGGCGGCGCCGCAGTCCTCAACCTGCTCGCCTCCCCCGATGCGCGTGGTCTGTTCGCCAAGGCGGCCGTCCAGTCCGGTGGCGGCCTGCGGCTGCCCCGGGACGTCGCCGCCGTGACCCGCGAGGGTCTCGCGACTGTCGAGGCGATCGGCTTGACCGGCGATGCGGCGACCGCCGAGGCCCTGCGCGCCCTGCCCGCCGACCGGTTCACGCAGGACGGCGTCCGGCCCGCCGTTCCAGGCTTCGGGCCGGCCGTGGGGGGCGCGGCCCTGCCCGAAGCGCCGCTCGCCGCCATCCGGGGCGGGCGCTCGGCCGAGGTGCCCTTGATCATCGGCGTCAACAGCAACGAGGCCAGCCTTATGCTGTCCTACGGGATGCAGCCAGAAGCCGTCATCACCCAGTTCGGAGGTCGCCTTCCCGCCCTCCTCGATGCCTATGGCCCAGCGATCAACGGGGACGATGCCCTCTACGCCCGCAGGCTTTATGGCGACGTGGTCTTCGCCTATCCCGCCCGGGCGGTGGCCATCGCCCACAGTCGCCGGGCGCCGGCTTGGCTCTATTGGTTCGACTATGTCGCCGAAGGCCGACGGAGCGAGGTCACCGGCGTCGCCCACGCCGCCGAGATTCCCTATGTCTTCGATACCTCGCGCGAGGCGGCCGGCCTGCCGCCGATATCGTTGGCGGATCAGGCTTATGCGTCCGGCGTCAACGCCTGTTTCGCCAGCCTGGCCCTGACCGGCCGCCCGACAGACGCCGCACTGTGCGCAGGCTGGTCGCCCTATGATCGCGAGCGTGACAATTGGTTCGCATTTGACCCCACGCCGAGGGAGATCGAGGGCCGAGACCGTCGCCCGCTGGACGCCATCGGGGCCGCCCTGGCACGGCTGAATCTCGACTGATCTCGATGACGCTGCAGAACAGACGCCAGTTCGCGGCGTCCCTCACGGCAGCACCCTTGTTTTGCGCCAGCGCTGCGCAAGACGATGCCGGCCCGCTGTCACCGGCGTCGCTGATCGCCGATCTGACTGCGGTGACGGCAGTGTCGCGCCGGGCGAAGGCGGATGGATTGCTGGACTACGGTCGCGTTCCCGGAACGATCTACGATGGGATGACGGCTTCCTGGCTGGAGCGCCGGTTTCGCGAGGCCGGACTGTCCGAGGTCCGGCAAGATCCCTACCACCTGCCCGATCCAGAATGGATGCTGGACGCCGTCTCGCTGGATATCGACACCGGGACCGGGATCCTGCCGATGTCTTCGGCCTTTACGCCCGACCAGTCCCCGGTGACCCCGCCAGACGGAATCACTGCAGAGCTCATCGACATCGGCGACGGCTCTGCAGAGGCGCGGGCCGGCCGGGACCTGAGTGGCAAGATCGTTCTCGTCCATAGCCGGGTCGAGGGCATCGCCTACGATCATCCCGCCCGCACCCTTGTGCCGGAACTCGAACAGACTGGTATCGCGGGCCTCATCCTGGCCATTCGCCAGCCTGGCGACCCCCAGACGCGCTATGCGGTCCAGCCCGGACCGCTTCGGTTCCGGGTCACGCGGGCCCCTTGGGTCACCATCTCCGGAGCCGACGCCCGCACCCTGAGCACGCTGATCGATCAGGCGCCGGTGTCCGCGCGTCTGAAGGCCACCGTCAAAGTTCAGGGCCGCATCACCCCGCCGGGCCGCTCGCAGAACGTCATGGGCATCTTGCCCGGCAGGACCGACGAGGTGATCCTGATCACCGCACACACCGATAGCCGCTGGGAAGGCGCGACCGACAATGCCAGCGGGATCAGCCTGCTCCTGGGTTTGGCCCAACATTTCGCCTCACGCCCAAGGCCCGAGCGCACGCTCGTGTTCGTGGCCACAGGTGGCCACCACAACGGTCCGTCCAGCGGTCAGAAGCGTATAATCGCCGCTCACCCGGGCCTGATCGCCCGCTGCGCGCTGATCGTGAACCTTGAGCACGTCGGATCGCGTGAGCCTGATGGTCGCGGCGGCCTGCAAGCCGCAGCCGGACCCAACGTCATGTTCGTCCCGAACCAGAACCCCGCCCTGCTGCGTCTGGTCGAGGAAGGCGTCGCGGCCCACGACGTACCGGTTCTACGACCGGTCCAGACCTTCTGGACAGCCGACTATTACGTTCACGCCCGACTGGCGACCCCGGCGGTCATGATCCTGCAGCCCTCGTTCTGGTACCACACCGAGGCCGACACCCTGGACAAGATAGATCCAGCCGGGCTCTCTGCGATGGCCAGACTCCATGCCGACATCATCGCCGGCGCCGACCAGGTGTCGCGGGCAGACCTCAGGCTTGGCGTGCCATCACTGAGCTATGGAACCTGAGCGAACAGGCTTGCGGGCTCTGTCAGCTCCAATGCACGCTCGGTCAGGCGTAGCCTTTAAACCGCCCAATAGCCCGTTCGAAAAAGACCCACGATCCGGTCCGCTGGTCTGGCTCGTCGCCCGAGGTGATCCGGACGATGGTGACGATGTACGTGAAGTTCCCGCTGTCGCTCAGGAAAACGCGCAGCTGCTCCGGCTGACTGGCAGAATCCCGCCGCACAAGGCTCGCGTCACCTGCCCTAGCCGCGTCGACAGGAGCCGAGTTCGCGTCGGACTGCCCGCACCGCCACCAGCCACACCGGTGTTCTCTGCCTGAAGAGATTTCGGGGTCGGGCCTCCCGGACCCAGACCGCCGAAAAAAACGGCGGAGCGGCACCAACGTCGAGACAGCAATCATCCGCGTTTACAACGCGTTGGGAGCTTCGTCCGGCTGGGTCTAGCGAAGACGAGCCACCTGCGTCACAAGGCGTGTCATGACCTCGCCATCTGGCCAATCTTCGCGTCTTCGCGGAACGAGCGCTGTTCAGCTGGGCGTTCTGGATCACCTGCTGGGTTTTCGGATCCGGCGGATCCAGAACCACCTCTCGCGCGGCTTCGTTGATCAGATGGGGCCGGACGGCATGCGCCCCGGGGCGTTCTCGGCCCTGGCGCTGATCGCCGCCAATCCGGGCATTTCCCAGATCGCCCTGTCGGTCGAGGTCGGGTTCGACAAGGCGACGGTCGTGGCCATCCTGGACGAGCTGGGCTCGCGCGGACTCGCGCGGCGGGAGCGGGACACCGAGGATCGCCGCCGGCACAATCTGTTCGTCACCGACTTCGGCAAGACGACGCTCGAGCGGATGGCCCAGGAGGCCCGGACCAACGAACTCGCGGTCCACGCCGCCCTGACGGACGACGAGTCCCGCGAGCTGTCGCGGCTGCTGGACAAGGTCTACGACCACGCCTTCTGCCGCTGATGGCGCGCCTCAGGGGGCGGGGTGCGCCAGTCTTGACGGGGTGCCGGTCGAAGGCTTCTGACGCTCGAAGAAGTCAAAGATGCCCGGCAGGCTGAGCCCGAACGAGTTGCCGTGGTTGGCACCCGGCGTCTCCAGATAGGTCACCCCCTGCCCCCGCATCAGCAGGTCGGCGGCCAGGCGGCGCTGTGAGTCTAGCGACAGCGGGTCGTCGTCGCCCTGGGCAATCAGGATCCCCATGGTCCGCAGCCGATCGAAGTCATAGTCGTCGGTGAAGAAGGGCCCGGCCGAGGCGGCCGCCCCCGCCCATCGCTCCGGGTACTTGTGCGCCAGATACCATGTGCCGCCGCCGCCCATGGAGTGACCCGTGACGAAGGCGCGGGTCGTGTCGGCTCCATACTCGGCGGCGACCAGGTCCAGCGTCTCCAGCGCATCCTGTTCGCTCAAGGCCCGCATCCGCTGGGTCGCGGCGTCGCCCAGGTCCCGGCCCTCGCGGGTGTCGGAACCATAGACGGCAGGCAGGCGGACCGGGCTGCCCCATGTGCCGATGGGGCGATAACCAAAGGGCGAGACGACGATATAGCCGTACAGCTCGGCCAGCTTGCCGAAGCGACCGTCGTTATAGATCAGCATCTCGTTCTCGTCCGATCCGCCGCCATGCAGGGCCAGGACGATCGGCAGGGAATACTCCGGCGTCCACCAGGTCGGCACGTAGATGCGGTAGGGCATGATCTCGCCCGAGGCCGGAAAATGGCGGGCGCGATCCTGATCGCCGACGCCGCGCACGACGATATCGCGGCCTGCCTCCAGCGCAGTCAGGACGGCCTCGGAGCGGTCGAGACGACGCTGGAAGTCTGCGCGCTCCAGGTCCCGCGCGCCACCGTTGACGGTGCGGACCAGGTCGAAGGGATAGAGCACGGACGCCTCGGCCTCCGGGCCGGCGGTGACGGCGGCGAGACGGCGGCGGGTGTCGGCCTCGCGTTCGGCCAGGTTCGGCACGAGCACAACCTCGGCGCTGGATTGAGCGACGACGGCGGAGCCTGACAGGACCTCGATGGCCAGACGGCGACGGCCCTGCGACGCAGACGGTGCCGAAAGAGACACGGGGGCGTCGGCGTTCGCAGTCAGAGGCCGCTCGCCTAGCGGCACGGCGACCCCGTCCGGCCCCACCACCGACACCCGGACACGGGCATCGGCGGGCGCGGCGGCGGGATAGGCCTGAGACACCCCGAGCCGCAATGGCGCGCTGGCGTCGGCGATAACGGCGACCGGTCGGAACGACAACGACCCGGCGTATTCGGCGGCCGGAGACCAGGCGATGCCGTCGGCGATCGCGCGGGCCTGGGCCAGGGCGCGGGCGGCCTCGTCGCGACGGCCGGCGGCCAGGCTGGTCTCGGCCTGTGTCACCAGGGCCAGGGCGGCGTCGCGCCGATCGGCGAGGGCCGGATCGGCGGTAATCCAGGACCGCAACATCCGCACCGACATCTCGGGGGCGGACGACATCCGGGCCCGGTCGCGCATCATGGCGACCCTGTCCGGCGGAGGGGGCGCGGCCTGGGCCCAGACCGCGCCGGCCGACAGAGTCAGGACGCACAGCCCGACCGCGAGGCTTCTGAGGGACCTCATTCCGCTCACCAGCGCTTGGACAGCTGGATCGAGGCGAAGCGCCCGATGCCGTTGGCCGTGGTGCTGTCCCAGCCATTGGTGCCGTTGATGACGACCGGGGGATCTTCGTCGAACAGGTTCAGGATATTGACGCTGATGCGCACGCCCGACAGCGGGCCGCTCTCGTCCTGGAAGGAATAGCCGCCCGTCAGGTCGACGGTCTTCTGGACCTCGGCGTCGACGTTGGGGGTGACGGCCGTGTTCAGGTAGTCGCCGCCGTAGGTGTAGAACAGGTTGGCGTTGAAGCCGCCCATCCGCCAACCGGCGTTCAGACGTCCGCGCGACGCCAGCGGATTGTCCAGGGTGTTGACCGTCTCGATGAAGGGCAAGCCCTCCAGAACCTGACGCGTCGAGTTGAAGGTCTCGGTGTGGCTGACGCCCACCGACCAGTCACCCCAGGCGGTGTCGAACCGGTAGGTCAGATCGATGTCGAGGCCGTCCTGCAACAGGGTGCCGACGTTGGAGCGGCGGTTGTCGGCGATGTAGCGCACCAGCGACGGGTCGATAGTGCCGTTGATGACGTTGCCGCTGTTCAGAAGGGCGTTGATCTGGTCCAGCGTCGGACTGCGGTTGATGAAGACGCCGAAAACGTTCTCGTTGTTCAGGTTGGCGCCCGTGACCTGAATCCGGTCGGTGTATTCGATGTTGTAATAGGTCACCGCCGCCTGGAGGCCTGGCAGGAACGACGGGGTCCAGTCAAAGCCCAGCGAGTAAGTCTCGGCGTTCTCGGGCTTCAGGGCCGTGTTGCTGCCGTTGACGCTGAGGCCGGTGATCTGGGCCCCGCCATTGCGCGGATCGGGACCGGTATTGATGAAGATGAAGCTGAGCGCGGTGCTGGAGTCGACCAGCGACGGGGCCCGGAACGATGTGCCCCAGCTGCCGCGCAGGTTCAGGTCGTCGGTGACGCCCCAGACCAGCGAGGCCTTCGGGTTGAAGGTGTCGCCAAAGTCCGAATAGTCCTCGTAGCGACCGGCCACCGACAGATCGAGCCGCTGCATGAACGGTAGGGCGTTGGCCTCCCCCACGATCGGCGCGAACAGTTCGAAATAGGCGGCCGTCGAGGTTCGGCTGTTGGTCTTGTCGTTGGTGAATGAGGCGGTGTTGGTGGGCGACAGGGCGCTCTGGAACTCCTGGTAGCGGAAGCTGCCCTCATCATAGGAGGCGCCGAAGGCCCCGCGCACCTCGCCACCGGGCAGGCTGAACAGGGGGCCGTCCAGCTTGACCTCGAAGTGGTCGTTGACCGCGTCGGTGATCTGCCAGCGGAAGGCGATGATGCGCGAATAAACCTCGTCGCTGATCGGCCCGCCGAAGACGTTCAGTGCCGTGTTCGGATTGGGATCGCGAAGGGCCGCAGCCGTGGCGGAGGCGTTGACCTGTTCGCCGCCAATGCCCGCGATCTCGGAGTCGGTGCTGTGCGCGTAATAGGTGTTCAGCTCCCAGTCGTCGGGCAGGGTCCAGACCATGCCGAAGGCGTTCTGGGTGCCGCGAACCTTGCTCTCGGTGGTCGCGCCTTCCCGCGGCAGCCGATACTCGATCGACTGGTTGGCCCCGGGGGCCACGCCGGGGATGCCGGTCCGATAGAACGGGTTGACCGCCGGAACACTGAAGGCGCTGCCCAGCGGCGCGTTCTGCGAGCGGACGCGACGGTCGGAGCGGAAGCCCTCGTACCAGACCTCGAAGTCCGGGGCGAAGCGCTGGCGCGCGGTCAGGAAGTAGTTGGTGCGGCGCTGCTCGGGCAGGAAGTCGCCCTGGAGACCGGCGTCATAGCGGTTCGCGTCGCCGGTGAAGGTCGGGAACGGGCGGCGGGTGCCGGCGACGTTGACGTTTGGGATGACCGACTGGGTCGAGCGCTG
Organism: Caulobacteraceae bacterium; assembly: GCA_947475735.1. Classification (GTDB taxonomy): domain Bacteria; phylum Pseudomonadota; class Alphaproteobacteria; order Caulobacterales; family Caulobacteraceae; genus Brevundimonas. Next base: position 148,743 of record CANJLQ010000003.1, read on the forward strand.
GTCTGTCCCGCCGCGCGAGCGCAGGTCGTTGGACAGGAAGGGCCGGTCGGCGCGACGCAGATTGCTGCGGTCGTTCTCTTCGAAGGCGAAGAAGATCTCGCCGTTGTCCCACACCTTGCCCAGGGTCTGGGTGTAGACCCACTGGTCGATGCCGTCTCCGGCACCGTAGCGGACCGAGGTCTCGGCCCCGTCGAAGCGGCGGCGCGTGATCAGGTTCACCACCCCGGCCACGGCGTCCGAGCCATAGACGGCCGAGCTACCGTCCAGGACGACCTCGATCCGCTCGGTGGCGCCGGCCGAGATCATGCTGGGGTCGGCCAGTGCCTTCAGCACACCCGTGGGGGCCAGACGCCGGCCGTTCAGCAGAAGCAGGGTGGCCTCACTGCCGAGACCGCGCAGGTTGATGGACGAGACGCGGGTGGAGTTGGCGGCCGCGTCCTGGGCCCCGCCGGTGCGCGATTCGTCGCCGCCGATGTTCACGACGGAGGGCAGGGTTCGGATCACGTCGGCGATGGTCGAGGCGCCCGTCGCGGCGATCTCTTCGCGGCTGAGGGTGGCGGTGGGCGAGCCGACTGTGGCGATGCCACGGATGCTGGTGCCGGTGACGACGATCTCGTCGACCTGGGTCGCCTCGTCCTCATCCTGATCCTGAGGCGCTGCGGCGGTCTGCGGCGCGGTCTGGGCCAGGGCGAATGTCGGTAGTCCCAAAGCGACGCTGAGCGCGCCCCATGCGACCGTGGCCAGTGCGAACGACTGTGTGCGAGCCATGGGCCCCCTCCCTAATGTTTCCATCCACGGCGACACTCCGGCCGCCTTGAGCCGCATGATGCACGTTATCGTTTGCAACGCAAATCGTTTGGCATGGTTACAAATAGCGAGGCTGTCGGCGTGACCTCAGAGCGGCAGGCCGACGTAGTTCTCGGCGATGCTGGTGCGGGCGGCGACCGAGGAGGCGATGTAGTCGAGCTCGGCCTGCTGCATCCGCCGGTCGAAGGCGTCGGTTGAGGGAAAGCGGTGCATGAGGGTGGTCAGCTGCCAGCTGAACCGCTCGGACTTCCACACCCGGGCCAAGGCGCGCGCGGAGTAGCCGGCGACACCGTCATTGTCCGCCCGGTTGAAGTATCGGGCCAGGGCCTCCGACAGATAGGCCACGTCCGACGCGGCCAGGTTCAGCCCCTTCGCCCCCGTCGGCGGGACGATGTGGGCCGCGTCGCCGGCCAGGAACAGGGAGCCGTGGCGCATCGGCTCGAAGACGAAGGAGCGCAGGGGCGCGATGGATTTCTCGATCGCCGGCCCCCGGATCACCCGAGAGCCCGCCTCAGGCCCCAAGCGCACGACCAGTTCGTCCCACAGCCGGTCGTCGGGCCAGGCGGTGATATCCTCGTCGGACGGTACCTGGATGTAGTAGCGGCTGCGGGTCGGCGATCGCATCGACGCCAGGGCGAAGCCGTTGGGATGGTTGGCGTAGATCAGCTCGTCGTCGCAGGGCGGAACGTCGGCGAGAATCCCCAGCCAGCCGAACGGATAGACCTTCTCGTAGGTCCGGCCGGCGCTCTGGGGCACCGCACGGCGGGACGGGCCGTGAAAGCCGTCGCAGCCGCACAGGAAACGCGCATCCAGCCGGTGCTCGGCACCGTCCTTTCGATAGGTCAGGTAGGGGGCGTCGGTCTCGACATCGTTCAGGACGAGGTCTTCGGCCCCGTAGACAATCTGAAGGCCGCGCTCTTCGGCCACGGCCATCAGGTCGCGGGTCACCTCGGTCTGGCCATAGACGGTGACGCGCTTGCCGGTCAGTTCGCCGACCGCGATGTGGATCAGCTTTTCGCCGTCCGCCAGATAGAAGCCGTCATGGGGCAGGCCCTCGGCCTTCAGGCGGGAATCGATGCCGAGCCGGTGCAGCAGATCGGTCAGAGTCGCCTCCAGCACCCCCGCCCGGATGCGACCCAGGACATAATCCGGCGAGGCGCGCTCTACGATCACGACCTCGATGCCCTCGGCGCGGAGCAGATGCCCCAGCAACAGGCCCGCTGGCCCAGCTCCGACGATGGCGACCTGGGTTCGCGTCGTGCTCATCTGCATCTGGCCTTCCCTGACGACCGGCCGACGCGCGACCCGTGGCACACCCGCCGAAGGACGTTTCGGACGGCTATATAGGCATAGACACAAACGGTTTTTTCGATCAACCTTCTCACCGAGCCAACGCAGATTGGCCGCAGGGCGAGCGCGTAATCGCCGGAGGAATGAGACCCTTGACCGATGTTCCCGCTTCGCCCGCGCCGGGTCGCCTGTGGCGTCCGTACCAGATCTATGTCGTCGGCCTGCTGCTGGCCGTCACCGTCTGCAACTACCTGGACCGGATCGTTCTGGGCGTGCTGCAGGAGCCGATCAAGATCGAGCTGGGCCTGACCGATGCCCAATTGGGCCTGCTGACGGGCCCGGCCTTCGCCCTGTTCTATTCCCTCTCCGGCATCCCGGCCGCACGCTTCGCCGAACGGTTCAACCGGGCGCGGTTGATGGCCATCGCGATCACGGCCTGGTCGGCCATGACCGCCCTGTGCGGCGTGGCCCAGAACTTCGCCCAACTCCTGCTGTTCCGCATTGGCGTCGGCGCGGGCGAAGGGGGCTGCATCCCTATCAGCCACTCGATTCTGGCCGACTACTTCACGCCCAAACAGCGCGGCGTCGTGATGTCGGTCGTGAGCTCGGCACCGCCGCTGGCGACGATCCTGGCCCCGATCATCGGCGGCCTGGTGGCTGAAGTCTGGGGCTGGCGCATGGCTTTTCTGGTACTGGGCCTGCCCGGCGTGGTGCTGGCCCTTCTGGTCTGGTTCACGCTGAAGGAACCGCGGCAGGCGCAGCCGAAAGCGGAGCAGACGAAGAAGCCCGCGACCTTCTGGGCCGACTTCCGCTGGCTGATCCGGACCCCGGCCTTCGTCTTCGTGCTGGTGGGCGGCGCCTTCGTCGGCATCGCCAATGCCGGCATCGCGGGCTTCACCGTCTCGTTCCTGCTGCGGACACACGAGTTCACCTTGTCCCAGGCGGGCGGCATCGTCGGCATGACCGGCGCTGCGGGCCTGGTCGGGGCCATGCTGGGCGGCGTGCTTGCAGACCGCTTCTCCGACGATCGTGGCCGGTCCTATGTGCTGGTGCCCGCTCTGGGCAGTGGACTTGCGGCGGTCGCCTATCTGGTGGCGTTCGGGGTGCCGAACGCCGGGTGGGCGGTGCCCTTCCTGCTGGCGGCGGCCGTCGCCTACAACATGAAGAATGGGCCGCTCTATGCCGCCATCCAGAACATCGTCCCCTCGACCATGCGCGCCACGGGCGTCGCGGTCTTCATGGTCGGCGCGACCGTGGTGGGATCCACCGTCGGGCCGCTGCTGACCGGCATCATCAGCGATACGGTGGCGGGTCAGCGGTTCGACGGCCTCGGCACCTTCGCGGTCACCTGCCCCGGAGGCCGTGCGCCGGAGGGCGCGACGGAGGCCCTGACCGCCGCCTGCGCCCAGGCCTCGGCCGGCGGGCTGCAGGTCGCGCTGCTGGTGATGTCGGGCATCTTCCTGGTGTCGATGGTCTTCCTGGCGATCGCGGCCCGGACCATCCGGATCAACGAGCCGACGGCGGCCTAATCCTCAAGGGGATAGGCGCGACGGTAGACCCGGTCGAGCATGTCCAGAAGCAGTCGGGCCTCGTCGGGGCTCAGGGCCTCGACGACGTCGCGCTCGTTCTCGATCGCCTGGGCCGCCATCCAGTCGAGGGCGGCCTGACCCTCGGGCGTCACATGTAAGTGATGGCGACGACGGTCGGCGACGTCGCGCCGCCGCTCGGCCCAGCCCCGACGCTCGAGCTCGTCCAGCAGGGCGACCACCGTGGCCTTGTCCTGCCCCAGCTCGTCCGAAAGCATCTTCTGCGACAGGCCCGGATTGGCCGCGATCAGGCCCAGTGCGGAAAAGCCGCCGGGCTTCAGCGCGCGCTCACCCAGACGGGTGCTGAACGCCCGCGTCAGGTGGCTGTGGATCCGCCGCATCCGAAAACCGAGCAGAGGCGCCAGGACGCCGATCTCGCCCGCGCGGGACGACGACCGAGCCGGTTCCTCGGCGGAAAGCAAGACGTGTGACATGGCGCTGACCTCGAACGCGGCACTGAGGCGACCAACAGGTCGCGACATAAACCGTATGCGATCCAAACTAATATTGACAGAGGGGTTCGCGGGCGTCTCAATCGCGCCGACCGCCCGCAGGGACCCCATCGGTGTCGCGCGAGGCCACTCGTTTCGAGGATCGCCGTGACCCAGACCCAGGATGCCCTGCCCCGCCCGCTTGAAGGCCTCCGCGTCATCGACCTGACCCGCGCCCTGGCCGGACCCTATGCCACCCTGCTGCTGGCCGGACTGGGAGCCGAGATCGTCAAGGTCGAAGATCCAAAGGGCGGCGACCTCGCCCGCGAGAACAGCCCCTACGTCGGCCGCGACGGCGTGACCGTGCGCCGTCAGCACGCCGACGACCTCTCGGTCTCCCACCTGACCCGGGCGCGAGGCAAGTTGGGCGTCAGCCTGAACCTGAAGGCCCCCGAGGCCAAGGCGGTTTTCGCCGATCTGGTCGCCACCGCCGACATCGTCATCGAGAACTTCACCAGCGGAACCGCCGACCGGCTGGGCGTCGGCTACGAAGCCGCAAAGGCCGCGAACCCGGGGATCATATACTGCTCGCTCAGCGGCTTCGGCGCGGGCGGCTCCGACGGATCCAAGGCGATGGACGTGCTGGTTCAGGCCCTGAGCGGGGCCATGTACACCAGCGGCGAGGAAGGCACGCCGCCAGTGCGCATCGGCATTCCTATGGCCGACATGCTGGCCCCCGTGTTTGGCGTCATCGGCATCCTGGCCGCGCTCCAACACCGCCAGAAAACCGGGCAGGGCCAGTTCGTCGACGTGTCGATGCTGGGGGCCTTGACCTCCTTCGTCGCCATCGAGAACTGGCGGGCCATGGAGATGGCGGGGATGTCGGGCCGGACCGGTCTGACCGTCCATCGGCTGTCGCCGTTCGGCGTGTTCCGCTGCGCCGACGGCTACGTCGCCATCGTGGCCGTGCACGAAGGCCTGGCGCGCAGCCTGTTCAAGGTGATGGGCGAGCCGGGGTTCGGCGACGATCCGCGCTACAACAGCCGCGATGGCCGCGTCGCCAATGCCGTCGAGCTGGAGGCCCAGATCGAGGCCTGGACCAGCGGCCTGCCGACCGCCGAGGTCGTCCGCCTGCTGGAGGCCGAGGGTGTTCCGGTCGCGCCGGTGCGCCATCCGTCGGAAGGGATGCTGGACCCCCGCGTCGTTGCGCGCGGCGAGACCTTGCCCGTCGCCCACCCGCGCTATCCCACCGACGAATCGCTCAGGACCGTCGGGGTGCCGATCCAGTTCTCGAACTGCCGGACCGGGTTCGACGAGGTGCTCCCGGTCGAGATCGGGCAGCACAACAGGCCCATCTATGAGGATCTGCTGGGGTATTCGCCCGAGAAGGTGGCCGAGCTGCGCGCGGCGGGCGCGATCTGATGACGGTTCGCGCGCTGCTGGACCGTGCGCTGGCGGCGACTGCGGTCCCCCCAGCGGATGCCCTGGCTTGCCTGGGGGCGGACGCTGCGCGCGAGATGATCGCGGCCGCCGGCTTCATGCCCTGGCGGCTGTCGCCCGACGGGCGACCGGGCGCGGACTTCCACCCGGCGCTGGGGCGCCGGTCGCGCCGCGTGCTTGCGAGTCTTCTCGATGAGGCGTTCAGGCCTTCGGGTGTCGTGCTGACGAACGGCTCGGCAGAGGATTCCCACCTGTTCGCCGTCCTGCGCGAGCTCGATCGCACAGGTCGCGGACCGAAGGCGCCGTTCGCCTTCGTCGATCTGTTGCGCGGACGCGATGAGGCGGCGCGTCGCTACAATCTGGCTCGGCTGGACCAGTTCCGGACCTGGCTGGAGACGCTCTCCGGACGCCCCATCGCCGATGCCGATATGACGGCATCCGTGAAGGCGGCCACCGCGACCCGGCGGCGGATCGCCGAGCTGTTCGCGGCGCGGCGTGGGCAGGAGGTGCTCCTGTCGGGCAGCGAGGCCCTCGATCTGATCGGGGTGGTGACCCGCCTGTCGGATGCGGGCGCCAACGCCTTGCTGGACGAGGTTGGAGCGGCTCTCTCGACGGCCCCTCCCCTCGCGGGGTCGCGGGTCATTCTGACCGGCTCGGCGCACGAGTCTTCGACGCTGTATCGGGCCCTCGAAGCCCTCGGCGCGGTCGTGGTCGGCGAAGATCACGCCTGGGGCGATCCCTGGGTCGAGGCCGTTCTGGACGAGACCCTGCCCGTCGCCGAAGCGATCACCGAGCGCAGCCGATCAGCGGCCTGGCCCAGTCCCAGACAGTCGAGCCAGACGCGGGCCCAAGCCTTGGCGGCGCGCGCCAAGGCTATCAAGGTCGATGCCGTCATTCATGTCGGACTGAAGGGTGACGAGGCCGCGCCCTGGGACGTGAAGGCGACGCGGGCCGCCCTGACAAAGGCTGGCGTTCCTTTCCTGGCCTTGGCGAACGTCCAACCCGAGGTCGCGCTCGATTCCGAAACGACCGACCGCATCCAGACCTTCCTGCGCACGGGCGCGGCGGCGGCGGAGATGCCCAAGGTGGCGGCGGCCCGCCCGACGTCGCCCAAGCCCGAGGCGCGACCCGAGGCGAAGCGTAGCCGCAAGTCGCTGGCCTGCACGGCGGACTTCGGAGCCTGGCAACGCGAGTGGTTCGCCGGGGTGCGCGAGGCCGCTGCCAACGGCCCTTTCGCCGTGGTCAACGCCGATGCACCCCAGGAAATCCTGCGCGCGATGGATATCCCCTATGTCGTCAACCAGTGGTGGGCGTCGATCGTCGCGGCCAAGCAGAAGGCTGGGGCCTATGGGCGGCTGCTCAAGGCCAACGACTATCCTTCGACGGTCGAGACCTACAGCGCCCAGGGTCTGGCGGCGGCCCTGGCGGGCGATGACGCGCAAGCCCCGTGGGGCGGGCTTCCGACGCCCAGCGTCCTCTCGCTGATCGCCAACTCCGACCCGGGACCCAAGCTGTTCGAGGCCTGGGCCGAGGAGACGGGGGCGGACCTGTTCGTGTTCGACCGGTCGATCGAGAGCCGGATCGATCTGCCGATCGCCTGGTGGGACGACATGCCCGATCGCTGGGCCGAGACGCTTGAACCCGAACGGCTGGAGCTCATGGCGGCCCAGATCGAGGGCCAGATAGCGCGGCTGGAGACGCTCACCGGGCGGACGCTGGACCGGGCAAGGCTGGTCGAGGTGATGACCCTGGTCAACGAACAGGAGGACTACTATCGCCGCACCCGCGACCTGATCGCGCGGACGCGCCCGGCCCCGGTCGGCATCGTCGACACCATGCCCGCGACCATGGTCCCGCAGTGGCACCGGGGCACGGTCTGGGCCCGCGACGCCGCCAGACGCTTCTACGAGGAGGTGTCCCAGCGCGCCGCCGACGGCGAGGCGGCCTGTCCGAACGAACGCCTGCGGCTGATGTGGGTCGGGCGGGGCCTGTGGAGCGACACCGGCTTCTATCAGCGCTGGGAGGAGAGCCACGGCGCGGTGTTCGTCTGGTCCATGTACCTGGGCTTGGCTGCCGATGGATATCTCAGGTCGTTCGAGGGCGAGCATGACGTGATCCGGGCACTCGCGGCGCGGTTCGTGACCATGGGCGACGAGCTGCGGATGCCGACCTGGTCGGGGGCCTGGCACGTCAAGGAAGCGCTGACGAACGGTTGCCACGGCGCCGTCGCGATCGATGACGCCGACCCCCTGGTTCTGGATGCTCTCGAACGCGCGGGCGTTCCGGTGTGCCGGATCGCGCTGAACAACATGGGGGCCGGGTCGGACGATCTGGACCGGCAGATCGCGGAATTCCTCGACGGGCTCACCGCCTCTCGCCCGGACCAAGCGACCGCGCGACCTTGACGGTGACGCGCCTACTGTTTGGTCATCATACTATTTGCGTTTAAGCGAAAACACGGCATAGTCTGCGTCAACGGGTCACGGACACCAAAGTCCGGACCAAGGGGGAGGAAACCATGTCCGTATCGCGTCACAGTTCCGTCTATGTCCGTGCGTCCGTGATCGCCATCGCAGCGGCGCTGGCCCTGCCCGCGTTCGCCCTCGCCCAGGAAGCTCCGGCGCAGGACGAGGACCAGGCCACCGAGGTCGAAGACATCGTCGTGACCGGCACCAGCATCCGAGGCGTCGCCGCCGCCGGGTCGCCGACGATCGGCGTGGACCGCGCCGACATCACCGCCAGCGGATCGTCCAACGTCAGCGACGCCACGCGCCTTCTGCCCCAGGTCCTGAACCTGGGCGCCGACGAAAGCCGCAGCAGCTTCACCGGCGGGGCCCAGGACGCCGCCGCCAACTCCACCGCCGTGCGCAGCGCCAACCTGCGCGGCATCGGACCCGAGGCCACCCTGCTTCTGCTGAACGGCCGGCGGCTGGCCCCCAACGGCGTCATCAAGGCGCTGGGCGATCTGGATCAGATCCCGACCTCGGCCATCCAGCGCGTCGAGGTCGTGACCGACGGAGCCTCGGCCATCTATGGCTCGGACGCCGTGGCCGGGGTGGTCAACCTGATCACGCGCCGCAACTTCGACGGTGCAGAGAGCACCCTGCGCTACGGCTTCGCCGACGGCCTGGACCAGCTGCAGTTCAGCCAGACCTTCGGCCGGACCTGGGACGGTGGCGGCGTCTTCCTGGCCTACGAACACAACGAGCGCAGCAACCTGATCGGGGCGGACCGGGACTTCGCCAGCCAGAATCGCACCGCGCGCGGCGGCACGGACGCCCGCCCCTTCACCGCTGGCCCCGGCAACATCGTGGTCGGCGGCGTCCGTTACGGCCTGCCAAACACCAACGGCGTCGGCGTCACCCCGGCCCAGCTGTCGACCACGCCGAACCGCTATGACGAGGCCTTCGCCGCCGACCTGCTGCCCGAGCAGGAGCGCGACACCCTGCTGCTGAACATCAACCACCAGGTCACCGACCGGCTGGAGCTCTGGTACGAAGGCTTCATCACCAAGCGCGACTACGACCTGGCGGCGCCGCCCGCCCTGTTCAGCCTGACCGTGCGCAACACCAATCCCTTCTTCGTCGGCCCGGTCGGCGCGACCCAGGGCACGGTCGAGTACCGGCTGGTGGACGACGACGACTCGAACTCGACCGGCTTCGAGAACGCTCAGCAGAACGCCATCGGCCTGAACATCGACCTGGGCTCGGACTGGCAGCTGGCGGGCTATGCGGCCCACAGCATCAGCCGCGGCTTCCAGGACCGCAAGAACGTCATCAACAACGCGGCGCTGACGGCGGCCCTGGCCTCGACCAACCCGGCGACCGCGTTCAATCCGTTCGGCAACGGCACCTTCAACCGGACGAACAACCCGGGTCTGCTGGACATCATCGACGCCAACCGCGCCACCTATGGCACCAACATCACCCGCGATCTGTCGGTGAAGGTGGACGGCCCCCTGTTCGACCTGCCCGGCGGCACGGTCCGCATGGCCCTGGGTGGGGAGTTCCACGACAACACCTTCCGCCAGAGCCTGTTCGCCACGAACGTGCAGGCGTCTGGCGCAACGACCTTCAAGGGCGTGTTCAACTCGCGAACCATCAGCTCGGTGTTCGGCGAAGTGTTCGTGCCCCTGGTCAGCGAGGCCAATGCCCTCCCGCTGGTCCAGCGTCTGGAGCTTTCGGTCGCGGGTCGCTGGGAGGACTATTCTGACTTCGGCACGACCACCAATCCCAAGGTCGGGGTCATCTATGCGCCGGTGCAGGACCTGGTGTTCCGCGCCACCTACGGCACCTCGTTCCGGGCTCCGTCGCTGGTCGACAGCGCCGACCAGATCCTGAACATCTTCATCCAGAACATCACCGATCCGACGTCCTCGACCGGCACCACGCGCGGCATCTTCTTCAACGGCGGCAACAGCGGACTGGGGCCGGAGACGGCGACGACCTGGTCGGGCGGCTTCGACTGGTCGCCCAGCTTCTTCGACGGCTTCGACCTGTCGGTGAACTACTACAAGATCGAGTACGAAAACCGGATCGACGTGGCGCCAGGCAACGCTTTGGCCCAGGGCACGGTCTATTCCAACCTGATCACCCGTCGTCCCGCGGCGTCCGACGTGGCCGGCAACGCGGCGTTCAACGCCTTGGTCGCCGCCCGCTTCGCCAGCCCCGATCTGCAGAACCCGGTCGAGCCGGTGACCAACATCAACGTCATCGTCGACGGTCGTCGCCAGAACCTGGGCACGCTGAACCAGGACGGCTTCGACGTGAACGCCAGCTACCGGTTCGAGACCGGCTTCGGCGACTGGCGGCTGGGGCTCGACGTGGCCAAGATTCTGACGGTCGAACGTCAGGGCGCGGCCGGCCTGCCGACCGTCGACGTGCTCGACACCTTCGGTAATCCCGTCGATCTGCGGGTGCGCGGGTCGGTGAACTGGAACCTGGGCGGCTGGTCAGTGAACGCCTTCGCCAACTACGTCGACAGCTACCGGAACACGGCCATCACCCCGAACGTCGAGGTCGACAGCTGGACGACCTATGACCTGACGGCCTCCTACACCTTCGAAGGCGAAGGCCTGACCGATGGGGTGCGCGTCTCGGTCAATGCGCTGAATGTGTTCGACGAAGACCCGCCCATCGCGATCAACGGCACGGTGTCCTGGGACAGCCAGAACGCCTCGGCCATCGGCCGCATGATCTCGTTCGAAATCTCCAAGAGCTGGTGATCTTTCCAGTTCCTCCCGGAGTAACTTGACGGCGAGCCGGGTCCGCCCGGCTCGCCGCTTTTCTTTTGAGTGGTGCCATGTTCCGTCTGCTCGCCGCCGTTCTGACCGTCTTCGCGCTCTGGCTTTCGCCCCTCGCCGCCTCGGCCCAGTCGACCTTCAACGCCGGGCCGCCGACGCCGGAGTATTCCGAGCAGGTCGCCACCTCCTTCTATCTGCCGCTCAGGGACGGGACGCGGATCGCGATCTCTCTGCACCGGCCTTCGGTCGGCGGCGTTCCGGTGGAGGGCCCCCTGCCGGTCATCTGGCACCATGCCCTGGATATCGAGCCCGCCGGCACGCGAGCCACCGACGTCGCGGCCCCCGGCGGGCGCGCGCCACTGTCGGAGATGACCCGGTATGGCTATGTCGTCGCCATCGCCGCGCGGCGGGGCAATGGCGCCTCGTTCGGCACCCGGCGCGGATACGAGGACTTCACCGAAGGCTTCGACGCCTATGAGATCAACGAGTGGCTGGCGATCCAGCCTTGGTCGGACGGCAAGGTCGGCATGTACGGCTGTTCCAACACCGGCGAGGCGGCCATGCACGCCGTCGTCGCCCGGCCGCCCAGCCTGAAGGCGGTGTTCGCCGGCTGCTTCGCCTGGGATCGCTACGACGGCCACACGCGCGGCGGCATCATCTCGCAATACGGCACCGGCCCGACCCGGACGATCGAGGACGACCTGCGCGCGACGCCGGTCCAGGGCGACGAGGACCGCGTCCTCCTGCGCCAGGCGGCCGAGGAACACCTTGCCTCGACCAACCTGCTGGAACTGATGCAGTCCATGCCCTATCGCGACGGCTGGTCGCCGCTGGTGATGGCGCGGTTCTGGGGCGAGGTCAGCATCGGGGCCTATCTGAGCCAGGTGCGAGCGTCGCAGATTCCGATCTACATCCAGGGCGGTTGGGCCGACGATTTCCGCACCGAGGGCCTGATCGCCCTGGCCAATCTGCCGGGCCAGGCGCGCATCATCATTGGCCCGTGGCGGCACTGCATTCATCCCGGTTTCGACCTGCGGGCCGAACAGCTGCGCTTCTTCGACCACTACCTGAAGGGCAAGGACACCGGCATCCAGCACGACGACCCCATCCACTACTTCACCATCGGCGCGCCCGAGGGGCAGGAATGGCGGACCGCGAAGGAATGGCCCTTGGCCGACACCGATCACCAGCGGCTGTTCCTGGCGGGCGAGAGCCTGACGGCCAGCGCGCCGCGCCGGGAGGCCAGTCGGGCGATCACGGTCGACTACGCCCCGGTCTGCCCGCCCGATCCGGTGGAGCCGAACTTCGGTCCCTTTGCCCAGCCGTGCCGGTCGTCGGCGCAGAATGTGACGGTGGCGGCCCGGACCTTCGAGCGGGACACGGAAGTGACCGGCAATCCGCTGGTGGACCTCTGGATTTCGTCGACCTCACCAGAGCAGCCGGTGTTCGCCTATCTGGAAGACGTGGCGCCGGACGGAACGGTCACGGTCATCAGCGAAGGTCGCCAGCGGGCCTCGCTGCGTCGGGTGGTCGAGGCACCCTGGAACACCATGGGCACGGCGTGGCGGCGGTCGTGGGCGGAGGATCATCAGCCGCTGGAGGCGGGGGTGCCGGTCAAGGTGTCGTTCGACCTGCTGGCCGTGTCCTATGTCTTCAAGGCCGGGCACACGCTGAGGGTCAGCATCACCGGATCGGACGTGCGCGAGCGCGCCCGCGTCGAGGTCTCGCCCGCTCCGACCCTGACGGTTCATACCGGAGGCGAGACGGCGTCCAGCGTCGTCATTCCCTTCCGCCCCGCCGCCGGGTGACCGCACGATGAGCCCTGCCCCGTTCAAGCTCTACATGACCGGCGACCTGGTCCTGGACGAGCCCGAGGCGGACCGGTTCTTCGATCCGGCGCGGGCCATGCTGGCCGAGGCGGACGTCCTGATCGGCCATGTCGAGGTGCCACACACCACGCGAGGCACCGAGTCGGTGGGCGACATTCCGGCTCCGGCCAGCGACCCGGAGAACCTGCGCGCCGTCGGTCGGGCGGGCTTTCACATGGCCAGCCTGGCGGGCAACCATATTCACGACCGGGGCTGGGAAGGCATCGAGGACACGGCGGCGAACCTGACCGAACAGGGCGTCGCCTCCGCCGGGGCCGGACGCAATCTGGCCGAGGCGAGAAAGCCTGCGGTGATCGCCCGCGCGGGCAAGCGGGTGGCCCTGCTGAGCTACAACTGCGTCGGCCCGCGCGAGGGCTGGGCCGGGCCGCGGAACGCCGGCTGTGCCTATCTGAAGATCATCAGCCACTATGAGCCGGAGGGTGCCAATCCGGGCGGCCCACCCAAGGTCTATACCTTCGCCGATCCCGACACGGTCGAGGCCATGCAGAGGGACGTCGCGGCGCTGCGCGATCAGGTCGATGTCCTGGTCGTCGCCCTGCACAAGGGCGTGGTCCACACACCGGCCCACATCGCCATGTACGAGACCGCCGTGTCCCGCGCGGCGATCGACGCCGGGGCCGACGTCGTCATCGGCCACCACGCCCACATCACCCGCGGCGTCGAGGTGTATCGGGGCAAGCCGATCTTTCACGGCCTGGGCAACTTCGTGACCGTGACCCGCGCCCTGTCGGTCGAGGGCAACGCCAGTCCCGAGCGCCGAGCCTGGGCGGAACGGCGCAAGGTGCTGTTCGGGTTCGAGCCCCTGGCCGACTATCCTCTCTATCCGTTTCACCCCGAGTCGCGGAACGGCATGGTCGCGGCCTGCCACATCGACACGGACGGCGGGATAAGCGCGGGGTTCCGACCGTTCTGGATGCTGCCGTCGGGCCAACCGCAGCCTCTGGGCGACGACGCCCAGGGCGGGGCCGTCGTGGACTACATCATCGACATCACGCGCCGGGCGGGGCTGAAGACCGACTTCGCATGGCAGGGCGACCGCGTCGTGTTCGACGCGGCCTGAACCCGGTGTCGATCAGTCGATGTTCTTGCGCTGAACCGTCCAGTCGGCGTCGGTGCACAGGCGGCAGTCGGCACCGGTGAAGGTGCGGCCCGCCTCGGCGTCACCCAGCAGTTGCCAGTTCAGCCAGTCCTTCATGACCTGGGCGTATTCGCCGCCGCGCGGCTCGCGGTAGGTGCCGCCGTGGCCGCTGTCGATGTCGGCGTGGAAGATCGGCACGGTGTTCAGGGCCTCGAAGTCCAGGCGGGCGTTCGGCGTCGCCTGATCCGTCGACCCGCCGGACACATAGAGCATCGGGGTGTGGATGCGCTTCAGGTCATCGACGCCGGCCGGACGATAGTTACGGCCGGTGCGTGAATCGTCCGAGGGCGGGGTGCGGATGATGCCGCTGTTGCCGATGATGGCCGTGGTCACGCGCGGATCGTCGGCGGCGGCGATGGCCTGGAGGCCGCCGCAGGAATGGCCGATGACGGCAATCTTGTCGGTGGCGATGACGCCGTCATAGCGCCCTCCGGTGACGTCGTTCTGGGCGATGGCCCAGTCGATGGTCTCCAGCAGCTGGGCGGTGCGGTTCTGGGTCGCGGTGGCCATGACCCCTCCCCCGGCGGTGCCCGGGGCGCGCGGCGCGTCTGCCCCCTCGACGATCGGGCCGCCGGTGACGACGACGTAGCCGTAGGACGCCAGCTCGCCCAGGAACTGGGACGTGATGTTGCCGACATTGAGACAGGCTCCGGCCCCGTGCGCGACCAGCGGAAGGTCGCGACCGACGGCGGCCATATCAGCGGGTCGATAGACCGTGTGGTCCGGCAGGGTCGGATCCATCTCCATGACGACGGCGTAGGGTCCGCCCAGCCCCTCGACCGGCATGGGGGGCGAGCTCTGCGGCGGGTTCGGGACCTGGGCCTGGGCTGCACCGGCCATGCCGAAGGCCACCACGGCGGCGGCGGCGAGAAGACGCGTCTTCATGGGGTATCCTCCTGGGTTCGCCCATCCTGCGGGTCTTCGCGGCGGGCGTTGGCCGGATTATTGTATGCAACACTAACTATCTGCAAGTCCGTTGTGCGTGGGCACAGCCGGGGCCCGTCGCGCGAACATCAGGCAGACGACGGCGCAGGCGCTGGTGGCGCTCAGCATGGCCGCGATCTCGAAGCCTGAACCCTCGATCAGACGGATGGCGAAGGCCGCCAGCACCGCCCCCATGCCGAACTGGGCGAACCCCATCAGGGCCGAGACCGCCCCTGCCCGCCAGCCCGCCGCCCCCATCGCCTCGGCCGCCGCATTGGGGCTGGACAGGCCGTTCATGGTGAAGGCCAGGCACAGGGGGATCAGAAAGGCGGGAATTAGCTGCGGCCACCGGGCGACGCTGGCCAGCATCAGCAGACAAGCCGCCAGGTTCAGCCGCGTCGACCAGATCAGCAGGTGGTGGCTGGTGAACCGCCTGAGCAGCAGCCGGTTGACCTGCGATCCGATCAGGATGGCGAGCGAGCCCGCGCCATAGAACCAGCCGAAGTTGGTCGCGCTGACCCCGAAGCCGTCGATGAACAGGTGCGGAGACAGGGTCATGTAGATGAAGGTGCCGGCCGAGACGAAGCCGCCGCAGGCGATGAAGGCTGCGACCTGGCGATCCGTCAGGATGGCCCAATAGCTGCGGAAGGGATGTTCCGAGCGGGCGGCAGACCGGGTCTCGGACGAGGTGCTCTCACCCAGCCTAAGCGTCACGATCGCCCCCAGGACGATCCCGAACGCCAGCAGCACCCAGAACACCGCGCGCCAGCCGAAGGCCGCGATCACCCAGCCACCCGCCAACGGCGACAGGATCGGCGCGACGCCCAGGATCAGCATCAGGGTCGAATAGACGCCGGCCGATTCCTGCGGCGTGAAGCGGTCCCTCACGATGGCGCGAGAGATGACGACCCCCGCGCATCCGCCCAGGCCCTGGATGAAGCGAAAGGCAATAAGGGCCGACAGGTCGGTGGCGACGATGCAGGCCACGGTCGCGGCGAGGTAGAGGACGATCCCCAGCAGCAGCGGGGCCCGCCGGCCCCAGCGATCCGAGGCCGGGCCATAGACCAGCTGGCCCAGGCACAGACCCAGGGAGAAGGCGGCGACCGTGTCCTGCACCCCCGTCGCGGCCCCGCCGAACTCCACTGTCATCAGCGGCAGGCCAGGCAGGTACATGGCGATCGACAACGATCCGAACGCCGCCAGCGCCCCCAGTGTCAGCAACAGCTCCAGCCGGCCGGGCCCGACCGACGCGGCCCGGTCGTCAGCCAAGGGAGGTCGTCGCGCTGTGGGCCTCGCGGTCGGCAAGCAGAGCCAGAGCGATCTGGCGCAGATCGCCTTTCTTGACCTTGCCCGAGCCGGTACGCGGCAGGGCCTGAACGGCCACGACATGGCGCGGCAGCTTGTAGCTCGCCAGGCGAGGGCGGAGATGCTCTCGCACCCGCTCGTGCAGGGTGTCCTCGCTGTCCGGATGGACGATGGCGCAGACGCCGACCTCGCCCCAGCGGGCGTCCGGCACGCCCACCACGGCCGCCTCGATCACGCCGGGGAAGTCAGCCAGCGCGGCCTCGATCTCGGCTGGATAGACGTTCTCGCCGCCGGAGATATACATGTCCTTGCGACGGTCGACGATGGTGAGATAGCCGTCGGCGTCGGCCACGGCGATGTCGCCGGTGCGGAACCAACCGTCGGCGGTGAAAGCCTTGGCGGTCTCGTCGTCGCGCCGCCAGTAGCCGCTGAACAGGTTCGGGCCCCGCAGCAGCAACTCGCCCGGCTGGCCCGACGACATGTCCTGGCCTTCGCCGTCCACGAGACGAAGCTCGATGCCGGGTGCCGGAACCCCGGCGGCGCCCGCCTTGGCGGCGATGATCGCGGGGTCCAGCGCCATGCCGAGCACGGTCCCCGCCTCGCTCATGCCGAAGCCGTCGACGACGGACACGCCTGAATCGAGCCAGGCCTGGATCGCCGCCGCCGGATGGGGTGCCCCGCCGGTGAACAGAGCCGTCAGAGAGCTCAGGCGACCGCCGTCGAACGCGGGCTGGGCCCGGATGCGATCCGCCATCTGCGGCACGCAGAAGTAATGGGTCACGGCCAGGTCCGGTTCGGACAGCCGCGCCAGGGTGCGGGCAGGATCGAACCCGTCTGAAACCAGCAGGACGCCCCCCTGCATCAGGATCGGCCGCACGCTGGTGATCAGGCCGATGATGTGGAACATCGGCGTGTCGATCAGGATGCGGCTGCGCCCATCGACGCGCCCCAGCAGGCTGAAGTTGATCGCCGTCTGCCGCTGGGCCCGCTCGCTCAGCATCACCCCTTTGGGCTGGCCCGACGTCCCCGAGGTGAACAGGATCAGCGACACCCGCTCCGGATCGACCGGCTCCACCACCCGCTCGCAGGCGACGTCGATGCGCCTCGCCAGCTCGTCCGTCGTCAGGCCAAGGGTCGCCAGCCCGGCGAGATCCGCATCGCCCACGACCAGCTGCGGCTCGGCGTCGGCGATCAGGGCGGCGACTTCCGGCGCGCTGAGCCGCCAGTTCAGCGGCACATAGATCAGCCCCGCCCGGGCGCAGGCCAGGTGCAGGATGACCAGCTCGACCCGATTTCGCGCCAGCGACGCGACCCGGTCACCGACCGCGCAGCCGAGTCCGGTCCGCAGCAGGCCCGTGCAACGGTCGATCGCGGCGTCGAGCTCGCGATAGGACCACGTCCGCCCTGACGCCAGATCGACGGCGGCCAGGGCGTCGGGGCGAATCCGCGCCTGGAAGGCCGTGTCGTCGATCGGCCCCACGACGCGGCTCAGGCGCTCTTCTTGGAGACGTCGTAGGTGCCCAGGCCCGGCTTGTAGGTCTTGTCATCGATGAACTGCTTGATGCCTTCCTTGCGACCGTCGTTGTCGAAGGAGTTAGCCGCCTCCTGGGCGCGGACCAGATAGTCCTCGGCGTTGTCGTAGGTCATCTCCTTGACCCGCCGCACGGCGTCCTTGGTCGCCTTGATGGCCACCGGGTTCTTCTTCAGCAGCACCTCGGCCAGGGCGCGGACGCGGGTCTCCAGCTGGTCCAGCGGCACGCTTTCGTTGACCAGACGCCACTCGGCGGCCTTCTTGCCGTCGATCAGCTCGCCGGTCATGGCATGGTACATGGCGTCGCGCATGGGGATCAGGTCGACGACCACCTTGGTTGCCCCGCCGCCCGGCAGGATCCCCCAGTTGATCTCCGACAGGGCGAACTGCGCCTCGTCCGCGGCGATCGCCAGATCACAGGAGTACAGGGGCCCGTAGCCGCCGCCGAAGCACCAGCCGTTGACCATGGCGATGGTCGGCTTGTTGTACCACCGCAGCCGCCGCCACCAGCCGTAGCTCTCGCGCTGGGCCTTGCGCACCGCGCCCAGACCCTTGGCCTCGGTCTCGCGGAAATACTCCTTAAGGTCCATGCCGGCGGACCAGGCCGTGCCCTCGCCTTTCAGCACCAGGACGCCGAAGTCGTCGCGGTATTCCAGTTCGTCCAGGATCTCGCCCATGCGCCGGTTCAGGTTCGGCGACATGCAGTTGCGCTTGTCCGGCCGATTGAAGCTGACCCAGGCGATGCCGTCTTCGATGCGGTAGGTGGCGACATTGGGATCGTCGGTCATGGTCTCATTTTCGATGGCGCCGTGGTCGGCGGCTTTTGGTCTTGTCGGGAGATGCGGAGAGAGGACGCCGATCAGATCGGATAGTGGCCGGGCTGGGTTTCGATGGTGATCCAGCGCAGTTCTGTGAAGGCGTCGATGCCCGCCTTGCCGCCGAACCGGCCATAGCCGGAGGCCTTGACCCCACCGAAGGGCATCTGGGCCTCGTCGTGAACGGTCGGCCCGTTCACATGGCAGATGCCGGACTTGATCTGCTTGGCGACCTTCAGACCGCGCGCAATGTCGCGGGTGAAGACCGAGGCAGACAGACCGTATTCGGTGTCGTTGGCCAGCTCGATCGCATGCGCCTCGTCACGGGCGCGGGTCACGGCGACGACGGGGCCGAAGCTCTCTTCGCTGAACAACCGCATGGCCGGCGTCACGCGATCCACGACCGTGGCCGGCATCAGCACGCCGGTCGATGCACCGCCGTTGACGGTGACCGCGCCGGCGGCGACGGCGTCGGCGACCAAGCCTTCGACGTGGTGAACGGTCTTCAGATCGACCACGGCGCCGAGCGGCGTCTTGCCTTCGCGCGGATCGCCGACCGCCATGGTCGCGACCTTGGCCTTGAACTTCTCGACGAAGGCGTCGGCGACGGCGTCGACGACGATGATGCGCTCGGTCGACATGCAGATCTGGCCCTGGTTCATGAAGGCGCCGAAGGCCGCGGCCTTGACCGCCTCGTCCAGGTCGGCGTCGTCCAGCACGACGAACGGGGCCTTGCCGCCCAGCTCCAGCAGGACAGGCTTCAGGTGCTCGGCGGCGCGCTTGGCCACGATCCGGCCGACGGCCGTCGAGCCGGTGAAGTTGACGCGGCGCACGGCCGGGTGATCGATCAGGGCCCCGACCACCTCGCCTGCATCGGCAGGCGCATTGGTCACGACATTGACGACCCCGTCCGGGAAGCCGGCGTCGGCGAAGGCCTCGACGATCAAGGCATGGGTCCGGGGACAGGTCTCGGAGGCCTTCAGCACCACGGTGTTGCCGCAGGCCAGGGGCACGGCGATCGCGCGCACGCCCAGGATGATCGGCGCGTTCCAGGGCGCGATGCCCAAAACGACGCCCGCCGGTTCACGCACCGCCATGGCGATGCAGCCCGGCTTGTCCGACGGGATGACCTCGCCGCCGATCTGGGTCGTCAGGGCGGCGGCCTCGCGCACCATGCCGACGGCCAGCATCAGGTTGAAGCGGGCCCAGCCCTCGGTCGCGCCGATCTCGTTCTGCATCGCCTCGACGAAGGCATCGGCCTTGGCCTCCAGTGCCACGGCGGCCTTGTTCAGCATCGCGCGCCGGGCGTTGGGCCCCAGCGCGCTCCAACCCGCCAGGGCCCCAGCGGCGGCATCGGCCGCGGCGACGGCGTCGGCGGCGGTCGCGGCGTGGGCCTCGCTGGCAACGGCCCCGGTCATCGGGTTCATTCGCTGGAAGGTCGCGCCCGAAGACCGCGAGGCGAAAGCCTGAACTGACTGTGACATGGGGCCGCCCTAATGGTTTGTGTTCTTATAGTTATGGTTCATAGCAATATCGACACCGAGCCTCAAGCGCCGTATTGAGGGTGTCAGCATGAAAAATGATCCGCAGAACGCAGGGCTGGCCGATCCCTTCGACGGCCTTCTGGGTTACCAGCTTCGGCGCGCGTCGCTGCTGATGGCGTCGGATCTGGGCGAGCGGCTGGAGAGCCTCGACCTGACCCTGACGGGGCTGTCGGTGCTGCTGATGATCGAGGCCAATCCGGGCGTGCGACAGACCGAACTGAGCAAGGCGCTCGGGATCAAGAGCGCCAACCTGGCCCCCCTCGTGGCGGCCTTCGCGGCGCGGGGGCTGATCGATCGCAATCCGACGGACAAGCGATCGCATGGCCTGGGCCTGACGGCGGCGGGGCGCGACCTGGCGCGCCGGGCCTGGAGCCGCGTTCGTGAGAACGAGGCCCGCTTCTCCATCTGCGTGTCGACTGAAGAGCGGGCCATGCTGAGGGGCCTTCTGGCCTCGCTTCGGTCGGTGATCCTTCAGGCGGAGGTCGGCTGAAGCCTCGCCTATCGAACCGTATGCGCTTAATACAGTCGCGGGGACCGCAGGCCGCCCCCAAGACCCTGATCGCCGGAGCCGCTCTTCGAGATGAAAGCCAAAGTCCAAGCCGTCATCGAGGACGAGCTGAACCCCGACGCCCTGGACTTCGACACCCTGGACGAGGTGCTCGGCTTTCACGTGCGCCAGGCGCAGGGGACGATGCACCGGCGGATCATCGAGATCCTGTCGGAGGTCGATCTGACGCAAAAGCAGGCGGCCACCCTGTGGCTGGTCGGAGCCAATCCAGGCGTGTCCCAGACCGGGATCGGAAACGCCCTGAGGATGGACCGCGCGACCACCATGGCCATCATCGACCGCCTGGAAAATCGCGGGGTGGTCATCCGCCGGCGCTCGACCGTCGATCGGCGGCGTCACGAACTGTATCTGACGCCCGAGGGCCAGACCCTGCTGATCAAGGTCAAGAAGCTGGTCAAGGCGCACGAACGGAAGTTTTCCGCGCGCTTTACCGATCAGGAACTGGCCACCCTCATCGAACTGCTGCGCCGCATCTACGGCTGATCAGCCGCCGTAGCCGCGTCCGCCGCCGCCGAACCCGCCGCGCGAGACCACCGAGGTCCGGCTCTGCACCCGGCTGGGGGCCTGGCGGGCGACGGGGAAGTCGTTGCGGTTCGCATAGCTGCGACCGGTTCGATAATCGCGCGCCAGATAGCCGCCGCCAAAGCCGTTGGAGAACTGGCCCTGCCGATCGCGGTACAGCGGGCCGCCCCCGCGATAGCCGCCGCCGTTCAGAAGCTGGCCGATCAGGAAGCCGGTCGCCAGAGGCCCGAAGAAGGAGCCATTGCCGTTGTTCAGCGGACGGCACTCGTTTGGCCCCCACTGGCCTTCGCACTCGGCCTGGGTGGCATAGCGCGGGCCGCTCGTCTCGGCCTGTCGCTGGGCGTCGGCATAGGCGGCGTCGCAGGCCGTGTCCTCGATGTCATTGGCGGCCTTGCATTCGTCCAGCGAGGTATAGGCCAGGGCCGGGTCGGCGGCGGGCGCCGGGCCGGCCAGCTGCGGCGAGCCACAGGCCGCCATGGAGAAGCTGACGGTCGCCATCAGGCTGGTGACCTGAAGCGTCTTGGACCGCTTCAGCCGGCGCATGGTGGTGGTTTCGGGAAGGGGCTGTTCACTCATCGGATCAGGCCGTCATGCAGGCGGCGTTCAGCAGGCCGACGCCGAGCGAGATGGAGGCCAGATAGACGCCGGCGGCCAGTTCGCCCGCCTCGATCCGCGCCGCCAGCGCCTTGTACAGGACACGGCTGACGACCAGGAAGGCGACGATCTGAATCACCCCCGCCAAAAGCGCCCAGGCGGCAAACTCCATCAGGCTGACGGTCTGGGACAGGGCGGAGGCGAGCGGCAGGACATAGCCGATGAGCGCCCCACCCAGGGCCACGGCGGCGGCGGTGTTGCCCTGCCGGATCAGCTCGCGCTCATGATAGGGCGTGATGATCTGATAGAGGAATTTGAACGCCGAGAAGAAGGCGATCGCGGCCACGAAAGCGATCAGGAAGGCCGTGGCCCCGGTCTGGAAGGCGAACCAATCGAACATCTAGAAAACCTCTCTTGCGCGCTCAGGCACGGAACTCGGCCATGTCCAAAGGGATGCCGATCATGATCTCATGGGTGACGTCGCCGCCCTCCGGCTCCTGCTCCAGGGCCAGCATCAGCTCGCGACCCGCCGCCAGGTCGCGCGCATACAGCATGCAGGTCTGGAAGATCTTGGCATACGGCTCGGTCGCGGCGCGGTCGGTATAGACCGTCTCCCACAGGCTGACCGGCGGCTGGGGCTCGTCCGTCTCGGAAAACCAGAAGCGGGGGTAGTCGGGCAGGTTCTCGGCGGCGCCCTGGAACACCGGCTGAGACAGCCGGTCCCGCCATGCGCCCCGGGTGCGGTCGCTGGCCGGATAGGTCGACGACCAGGGGATGAACAGGGTGAAGTCGTAAGCCGTCAGACCCTCGGCGTCGTCGGTCATGGCCTGCAGCATGATGTGGTCGTCGGTATAGAAGCGGTGGACGAAGGGTCCGTCGTCCAGCCGGATCACGCTCTGGGCCGTGATCTCCAGCGCGTCGCGGTCCAGGGTGAAGCGGGTCTCCTCGCCCAGCCGACGCCAGGCCAGAGGGTCGAGCGCCACGGTCCGACCGACGGTGATGTTGCGCACGATCGCCAGGGACGGCGCGGGGGGCACCTTGTCCGCCGATCCGAACAGTCTCTTGAACATCGATCCTCTAGCGTCCGCGCAAGACACACCCTAGCTGACGGTGCGCCTTCCTGTTAGGCGTAACATGAAACATGCGCGAGCCAGCCCCTTTTTCTTCCTCACCGGCCAATGATCGCATCCGTGCGTGGCGCCGGGCCCGTCGCGAGGCAGGCATGATCAAGCTCGAAATCTGGGTGCCCGCCGCCGCTCGTGAAGACGTCAAGGCGGCGGTTCGCGCCATTGTGATGGATTCCTCGCGCGGCCCTGAAATCGCCCGTCGCCCGCGCCCCCTCCCCCCGACCGACCTCTCTGGAGCACACCCCGAAATGGACGCCGTGATCGAAACCTCCTGGACCGTGCCGACCATCAAGGCCGCGCTCGACGCGTCTGATCTCGTGCGCGAAGGCGAACTGACCACGCGGGTGCTGGAAGGGGCCGAGCCCGTCCTGCTGGCCACCATGCATGAGTATGGCGACCTGCCGATCTATCTCAGCGTCGGCGGGGCCCAGATCGTCTGTTCGGTCCTGCTGTGGCCGGTCGCCGAACAGAGCGATCGACACGCCTTCAACGAGTTCCTGCTGAAGGCCCAGCGCGTCGTGCCGCTGTCGAACTTCGCCATTACCTCGGTGAACGGCGAAGAGATTTATGAGCTGATGGGCGAGCTGGCCTGCAAGACCACGCTGCAGACCATTCTGATCGAGCTGCGCACCCTGGCCGAGAACGCCATCGACGCGACGACCCTGCGCGACACCTTCGGCGCCCAAGCCGCCGCCTGATCCGGGAGAGACCGTATGTCCATGCTCGCCAAACTGTCCGCCCTGTTCCGGGGCACCGCCCATGACGCCGGCCAGGCCGTCGTCGACGCCAATGCGCTGAAGATCCTGGATCAGGAAATCCGCGACGCCGACACCGCCCAGGGCAAGGCCCGCGATGATCTCGCCGGCCTGGTCGCCCGCCGCCGCATGGCCGAAAACGAGATGAAGAGCTTCGGCGAGCAGATCGCCAAGTACGAGAGCTCGGTCCGCGCCGCCATGTCTCAGGGCAAAGCCGATCTGGCCCGCGAGGTCGCCGGCCGCATCGCTGAGCTGGAGACCGAGATCGGCACGCGCGGCCCCCTGATCGAGGGCATGAAGGAGGCGGAGGCCCGCCTGCGTCACGCCATCGCCCAGACCGACCAGAAGATCGAGACCCTGCGTCGCGAGATCGACATCGTGAAGGTCAACGAGTCCGTCCAGAAGGCCCAGACCTCGGTCGCCCTGCAATCTCAGGGAGCGCATTCGCGCATCGGCTCGGCCGCCGAGAGCCTGCAGCGGATCAAGCAGCGTCAGGCGGTGCAGGAAGAACGCCTGCGTGTCGGTCAGGAGTTGGAGGATCGCCGCTCGGGCGCCGATCTGGACGCCAAGCTGCGCGACGCGGGCATCCTGCCGGGTCACGCCTCGGCCGACGACGTGCTGGCTCGGCTGACGGCCCAGGACGTGAAGGTCGTGACGCCGATGATCGGCCAGTCGGTTCCGGCGTCCAGGGACCCGGCCTGAGGTCATGGAACGTCTGAGCCTGACGCCCCGGCCGGACTGGCCCGCCCGGGCCGAGGCCGTGGGCTTCGTCTGGCACCACGACGATGGCAAGACCTATTGGGACGAGAGCGCCGCCTATGCCTTCACCCTCGAGCAGATCGAGGACGGCATCGAGGCCCCGACGGCCGAGCTACATGGCTTCTGCCTGGATCTGGTCGACGAGGCGGCCGGGTCGCAGGAGCTGATGGAGCGGCTGGAGATCCCCGAGCCCATGCGGGACTACGTCGCCGACAGCTGGCGGCGGGGCGAGCCGTCTCTGTATGGCCGTTTCGACTTCGCCTACGACGGCCGTTCGCCGGCCAAGCTGTACGAGTACAACGCCGACACCCCGACCAGCGTGTTCGAGACGGCAGTGTTTCAGTGGCTGTGGCTGGAGGAGCAGATCGCGTCCGGCGTGTTCCCGGCCGACACCGACCAATTCAACAGCCTGCACGAAAAGCTGGTCGAGCGGTTCCGGGCGATCTTCCCCGACGGCGGCTTTGTGCATTTCGCGTCGGACGCCGACTTCGTTGAGGATCGCCAGACCGTGCGGTTCCTGGAGGACGTGGCGCGGCAGGCGGGCCTGGACCCCAAGTTCGTCGCCATCGACCAGATCGGGCTGAACGCCGACGGCCGCTTCGTCGACGACGAGAACTGGCTGATCGGGACCCTGTTCAAGCTCTATCCCTGGGAACAGATGCTGCGCGACGATTATGCCGAACCCTTGCCCGACGCCGAGGTGACGGTGCTGGAGCCGGCGTGGAAGGCGATCCTGTCCAACAAGGGCATCCTCCCCCTGCTGTGGGAGCGCCACAAAGGCCACCCCAACCTGCTGGAAGCCTATTTCGAAAGCGACCCGGCGCATGAGCGGCTGGGCTCGTCCTATGTGCGAAAGCCCCTGTTCTCGCGCGAGGGGGCCAACGTCGCCCTGGTCGACAAGGGTCGCAGAGCGAAGGTTCTGGACGGCGGCTACGGCGACGGCACCCACATCCGCCAGGCCCTGCACGCGCCACCGCGCTTCGACGGCCAGTATGTCATCGTCGGGTCCTGGCTCGTCGGCGATGAGCCGGCGGGGATCGGCCTGCGCGAGGACAAGGGGCGGGTGACGCGCAACACCTCCCGCTTCCTGCCGCACATCATCCGAGGCTGAGAGCCGACGCAGGTTCAACCCTTCTCGACGAACGGCCCGAGATCTATGAGGTCGGGCCGACCGCGTGCGCGCGCATGAACTCGTCGGCGGCGTCCTCGATGTGCGCGCGCAATCGCTCTGGCTCGATCGGCGGCAGACCGAATGAGGCGCGCAGATGGGCCTCGCCCTTGACCCCGCCGAGATAGCGCCAGGCCGCGCCGTCCGGGTCGCGGACAGAAAGCCGACCGCGTTCGGTTTCGCTTCGCAGCCAGCCGGCGAACCGGTCCTTCAGCGACAGGACGGCGGTCTCGTAGAACAGCTGGGCCATGCGCGGCGCGCGGTCGGTCTCCGCGACCAGGATCTTGTTCATCTGCATCGCCTTCTCGCCCGTGACGAGATTGAGGAAGCGCGTCGCCAGCAGGATCAGCGTGTCCCGCACGGGCTGGTCCGGGGCCGGGAGGAAGCTGTCTGGAGACACCGCCCGCTCGCACTCCTGCCTCAGGACGGCGGTGAACAGGGCGTCCTTGTCGGCATAGCGGGCATAGATCGTGGCCTTGGATACCCCGGCCCTCTGGGCCACGGCGTCGACGCTGACGGCCTCATAGCCATGCTCCATGAACAGGTCGCCGGCGGCCAGCAGGATCGCCTCGTCCTTGGCCGTGTCGCGCGGCCGGCCGCGCTTCAGGATGGGTTCGGCGAGCGTCATCGCACCGTCACTTGACATACTGAACCGATCAGTATTGTTATTCGAACAGTACCCCAGCTTACCCCCACGCGCCAGTCCCGGCGCAACCCCCACCACGGATCATGGGATTCCGAGGATGCGATCTGTCGCGCTCAAAATGCTGCTGGGCGACAGCGCCAAGTATCTGGCGCTGGTGTTCGGCGTGGCCTTCGCCACCCTGCTGATGAGCCAGCAGGTGTCGATCTTCATCGGCCTGATGACCCGCACGGCCAACCAGGTGCTGGAGGTGCGCGAGGCCGACATCTGGGTCATGGACCCGCGCGTCCGCTACGTCGACGAGGTCGAGCCCCTGCCCGACGCGGCGCTGGGCCGGGTGCGATCGGTCGAGGGGGTGGAATGGGCCGCGCCCCTGTTCAAGGGCAATGCCATCTTCCGCACCCGCGACGGCCTGATCAATCAGATCAACATCCTGGGCGTCGACGACGAGACCCTCGTCGGTGCCCCGCGCGAGTGGCTGGCGGGCGATCTGGAGGCGCTGCGCCAGCCCAACAGCATCGTCTTCGACCGCGAGGGCGCGACCCTGATCTGGCCCGACGACGATCCCCTGTCCAAGGTCGGGACCGAGGCCGAGATCAACGACCGCCGCGTGGTCGTGACCGGCATCGCCAACACCGCCCCGTCCTTCATTACCTTCCCGCTCGCCTACGCCCGCTATTCGGAGGCGATCCGCTTCACCCCGCCCCAGCGGAACAAGATGTCCTTCGTGCTGGTGCGGGCCCGCGACGGGGTGGACCACAAGGAACTGGCCGCGCGCATCGCCGAACAGACCGGGTACCAGGCCCTGACCTGGGACAGCTTCGCCTGGCGGTCGGTCCAGTACTATCTGACCCGCACGGGCATTCCGGTGAACTTCGGCATCACGGTGATGCTGGGCTTCATCGTCGGCGCGGCGGTGACGGCCCAGACCTTTTACCTGTTCGTCATCGAGAACCTCCGCCAGTTCGGGGCGCTGAAGGCCATCGGCGCCACCAACGCCCAGATCACCGGCATGGTCCTGTTGCAGGCCGGCGTGGTCGGGCTGATTGGCTATGGGCTGGGCATGGGCGGAGCTGCCGCCTTCTTCACCTTCGTGCGGGGCACCGCCGCGCTGGAGGGCTTCTACCTGCCCTGGCAGGTGCTGGTCGGCACGGGCGTCGTGGTCTTCCTCATCATCCTGATCTCGGTGCTGGGCAGCCTGACCAAGGTGTACCGCGTCGATCCCGCCATCGTGTTCCGGGGTTGATCGCCATGAGCGCCGTGATCGCCCGCGACATCGAAATGGCCTTCGGATCGAACGGCCTGAAGACCCAGGTCCTGTTCGACATCGACCTGGAGGTCACCTCCGGAGAACTGACCATGCTGGTCGGCCCGTCGGGCTGCGGCAAGACCACGCTCCTGTCCATCCTGTCGGGCACGCTCAAGCCCACCGGCGGCGACGTGGAGGTGATGGGCAACGTCATCACCCGCATGAAGGATTCCGAAAAGGTCATCCTGCGCCGTCGCCGGATCGGCTTCATCTTCCAGCAATACAACCTGCTGCCGGCCCTGACGGCGGCCGAGAATGCGGCCATGGCGCTGGTGGCCGACGGAATGCCGCTCAAGAAGGCCGCGGAAAAGGCCCGCGCCGTGCTCGAGACGCTCGGCATGGGGCCGCACGCCGACAAGCTGCCCCGCATGCTGTCCGGCGGTCAGCAGCAGCGAGTCGCCATCGCCCGCGCCATCGTCCACGAACCCGATCTGGTCGTCTGCGACGAGCCCACCGCCGCGCTGGACGCCGAGACCGGCCGCCAGGTCATGGAGCTGCTGAAGGAGGCCGCCGCCGGCCCCGGCCGTGCCGTCCTGGTCGTGACCCACGACAACCGCATCTACCGCTACGCCGACCGGATCGTCGCCATGGAAGACGGCCGGATCGTCGGAGACAGCCGCCTTGGAACACTCCCGGAGGGACTCCATGCCCACTAATCTTCGCCAACGGATTTCGCGTCTCGTCCTGCCCGTGCTCGCGGGCGGATGCCTGGTCTTCGCCGTCGCCGCCGTGATCCGGCCCGAGCGCACCCGCGCCGACCCGCCCGCCACGCCGCCGAGCGCCGCGTCCGCCTCGGCCGTCGCGGGCATCGGCACAATCGAGCCCCAGTCCGAACTGATCGCCGTCGCGGCCGAGGTTCCGGGCGTGGTCCGCAGCGTCCTGGTCCAGCCCGGCGACCGCGTGACCCAGGGCCAGCCCCTGTTCCGCCTGGACGCGCGCGCCGCTGAAGCTGCTGTCGCCACGGCGCTCGCCGACGCCGCCTCGGCTGAGGCCGCGGCCCGTCAGGCCGAGGTTGGACTGGCCGACGAACGCCAGCGGCTGTCGCTGTTCGAGGCGGTCGAGGACCCCCGCGCCCTGTCCGGCGACGAGCTGGAGCGCCGCCGCTTCGCCGTCCGCCGGGCCGAGGCCGCCGCCGCCCAGGCTCGGGCCTCGGCCGCCGCCACCCGGGCCCAGGCCCAGGCCCGCCGCGTCGATCTGGAGCGTCTGACGGTCGCCGCCCCCATCGCCGGTCGCATCTTCCGGGTCGATGTCCGGCCCGGCGAGTACGCCCCGGCCGGCGCGGCCTCCCAGCCCCTGATCGCCATGGGCGAGGACGCCCGCCTGCACGTCCGCGCCGAATTCGACGAGGCCGACGCCGCGCGCCTGACCCGCTCGGGCCGCGCCTATGGGACGCTGCGCGGACAGGCGAACCGCCGCATCCCGCTGACGCTGGTCCGCATCGAGCCTCAGGTGGTCGAGAAGCGCGCCCTGTCCGGCGGCTCCGAGCGCGTGGACACGCGAGTGGTCGAGGCGATCTACAGCTTCGACCCCGCCGCCGCCCCCGCCTATCTCGGCCAGCGCATGGACGTCTTCGTCGAGGCCGCGCCTTCGCCGACGCAGGCGGCCGCGCCGACGACGGAGCCCGCGCGATGATCCGCCAGGCCCTGCTGATCACCACGGCGGGCGTGCTCCTGTCGGCCTGCGCGACGGACCTGACGCCGTCGGCCTCGGCGCTGGCCGCCCCCGCCGCCTGGGACGTCGCCGCCCTGCCTGCGGCCGACCCCGCGACCGACCGCTGGTGGACCGCCATCGGCGACCCGGTTCTGGACGGCATCGTCGAACAGGCGGGCGAGGCGTCCGACGTTCGCCTCGCCGAGGCCCGGCTGTTCGAGGCCCGTGCCCGCCTCGGCTCGGCCCGCGCAGCCCTGCGCCCGGCGATCGGCGGACAGGCCACCGCCGAGCGCGAATCCGCCGACGACCTCGACCAGGAGACCTTCCAGGCCCTGGTGTCCTTCAGCCTCAACCCGGATCTCAACGGCGCGGTCCGCACCCGCGCCGAGGCTGAGCGCCTGCGCGCCGAGGCCGAAGCCGCCCGCGTCGAGGCCGCCCGCCTGACGGCCCGCTCGACCGCCGTTCAGCTGTACGCCGCCTACCGCGAGGCCCAGGCCCGCGCCGCCGCCGGAGACCTCGCCGTGCGCGCGCTGGAGGCGTCGCTGTCACTGGCCAACACGCGGGAACGGGCGGGCCTGACTTCGGGGCTGGACGCCGCTTCGGCGCGCGCCGCCTTGGGGTCCGCCCGCGCCCGGCCCATCGCCGCGCGCCAGGCGGCCGAGGAGGCCCGCTTGGGTATAGAGGCGCTGCTCGGCCTGAACCCCGGAGCTCTGACCGCCGCGCTCACCCAGCCGACCACAGCTGCCATTGAGACCCCCGCCGTCCGCGCCCTGTCGGCCCCCGCCGCCGTCCTCGCCCGCCGCCCGGACCTGCGCGCCGCCGAGCTCCAGCTCTGGGCCTCCGGCGCCGACGCCCGGGCCGCGCGTCGCGACTTCTGGCCGACCCTGTCGCTCAGTGCCGCGCTCGGCGGCCAGGAGCTCGATCCCGAGACGCCCTTCACGGCGTCGGGCTTCCTCAGCCAGATCGCCGGCGGCCTGACCGCGCCCCTGTTCAGCTTCGGTCGGCTGGAGAGCGCCCGCGACGCCGCTGACGCGCGCCGGACCCAGGCCGAGATCGCCTATCGCCAGGCCGCCATCGACGCCCTGTCCGAGGTCGAGACCGCGCTCGTCGCCCTGGCCTCCGCCGAGGCCCGCGCCGCGACGCTCGCCGAGACGGTCGCCGCCGCCGACGACCAGACCCGGCTGGCCAACCAGCGGTACCGAGGCGGCGTCTCGCCCTTCCTGGAGGTCCTTACCGCCCAGCGCGCCGCCGCCGACGCCCGCGCCGAAGAGGCCGCCGCGCGCGGCCAGGCGCTCACGGCCTACGCCCGACTGAACGCGGCGGTCGGACTGGGTGGACAGGCGGGCTGACAGCGCAACCGTTCATGGCTAGAAGGCCCAGCCATGACCGCCCCCCAGAAGACTTCCGCCGAACTCGCCGTCGAATGGGGTCTGGCCCCCAATGAGTATCAGGTGATCCTGGACCGGCTGGGGCGCGAGCCTAATCTGGTCGAGCTGGGCGTGTTCTCGGTGATGTGGTCGGAGCACTGCTCCTACAAGTCCTCCAAGATCCACCTGTCGAAGTTCCCGACCAAGGGACCCCGCGTCATCTGCGGACCGGGCGAGAACGCGGGCGTGATCGATATCGACGACGGCGACGCCTGCATCTTCAAGATGGAGAGCCACAACCACCCCAGCTTCATCGAGCCCTATCAGGGCGCGGCGACGGGCGTGGGCGGCATCATGCGCGACGTCTTCACCATGGGCGCGCGGCCCGTCGCTTTGCTGAACGCCCTGCGCTTCGGCGACATCGAGCACGAAAAGACCAAACGCCTGGTCAAGGGCGTGGTCTCGGGTATCGGCGGCTATGGCAACTGCGTGGGCGTGCCGACCGTGGCGGGCGAGACCAACTTCCACCGCGGCTACAACGGCAACATCCTGGTCAACGCCATGTGCGTGGGCCTGGCCAAGGCGGACAGCATCTTCTACTCGGCCGCGCCGGGCGCGGGCATGTCGGTGGTCTATTTCGGATCGAAGACCGGCCGCGACGGCATCCACGGCGCGACCATGTCCTCGGCCGAGTTCGACGACGAATCCGACGCCAAGCGCCCCACCGTTCAGGTCGGCGATCCCTTCGCCGAGAAACTGCTGATCGAGGCGACTCTGGAGCTGATGGCCTCCGGCGCCGTCGCCGCCATCCAGGACATGGGCGCGGCGGGCCTGACCAGCTCCTCGGTCGAGATGGCCGGCAAGGGTGGGGTCGGCATCGAGCTGAACATGGATGCGGTCCCTCAGCGCGAAGAGGGCATGACCGCCTATGAGATGATGCTGTCGGAAAGCCAGGAGCGGATGCTGGCGGTGTTGAAGCCCGGCCGCGAGGACGACGGCCACCGCATCTTCAAGAAATGGGGCCTGGACGCCGCCGTCATCGGCCGCACCACCGACACCGGCAGACTGGTCCTGAACCACCACGGCGAGGTCGTCTGCGACGTGCCGCTGGCCCCGCTGTTCGATGACGCCCCGCTGTACGACCGTCCCTGGGTTCAGCCGGTGCTGCACCCCCGGCTAAACCCGGCCGATGTGCCCGCGCCAGAGGTCTGGGAAGACGCGGTGCTGAAGGTCCTGACCTGCCCCGACATGGCCTCCAAGCGCTGGATCTGGGAGCAGTACGACCGCCACGTCATGGCCGATACCCTGCAGGACTCGGCGACCGGGGCCGACGCTGGCGTGGTGCGGGTCCACGGGACGGACAAGGGTCTGGCCATGACCTCGGACGTCACCCCCCGTTACGTCCAGAATGACCCCTACGAGGGCGGCAAGCAGGCGGTGGCGGAGGCCTGGCGCAACCTGACCGCCGTCGGCGCCCGACCCATCGCCATCACCGACAACCTGAACTTCGGCAATCCGCAGCGGCCCGAGATCATGGGCCAGATCGTGCGCGCCATCGACGGCATGGCCGAAGCCTGCCGCGCGCTCGACTTCCCGGTCGTGAGCGGGAACGTCAGCCTCTACAACGAGACCAACGGCGTCGCCATTCCGCCGACCCCGACCGTGGGCGGCGTCGGCCTGTTGCCCAACTACGACGTGGTCGCGGGCTTCTCGACCATGGCCGAGGGCGACACCCTGGTGCTCATCGGCGAGACGGTCGGGGAGCTCGGGGCCTCGATCTATCTGCGTGAGGTGCTGGGCCGCGAGGACGGGGCCCCGCCGCCGGTCGATCTGGCGCGGGAAAAGAAAGTTGGCACGTTCGTCCGCGCCGAGATCGAGGCCGGCCGACTGACCTGCGTCCACGACCTGTCCGACGGCGGTCTGATCGGGGCGGCCGCCGACATGGCCCTGGCCTCGGACACAGGCCTGGTGCTGGACGCCACCAGCGAGGCACACGCCCATATCTTCCTGTTCGGAGAGGACCAGGCTCGCTATCTGGTCGCCGTGTCGAACCCGCAAGAGGTTCTGGCGGGCGCGCGCGCGGCCGGGCTGCACGCCTCGGTCGTGGGTCACGCCAAGGGCGACGCCTTCGCCTCGACCGACCTGTTCAGCATTCCGCTGAAACACCTGCGCGAGATGCACGAAGCCTGGATGCCGTCATGGATCGAGGGATGAGAGCGATAGCCATCACCCTCGTCGTGGGTCTCGCGCTGGCCCTGTCGGCCTGCGAAGGCGGCGGCGATCCGGTCGAACAGGCCAAGCAGGACGCCCTGACCGCCAACCGCGCGGCCGCCCATCCGATCGACCCGGCCTTGCTGGAGGACAACCCAGCGGTGGCGACAACGGCCGCGGCGTCACCCGCCGATCGGGCCTACGTCGAGGCCATGATCGAACATCATCGCGCGGCGATCACCACAGCGCAGGCCGCGCTCCGCCAGTCTGAAGAGCCGGAAATCCGGCGCATGGCCCAGCAGGCGATCGAGGCCAGCACGGCGCAGATCGCCACGCTTCAGGCATGGAGGCCGGCCACCCGCTGACGCGGGCGACCGGCATCGGACACTAGAGCGGGCTTTCCGAGATCAGCAGCGTGCCGGACGCGGCGTCGCCCACCGCGCCGATCCAGATGTCGTACTGACCGCTGGGGGCCGAGCTCCAGGTGACCACCGGGTTCAGCCCGTTGGTGTCGTCGTTGCAGTAGTTGCGACCGTTCGGGCCGTTGATCACCAGGCTGGTGTCGCCGCGCGAGACGAAGCTGAACGACAGGGGTCCGCCCGACGAATCATACTGCAGCACGACGTCCGGACGGCTGGCGATCTGGCCCACGCACGACCCGCCCAGGTTCGAAGCGTCCTCCCCGCCGCCCGAGTAGACGCTGATCTCGACGGGGTCCGGCAGGAAGCCCGATGACAGAGACAGCCGCTCCTGGGCCGAGGCCGCAGACGCGCAAAGAGCGAGCGCGACGGCGCCCGTAACGACGATAAGTCTCATGGGATTGTTCTCCAACGCGCAGCCCCCGCTGCGCCGCATCACCATGCTCTTTGAGTCGGCCGGGGGACAAGTCGTCATCTCGCCGGCGGCAGTCGTTCTGTCATATGGAGCGGATAGATCGGGGCCCTGACGCTATCCAAGGAGCCGCCATGTCGCCCATCCTGTCTCGCCGATCCTTGATGGTCGGCCTGGGTCTGGGGTCGCTTTTGAGCGGCGTCTCGACCCGCGCGGCTCTGGCCCAGGCGGTGTTCGAGGACAATCCGTTCCAGCTGGGCGTGGCGGCCGGCGACCCCCTGCCCGACGGCTTCGTGATCTGGACGCGCCTGGCCCCGCGACCGCTGGAGCCCGACCACGGCATGCCCTCACAGCCGATGGCGGTGACCTGGGAAGTCGCCGCCGACGCCGGTTTCGGCACGGTGATCCAGACCGGCGAAGCGATCGCTCGCCCCGAACTGGGCCACGCGGTCCATGTCGAGGTCGGCGGCCTGGAGCCCGGTCGTCCCTATTTCTATCGCTTCACAGCCGGGCGAGAACGCTCGGGCGTCGGCCGCGCCAAGACCATGCCCGTCGCCGGCGCAGCGCTGGACCGCGTCAAGTTCGGCATCCTCGGCTGCCAGGCCTATGAGAGCGGCTACTACACCGCCCACCGCAAGATCGCCGCCGAGGACCTCGACTTCATCTACTGCTACGGCGACTACATCTACGAGGGGCGCGGCAACCGCATCTACGGGTCGACGACGCCGAACGAGAACCCCCGCGTCCATCTCGGCGGCGAGGTCTACACGGTCACCGACTACCGCCAGCGTTACGCCCAGTACAAAATGGACACCGACCTGCAGGCGTCGCACGCCTCGGCCGCCTGGTTCACCACCTGGGACGACCACGAGATCGACAACAACTGGGTCTCCGGCCTGGATCAGGACGGCACCGACCCGGCCGTCTTCGCCCTGCGCCAGGCGGCGGCCATGCAGGCCTACTACGAGCACATGCCACTGCGCAGATCGTCCTTCCCGCGCGGTTCGGCGATGCAACTGTATCGTCGCGCCGTCTATGGCGACCTGCTGGATCTGAACCTGCTGGACACGCGCCAGTTCCGCACCGACCAGCCGTGCGGCGACCGGTTCAACGCGGGCTGCGACGGAATCAATGACCGCGCGGCCCAGGTGCTGGGCGAGGCGCAGGAAGCCTGGCTGCTGACCAACCTCGACAGGTCCGAAGCCACCTGGAAGGTGTTGGCCCAGCAGATCATGGTCATGGACCTGGATCGGAACCCGGGCGAGGATTACGGCGTCAATCCCGACAGCTGGGCGGGCTACCGCGTCCCGCGCGACCGGTTGCTGCGGCATATCCGGGACCGGCGCATCGCCAACACCGTCGTCCTGACCGGCGACGAGCATCAGAACTATGCCGGAGAGCTGTATCTGGACGGGCGCAATCCGGAGGGCGCGCCGATCGCCACCGAGTTCGTCTCCACCTCCATAAGCTCGGGCGGCGACGGGCAGGACCAGCGAGCCGACCAGGCGGCCTTCCTGTCGGCCAATCCCCAGCTGAAATTCAGGAACAGCCAGCGCGGCTATGTCGTCTGCGACGTGACGCCGGAGCGTTGGCAGACCGAGTTCAAGGTCCTGGACCAGATCCAGAACCGGAACGGCGTCCTGACGACACGGCAGACGATGGTGGTCGAGGCGGGGGACGCGCGACTGCAGACGGCCTAAGCCGCGACGGGGATGCTCTGGCTCAGACGCCCGCCGACCCGGATCGGCTCGATCCGCACGGCCAGCCCCGTTCGGTCGTCGGTCTCGACATAGACGCCGCAGACCGTCGCCGGGCCGGATGCCGGCGAATAGCGCCCGCCGCTGATGCGGGTGGTGAAGCGCCGCAGCGGCTCTTCCTTCTCGTTGCCGATGACGCTGTCGTAGTCACAGCAGCCGCCGGCATCGGTCTGATAGGCCGTGCCGCCGGGCAGGATCTGGGCGTCGGCGGTGGGGACGTGGGTGTGGGTGCCGATCACCAGGCTGGCGCGCCCGTCACAGAAATGGCCCATCGCCATCTTCTCCGAGGTCGCCTCGGCGTGCATGTCGACGATGACGGCGTCGGCGACCTGGCCCAGGGGGGCGGCGTTCAGCTCGCGGTCCACGGCGCTGAAGGGATCGTCGTTGGGGTCCATGTGGATGCGGCCCAGCACATTGGTGACCAGCACCGTCTTGCCCGACGCCGTCTCGAACAGATTGGCACCCGCCCCCGGCGCATCCATCAGCCGCGGATAGTTGGCCGGACGGATCAGGCGCGGCTCGCGCACGATATAGGTCAGGGCCTCGCGCTGGTCCCAGGAGTGGTTGCCCAGCGTCAGGCAGTCGGCGCCGGCCATGAACAGCTCTTTCGCCGTGTGCTCGGTGATGCCGAAACCGCCGGCCGCGTTCTCGGCGTTGACCACCACGAAGTCGAGCTTCAGCACCCGCTTCAGGCCCGGCAGGTGATCAGACAGGCCATCGCGCCCGGACTTGCCGATCACGTCGCCGAAGAATGCCAGTCTCATGCGGGGTCCGCCTTTCGGGCGGGGGTATAGCCGACCTCGGTCAGAACGCCATGCAGCCGGACGTCGTGCGACTCCATGGGCAGTCGGGCGACCGCCTGGCCCGCGTAGCCGAACCCGATGCGAAGAACGCCCGGCCGCGCGGCCAAGGTCCGGTCGTAGTAACCTCCGCCCTGCCCGAGCCGCCCTCCGAAATCATCGAAGGCCAGGAGCGGCGTCAGGACCAGATCCGGGTCGACGACCTCGGCCAGGGGCAAGGGTGCGGGGCAGCCGGCGGCATCGGTCTCCAGCGGCTCGCCGGGCAGCCATCGGCGAAAGATCATGAGGGCGTCACGGTCCACCACGACGGGCAGGCACAGGGTGGTCCCGGCCGCGGACATCGCGCGGGCGAGCGGCTCGGGGTCCAGCTCTGAGCCCATCGCCCGATAGACGGCGACAACATTGCCCTGGGGAAGGTCGGCGACGTGGCGAGCGGCCCGCTCGGCCGCCTCACGTTCGACCTCGGCCAGTCGCCGGCGCAGGGCGCGGGCCTGTGCGCGCAGGGTGGCCTTGTCGGCAAGAGGCATCCGCCATCCGCGCTCAAGCAGCGAGCCGCCGCGCGGCGAGCGGTAGCGCACTTGGAAAGAGGGTGGCGGCGCCATGAGAGCCGTGAAGGACGGTTTAAATCCTCTCGAGCCTGGGTAGCCAGGTGGGCTCCGCATACCCGACCCCACGAGGTCGGACAGGGGCAGATCCCTTCGAGTGAATTAAGGCCGCGAGGATATGTTGCCTTCGACGTGAGCCACAGCTGACCCGCCGGGGACCAAGATAGGCTGTGAGCCGCCTGTCGGCTAGTGCCCGGCCTAAAGTCCCTGGGCGATCTTCTCGATGCGGGCGGCGACGGCGTTCAGGGCCTCGGCCACCCCGGCGTCGGACGGCGGCGCGATCTGACCGGTCGCCGGAGCCGTTCCCACCTGCAGCCGCGCCTCATGCAGCTCGTCGGCCAGCACCAGGGCCCCCATCAGGAACAGTCGCAGGTCGCCGACATGACCCACATCGGCCGCGACCTGACGCACATTGGCGTCGAACTGTTTGGCCAGGATGCGGACGCGCTCTTCCTGGCCGTCGGCGCAGCCGACGGCATAGGGGCGGCCATTGATCTCGACCGTGACCGTGGCCATCTAGGCGGTCTCGCCGTGCTCGGCCTCGGCCAGGACCTCGCGGACGGCCTGTGCGGCGCGGGCCAGGGCGTCGGAGGCGTCGCGACCGGCGGCCTCCAGCGCGGCGATCCGTTGCTGGTCCTCGATCCGGGCCGAAGGCGGCGGCGGCAGGGCGAACAGGTCGTCGTCCGAAACCACCGGGGCCAGCTTCAACTCGTGGATCTTGCGCTCCAGCGTGCCCAGCGCGCGGTCCAGACGGTCGCGGGCGGCGGTTGTGGCGTCGGCCATCGGTCGCTTCCTCCAGATTTCGTATAGAACCCGCCACGGTCGCGCGGTAAAGCGGCGCGCCCTCTTTTTTCCGCCTCCCGACGAAAGTTCCGCCCGTGGCCGACGCCAAGACGACCCTCGACAAAGCCACGCCGAAACAGATGGCGGACGCCATCCGGGTCCTCGCCATGGACGGCGTCGAAAAGGCCAACAGCGGCCACCCCGGCATGCCGATGGGCATGGCCGACGTGGCGACGGTGCTGTTCTCCAAGTTCCTGAAGTTCGACGCCAGCCGCCCGGACTGGGCCGATCGCGACCGCTTCATCCTGTCGGCGGGCCACGGCTCGATGCTGATCTACGCCCTGCTGCACCTGACCGGCTACAAGGCCGCGACGAAGGAGCAGCTGTCGAACTTCCGCCAGTGGGGGTCCAAGACCGCCGGCCACCCCGAGTACGGCCACATGCCGGGCGTTGAGACCACGACGGGTCCGCTCGGCCAGGGTCTGGCCAATGCCGTCGGCTTCGCCATGGCCGAGCGGCATCTCGCGGCGCGCTTTGGAGACGATCTGGTCGATCACCGCACCTGGGTCATCGCCGGCGACGGCTGTCTGATGGAGGGCGTCAGCCAGGAGGCGATCGCGCTCGCCGGCCGCTATCGCCTGAACAAGCTGACCGTCCTGTGGGACGACAACGCCATCACCATCGACGGGGCGGTCAGCCTGTCGGACGCCACCGACCAGAAGGCGCGCTTCAAGGCCGCCGGCTGGGCGGTCAAGGCCGTGGACGGTCACGACATGAAAGCGGTCAAGTCGGCGCTGCAGTGGGCGACCAAACAGGACAAGCCGACCCTGATCGCCTGCAAGACGAAGATCGGTCGCGGCGCCGCGACCATGGAGGGCAGCCACAAGACCCACGGCGCGGCCCTGGGCGCGGCCGAGATCGCCGCCACCCGTCTGGGCCTGGCCTGGAACCACGATCCCTTTGAACTCCCCGAAAGCATCGAGAAGACCTGGAAGAAGGTCGGCAAGCGCGGGGCCAAGGACCGCAAGGCCTGGGAGGCCCGGCTTGCGGCCTCGTCCCAGGCGCTCGACTTCACCCGTGCCATGGCCGGCGACCTGCCCGAGCGCGCCTTCGACGGCCTGAACGCCGGCATCGCCCAGCTGCTGGTCGACAAGCCCGCCCAGGCCACGCGCCAGGCCTCGGGCGCGGCGCTGGAGGCCGTGTTCGGCGCGGTGCCCGAGATGATCGGCGGCTCGGCCGACCTGACCGGCTCCAACAACACCCTGGTCAAGGGCACGCCCATCTTCGACGCCCCGACGTATGAGGGGCGCTACGTCAACTGGGGCATCCGCGAGCACGGCATGGCGGCGGCCATGAACGGCATGGCGCTGCATGGCGGCGTCATCCCCTACGGCGGCACCTTCATGGTGTTCTCGGACTACAACCGCCCGTCGATCCGTCTGGCGGCTCTGATGGGTATCCGCGTCATCCACGTCCTGACGCACGATTCCATCGGCCTGGGCGAAGACGGCCCGACGCACCAGCCGGTCGAGCACCTGGCGGCTCTTCGCGCCATCCCCAACCTGATGGTCTTCCGCCCCGCCGACACGGTCGAGGCCTTCGAATGCTGGCAGCTGGCGCTGGAGGCGAAGACGACGCCGTCGGCGATGGCCCTGTCGCGTCAGAAGACGGCGGCGGTCCGCGTCGCAGCCTCGGACGAGAACCTGTCCGCGCGCGGCGCCTATGAGCTGAAGGCCGCGTCAGGCGACGCCAAGGCCACCCTGTTCGCCACCGGCACCGAGGTGCCCATCGCGCTGAAGGCCGCCGAAACGCTGGAAGCCGAGGGTACGCCGACCCGCGTCGTCTCGGTCCCCTGCTTCGAGCTGTTCGAAACACAGGACGCCGCCTACCAGGCCTCGGTGCTGGGTCGCGGCACGGTGCGCGTCGCCGTCGAGGCCGCGATCAAACAGGGCTGGGAACGCTTCATCGGCGAGGACGGGGCCTTCGTCGGCATGACCGGCTTCGGGGCCTCGGCCCCGGCGGACGTCCTGTACCGCGAGTTCGGGATCACCGCGGACGCCGTGGTCGCGGCGGTCAAGGCGCGTCTGTAAGGATGCGTTTCGGGGCGCTGATCTTCGTCGTCGCCGCCCTGCTGGGGGTCGTCCCCGCCTCGGCCCAGACGCCGGAGCAGACGCCGATCGTCATCGGCCAGTCCTACGCCCTGCCGTCTGCGGTCATGGGCCAGTCGCGCGAGATCAACGTCTGGCTTCCGCCCGGTCACGGCGAGGACGGCCACCGCTATCCGGTGCTGTATGTGCTGGACGGCGGTCAGACCCAGGATTTCCACCACATCAGCGGCCTGGCCCAGCTGGGCACCGTCAACGGCTCGACCCGCGACGTGATTGTCGTGGGCGTGGCCTCGATGGAT
The DNA here is from genome assembly GCA_947475735.1 of Caulobacteraceae bacterium. Taxonomy (GTDB): domain Bacteria; phylum Pseudomonadota; class Alphaproteobacteria; order Caulobacterales; family Caulobacteraceae; genus Brevundimonas. The sequence continues at coordinate 188,541 of CANJLQ010000003.1, forward strand.
CGCAGGAACGAGCTGGCCCTGCGCTCGTCCAATCCCGATCTGATCGCCCAGTATCCGACGCAGGGGGATTCCGCCCACTTCCGCCGCTTCCTGGCCGAGGAGGTCGTTCCCTTCGTCGAGGCGACCTTCGCCACGGACGACACCTCGGTCCTGATGGGCGAGTCGCTCGCGGGCCTGTTCGTGGTCGAGACCGCGCTGAAGACGCCGACCCTGTTTGACACCTATGTCGCCATCAGCCCAAGCCTGTGGTGGGACGACGGGGAACTGGCCGGTCAGGCCGCGAGCTTACTGGCCACCCACCCACCGGGTCCGCGCACCCTCATGCTCAGCATTGCCGACGAGGGCGGCGAGATGCAGGCGGCGATGGACGTGCTGGTCGCGGCGCTGCGGTCCTCCGCCCCGGCCGACCTGACCTGGACCTACGACCCTCGCCCGACCGAGAGCCACGCGACCATCTATCATGGGGCAGCGCTCGACGCCTTTCGTCGGCTGTTTCCGACAGACGAGCAGCCGTAACCGCAAGGGCGACGGCTTGACATCTGGCGCGAGGCTTTTTCCGGCGGCATGTTCCGGGTCAATTGGGGGGACGAACAGATGCAGTGGATAGCCGCACGATACCTGATGGCGAGCGCGATCGTCGGTCTTCTGGCCGGCGCATGTTCCCCGGCCACGACGGAGCCGGAGCGTCCGACGGCGGCGCAGGCGACGGCGATCGCCCTGACGGATCGCCCCGATTTGTCTGCGGACGCCCAGGCCATGCCTCGACTGGCCGGCGACAGTCCCGCCGACCAGCGCATCAACGCCGATCTGGACGCGATGGACGCTGCGGCTCTGGAAAACCTGACCCAGTGCGCGGCGGACGCCGCCAACGGCCCCGGTGGCAGCTGGTCGCAAAGGATCAATCGGCCAATGGTCGGCCCGGCCTATCTGACGCTCCAGCAGCACCTCGACTACGACTGTGGCGGTGCCTATCCCTCGGTCCGGTTCGTCGCCGTCACCTATGATCTGGCGACGGGGGCGCGGGTGGACTGGCCCCGGCTGGTGCCCGGTCTGGGACTGGCCGTCAGCACCTTCGACGACATGCCTCCGGGCTATGTGCCTCTGGTGCGGTCGGACGCTCTTGGTGCGTGGTACGGCCGCCGCATGCTGGCCAGCCCCGACGCCGAGTGGGTCGAACAATGCAGGGGGGCCTGGGAGGGTCTGGGCGAACAGACGTTCAACATCTGGGCAGATGCGCAGAGCAACGGCGTGAGCGTAGAACCCGACTTTCCCCACGTCATGCAGGCCTGCGCCGAGCGGGCGACGCTGACGCTGGACGACCTGCGCGGGTTCGACGCCGATCCGGCCCTGGTCGAGGCGATCGCCACCGCCCATGCCGCCGGCAACTGGGCTCCGAAGAACGCGGCGCAAGCCGCGACCCCCGCGACATGAGGCTCGGCACCCCCCTTTCGGACAGCGCGGTCCGGGTCATGCTGCTGGGCGGCGGCGAGCTCGGCAAGGAGGTCGCGATCGAGCTTCAGCGGCTGGGGTGCGAGGTGATCGTGGTCGATCGCTATTCCAACGCCCCGGCCATGCAGGTCGCGCACCGCAGCCACGTCATCCCCATGACCGACCCTCACCTGCTGAACGGCGTCATCCTGGCCGAAGCTCCTCACATCATCGTGCCCGAGATCGAGGCCATCGCCACCGAGGTGCTGGCCGACATCGAGGTGGCGGGCCTGGCGCGCGTCATTCCGACGGCGCGCGCGACCCAGCTGACCATGAACCGCGAGGGCATCCGCAGGCTGGCCGCCGAGGAACTGGGCCTGCCGACCAGCCCCTACGCCTTCGCCGGATCGGCCGCCGAACTGGCCGAGGCCGCGCACCGCATCGGCCTGCCGGTCTTCGTCAAACCGGTCATGTCGTCTTCGGGCAAGGGCCAGTCGATGATCGACGCCCTGGAGGATTCCGGCAACGCCTGGGCCTATGCCCAGTCCGGCGGCCGGGTCGAGACGGCGCGCGTGATTGTCGAGGGTCGCATCGACTTCGATTTCGAGATCACCCTGCTGACCGTCCGGTCCATGAAGAACGGCGTGGTCGTCACCGACTTCTGCGCCCCCATCGGCCATCGCCAGGTCCAGGGCGACTATGTCGAGAGCTGGCAGCCCCAGGCCATGAGCCCGGCCGCCCTGGCCTCGGCGCAGGACATCGGCCTGAAGGTGACCGAGGCGCTCGGTGGCCTCGGCGTCTTCGGCGTCGAACTGTTCGTGAAGGGCGACCAGGTCTGGTTCTCGGAGGTTTCTCCGCGTCCGCACGACACGGGCCTCGTGACCCTGGCGACCCAGACGCTGAGCGAGTTCGCCCTGCACGCCCGCGCCATTCTGGGCCTGCCGGTGGACGTGTCCCAGCGCGAGATCGGGGCCAGCGCCGTCATCTACGGCGGCGTGGATGCGGTCGGCATCGCCTATGACGGCGTGGCCGAGGCCCTGTCCGTTCCCACGGCCGACGTGCGGCTGTTTGGCAAGCCAGAGGCGTTCGAGCGGCGGCGCATGGGCGTGGCCCTGGCCCGCGGTGCCTCGGTCGATCAGGCGCGCGAGCGGGCACAGGAGGCCGCCGCTCGGGTTCGGCCGGTGCCCGCCTAGAGCCCTTCGGCCTGGGCCACAGGGCTTGCGCTGGCCGAGGTTCGCGCCATCTCCTGGCGGTTCAGCGCCTCGATCGCGGCGTCCAGAACCGGATCACGCCCCATGCGGCGATCCTCTACCGTTCGCGCCACCACGATGTCGGGCGTCACGCCGCGCTTCTCCAGCCGGACGCCTCCGGAGGTGACGTAATCCGCCCGGCTGAGCGTCAGGCGGCCGCCGTCGGGCAGGACCGTATCCTGAGAGATCAGCACCGCCCCGGCCGTGTGCTCGCCCACCACCAGCGCCCGGCCCGCCTCCTGCAGAGCGGCGGGCGTCAGTTCAGCGGCGCTGCGGCTGGCCCCGTCGACCAGCAGGGCGACGTCGTTCGGCACCGGGCCGTCCAGATCACCGCACCCCGGCATGATGGTCAGCGTCAGCGGTCGCCCGCCTCGCGCGATCCGCGTCGCCCAGGGCTGGCGCGCCGGCAGAAAGCACGACAGGGCCGCGTCCGCCTCCAGCAGCAGGCCGCCCGCATTGCCGCGAAGGTCCAGGATGACATCGGTTTCGGCAGGAATCTCTGCCAGTCGCTCGCCGAGCCAGCGCCCCAGCCCCGCTTCGAATCCCTCGACCCTCAGCACGACCGCGCCGGGCCGGGAGGCGTCCACGCTGAAGGCCGGCAAGGGGTCCATGACGCGGGGCACCAGGGTGACCTCCCGCGTCTGCCCCGTCTCGTCCCGAAAGGCGAGCAGCGTCTGGCGGCCCTCCTCGACGTCGAAATCCACGCCCCAGGCCTCGCCATCGACGCTCTGAAGAACCCATCCGATCTGAACGCCCGCCTCGGCGGCCGGCGAGCCGTCGCGGACGTCCTCGATCCGCCAGTTGTCGGCGTCGATCCGCGCCAGCACCACGCCCATGATCGCCCGGCGCGTGCGAGCGGCGTCCTGACGACGGGCCTGGGCCGGAGACGCCGCGCCGGCATGATCGTCGTCCAGCAGGTCGAGCATCACGCCGATCGTGCGATAGAGGGCCCGGTCGTCCAGCGCCGCCAACGCCTGGGGCCGATAGGTCGTCCTGGCCGCCCGCCAGTCGACGCCATGCAGACGCGGATCGTAGTATCGCCGCCGGACGGTGTCCCAGACGGCGTCGAACACACGGGCGTTCATGCGGGCCCGATCCCGATCCGGACGGACGGCCGCATCCGAAACCGCGGCGGCTCCAACGGGCCGGGCCGTCGCCGTCGACCAGCCGCCCAGCACAAGGCCAACCAGCGCGAGGGCTGTGACCAGGCCGGAAACGGACCGTCGGCGTGCGAAAGGCGTCATCAAGGCCAGCCTAGAACGCCGCACGCCCCGGCCTCAAGTCATCAATCCGGTGCCGGGTGACACCCCGCGCGCCCCGGCCCGGTCAGTCCGCGCTTGGGCCCGGACGCTCGCCGTCTTCGAGAACGCCGTCGCGATCCGCGTCCATCCGACGGAAGGTGTCGCGCAGCGGGGCCAGGAACTCCTCTTCGGACACGCGGCCGTCGCCGTCCCTGTCCAGGTCGCCGCGACCCTCCGGCCCTTCGAAACGGTGGATCTCGACCCGACGCTCTCCGGGTCCGCGCCAGTCCATCTCCGGGCCATCCGGTCCGCCGGGGCCGCTACGCCGGAGGGTGAAGACCTGCCGATCGCCCCGGCCTGCGGGACCGCCGCGGAACACCATGAAGTCCGCCTCCCCGCCTTCCGCCCCGGGTCCGCCATGGCGACGCATGTTCAGCACGATGGGTCCTTCATCTCCTCCGCTCTGACGCGAGGCCAACTCCTCGGTCGACAGCCGGCCGTCATCGTCCGTGTCCAGCCGGTCGAAGGCGGCCGCCATCGGGGCCGTGAACTCCTCGCGGCTCACAAAGCCGTCCTCGTCGGCATCCAGCCGACCCGGGCCATCGATTCCGCCCAGGGTGACCACGCGAACCTCGGTGCGCGGCACACCCATGGCCTCGGCGAGACCGTCACGCAGGGCCGTCCCTTCCTGGGGCGCAGGGGTAAGGATCAGGGTCGCCAGAGTGGCGAGGGCGATGGTGGACATGAGACCTCCTCGTGATGGTTGCCCATCGTTCCACCACGTCTGTCTTTCACCCCTGTTTCACGATGAGGTCGGATTGTTTCAGCGCTGAAATGACGCTGCGCGCCCGTCCGGGGCATAAGGGTCCGATGAACGAGACCGCCGCCCGCATTCTGGTCGTCGACGACGACCCCGGCATCCGCGAGGTGCTGTGCGACTATCTGGGCCAGCATGGCTATGACGCCCGGGGCGCGGCCTCCGCCGTCGAGATGGACCGGGCCCTGGCGCACACGGGCATCGACCTGATCGTGCTGGACCTGATGATGCCCGGCGAGGACGGGTTGTCGGTCGTGCGCCGCCTGTCGGGGACGCCGCCGGTCGTCATGCTGTCGGCCATGGGCGAGGACACCGACCGCATCATCGGGCTGGAGCTGGGGGCCGCCGACTATCTGGCCAAGCCCTGCAATCCCCGCGAACTCCTGGCCCGCGTCCGCGCCGTGCTACGCCGCCCGCGCGACGAGGAGGCCCCGTCCGGCACGGCCCTCGCGTTCGAGGGCTGGCGGCTGGATCTGGTGCGTCGCGAGTTGCTCCGGCCCGACGGCGAGGCGGTCGTGCTGTCCGCGGGAGAGTTCGGCCTGCTGCGCGCCTTCGCCGAACGCCCCGGCCGCATCCTGACCCGCGACCAGCTGCTGGAGGCCGCGCGCGGAGCCGAGGCTGACGTCTTCGACCGCGCCATGGACGTCCAGATCAGCCGGCTCAGAAAGAAGCTGGACGACGGCTCCGGCCGCGACCTGATCACGACCATCCGGGGCGAGGGTTACCGGTTCGATGCGCGCGTGAAGAAGGCCGTCGTCCGCTGATGCGCGCGCCCGCGTCGATGTCGGTTCTGGTGCAGGTGGCGCTGCTGGCGGCCTTCGCCGTCCTCGCGTCCCAGATCGTGGCCTTCGTCGTCGTGCTCACGGCCCCTCCGCCCCGCCCGGCGGGCTTCAGCGTCAGCACCGCGGCCGAGGCCCTCGCCGGACGGCCGGCCGAGACCGCGGACGGACGCGCGCTGCGTCGCCGCCTGTCCGACAGCCCCCCATCGGATCCTGTCGCGACCGGTCCGATCGAGCGGGTCATCGCTCTGGGGCTGGCCCAGCGCATGGGCCTGCCAGCCGACGCTGTCCGGGTGCGCTTGAACACCGAAGGCGCGCCACGCGGCATGGTGTTCCCCCGGCGCGGGTCGCCCCCGGGGCTCCCCATTCGCAATCCCGACGGGGCCGTCGTCTCGGAGACGACCCAGAGCTTCGTCTTCACCCAGCGTACGGAAGACGGCGCCGTCCCGCGCGAGGCCTTGGTCGCCGGCCTGAACGAGGCCCTCGCCCGGCATTCGCCGCAGACCGGGCCGGTCGAGTCCGTCCAGGTCATCACCGCCGGTGACCGCCAGACGCGCTTCACTGTCGCCGCCGACCGGCTGACCTTCGCGCCTTTCTCGGCATCGGCCCGGCTACCTGACGGACGCTGGGCGACGGTGGAGCCGCCCCGGGGTCTGATCGACCCCTGGCAGGCGAGGTTGCTGATGGCGCTGGGCATCACGGCCCTTTTGCTGGCGCCGGTGGTCTGGCTGATGGCCCGTCGGCTGACCCGCCCGATTCGCGTCTTCGCCCAGGCGGCCGAACGGCTGGGCGCCGATCCCGATGCAGAGCCGCTCAACCCCTCCGGCCCGTCCGAGGTCCGCACCGCCATCGCCGCCTTCAACGACATGCAGGCCTCGATCCGCCAGCACATGCGCCAGCGCACCCAGACCATCGCCGCCATCGCCCACGACCTCAGGACGCCCCTGACCCGCCTGCGCTTCCGCGCCGAACAGGCCCCCGATCACCTGCGTGACCGGATGGCGGCCGATGTCGAGGAGATGGACGCCCTGATCGCCCAGGCCATGGCCTTCGTGCGGGGCGAGCAACAGGCGGAGCGGCGCGAGCCGCTGGACCTGGCTAAGCTCGCCGCCGACTGCGCCACGGGCTTCGCCGAGACAGGGACCGACGTGCGCTTCGAGGGGGCCACCGCCTTGCCCGTCCTGGGCGACCCAGCGGCGCTGCGTCGGGCCCTGACCAATCTGATCGACAATGCCGTCAAGTTCGGGGGCTCGGCCCGCGTCGTCACGATGCGGGAGGGCGACCTCGCCGTCGTCACCGTGGCCGACGACGGCCCCGGCCTGCCCGACGACGAGCTGGAAACCGCCTTCGAGCCGTTCCACCGGGGCGAGCGCTCGCGCAGTCGCCAGACCGGCGGCACGGGTCTGGGCCTGACGGTGGCACGCCAGGCGGCGCGCGCGGCGGGCGGCGACGTTTCCCTGTCAAACCGTGCGGGCGGCGGGCTGGAGGCGCGGCTGGTCCTGCCCCTGTCCAACTGAGCCGTTACACGGTCTTTCGCCTTGTGATCGACCCCGGGGTTGATCCTCGCGCGCGCCGGTTCCATTGAGGCGCCCAACACGGCCTCAAGCAGCGCTAAGCGCGGTAGGCCGAGGAAAACAAGAACAGCGCTTCAGGAGACCCGCCCCATGACCGTCCGCGTCGCCATCAACGGCTTTGGCCGCATCGGCCGCCTCGTGCTCCGCTCGATCGTCGAGCATGGCCGCCGCGACATCGAGGTGGTGGCGATCAACGACCTGGGCCCGGTGGCCACCAACGCCCACCTGTTGCGCTATGACAGCGTCCACGGCCGCTTCCCCGGCACGGTCGAGGCGGGCGACGACTGGATCGACGTGGGCCTGGGCAAGATCAAGGTCACGGCGGAACGCGACCCGGCGAACCTGCCGCACAAGGATCTGAACGTCGACATCGCGTTTGAGTGCACCGGCATCTTCACCGCCCGCGACAAGGCCGAGGCCCATCTGAAGGCCGGCGCCAAGCGCGTGCTGATCTCGGCCCCCGGCGACAACGCCGACAAGACCATCGTCTACAAGGTCAATCACGACACCCTGACCGCCGACGACATCGTCGTCTCGAACGGCTCCTGCACCACCAATGCGCTCGCCCCCGTCGCCAAGGTGCTGAACGACCTGTTCGGCATCGAGCGCGGCTACATGACGACGATCCACGCCTACACCGGCGACCAGCCGACGCTGGATACGATGCACAAGGACCTCTACCGCGCCCGCGCGGCGGGCCTGTCGATGATCCCGACCTCCACCGGCGCGGCCAAGGCGCTGGGCCTCGTCCTGCCGGAGCTGAAGGGCAAGCTGGACGGCTCGTCCATCCGCGTCCCGACCCCGAACGTCTCCTGCGTGGACCTCAAGGTCGTCGCCGGCCGCGAGGTCACCGTCGAGGAAATCAACGCCGCGCTCCAGGCCGCAGCGGACGGTCCCATGAAGGGCGTGCTGGCCACGACCACCGACCCGCTGGTGTCGTCGGACCTCAACCACATCGCCGCATCCAGCACCGCCGCCCTGCCCCAGACCCAGGTCGTCGACGGCAAGCTGGCCCGCGTCCTCAGCTGGTACGACAATGAATGGGGCTTCGCGACGCGCATGAGCGACACCGCGCTGGCGATGGCGAAGTTTCTCTGACTGTCACCCTCTCCCATTGGGAGAGGGCTTGAGCGCACGACGGCGCACCGTCGTCCTTGCGCGAAAGGGTGAGGGTTCGACCGTGGGGAGCTCCCACCATCCGACCCTCATCCGTCCGCTTCGCGGCCACCTTCTCCTAATGGGAGAAGGATCATGGAGACCGACATGACCTTCCGCACCCTCGACGACGCCCCCACCCTCGGCGGCAAGACCGCCCTCGTCCGCGTGGACTTCAACGTCCCGATGGAGGACGGCCGCGTCACCGACGACACCCGCCTGCGCGTCGCCCTGCCGACGATCCAGCGCCTGCGCGACGCCGGGGCCAAGGTCGCCCTGCTCGCCCACTTCGACCGGCCCAAGGGCAAGGTCGTGCCGTCCATGAGCCTGGCTCCGGTCGTCGACGATCTGGAACGCCTGCTCGGCGCCCCCGTCCGCTTCGCCTCCGAATGCGTTGGCGACGAGGCCAAAGCCGCCATCGCGGACCTGGACGCCGGCGGGGTCATCCTGCTGGAGAACGTCCGCTTCCACGCGGGCGAGGAAGCCAACGACCCGGCCTTCGCCCAGCAACTGGCCGACATCGGCGACCTCTACGTCAACGACGCCTTCTCGGCTGCCCACCGCGCCCACGCCTCGACCGAAGGTCTCGCCCGCCTCCTGCCCGCCTATGCCGGCGAGTCCATGCGCCGCGAGCTCGACGCCCTCGACGCCGCCCTCGGCAACCCCAAGAAACCGGTCATCGGCATCGTCGGCGGGGCCAAGGTCTCGACCAAGCTGGACCTGCTCAAGAACCTGGTCGGCAAGCTGGACCGCCTCGCCATCGGCGGCGGCATGGCCAACACCTTCCTGTTCGCCCAAGGCATCGACATCGGCGGCTCGCTCGCCGAACGCGACATGGCAGATACCGCGCTGGAAATCATCGCCGAGGCCGAGGCCCAGGGCTGCCAGCTGTTGCTCCCCGTCGACTTCGTGGTCGCCACCGAGGTCAAGCCGGGTGCCGCCAGCCGCGTCCTCATGGCCGGCGATCACCTGTCCGCCGACGACAAGATCCTGGACGCCGGCCCCGCATCCGTCGCCCGCCTGGTCGATGCGCTCACCGCCTCCAAGACCCTGATCTGGAACGGCCCGCTCGGCGTGTTCGAGGTCCCGCCCTTCGACGCCGCCACGGTCGCGGTGGCCCACCATGCGGCCGCGCTCGCCAAGGCCGGTGTCCTGACCGCCGTCGGCGGCGGCGGCGACACTGTCTCGGCGCTCAACCACGCCGGCGTCGTCAACGACATGACGTTCGTCAGCACCGCCGGTGGTGCCTTCCTGGAGTGGATGGAGGGCAAGCCTCTGCCGGGAGTCGAGGCTTTGCGGGGCTGAGGCTGTAACACGGCGTGACTTGAGACCGCCCTGCCGCTAAACCGGGGCAAAACACGACGACCTCAGGAGCCTACCGATGGCGCGGATCACCCTGCGACAGCTTCTCGACCATGCGGCCGAGTACGACTACGGCCTGCCGGCCTACAACATCAACAACATGGAGCAGGGCCTGGCCATCATGGAGGCGGCCGAGGCCGTCAACGCGCCGGTCATCATCCAGGCCAGCCGGGGCGCGCGCTCCTACGCCAACGACGTCATCCTGGCCAAGCTGATCGACGGCCTGACCGAGCTCTATCCCCACATCCCGGTCTGCATGCACCAGGACCACGGCAACGGCCCCGCGACCTGCGCCACCGCCATCCAGTACGGCTTCACCTCGGTGATGATGGACGGATCGCTGATGGAGGACGGCAAGACGCCTGCCGACTACGACTACAACGTCGACGTCACCCGCCGCGTGGTCGAGATGGCCCACAGCTGCGGTGTCTCGGTCGAGGGCGAACTGGGCGTTCTGGGCAGCCTGGAAACCGGCATGGGAGAGGCCGAGGACGGCCACGGCTTCGAGGGCAAGCTGGATCACGCCCAACTGCTGACCGATCCGGATCAGGCCGTCGACTTTGTCAGCCGCACCAAGGTCGACGCCCTGGCTATCGCCATGGGCACCAGCCACGGCGCCTACAAGTTCACGCGCCAGCCCGACGGCGAGGTCCTGGCCATGCATGTGATCGAGGAAATCCACCGCCGCCTGCCCGACACCCACCTGGTCATGCACGGCAGCTCGAGCGTGCCTCAGGACCTGCAGGACATCATCAACCAGTACGGCGGCGAGATGCCCCAGACCTGGGGCGTGCCGGTCGAGGAGATCCAGCGCGGCATCAAGCACGGTGTGCGCAAGATCAACATCGACACCGACAACCGCATGGCCATGACCGGCGCGATCCGGAAGGTGCTGTCCGAGAAGCCCGGCGAATTCGACCCGCGTGCCTATCTGAAGCCCGCCAAGGAGGCGATGAGGAAGCTCTGCGCCGAACGCTTCCAGCAGTTCGGCTGCGAGGGTCAGGCCTCCAAGATCCGCCCCATGTCGACCGCCCAGATGGCCAAACGCTACGCCACCGGCGACCTCGACCCCGTCTACGGCCGCCGCGAGAGCGCGGCTGCCTGAGGTCGACCCGGACCCCGTCGACCTCGCCCTCCTCCTCGGCGACGAGGACGAGGGCGAGCCGATCGAGGTCGTCCTCGACGCACCCTCCGGCCGCTTGGACAAGGCCCTGTCCAACGCCCTGCCGACCCTGTCGCGCGCCCGCCTCCAGGCCCTGATCGCCGAGGGCGCGGTCAGCCGTGACGGCCTCGCGATCACCGGCGGCTCGGCCAGGGCGCTGCCCGGCACCTATCTGATCGTCGTCCCGCCCGTCGCGCCCGCCGACCCGCAGCCCGAGGCCATCCCCCTGACCGTCCTGTTCGAGGACGCCGACCTGATCGTGGTCGACAAGCCCGCCGGCATGGCCGCCCACCCGGCACCGGGCAGCGAGACCGGCACCCTGGTCAACGCCCTCCTGCACCACTGCGGTGCGTCCCTGTCCGGCATCGGCGGCGTGGCCCGCCCCGGCATCGTCCACCGCCTGGACAAGGACACCTCCGGCGTCATGGTCGCCGCCAAGTCCGACCGCGCCCACGCCGGCCTGTCCAAACTGTTCGCCGCCCACGACATCGAGCGCACCTACATCGCCCTGACCCGCGGCGCACCGACGCCCGAGCGCGGCCGGATCGAAACCCTGATCGGCCGCTCCTCCTCGGATCGCAAGAAGATGGCGGTGCTGAAATCGGGCGGCCGCACCGCGATCACCGACTACGTCGTCCAGGCCCGCTTCGCCGTCCCGGCCAAGGCGGGGGCCGCCCCCCTCGCCGCCCGCGTCGCCTGCACGCTTCACACCGGCCGCACCCACCAGATCCGGGTCCACCTGGCGTCGAAGGGCGCGCCGATCCTCGGCGACGCCGTCTATGGCTCGGGCAGTCCGGCCACCGCGGTGAAGGCAGCCATCGCCGAGGCTGGCCTGACCCGCCAGGCGCTGCACGCCGCCGTTCTGGGCTTCGTCCACCCCGTCTCAGGCGAGAAGCTGCGCTTCGAGACGCCACCGCCCGCTGACATGACGCGGCTGGAGGCCTTGCTCTCGGCGCTCTGACACACCAACTGTTGCTAAACAGGAAGGGAGGACGCGATGACCCTCGATCCCGAGATCACTGACAATGCCGAAGCCCACCGCTACGAACTGCCCGTCGAAGGCCAGATCGCGGTCGTAACCTACAACCTGTCTGCGCCGAACCTCATGATCACAGAGACCCTCGTGCCCCAGGCGCTGGAGGGACGCGGCATCGCCAGCCGGCTGGCCCGCCACGTCATCGCCGACGCCCGGGCTCGGGGCCTGCTGATTCTGCCTGTCTGCCCCTTCTTCGCCGCCTTCTTCCAGAAACATCCGGATCAGGCCGACGTCGTCCACCCCGCCTACCGCATCAGTCTGGGCCTCCCCGACAGTGCGTCTTGATTAAAGACTGACTATCTGCTATCAACCGCGTCATTCGGCGCAGTGGCGCCGGGGTCACGGTCACGGTTTGGTGTGACCATCCGCCTCTAAAAACCGGGGCAACCCGTCGCCACATCATCCGCTGAGGGGTGAGGACCCGGTGCACATTCGGTGGCCGGCGCCGCAGAGCCCGCTCGTTATCGGTCGGAGGGACCAGGTCTATGGCTACCAATGCTTCTCTCGCGGTGATGTCGCCCGAACAGGGCCTGTCGCGATACCTCACGGAAATCCGCAAGTTTCCGATGCTCACCAAGGACGAGGAGTTCATGCTCGCCAAGCGCTGGACCGAGCATCAGGACGCCGAGAGCGCCCACCGTCTGGTGACGTCCCACCTTCGCCTCGTGGCCAAGATCGCCATGGGCTATCGCGGCTACGGCCTGCCGATCGGCGAGGTGATCTCCGAGGGCAACGTCGGCCTGATGCAGGCCGTCAAGAAGTTCGACCCGGACAAGGGCTTCCGCCTGGCGACCTACGCCATGTGGTGGATTCGTGCCTCGATCCAGGAATACATCCTGCGCAGCTGGTCGCTCGTGAAGATGGGCACCACCGCCGCCCAGAAGAAGCTGTTCTTCAACCTGCGCAAGGCCAAGAGCCAGATCTCGGCCTTCGAGGAAGGCGACCTTCGTCCCGAACACCTCGCCGCCATCGCCACCAAGCTGGGCGTGTCGGAGGAAGAGGTCACCAACATGAACCGCCGTCTCGGCGGCGACGCCTCGCTGAACGCGCCGCTCCGCGTCGACGGCGAAAGCGAATGGCAGGACTGGCTGTCGGACGACAACGCGGTCTCTCAGGAAACGGCTCTGGCCGATTCCGAAGAGAAGTCGATCCGCATGAGCTTGCTGGAAGAGGCGATGGGCGAACTGACCGAGCGCGAGAAGCACATCCTGACCGAGCGCCGTCTCAAGGACGATCCGGTGACCCTGGAAGAGCTCGCCGGCCAGTACGGCGTCAGCCGCGAGCGCGTGCGCCAGATCGAGGTCCGCGCCTTCGAGAAGCTGCAAAAGGCGATGCGCGCCGCCGCCGAAGAGCGGAATCTGGTCGACGCCTGACGAACTAAGTCTCCCTCCCCCGTCTCGGGGAGGGCAGGGCTCACCCCGCCCGCATCAGTTCGGTCTCGGGGGGTGCCATCGCCAGCAACGCGTTGATCGGAGCGGCCAGCGTCGCCTTGGTCGGCGCGCCCTGCGCCAGACAGGCTTCCAGCCCGGCCGCCGCGACCGCCAGACGTGTGTCTCCGGTCTTGACGGCCAGCGCTTTCAACGTTTCGGCCTGCTGCTTGGAGGCGCGGACCGCCTGCATCGGATCGCTGTCGAACTGCGCCAGCGATGCCGCGAGGATTCGCAACGCCTGGTCCTTGACCGCGACGGCCGCCTCGGCCGCCGTCGCGGGCTTGTCGGCCTTGCGCTTCTGCGGCCCGGCATACTCTCCGGAGTTGAACCGGCGCCGGTCCGGCCCGACGTAGCCGACCGCCTCGATCCAATCGCGCGGCTTCAGCGCCACGTTCTCGACCCGCTTGAACAGGTCGCCGGCGGTGAAGGGCTTTCTCAGGAACTCGTGGATGCCCGAATCGCGTGCGCCCTTGATGGAGGACGCCGTCGACTCGGACGTGACCATGATGATCGGGACCCGGCGACAGACCAGGTTGGAGCGCCGGATGCGGCGGGCCAGCTGCTCGCCATCCAGCCGCGGCCCTGACCGCTCGGTGAAGATCAGGCCGGGCTCCATTTCGCGCGCATGATCCAGCACGCGGTTCTCGTCCGCCTCCGCCACGACTTCGCGCGCGCCCAGGCTCTTCATGATGTCCATCAGGAGACGCGCCGATGCCGCATTGGGATCGGCGATCAGCACGCGCCGCACCGACGGTTCGATGCGGTTCAGGATCTTGGCGTCGGCTGTGAACACGCAGAACTCCGGAATCTGATGATCCGGCTTAGCGAAACCCGGTTAAGACCGCGTTGAGCGTGAACGCGCCTATCCCTGGAACGGGTCCCGCATCAGAATGGTGTCGTCCCGCTCCGGGCTGGTCGACAGCATCGCCACCGGCGCCTGGATCAGTTCTTCGATGCGACGGACGTATTTGATCGCGTTCGCCGGCAGGTCCTTCCAGCTCCGGGCGCCCTGGGTGCTGTCGGTCCACCCCTCGATGGTCTCATAGATCGGCTCGGCCGCCGCCTGCGCCTTCATCCCGGCGGGCAGATAGTCGAACACCTCGCCGTTGATCCGGTATCCGGTGCAGATCTTCAGTTCGTCGAAGCCGTCCAGCACGTCCAGCTTGGTCAGGGCGATGCCGTGAATGCCGTTGATGGCGATCGACTGACGCACCAGAACCGCGTCGAACCAGCCGCAGCGCCGCGGTCGCCCGGTCACCGTGCCGAACTCGCGGCCCCGCTCGGCGATCCGCTGGCCGTCCGCGTCGAACAGTTCGGTCGGAAACGGCCCCTCGCCGACCCGCGTCGTATAGGCCTTGACGATCCCCAGCACGAAGCCGACCGCGCTCGGCCCCAGCCCCGACCCCGCTGCCGCCTGACCGGCCACCGTGTTCGACGATGTCACGTAAGGGTAGGTCCCGTGGTCCACGTCCAGCAGCGAGCCCTGCGCGCCCTCGAACAGGATGCGCCGCCCCTCGGCCCGGAACTGATCCAGCATCCGCCACACCGGCTGGCTGGCGAACGCCAGCACACGCGGCGCGATCTCCATCAGCTGAGCCTTCAGCCCCGCCACATCCACCTCGGGCAGATCGAGGCCCTTCCTCAGCGCATTGTGGTGCGCCAGCAGCCGCTGGATCTTGGCGTCCAGCGCCTCCGGATCGCCCAGGTCGCCGACGCGGATCGCGCGGCGTCCCGCCTTGTCCTCATAGGCCGGGCCGATGCCCCGCCCGGTCGTGCCGATCTTGGTGACGCCCGCCGCCGCTTCCCGCGCCTGGTCCAGATCGCGATGCAGCGGCAGGATCAGACACGCATTGTCCGCCAGCGTCAGCAGTTCGGGCGTGATCGACACGCCCTGCGCTTCGATCCGCGCGATCTCGTCCAGCAGCGCCCAGGGATCGACCACGACCCCGTTGCCGATCACCGACGGCTTGCCCTGCACCACGCCCGAGGGCAGCAGGCTCAACTTGTAGGTGACGTCGCCGACGACCAGCGTATGGCCCGCGTTGTGCCCGCCCTGGAACCGCACGACCACGTCGGCCCGGTTCGACAGCCAGTCGACGATCTTGCCCTTGCCCTCGTCGCCCCACTGGGCCCCGACCACCGCCACGTTCGCCAATGCACAAGTCTCCGCTGGATGCGGATGGGGCTATAGCGGGGGAATCGAGCGGTGTCGTCCCAACCGGGACGGTTTTCGCCTCAGAGCTCGGCGACCGCCGTCTCGAACGCCCACTCCAGCCACGGCGTCGCCGCCACCACGTCCTCGGTCTCCACGGTACACCCGCACCACAGCCTCAGCCCCGCCGGCGCGTTCCTGTGGCTCTCGACGTCGAACGCCGCGCCCTCGGCCTCCAGCAGGGTCTTCATCCGTCGGACGAAAGTGTAGCGCCCCGTCTCGTCCAGCGCCGCTACGCGCGGATCGACGATCTTCAGGCACACCGAGGTCGTCGACCGCGTCGCCGGATCGACCGCCAGGGGCTCGATCCAGTCGGTCCGCTCCACCCAGTCGAACAGAGCCCCGGCGTTCGCGTCCGTCCGGCGGATCAGTTCGCTCAATCCGCCGACCGATTGCGCCCACTCCAGCGCATCGATCCAGTCCTCCAGCGTCCACAGGCTGAAGGTGTTGATCATGGTGCCCGTCGCCAGCGCCCGGTCGAAGCCCCTGGCGTCCCTGAGCCTAAGCACCTTCGGCACCGCCCTCGGCGGCTCATAGTCATCCAGCCGGGCCACCGCCCGGGGCCCCAGGGCCGCGATGCCGATACCCGCCTCGCCGCCCAGCGCCTTCTGAAAGCTGAAGGTCACCACATCGACGCGCTCATAGTCGATCGCCATGGCGAAGGCGGCGCTGGTCGCGTCGCAGATCACGATCCCCTCGCGATCCTTGGAAATGAAGTCCGCGTTCGGCACCCGCACGCCCGCCGTCGTGCCGTTCCACGGAAACACCAGGTCCTTCTTGGGATCGACGTGCGACAGGTCCGGCAGCTGCCCCCACGGTGCCTCGAGCAGCTCAAGGTCCGGCAGCTTCAAATGATCCTTCGCATCAACCGCCCACAGCTTGCCGAAGTTCTCGAACGCCATGACCTGCGTCGGCCTCGCGCCCAGCATCGACCACATCGCCGCCTCGACCGCCCCGGTGTCGGACCCCGGCAGATAGGCCAGCACCCAGTCCTCCGGAACCTCGAGCAGCGTCTTGGTCAGCCTCAGCGCATAAGCGAACCGCTCCACCACCTCCGGCGCCCGGATGCCCCGACCCAGCAGGTCGTGCGGCAATCCTTGCGACGACCATCCCGGCCGCTTCGCCGTCGGTCCGGCCGAGAACCACGGCCGCGCAGGCTTCACCGCGGGCCGCTCCATCAGTTCCGTCCCGGCTTGTAGGGCCGCGTGGCGCGCCAGTCCTCGGCGATCCGCTCCAGGATGGGATCGACCTTGTCGGGCAATGTCACCATGATCCGGGCCTTCAGGTCTCCGCGCGCGCCGCCCGCGAACGCCCCCTTGCCCTTCAGCCGCAGCACCTGGCCCGAGTTCGCGCCTTTCGGCACCGTCACCGCGACCGTCCCGTCAGGCGTCGGACACTCGACCTTGCCGCCCAGCACCGCGTCGGGCACCGACACCGGCAGGTCCATCACCACATCCGCGCCCTCGACCTTGAAGATCGGATGCGGCGCGACCCTCAGCTCGATCAGAGCGTCACCGGCTTCCGTCCGCCCCGGCATGCCCTGCCCTCGCAGCCGGATGGTCTGGCCGTTCGCCGCCCCCTTGGGGATGTTCACGTCCAGCGTGCGCCCGTCCGAGAACTGGATGCGCCGGCTGGCCCCGCCGATGGAGTCCTCCAGGCTGATCTCCAGCGTCGCGCGAACGTCCTGGCCCTTGCCGAATGCGCGTTGCGGCCCCCTCTGGCCGAAATTGCCGAAGATGGAGTCGAGGTCGAGGTCCTCGAACGCGGCGCGCCCCCCCGGTCCCCCGGAGTGCGAAAAACCGAAACCGCCTGGGCTCGCCCCCCCGCCGCCCGACTGACCCGAGTATCCGCGATACTGCTCCTGACCGTCGGCATCGATCTGCCCCGCGTCATAACGGGCGCGTGTCTTGGGATCGCTCAGGATGTCGAAGGCGGCCGAAACCGTCTTGAACCGCTCCTCGGCCGCGGCATTGCCCCGGTTCTTGTCGGGGTGCAGTTCCTTGGCCAGTTTGCGGAACGCGGCCTTGATCTCGGCGTCGCTCGCCCCCCGGGCCACGCCCAGTTCCTTGTAGGGATCGCCCGCCACGCCTTCGCCGCTCCGTCAGAACCGTTCGCCCGGCGCGTGCATGCGCCGTCCCTTCGTCAGTTAAGCCATGCGTTCGCAGGCGCAATGCGTTTTTCAGGCCGCGAGCGGGATCGAGGCCTCCGGACCCCACCCCCAGTCCGCTCCATACTGGGCGACCGCCAGCCTCACCCCGGGCCCGAACCCGCCCGGAAAGTCCTCGGCCATCGCTTCAGTCGCATAGATCGCCGAGGTGCCCTCGACCTCGATCACCCGCCGCTCGGCCCCGCCATCCAGAACCCGCAGCCGATAGCGAGAGCCGTCTACCTCGACCGGCTCCAGGTCCCATCGGTCACCGCCCGTCCGTACCCGCGGAATCCAGCGCACCGCCAGTCCCGCCTCCACCGGCTCGACCCGCAGCGCAGCCGGCGACCACGGCCGCCCGTGAACGCCATCGATCTGCACAACCGTTTCGTTGAACCCACTCCCGCCAGGCACCGCCCCCTGCGGCCCGACACGGGCGACACGCGGCAGGCCCTGTTCCTCGACTCCGAGCGCGAAGCGCGTGATCCGCTCATCCAGAACGATCACCCGCGCGCCCTCCAGAGCGCCGGCCTCGGTCGCGGCCTCCGTCCCCTGCTGTCCGCGCAGCAGGCCCGACAACCGCCATTCGCCGGACCCCGTCAGCACCGCCGACCGGAACGACACGATCTCCCACCCCGCCCCGGTCTCGACCGCCAGTCGGTTGGCCCCGGCCAGCACCGCCTCCCCGGTCGCCGAGGTCGGCGCGACGCCCTCCAGCCCTGCGGTCAGGCGATTGACCTCGTCCCACCGCCCGACCGGACCGGGCGGGAGTGGCGCGGTCAGCCGTCCCACCGTCGCCGGCGTCGCGATCACGCCTCGCTCTGTCAGAACGTTCGTCGTCTCTCCCAGATGGATCGCCATCGGCCGCCACGGCTCCACCGCCACGGCGACCAAGGGCCGCCGATCCTCCTCGACCCCGGGCAGGGGCGGCAGGTCCAGGATCGCGACAAACGGCGCCCCCGCCGGTCCCGCTCCCGCCGACGGCGCGCCCGGCGTCGGCTCTTCGCTCGCCAGAATCGAGAGGCTGCGCACCAGCACGGCGCTCGGTGTCTCGTCCAGCACCAGCCGCTCGACCCGCCACGACCCCGGCTGGCCGTCCACGCCGACCCGGTCTCCCGCCTCGATCCTCAGCGCTTCCAACGGCCCCAGCGCCACCGTCAGCCGGTCCTGGTCTGCGACCCCCAGTGTCCGCTCCGCCAGCGCCGTAGCCAGGGCCGGACCGCACACGGCCGGCAAATCCACGTCCGCCCCACCGCCTCCGGTCTCGGCTTGCGCCCGCACCACGACCGCCCCGGTCTGATAGGCCCGCCCCTCGTCGATGAACCGCACCCGCGCTGCCTCGGGCCGGGCGTCCAGCGACCGATCGCGCCGCACTCCATCCCCCTCGTCTCCGACCGCCAGCGCCTCGCGCGCCAGCGTCGCCGCCTCCGGTTCCTGACCGATCAGGACGACCCGCCCGTCTCGCTCCGCCGCCGTCAGGTCAAAGGCCGCCAGCAGCGGCTCGATCGCATCGCGTGTCCGCATCGGCCGGTCGATCACATAGCCCGCCACCGTCCCGTCCGGCGTTCCGACCCTGAACGCATCGTCCTCCAGCCCGCCCCGCCGCAGGATCGCCTCCAGCAGAAACCGCGCCTCGCCCGCCAACCGTCCGTTCAGCCAGTGCCCGGCCCGCCAGGCCCCGGCATCCGCCCACACCTCCACCAGGCCCGGAAACGCCGGATAGGGTCGCGCGTCCCAGCACCAGGCGTCCGCCGCCTCCAGCATCGGCCCGCCATAGACCTCAGACACCGGATTGTTCTCCAGCTCCGCGAACCACTCCAGCACGGACTCCAGCGCCCGCCTCTGCATCCGGTCGTCCCGCGCGCCGGTCGAGAACGGCGGCAGGAAGCTCTCGCTCGACTTCGGGTCCTGAAACAGGTTCGGCGCATTGCCGCCCCGATCCACCGCCGCGCACCCGAACTCCGTCAGCCGGATCGGCTTCATCCCCGGAACCCAGGCCGTCGGCGTCGCGCTCCGTACCCCGCCCGGCCGGTCGTGATGGGCATTCCCCCACCACCCCTTCAGGTCCTTGATCCGGAACACCCAGTCCTCGCCGTGCGCCGCATCGACGATGGGCGTGCGCACCTGCGCCGCCCGGTCAGCCTCGCTGGCATAGAACCAGTCGAACCCCTCGCCACCCGCCACCTGGCCCGCCAGATAGTCCGGATCGTCCGGCCCCTCGAACGCCGCCCCATCGACGCCGCCGTCGCCAGCCCGCCAGTCGCCCAGCGGCGGGTACCAGTCGATCCCGACGTAATCGATGGCCGCATCCGCCCACAGCGGATCCAGGTGGAAGATCACATCCCCCGACCCATCGTCCGGCCTGTGCCCGGCATACTCCGACCAGTCCGCCGCATAGCTGATCGCCACGTCCGGCCCGACCACCGCCCGGCACTCCGCCGCCAGCGCCCGGTACTGCTCCACCGCTGGATATCCGCCCGCCGCATCCCGCGTCCACGTCAGCCCGCGCATTTCCGAGCCGATCAGCAGGCCATCGCACCCCGTCTCCGCCGCCAGCGCCGCATAGTGCAGCGCCAGCCGCCGCAACCCCCATCCATCCGCCGTCCCGAACACCGCCGCCACCTCGGCGGCCGCGCCCGCGCCGTCCTCGCCCTTGACCCGTCCCCGCCACGGATAGGCCGCCTGCCGCACTCCGCCATAGGGATCGGGCAGATCATTGTCCGCGGGCACATCCATGAACACAAAGGGATACAGCGTCACCGCCCATCCCCGCGCCTTCAGCGCCGCCACCGCCTGCCGCAAACTCTCGTCCGACGGCGTCCCGCCATAGGCCGGCCGACCATCCACCTGCGAAATCAGATGCGCCTCCTCGCGCCCCAGCCCCGCCACCGACCAGGTCAGAGGTTCCGTCGGCTTGTCCCGCCGCTCCACCCCCGGCCGCACCTGACAGTGCCCGGCCCTCAGGTCCGTCCCGAACCACCCGACCACCAGGCTGACCCGCTTCAGGTTCGGCAGCTGCGCCTCCAGCTGATCCAGCGAGGCGATCAGGTCCGTCCGCCCATCCCCCAGATGCACGTTCTCGGCGCTTGTCCGCGTCAGCCCCTCACGCCGCATCACGGCCTCGGTTGCCAAGACGAACTCCCCCGCCCCGGGGATCAGGCACACGCCTTCCAGCATCTCCTCCAGCCCGTCGCCGTCCGGCCGCCGGAACACCTCGAAACTCAGCTGCGGCACCCGGTCGCCGAATGCCCCGAGCGGCAGGTCCTCGAACACCACATAGGCCGTCCCGCGATAGCTCGGCGCACCGCCTTCCACCGCCTCGATCAGCGGATCCGGCGTCTGGCCCTCCGCCCCACGATGCACCCGCATCGCCACCCCGGTCAGGTCCATCGGCCTGCCGTCCGCCCAGACCCGTCCGACCCCGTCGATCGGCCCCTCGCACAGCGCCACGGCGAAACTCAGCGAATAGGCATAGTCGACCGTCCTCGGCCCGCCCTTGCCGCCGCCGGACGAATTGCGCCTCTCCAGGAACCGCGCCGCCCAGATCACCTGCCCGGTCACGCGCGCCCGCCCGAAGACACAGGCCATCGGTGTGCCTTCCGCCGTCGTCTGGATCTTCAACGTCTCCAGCCTTGGCCCTACCTGCCGCGTCGGCGACAGCGCCCCGACAATCCCACGATCAACGACGCCCCCCAGCGCCGCCCCGATCGCCCGGCCCACGCCGCCGCCGACGATCCCGCCGACCCCGCCCAGGATCACCTGTGCCATGTCACCTCACTCCTTCGTCGGGACGGGCCACCCGAACACGGCCACTAGCCGCCTCTGCCACCACGGTCCCAGCCAACTCTCGACCACCGCCCGGCCCCAATAGGCGTGGATCATCCGCGGCTCCGGCCCCTCGACGGCACTCAGGACGGCGCAGTGCTTGACCGCCGCGCCCTCGCTCATCCGGAACAGCAGCACATCGCCCGGCCGCATCGCCGTGACGGGCTTCTCCACAAGCCGTCGTCGCGCGGCCGTCAGCAGGGTCTCTTCCACACCCACCTCCGCCCAATCGGCGGAATAGGGCGGCGGCTCTTCCGGCTCCTCGCCCACCACCTCGCGCCACACCCCTCGCACCAGCCCCAGGCAATCCGCCCCCACGCCCTTCTCGCTCGCCTGATGCCGATAGGGTGTGCCGACCCAGGCGCGCGCCGCCTCGACGGGGCTCACCTGCGGCTTCCTCCGTCATGGGGCCCGCCCGTCGCCGGCACCGCCGTCAGGAAGTCGTCGCCTGGCACATCCGGAAAGCCCCGGAAGTTCAGCCCGTTGCCGAACACCCCGACACAGGTCTCCCACCGCTTGTCGCAAGTCCGCCCGCCCGCCTCGACCCCGCACCGGTCGTCCCCCAGCACGGCGTCGCACAGCCGCCCATAGGTCCGCCCGACCACCCGCTCCAGCGCCGCCATCGGCCCGTCCAGCTCGGCGACGAACCCCTCGCCCTCGCGCCGGATCTGGCCTAGCCGCCCGACGCCGAGCCGCACCCTCAGGTCCGGCCGCCTCCAGTCCACCCGCCACAGCTGGACCCGCGCCCCGTCCCACAGCCCGGCCGCCACATCCGCCTCGTCGATGCTGTCGGCATCCAGCACCCCGCCGATCGCCAGACTCCCCGCCGACAACCCCGTCGCGCCCTCCGCCGCCCCACGCGTCCAGCCGCTCGCCGCCCGGCAGTCGACGTCGTCGACCCTCAGATCCCGATCGTGATCGGTGAACCCCAGCCTCTCGCCGTCCGCCCGTGTCACCACCCAGGCATGGCACAGCGTCGCCGCCCCGCTCTCGATGCGGTCGGCCAGTTCGTTCGGTATGTCTCTCATGGAAATCCTCCCCCGTTGGGGGAGGGGGACCGCGAAGCGGCGGAGGGGGCCCGCCCGCACGCCGCATCCGCGTCTAGCCCCCTCCGTCACGTCGCAAAGGCGCGACGCGCCACCTCCCCCAAGGGGGGAGGATTGCTCATCTCAGACCCTCACCTCGATCAGAGGCACCGCCGCCATCCGCCCGGCGTCGAAGCTCTCCAGCGTGACCTCCAGCCGGTCCGCGTCGAACCGTACCGGCGTGTCGAACAGGAACCCCGCCGACACCTCGGCCCCCACGGCCGGTGCCGCATCCAGCGTCACCGTCCCCGTCGTCGCATCGACCGCGAAAGCCCCACTTCCCAGTTCCACGCCGTTCACCGCCACCCGCACCGATCCCTCGACCGGCTTGGTGATCGGCCGCTCCACGCCCTGCTCCGGACCCGATCCAGGGTCGCCGTACCGTTTGGTCAGAGCAAACACCGTCCGTGTCCCATCCCCCTCCCCGATCACCTGGTCGCCCGCGCCGGGTGTCGCCCCCGGCGCGCATGAGGCGTAGTCCGCGAAGTCCCGGAACCGGAACCCGTACAGCCGCCCCCGCCGCGCCTCGAAGAAGGCGGTCAACTCGGCCATGTCCGCCAGCGACCTCAGGTTCGCCCCGATCAGATAGCGCCTGCGCCCCATCGCCCAGGGCGACGACCGCCGCTCGAAGCCCGAACCCAGCGTCACCACCTCGGTCCGTCGCTCCACCCCGCCCGTCGATCCGAACGCCAGCCGGGCGGGCAATCGCACCTCGTGAAAGGCCATCCCTGTCTCCTGTTTAACTTGTCCGGCGCGCGTCGGGCGTTAGTCTGGCCCGGCAAGGCGGCCCCATCGGTCGCCGAGGGGGAACCACCATGCGCGGTCAGATTCTCAGCTTCGACGACGCCTCGGGCGCCGGCCTGATCAGCGGCGACGACGGCATCCGCTACAGCTTCGTGCGCGAGGCCATCTCCCCGCCCGCCAGCATCACCGCGGGCCTGCGCGTCGACTTCGTGCCCGTGGCGGGAGAAGCGACCAACATCATGCTCCTCGCCGCCGCCCCCCCGCCGGCCGGCCCCTCGCCGACGCCGGGCGTTCCGATCGACAGCTTCAACTTCCAGCACGTCCTGTTCTCGTTCAACGGCCGCATCCGGCGTCAGCACTTCTGGATCGGCTGGTTGATCTGCCTGGGCGCCGGTGTCGTTCTCGGCTGGATCCCGCTTCTCGGAATGCTTCTGTCCATCGCCCTGATCTGGCCCAACCTGGCCATCTCGGTGAAGCGGCTGCACGACATGGGTCACACCGGATGGCTCGTGGTCATTCCCTGGGTCGCGGGCTTCTTCGGCGCCATCGCCGCCTTCATGACGGTGGGCGCCGCCGCCTTCGCCTCGGGCGGCTACATCGACGAGGACAACCCCGCCGAGGTCTTCGCCATCATGGGCCCTGCGCTCGGCATCTTCGGCATCGTCGCCCTGATCCAGCTCGGCTTCCTGCTCTGGATCGGCATCGCCGAGGGCCAGCGCGGCGATAACCGCTTCGGCCCCAATCCGAAGGGCGAGTAGCACTCACTCATCACAGCCGCCGCGCCCCCAGCGCGGCGGCCCTCGCCAGGGCCTGCGCGATCTGCGCCTCCGACCTCAGCAGGGCTGGCGCGCCTCCGTCGACGGTGACGTTCACCGTCACCCCGCCGCCGCCGCGCGGTTCGATCACGCCTGCCGCGTCCGGTCGAAACACCTCCGGCCCGCGCTCGCCGACCAGATAGGCCCCGCCACCCAGGACCGGCCCGCCATCCGCCCGCGCGCCGCCAAAACCCGCCGCCCCCGCCACCGCCTGCGCGACCGCCGCGCCCAGTCCACCCGACCCGCCGACACCCGCTCCGACCGCCGCGATCACCGCCCGCGCCAGCTCGCCCAGCGACACTTCTCCGTCGGCCGCAGCCCGCGCCAGCGACCGCGTCAGACTGGCCCCGGCCCGCCCGAACGCCTCCTCGATCGAGGCCGCCGCCCGCTCCGCCGGCTCCCTCAGCGCCTCCAGCGCCGCCGCCGCCTCGGCCGCCCGCGCGGACACGCCGTCCAGGGTCTCGGGTCGAAACTCATCGGTCATCCGGCCACGCCCTAATCATCTGTTCCAGCTCGCCCCGCCCCATCGGCACGGCCCCCGCCGCCACCGCCGTCAGCATCCGCCATTCCTTCAGCGACAGCCGCCAGAAGGCCTCCGGCGCGATCCCCATCGCCACCGCCGCCCTCAGCATCGGGCCCCACGCCGTCTCAGCCATCGAGACTGGCCGCGAACCCGGCCGCCACCGCCTCGGCCGCCTCCTTCGGCGTCACCGCAACCCGGTCCAGCTCGCCCGCGAACACGCCTTCGCCTCCGCCCCGCAACAGCGCCGCCAGCACCACCATCAGGTCCCTTGCCGACAACCCGCGCATCCGCTCCGCCAGCGCCTCTACCCCGGACAGCCCCAACCTCGTCTCGATCTCCGCCAGCGCCCCCAGCGTCAGGCACAGCCTCCGCTCCGCCCCCGCCAGTCGCACCACGGCCTCCCCGCGCACCCCATTCTCCCCCCCTTGGGGGGAGAGGGCCTTCAGGCCCGAGGGGGGCAAGTCCGCGCGCACGCCGGTCATATCGCCGCGAACCCGATCTCGCCCGCGCTGGCCAGGCTGATGGCGAACGTCGCCTCGCCCTCATGGTCCCCGGCATACTCCAGCGCCGACACCAGGAACGGCCCCTCCAGGGTGCCGAAGTCCGGCACGATCAGCCGCCAGGTCTTCGCGACCTGATCGAAGAACGCCTCGCGGATCAGGGCATCGGACGCGGCATCGCGAAAGATTCCCTGCCCCGACACCGCCGCCGACTTCACCCCCGCCCCGCCCAGCAGCTCGCGCCACCGCCCGGCCGAGTCCGCGTCCGTCGCGTCCACCGTCCGGGCGTTCAGCGAAATCGTCCGCGCCCTCAACCCCGCCACGGTCTGATACGTCCCCGTTCCCTGCTCGATCTTGAGCAGGATGTCCTTCCCGCGCTGTGCGGCCATGTGTGGTTCTCCCTCAAATCTCTTCCGTCACGGCCCTCAGCCGCACCACGCCCCAGGTCCGCCGATGGTCCGTCGAGCGGAACACATCGACGAAGGTCGCGCGTAGGCTGACCGCCCGCACCCCGTCGGCCTCCAGCGGCGCCTCGTGCACAGCCGCCCGCACCGCCGCGCAGATGGCCTTGGCCTCCTCCACCCCGCCGAACAGCGAGGCGCATCTCAGGCTCAGTTGGTGCTCGACCCCACAGTCCGCCGCCGCCACCGGCCGGCTCCCGGCGCGCCCGACCGTCAGGTGCGGATAGGCCGCGTCCCTCGGCGCCTGGTCCCAGATCCGCGCCGGATCGCCCAGCAAGGCCTTCAGCGTCGCATCGTCTTGCAGATGCGCGATCAGAGCCTTCTGCAGCGCGCTCTCGTGATCCCTCATCGCACCCGCTCCAGCTGCAGCTCCGACCGCCCCGGCCGGTCCGCCTCGACGTCCACCTGCGCGATCTTCCAGTCGGCCCCGCCGAACCGGATAAGCCGCCCTTCGACCAGCCTCGGATCGGTCCGCGCCTCAGCCGTCGCCACCTCGACCACACCCAGCCTGCCGGCCTCGGCCCGTTCACGCCGCCTGCGGCCCTCGACCCTCAGCCAGACGGACCCTCGGGCCTCGAACGACACCGCCTGGCCTCCGAACGGCGTCTCCGCCTCAACGACCTCGAACAGCTCGCCCAGGACCCTCACAGCCGGACGACCCGATACGGCGCGATCCAGGCCTCCACGGGCCGGATCGGCATCTCCCGCTCGCCCCGCTCATAGGCCCGCAGTGCCAGCATCAGGATCGCCAGCCTGAGCGGCGCCGGCGACGTCGAGGTCAGGCTCAGCCCCACCTCTCCCTCCACCCGGCTGCGCGCCGCATCGATCAGCGTCTGGATCAGCCCGTCCTCCGCGCCGTGCTCGACGCGCAGGAACAGCTTCGCCTCCGTGAGGCTCACGGGTGCGGTCATGGGAAACCCCTCGATTGTTGGAAGGATCGAGGCCTTAGGGCTTAGGAGTTAGGGCTTGGGGATCGTCCCTCGCCGCGCCTCACTAAGCCCTAAGCCCTACTCACTAAGCCCTCGCGAGCCTCAGCTCGCGCTGAACTTCATCACCTTGCCCTCCGTGAGCTCAGCTCACGGAGAACTTCATGACTTTCAGGGCGTCGAAGTTCTGCACCCCGCCGCCGACCCGCTTGGTCGTGTAGAACAGCACATAGGGCTTGGCCGAATACGGGTCCCTCAGCACCCGCACCCCGGCCCGATCCACGATCAGATACCCCCGCTGGAAGTCCCCGAACGCGATGGCGTGGCTGTTGGCCGCGATGTCCGGCATGGTCTCGATCTCGGTGACCGGATACCCCAGCAGCGACGCCGTCTCCCCCGCCCGCGTCGCTGGCGACCAGATGTAGTTTCCGTCCGCGTCCTTGAACTTCCTCACCGCCGACACGGTCTTGCGGTTCATCACGAACCGCCCGTTCGGCCGATACTCGGCCTTGGGCGCATAGATCAGGTCGATCAGCCGGTCGGTCGGGCTGGTCGCCGAGAACGCCCCCGCCGCGCCCGATGCCACATAGCCGATGTCACCCCAGGCGTGGCTCGCATCGGCCACGATCGAATAGCCCAGGAAGCCCTTGGGCTTGTTCGTGCCGTTGCCGGTCACGAAGGCCTCGGTCTCCTGCGCGGCGAAGGCGTCCTCGACCTCGCCGGCCAGCCACTCATCCAGATCGACCAGGGCGTCGTCCAGCAGCGCCTGGGTCGCCGCCGGATTGGCGTAGAGGTCCGCCGCCGGGAACTCGAGCAGCGCCAGCGTCGCCGGATCCGTCTCCGGCCGCGCCGCCGTCTCGGCGACCCAGCCCGAGGCGATCCCCGCCGTCGACACCGGCTTCTTGAACACGCCGGACGCCACGGTCCGGACCGTCGCGATCTCCCGCATCGGACTGGTCGCCATCAGCCGACGCTCGATCGCCCTTTCGGTCTCCGCCGGCACGACATAGCCGCCCGAGGTCGGCGCCGACGACAGCCCCGCCTTCACCTCCAGCCCCAGCTCCCGCCCTGTCCGCACATACCCCTCGAACGCGGACTTCTCCTCCAATCCTCCCCCATCGGGGGAGGTGGATCGGCCGAAGGCCGAGACGGAGGGGGCAAGTCCGCCCTCCACCGCCGGACGCCGGCTCTCGCTCAGCGCCCGATCCAGCCGCGCCTGGGCCTGACCCACCGCCTGGTCGATCCGCGCCACCTTCTCCTCCAGCAGCGCGTCGGCCGAGGCCTTCTTCTCGATCTCGCTCAGCCGGGCGTCGTTGGCCCCTTTGAACGCCTCGAACGCCGCCATCATCTCGTGCAGCGCCGCCCGCGCCTCGGGCGATGCCGAAGCCGTCTTCGTCTCTTTCATGGTTTCCCCTTGTTCTCCCTTTCCCGGCCGGGAGAGGGCTTGAGCACACGACCGCGCGCGGTCGTCCTTGTGCGAAAGGGTGAGGGGCCGGTCTTTCCCGCTTCCCTCGAAACCCAGTTCGCGCCAGTCTCCCCCGGGTTCACCAGGGGGATCTCAGAATGCGTCTATCGACACTCGCCGTTCTCGCGGGCCTGGCCCTGAACGCCGCCTCACCGACCTTGGCCCAGACCCCGCCCGCGCCTGCGGCCACCAGCGCCCCGGCACCCGCCCCCGCCGACGTGGCCTCCGCCGACGCCATCCTCGCGGCCCTGTACGACGTCATCTCCGGCGACGCCGGCGTGCCCCGCGACTGGAACCGCTTCCGCAGCCTGTTCCACCCCTCGGCCCGCCTCATGCCCATCGGCATTCCGGCGACCGGCCCGGCCACCGCCACGGCGCTGAGCCCCGAGGACTACATCACCCGCGCCGAGCCCGCCCTGATGCGCGGTTTCCACGAGCGAGAGATCGCCCGCCGCACCGACACCTTCGGCCGAATGACCCACGTCTTCTCAACCTACGACAGCCGTCGCGCGTCCACCGACACCGAACCCTTCGCCCGCGGCATCAACTCCATCCAGCTGTTCGACGACGGTACCCGCTGGTGGATCCTCAGCGTCTACTGGCAGGGCGAAACACCCACGATCCAACTGCCGCCCGAGTATCTGCCGACACCCTGAACCGCGCCCCGGGCAGCATCTGAGTCACAGCCGTTCTCCGGGAACACACAGCGCCGACGTCGGACCTGTCCAAGGTCAGCCAGGCGTGAATTGCGGGGTGAGCGACTTCGCGTTATCGCGGTGCATGACCTTGAGGGTGCCAGTTCGCGAGCTTGTCGAGCGCCATGATCTTGTCTTGTCCGACGATGTCTCAGGCGAGACACTGGCGTGGGCAGAGACACTGATCCTGTCTTTCAGTCGCCCCGCACAGGATGATGAGGCAGCGATGCTTCTTGGGTTGCTGTCGCGATCTGATGACGACTGCTACGGGCTCAACTGGTCGATCATGCACTTTATCGAAACAGCGCCGAACTGGCCTGATTGGTCGGTTCTGGCGACCGTGGAAGGCGAATGGGCCGCGCGCTTGAGGACCGGGGCTCTGAACGCTGGCCACCGGCATCCGTGAACTTCGGCGACGGGTCGAAAGGCGTTATTCGCTCACGACCCGAAACCGCGCCCCCGGCAGCATCGGGAAGGTCACCAGCGACACCTCCCACAGCTCCACGCCCGACAGCACCCTCAGCCGCCCGTCCCGTCGTGCCCTTGCCGTGCGAAACCCGATCGACAGCCCGTCCAGCGCGCCGGCCCGGCTCAGCGCCTGGGCATAGCGCGCCTCGGCCGACCAGTCGGCGATCCGTCCCCGGACGAACAGGCCCCGCTCGTCCTCGACCACCGCGTCCCAGACCCCGACCACGGCTCGACTCTCGTGTTGATGCAGCATCCGCACCCCGCACGCGCCCGTCCGCCTCAGGCTGTCGGCGAAGGCCCCCCTGGCCACCACATCCCCGTTCAGGTCGGCCACGCCCCACAGGGAGGCATAGCCCTGGATCGTCAGGGTCGAGGGTCGGGGGTCCAGGGTCGATCCCTCATTGCAGCCGTCCCCCTCGTCCCTCGACCTTCGTCCCCCGACCCTCACAGTCCGTCCTCCAGCCGCGTCTCGATCCGGACCAGCGCCGCCAGCGTCGCCAGCCCCTGCTCCTCCAGCCGCGCCAGCCGCTCGGCCACCAGCCTCTGCTCGCCGACCCGCGCCTCCAGCGTCCCGATCCGCGCCGCCGCGCCCCCGGCCCACACCAGGCCCGCGATCGTCTGCACCACCAGGGCGACGCCCAACGCGACCGCCAGCTTCTTCAGGTCCTCGCTCATGCGCCCACTCCCGCCATCCGCCGCCGCTCCTCATCCGTCAGGAAGGACGCCGCGTTCAGCCGCGCCCACAGCGCGTCGCGCTCGGGCTGCAGCGCCGGCACCGCGTCCAGGTCCGGCAGGATCTCCACCCCCTCGAACCGCCCACCGAGCCACCCCGTCAGCGCGCCTGCCGTCTTCCGGACCAGCGGCACGACAGTCCCCCGCCAGAAGGCCGCATTGGCCTCGCGATAGTTTGCATAGGTCGCGTCACCCGGAATCCCCAGCAGCTGCGGCGGCACCCCGAACGCCAGAGCGATCTCGCGCGCCGCCGCGTGTTTCCCTGCGATGAAGTCCATGTCCGCTGGCGTCATCGACATCGGCTTCCAGTCCAGCCCGCCTTCCAGCACCAGCGGCCGCCCCGCGTTGCCCGCCCCCGAATGCGCCTCCGACAACTCGGCCTTCAGCGCCGCGAACTGCGCCTCGGTCAGCCGCTCTCCGTCGCGCCCGTCGAACACCAGCGCCCCGCTCGGCCGCGCCGCATTGTCCAGCAGCGCCTTGTTCCAGGCCCCTGAGGCATTGTGCACATCGATCGCGAACGCCGCCGCCTCGATCGGCGAGAAGCCGTAATGATCGTCCGTCGGATGCCACAGCTTCAGATGCATGATCGGCGACCACCCGTCCGCCGCCCGCCCGATCCGCACCGATCGTCCGCCGACGGAGTATTCATAGGCTTCCGGCCATCCCGCCTTGCCCGGAATGACCGTCACCCGGTCGGGCCGCAGGGTCCACAGCTCCTCCGGTGGCCCGTCGCCGACGGCCTCCGCATAGGCGTTCCCCGCCGTCTGCAGGGCCCCGTACAGCCCCTCCAGCCACTCCGCGCCCGACTGCTCCGGGTTGGGCTTTCGCATCAGCAGCGCGACCCGATGCCCGTCGTCCCGCGCTCCGTCCACGAAGACCGCGAGGGGCGTCGCCGCGCAAGCCTCGGCGATCATCCGCACGCAGCGATAGGCCACCGCGTTCCTGGCGAACCCCTCGCTGGCCAGGCTGGCATAGTCCCTCGGCGTCCACCTCGGCCGCCCCGCCCCGGTCAGGGCGATCAGGGGCCCGCTGCGGCTGTCCTTGATCTCGGGCGCACCCTTGGCAGGCACACCCGTTCGCCCGCGCCCGAAGGGCCAGGTCATCGTCGCCATCTCGGCTCCTTCGTCTTGTTGAGTGGGGTTCAGGCGATCCGTCGACGGATCAGGGCCGCGACCTTGCCGTAGCCCTGGGTCGAGGGATGCAGACTGTCGATCATGTCCCCCGCCGCCGTCGCCTGCGCCAGGTTCCCAAGCGCCAGCCCCAGGTCCAGCGGCTGAACCAGACCGTTCAAGGTCGCCAGGTCCCTCAGATACTGGGCGAACGTCGGCCGGTTGCCGCTCCCGGTGTTGATCGGAATGGTCAGCAGCACGTCCGACCCGACCGCCACCGCCCGGTCGATCACCGTCTGCACCGAGGCCTTCCACGGCGTCTCCGCCGTCGGCGTCCCGCCCCAGTCGTTGATCCCGACGTTGTAGATCAGCAGGTCGGGCGCCAGCACATCCAGCGTGTCCGCCGGTCCGAACCCGACCCCCGTGAAATCCGCCGCCCTCCAGCCCGACACTCCGGCGTTCATCACGCTGATGCCCGTCGCCGTGTCATGGCAATCCAGCCCGACATGGCCGCTGGTGTTCAGGGCCACCAGCGAGACTGCATGGGCCCCTCGCGCCAGCCCCGCCTGATCGCAGGTCACGGTCCGCTTGCCGACCGTCGTCCCAAACGCTCCGGTCACCACGACCGGCGTCCCAGCCCCGATCGTCACCCGGATCGACGTCGCGCCGTACAGGAACAGATCGACCGCCTCGAACGGCAGTTGCGGCGTGAACACCATCGGGTTCGCCGTGACTGTCAGGTTGCGATAGAAGCCCCCGCCCAGCCCCTTGGTCGTGTCCGCCGCCCAGCCGGCACCGCGCACCATCCGACTGTCATAGGTCGCTCCCAGGCCGGCGTCGGAGAAGAACCCCGTCTCGCGCGCCCCGCGCCAGCCCATCTGCTCGGCCAGCTGCCGGGGCCAGGCGCCGCTGCGTCCCGGCGCGCCGTATCCGGACGTGGTCGAATCGCCGAAACAGACGACCTTCGCCCGTCCCCGACCGCTCTGCGCCCGCCTCACCGCCGCCGACCAGCGGGGCAGGCCGGGCGCGCTGAACCGCGCCGCGCTGGCCCCCGCCGGCGCGACCTCGGCCAAACTCAAGCCAGGCATCAGTCGAACAGCGCCACGATCGCCGTCGCCGTCGTTCCGGTCGCCAGGACCCGGCTGACCTGCACCGGCAGATACCCGATCGGATG
This sequence comes from Caulobacteraceae bacterium, assembly GCA_947475735.1. GTDB lineage: Bacteria > Pseudomonadota > Alphaproteobacteria > Caulobacterales > Caulobacteraceae > Brevundimonas. Next base: position 220,655 of record CANJLQ010000003.1, read on the forward strand.
CGCGGTCAGCGTCACCGCCGCCCCGCCCCCCGCCGGCTGGATCCGCACGTCCCCCGGCCCGCCGACATACAGGCTCTTGGCCACCACGGTCAGATCGACCGTATCGCTCGGCGTCACGGCCACGGCCCGTCTGGCGGGCGCTGACGCAGACGCGGCGTGCTCCGAATAGTCGTCGATGATGGGCATGGGCTGGTCTTCCTGATTGGCGTTGAAAGGTGTTTGTCCCTCGTGCGCGGTGCGGCATGCGGGCCCGGATTGTCATCCCGGCCGGAGCGCAGCGGAGAGCCGGGACGCAGCGTCACCTGGTAGAGTCAGGCCCGGCCTTCGAGCCGGGCCACGGGTTCACCGACCCGGCGCGTTGAAGCCGTCACCCGGTTCGTCCCTTCGGGCCGACCGGGAGCTTCGTAGAACTTGAATCAGGCCGTCCCGGCTCTCCGCTGCGCTTCGGCCGGGATGACAACCGTGCCTCACCCTGTGGTCGGGATGACGCCGAGCCCTACTCACCAAGCCCTCACAGCACCCGCACCCTCGGCCGCCCCGGCCGCTTCAGCAGCAGCTCGCTCAACGCCCACACCAGGGCATCCGCCCGGTCCGGGCTGCGCCGCGTGTCGTCGGCCCCCAGCGCCATCAGCTCCTCGGACAGCTCGGGAAACTCCCCGCAGTGAACCACCCGTCCCTGTTCATACAGGGCCGCCACCGGCTCGGCCCGGGCGCGCTTGCTGCGGCTGGCGTGCACCAGCCGGATCGGCACGGCGCACCCCGCCTGCTCCAGCACGGTGCGCACCATCTCCCCGCCCTGGTTGGCCTCGGCCACTACGGCGTCAGCCCCGAATTCCGCCGCCACGGCCACCACGCGCCGACCCCATCCCAGGGGGCTCAGCCCCCGCTGCGACCGGTCCGCCAGCACGAACCCGCGCCCCTCCAGCTTCCCGGCCGCGACGATCCCGCAGGCGTCGCCATGCGCGCTCGCCGGCGGATCGACCGCGACCACGATCTTCTCCAGCCGCCCGGGCCGCTCGCCCTTCGCCCGCGCCAGATCCTCGGCCTGGAACAGCGCGCCGTCGCTCTCGACGACCAGCCCCTCCAGTTCCTGAGCCTCCAGCCGCGTCCCGGCATACAGCCGCCGCACATGGCTCAGAAAGCCGGGCGACAGGTTCTCCGCATTGGCCTCGGTCCCGCCCCGGCTGTCGACCAGACCTGGCTCGGCCATCAGCCGCCTCAGCGCCGGCATCGGCCTTGGCGTCGTCGTCACCACCAGCCTCGGCGCCTCGCCCAGCCTCAGCCCGAACCTCAGGTTCGAGATCACCCGCTCGGGCTCGCGCCAGGCGCAGAACTCGTCGGCCCAGGCCGCGTGGAACTGGGGCCCTCTCAGACTGTCCGGGTCCTCCGCCGAAAAGGCATAGGCCACGCTGTCGTTGTTCCAGACCAGCCGCTTGCGCCCAGCCTCCCAGCGCGGCCGATCGATCGGAGCCGCGAGGGCCTTCACTCCGGACGGCCCCTCAACCATAACCTCGCGCACATCGTGCAGCGCCGGCCCCACCAGGGCCAGCGTCAGCCCCCCGGTCTTCCTCGCCAGCTCATGCAGCCAGAAGGCCCCCGCGAAGGTCTTGCCCGCCCCCCGCCCCCCCAGCATCAGCCAGGTGCGCCAGTCGCACGTCGGTGTCTTCTGATGCGGCGCCAGGACCGGATTGCCCGCCATCCAGGTCCGCACGTCCGTCTCGTCCATCGTGGCCAGCCTGGCCTCGAACCTCGACCTGGGCGCGAAGGCGGTCGTACCGCTGCAGGGCTTCGGCGCGCAGGGCCTCCAGAACTCGGGGGTCGTCATCGTCTCGCTTGCCCATCTCGTCCTCATGCTCGGCCGCCCCGCCGGCGGACCTCGGCTTCAGCGCCTCGACGGCCTTCACCGCCCGCGCCAGATTGGTGATCGCCCGCACGTGCCGATCCGCCGCCACCGCGTCGTCCGTCGCGATCGTCTCGGCGATCAGCCGCGCCTCGGCCGCCTCGATCAGGCCTCTCAACACCATCATCCGGCGCTGGGCCCAGTCGTCCGCGCCGGACCGGGTGTCTCCCGGGCTGTCCTGATATCCCGTCATGCCCAAACTATAGCCGGCCAGCGTATGCGGGCGCGTTCAGGCCGCCTCGATTTCGAGGACGCTTGATTGGATTGGAGATTTTTCGGTCCGCTCGGATGATCCGCACGAACATCGAACGGCTCGCGTCAGGCGGCCCGGCCTTCGGCCCGGGCGTTCGGTCCGAGCGCGTCGATCATCGCCTCGAGCAGCTGAGCGATCTGGATCGGCTTGCCGATGTGGGCGTCCATCCCGCCCGCCCGGCATGCCTGAACCTGCTCGGGACGTTAGCCGTCAGTGCATGGTCATCGGCACCGGCCCAGCCAGCGCCCACCTTGCCCGCGTGATCAGGTCGTTAGGCAGGAAGGGCTTGGCCACATAGCCGATGCAGCCCAGTCCGACGGCCTTCCTGACGATCTTGCCATCGGTGTCCGCGCTGACCATCAGAACGGGTGGCTTGTTCTTCAGCCGCCCTATGGCTTCCAGCACCTCGAGCCCGCTCAGGCGCGGCATGTGCACATCCAGCAGCACCAGGCCGAACCGCTGGCGGCTCATGAGATCCAGTGCCGCCTCTCCGTTCGACACCGCCGACACCTGAAACCCGGCCTGACTGAGCGCGACGTCCATCAGGTCGCGCGCCGCCTCATTGTCCTCGACCACCATGACATGGACGTTCATGCGGCCCGCTCCCCGGCGTTTTCGTCCATCGACCGCGATAGGGCCTGTGCCATGGTCGCGATCAGCTCGCCGACCTGAATCGGTTTACCGACATGGGCGTCCATGCCCGCGGCGTGGCAGGCCTCGACCTGTACTGGCTGGACATTGGCCGTCAGGGCGATGACCGGCACACGACCCACAGCCCCCGGCAAGGCCCGGATCGCCCGCGTCGCGTCCATCCCGTCCATCACCGGCATATGCACGTCCATCAGGATCAGGTCGTGCGCGCCCTTCGCCGCCGCCTGCACGGCCTCGGCCCCGTTCTCCACGGTTTCCAGCTCGATGTCCCAACCCGCCAGAATGATCCGGACCAGCTCCCGGTTCGCCGGCGCGTCGTCGGCCATCAGGACCTTCAGACCGGCCGGCAGGTCGGACACGGCATCGGCCTCATCCGCGTCGCCCGCTTCCGCGACCGGCAGCGGCACCTCGAACCAGAAGGTCGAGCCCTCGCCGGGCCGGCTGTTCGCGCCGATCTCGCCACCCATCATCTCGACCAGCCGGCGACTGATCGCCAGCCCCAGCCCGGTGCCGCCATAGACCCGCGTGGTCGATGCGTCGGCCTGGGTGAACCGTTCGAACAGGGCGTCGATCTTCTCTGGCGAGATGCCGATCCCGCTGTCGCTCACGGCGACCCTCAGGCGTCCATCGATCCAGCGGCTTTCCAGTCGGACCTCGCCCGAAACTGTGAACTTCACCGCATTGGACAGGAAGTTCAGCAGAACCTGCCGGATCCGGCCCGCGTCGCCCATCAGCGCGGCAGGCAGGCCCCCATCTATGGCTAGCGTCAGCGTCAGCCCCTTGGCCGCGCACTGCGCCTCCACGATCGCCGCCGCGCCCCGCGCGGTCTCGGCCGGATCGAACGGTTGCGGATCCAGATCGACGGCCTCCGCCTCCAGCTTGGAGTAATCCAGAATGTCGTTGATGACCCCCAGCAGAGCCTCGCTCGCCGTCGCGATCCGGTCGGCATAGCGCCGCTCCGCGTCGGGCAGCGCCGGACTGTCCTTCAGCAGGCCCGAGAAGCCGATCACGCTGGTCAGGGGCGTCCTCAGCTCGTGGGACATGTTGGCCAGGAACTCGGACTTGGCCCGTGCGGCGTTCTCGGCCCCGTCGCGGGCGGCGATCAGTTCGTCTTCCAGCGCCTTGGTCGCCGTCACGTCACGGACGGCGTCGTGGAACTCGATGACCCGGCCGCTCTCGTCGCGGATCATGGTCGTGCGGGCCTCGAACCAGCGGGTCGTGTCGTTCAGCGTCAAGCCGCGATAGCGAAAGCCCTCGCGGGCGCTGGCCCCGTTTGTCCGCACCATCTCGCGGAAGGCTTCGGTCAGGGCCGGGACGTCCTCGGCATGGATCAGGCTGGTCACCGGCTTGCCCAGCAGGGACTCCGGGACCAGCCCCGTCGCCGCCTCGACGCTGGGCGACACATAGCGGATCAGTCCGTCGGTGCCGTAGGTCACGATGATGTCGCTGGCCCGGTCGGCCATCAGCCGATAGCGCGCCTCGCTGGCCGCCAGCGTCGCCTGGGCCCGCACCTGTTCGGTGACGTCCTGGAAGACGCCGTACAGGGCCACCACCGCGCCGTCGCGGATGTCCGGGCGGCACTGCGAAACCACGATCCGTTCGTCGCCGTCGGCCCGGATCAGCCTCAGCCGGAACTCGCCGCCGACGCCGGTCTCGATGGCGCTGGCGCACCAGTCGCGCACGGCCTGGCGGTCGTCGGGATGATAGAAGGCGACGGCGTCGTCCAGGCTGGGATCGAACGTCTTCGGATCGACGCCGTGGATGCGATACACCTGGTCCGACCAGTGCACCTGTCCGGTCAGGACATCCAGCTTCCAAGACCCCAGCCCGGCCAGGTCCTCGGCCAGCTTCAGCGTCTCCAGCAGTTCCTGCTGCGCCTGCTCGCCGGCCTTGCGCCCGGTCACGTCCCGGACGAAGTCGTGGAACTCGGTCACCCGTCCCGTGTCGTCGCGAATGGCGCGCGGCGTGGCTTCCAGCCAGACCGACGTCCCATCGGCCTTCAGGGCCGGATACTCATAGCGGGGCGGCGACGCGCCCGGGCCGGCGGCCACATAGTCGATCAGCGTCTGGCGGATGACCTTCAGGTCCGCCTCGGGGATGATCCCCGTGCAGTCCTTGCCCAGCATGTCCGCGGGATCGCGCCCCAGGACGGCCTTGGCCGATGGCGAGACGTAGAGAAAACGCCCCTTGTCGTCGAACCGCGCCACGATGTCGGACGACGTCTCCGTCATCAGCCGGAACAGGGCCTCGCTGCGCTCGATCCGCTCCTGGGCCCGAACCGTCTCGGTGATGTCCTGGTAGACGCCGAACAGGGCCACCGGCGCTCCCGCCTCGTCATACTCCACGCTCGCCCGGGCCCGCGTGACCCGCTCTTCGCCGTGAACCGTCAGTCTCAGCCGGGTGTCATAGCCCTCGCCGGTCTGGATCGCCCGCTCGATCAGCCGCCAGATCTCGGCATAATCGCCCGGATGATACTGGGCCTCGGCGCTGTAGGCCTTCGGATCGACCGATCCGGGCTCAAGCCCGTGGATGCGATAGACCTCGTCGGACCAGGCTCTTTCGCCGGTCGCGATCTCGTATCGCCAGTGGCCGACCCCGGCCATGGTCTCGGCCATCTCCAGCATGGCCGTGCGCTCGGCCTCCAACCGCCTCAGACGGCCGTGATCGATTTCCTGGCCGGCGATGCGCGCCAGCATCCTCAGGCTTTCCATCTGGGCGTCCGTGGGCGCCGCGCGGGGCTGGGTGTCGATCACGCAGACCGCCCCGTCCGACGCTCCGTCGGACGTCGTGATCAGGGCGCCGGCGTAGAATCGCACGCCCTCCTCGGTCACCAGCCGATTGGCGGCGAAGCGCCCATCCCGCGCCGCGTCCTCCACGACCAGGACAGTGCCCGGCTGGCCACCCGCCATATGGGCGCAGAAGCTCTCGTCGCGCGTCGTCTGATCAGGGCCATAGCCGCGTTTGGCGCGGAACCACTGACGGTCGTCTTCCAGGACGGTGATCAGGGCGATGGGCGCGTCGAACATCGCCGCGGCCAGTTCGGTCAGCCGGTTGAACGCATCACTCTTGGGCACGCCTGATCCTCCGGCCAGGCGATCAGGGTTAATCCGCCAACCCAAAGAAACGGTTACTGTCCAGCGGTGTCAGATGCCCCGCTCGGCGATCCAGTCCGAGGCCTCGAAGTCCAGCGCGTCCTCAGGCTCGGCCAGTGTCTCTTCCGAGATCGTCTGCCCCCGCACCGACACGCCCGCCCGGTGCACGCTCTCGGGGTCGCCCGACACCAGCGGATGCCAGTCCGCCAGTCCCCGCCCCTCATGCAGCCGGCGATAGGCGCAGGACTTCGGCATCCATTCCAGCGCCTCGATGTTCCACGGCGTCAGCTGGATGCAGTCCGGCACATGGACCTTGCGGTTCGCATAGTCCGAGCACCGGCAGGCGTCGCCGTCGAACAGCTTGCAGTGGACCTTGGTCGGGATCACCTCGCCGGTGTCCTCGTCCTCAAACCGGATCAGGCAGCACAGCCCGCACCCGTCGCACAGGCTCTCCCACTCCGCAGCGGTCATCTCCTCCAGACGCTTGGTCTGCCAGAAGGGGTTGGTGGCGGGGGGTTCAGGCTCTACATGCACGCCCTCCCCATACCTGCCTCGCCGCCCGAAAGCACCCATGGCCGCCCGCCCCCCTCTCATCGCGCTCAAGGACGTCCGCCTGCAGGACGGTCAGCGCCCCCTGTTCGAGGGCGTCGACCTGGCCATCGAGCCGCGCACCCGCTCCTGCCTCGTCGGCCGCAACGGCGCGGGCAAGTCGACCCTGATGAAGCTGGTCATGGGTCTGATCGAGCCCGACAGCGGCGACCGCTCCGTCCAGGCCGGCACCCGCTTCGCCTATGTGCCCCAGGAGCCGCTGATCGTCGGCGAGACCCTGCTCGACTACGCCACCTCAGGAGGGGCCGAGCCCTGGATGGCCGAGGCCTGGCTGACCACCTTCGGCATGGATCCGCACAAGTCCGCCAAGGGCCTGTCCGGCGGCGAAACCCGCCGGGCCGCGCTCGCCAAGGCCTTCGCCGAGGAGCCCGACCTGCTGCTGCTGGACGAGCCGACCAACCACATGGACATCCTGGCCATCGAGCTCCTGGAAAAGGAGATCATCGCCGCCAAGTGCGCCGCCCTGATCGTCAGCCACGACCGCGCCTTCCTGAACCGCGTCACCCAGTCCTGTCACTGGCTGGAACACCGCAAGGTCCGCACACTGAACAAGGGCTTCGACGCCTTCGACGACTGGGCCGCCAAGGTCCAGGAAGAGGAGGCTGAGAGCCTTCGCCGCCTGAACAAGCGCATCGAGGCCGAGACCTACACCTTCTACCGCTCCATCACCGCCCAGCGGACCCGCAACGAAGGCCGCGCCCGCGCGCTGGAGGCCATGCGTCAGGACCGCGCGCTCCGGGTCAAGGACATCCCCCGCGAGATCCACCTCGGCGTCGATTCCGGCGTCACCTCCGGCAAGCTGGTCGCCGACCTCAAGGGCGTATCCAAGAGCTTCGGCGACCGGACCGTCATCAAGCCCTTCACCACCCGCGTCATCCGCGGCGACCGTCTGGCCATCGTCGGCCCGAACGGTGCGGGCAAGACGACGCTGGTCAAGATCCTGCTGGGCGAACTCGCCCCCGACGAGGGCACGGTCAAGCTCGGCGCCAACCTCGAGCCCGTCTATCTCGACCAGTCCCGCGAGGGCCTGAAGTCCGATATGACCCTGTGGGACGCCCTGACCCCCGGCGGCGGCGACTCGATCCTGGTGCGCGGCGTTTCGAAACACGTCGCCGCCTACGCCAAGGATTTCCTGTTCCAGGAGGGCCAGCTGCGCCAGCCGATCTCGACCCTGTCGGGCGGCGAGCGCAATCGCCTTCTGCTGGCCCGCGCCCTGGCCAAGCCCGCCAACATGCTGGTGCTGGACGAGCCGACCAACGACCTCGACATGGAAACGCTCGACAAGCTCGAGGAGCTGCTGGAGCAGTACGACGGCACCCTGATCCTGGTCAGCCACGACCGCGACTTCGTCGATCGCCTGGCCACCTCGACCATCGGCATGAACGGCCGCGGCGACATCGTCGAAACCCCCGGCGGCTGGACCGACTTCATCGCCCAGAACCCGGGCTTCCTCTCTCCCCCCCCTGGGGGGAGCATGGCGACGAAGTCGCCGGTGGGGGGCAAGTCCGAGCCAGCTCCGACACCCGCTCCGGCAACCAAGCCCGGCAAGCTGTCTTTCAAGGACCAGCACCGCCTCAAGGAACTGGACGCCCTGATCGCCGCCCTGCCCGCCGACATCGCCGCCCACGAGGCGCGCCTGGCGGACGTGAACTTCTACAGCCGCGACCCCTCCGGCTTCGACGCCACCATGAAGGCGCTCGACGCCGCCCGCGCCAAACTGGAGGCCGCCGAGGAGGAATGGCTGGAGCTCGAGGCCAAGCGCGAGGCTCTCGTCTCCGGCTGACCGGATTCTGTGGACAAGCCAAATCCCTGATCCGCAATCGCGAATCTGGTCCGTCCACTGATATTCACAGGGTTGTCCACTGGACCCCGGGCCATGTTGCACAGCGGGGCTAAATCGGGCGCTTGCCGTCTACCGGATTTGGCGCGAACGTCAACAGGCCGAGGGACACGGCGGCGCGGAAATCCGGTGAGAGCCGGAACTTCAAGCGGGTCGGTCCGGCTCTCTGACCAAGGGTTCCAAGCCACTTCGGTGGACGCGGAAATCCCGGGCAGGGCCCAGGCCCCAGACCTTTAGCGTTTCGGCGCGGGGTGGACGGGAACCAGGCCGGGATCGGTGGACGACGCCAGGGTCAAAAGCCCGAAGCGAAACGCCACGGAGCAGGAGCCGCAAGGATACAGCCGACCGTCGCCGGGTTCGCCCGCCGGCGCTGACGCCAGGGTCCGACACCTCAACGGCCAAGTCCCAACCCGGACTTGGCGAGGGGACGCGAGTACCGGTTCGACCGGGCTTTCGTCCCCTCGCTCAATTCTGGAGTGGGCTAACGCTCGCGGCGCGGCCGCTCGCTGCTTGAGCCCGAGTGGAGTGGGTTTGCGCTCGAGGCCCTGCGGCGTCGCTCCGCTTCCCATCTTTTCCGGCACAGCCTAGGGTCTGGCCATGCCGCCGTCATCGACTCATGGGCTCGTCAGCCGCCGCTTGATCTTGGCGGGCGGCATCGCGGTGACCGCGCTGGGCGCCGCCGCCTGCTCCAACTCCGAGGCGCCCGTCGACGAACAAGGCCGGGTCCGGATCCGCTTCGCCACAGACTGGCGCGCCCAGGCCGAGCACGGCGGCTTCTATCAAGCGCTCGCGTCCGGGGCCTATGAGCGGCGCGGCCTGAACGTCCAGATCATCCAGGGCGGTCCCGGCGTGAACGTGCCCCAGCTGCTGGCGTCGGGCGCGGTCGAGCTCGGCATGGGCTCCAACAGCTTCATCCCGCTGAACCTGGTGGCGGAAGGGGCACCCGTGAAGGCCGTCGCCGCCTTCTTCCAGAAGGACCCCCAGGTCCTGATCGCCCACCCCGACCCGGCGCTGGAGACCATCGCCGACCTGACTGGCCGGCCCTTCCTGCTGGCCGACGCCTCCATCACCGCCTTCTGGGTCTGGCTCAAGGCCAAATACGGCTTCACCGACGACCAGGTGAGGAAATACAACTTCAACCCCGCCCCCTTCATCGCCGACGAGCGCGCGGTACAGCAGGGCTATCTGACGTCGGAGCCCTATACGATCCAGAAGGAGGCGGGCTTCGAGCCCCGTGTCTTCCTCCTGGCCGACGAGGGCTATCCCTCCTATGCCACCATGGTCCTGGCCCCCGACGGCTTCGCCCGGGACAACGCCACGGCGCTCCGGTCCTTCATCGCCGCCTCGGCCGAGGGCTGGCGCGACTACATGCGGGGCGATCCGGCTCAGGCCAATGCCCTGATCCGCCAGGCCAATCCCGAGATGACCCAGGACATCCTGGACCAGGCCCGCGCCAAGCTCAGCGAATACGGCATCGTCGATGCGGGCGACGCGGCCCTCTATGGTCTCGGGGCCATGACCGCCGAACGCTGGCAGGCCTTCTTCGAGGTCACCAGCCAGTCGGGCGTCTACCCCGCCGACCTGCGCTGGCGCGACGCCTTCACCGACGCCTTCCTGCCCGGCCGTGGCTAGTTTGTTCTCCACCAGCTCTCCGCCCCTTGGGCGGAGACAGGCCGCCTAGCGGCCAGAGGCGGGCCCGAATGGACACCACCCCCCTCACCCTCGACCGCGCGCGACGGCTGAGAAAGGCGATGTCCCCGCCCGAGGCCACGCTGTGGATCCGGCTGCGCAATCACGGCCTGAACGGGCTGAAGTTCCGACGCCAACACCCACTCGGTCCGTACATCTTGGACTTCTACTGCGACAGCGTTCGCCTCGCGGTCGAAGTGGACGGCGCGGGCCATCACACCGATGCGCAGGCGAAACACGATGAGCGCCGGGATCGATGGCTGGCATCGCAGGGCGTTCGAACGGTCAGGGTCTCGGCCGAATGGGTCCGTCGTGACTTGGCAGGACTGCTGCAGCACATCGCACAAGCGGCGGCGGATGCAGGGCGGTGATGCGATGACGGGCCCGCCTCTGGCCGCTGCGCGGCCTGTCTCCGCCCAGGGGGCGGAGAGCTGGATCGTGCAACTCGATAAGGTCGTCGTCCGCTACCCGGGCCGGCCCCCGCTGGGGCCCCTCGACCTCGCCATCGGCCCGTCCGAGATCCTCGCCCTGGTCGGCGCCTCCGGCGCCGGCAAGTCGACCGCCCTGCGCCTGCTCGCCGACCTCGAGACGCCCGCCGAAGGCCTCGTCCAGCGTCCGTCCCGCCCCAACGCCACCGGCTTCGTCTTCCAGAGCCCGACCCTGATGCCCTGGGCCGACGCCCGGACCAACGTCGCCCTGCCGCTGGAGTTGTCGGGCGTCCCCGCCGCCGAGGCCCGCCGCCGCGCCGACGAAAGCCTAGCCGCCGTGGGCTTGGGCGATCGCACCACCGCCCGCCCGCGCCAGCTGTCCGGCGGCATGGCCATGCGCGTGTCCCTGGCCCGCGCCCTGTCGATCCAACCCGACCTCTTGTTGCTCGATGAACCCTTCGCGGCCCTGGACAGCATCACCCGCCGTGGCCTGATCGAGGATCTGCACCGGCTGTGGTCCAGCCGTCCCTTGGCCGTGGTCTTCGTGACCCATGACGTGGAGGAAGCCGCCTATCTGGCCCACCGCGTCGTCGTCCTGTCCGCCGCCGACGGCCGCGCCGTCGCCGACCTGCCCATGCCCGGCCCCCTGCCCCGTCCCGACGGCTGGCGGCGCGACCCCGCCTTCCGCGACGCGGTCGAGGCTGTGGCCCGAGCCCTCGCCGACGCCATGCCGATCGCCGCATGAACCGCCTGACCGACGCCCTGCCCGCCCTACTGCTGACCGCCCTTCTGCTGGGTGTCTGGGAGGCCGCGTGCCGCCTGCTGGAGGTCCCGGTCTACTTCCTGCCGCCCCCCAGCGCGGTCGCGACCGCCCTCATCGACAAGGCCCCGGTGCTGGCCGGGTCTGCCCTCCAGACCTTCTGGATGGCGTTCCAGGCCCTGGTTGTCGCCACCCTCCTCGGCGGGGGCCTCGCCGTGCTCGTCTCCCTCAGCCGCCCGGCGGAGCAGGCCGTGGCCCCTTTGGCGGTCGCGCTCCAGGTCACGCCGGTGGTGGCCATCGCCCCTCTGGTGCTGATCTGGGCCGGGCTGGATCACGCCGACCGGGCGGTCATCGCGCTCGCCGCCGCCGTCGCCTTCTTCCCGGTCTTCTCTGGCGTCCTGACGGGGCTGAAGTCCGCCGACCCAGATCTGGAGCGCCTGTTCGACCTGCACGGCGCGAGCGGGCGCCAGCGCCTGACGCGTCTGCACCTGCCCTCCGCCCTGCCCTTCGCCCTGGAAGGCGTCCGCGTCGCCGCGGGCCTGTCCGTCGTGGGGGCCGTGGTGGCCGAGTTCGTGTCCGGCTCGGGCGCGACCCAGGGCCTGGCCTGGCGCCTGCTGGAGGCCGGCAACCGGCTGCGTACCGCCGAGCTTCTGGCCGCCCTCGTCTGTCTCGCGATCCTGGGCCTGCTGCTCAACGCGGCGACCACGGCGATCCAGCGCCGGGTGCTGGCGTCGCGCGCCTGATCCCTTAACCCCCGTTAGTCCGGGGTTAAGTCGCTCACGGCTAGGGTTTGGGCCTGTCCGTCATGGACCGGAGTTCCGCCTTGGCCCAGCCGCCGCCGACCTGCGCCCGCCCGACTGTCCAGACCGCAGGGCTTGGGCTTGCGACCGCCCTGGCGTGTCTCGCGCTCGCCGGGGTCGCCGAGGCGCAGACACAGGGCGCGCCCACGGGCCCGCGCTACCTGTCCTGGGCCAACCGTACCACCTCCACCACCCCCGCCAGCATCGCCGCCGCCCGTGTCCGCAGTGACATCATCCCGCGCCGCGTGGCCCCGTCCAACGGCGTCGCCCGGCCGCGGATGCAGCCCTTCAACCCGCCCATGCCTGTCACGGACGGCGGCCTGACCCCGGCCAGTGCCTGGATCGGACCCCGCGTCGCTCCGGCCTTCGCGCCCGGCGTGCCCGATCCCCTGTCCTACGCGACCACCGAGATGGCGGCGGCCCCCGCGCCGACGCGCGCCCCGCCCCCGGCTCCGGCGCGCATGATACCAGCCGTCCGCGTCGAGGCCCCTGTCGCCGCGCCGGTCGAACGGATCGCGGCGCCGCCGGCCTCCACCCCGACCCCGGCGGACGACGCCGACCCGATGGCCCCCCGCCGCGACGCCCCGATCTTTCGGCTCCAGCCCCAGGGCGCGGCGATGCCGGCCGCCGAGCCCGCGACGGATCAGGCCAGCACCGCCGTCTCGACCCAGCCGCTCCAGACCGCATCTGGCCAGCCCCAGGCCCGCTACTACTCGGTGCACCGCGCCGCCGGTCGCCAGCCCGATCCCCTGGTCATGCCCGATCCGGTCTTCTTCGACAGCGTGGCGCTGGACCTCGCCGCCCCGCCCGAGATCGAGCTGCCCGTGCGGAATGGTCAGGATCGCCGCCAGCCCGTCGCCAACGAAGACCCGAGCCTGCCATGAGCGACGTCGCCGTGATGGATCCGACGCTGGAGCCCGCCGAGGTGGCCTCGCGCCTGCCCGACCTGATCCTGCTCGCCCAGGAACAGTCCTCCGAGAAACGCCGCGCCCTGCTGCGCGAACTGACCGAGCATTTCTTCGGAACGGCCCAGCGCACGGCCGCCGAGGATGCCCTTTACGACTCGGTCCTGACCGACCTGACCGCCGAGATGGAGACCGCCGTCCGGGCCGAGTTGTCCGCCCGGTTCGCCCTGTCGCCCGACGCGCCGCGCGGCCTGATCCGCCGTCTGGCCAATGACGAGGTCGCCGTCGCCGAGGCGGTCCTGCGCGCCTCGACCGTCCTGACCGACGAGGACCTTCTGGGCGTCGTCCGCTCCAAGGGCCAGGCCCATCTGAAGGCCGTGTCCGAACGGGCCAGCGTCTCCGAGGCCGTGGCCGACGTGATCGTCCAACGCGGCGACGACGACACCCTGGGCTCGCTCCTGCGCAATGACGGCGCCCGCCTGTCGCGCGCCGCGACCGAGACGGCCGTGGAACGCGCCAAGGCCAACCCGGCCCTGCACGCGGCGACCGTCGAGCGCGCCTCCCTGCCGCCCGACCTGTTGAACGAGATGTATTTCGTGGTCGAGGCCCGGCTGCGACAGCGCATCCTGGAACAGAACGCCGCCATGGACCCGGTCCTGCTGGAAAGCGCCCTGGCCGCCGGCCGCGCCCGGGTCGCCACCGACGACGGGGCCCTGCCGGCCGACTATGCCGAGTGCCTGGCCTATGTCGAGGAACTGAAGGCCGCCAACCAGCTGTCGCCCACGATGCTGGCGCGCTTCCTGCGTTCGGGCAGCCGCACGTCCTTCCTGATCGCCCTGGCGCAGCTGGCCGACGTCGACTTCCACACCGCCCAGTCGATCGTGGAGAAGAAGGAGCTGGATGCCCTGGCCGTGGTCTGCAAGGCCGCCGACCTGGACCGCGCCCTGTTCCTGACCTTCGCCGTGGTGATCCTCAATGCCGAGGACAACGCCATGGGCAAGGCCCACAGCTACGCCAAGCTGTACACCGAGCTCCAGCGCGACGCGGCCATGCGCACGCTTCGCTTCTGGCGCCTGCGGCGGAGCGCGGACGCGGCTTAAGCCTTGATCCTCACCCGTAGGGGGAGGGGGACCGCGAAGCGGTGGAGGGGGTTGGCTGCGCACACCGAATGCGCGGTGGCCCCCTCCGTCTCCTACGCTTCGCTACGGATCCACCTCCCCCCGCGGGGGAGGATCGTCCCGGGCACTACTTCTTGGCGCGGGTGGCGCGGGCCGGCTTACGGCCGCCTTGTCCCAGGCCCATCTGCTTGGCCAGGTCCGAACGCGCCTTGGCGTAGTTCGGGGCGACCATGGGATAGTCTTTGGGCAGGCCCCATTTGGCGCGGTATTCTTCGGGGCTCATGTCGTACTTGGTGCGCAGGTGGCGCTTCAGCGACTTGAACTTGCGGCCGTCTTCCAGGCAGATCAGGAAATCGGGGCTGATCGACTTGCGGATCGGCACCGCCGGCTCCTTGGGCTCCGGAGCCACTTCGACCGCGCCGCTGGAAACCTGGCTCAGCGCCGCGTGGATGTTCGAGATCAGGCCCGGCAGTTCTCCGGCGGCGACGCTGTTGTTGCCGACATAGGCCGAGACGATGTCAGCGGTCATTTCCAGCAGTTCGGAGCGATCTTCGATTCTTGCGGCGTCCACGGGTTTTTCCTTGCCTAGACTTGTCGCGCTGCGGCGATTCAGATTTCGGCTGATACTGATGTTCGATGTCGAAGGCAATGCGCCTTCATGATCAGTGTGAAACGCGCGCCGTCTGTCACGACGACACTATAGTCGATCCGGCCGGGCCGATGCTCAGCGTCCGAAGTTTTCCGCCAGCGCCATCATGGCCGCCCGTTCCGGCGCCGAATATTGATCCAGCGCCGCTTCGTCGCCGTCGCGGATCGCCTTCATCAGGGCCGGCGACATGGCCGACGACAACGACCAGTTCCAGTAGCGCAGAACAGTCTGCGCCCGATCGACCGCCAGCATCTCATAGGTGACCTGCACCCGGGCCCAATCCGGATCCGGACCGCCGTCGGGCGCCGTTTCCGGCCGCCGGACCGAGCGCCACAGGTTCTCCAGATCGACCTTCGACATCCCGGTCGCCTTGCACAGGATCGCCAGGGGTTCGCCGCCCTTATCGCCCATGATCTTGGCCCCGGTCAGGGGCTTGATCCCGGCCAAATAGGCGATCTCGGCCGCCAGTTCGGGATTGAGGCCCGCCTTGGCGGCCTCGGCCACGGCGTGTTCCAGACTGTCGTAGGGGCTCTTTTCGATGGCCGCCCGGTTCCTCTGGCGGCGCTCGATGAACTGCAGGGCCTTGCGGGCCACCGGGTCCTGCCAGTTCTCTTCGGCGGCCATGGCGAAGACGTCCTCGGACACCTCCTGCAGCACCTCGCGGCTGACCGCGAACCTCTGCAGGATGGTCTTGCGTTCCTCGGACCCGCACCACCAGAACATCACATAAGCCCCGGACGGCCTCAGTTCCGGTCGCTTGAGCAGATGCGGGCACAGGTCGGGGGCGTTCCGGCTCAGGCTGACGACCGCCTCGATCCCGGGCTGGGACAGCTTCGCCGTCGGGTTCCTGAGGATCGCCTCGATCACCGGCAGCTCATCGAAGGCGATCAGGCTCTCGGTCACGACCTCCGACAGGCCCCGCCGGCTGGCCATCAGGAAGCGATGCTCGGTCCCGGTGTCGGCGGCACAGGCGCAAAGGTCGGCGTCGGTCAGGGCCAGGCAGCTCTCGATCAGCGGCCCGGCGATCGACGGATCATCGCGCAGCAGCATCCGCGCCAGGCTGTTGGGCAGCTCCCCCAGCGGCGTCAGCCGGACGGCGACGCGCTTCCTCTCCTGGGGCGAGGCCAGCCGCAGCATCTCGACCAGCAGGTCTCCGGTCACCGCGCGCTCGAAGGCGTTGACCCGGCTGGCCGGCAGCGACACGACATCCGCCAGCCGCTTCAGCAGCGCCTGGCGCGAGCGGAAGACCGCCGGCGGCGTCTCAGTCGGCAGGAGGGGGGCCGGATCGGACATGTCGGACGCCAGGCTACCTCGACCGGGTTAACCGGCGGTGACGGCTTGCGATCGCCGAGCGCTATGCCAAGGTCGCCACAGGAGGAGCCCATGAGCCAACCCGCAGACCCGACGCCGGCTCGAACAGAAGAGGACCAGAAGGGCCTTCACCACCTTGCCGAAGACGCCATGGGCTTCGGCCTTTTGGAACTGCGCACGGCCTGGGCGATGGTGGTCCGGCCCCGGGCCAGCCTGGAAGCCTATATGCGGCTGGGCCCTACAGCTGGAGAGACCCTGGCGCGGCCGCTGCGGCTGTATCTGGCGCTGAACGCCATCATGATGCTGGTCATGTTCCTGCAGGGCGGGATGGAAGGCATGATGACCGGCAGCATTCCACAAGAGGCCTGGCAGTCCGTTGCAGACAGCGCCGGTAAGTCGGTCGATGAATTCATCGGCGATGCCGAAGCCTGGATCAGCCTGGCGCTGGTGCCGCTGGGGTCCGCCGTCTACGCCCTGATGCTGGCCCCGCTGATGCGCTGGTGGGACCCGGAGAACCTGGGATGGCGCAAGGGCTTTCGCTCGACCTTCGTCTATCTGAACATCGTGTCGGTGCCCTACATTCCATTCACGCTGTTGTTCTTCGTCGACCAACGGCTTTACGTCTGGTCCCTGCTCTATTTCCTGGGACTGGTGATCTATGGGTTCCTGCGCGCGGGGCGGGGCCGCTGGTTCTCCAACTGGGCCGTCGGCGGGCTCAAGGCCCTGGCGCTGATCGCGGTCATCTCGCTGGCGCAGATCGTCATCACCCTGCCCCTGATACTGATCGGCTATCTGGGTGGCACCTACGGGGCCTGAGCCCTAGAGCCCCTCGAACAGGGCGGTGGACAGGTACCGTTCGGCGAAACTGGGGATGATGGCCACGATCGTCTTGCCTGCGTTCTCGTCCAGCGCCGCCTGACGGAAGGCGGCGACCAAGGCCGCGCCGGAGCTGATACCGACCGGAATGCCCTCGACCCGGGCGACCTTGCGGGCCATGTCGAAACTGTCCTCGTTGGACACCTGTTCGACGCCGTCGATGACCGAGCGATCGACCACGGCGGGAACGAAGCCGGCCCCGATGCCCTGGATCTTGTGCGGCCCCGGTTCGCCCCCGGACAGGACGGGCGACGCCGTCGGCTCGACCGCGATCATCTTCAGCGATGGCTTCCTGGCCTTCAGCACCTGGCCCACGCCCGTGATGGTGCCGCCGGTGCCGACGCCAGAGATGACGATGTCGACCGCCCCGGCCGTGTCGTTCCAGATTTCCTCGGCCGTGGTGGCGCGGTGGATGGCCGGATTGGCGGGGTTCTCGAACTGGCTGGGGCTGACCGCGCCCGGCGTGCGTTCCAGCAGATCGGCGGCCATGGCGATGGCCCCCTTCATCCCCTTCTCGGCCGGGGTCAGGACCAGTTCAGCGCCCAGCAGGGCCAGCATCTTGCGCCGCTCGATCGACATGCTCTCGGGCATGACCAGGATCAGCCGATAGCCCTTGGCGGCGGCCACGAAGGCCAGGGCGATGCCGGTATTGCCGCTGGTCGGCTCGATCAGCACGCCGCCCGGCTGGATACGCCCGTCCGCCTCCAGCGCCTCGATCATGGCCACGCCGATGCGGTCCTTGACCGAGGCGATCGGGTTGAAGAACTCCAGCTTGGCCAGGACCCGCGCCTTGGGCTGATACTCCGCCGACAGGCGCGGCAGGCCGACCAGGGGCGTGTCGCCGATGGTGTCGAGGATCGAGCCATAGACCTTGCCCCGGCCGGAGGTGGAACGGGTAGCGGAGGGGGCTTCGGACATGGGGGGGCTCCGGCAGGCGTGGGAAAGAGTGCGAACAGTCTGAATCGTCTGAAATCGGACGCGCGGAGCCTCTTCCGGACAGCGCGCAGACAGGACATAGGGCTATGGCCACGCGGCGCAACACCACCCATGAACCAATCAAGCTTCGCCGCGTTCCAACCGCTTCGACAAGCGCCGAGCCGCCACCGGGAAACGTCACTGCTGGACCAGGCCACAGACCGCACGCTTCCAACGGACCTTCTCGGCGGCGATGGCGAGATGTCCGGGCGGATTCGCGCCCACGACTGGGCCGCGACCCCGCTGGGCCCGATGGAGACCTGGCCCCAGAGCCTGAAGACCATCGTGGGCATGATGGTCGCGGCGCCCAATCCGATGGTCCTGCTGTGGGGCCACGAAGGCACCCTGATCTACAACGACGGCTATGCCCGTTTCGCCGGGCGGCGTCACCCCGACCTGCTGGGCATGGGGGCCCGCGAGGGTTGGCCCGAGATCGCCGATTTCAACGACGGCAACATCCGCCGCGCCTTGGCCGGCGAGGCCTGGTCGCTGAACCGGCAGGAGCTCGCGCTCGACCGCCAGGGTGAACTGGAGCCCGCCTGGCTGGACCTGGATTACACGCCGGTGCCGGACGAGACGGGGCGACCCGCCGGCTTGATGGTTTTCGTCAACGAGGTCACCGACCTTGTTCTGGCGGAACGGCGTCAAGCCGCCGAACGGGGGCGTCAGGCCGCTCTGATCGCGCTGGACGATGCGATCAGCCGCACGGACGATCCGCTGGACATGGCCGAGGCTGCGGCCGGCATTCTGGGCCGGACGCTGGAAGCCGATCGCGTGGGATACGGCGTCATCAATCCGGATCAGGAGACGATCGAGGTGGTCCGCGACTGGCGCGCCGCCCCGGACATCGTGTCGGTCGTGGGCGTCCATCATTTCCGCGACTATGGCATCTATGTGGAGGACATCCTCGTCGGGCGAGCGGTGACCATCGACGATGTCCGAACGGATCCGCGCACGCGCGACGATCCCCTCCCCCTTTTGAGCGTTGGCGTCGCCGCCCTGCTGGACGCCCCCTTGCAGGAGAGCGGGCGCTCGGTGGCGCAGATGCTGATCCATTCGGCCACGCCCCGGGTCTGGAGCGACGAGGACATCGCGTTCGCGCGGGAGTTCGGGGAGCGCACCCGCGCCGCCATCGCCCGCCGCGAGGCCGAGCGCGACGCGGCGCGCCGTCGCGACGAGCTGCAGCGCCTGACCGACAGCCTGACCGTGCTGGTCAGCTTCGTCGATCGGGACTTCCGCTACCAGTTGAACAATCGCGGCTATGCCGACTGGTTCGGGCTTGAGGGGACGAGCCTGGTCGGCCGGTCCGTGGCGGAGGTTCTGGGCGACGCCGCCTTCCAAACGGCCCGCCCGCGTATGGAGCGGGCCCTGGCGGGCGAGACCCTGACGTTCGAGGACTACCTGCCCTATGTCGGGACGCGCGGCCGCCACGTCCGCGCCGACTACATCCCCCGCCGCGACGAGACCGGGGCGGTCGACGGTTTCTATGCGGTCGTCTCGGACATCTCCGGCCGCAAGGAGGCCGAACTGCGCCAGCAGGCCCTCGTCGAGATCGGCGACGCCATGCGCGATGTCGCCGATCCGGGCCGACTGGCCGCCCGCGCGGCGGACGTGCTGGGCCGGTTCCTGAAGGCCGACCGCGTCGGATACGCCACCGTCGACACAACCGCCGAGACCATCCACGTCGAGCAGGACTGGGTGTCGGAGCGCGCGCGATCGATCGCGGGAACGCTGCGGCTGCGCGACTGGGGCGACTTCATCGACGACATGAAGACCGGCGCGGTCCTGCGTGTCGACGACGTGCGCGGCGACCCCCGGGCCGAGGGCGCGATCCAGAGCCTGGAGGACGCCGCCTGTCGCGCCTTCATCAACGTTCCGGTGCTGGAGGGCGGGGACCTGGTGGGCATGGTGTTCGTCAATCAGGCCGATGACCGGGCGTGGTCCGACCATGAGGTCGAGCTGGTCCGCCAGGTCGCGATCCGCATCCGCACCGAGGTCGAGCGGGCCCGCGCGACCCAGGCGCTGAAGGCGCTGAACGCCACCCTGGAGGAGCGCGTCGCCGAACGCACCGCCGAGCTGATGCACGCCGAGGAGGCGCTGCGGCAATCGCAGAAGATGGAGGCGATCGGCCAGCTGACCGGCGGCATCGCCCATGACTTCAACAATCTGCTGGCGGGCATCTCGGGCAGTCTGGAGCTGATCGAAAAGCGCATGGCCGAGGGGCGGCTGGCGGGCATGGATCGCTACATCCAGGCCGCGCAGGGGGCGTCTCGCCGGGCCGCGACCCTGACGCAGCGACTGCTGGCCTTCTCGCGCCGCCAGACGCTGGACCCAAAGCCGACCGACGTGAACCGGCTGGTGCTGGGCATGGAGGACCTGATCCGGCGCAGTGTCGGGCCGGACGTGCGGGTGACGCTCGATACCGATCCCGCCCTGTGGACCACGCGGATCGACCCGTCGCAGCTAGAGAACGCGCTGCTGAACCTTTGCATCAACAGCCGGGACGCCATGGCGCCGGACGGGGGCGAGCTGACGGTCCGTACCTACAATGCCACCCTGGACGCGACCGAGGCCCGGTTCCGGGACCTGCCGCCGGGCGACTACGTCAAGCTGTCGGTGACCGACACCGGCTCGGGCATGGCGCCCGAGGTCGTGGCCAAGGCGTTCGATCCCTTCTTCACCACCAAGCCGATCGGCCAGGGGACGGGCCTGGGCCTGTCCATGATCCACGGTTTCATGCGCCAGTCAGGGGGGCAGGTGCGCATCGAGACCGAACCGGGACGAGGCACGACCCTGACACTGGCCCTGCCCCGCTGGAGGGGCGCGGCCGACCCGGTCGATCCGCCCGAGCCGGCCACGACCGTCGAAGAGGCCGGTCAGGGCGAGACGGTGCTGGTGATCGATGACGAGGAGACGGTGCGGATGCTGGTCGTCGAAGTTCTGGAAGACGCCGGCTTTGTGGCGCTCCAGGCGGCGGACGGGCCGTCCGGCCTCGCCATTCTGAACTCCGACGCGCGCATCGACCTGCTGGTCTCCGACGTCGGCCTGCCCGGCGGCATGAACGGCCGCCAGATCGCGGACGCCGCGCGCGCCGCCCGCCCGGGGCTGAAGGTGCTGTTCATCACCGGCTATGCCGAGAACGCCGTCGTCGCCGGCGACACCCTGGCGCCCGGCATGGCGGTCATGACCAAGCCGTTCCAGGTCGGCACCCTGGGCGCCCGCATCCGCGAGATGATCGAGAGCTAGGGCGCGGGCGGAACCGCCAGGGCCGACAGACTGTTTCAGGGCCCGACCCCCTCAAGCTTTGCAGAGACCCGCCATGACCCGTCGCCTCGCCGTCCTCGCCGCCACCGTCCTCGCCACCACGGGCATCTCGGCCTGCGCCTACAACGACACCCTTGGGCGCAACCAGCTGATCATCGCCGACCAGGGCAGCTTGAACCAGCAGTCCGAGGCCGCCTGGCAGGAACTGCTGCGGACCCAGAACCCGGCGCGCAGCGGCGCCCAGGTCGATCGCATCCGCCGCGTGGGCGACCGCCTCGTCTCCGCCGCCGGCCTGTCGAACCGGGCCTGGGACTATGCCGTCTTCAACAGCCCCAGCCCCAACGCCTTCGTCCTGCCGTCAGGCAAGATCGGGGTGACCACCAGCCTTCTGGCCCTGGTCCAGAACGACGACCAGCTGGCCACCGTCATCGGACACGAGATGGGCCACGTCGTCGCCCAGCACGCCGCCGAGCGCGCCTCCTCGACCGCCCTGACCAACCTGGGCCTGTCGGTGGCGCAGGGCGTGGCGGGATCGCGGGGTCAGCAGGTCGGGTCGTTCGGCGGGGTGGCGGCCCAGCTGGGCCTGCTGCTGCCCCACTCGCGCCGCGACGAGCTGGAGGCCGACCGCCTGGGCGTGGACTATCTGAACGCGGCGGGCTTTCGCCCCTCCCAGGCCGTCGCCCTGTGGCGGCTGATGGCCCAGCAGCGCCAGTCCGGCCAGCCCGAGTTCGCCTCCACCCACCCGTCGGACGCCACCCGCATCGCGGCGCTGGAGGCCTATATCGCCGAGCGTGGGTGGAGTTGACGCGGCCCGAAGGTCACACGGAGGAGCCTTCGACCGCCGCCGCTTGACCCGGATCGATGACTGTTTGTCGGCGTCGCAACCTGAAGGTATGTATCGGCTCACCGCTCCGTTTCGCAGCGCGGGAGTACCAACATGCGTATGGTCCGACGGCCGGTCGCGCTTCTGATCCTGGGCCTATGCCTGCTGTCGGGGCTGCCTTCGCGCGCATCGGCCTCTGACCAACTGGCGCGAGGCCCCGTGCCGGCGTGGGTCGTCGCCGTCCCGGACCAGGCTCCCGCCGCGACCGCCACCGGCGAGAGCCTGCGAATCCTGCTGTACGACGCCCAGGTCCAGACCGACGGCGAACAGACCTCGACCTATGTGCGGATACGCAGCATGGCGCTGTCGCCCCAGGCCCTGCCTCTGCTGGGTCAGGTCGCGGTGGTCTGGAGCCCTGCCAGCGACGAAGTCACGGTCCACCATGTCCAGATCATCAGGGACGGCGTCACGATCGACGTCCTGGCCGATCAATCGTTCGAAACCCTGCGTCGAGAGCAGAACCTGGATCAGGCCATCCTGGACGGCCGGATCACTGCAGTCCTTCAGCCCAGCGGGTTGCGCGTGGGTGACATTCTGGACGTCGCTTACACCGCGACGTCACGCGACCCGGTGGTGGGTGGCCATTTCGAGCAGGGCCTGGATTTCAACGCCCTGGCGGCGATCGAACGCTTTCGCTATCGCGCCGCATGGCCCGCCGCCCTGCCGGTCCAACTGCGGGCCAGCGGGGACTGGACCCCGCTGCGGCCGCGGCGGGTCGGGGGCCAGTCGGTGCTGGAACTCGACTTCGCCAGCCTGGAGCCCGTCACGATCCCCGAAGACGTTCCGGGCCGCTTCCGGGACGTGCGTGCGGTGGAACTCAGCGAGTCTCAGGATTGGTCCGACATCGCCGTGATGTTGAGGCCCCTCTATGATCGCGCGCGGCTGATCCCGGCGGATTCGCCCCTGAACGCCGAGATCGAACGGATACGCGCGCTTTCCGAGGACCCGGCGGAGCGCGCCGCTGCCGCCCTGAGGCTGGTGCAGGACCAGGTGCGCTATGTCGCTCTGGTGATGGGGGTGGGTGCCCTGACCCCGGCCACGGCCGACGAAACGTGGACGCGGCGGTTCGGAGACTGCAAGGCCAAGACCGCCCTGCTGCTGGCGCTTCTGGACGGACTGGGGATTCAGGCCGACCCTGCTGCCGTCAGCATCGCCAACGGGGATGGGCTGTCCGAGCGCCTGCCCCGGGTCGGCGCGTTCGATCACGTGCTGGTTCGCGCGGTCATCGGCGACAGGACCTACTGGCTCGACGGGACCCGCAGCGGCGACAGGGCCCTGGCCGACATCGCGGTGCCGTCGTTCGCCTGGGCCCTGCCGCTGACCGGCGCGGACGCCGACCTGGAGCGACTGACGCTTCAACCCCTGACAGCGCCGGACACTGACGTCGTCGTCGTGATCGACGCCTCGGCCGGCCTCTACACGCCGGCGACGATCTCGGCATCGATGATCCTGCGAGGCGACAACGCTGTGTTCATGAGCTCAGGACTGTCTCTCCTCAGCGCGGCACAGAAGGACGAAGTGCTGCGCGCGATCTGGCAGGAGAAACTCCCGGACACCACAATCACCGAAGTCGGCTCCGCCTATGATGTCGACCGCAACGTCGTCACCCTGACGATGGCGGGAACCACGCCCCAGACCTGGCGGGAGGAGGGGACGCTCCTGCCCGGGTCCACCCTGACCCGGCTGGCGACCGAAGAACGGGACGAGGGACCATTCCGCGACGCGCCCTATGCGATCATCCACCCGACCTTCGCGCGACAGCACACGACCGTCCGGCTGCCCGGCGGGGGCGAGGGATTTCGCGTCACCGGCGGGGCGATCGACCGTATCGAGCTTGGCCATCACGCCTTCAGGGCGGCGCGGCTCGAGGCGGATACGATCACGATCGAGACCAGCCTGCGCAGCCTGGTGTCCGAGATCACGGCCGCCGAGGCCGCCGAGGCCCGCACCGCCCAGGCCGCGCGCCGCAGTGACCCACCGCGAGCGTTCCGACCCGCCGACTACGTCGTCACCGACGCCGACCGTGCCAGCCTGGCCGCCGACACGCCGACCACGGCGGCCGGCTGGCTGGACCGCGGACTGGCCCTGTATCAGGCCGGCGATCTCGCAGGTTACCTCCAGGCCAATGAGGAGGCGGTGAGGCTGGCGCCGGAGCGCAGCTTGACCTGGGCGAACCGCGGCATCGCCCGGTTCTGGAACGGCGACCGCGAGGGCGCGATCGCGGATCTGGAGAAGGCCGTCGACATCGATCCGTCCGAACGGATCGCCATGAACGGCAACGCCCTGATCGCCGCGAGCGAGGGGCGTCATCAGGATGCGGTCATCGAACTGTCCCGCGCCCTGCGCCAGGCCCCGAATGACGACTTCGCCCTGGCGAGACGCGCCCAGGCCTATGTCGCGCTTGGCGAATTCGACCGAGCCCTGCGTGACACGGACACCCGCATCGCCGCGAACCCCGATGACCTCTCGCTGAAGATCCTTCGCGTCCTCTTTCTCGAACGCGCCGGACGGACCGAGCAGGTCGACAGCGATATCCAGGCCCTGATCGCGCAACACCCGGGCGATCCCCTGGTCCCCTTGAACCAGGCCACCATCCTGCTGGAGCGGGGTCAGGCCCAGGCCACGATCGATACCCTGAATGCGATCGACGCGGGAACGGCCGATGAGTACATCGCATCGGCACAGCTGTTGCTCCGTGGCCGGGCGTCGATCGCGCTCGGCCTGCTTGAAGACGCCCAGCGAGATTTCGATGCCGTCCGCGCCGCGGAGCCCGGGAACGCAAGCACCCTGAATGGACTCTGCTGGGCCGCCGCCGTCGCCGGGGTGATGCTGGACCAGGCGCTCAGGGACTGCGATGCCGCCCTGGCGCTCGCGCCGAACTCCGCCCCCATCTTGGACAGCCGCGCCCGCGTGCTGTTGCAGCAGGGGGATATCGCGGGCGCTCTGGCCGGCTACGAGGCGGCACTGGCGATCAACCCGTCCCTTGCCGCTTCGCTGTACGGTCGAGGTCTCGCCCGGATCGCGCTAGGGCAGGTCACCGAGGGGGAGGCCGACAAGACAGCAGCCCTCGAGATTTCGCCTGCGGTGGTCGAGAGTTTCGAGACGTTTCGTCCCAGCGCGCCCGCGACACCCTCAGCGCCCTGAGGCCGGCTCCCTTTCGCGGACCGCACGGCCTTCATTCCGCGTTAACCACGTCAGCGCATCTCGTTAACGGATGCAAAACCTCATCGCCGCCGTTCAAGCCGTCGATCCGCTGGTCGTGACCGGCAAGGTCGCGGGCGTGTCCGGCCTGCTGATCGAGGCGCGCGGCGGGCTGTCGCGGCTGGCGGTCGGGGCGCGGGCCGAGATCGGGCGGCGGGGCACGGTGCCCCTGCCCGCCGAGGTCGTGGGCTTTCGTGATTCCAAGGCCCTCTTGATGCCGTTCGGCCCGGTCGAGGGCGTGGCGCCCGGCGCCGACATCCACATCGTCGGCGAACAGGCCAGCGTGAGACCGACGACCGCCTGGCTGGGCCGCATCGTCAACGCGTTCGGAGAACCCATCGACGGCAAGGGCCCCCTGCCGGTCGGGCCCGCCCCCTACCCCTTGCGCGCCTCGCCGCCCGCCGCCCACTCCCGGGGCCGGGTGGGCGAGCGGCTGGACCTGGGTGTCCGGTCGATGGACGTCTTCACCACCACCTGCCGGGGCCAGCGCCTGGGCATCTTCGCCGGATCGGGCGTGGGCAAGTCGGTACTGCTGTCCATGCTGGCCAAACAGGCGACCTGCGACGTGGTTGTGGTCGGCCTGATCGGCGAACGGGGCCGCGAGGTGCGCGAGTTCATCGAGGAGACCCTGGGTGAGGAGGGTCTGCGCCGCGCCGTCGTCGTGGTCGCCACCTCCGACGAACCGGCCCTGAAGCGGCGCCAGTCGGCCTATATGACCCTGGCGATCGCCGAATACTTCCGGGATCAGGACCTGGAGGTCCTGTGCCTGATGGACAGCGTCACCCGCTTCGCCATGGCGCAGAGGGAGATCGGCCTGGCCGCCGGGGAGCCGCCGACCACCAAGGGCTATACCCCCACCGTCTTCTCCGAGCTGCCCAAGCTGCTGGAACGCGCCGGGCCCGGACCGATCCGGCCGGACGGCACCACCGCCGGGCCGATCACGGCCATGTTCACCGTTCTGGTCGACGGCGGCGATCACGACGAGCCGATCGCCGACGCCGTGCGCGGTATTCTGGACGGTCACATCGTGATGGATCGCAAGATCGCCGAGCGCGGGCGCTTTCCCGCTATCGACGTCCTGAAATCCGTTAGCCGGACCCTGCCCGGCTGCCAGACCGTGCCCGAGCGCGAGCTGAACCGTCGCGCCCGACAGTGCCTGTCGGCCTATGCCTCGATGGAGGAGCTGATCAAGATCGGGGCCTACCGCACCGGCGCCGATCCCATCACCGACCGCGCCATCGCCCTCAATCCGGCGCTGGAAGCCTTCCTGGGCCAGGACAAGGACGACGTCACCCGCATGGCCGACGCCTTCAACAGGTTGGAAAGCATTCTGAACCAAGGTCAGCTGCAGTGATTGTAGAATTGGCGACCGGAGATTTCGCATGACCGCCTGGGCCCATTCCCTGATCCGCATCTCCAACTACGAGGTCGAGACGCTGCAGAAGCGCCTGGCCGAGATCACCTCCAAGAAGGCGTCGGCCGAGATGCGGCTGGCGGTGCTGGACGCCGAGGTCGAGATCGAGAACGAACGGGCCCGCGCCGATGCCGAGGCCGGTCTGTTGCTCCAGGCCTATCTGGCCGGCTGGAAGGCGCGCAAAGGCATGGCCGAGGCCGATCTGGTCACGCTGGACGCCGAGGAGGAAGGGGCCCGCGACGCCCTGACCGACGCCTATTCCGAGCTGAAGAAGTTCGAGCACGTCGCCGAGACCACCCGCCTGAACGCCCTCATCGCCGCCGGTCGGCGCGAAACGGCGGCGTTCGACGAGATGGGGCTGAGGCGGCGGACGGCCTGATTTCTCCCTCCCCTTTATGGGGAGGGACAGACCGCGAAGCGGTCAGGGTGGGGTTCGTGACCGCGAATTCAGGCCCACCCTGGCTTCGCTTCGCCTTCCCTACCCATGAAGGGGAGGGAGATGTCGGGGTCGAGATGAAGGACGAGACGGTCCGAGCCAGAGCGATGAGAAAGGCGCTGACACCGCCCGAGGCCCGGATGTGGACCTTCCTGAAGACACTTCGCGCCGACGGCTTTCACTTTCGCCGACAGGCACCGTTCAGAGGCTATTTCCTGGACTTTGTCTGCCACGACAGGCGGCTGGTCATCGAGGTCGACGGCGCGAGCCATGAGCATCGCGAAAGTCAGGATCGAACGCGCGACGGCGTCCTGGCTCGAGAAGGATACCGGACGATGCGCTTCCTGAATGCCGACATCCGCGACAGCTTTGACGGCGTGGCGGCCACGATAAGGGCTGCGCTCGCGGCACACTCCCCCACCCGGGCTCCGCTGCGCTCCGCCGTCCCTCCCCATAAAGGGGAGGGAGAGTAATGGACCGTCGCCTTTTCCTGGCCTCGACCCTGGCGCTTGCCGCCTGCGGGCAGACGGCTGCCCAGCCCGCCATCCAGGCCACGCCACTGAAATCGTTGGTCCCCTTCCCCATCGGCACCTGCGCCATGACGGGTCAGTTCGAGGATCCGGCCTGGGTCGAGCTGTGCCTGACCCACACCTCCCAGCTCACGCCCGAGTGGGAGATGAAGATGGAGTACATCCTGTCGGAGGCCGGCGACTATCGCTGGGACGCGCCCGACCGGATCGCCGACTTCTGCACCACCCACGGCCTGCGCCTGTTTGGCACCACCCTGATCTGGTACTCGCAAGACAGCGCGTATTTCCGGTCGCTGGACCCGACGCGGTTCCGCCGCGAATACGATCGCTACATCGCCGAGGTCGCCGGACGCTACCGGGGTCGGGCCACCGGCTGGGACGTCGTAAACGAAGCGGTGGCAGAGGACGGCAATGGCCTGAGAGACTGTCTGTGGTCAGACGCACTCGGCCAGGACGGCTACATCGCCCGCACCTTCGAGCAGGCGAAAGAGGCCGATCCGGACGCGGTCCTGTTCCTGAACGACTACAACCTCGAGAACAATCCGGTGAAGGGCGCCACCTTCCTGCGGCTGGTCGAGCGGATGCTGGCGCGCGGCGTGCCTATCGGCGGCATCGGCACCCAGAGCCACCTCGATATCGAGATCCCCGAGGGCCAGACCACCGCCTTCTTCCGCGAGGCCGCCCAGTTCGGCCTGCCCATCCATGTGTCGGAGCTGGACGCGTCCCTGCGCCGCGAGGGCCGGATCGACACCCGCTCCCAGCGTCAGAAGCTGGCTCAGCAAACGGCAAGGGTCCGGGAACTGACTGAGGCCTTCATGGACCTGCCGCCCGCCCAGCGGTTCGCCTTCACCGTCTGGGGTCTGCGCGACACCGACAGCTGGCTGCGGCGCGACGCCCGCGACGACGGCAAGGACAGCCCGCTGCTGTTCGACGCCGCCGGTCGGCCCAACCCCATGTTCCAGGCCGTCGTCGACGGCTTCGCCTGAGCCCGGCGAACCGCGGTTCAAGTCGTCACGGAAAACGGTCTAGGTTGGTTCCTTAGCCCTCCCCCTGACCCGAGACCGCCCGATGGAATCCATCGCCTTCGACCTGCGTCAAACCAAACGCACGCCCCTGTCCGACAGTCAGGTGGAGGCGATTCGAGCGGTCGGCCGGACCCGCACCTATCCGGCGGGCGAGTTCCTGGCGCGGCCCGGCGACCCGATGGACACCTTCGTCTGGATCGAGGCGGGCGAGGTCGAGGTGGTGGACCTGACCACCGGCGAGCGGCGCGTGCCCTCGACGCTGGGCCCCGGCCAGTTCATGGGCGAAATCAGCTTCCTGGCGGGGGGTCGCTGGACCCTTCCCATGCGGGCGGCCCAGGACACGACCACCACCGAGGTCGACCGCCCCACCATGCTGCGCCTGATGAGCGAGATCCCGGAGATGTCGGACATCATCATCGGCGTGTTCGCGGCGCGGCGGCGGCGTCAGCTGGAGGACGGCGACGGGGCGCTGCGCCTGATCGGCGAGGACGAGAGCCCCGCGGTGCGCCGCGTCGCCTCCTTCGCCGGCCGCAACCGCATCCCGGCCGTCAGCTATCCGCTGGACAGCGACGAGGCCCGCGCCGCCCTGCATCTGTGCGGCGTCACCGAACCCCAGCCCGCCGTCATCTTCGGACGCGACGACATCATCACCGACCCGACCCCGGCCCGGGTCGCGGCGCGTCTGGGCCTGGATATCGCCCTGAACCCGGAGGACACCTTCGAGGTGCTGATCGTCGGCGGCGGCCCGGCGGGGGTGGCGGCGGCGGTCTATGCGGGTGCAGAAGGGCTGGGTGCCCTGGTCAGCGAGGACATGGCGATCGGCGGTCAGGCCGGCACCTCCAGCCGCATCGAGAACTACATGGGCTTTCCCACCGGTATCTCCGGGGCGGACCTGGTCTGGCGGGGCGAAGTCCAGGCCATGAAGTTCGGCACCCGCTTCGCCATTCCGCTGCGCGCCACCGGCATCGAGCGCCAGGGCGACCAGACGTTCTGCGTCCGCTTCGATGACGGACAGTCGGTGTGCGCGCGGGCGGTGGTGGTGGCGACCGGGGTCGAGTACCGGCGCCTGCCCCTGGCACGGCTGGAGGATTTCGAGGGCAACGGCGTCTACTATGCGGCGACCGAGCTGGAGGCGCGCTGGTGCCGGGGCACCGAAGCCGTGATCGTCGGCGGTGGCAACTCCGCCGGCCAGGCGGCCATGTACCTGAGCCGCAACGCCGATCGTGTGCACGTCGTGGTGCGCGGGCCCAGCCTGGCCGCCTCCATGTCCCGCTATCTGACCCAGAGGCTGGAGGCCGACCCTCGGATCACCGTCCACTATCGCAGCGAGGTCGAGGACCTGGAGGGCGGCGATCGGCTGGAACGCCTGGCCCTCGTCAACCGGGCCGACGGGACGCGCCAGGAAATCGACTGCCGCGCCCTGTTCATCATGGTCGGGGCCGCGCCCAACACCGCCTGGCTGGACGGCATGGTCGACCTGGACGCCAAGGGCTTCATCAAGACCGGCCAGGACTGCGGCCTGTCGGACTCGCCCTATGCCACCTCGGCACCCGGCATCTTCGCGGTCGGCGACGTGCGCGCCGGATCGGTCAAACGGGTCGCCTCGGCCGTGGGAGAAGGCTCGGTGGTCATCAGCCACGTCTATCGGCATGTGCGGCCCGACGCGGTGTGAGACCGGTCGGGCCGGTTTCCGGAAATCCGGAAACGCGTGTCAAAGGAGATATCCGGTCGGCACCGGCGTCGGCCCGGCTCGAGGCGTGTTCGGGGCGGGTGGGGTAGAAAGCCCTACCCGGACTGACGGTTTGTTTACGCGCCCATGCTTGAATGCCGTGTGCCTGAATCCGCAAGAATGACAGAACCCGCCGCTTCGGCAGCGCCCCCCATCCGGGTGATGGTCGTCGACGACTCGGCGATCGTTCGCGGACTGATCATCCAGATGCTGGAGAAGAAACCGGACATCCAGATCGTCGCGCGCGCGGCCAACGGCGAGGTGGCTGTGGCCGAGCTCGGTCGGACCGAGGTCGATGTCATCGTGCTCGATCTTGAGATGCCCGTCATGGACGGCATGACCGCGCTTCCCGTGCTTCTGGCCAAGCGCCCGGGCGTCCAGATCGTGGTCGCCTCCACGCTCAGCCGGCGCAACGCCCGGATCAGTCTGGAGGCCCTGCAGCAGGGAGCGGCCGACTACGTCCCGAAACCCGAGACCGGCGGCCTGGTGAACGCCGAGGAGTTCGAGCGCGAACTGGTCTCCAAGGTGATCGCCCTGGGCCGACGAGGAGGCGCGCGGGTGCAGACCCCATCAAGGCCCCCGGTGGCCGCGGTCGCGCGCCGGACCTCGACGGTCCGCCCCGGGATCATCGCCATCGGCGGATCGACCGGCGCGCCGCCGGTTCTGCTTCAGCTGATGGCGGGGCTCAAGGAGGCCGTGACCCAGCCCATCATTATCACCCAGCACATGCCGGCGACCTTCACCGCCCTTTTGGCTGAACAGCTTGAACGCGCCGGAGGGCGGCCGTGCGCCGAAGGCAGGGACGGCGAGCCGATCCTGGCCGGCCGCGCCTATGTCGCGCCGGGCGGCTTCCACATGACCGTCGGGCGCAGCGGCGTCACCCCGGTCATTCGCCTGAACCAGGATGCGCCCGAGCATTTCTGCCGGCCCGCGGTCGACCCCATGCTGCGGTCGGCGGCGGAGGTCTATGGCAACCGCGTTCTGGCGGTGATCCTGACCGGCATGGGCGCGGACGGGGCGGAGGGCTGCCGGATCACGGCCCAGGCCGGAGGGCGGTTCGCCGTCCAGGACGAGGCGAGCAGCGCGGTCTGGGGCATGCCCGGAGCGGCCGCGAAGACCGGTCTGGCAGAGGCGATCCTGCCGGCCCAGAGCATTGCAAACTGGATCAAGGAGATCGCCAAGTGAGCCTGGGCGCACCCGACGACATCGAAGCCTTCCGTCGCCTGGTGCTCGAGCGCTCGGGACTGATCCTCAGCGCGGACAAGGACTATCTGCTCAAGAGCCGTCTGGAGCCGATCGCGCGCGCCGAAGGGTTCCCCGACGTGGCCAGCATGGTTCGCCAGGTCCGCCTCGCCCCCAGCGCGCGGCTGGCCCAACGCTGCATCGACGGCATGGCCACCCACGAGTCCTTCTTTTTCCGCGACATCACGCCCTTCGATCAGCTGCGGGACGTGATCCTGCCCGAGCTGTGGAAGGCGCGAGCGGCATCCAAGACCCTGCGCATCTGGAGCGCGGCCTGTTCCAGCGGTCAGGAGCCCTATTCGCTGGCCATGCTGCTGCGCGAACAGTCGGCCAAGTTCGGTGACTGGAAGATCGACATTCTGGCGACTGACTTCTCGCAACCCATTCTGGAGCGGGCCCGCTCGGCCCTCTACAGCGATTTCGAGGTGCGGCGCGGCCTCAGCGAAGAGCGTCAGGCGCGCTGGCTGGTCAAGGAAGGCGCGTCGTTCCGCATCGCGCCCGACATCCGCGCGATGATCCAGTTCCGGCATCACAACCTGCTGGACGGCATGGCGACGCTGGGTCAGTTCGACCTGATCTTCTGCCGCAATGTGCTGATCTATTTCGAGCCCGCCAAGAAGGCCCAGACCCTGGAGGGCATCGCCAGCTGCCTGGTCCCCGACGGGTCGCTGATCCTGGGCAGCGCCGAGACAGTGGTCGGACTGGCCGGGGCCTTCGAGCCGACGCCGGGATTGCGCGGCGTGTTCCGCACCAAGCCGCATGCGACGGTCCACCGCGCCGTGGCCTGAGCGGACCGGAGCTGTTGCCACGCAAAAAGGGCGGCTGCGATGCAGCCGCCCTTTTCCGTTGCCGGTCGCCGGCCGTCAGGTGTTGGCCAGCTTGTCCATCTCTAGGGTCAGCGACTCGGCCTGCTGGGCCAGCTCGCCCGAGGCGTTGAGCAGGTCGTTGGACGCCTGGCTGGTCTGGACCGCCGCGGCCGAGACGTTGGCGATGCTGGTCGAGACCAGCTGGGTGCCCTCGGACACCTGACTGACGTTGGCGGCGATCTCGCGGGTCGCGGCCGTCTGTTCCTCGACGGCCCCGGCGATGGCCGAGGCGATCTCGGCGACCTTGCGGATCGTGTCGGTGATCCCGGCGATCGCGCCGACCGAGGTCTGGGTCGCCGCCTGCATCGAGTTGACCTGCGACGAGATCTCGTGGGTCGCGCGCGCGGTCTGGTCCGACAAGCTCTTGACCTCGGACGCGACCACCGCGAACCCCTTGCCCGCCTCGCCCGCCCGCGCCGCCTCGATGGTGGCGTTGAGCGCCAGCAGCTTGGTCTGGCCGGCGATGTCGTTGATCAAGGTGACGACATTGCCGATCTTCTGGGCGGCTTCGGCCAGGGTCTGGATGGCCTCGGACGTCTTGTCGGCCTCGACCACGGCGTGCTGCGAGATGTTGGACGACTCGGCGACCTGACGCGCGATCTCGCTGATCGAGGCGGTCAGCTCCTCGCCCGCCGACGACACGGTCTGGACGTTGACGGAGGTCACCTCCGCGGCCGAGGCGACCGAGGCCGCCTGACGGGTGGTCTCTTCCGCGGTGCGGGCCATGCCCTCGGCCGTGGCGCGCATCTCCGACGCCGCCGAGGCCACGATCGAGGAGATCTGCGTCACGCGCTCGGCGATGCCCTTCTGCTCGGAGATGTCGGTGGCATATTTGACGACCTTGTAGGGCCTGCCGTTCAGGTCGAGGATCGGGTTTTAGCTGGCCTGGATCCAGATCTGCTTGCCGCCATTGCCCTGGCGGCGGTACTGCCCGGCGTCGTATTCGCCCCGACCCAGCTTCTCCCAGAACATCCGATACTCGATGCTCTGGGCCTCGGACGGCTCCACGAACATGGAGTGATGTCGGCCGGCGACCTGGTCGGCCCGGTAGCCGAGGGTGGCCAGAAAGTTCTCGTTCGCGGACAGGATATTGCCGGACATGTCGAACTCGATCACGGCCTGAGCCTTGTTGATCGCGGCGATCTGGCCTTCGAAATTGGCGGTGGCCAGCTTCTGGGCGGTGATGTCGGTGGCATATTTCACGACCTTGAAGGGCTTGCCGTTCTTGTCGAGGATCGGATTGTAGCTGGCCTGGATCCACACCTCGCGACCGTCGGCGGCGATACGCTTGTACTGGCCTGCATCGAACTCGCCGCGCGCCATCTTATCCCACAGGTTCCTGTACTCCTGGGTCGCCGCGAAGGCGGGGTCGACGAACATCGAATGGTGCCGCCCCCGGATGTGGTCGATGGAATAGCCCATGGCCGACAGGAAGTTCTCGTTGGCCTCGCGGATCGTGCCGTCCAGATCGAACTCGATCACGGCCTGGACCTTGTTGATCGCCTCCAGCATGCCCTCGCGCAGACGATCCTGAGTGACGTTGTCCCACTCCAGCACGTTGCCGACGTACTCGCCGGCCGCGTCGATCACGGAGGTGATCTTCAGGGAAAAGCGCAGGTCGCCAACGGTGATCTCGGCGAAGTGCGGCTCCTTCCTCGGCTGGGCCATCATGCCCCGCTGGTGCGCCGGGTTCTTGTGGAACTCGTCGATCGAGGTGCCGATCATGTCGTCGAAATTCACGCGCGGAAACTGGGCGCGGAACAGGTCGCGATGCTCGGCCATCAGCCGTTCGGTCGCGGGGTTCATGAAGGTGATCTCGTAGTCGCGGTTGATCGTCATCAACGCGACCGACGCCGCGTCCATGGCGGAGCGGCTGAAGGTGGCGGAGTCGAACTCCGGCACCAGGTCGAAGACTTCACCGATCTGTTCGGCCAGGGCGCTCTTGGGCATGTGAGGATTCCTTCGGAGACGTTGCGGGGGCGGTCAGGCCGCCAGTTGTTGAGGGGGCGAGAGGGTGAGAAACCGTTCGACGTTGAGGACCAGCATCAGCTCGCCCTCCAGCCGGTAGAGGCCGTCGCAGACCGCGCGCCACTCCGGCGACAAGGTGATCGGCGCGGGCTCCTGCTCGGCCGTCGCGAGCCACAGGACATCACCGACGTCATCGACCTGGAGGGCATAGAGTTCGCCGGATCGTTCGACGATGACGCTCATGTGCGGCGCGCCTTCGTCGCGGGCCGGCATCCCCATCCGCTTTCGGATGTCGATCGCGGTGACGATGCGGCCCCGCAGGTTCAGCGACCCCGCGACCTCGGGCGGGGCCAGGGGGACCACGTCGATCCGCACCGGCGCGATCACGTCCTGGACCGACAGCACCGGGACGCCGAAGGTTTCGCCTCCGACCTTGATCGAGACCAGGCCCTGGGTCTGCGCGTCTTCGGCGGCCATCAGGCGGCTCCTGCCAGGGGTTCCAGGGTCTCGCTGACCGCGGCCAGGATGTCCTCGCCCTCGCCGCTGCGCGCGAAGTCGGCGAGGCCGGTCGGCGTATCCAGCCGATGGGCCCCCAGCCCCAGCAAGGGCGTGGCATGCCAGTCCGTCGCCCGCCCGAACGCCTGGGCCATCTGGCGGGCGTGCGGGCTGGACGGCGAGGTATCGGCCAGGATCAGGTCGTAGACGGCGCCCTCGTCGTGCAGGTCCAGAGCCCTCTGCGGGTCGGACGCGACCTCGACGGTGTATCCGGCCTGGGCCAGCAGGGGGCCGAGCAGCAGCTGGGTGAAGGGGCTCTGATCGACCACCAGAAGCCGCTTCGTCGGAGCTGCCGGGGTCGCGCCGGCGACCGTCGCGACGGTCGGAGCATCCGCGACGACCAGAGTGGTCGGGGCCTCGGCCATTCCGCCCATGCCGACCTTGCGCCAGTAGACCTCGACGTCGATCAGCTCGGTCGCGCGACCGGCGACGATGATGCTGGCGGCCGCGCCGGACGCGGTGCCTTCCAGCTGAGGATTCAGGGGGCCCTCGACGATGTCCACGATCTCGTCGACCATCAGGCCCAGGCTGTGTTCGCCGCGCGAGAAGACCAGTAGGGGCCGGCGTCCTTCGCGCTCGAAAACGACCGGCCGGCCGTCGGCGCAGATGATCGGCATCAGCGTGCCGCGATACTGCACGACCGAGCGGCCATCGACCCACTCGACCGACTTCGGCTCCAGCTCCTCGATGCGCGCGACCTGGCCCAGAGGCGCGGCCTTCAGCGCCTCGCTGCCGGCCCGGAAGACCAGCAGGGGCTGGGTCTGTTCGACGGCGGCAACAACCTCGGCCTCGACGGCGTCTGTGCCACCCAGCAGGTGCGATGCACCCGCCTCCATCGACATGCCCTTGAAGTCCAGGATCATGATGACCGAGCCGTCGCCCAGGATGGTCGCGCCCGAATAGAGCTTCAGGTGGCGCAGGATGGTCGCCACCGGCTTGACCACGATCTCCTCGGTGTCGAACACCCGGTCCACGATCACGCCAAAGGTGAAGGACCCGACCTTGGCGACGACGATGCAGGCGTCGCTGCGCGGCGTCTCCGGCCCCGACAGACCCAGCATGGTCTGCAGCGACACCAGAGGCAGCAGCCGGTCGCGCAGCCGCAGGACCGAGGCGCCGTTGATCTGCTCGATCCGGCGGCCCTCCGAGCCGTTGGCGCTGACCAATTCGACGATCGAGGCCTGGGGCATGGCGAACCGCTCGCCGCAGCTCTCGACGATCAGGGCCGACACGATCGACAGGGTCAGGGGGATGCGAATCGTGAAGCGGGTGCCCTGCCCCTCGACCGAGGTCAGTTCGATGACGCCGCCGATCTTCTCGATATTGGTGCGGACCACGTCCATGCCGACTCCGCGGCCGGACACCGACGTGACCTGCTCGGCCGTCGAGAAGCCCGGCAGGAAGATCAACTGGCGGGCCTCCGCGTCGGTCATGGCGGCCGCCTGGACCTGGGTAATCAAGCCGTTGGAGATCGCCTTGGCCCGGATCCGCTCCGCCGGCAGACCGCGCCCGTCGTCGGCCATCTCGACCACGATCGCGCCGCCTTCGTGACGGGCGGACAGGCTGATGCGCCCGGCGGCCGGCTTGCCCGCGGCCAGGCGGTCGGCAGGCATCTCCAGGCCGTGATCCGCCGCGTTGCGGATCATATGGGTCAGGGGATCCTTGATCAGCTCCAGAACCTGGCGGTCCAGTTCGGTGTCCTGGCCAGACGTCGTCAGTTCGATCTGCTTGCCGAGGTCGGACGCCAGGTCGCGGACCAGACGCGGCAGCTTGGCCCAGGCCCCGCTGATCGGCTGCATCCGCGTGGTCATCACGCCTTCCTGCAGTTCGCTGGTCACCTGGTTGAGCCTGTGCAGAGGCCCGGCGAAGGGGCTCTCGGGGGCGCCGCGCAGGGTCTGGATCAGTTGGTTGCGGATCAGCACCAGCTCGCTGACCATGGTCATGAGGTTTTCGAGAACATCGACGCTGACGCGGATGGTCTGGTTGGCGGTCTCCGGCTCTGACGCCGCACGCGCAGGCTGTGCCGGGGTGGGCGGCACCGGTTCGGGCTCCACGGCCGCGACCACCGCGACGGGCTCGGCCAGGATGGTGGACACGGCCTCCGGATCGGCCTCGAGCGCGATCAGGGCAGCGCGGGTCACCTCGAACACGCGCCCGGTCTGGTCGTCCGAGAACGCGGGAAAGCTCGTCTTGATGGCGGACGCGAACCCGTCGCGCGCCGTGCCACGGGCCTCGGCCACCAGCCCTTCGCGCAGGGCGGCCTGGAGCCCGTCGATGTCCACGCCCGCGAAATGAGGGCCGATCTCCGGATCGCCGATCAGGTCTGCGATGGCGCATTCGCACGCGGCGTCCAGCGTCGCTTCTCCGCCCAGGCGCTCCAGCATCGCACGCGGTGGCGCGGCGGCGGCCGAGGCGGCGGGGGTCCCGCCGGACTCATTGGCGAAAATGGCATCCAGACTGGCGATCAGAACCCGATCGTCCCCTTGCGGCTCGGCGCCGTCCGAGGCGATCCCGTCGATCACAAGGCGGACGACATCCACGGCCTGAAGAATGGCCGAAACAGCGTCGCTGGTGACGACGAGGCTATTGTCACGAAAGCCGCCGAGAACGTTCTCCGCCGCGTGGGCGACGGCCTGGAGCCGGGACAGCCCGAGGAAGCCGCTGGTTCCCTTGATCGTATGAATCAACCTGAAGATGTCGCCCAGCAGCGCCGGATCGTCCGGACACTGCTCGAATGTCACGAGCTTGCTGTCGAGCGCCTCGATGCCTTCCCGTGCCTCGGCCACAAAGTCTTGGATGACGTCGTCCACGATCTTGCCCCGACGGCAAGCGGCGTTGGCCGACTGATCCCGTCTGTCACAGGATCAGATCGAATGGTTAATCGGTTCTGAAAGCAGGGCGCCCTGGACCTAGGTAGTTCTGCTTACGGCTCGTTCAGACCTTTCTTAAGCAACCGTTAGCTAAGCCGTAGATATTGAGGTGGGATAGAAAGCATCTTTCTCGCCTCTCTCGAAATCCGGTGTGCGCATGGCCGTCGACAAGTCGATGAACGTTCTGGTTGTGGACGACTACAAGTCGATGATCCGGATCGTGCGGGGCCTGCTGAACCAGCTGGGGTTTCAGAACGTCGATGAGGCCCTGGATGGCCCGACGGCCCTCGCCCTTATCCGCAGCAAGAC
Organism: Caulobacteraceae bacterium; assembly: GCA_947475735.1. Classification (GTDB taxonomy): domain Bacteria; phylum Pseudomonadota; class Alphaproteobacteria; order Caulobacterales; family Caulobacteraceae; genus Brevundimonas. Next base: position 258,803 of record CANJLQ010000003.1, read on the forward strand.
CTACGGCCTGGTCCTGTCCGACTGGAACATGCAGCCGATGAGCGGGCTGGAGCTGCTGAAGGAAGTCCGGGCCGACGAACGGACCAAGACCCTGCCGTTCGTGATGGTGACGGCCGAAGCCAAGGCCGAGAACGTCGTGGCCGCGCGTCAGGCCGGGGTGAACAACTACGTCATCAAGCCCTTCACCCTGGCGGTGCTCAAGCAGAAGCTCACCACGGTGCTGGGCGAGCTGTAGGATGGATCTCGCCGAGGCCAACGCCGAGATCGAGGCGCTGAAGGCGGCGCTCGAGGATGTCTGCGACGCGATCATGACCCGCGCCGAGCAGGGCGTCGTCATGGCGGCCGATGGACCCATCGATGCGGCCAGCGTCGCGGGGGTGTTTTCGGAGATCATCGCGCTATGCGGGTTTCAGGATCTGGCGGGTCAGCGGCTGACGCGGCTGTCGCAGGCCCTCGGCGGCGACCGGGACGACGCCCGTGCCGACGCCCATCTTCTGAACGGGCCGGCCAACTCCGGGGGGCTGGATCAGGCGGCGGCCGACGCCATGTTCGATGACCAGTAGTCCTGACGCACCCCGCATGGATATCGATCCGTGAGCCTGCCATCGACCCGCCTGGGCCTGAAAAGCGTCGAGCCCCTGATTGTGGACGACAACAATCAGTCGTTGGAGGTCGTGACGGCGATCCTGATGGGCTTCGGGATCAACAAGGCCACCAAATGCAACTCGGCGGCCGAGGCGCGGGACGTCCTGGTCAATCGCGTCTTCGACGTGGTGATCGTCGACTGCGAGATGCCCGACGAGGACGGCTTTTCGCTGGTGCGCCACATCCGCTCGGATCCGAACGGGGCGAACTTCACCGTGCCGATCCTCATGATGAGCGCCGTCACCCCCCAGTCGAAAGTCGAGGGCGGTCGCGACTGCGGCGCCAACTTCACCATCGCCAAGCCGGTATCGCCCACCACCCTGCTGGAGCGGATGCTCTGGATCGCGCAAAGCCAGCGCATGTTCATCTCCGACCCCGGCTATGTCGGGCCGGATCGCCGGTTCCACACCGTGCCACTGCAGGACGGCGTGTCCGAGCGCCGGAACGCGGACCTGGCACTCACGGCCAAGCCTGAGCGGGCCCTGTCCCAGGACGAAATCGACGGATTGTTCGCATGACGGAACGACGCGCGCCGACGGTGGCCTTCGTTCCGCGGAACCGTCTGTCCAAGATCCTTTCGGCCATGGATCGCAGGGCGTTCGTGGAGCACGTCGAAAACGCCGAACGCGAGGTCGAGCGTATCGCGCCCAGGCTGGGCGAGAGCATCGAAGGTGACGTCAAATCTCTGATCCGCTTTTGCCGACAGGACGAGGCCACGATCTTCGGTCAGTGCCGCGAGATCGGCTGGCTGGCCCTGCGCATCGTCGAAAGCGCCCGCCTGGCGCGCCGGCCGGAACTCGCAGAGGCGGCCAAGGGCGTCTGGGAGATGATCGAGGCCCTGGCCGATCGTGGCGTCTGGCACACGGACGCGCTCAGGCTGCACGTCGACGCCATGCAGGCGCTGACCTCGGGCACCCCGATCGACGCCGAGGGTCTGGCCACGATCGAACGCGAACTGCTGAAGATGCGCGAAGCCATCGGCGCGGCGTCGGTCCAGTAGGCCGATGCACGGGTGGAACGCGGGCGCCCTACAGCGTCAGCGGCGAGCCGGTCGCGAGGGTGAACAGCAATCCCGCGACCTCCAGACCGCCGCCCTTGACCTCGAGCGTCAGTCGGGTGTCGGCGCAGGCGGTCGTCAGAGGCGCATTGGCCATCGCCCAACCGCAGAACAGACGACGCGATGCCCTCCATCGGCCCAGGACCTGGATGTCGCGATGCCGGGGATCGGTGGCCAGAACCCCCATCAAATGCTCGATCTCGGCCGGAGGGCCTTCCAGGGCCTGGATGTAGGTGTTCCCGCACAGGGTCAGCGCGCCCGTCATGCCGCGCGCCGCGTTATTGCGGCTCGAGACAGCCAGAATCCGCGAGAGTTCAGACCTCCGATCGTCCAGGCCGACGGCACGGCTTCGATAGACCAGACGCTGATACGGCACCTTCACCCCGACCCGACTGTGGCGCGCCCCGATCCAGGGCATTTGAAGCGATATCGCGAGTCTCGACCGGCTCCAGTTGCCTTGTCGTTAACTAGTTGTTTGTTCGTATGATCAGCCCTTCATCGGCCCGATGAACAACGCCGCCTTGAAGATCTGGGGTTCGCGATAGGTAGTTTTCACAGATCCGGCGAGCGATAATCAGTCGCAGATCGTGTGGCGAATAGAGATCTGTCGTTCGGCTGCACTTCGGCTCGGGCCATGCCTTCTGAAAGACCTGAGTGGCGTTGAAGCCTGAAAACTTTGTCGTAAGTAGAATTGCGTATCTGAAACGACTGGCGTAGCGTCCCCAATTGGCAAGCTTGGCCGTTCCACGCGGGGCGGGCCCGGCCGGGCCACGGACGGAGAACACTCCGCCGCCAAAGACGACCACCGGATCGGGGAGGCGATCAGGATGGAAGCATCATTCGCTCGAAGCATCCTGCTTCACGCACCGATGGCCGTCGTGGCCATTGATGGCGACGGTCTGATCCGCAGCGCCAACGTGACCGCGGAGACCTTTTTCGGCGGCGGCCTGACCACGCCGGTCCCTGTCCCGATCGCCAGCCTTGTCGACGGCATGAAGCTCAACGGCGACGCGGACGACGAAACCATCTCCAGCTTCAACGTCCGAAGCCGGAGCGGGGGCGAAGGCGTGCACATGCAGGCCCGGCGCCTGGACGGCACGACCGTTCCCGTCGACATCCAGGCGGCCCGGTTCTCCGCCGTCGGCCAGACCTTCGTCACCCTGTTCATCCAGGACGTCACCGCGGTCATGGCCGCAGAGACGGCCGTCCAGGAACTGCGGGTCCAGATCACCCAGAACTGGCGCCTGAATTCCCTCGGAGAGATGGCGTCGATGTTGGCGCACGAACTGAACCAGCCGCTGTCGGCCGTCGCCAACCACCTGCACGGCGCGCGGGCCCTGTTGACGCGCGATGACAGCGACCCCGAGGCGATCCGGCATTGCCTCGACGCCGCCGAGGCCCAGGCCCACCGCGCGGGCGACACCATCCGCTGGCTCAGGGCCCTGATGTCGCGCGACACCGGCTATCACAAGCCGGAGTTCGTTGCCGAGGTCGTCGGCGAGATCATCCCGATCCTGAGCATCAGCGCCCGCGAGGTCGATGCCGAGCTGGACCTGCGCATCGACCCGAACCATCAGACGGACTGCGACCGTGTCCAGCTGCAGCAGCTGGTCGTGAACCTGGTGCGCAATGCGATCGAGGCCCCGCCCTCCACCCTGCCGCGCCACGTCCGGGTCAGCGGCAAATGCCTGGGGCACGGCGCCTACAGCATCGCCGTCGACGACAACGGTCCCGGCATCCCCCCGGAGATGATGGATCATCTGTTCACCCCCCTGGCCAGCACCAAACCCGAGGGCATGGGGCTCGGTCTTTCCATCTGCCGCACGATCGTCGAGGCGCATGGCGGCAAGATCGAAGGGGGCGCCAGCGAACTCGGGGGGGCCCGTTTCGTCTTCACCCTGAATGAGTCCGGCGCGGGCAAGCCATGAGGCCGGCTTCGATCGTGGTCGTCGACGACGACGAGGGGGTTCTGGACTCGCTCGTCTCGCTGCTGTCGATCGAAGGCCATCGCGTGACCGGGTTTTCCTCGGCGAGCGCCTTCCTCCGCGAGGCGGTCGACCTGTCTCCTGACTGCGTGATCACCGACATCCGGATGCCGAGGATCGACGGGTTGAGCCTGATCGAGCGTCTGCGAGAGCTCGGGCTGGGCGCCGTTCCGCTCATCGTCGTCAGTGGCCACGCCGACGTTCCGATCGCGGTCACCGCCATGCAGCTGGGCGCCATGACGGTGCTGGAAAAGCCGTTCCCTCCCGCCCGCCTTCTGGAGGCCGTCGCCAAGGCGATCGAACGCGCCGCCGCCGCCCGCCCTGCCGCCCCTGGCGACGCATCGCCGGAAGATCAGGCGGTCCGGGAACGCTACGAGACCCTCTCGCCGCGAGAGCGCGAGGTCCTGTCCCATCTTCTCGCCGGGTCCAGCAGCAAGGTCACGGCCATCGCCCTGGGCATCAGTCCGCGAACGGTGGACGTCTTCCGGGCCAATATTCTGCGCAAGATGGATGCGCCAAACATCGCCGCCGTCGCGACGCGGACCGCCAGGGCGGGCGTTCAACACCGGAAACCCTAGGGCTCCAGCTCGATGTCCCAGTAGAGGATATTCGATGCCGCGAACTCTCGTTCTATCCTATTGATAAAGCTGATTTTTCTAAGACCTTAGGAAATCTCAGCGACGATTGGTCACCATATGGTCACCAGAAGAGGGGAAGAGCCAGCAATCTGGATCAATACCCACTTCCTGAAATCCCATAGCAGAAACCCGGTCGGAAATCTCCCGACCAGCGGCCGCTGAGCCGCCGAAAGCCCTAGCCCAACTTAGTGAGCCAGCAGTGGGGTGCGTGCGGGCTATCCTCGCTGTGCGACCAGCAGCCGTTTGCATCAGCAGACGCTGGAGGTGAGAACATCTAATGTCCGCCTCCGATCCGCGATCGGCCCCGAGCTCACCCTTTCGGCGTGCCGAGATCGTTGTTAGTCGGTCAGCGTGCTAGGCTTATGCATCGACCCCGAAGCCTCAATAGCAACTATCACCTCGACACGGAGACCGCCTCCTGGTGAGCGCAAGAACTGCACCTGTCCCCCATGGGCCTTCACTGTGGCGAGGACGATAGAGAGGCCCAGACCGCTCCCTCCGGAAGGTGCATTGGCCGCACGGAAGAAGCGCCTACCCAGCCGATGCAGATCCGAGAAGGCCACGCCCGGGCCGTCGTCCTCGACGATTAAACGCCCGGAAGTCGGGTCGTAACTGATCACGACTGAGGATGCCGCATGCGCCTGCGCGTTGGCGAGGAGATTGGCAGCCGCTGCCTCGAAGCGATCTGGATCCACGTTAAGCAGCGCGTCACCTTCAACGATCGACACCCGATCATCGCCTTCCGCTCCTGCAAACAGCGACCGAAGCGTCACCCAGCGGCGATCTTCGTCGCTAACCGGCATCTCGTCCTCGCGCGCCAAGACGAGAAGACCTGTGACGAGGCGGGCAGTGCGATCGACAGAGGTCTGGATCTGCTCCAGCGCGCGTCTTCGAACGGCCGTATCCGAAGACGACGCCGCAATCTGCGCCTGGACGCGCAGGCCTGCCAGAGGCGTACGCAATTCGTGCGCGGCAGCGGCCGTGAACTCGGCCTCGCGACGTCGCGCTGCGCCAAGGCGTGACATCAAGTCGTTCAGCGCCAGGGCGAAGGGACGGAGTTCGCGGGCGTCCGGCGATACGTCCAACGCCGTCAGATCTTCCGCATCCCGTACCGCAAGGCTGCGGGTCATTTGTCGAATAGGGGTCAGCCCCCGCCCTACCGACCACCAGATCAATACGCCAAGCACCAGCAGACCAAGGACCGCCGGACCGATCAAAGCGGTGACGACATTGCCGACCAGGTGCTCGCGAACGGCCAGATTGTCCCCGACCATGACCCTGAAACCGGCATCACGATCATGCACCGTGTAGACGCGCCAGCGCTCGCCCCGGATCGTGCGTTCTGAAAAACCGTCGCCCCCTTCCGACAACCGCTCCGCAGGCGCGCTTTGGGACCGACCAATCAGATCGCCTTCCAGCGACCAGATCTGGCAGGAGAGCTGACGGTCGTAGACATCGGCGGCCCCGCTTTCCGGAGCCTGCATCGCCGGGCGCACGCTGCCGGCCTGCATCAGGGACGAGACCATGCGGGCCGACTCCATCAGGCGCCGGTCCAGCACCCGTTGCACCTCGGCCCGGGTCTGGATCTCGACCCAGACGACCGCGCCGCCCCAGACGAGGGCGGTCACGAGCGCGAGGGTGGCGAACAGACGCAGGCGGATCGAGCTCATTGCAGGGTGTATCCTACGCCGCGGATGGTGCGGATGAAGCCGGCTCCCAACTTGGCCCGGAGATAGTGGATGTGCACTTCCACCGCGTTAGAGCCGATCTCCTCCTGCCAACCGTACAGGCGTTCTTCTAGCTGACTGCGCGAGAGGACCTGTGCAGGCCGTTCCATCAGGGCCTCCAGGATGGCGAACTCACGTCTCGAAAGGGGCAGGTCCCCCTCTTCACGCCAAGCCAGACGCGACTGGGGATCAAGGGTCACCCCGCCGTGGCGCAAGGCGGGCGCCGAGCGCCCAAGCAGGCGACGCCGCACCGCGCGCAGTCGCGCCGCCAGTTCGTCGAGATCGAAAGGCTTGCCGACATAGTCGTCCGCGCCGGCGTCCAGACCCACAATGCGGTCCCGACTGTCATCGCGCGCCGACAAGACCACCACGCCGACATCCATGTCGCGCTCGCGAACGAAACGCAGCACCGAAAGGCCGTCGCCATCAGGAAGACCCAAATCCAGCACGACCGCATCGAACGCCGAGCTTTCCAGCGCCGCGAGGGCGTCCTCGACCCGCCCGACGACTTCGACCGTCCAGCCGCAGGCGCTGAGCCCGACCTGGAGGCCGTCGGCGAGAACGGGATCATCTTCTATGGCGAGCAGTCTCATGCGGCGTGAGGTGGAAGTTGCGGCTTAAGCCTGACTTAAGCTCGTTTGCCGACGAGATGGCCATGAGGTTTTTCCGCCGACTGTTGCCCGCCGCTCTCGCGATCCTGTCCTTCACCCTTCCGGGTTCGGCATTGGGTCAGGCTCCGCTATCGCCTGACAAGGCCTTCTCCCTGACGGTGACGCGTGAGGCTGACGGCGACCTGGCCTTCGCCTGGGACATTGCGCCTGGCCATTATCTCTATCGTGACCACACCGTCGCCAGCACGCCGGGCGGGAAAGCATCGCTGCCTCTGGAGCTTGCGACCGGCGAAACCAAGGACGATCCGGGCTTTGGCGTCGTCGACGTCTGGCATGACGAGGGTCGCGCGACCCTATCGGCGCAGACCCTGACGCAGGTTGGCGGCCCGACGTCGGTCAACATCACCTACCAGGGGTGCCTCGAGGACTCGATCTGCTACCCGCCGATGACGCGGACAGTGGACGTGCCGACCCGGCCGCAGTCCGAGGTTGCCGCTCGGGAGGCCGATGCGCAGACCGCTCAGGCCGCCGCTCTGCTGGCGATCCAGGCGCCGGGCGCTGCACCCACACCCGCACTCGCGAGTGATGAGGGCGCGTTGGCGCCTCCGCCGGTCGCGCCATCGCCGGCGGTCATCCCGGACCCCAGCCCGGGCTTCGTCGATCGCTTGGCGCTGCAGGGCGGGGCCACCTGGGTCCTGCTCGCCTTCTTCGGTTTCGGCGTGCTTCTGGCCTTCACGCCCTGCGTCTTTCCCATGTACCCGATCCTGGCCGGCGTCATCGGACGCGGCGTGGACGGGCGCGGTACGCGCCGAGGCCTGATGCTCTCGGTCGCCTATGTGCTGGGCCTTTCCGTCGCCTTCGCCCTGCTGGGCGTCGCGGCCGCCTGGTCCGGACAGAACCTGCAGATGGCGCTCCAGTCGGTTTGGGCGATCGGCGCTCTGGTTGTCGTCTTCGTCGTTCTCGCCGCGTCCATGTTCGGCGGCTTCGAGTTGCAACTGCCCTCGGCCTGGACCAGCCGCCTGTCCCGCGACAGCGGTGACGGACGGCGGTCCCTGCCCTCAGCCGCAGGTCTGGGCTTCGTCTCCGCCCTCATCGTGGGCCCTTGCGTCACCGCGCCCTTGGCGGGTGCCCTGCTCTATATCGCACAGACCGGCGACGTTGGGCTGGGCGCGGCGGCCCTGTTCTTCCTGGGCCTGGGCAAGGGGGTGCCCTTGATCGTGTTCGGCACGGTCGGCGCGCGCTTCCTGCCCAAGGCTGGGCCGTGGATGGACCGGGTGAAGATGCTGTTCGGCTTCATCTTCCTGGGCATGGCCTGGTGGCTGGCCGGCCGCATCCTGCCGCCGAGCGCGACGCTGGCTTTCGGCGCGGCGCTGGCGCTCGGTCTGGCGGCGGCTCTCGGCCTGTTCCAGCCGCTGAGCCCGAATCTGAGAAACGGCGTCGCACGTGTCGCTGGCCTGGCGGCCGCGACCTGGGGCCTGTTGCTGCTGGTCGGCCTCAGTCTCGGGGCGGACGACCCGTGGCGTCCGCTTGAGCCCCTGGCGCGGCCCGCTGGAATCTCAGCCGCCGCGCCGGTCGAAACCGCAGCGGTCGTGCTGGATCAGACGGCGCTCGACCGCGCCGTCGCCGATGCCGCCGCGCGCGAACGTCCCGCCCTGGTCTATTTCACCGCCGACTGGTGCGTCAGCTGCAAGGTGATCGAGCGGACGGTGTTCGAGGACCCCGCGGTCATCGCCGGCCTTTCGAACACCGACCTCATCAAGGTCGACGTCACGCGCAGCACGCCCGAGGCGCGCGCGCTTCTTGAGCGGCACGGAGTGATCGGACCGCCGACGATGATCTTCCTGTCGCCCTCGGCGACCGAAGCGCCGGGCAGCCGACTGATCGGAGAGATGTCGGCCCAAGACGTCGCCTCCGCCCTGCAGAGCGCCGGAGCCGCCGCATGAACGCCATCACCCTGGGCCCGCTCGTCCTGTCGGGCGAGCGGTTCGCCATCATCGCCGGCGTGTTCGTCTTCATGATCGGCGTCGGGCTGTTGGCCAGCCGGGTCAGCCCGCGCTTCAACCTGTGGAGCACGGTCCTAGTCTTCGGCGGTCTGGCGGTCGCCCGCCTCGGTCACGTGGCGACGCACTGGGAGTATTTCGGGGCTGACCCGTGGCGGGCGCTCGCGGTCTGGCAGGGCGGATTCAGTTGGATCTGGGTCGCGCCGGTCGTGATCCTGGCCACCATTCTGCTGCTGCGCACGACGCGCGAACGCGCCTGGGCCATTGCGCCTGTGCTGGCCAGCGCCTTGGTTTGGACCACCGCCCATCAGTTGGCCTCGGCGACGCAGCCCATGGCGCCGCCCGCCCTGACGCTGGCCGCGATGGACGCACCGGCGATCGACCTTTCGGCGCCGATCGATCGGCCTACGGTGATCAATCTCTGGGCCACCTGGTGCCCGCCCTGCCGGCGCGAGATGCCGGCTTTGGCCCAGGCCGAAAAAGCCCATCCGAATGTGCGCTTCCTCTTCGTCAACCAGGGCGAGCGCGAAGCCGGCGTTCGGGCCTTTCTGCAGAGCCAGGGGCTGGCCCTCGACCATGTGCTGTTCGACGAGGCCATGGCGCTGCCCCGCCACTACGGTACGGCCGGCATTCCGGTGACCCTGTTCCTCCACGCCGACGGCCGTCTGGCCAAGGCCCACATGGGGGAAATCGCCCCCGAACAGATCGCGACCGAAATCGCGCGTCTGCACTGACCCCCTCGCCTCACGGAGCTTCCATGAACCGCACCTTCGCCCCTGCCTTCGCCGCCGTCCTGGCGCTCGCCGCCTGCGGCCCGGCCGACGCCGACAACGGCGCGGCGCCCGCCAGCCCTTCCGCCGCCTCCGGACAAGACATGCCGCCCATCGCCCAGGTCGGCTTCAATGACCTGCTGCGCGATCCCGCAGCGCCCTTCATCGGCGCCGAGAACGCCGATGTGACCATCATCGGCTTCGTCGATTACAACTGCCCCTACTGCAAGAAGATGCAGCCTGAGATCGACGGCCTGCTGAAGGCGGACACCAAGGTGCGCGTCCTGTACAAGGATTGGCCGATCTTCGGCGACGTCTCGGAGACCGCCGCCCGGACCGCCCTCGCCGCCGCCTATCAGGGCAAGTACGAGGCCGTCCATAACGCCTTCATGCTGTCGCCGTCGCGCATCGGCGACCAGGCGGACATCACCCGTCTGGTCCAGTCGGCCGGCGTGGACATGGCGCGCCTGAATCAGGACCTGGCCGATCACCGCGCAGACATCGACGCGGTGCTGGACCGAAATGGTCGAGAAGCGGCGGCCCTGGCCCTGCAGGGCACGCCCGCCTTTATCATCAACGGCAATCTGATCCCCGGCGGCATGCCCCAGGCGCAACTCGAAGCGGTGATCGGTCGTATCCGCTCCGGACAACCGCTGCGCTGAAGCCGACCATGACCACCCTGACCCTGCTCCAGCTGAACGACCTCCACGGCTATCTCGAGCCGCATCCCGAACTGGTGCGCACCGAAGGCGGCTGGCGGTTCGAACGGCTGGGCGGGGTCGCCCGCATCGCGCGCCTCTTCGAAGAGGCGCGCGCCGAAGGTGCATGCCTGACCCTGGACAACGGCGACACCTTCCATGGCACGCGGGTCGCCGTCGCCAGCCGGGGCGAGGCGCTGGTTCCGATCATGAACGCCCTGAAGATCGACGCCATGACGGCGCACTGGGAGTTCGCCTATGGCCCGGCGGGGTTCAAGGCGTTGGCGGCGGGACTGGATTATCCCGTCCTGGCCGCCAATGTCTTCCGCAAGGATGACGGCGCGCCGGAGTTCGACGGGCGGTGGGTGTTCGAGCGCGGCGGTCTGAGGATCGGCGTGATCGGCCTGGCCTGCCCCATCATCGACAAGACGATGCCCCCCGCCTTCTCTGAAGGCGTGCGGTTTGAAATGGGTGTGGCCGAAGCCCGCGAGCAGCTGCACCAGCTCCGCGAGGAAAAGGTCGATCTGGTCGTCCTGCTGTCGCACCTGGGCTTTCCGCAGGATCTGAAGCTGGCCGCCGAAACGCCGGGCATCGACGTGATCCTGAGCGGTCATACCCATAACCGCCTGCACGAACCGGCCCGCGTCGGCGACACCCTGATCATCCAGTCCGGCTGCCACGGCGCCTATATCGGCCGGCTGGATCTGGAGATTGCAGAGGGCCGCGTGTGCCTGCGGCGCCATCGGCTCATAGCCGTGGACGCTGGCCCCGAAGACGATCAAGTCGCCGGCTTGGTGGAGATGGCCCTGGCGCCCGAGCGCGAGCGTCTGGCGCGCATCGTCGGCCGCACCGCCATCCCCCTTCACCGCTACGCCATGGCCAGCGCGCCGATGGACGACGTCCTGCTGGCGGCGGCGGCGCAGGCGGCGGGCGTGGACATCGCCTTCTCCAACGGCTGGCGCTACGGCGCGCCCGTCGCGCCGGGTCCGGTCACTCTGGGCGACCTCTACAATATGGCGCCGATGAATCCGCCGATCTCACGCACGACGCTGACCGGGGCCGAGTTGCAAGCGATGCTGGAAGAAAATCTGGAGCGCACCTTCGCCGCCGACCCGTATGAGCAGATGGGCGGCTACATCAAACGTTGCCGGGGTCTCACGGCCTTCGTGAAGCTTGAGAATCCCAAGGGGCAGCGCCTCGACCGCCTGCTGGTCGGAGACCGCCCTGTCGAGCCGGAGGCGGACTATCTGGTGGCCTTCGTCACCGCCCAAGGGGTGCCCGAACATTACGGGCGAGACCGCCGGACGCTCGACATCGACACTGTGGGCGCGCTTGAATCCTGGTTCGCCGACCATACGCCTGGCGAGACCGATCTGCCCGTCAGCGTCCTCATCATCTGAAGGAACACCTTATGGACTCCGTCGCCGCCCGCGACTTCTGGAACAGCCGCTATGACCGCCAGGACTATCTGTTCGGCGAGACGCCCAACGCCTTCCTGGCCGCTCAGATCGCGCGGCTCCAGCCCGGCATGACCGCTCTGGCGGTCGCCGACGGCGAGGGCCGAAACGGCGTGTGGCTCGCCGAACAGGGCCTGGCCGTCACCACCACGGATATCGCCCCGCGCGCGGTCGAGAAGGCCCTCGCCCTGGCCGAGCGACGTGGCGTCACACTGGACGCCCAGGTGGCGGACTTCGAGACCTGGGGCTGGCCGCAGGGTGCGTTCGACGTCGTGGTCGCCGTCTTCATTCAGTTCGCCCCGCCTCCCCAGCGCGACCGACTTTTCGAGCGTATGAAGGCGGCCGTGAAGCCTGGCGGCCTGGTCCTGTTGCAGGGCTATCGGCCGGAACAGATCGCCTATGGCACCGGCGGTCCGGGGCAGGTCGAGAACCTCTACACCGAGGCGCTGCTCCGCGACGCCTTCGCCGACTTCGACATCCTGCATCTGAAAAGCCACGACAGCGACGTCTCCGAAGGCGCCGGCCACAGCGGCCGGTCCGCCCTGATCGATCTCATCGCCCGCCGTCCCTGACCCCCAGCGCCCGCACACCGGAACCCGCCATGAAAACCCTCGTGATCGCCCTGTCCTTGGCCGCCTCCCTGGCGGCCTCCCCGAGCTTCGCCCAGGCTGTCTCAGGCTTCGGCGGCTTCAAGCCCCTGCCCGAGGCCGGCGAACAGCCGGATCCGTCGCGCATCTATCGGGTCATCTTCGACGTGTCCCAGGGCGGTGCGGACGACAGGCCGCTGAAGGGATTGGATCGCGTCGCGCGGCTGGTGAATATGCTGGCGGCGGGCGGCGTGGACGCCGACCACCGTCAGATCGTGGTCGTCCTGCACGGCGCCGCCACCCCTGCAGTTCTCTCCGACGCCGCCTGGACCGCGCGCGGCAAGGGCGACGCCAACCCCAACAGCGCCCTGATCCGCGCCCTCATCGCCGCCGGCGTCCAGGTTCGACTGTGCGGCCAGGCCATGGCGGGGAACGGCATCGCGCAAGCCGATCTCGAAGCGGGCGTGAGCGTTGATCTCGCCGCCCTGATGACGGTCATCCACCTTCAACAGGCCGGATACGCCCTGGTTGTGAACTGACGGCTCGGCATAGGCGGAACCTTTCCTGGGCATAAGAACTATTAGTTTGCGTAAGTATGTATGTAATTGTTCATTGGGGCGTCTGAAGGAGATATCGACATGACCGGACTGCCCCGCCTCAACGAACCCGCCCCCGACTTTCACGCCCGCACCACGCACGGGGATCGCAGCTTGGCCGATTACCGCGGCAAATGGCTGATCCTCTTCTCGCACCCGTCGGACTTCACCCCGGTCTGCACGACCGAGTTCATCGGGTTCGCCAAGCATGCGAATGAGTTCGCCGCCATGAACTGCGAGCTCCTGGGCCTCTCGATAGACAGCATCTTCTCGCACCTAGCCTGGACCCGGAACATCAAGGAGAAGTTCGGCGTCGAAATCCCCTTCCCCATCATCGAGGATCTGAAGATGGAGGTGGCCCAGGCCTACGGAATGATCCACCCCGGGGCGGCCGACACCTCGGCTGTTCGCGCCACCTTCCTGATCGATCCGGAAGGCAAGCTGCGCGCCATGGTCTACTATCCCATGAGCAATGGCCGCAGCATCGAAGAGTTCGTTCGGCTGCTCACCGCGCTCCAGGCGTCCGACGCCAACGGGGTCGCGACGCCTGAGAACTGGCGCCCTGGCCAACCGGCCATCGTCCCCCCGCCCAAGGCCGCCGAGGCGGCCGAGGCTCGCGCTTCCGAGGGTTACGTCTACACCGACTGGTATTTCTCGACGCGCGACCTCCCCGACGCCCCGAAAGCCGCCTGATCGGATTCCGGCCGGACCTCGCAAGCGGTCCGGCCTTTTTCTTCGCAAACCAAACGGAGCCTTCATGCAGATCATCGACCACGGCGGAGCGCGCATCGCGGCGCTCCACGACAAGAAGACCGGCAGTTGGCAGTATGTCGTCTCCGACCCGGTCAGCCGCAAATGCGCGATCATCGATCCGGTCTGGGATTTCGACGAGAAGGCGGCGGCGACCTCGACCCGCAACGCCGACGCCATCCTGGACTACGTCAAGGCGGAGGGCCTGACCGTCGAGTGGCTGCTGGACACCCATCCCCACGCCGACCACTTCTCCGCCGCGCCCTTCCTCAACGAGAAACTGGGCGCGCCGACCGCCATCGGCGAAAAGGTCATCGGCGTCCAGAAGCTGTGGAAGGACATCTACGGCCTGGACGACGACTTTCCGGCCGATGGTCGCCAGTGGGACCGACTCTTCAAGGCTGGCGACACGTTCGCTGTTGGCGACCTGCCGGCGCGGGTGATGTTCTCACCGGGGCACACCATGGCCTCCATCACCTATGTGATTGGCGGCAACGCCTTCGTCCACGACACCCTGATGATGCCCTATGCCGGCACCTCGCGCGCCGACTTTCCGGGCGGCGACTCGAAGACTCTCTTCCGAAGCATCCAGGACATCCTGGCCCTGCCTGAAGAGACCGCCGTCTTCGTTGGCCACGACTATGGCCCGGATGGCCGCGAGCCCGCCTGCTTCAGCACCGTGAGAGAGCAGAAGGCGGACAACATCCATGTCGGCGGCGGACGCGGCGAGGCGGATTTCGTGCGGCTCCGCGACGATCGGGACGCCACCCTGCCCTTGCCGAATCTGATGCTCTACGCGCTTCAGGTGAACATCCGCGGCGGGGTGCTGCCGCCGGCCGCGCCGGACGGGCGCGTCTATTTCAAGATTCCCGCCAATCACTTCGCCCCACCCCAGGAGAATTCTTGATGCGCCCGTCCGCACTGACGCTGGCCGCCCTCCTGAGCGCAACGGCCCTGGCCGCCCACGCCCAGACGCCCGCCGATCCACTTCATGTCTACGGTCCCGGCGGCCCCTCCCCCGCCATGCGCGACGCCGCGAAGGCCTATGAGGCGCGCACCGGTCGCGCCGTGGCCGTCGTCGCCGGACCCACGCCCCAATGGCTGGACCAGGCCAAGGCGGATGGCGACCTGATCTTCTCAGGCTCCGAGACGATGATGACCGACTTCGTCAGCGCCCTGGAGGGCCGCATCCGCGCCGAGGCGGTCGAGCCGCTCTATCTGCGCACCGCCTCCATCCTCGTTCGGCCGGGAAATCCGGACGGCATCGGCGGCCTTGAGGATCTTTTCCAGCCCGATCGCCGGGTCTTGGTTGTCAACGGCGCGGGCCAGAACGGCCTGTGGGAGGACATGGCCGGTCGCACCGGCGACATCGCCAAGGTGCGCGCCCTGCGTCGCAACATCGTCGTCTACGCCCGCAACAGCGCCGAGGCCCGACAGGCCTGGATCGACGACCCGACGCTGGACGCCTGGATCATCTGGGGCATCTGGCAGGTCGCCAATCCGGACCTCGCTGATGTGGTCGAGGTCAAAGAGCCCTATCGCATCTACCGCGACGCCGGCGCCGTTGTGACCGAGACCGGCCGCCAGGACGCCGACGCCCAGCCCTTCCTAGACTTTTTGAAGTCCGACGAGGGGGCCGCCATCTTCGCGCGGTGGGGCTGGCGGACCGGCCAACCTTAAGCCTGCCTTAAGGTGAACCCTGCGGTGTCGGCGGCATGGCCAACCGTCGCTCCTTCACCCTGAACCGCCGACACCTGCTGGCGGCCGCGGCGCCGCTCTGGCTCTCGACGACCGCGCGAGCCGCGTCGGCGCCCGCGACATCGAACATCACCGCCCTGACCGCAGCCTTTTACGCCGCCCGCGGCGGACGCCCCGCCTGGGCGGGGCCAGCGCGCCGGCAAGCCATGGACGCCCTGGCTCTGGCGGACCGCCACGGCCTATCAGCGCCCGACGGCCTCGCCCTGGGCGAAGCCGAGCTGACACAGGCCGTCCTGACCCTGGCCGAGGCGCTCGCCCATGGCCGGGTCGACCCGGCAACGGTCGAGACCCTTTGGGAGATGGATCGCAACCAGGTCGACACGCCGCCGCTGTTGGCCAAGGCCGTCGAGGACGGAACGTTGGCCGAGACGATGGCGGGCCTTGCGCCCCAGGACCGCGGCTATCAGGGCTTGTGCGACGGCTTCCTCCGCTATCGCGCCATCGCCGACCGCGGCGGCTGGCCGCCCTTCGCCATGGGCGCGACGATCGAACCGTTTGCGTCCGACCCCCGCCTTCCCGCCCTCCTGCCGCGCCTTCGGGTGGAAGGCGATCTCAGCGACGCCGCCGCCTCCATGATCGGCCCGTCTGGCGGTGACTACGGCTCTGTTCTGCAAGAGGCCGTTCGGGCGTTCCAGGTGCGCCACGGTCTGGAGGCGGACGCCCGCATCGGCCCGGCGACCCAGCGGGCGCTGTCGATTTCGGCCGAGGCCCGTGCTCGCCAGATCGCGCTCAATCTGGAACGCCGCCGTTGGCTAAAGAGAGACGTCGCCCCGGAGCGGATCGAGGTGAACACCGCCGCCTCCATCATGGTCTACTGGAAGGACGGCCGGCCCGTGCATTCGATGCGGGTCGTAACGGGTGACGCCGACAATGCGACGCCCAGCCTCGAACGGCCCTTCGCCTCGGTCGTCGCCAATCCGCCCTGGACGGTGCCGACCTCCATCGCCCAGCGCGAGATCCTGCCGCGCGGCGCCGCCTATATGCGGGCGAACAACATGACGATTCAGAATGGCATGGTGGTTCAGCGCGCCGGCCCGAACGCCGCCCTGGGCCAGGTCAAGTTCGAACTTCAGGACAGCTACGCCATCTTCCTGCACGACACCCCGTCGCGGGGTGCGTTCGAGCGGAGCTTCCGCCATCTCAGTCACGGCTGCGTGCGGGTGCAGGACGCGGTCGGCTTCGCTCGGCTACTGCTCGCGCCCGACCCCGCAAGGCTCGCCCGATTCGACGCCGCGCTGGACAGCGGCGAGACCGTCCGGGTGGCGACCGGTCGGCCGATCGACGTGCGCCTGCTGTATTGGACGGCCTTTCTGGACGGCCAGGGCCGCGTCGCCTTTCGCGATGACATCTATCGTCGCGACACCCGTCTGGCGGAGGCGTTGGGTATCGCCTTGCAGCTGCCGCGGCCCGACGACCGGCGCGCCGATGCGGACGACGTCGGCCCCTGACGGTTATTCGGTCGTGCGGCCGTCGAAATGCTCGTGGTCGGCGGAGGCCTCTTCCACCGTGGCGTGAACCGTACCGTCGCGATGCTCCGGCGGACCATAAAGGGTGTAGAGCCGAAGCGGTTCGGACCCCGTGCTGACCACATTGTGGCGGGCGCCCCGAGGGACGATGACCCCGTCGTCCGCCTTCACGGCATGACGAACGCCGTCGATCCAGATTTCGCCCTCGCCCGCCTCGATGCGGAAGAACTGGTCGCGGTCGTCGTGGACCTCTTCGCCGATCTCCTGGCCGTGCGGAATGGCCATGAGGACGAGCTGCAGATTGTGGCCGGTGTAGAGAACGCGGCGAAAGTCTGTGTTCTCTTCCGTCAGACGTTCGATATTGTCGATGAAGCCCTTCACGAGAGTCTCCTGTGCGGGTTTGCCGTCAGCGCCGTGCGACGGCGGTGATGCGGGCGAATTGCGCCGTGTCGCCGCGCGCCGGCGTCGATGTGCGGGGCGCCGGGGCGGCGGCTCGCGCGCCGACCGCCTTCGCATCGCCGCAGAAGATTTCGTAGAGCATGCCCATGACCGCCTGGGCCCGGTCGTCGGCGATCGAATAGAAGATCGAGCGGGACTGACGGCGGGTCTTGACCAGGCCATACTGGCGCAGCTCAGCCAGTTGTTGGGATAGCGCCGGCTGCTTGATGCCAAGGTCCGCCTCGAGCTGGCCCACCGAGCGCTCCTCTTCGGCGATGTGACACAGGATCAGCAGCCGGTTGGCGTTGGCCAGCTGGCGTAACAGCTCTGCGGCCTCCGGCGCCTTTTCCTTCAACCGCTCCATGGCGGCCGCTTGATCGTCGGTCATGCGCGGCGCTCGCGATAGTACCAGGGCGCATCGCCGTCACCGTCGGCGATGGCGGCGTCCAGAGTGGTGGCGGCCGGCTCCAGCAGGGCGTCGCCGGGCGTCCAGCCCGCCGGCGTGGAGGCCGCCTCACGGTCAGACGTCTGCAAGGCGGTGACGAGACGCAGCAGCTCATCAACCGAGCGGCCGATGTTCATCGGGTACCAGCTGATGGCGCGCACCACGCCTTCGGGATCGATCACGAAAGTGGCGCGCACCGTCGCGCTGTCGCTTGAGCCGGCGTCCACCATGCCGAAGGCGTGGCCGATGGCCATGGAGGGATCTTCGATGATCGGGAACGGCACCTTCACGCCGAAGCGGCGGTAGATGTCCTTCAGCCAGGCCAAGTGCGAATACAGACTGTCGACTGACAGGGCCATCAGATCGCAGTCGATCGCCGCGAAGGCGTCGGCCTGTCGGGCCAAAGCCACGAACTCGCTGGTGCAGACCGGGGTGAAGTCCGCCGGATGCGAGAACAGCACCAGCCAGCGTCCACGGTAGTCGCTGAGGCGCTTTTCGCCCTGGGTCGTGCGCGCGGTGAAATCCGGCGCCGTGTCGTTGATGCGCAGGGCGCGCATCGCGGCGGTGTCGACGGTCGGCGCAGTGTCTGTCGTTTCCATGGCGGCAAGCTAAGCGCTTCACGCCCTTTCCGCTACATTAAAATACATACTTGTATGAACTATGAATGGGTATATGTGTTGAGTCACCGAAACGGAGACACGCCATGTCCTCGCCCATCCCCGATCCCGCCCGCGACCACGCCGCCGACATCGTGCGCGCCGCGCTCGCCGATCCCGCTCAACGCCCCTTGGTCAAATCATTCTTCGACGAGGCCACCTTCACCGTCAGCCATGTCGTGCGCGATCCCGGCTCCGATGTCTGCGCCATCATTGACAGCGTGCTGGACTACGATCCGGCTTCGGGCCGCACCACGCACGCTTCGGCCGATGCGCTCATTGATTACGTAAAATCCGAAGGTCTCACGGTTCAGTGGCTGCTCGAGACGCACGCCCATGCCGATCACCTGTCGGCGGCGCCCTATCTTCAGGAAAAGCTCGGCGGTCAGCTCGCCATCGGCCATGAGATCCTCACCGTCCAGGCGGTCTTCGGCAAGATCTTCAACGAAGGAACCGACTTCCGCCGCGACGGCAGCCAGTTCGACCATCTGTTCAACGACGGCGACCGGTTCGAGATCGGCGGGTTGAAGGCCACGGTCCTGCATGTGCCCGGCCACACCCCGGCCTGTCTGGCCTATGTCATCGGCGACGCCGTCTTCCCCGGCGACACCATGTTCATGCCCGACTACGGCACGGCGCGCTGCGACTTCCCTGGCGGCGACGCCCGGACCCTGTATCGCTCGATCCATCGCCTGACCTCCCTGCCGGACGAGGCGCGGGTCTTCCTGTGTCACGATTACAAGGCGCCCCCGGGCCGGACCGAGTTCGCCTGGGAGACCACCATCGGCGCCCAACGCACCGGCAATATTCATATCCGCGACGACGTCAGCGAGGACGAGTTCGTGGCCATGCGCACCCAGCGCGACGCCACCCTTCCCATGCCCAAGCTGATCCTGCCGTCGGTTCAGGTGAACATGAACGGCGGCCGCCCGCCCGAGCCCGAGGACAATGGGGTGCGCTACCTCAAGGTCCCGCTCAACGCGCTGTGAGACGAGCCCCCGATGCTTGAGCCCCTCCCCTTCATCTGGCCGCTGGCCGGCGGTCTGCTGGTCGGCCTGTCGGCTGGCCTCTATCTGCTGCTCAACGGGCGCGTGGCCGGGATTTCCGGCCTGACCGCCGCAGCGACCGGCCTGTCAAAAGGCGCGCCGCGCATTCTGGGCCTGCTTTTCATCGCCGGCCTGCTGGGCGGCGCGGCCCTGGCCTCGGCGCTGATCCGCAGGCCCGAGGTGCAGATCACTTCGGAGGTCTGGCTGCTGGTGCTCGGCGGCCTGATCGTCGGCTTCGGCACCCGCTGGGGCTCGGGCTGCACCAGCGGCCACGGCGTCTGCGGCCTGGCCCGCCTGTCGCCCCGCTCCATCGTGGCCACCGGCGTCTTCATGGCGGTCGCGGCGCTCACCGTCTTCATCACCCGACACCTGTTGGGAGGCCTGGCGTGAACCGGCTGATCGTCGCAGTCCTGTGCGGCCTGCTGTTCGGCGCCGGCATGGTGGTGTCCGACATGATCAACCCGGCCCGCGTCCTGGCCTTCCTGGATGTGACGGGCGCCTGGGACCCCTCGCTGGCCTTCGTTATGGGCGGGGCGCTGATCCCCTCCGCCATCGCCTATCTGATCCGCCGGCGCATGGAGGCTCCGGTCGCGGCTGACACCTTCCATGTGCCTGAGAGCCGCAACATCGACACCCCCTTGGTCGGCGGGGCCGTCCTGTTCGGCCTGGGCTGGGGCCTGGTCGGTCTGTGCCCCGGCCCCGCGCTGGCGGCCCTGACGACCGGCGCCTGGCAGGCCTTCGTCTTCGTGGGCGCCCTCGTAGCCGGCATGGCGCTGTTCCGCCTGACGCTCGACCGAAACGCCTGAACCAGAAAAGACCCTAGGGAGACAAAGCCATGGATATCCGCCCCCTGGACGAGGCCCTGTCCGCCTCGCCCCAGATCGCCCCGGAAGACCTGCCCGCCATCGCGGCCCAGGGTTTCCGGTCGGTGATCTCCAACCGACCCGACGGCGAAGAGCCCGGCCAGCCCAGCGCCGAAGATCTGCGCCAGGCCGCCGAGGCTGCGGGACTGGCTTTCGCCCATGTCCCCGTGGTCGGCGGCGCCATCTCCGACCAGGACGTGGCGGACTTCCGCGAGGCTCTGGCCAACCTGCCCCAGCCTGTGTTCGGCTTCTGCCGCACCGGTACGCGCACGACCACCCTGTGGGCGCTGGCGAACGCCGGCGCACAAACTCCTGAAAATCTGATCGCCCGCGCCAAGAGCGCCGGCTACGACCTCGGCGCCCTGCGTCCCCGTCTTGAAGGAGCCGCATCATGAGCGCCCAGTACGCCCCCTTGGAGTCCTGCGATGTCCTGATCGTCGGCGGCGGATCCGCCGGCATCGCCACAGCCGCCAGCCTCCTGCGCCGTCGCCCGGGTCTCGACGTCCGCATCGTCGAGCCGTCCGAGCATCACTACTATCAGCCTGGCTGGACCATGGTCGGCGCCGGCGTCTTCACGCCCGAGCGGACCCGGCGCCGCACCGAGGACCTGATCCCCCGAGGCGCCCAGTGGGTGCGGGGTTCGGTCGCGGCTTTCGACCCCATCCACGATCGCGTCGAACTGACCGACGGCCGCTGGATCGGCTATCGCATGCTGGTCGCGGCGCCGGGACTGAAGCTGGACTGGGGCGCCATCCCGGGCCTGGCGGAAACGCTCGGGCGCAACAACGTCACTTCCAACTACGGCTATGAGACGGCGCCCTACACCTGGAAGCTGGTGCAGGCGATGAAGAGCGGCCGGGCGATCTTCACCCAGCCGCCCATGCCGATCAAATGCGCCGGCGCCCCGCAGAAGGCCATGTATCTGTCGGCCGATCACTGGCGCGACCACGGCCGAAACGACATCGAGATCGAATTCCACAACGCCGGGCCCGTGCTGTTCGGGGTCAAGGACTACGTCCCGGCCCTGATGGAATATGTTCGCAAATACCGCATCGACCTGAACTTCGGATCGAAACTGGTCGCGGTGGATGGTCCTGCCAGGACGGCGACCTTCGCCGTGACGAACGCGGAAGGCGAAGTCAGTCAGGTTCGGCGCGAGTTCGACTTCCTGCACGTCTGCCCGCCGCAGACCGCGCCGGACGTCATTCGCGAAAGTCCGCTGGCCGCCGAAAGCGGCTGGATCGAGGTGGATGACGCCACCTTGCGCCACAAGCGGTTCGAAAACGTCTTCGGTCTGGGCGACGCCTGTTCGGCGCCCAACGCCAAGACTGCTGCGGCCGCCCGCAAACAGGCGCCCGTGGTGGCCGAGAACATCCTGTCGCTGCTGGACGGCCAGCCGATGCGGGCGGTCTATGACGGCTATGGCTCATGTCCGCTCACGGTCGAGCGCGGCAAGATCGTGCTGGCCGAGTTCGGCTATGGCGGCAAGCTCCTGCCCAGCTTCCCGAAATGGATGCTCGACGGGACCAAGCCGACCCGTCTGGCCTGGCATCTGAAGGCCCAGGCCCTGCCCGAAATCTACTGGCTTGGGATGTTGCGCGGTCGCGAATGGCTGGCCGGCCCCCACCACATCGAACCCGCCCCCCAGCTTCGCCCTGCTGTCGCCTGAGCCTGATCATGGACCTGTCTCCGCTGCAGTACGGCCTCGGCGCCGGCGCCGGCTCGCTCGTCGGCTTCACCCTGGGCCTGGTCGGCGGCGGCGGGTCCATCCTGGCCGTGCCGCTGATCGTCTATCTGGTCGGGGTCAAGGAGCCGCATCTGGCGATCGGCACCAGCGCCTTCGCCGTGGCCGCCAACGCCTTCGCCAATGTGATCAATCATGCCCGCCACGGCACGGTGAAATGGAAAATCGCCAGTCTGTTCGCGGTCGCTGGGGTGCTCGGAGCCTTTCTGGGTTCGAGCCTGGGCAAGGCCGTGGACGGTCAGAAGCTGCTGGCCCTTTTCGCCGTCCTGATGCTTGTCGTCGGGGTGCTGATGTTGCGGGGCCGCTCCGCCGGCGGTGACCCGAACGTCCAGCTTGATCGCCGCAATGCACCCAAGCTCGTCGGCACGGGCCTGGCCACGGGCGTGATGTCGGGCTTCTTCGGCATCGGCGGCGGCTTCCTGATCGTGCCCAGCCTGATGTTCTCGACCCGGATGCCGATCTATTATGCGGTTGGCTCATCGCTTGTCGGCGTCACCGCCTTCGGCCTGACCACGGCCTTCAACTACGCTCTGGACGGCTGGGTCGACTGGCCCCTGGCGGCGGTGTTCATCGGCGGCGGCGTTTTGGGGGGCCTCGTCGGCGCGCGGTTGGCCAAGGCGCTGTCGGGACAAAAAGGCGTCTTGAACACCGTCTTCGCCGGGCTGATCTTCGTCGTCGCCTTCTATATGCTTTACCGCAGCGCCGGCGCGCTCGGCCTGATCGGGTGAGACCACACCATGGAACTTGACGCCCTGATCCTGGCGCGGATGCAGTTCGCCTTCACCGTCGCCTTCCACATCGTCTTCCCGGCCTTCTCCATTGGCCTCGCCAGCTATCTGGCCGTGCTGGAGGCCCTGTGGCTGAAGACGGGGCGAGACCTCTATCTGAACCTGTTCAAATATTGGCTGAAGATCTTCGCCGTCGCCTTCGGCATGGGCGTCGTCTCGGGCCTGGTCATGTCCTACCAGTTCGGCACCAATTGGTCGGTCTTTTCCGACAAGGCCGGTCCGGTCATCGGCCCCCTGATGGCCTATGAGGTGCTCAGCGCCTTCTTCCTGGAGGCGGGTTTCCTGGGCGTGATGCTCTTCGGCCTGAACCGCGTGGGCAAGAAACTGCACTTCCTGGCCACCCTGATGGTCGCAATCGGCACCTTCGCCTCGGCCTTCTGGATCCTGTCGGTGAACAGCTGGATGCAGACGCCGCAAGGCTACGCCATCAACGAGGTCGGCCAGTTCGTACCGGCCGACTGGTTCAAGATCGTCTTCAATCCCTCCTTCCCCTATCGCCTCGCCCACATGCTGCTGGCGGCCTATCTGACCACCGGCCTCGTGGTCGGCGCGGTCGGGGCCTGGCACCTGATGAAGGAGCGGACCAACAAGGGGGCGCGTAAGATGTTCGCCATGGCCATGGGCATGATCCTGGTCGCCGCCCCGGTCCAGATTTTCATCGGCGACATGCACGGGCTGAACACCCTGGAGCATCAGCCCGCCAAGGTCATGGCGATGGAAGGCCATTTCGAAAGCCACCCGGACGGGGCGCCGCTGATCCTGTTCGGCATTCCTGACCGAGAGGCGGCCACCGTCCACGGCGCGGTCGAGATCCCCAAGCTGTCGTCCCTGATCCTGAAGCACGATCCGAACGCGCCCCTGGCGGGTCTGGACACCATCGATCGTGCAGACTGGCCGCCGGTGGAGATCGTCTTCTGGTCCTTCCGCGTCATGGTTGGCCTCGGCATGGCCATGCTGATGCTGGGGCTGTGGGGGCTGTACGCCCGGCTGCGCAAACGCCTTTACGACGCCCCCTGGCTGCACCGCTTCGCCCTGATCATGGGACCGATGGGCTTCGTCGCCGTGCTGGCGGGCTGGATCACCACCGAGGTCGGCCGCCAGCCCTGGACCGTCTATGGGCTGCTGCGCACCGCCGACAGCGCTGCGCCCCTGGCGGCGCCCGCCGTCGCAACCTCCCTGGCCGCCTTCGCCGTGGTCTATTTCACCGTCTTCGGCGCCGGGGTCTTCTACATCCTGCGTCTGATGAGCCATGCGCCGCACCGGGACGAGCCGGGCGTGGCGGAAACCCCGATCCGCACGGCGGGCATCACCCCCGCCCCCGCCATCGACCCGGACCGCCCCATCCCGACCGGCGAGGAGACCGATCATGAGCGTTGATCTGACCCTGGTCTGGGCCGGCCTGCTGGCCTTCGCCGTCTTCGCCTATATCGTCATGGACGGGTTCGACCTGGGCGTCGGCATCCTGTTCCCGACACTGAAGGCCGGCGATCAGCGCGACAAGGCGATGAACTCGATCGCCCCGGTGTGGGACGGCAACGAAACCTGGCTGATCCTGGGCGGCGGCGGTCTGTTCGCCGCCTTCCCGCTCGCTTACGCCGTGTTGATGCCGGCGGTCTACACGCCGATCATCGCCATGCTTCTGGGGCTGGTCTTCCGGGGCGTCGCCTTCGAATATCGCTGGCGGACGGTGCGGGCCAAGCCCATCTGGGATGTCGCTTTCTTTGGCGGCTCCCTGCTGGCCGCCTTCTCCCAGGGCGTGACCCTCGGGGCCATTCTGCAAGGGGTCGAGGTGTCCGGTCGCGCCTACGGCGGCGGCTCGTGGGACTGGCTCAGCCCCTTCAGCCTGCTGACCGGCGCCGCCGTCGTCGTCGGCTACGCCCTATTGGGCGCCACCTGGCTGAACATGAAGACGGAAGGCGCGCTCCAGACCCACGCGCGCTCGCAGGCCTGGAAACTGGGTCCGGCGACCCTGCTGATGATCGGCGCGGTCAGCCTGGCCACCCCGTTCCTCGACGGCGAATACGCCCGCCGGTGGTTCGACTGGCCCGGCGTGCTTCTGACGGCCCAGGTGCCGTTGCTCGTCCTGATCGTCGCGGCCGCCTTCTTCTGGACCATGCGTCAGAAGCGTGAGGTCTGGCCCTTCCTGCTGTCGCTGGGCCTGTTCGCGGTGACCTTCGCCGGGCTGGGCGTCAGCGTCTTCCCTTACGCCGTACCCGACGAGATCACCCTCTGGCAGGCCGCAGCTCCCGCCTCCAGCCAGCTGTTCATGCTGGTCGGCGCCCTGATCCTGATCCCGATCATCCTAGCCTACACCGCCTACGCCTACTGGGTGTTCCGCGGCAAGGTCGGCGACGACGGTTACCACTGATGCGTCGCGGCTCCACAAACGGGCTCCGGCAGGGCCTCTGGTTCGTCGCGCTCTGGGCGCTGGGCGTGGGCGTCCTGGGCATCGTCGCCTATCTGCTGCGCGGCGTTCTCAAGCTGGCCGGGGGGTGAGCCCGCAGGCGCCGAACCGCTGGCCCTGGCCGCCGCTCATCACGGGCGGCGCCGTCCTTGTCGCGCTCATCACGGCGCGTCTGTGGTCCCCGCCCGCTCTCTTCCCCGGCGCCTTCGCCGCTGGCGGCCTCCTGGTCGGGCTCGCCCTTGGTTTGGACCTCTGGGCCATGCTGGTGATGCGGCGGTGGCGCGCCAACATCCTGCCGCACCGGGCGGCGACCGCTCTGGTCACGACCGGTCCGTTCGCCTGGAGCCGCAACCCGATCTATCTCGCCAACGGCCTGCTGCTGCTCGGCCTCGGCGGCCTGTTCGACAACGCCTGGTTCTTCGTGGCCGCCCCCGTCGCCGCCTTCGCCACCGACCGCCTCGCCATCCGGCGCGAGGAACGACACCTGACGGCCCTCTTCGGGCCAGCCTGGTCCGCCTACGCCGATCGCGTGGACCGCTGGTTTGGGCGGCGGATGCCGTCGCAATCACCTTAAGGCTGGCTTAAGCTTGGCCCGGCCTGTTGCGACAAAACGCAGCAGGAAACGACGATGGGAGACATCAAGAGGCCCGCGCCAACCACGGGAACGCTTGTCCGGTGCTGATGGGCCTCCTCATGAGCGGTGCGATCGCCGCCGCCGGGCAACCCACGGACGCCCAGGATAGCTGGCGCGTCTCCGGATCGGCGCGCGCGCGGGGAGAGACGCTGTCAGGCCAGTTTTGTCCGATGGCGGAGCCAAGCGACGCCGTCCTGACGACGCGGCTGACGCTGGCCGTCGAGCGGGATGTGGGTCACGTGACGTTCGGGCGAGGTGTTCGATTCGCGGGCGTTCGGGCAAGGTCCGCTGTCGTCGGTCGGCGTTGGCGAGGTCAATGCGCTGGAGTTGGTTCAGGCCTACGCCAAGATCCGTCTCGGCGCGCGACGTGAGCGGACACTGAAACTCGGCCGCTTCACCATGGATCTGGGTTCCAAGCGTTTCGTTTCTCGCCAGAATTTTCGCAACACCACCAACGCCTATACCGGCGCCCGTTTCGACACGCCCCTGGCCGACGGCGCGCTGACGGCCTTCTGGGTCATGCCGCAGGTGCGGTTGCCGGACGACAGGGCCGCCATCGAGGACAATCGGATCGCGTGGGATCGAGAGAGTTCCAACCTGCAGTTCGCCGGCCTGTTTTGGACTCGCGACCTCGGCCAGCGGCGGTCGCTCGACCTCTATGTCTACGGCCTGACCGAAAGCGATGACGCGGACCAGCAGACCCGAAACCGCCGGCTGGCGACGCCCGGCGTCCGTTGGCGCCATTCGCCGGCGGCCGGGGCGTGGGATGTCGAGGTCGAGGCGGCGGCCCAGGTGTGAGTTCCGGCACCCGATGCGACAAACCAAGCCTGAAATGACCCGTTAGCGGTGCCCAAAGCTCCGATTTCATCCACCAAAAACTGCGACAAAATCTAGGACTTTGGCAAATAATGCGACAAGATACCGAAGTGCATAAGCGCCGACGCATTCCGCCGGGCCGCCGCTCAGTGTGACGTGACCCCCTGAAACTCCTCCAGGAATAGCTAGAGTCCGCCCTAACGAAGGACGGACAGAATGAAGCGATCAAGGTTCACGGAAGAGCAGATCATTGGGATCCTGCGGGAGCAGGAGACCGGTGTGGCGACGGCGGAGGTTTGC
>CANJLQ010000004.1 GCA_947475735.1 Caulobacteraceae bacterium
CCCAGACGCGCGAACGCCGCCCAGCCGTTGTTGACTTCATAGTTCCAGTTCACGCCCGTCGTCGACGACTCGGCGTTGATGTCGTCCATCTGATGCAGGCCGGCGTCGATCGCGCCGTACCAGCCGTCCGGCTCAGCCGAAGCAGCGCCGGCCGACAGGGCGAGAGCCGCCGCCGCGCTGGTCGCCAGGAACAAGGTCTTGAAACGCATGGGTGTTAGCCCTCCGCAGCCACAATTGAATCTTCTAGGGCGGTCACCCCGCCTTGTGGGGGTCATAACAGCGTTGCCGCACCCCGTCGATAGCCTCGCTGACATCGACGCCCTTCCCAGCGGAGCGTGATGTCGAAGCTACAGCCGGGTCCGACCGGCGGCGAAAAACGTCGCGCCGCCCCGGCGCTTTCTCGGGCCCGCGAACCTGTCTATGCCTGATCCATGATCAAGCTGGGTCACGCCTTCGAACGCATGCCCAACACGGGGGTCAAGGGCGTCGCCACCTCGCGCGGCACCGCGTCGGGCGACGGGATCGACGCATGAGGCGGATCGGGGTCTTCACAGGCACTCGCGCCGAGTACGGCCTTCTGCGCCCGGTCCTGGAAGCGCTGGAACGGTCATCGGGCGTGGAGCCCCGGCTGATCGTGGGCGGGACGCATCTGTCGCAGCGGCACGGCGCGACCCTTCGCGATATCGAGGCGGACGGGCGAGGGGCCGACGCGCGCGTGGTCGCCCCTCTGGCGGGCGATGACGGGCGGTCCGTCGCCGCCGACATGGCCGCCACGCTTGCGGGAGCCGCGGAGGCCTATGTCGCGCTGGGCCTGGATGCGGTGATGGTGCTGGGCGACCGAACCGAAGTGCTGGCCGCCGCCGCCGCAGCGGTCCCGTTGCGATTGCCCATCCTGCATCTGGAAGGGGGGCACCGGACCGCAGGCGCGGTGGACGACGCCATCCGGCACGCCGTCACCAAGCTGGCGGCCCTGCATTTCACCTCGGCCGAACCCTACAGGCGGCGCATCCTGCAGATGGGCGAGGCGCCGGAGCGGGTCTTCACTGTGGGCTCGACCGCGATCGACAACCTGCTGGCCTTCGGCAAGAGCACCCCGGCGGACATTCAGCCCCTGGCCGGGCTGGACCTATCCAACGGCTTCCTTCTGTCGACCTTTCACCCCGAGACCCTCGGCGAACGCACGCCTGCCGACCAGATCGAGGTTTTCCTGCGAGGGCTTACTTCGGTGACGGACCGCCCGATCCTGATCACCCAGCCGAACGCCGACGCGGGGGCCGGGCGTGTCCGTGCGGCGCTCGCGGCCTTCGCTGACGCCCGTCCCAACCAGGTGCGGCTGGTGGAGTCGCTGGGCGCCAGGGGCTATGCGGCGGCCCTGACGGCGTGCGACGTCGTGGTGGGCAACTCGTCCAGCGGCGTCACCGAGGCTCCGGCGGCGGGCGTGCCCTCGGTCAATGTCGGCGCGCGTCAGGAGGGCCGGGTGAAGCCCCCCAGCGTCATCGACTGCGCCCTGGACCCCGAGGCGATCCGCGCGGCCCTGACGCGAGCCCTGACCCCGGAGGCGAAGGCCGCCGCCCGGGCGCAGCCGGCGGTGCTGGGCGATGGGCGGGCGGGCGCAAGGATCGTGGAGATTCTGGAGCAGACCGACCTGGCGGACCTGGCCCGGAAGCCCTTCGTGGACCGGGATTAGCGGCGAACGCTGTCCAGAGGCGCAGCGGCGTCTCCGCGGACATGGGGCCACAGCGCCTCGCAGACCGCGAAATCAAAGACCGTGTCGACGTCCCAGCCGCGCTCCGGCGGCATCGACCAGCCCAGAACGCCCGGGCCCTGAAAGCTGCGACGCCGCAACAGGACATCAGGCCGACCGACATAGACGGCCCCGTTTATGACCACCGGCTCGTCGGGCTCGGGCGCGTTCGGACGAAAGGCACCGTCATCGGCGAGGCGGCCGTAGAAGGTCTGGGGCTTGAGCACGGGCGATACGCCGATGACGGCCGGTGCCCCGGTCTCGTGACAGAGCCGCACCGCGCCGTCGATGTCGGCCCGCAGACGGAGGGGCGAGGTGGGCTGAAGCAGGACGACATAGTCCCATTGGCCGCCGAGGGTCGCGAGGGCGTGGTCGATCGCGTCGATCACCGACGCCTGCGGGCCGGACAGGTCGGACGGGCGTCGAAAGGGGGGCGGATAGCCCATGCGGGTCGCGATCTCGGCCACAGCCTCGTCATCGGTCGAGACGACCACCTGATCGAGCACGGTCGCCTCGCGACAGGCCTCCAGCGTCCAGGCCACCATGGGGCGACCGGCGAGATCGCGCGTGTTCTTGCCCGGCAACCCCTGGGAGCCGGCCCGCGCGGGAACCAGGCCCAGCACCCGACCGGCGTTCGCGCCCTCGCCGATCATGTCGCCCTCCGTGACGCCCTGCGGAGGGTCATTTAGACTCTGATTCGCGCCGACCCGGCCTCTCGGTCCCCGTCTGCGCCTGGAAGGCGGACCACCGGCCATGACCGACATCCCGATCCCGACACTGAAAGGCCGGCGCGTCCTGGTCACGGGCGCGGGCGGCTTCATCGGCAGCCGTCTGTGCGAGCGACTGGTCGAGGGCGGGGCCGAGGTGCGCGCCCTGGTGCGCTACACCTCTGACGGCGAGGCGGGCTGGCTGGATCGGTCGCCAATCCGAGGCGAGGTCGACGTCCGGCGCGGCGATCTGGCCGATCGCGACAGTGTCTTCGACGCGGTCAAGGGCACCGATCTGGTGTTCCACCTGGGAGCCCTGATCGCCATTCCCTATTCCTACCTGGCCCCTGAGAGCTATGTGCGGACCAACATCCTGGGCACGCTGAACGTGCTGCAGGCGGTGCGCGAGCTGGGCGTCGGGCGTCTGGTGCACACCTCGACCAGCGAGGTCTATGGGTCGGCCCAGGTCGTGCCGATGACCGAGGACCATCCCCTGGTGGGTCAATCGCCCTACTCCGCGTCCAAGATCGCGGCGGACAAGCTGGCCGAAAGCTATCACCGATCGTTCGGGACGCCGGTCGTGACGCTGCGGCCGTTCAATACCTTCGGGCCGCGTCAGAGCGCGCGGGCGGTGATCCCGACGATCACGACGCAGCTGCTAGCCGGGCGACCGATCCGGCTGGGCGATACCCGGCCGACGCGGGACTTCGTCTATGTCGATGACACGGTGGAGGCCTTCCTCCGGGCCGGGACGGTGGAGGGAATCGAGGGGCTGACGGTTCACACCGGCACGGGACGCGAGACCCGGATCGGCGACCTGCCCGCCATGATCGCGATGGCCGCCGGCATGAAGTTCGAGATCGAGGCCGATCCGGCGCGCGTTAGGCCGGCGGCCAGCGAAGTGGAACGACTGTGCGCCGACGCGGCGATGGCGTCGGCCCGGCTGGGCTGGCGACCGACGGTGTCGGTCGAGGAGGGACTGGCGCGCGTCGTTGCCTTCGTCCGCGACAATCCGGCCCTGTATCGGCCCGAGGAGTATGCGGTGTGACCGCCGGCGGAGACATCACCGGCAATCTGATCGCGCCGGACGCCACCCTGCTGGCCGCGATCGAGCGGATGGACGCGGTCAGGAAGAAGCTGCTCGTCATCGTCGATCCCGAGCGGCGGCTGCTGGGCACGGTGTCGGACGGGGACATCCGGCGCGGGCTGATGCGGCGGCTGTCGATGGAGGATGCGGTCTCAGCCGTGATGAACGCCTCGCCGGTCGCGCTGCGGCTCGACGGATCGGAGGCCGAGGCCCTGGTGCGGCTGGCCGAGCGGGGCGTCAGCCTGGCCCCGGTGGTGGATCGCCAGGACCGGGTGGTCGGCCTGTATCCCGACGCGATTTCGGCGGGTGCGCGGCGGGACAATCTGGTGGTCATCATGGCCGGAGGGCGCGGCGTGCGTCTGGCGCCCCTGACCCAGACCTGTCCCAAACCGATGCTGAAGGTGGCTGGGCGGCCGCTGCTGGAGACCATTATCGAGCGGCTGCAGACCCAGGGGTTCCATCGCTTCCGGCTGGCGGTGAACTATCTGGCCGAGGTGATCGAGGATCATTTCGGGGACGGTTCGGCCATGGGCGTCGAGATCCGCTATCTACGCGAGGACCATCCGCGCGGGACGGCGGGGGCGCTGTCGCTGGTCACCGATCCGATCACCCAGCCGATGCTGGTCATGAACGGCGATGTCCTGACGCGGATGGCGTTCGGCGACCTGGTCGATTTCCATGTCGAGCACCGGGCGGCGGCGACCCTGTGCGTACGCGAGCACGCGTTCCAGGCCCCGCATGGGGTGGCCGAGGTGGATGGGGTGCGAATGACGGCGCTGCGCGAAAAGCCGACGTTCCGGTGGCTGGCCAACGCGGGGGTCTATTGTCTGGACGGGGCGGTGCTGTCGCGCGTGCCGCCGACGGGACCGTTCGACATGCCCGAACTGCTGGCCTCGCTGGCGGCGGAAGGGGCGATGGTTGGGGCGTATCCGATCCACGAATACTGGCTGGACATCGGCCGGCCGCCGGACTTCGAGAGCGCCCAGAGCGACTTCGGCGCCGTGTTCGATCCGGCCTGATCGACGCGAGCCTTCTGGCCGCTTGCGAAGAGCGCGCGTCCGCGTATGTTCCGGCCCGGATGCGTCGTCTTAACCAGGTCCGTCGAAACGCGAGCCCGGATGTCGGCCTGCCGCCGGAGCTGCTGCGTGAGCGGACCCGGACGTCGCGTGTTTCTTCGACCCAAACGAGTGTTTTTCCTTGAGCCGGCATTTCAGGATCATCGGCGCGCTTCTGATGCGCGAGATGACCACGCGCTTCGGCCGCGAGGGTCTGGGCTTTCTGTGGGTCATCGGCGAGCCGCTGATGTTCTGCTTCGGCGTGCTGATCATGTGGACGCTGATCAAGCCGGCCTATGAGCACGGCATCCGCCTCGGGCCGCTGGTCATGACCGGCTATATGTCCCTGCTGATGTATCGGCACATGATCAGCTTCAGCATCGGGGCGCTGACGGCCAACATCGGCCTGCTGCATCACCGCCAGGTGGGCATCATGCACATCTTCTTCGCCCGGAACCTGATGGAGTTCGCCGGCGGCACGGTGGCTTTCGTCGTGGTCTATGTGACGCTGATCGCCCTGGGCCAGGTCAGCCTGCCGGCCGACTGGCTGTTGCTGTACGGCGGCTGGCTGATGGTGGCGTGGACGGGGCTGGGCATCGGCCTGGTCTTCGCCGGGCTGTCGCTGCGGTTCGAGGTGATGGAGCGGCTGGTGCCGATCCTGACCTACGCCATGATCCCGTTGTCGGGGGCCTTCTTCATGGTTGCCTGGCTGCCGGCCCAATACCGCGAGCCGTTCCTCTGGGTGCCTTTCCCCAACGCCATCGAGATGGTGCGCGCGGGGGTTTTCGGCGAGTTCGTGGACACCTATTACCACGCCGACTATGCCCTGCTGTCGGGCGCGGTCATGCTGTTCACCGGCATGATCCTGCTGTCGGGGGCCAAGAACCGGGTTGCCATCGAATGACCGAGACCAAGCTCAACTACATCGGGCCGATCCCCAAGCTGCTGACGTTCGAGCGCGAGCGTCCGGCCTGGTGGCGGCGCATTCCGGTCGCGGCCCTGATCGTGGTCGTGCTGCCGACGTTGCTGGCCGCGATCTACTATCTGCTGATCGCCTCGCCCCGGTATGTGTCGGAGACGCAGTTCATCGTGCGCGCGGCCGGCCAGTCGACGCCCTCGACCATCGGGGTGGCGCTGCAGGGCATCGGCATCGCCCCGACCCAGACCGACGCCTTCGCGGTGCATGAGTACATCAACTCGCGCGACGCCCTGCGCGAGCTGTCCAGCCGTTATGACCTGCCGGCCATCCTGGGGCCCCGCGGCATAGACGCCTTCTCGCGCTATCCCCGGCCGTGGGAAGACCGGTCCAACGAGGGTCTGCACGAGGGCTTCCAGCGGTTCGTCACGGTCGGCTACGACTCGACCACCGGCATCTCGACCCTGCGCGTCGAGGCCTTCCGCGCACGCGACGCCCAGGCCCTGACCGAGGCGCTTCTCAGCGGCGGCGAGCAGCTGGTCAACCGGATGAACGAACGGTCCTCGGCCGACGCCGTGGCCCAGGCCCAGCAGGCCCGGGAAGAGGCCCGCGCCCGCCTCGCCGGCGCCCAGCAGCAGTTGACCGCCTTCCGCAACCGCGAACAGATCATCGACCCGCAGCTGGTCGCGCGCGAAAGCGCCCAACTGATCGGCGGGCTCCAGGCCCAGGTCGCGGGCCTGCGCGCCGAGCGGGCCCAGGTCGCCGCGGAGGCACCCAACAGCCCGCAGCTGCCCACCTTCGACAGCCGGATCCGGGCCTATGAGGCCCAGATCGAACTGGAGCGGACCCGCATGGCCGGCACCTCCAGCTCGCTGGCTCCGATGATCAGCGTCTATGAGGACCTGGCCCTGGCCCGCGAACTGGCCGACCGCGAACTGACCCAGGCCACCGCCGCCGTCATCAGCGCCGAACAGGAGGCCCGCCGCCAGAAACTGTATCTGGACCGCGTGGTCAGCCCCAGCCTGCCCGACGAGCCGGCCGAGCCCCGGCGTTGGCTGGCCGTCCTGACGGTCTTCGCTTCGACCCTGCTGGTCTATGGCATCGGCTGGCTGATCTGGGCGGGCGTGCGCGAGCACCGCCAGGACTGACCGATGGCCGCCGTCCTGGAGGAAATCGCCCCGCCGCTCGGTCTCAGTGTCCAGAACCTGGGCATGACCTATCACGGCGCGCCCAAGCCGCTGTTCACCGGGCTGAACTTCAACTTGGCGCGCGGCGGGCGGCTGGCCATCCTGGGGCGCAACGGCCAGGGCAAGTCGACCCTGATCAAGATGCTGGGCGGCGTCTTGCCCGAGACCGAGGGCCGCATCCGCTGGCTGATGTCGTCGTCGTGGCCGATCGGCTTCGGCGGCGGCTTCCAGGGCAGTCTGTCGGGCCTGGACAACATCCGCTTCATCGCCCGCGTCTATGGCCGCCCCTATGAGGAGATCCTGGAGCGGGTCGACGACTTCGCCGAGCTGGGCTCGTCGCTGAAGCTGCCGGTCAAGCACTATTCGTCGGGCATGCGGGCGCGCCTGGCCTTCGGCCTGTCGCTGGCCATCGAGTTCGACTGCTATCTGATCGACGAACTGGTGGCGGTCGGCGACGCCCGCTTTCAGCAGAAATGCCAGGAGGAGCTGTTCGAACGCCGCGCCAGCCGGTCCTTCATGATGGCCAGCCACGACACCCACCTGATCGCCCGCCACTGCGACCGCGCCCTGATCATCGAGAGCGGCAAGGCCAAGGTGTTCGAGGACATCGACGAGGCCGTGGAGGTCTATACGTGGCTGAGGGCGGCGTAGTGGTCGCGGCGGCCGCCAGAAAAGACCGAGAGAAACGTCCGATGGTCAAGCCGCTATGGGTCGTGCTGACGCCGTCGGTCGATCACGAGGGTTGGCTGAAGGCGCTGGCGCAGACCGCCGACCAGAGTGGGCGAGAGTTCAGTCAACTCTGGGTCAAGCCTGAGCCGAGGGCCACAAGCCTTCCGCCGGCTCTATACGTCACCCACGACGCCGCTGTTGTGGAGGACGCCGACCCTGCCGACGTGGTTGTGATCATGCCCCAGCCCGAAACGGCTGCGGAGAAGATTGCCGAGCTCTATGACCTGTATCTGCCCCACAGCATGTACACGGCCTCCATGTTCCTCTCGAAGGCAGCCGCCTTGGGCACGCAAACGAGAATGCTCACGGCGCATCAGCTCGCCCGAAACCCCAAACAGATTGAACTCTTCCCGGGTGTGATCGTAGAGCCACCCTTGCCGGAGCGGGGTCAGACGCGACCCGCAGTCTCTACCGCGCTCAGCATGTACCGGCTTGGTCGGCCACAACCCGGGCTTACCGTGTCCTGGTCAGAGCGGCTTTTCGTTTACGAGCCAAAATCCTGTGTCGAAGGCGCACAGCTGGGCATGCTCGACATTTCCGGACGCCCGCGCACGCTAGTGTTTGGCCCATTTCTGGCTCTGCCTCCCGGACGCTGGAAGGCCATCATGCGTTTCGCCATCGACGAGCCCGCCACGCAGTACCCTTTCCGTTTCGACTGGGGTCTTGCGACAGATTATGTCGAAGAGACAGTGACGCCGGTCGAGCCTGGGGTTTATGAGATCGAGCTCGAACACGCGGTCGAAGAGCTAGGCTATTGGCAGTTCCGCGTCGTCCTTTCCCAAGGTGCCTTTGATGGGAAGCTCATGTTCCAGGGAGGAACCGTCATGCGGGTGGAAGAAGCCGTGCAGCAGGCCGCAGCCTAGCAAGCCTCGATGACACAACCGGCCCCTCGCCATCCCTTGAGCGCCCTCGTGCGACGGATCACCAAGCCTTACCGGCTGGCCCACAAGACCTCGAAAGCATCCCCCCCCATGAGCCTCGTTCAGCCCCGACCCTTCTACAGACTGAGCGGCAAGTGGGCGTTGACCCAACTGTCGACTGGCCAACCCTTTTTCGTGGACGTCGAGTCCCGGGACCTGACGGTCTGGATCGTGCTGGTCGGCCAATGGGAGAACTTCGTCGACGACGTGCTCAGCGCGCTGGCCAAGCCGGGCGACACCTTCCTCGATATCGGCTCCAACGTCGGATACTACGCCGTCAAAATCGGTGGCATCGTCGGCAAGGAGGGGATGGTTCACGCCTTTGAGCCTAACCCTGATCTATTTGATTTCGTTAAAGAAAATCTCACGATCAACGGCTACTACGGGTTCAAGGCACACAATGTCGCGCTGGCTCACAAGGCCGGCGAGATGACCATGACCTATGATCGCGCCCACCCCGGCGGCGGAACGGTCCTGCTGAACTCGGAAACCGGCTCCGATACGATGACCAACCGGGTGGTTCAGGTGGCCGTCCTGGACGAGCTTCTTCCTGACCTTCGCGCGGACCTTATCAAGATTGATATTGAAGGGTTTGAGCCGCTCGCATTCGCCGGAATGAAGGCCGTGCTCGCGCGGTCGCCCGATGCCGCCATTGTGACAGAGATCAGCCAGCAGCACTGGTCGCGTTTCGGGTCCCCCATCGAGATGCTGCGCGTGGTCGCTGGCCACCGCCGCATTTTCCGGATCTGGATTGATGGCGGCTTGACCGAACTCAACTCCGAAACCCTGGACGTGGCTTTCGAAGAGGGCTTCGTGTCCTACGTCCTCATGTTGCCGCCTGGCGAAGCGCATGAGAGCCGCATCCGCCATCTGATCAGACCCGTCTGATCTGGCCGGAGCCAGACTCCTTCCGGCTAGTGCATTCGGCGGATCACGAATCCGATCGAGGTGAAGGCCCAGCCGATCAACTGGGCCTTCAGATGAAGGTTGTCGGCGAAGGGCGGCAGGTCGATGTGACGATCGACGTGGCCGTAACCGGGGTGGAAGTCGATCGGCGTGATTTCATGGCCCGCCGCGCGGACCCGAGTCATCAGGTCTTCGTAATCCCGGCGGCGGAATAGAACCATCGGACCTTCGGTGATGGTCTCGTCGTTGGACGTCAGATTGTACTCGGACGTGTGGACCGCGTAGCCCCCGACCTTCAGCGTCTGAATCGACCGTTCCACGAAGGCGAGGCCCTTGTCGATCGTCCCGAGGTGCTCGAACGCGCAAGCGGACCAGCAGAAGTCGAAATCGGTCAGATCATCCGGCACGTGGTTCATGTCCACGACCCGGAAGGACGCTCGCTTCTCGAAGACGTCTAGAGGGCAGATGTCGGCGCGATGCATCTGCGCGAGGCCGGACGCATGCTGGGGGCTGTCGGTCCACCCGGCGGCGGCGGCGGCTTCGATGTCCATGTCGGTCCCGACCACT
Organism: Caulobacteraceae bacterium; assembly: GCA_947475735.1. GTDB lineage: Bacteria > Pseudomonadota > Alphaproteobacteria > Caulobacterales > Caulobacteraceae > Brevundimonas. The sequence continues at coordinate 9,819 of CANJLQ010000004.1, forward strand.
TCGCAGCCTTTGCTCGCGAAGTACGAACTCAAAGGTTCGGTGCCGACCGCGAAGCCCAGGCCGCGTTTGCCCTCGGCGATCATGCCCCGCTCATAGAGTGCCTGACAGACGAAGACGAACTCCCACAGCTTGCGATGGTAGCGCAGGTTGTCGCGCAGTTCCTGGGTCCAGTAGCTGAAGTACGGCTGGCGAAAGCTGTTGGCCCGGCACAGCTGGCCGTTGGAAAAGATCATCTCCTCGGGCGCGCCGGCCTGGAGCAGCGTCGGCGTCCCTTGCCAGAGCACTTCGGGCGGCGTCAGAGTCTGACGCATGAGGTTGATGTTCTGCCGCTCGATGATGTCGAGCTTGTAGTGGACCATGGCCAGTGCCGAGGCCAGTTCGCTCCGTCGACCGAGCTCGGTCGGGAACACGGAGGCGAACCAATTCTTCAAGGCAGTCAGGGGGGGACTGTTCACTCGCCGACGCTCCACTAAATCGATACAGCCGCGATCCGCCCACACCGCAGCGGCAGCTTGGGCAGCCCATTAGGTGCTGCAGCCTTTCGGGTCCAGCGCGGATGGCGGCCGATGTTCACCCCCGCTCCAGCACCGTCGTGCGCAGGTAGCGGCCGTAATCGCTCTTCCCCAGCGCGCCGACGATCGCCTCCATCTGCGACCGGTCGATGAAGCCCTGGTCGAAGGCGATTTCCTCGGGGCAGGCGATCTTGAAGCCCTGGCGCTTTTCGAGCGTGCGGACGAACTCGGCGGCCTCCAGCAGGCTGTCGGGCGTGCCCGTGTCCAGCCAGGCGAAGCCCCGGCCCATGATCTCGACCGACAGCTGGCCGCGCTCCAGATAGGCGCGGTTGACGTCGGTGATCTCCAGCTCGCCGCGCGCCGAGGGCTTCAGGTTGGCGGCGATGTCCACCACCTGCGCGTCGTAGAAATAGAGGCCCGTGACCGCCCACGGCGACTTGGGCACTGGCGGCTTTTCCTCGATCGACAGGGCGCGCATGGACGGGTCGAACTCGACCACGCCGTACCGCTCGGGATCATTGACGTGATAGGCGAAGACGGTCGCGCCGCTGGGCCGGGCCATCGCGCTCTTGAACAGGTCGATGATGCCGTGGCCGTAGAAGATGTTGTCGCCCAGGATCAGCGACGACGGGCCGCCCGCCACGAAATCCGCGCCGATGATATAGGCCTGGGCCAGGCCGTCGGGGCTGGGCTGGACCGCGTACTGGATGTCCATGCCCCACTTCGATCCGTCGCCCAGCAGGGCCTGGAAGCTGGGCACGTCGCGCGGGGTCGAGATGATCAGCACCTCGCGGATGCCGGCCAGCATCAGGGTCGACAGCGGATAGTAGATCATCGGCTTGTCGTAGATCGGCATCAGCTGCTTGGACGTGACGAGCGTCATGGGATGCAGCCGGGTGCCGGACCCGCCGGCCAGGATGATGCCCTTCATGGGGTAGGCTCCGGTATCAGTTCGGCGACGATCTCGGCCACCGCGTCCTTCCAGGGACGCGGGGCGATGCCGTAGTCGCGGGTGATCTTGAAGGTGTCGAGGCGCGAGTTCGAGGGGCGCCGGGCGGGGGTGGGATAGTCGGCCGTGGTGATACCCTCGACTGTGGCCGTATGGCCGCCGCGCGCGGCCGACAGGGCCATGATCTCGCGCGCCAGCCCGGCCCAGGTGGTCGAGCCCGCGTTGACGAAATGATAGACGCCGGTGGGGGCGTCGGGGTCGTCGATCATGCGGAGCGCAATGGTCTTCAGGGCCTCGGCGATATCGCGGGCGGAGGTGGGGCAGCCTTCCTGATCCTCGACGACCCGCAGCGTTGGCCGGTCGGCGGCGAGACGCAGCATGGTCTTGAGGAAGTTGGCGCGGTGCGGGCTCAGCACCCAGGCCGTGCGCATGACGACCGAGCGCGGATTGCCGGTCGTGACCGCCACCTCGCCCGCCAGCTTGGACGCGCCGTAGACGCCGAGCGGCCCGACCGGATCGGTCTCGGCGTAGTCGCGCTCGCCCGAGCCGTCGAAGACATAGTCGGTCGAGACCTGGATCAGGGGAATGCCCGCCGCGCGGGTGACCTCGGCCAGGATGGCCGGGCCCATGGCATTGGCAGCGAAGGCGGCGGCGACCTCGGTCTCGGCCCTGTCCACGGCGGTATAGGCGCCGGAGTTGATCACCGCCTTGAACGGCGTCGCGGCGAAGGCGGCGCGGACGGCGTCGGCATCGCCCAGATCGAGCTGATCCCGCGTCGGCAGGTGCAGTCGGACGGTCGCGGGCCATTCGGCGCGGGCCAGTTCGAGCCCGACCTGCCCTGCCCCGCCGGTGATCAGGATGTCGACGGCGTCGTCAGCCATTCGCCACGCCCAGCCGCTCGGTCTTGTAACGACCATCCAGGATGGCCTGCCACCAGTCGCGATTGTTCAGATACCAGTCGACGGTCCGTTCGATGCCCGTCTCGAAGGTCACGGACGGCTCCCAGCCCAGCTCGTCGAGGATCTTGGTGGCGTCGATGGCGTAGCGCGCGTCGTGGCCGGGGCGGTCGGCGACGAAGGTGATCTGGTCCGCATACGGCTTGCCGTCGGCACGCGGCCGCTTGCGGTCCAGGCTGGCGCAGATGGCCTTCACGACGTCGATGTTCTTCCGCTCGGCGTTGCCGCCGACGTTGTAGGTCTGGCCCGGGCGGCCCTTCTCGAACACGGCCTGAAGCGCGCGGGCGTGGTCGTCGACGAACAGCCAATCGCGCACGTTGGACCCGTCGCCGTAGACCGGCAGGGGCTCGCCGTTCAGGGCCCGGATGATGATCAGAGGGATCAGCTTCTCGGGGAAGTGATAGGGCCCGTAGTTGTTCGAGCAGTTGGTCATCAGCACCGGCAAGCCATAGGTGTGACCCCAGGCGCTGACCAGATGATCCGACGCCGCCTTCGATGCCGAATAGGGACTGCGCGGATCATAGGGCGTGGTCTCGGTGAACAGCCCGGTTTCGCCCAGCGAGCCGAACACCTCGTCGGTCGAGATGTGGTGGAAGCGGAAGTTCGCCTTCTCCTCGCCCTCCAGCCCGCGCCAGTAGCCGAGCGCCTGCTGCAGCAGGGTGAAGGTGCCGACGACGTTGGTCTGGACGAACTCGCCCGGGCCGTCGATCGAGCGGTCGACGTGGCTCTCGGCGGCCAGGTGGGCGACGACCTGGGGCCGGAAGTCGGCGATGGCGGCGCGCACGGCCTCGGCGTCGCAGATGTCGCCCTGGACGAAACCGTAGCGGTTGGATGTCGACGCCGGCTCCAGCGAGCTCAGCAGGCCCGCATAGGTCAGCTTGTCGAACACCAGCACCTCGTGCTCGGTGTGTTCGATCAGGCGACGAACCAGGGCCGAGCCGATGAAGCCGGCACCGCCGGTGACCAGAATGCGCATGAAGCCGTCTCTCAGTGTCGGATGCGCGACCTAGCCCAGATCGCCCGTCGCCGCCATCGGCACCCCGTCATAGGCGAAGGGACTGTCGAAGTCCGCCAGACGCGGCAGGGCCTTGTCCTTGTCCGACAGCACCGGGCCGGAGGACGGCAGCGGCCAGTCGATGCCGATGTCGGGGCAGTCCCAGGCGACGCCGCCGTCGCAGTCGCCGGCGTAGACGTCCGACACCTTGTAGGCGACCTCGGTGTTGGGCTCGAGGGTGACGAAGGCGTGGCCGTATCCGACGGGCACGAACAGCTGGCGGCCGTTGTCGGCGCTGAGGGTGGCGAAGGCGACCTGGCCGTAGGTCGGCGAGCCCTTTCGCAGGTCGACGGCGTAGTCGACGATCGCGCCGCGCACGCAGCGCACCAGCTTGGCCTGGGCATGGGGGGCGCGCTGGAAGTGGATGCCGCGGATCGTGCCGACGTGGGTCGAGCAGGACTGGTTGTCCTGAACGAAGTCGAGATCGATGCCCAGCCCGGCGAACCGGGGCCGCGACCAGGTCTCGGAGAACCAGCCCCGATCGTCGGTGAACCGGCGCGTCTCGATCAACTGGACGAGGCTGGACATGGCGGTCTCCGGGACGGTGGGGGCGTGGCCCGCGCCTAGCCGCCCCGGCGCGCCCTTGGCAAGGCCGCCCTGCCGCTGCGTCCAGACCATTGGCGCGCGGCCTCAGGATTGGTAAGCCCCCGTGGGCCCTTTCGGCTCCTTGCGCGCGCGACCCCGAGGGCCTCTTGAAGAATTCCGTGATCCGCTCGCTGATCCAGGCCCTCCAGCCTCCTGCGGAGACGCCGCCGCTCGACACGTCTCTGCAGGAGTCGCCCGGCCGGTCGCGCGGCGACGCGGCCCGCGACGCCGGAGACTTCGCCGGAGCGGTCGAGGGCTATCGCGAGCACCTCGTCCTGCACCCCAACGACTTTCCGATCTGGGTCCAGCTGGGTCACATGCTCAAGGACACCGGCCGTCCGGTGGAAGCCGACCACGCCTATGGCCGGGCCCTGGTCCTGCGCCCCGACGACGCGGATCTGCTGTTGCACGCCGGCAGCCTGAGGCTGTCGCTGGGCAAACCCAAGGCCGCCGTCAAACTGCTACGCCGCTGCGCCGAGACCAATCCGTCGGGCGATGTTCTCGCCAAGCTGATGACGGCCGAGGTGGCCAAACATCTGACCGACGGCGACCGGCGGATGATCGCGGCGGCGGTGTCGCGATCGCTGTCGAGCCGGCTGACTGGGCTGACGCTGCATGGGTGTTCGGGTCTCGTGCCCTTCGGCGACGGGCGGTTCCGGTTCAGCGACGACGATCCCCAACTGACGTTCGGCCTCGACGACCTCGGCGAGCAGACGCGGTTGGCGGGCTTGCGGATCACGATGCGGTCCGAGGCGAGGCCGGTGCGGGGCCGGCTCTATGTCGACTTCGGCGACGGCATCGACGCCACCGAAAGCCTGTGGCTGGCGGGCAAGGCGGGAACCTCGACCGTCGATATCGTGGTGCCCCTGGCCGAGCCGGGGCTGATCCGGTCCGTGCGCTGGGACCCCGACGACAAGACTAACGACGTCACCATCGAGAGCCTGTCCTTGGCACCGCTCGATTTCGACGTCGCCCTGGCCACCGTGACCGCCAACCTGCCGCCTGACGTCGACCTGACGCCCGACGCGACCGGCGCCAGGGCCGTGCTGGCTCAGCCCCGGATGACGGCCGCCGAGGCCCAGCGGATCATCCGCCTGCTCACCTCTCACCTGCGGGCGCAGGACAACGGCTATGCGATCTGGCGGCGGCGCTGGATCGAGCCCCGGGCCGAGGACTATCCGCGCATCCAGGCCCTGACCGAGGCCCTGGCGGTCAAGCCGACCTTCTCCTTCGTCATCCCGGTCTACAATCCGCCGATCCAGCTGCTGAAGGAATGCATCGACTCGCTGCTGGCACAGACCTATCCGCATTTCGAGATCTGCCTGGCCGACGACCGGTCACCCGATCCGCGCGTGCTGGAAACCCTGCAGCGTTATGCCCAGCGCGACCCTCGCATCAAGATCGCCGCCCGGGCCGCCAACGGGCATATCTCGGCCGCCTCGAACTCGGCCCTCGCCCTGGCGACCGGCGACTTCGTCGTCCTGGTGGACCATGACGACGTCATTCCCGACTACGCCCTGTTCGTCGTCGCCGACCACATCAACCGCTATCCGAACGCCCAGGTGCTGTTCTCGGACGAGGACAAGATCACCGTCTCGGGCGACCGGTTCGAGCCCTATTTCAAGGGGACCTTCGATCCCTGGCTGATGTTCGGCCACAACATGGTCAGCCACCTGGGCGTCTATCGCCGCGATCTTCTGGAGAGGATCGGCGGGTTCCGGCTGGGTCTGGAAGGCAGCCAGGATTACGACCTCCTGCTGCGCTGCTGGGAACAGGTCGGCGACGACGCCATCGTCCATATCCCGCATGTCCTGTACCACTGGCGGGTGATCCCAGGCTCGACCTCCATCTCGGCGGATCAGAAGGGCTATGCGATCACGGCGGCCCAGAACGCCATCAACGGCCACTTCGCGCGAACCGGTACGCCCTTGCTGTCGGTCGATGGCTTCGCGCCGGGAACGACGGCGATCCAGAGAACCCGCAACGACGAGGCGCTGGTCTCCATCATCATCCCGACGCGCGACGGGCTTGACGATCTGTCGGCCTGCATCGCCTCGATCCTGCGTCACGACCACCGCGCGACCGAGATCCTGATCGTCGACAATGGCTCCGAACAGCCCGAGACCCTGGCCTATCTGGAGGACCTCGCGCAGCGCGGCGTGGCGACGATCCTCCGCCACCCCCAGCCCTTCAACTTCTCGGAGATCAACAACCTCGCCGCCGCGCAGGCTCGGGGCGAGGTTCTGTGCTTCCTGAACAACGACACCGAAACCGTGACCAAGGACTGGCTGGACCGGGCGCGGATCCTGCTGACCCTGCCCCAGGTCGGGGTGGTCGGGGCGCGGCTGCTGTATCCCGACGGGGCGATCCAGCATTTCGGCGTCCACGTCGGCACGGCCGATCACGGCGTCGCCTCCCACCCCCACCACGGCCAGCCGGCCAACCACCCCGGCTATTTCGGGAAGGCCCGCCTGACCCAGCAGTTCAGCGCGGTGACGGCCGCCTGCCTGTTCATCCGGCGCGCGGTGTTCGACCAGGTCGGCGGCTTCGACCCGGACCTGCGCGTCGCCTACAACGACGTCGATCTGTGCCTGAAGGTGCGCAAGGCCGGCCTGCAGGTCGTGGCCGATGCGGGCCTGGTTCTGATCCACAAGGAATCGCGCACCCGTGGGTCCGACGCCGACGGCGAGAAGGCGGCCCGGCTGGAGCGCGAGGCGGCCCTGATGCGCGAACGCTGGGGCACGACCCTGGCCGAGGACCCGTTCTATTCGCCCAATCACGCGCTGGACGGCCACTTCGGCCTGGCCAATCCGCCGCGCGTCCCGATGCCGTGGCGGGAAGGGGATCGGGACGAGGCGTCACCGCGTCCGTTCGCAGGGCGGAAAGGACCGAAGCGTGTCGCGATCGCCGCCTCTGCCGGCTGAGTTCGAACCGGACGTCCTGCGGCGGCTCTATATCGATCTGGCCGACTTCTCCGACGACGCCCTGAAAGCGCACTATGAGCAGTGGGGCCGTGCCGAGGGCCGGGTCGCGTCCGAGGCCGTCTACCGCGAGCGTTTTCTGGACCTGATCGTGACGGATGGTCCGGCGCTTGAGGTCGGCCCCTACTTCAACCCCCTGCTTCGGGGCGGCAATGTCCGCTATCTGGACATGTATGCGGCCGAGGCGCTCCGCCAGCGGGCGCTCTGGGAAGGCCACGACGCGGCTGGCTGCCCTGAGGAAATCCACTTCGTCGGTGGCTTCGAGGCCTGTCCTGAGGACGCGTTCGAGGTGGTCTTCAGCAGCCACGCCATCGAGCATCAGCCGGATCTGGTCGGGCACCTGAAACAGGTCGAGCGGGTCCTTCAGCCGGGTGGACGGTACATGATGATCGTGCCGGACAGCCGCTACTGCTTCGACCGCACCCTGCCGCTGTCGCGCATATCGGAGGTGATCCAGGCCCATGAGGAAAAGCGACAGAGCCACGCCCTGGCGACCGTGATCGACCACTACATGTTCAGCGACCACAATGACCCCGTCGAACACTGGCGCGGCAATCACAGCCCCAGCGTCAGGACCGGGGAGGAATGCATCCGGGCGGCAAGGCTGGCCTCACACAGCGCGGACGGCGTCTACATCGACGCCCACGCCTGGCGGTTCTGTCCGACGTCCTTCCGGGAGATCGTCGCGACCCTGAACGAGACCGGGCTGCTGAACCTGACCCCGCTTCGCATCTACGACACGCCCTTCGGCCGCTTCGAGTTCATGGCGGCTTTGCAAAAGTGCGGATAGCGTGGCCGTCATGAGCGCTCTTTCCACTCCTGCCCGCCCGGCACTGAACGAAGCCGACCGTTGGCCCGAGCCTTTCGATCCGGAGTGCCTGCGGGGCCGCTACGGCGATCTGGCGGCCATGTCGGACGATCAACTGGTCGATCACTACGCGCGCTACGGACGCGCGGAAGGCAGGATCGCCTCCCCGGCCGCCCTGCGCGAAGGGTTCATCCCGCTGGCCCCCGCGGACGCGTCGGTGCTGGAGATCGGTCCGTTCTGTCAGCCGGTGATGACCGGGCCGAATGTGCGCTATCTGGACGTGCTCGACGCGGCAGGTCTGCGGGCCCGCGGCGAGGCCATCGGCATCGATACCCACCAGACGCCGGACGTCATCCACTTCACCCAAGGGCTGGGCGAGGCCGCCGGGCAGGGCTTCGACATCCTGTTCAGCAGTCACAACCTGGAGCACCAGCCGGATCTGATCGGCCATCTGAAGGAGGCGGCGGCGGCCCTGGCGCCGGGCGGTGTCTACATGCTGATCGTGCCCGACCGCCGCTACTGCTTCGACCATTTTCTGCCGGACCTGACCCTGGCCCGGGTGCTGGACGCGCATCTGGAAGGCCGCGTGGTCCATACCGCTCAGTCGGTGATCGAGCATCGCGCCTTCACCTGCCACAACGATACCCTGCGCCACTGGCAGGGTGATCACGGCCCCGAGCCCGACGGTCTGGATGGGCGCGTCGAGTATGCCCTGAACGAGCTGAAGGTCGCGGCCGGAAGCTACGTCGACGTTCACGCCTGGCAGTTCACGCCGAACGCGTTTCATCAGATCATGACACGCCTGCATGCACTGGGATGGTCGCCCTTCCGACCGCTTCGGGTGTATGACACCGCCTATGGCAGAAACGAGTTCACAGCCGTGCTGACCATGAACGGTGGCGGATGACGAGCCTTCCGGCGGTCGCCGACGTCATGGAGGCCGGGCGTCTGGCCGGCGAGGCGGACCGCGCCCGGGATGCCCGCGACTGGGCGCAGGCGGCGAGCCTGTATCGCGAGAGCCTCGCCCTGGATCCCCGCCACGCGCATCTTCGGGTGCAGCTGGGTCACGCGTTGAAGGAGACGGGCCAGCTGGCCGAGGCCGAGGCCGCCTATCGGCAGGCGGCGGAGGCCATGCCGGACGATGCCGACGTCCGGCTGCAGCTGGGTCATGCGCTGAAGCTGCTGGGCAGGACCGAGGATGCCGTCCAGGCCTACGCCGACGCCTTGAAGATCGACCCCGACCTGGCGCCCGCGCGCGAGGAGCTGGTGCGGCTGGGCGGTCGTGGCGAGATGCCCGGTTTGCTGGAAGGTCGCGCCGGAGCCGCCCGTGCGATGGCGCGACTGGCCGGCGACATCCGCCGCGTCACAGCGACCGCGGGCGATCTGGCCGAACAGTCGATCTTTCCGCCCGAGGCGCACGACGCCTTTCGCCGACGGTTTCCGATCGCTCCTCCGCCCAAGGGGTCGTCCCTGGCCGTCACCGCCCTGATCGCGGCGGAGGGGGCGACGCCCGCCCTGCTGCGAGCCACCCTGACCAGCCTGCTGGACCAGCGCCATACGGCCTGGACCGCGGTCATCGTCGGCGCCGAGGCAACCCTGGCCGACCACCCCGTCGCGAGCCTGGGGCTGGGTGAGGGCCGGGTGCGGTTCGCGGCCGATGCGACCGCTGTGACGGGTCCCGCACTGCATCTCCCGGCCGGCGCGGTGCTGGACCCTGAGGCGCTGGGCTGGCTGGTCTTCGGACTGGAGCGGACCAAGGCCGCGGCGATCCATGCCGATCACGACCGCTATGATCTGGACTGGCGTCAGGGCCTGATCCGCCATTCCCCGGCGTTCCAGTCGATGGCTGACCCTCTGGACCTGGCGACCAACCCCGACCCGCCCGCCGTCGTCCTGACCATCGTCGTGGCGGCCACGGCGACCGAGGCCCTGACGCACGTCCTGAAGACCGGGCCCGTCGCCCATCTGCCGCGGTTGCTATCGAGCCTGCCCGATCGCCCAGAGCCGGCGGTTCGGTCTGCGCCGGAGCCCCCGACCCACCCCCTGCCCGGCCGCATCCTGGTGATCATCCCGACCCGCGACCAGGCGGCGATGCTGACCCGCGCCGTGACGACCCTGGGTGCCCTGGCGACGGACGCCGCCCGGATCGACATCGTCATCCTGGACAACCGCAGCCGCGACGCCGCCACGGCCCCCGCGCTCGCTGCCCTCGCCGCCGAGCCGGGTGTGTCGGTCCTCAGCCACGACGAGCCGTTCAACTGGTCGCGCGCCAACAACCGGGGCGCGGCGGGCTGGACGCAGGACATCCTGGTCTTCGCCAACAACGACATCGAGATGCTGACCCCCGGATGGGACCAGCGTCTGCGCCAGTGGCTGGCGCGCGACGACGTCGGGGTCGTCGGCGCGCGGCTGGTCTACCCGGACGGGGACCTGCAGCACGGCGGCATCCTGCTGGGGGCCTGGGCGGGGCGGCCGGTCCACGACGGCCAGCGCCCCCCGGTCGAACCGGACGGTCCGCTGGGTCGCTGGAAGCGGTCGCGGCCGGTGGCGGCGGTCACGGGAGCCTTCATGGCCTGCACGCGGGCGACCTTCGACGCCGTCGGCGGCTTCGACGAACGGCTGGCCATCGCCTACAACGACATCGATTTCTGCCTGAAGGCGCGGCGGGCCGGTCTGTCGGTCCTCTATGCCGCCGACATCGAGGCGGTGCATCACGAGTCCCGCACGCGTGGACTGAACGACAATCCCGAAAAGGTCGCCTGGGACGATGCGGAGCTAGCCGACCTGCATGCCCGCTGGGGCGAGGCCCTGTTCCACGATCCCGGCTACAATCCCCACTGGGCGGCCGAGATGCACCGGCCCTACGACGGCCTGCGCGACCTTCCGCTCAGCCGCGTGCTGAGGCACCTGGACGCCAGCGCGACGGCGCGGCCCTGGGCGATCGCGGCGGACCGCGAGCCCGGCGTTTGACGCCGCCCGCGCGCCATGCGACCTGACCCCGCGATTCGGCCCCCGGCCTGAGACTCCTAGGACGCAGAGACCTCGCTCATGGCCGGTTCAAAGGCGACGGCTGACGCCATCCGCAAGCATCTGCCGATGGACGAGCGGCTGGAACAGCACCATCAGCTGAACGGCCTGCTTCGTCATATGGCGCAGTGGCGCGGGACGGTGCTGGGCAACAGCTATGTGCGCCAGCACGGCCTGACCATCTATTCCGGTCCGTTCAAGGGCATGGAGTATCTGGATCACTCGACCGAGGGATGTCTGCTGGCCCGGCTGCTGGGCTGCTACGAGGCCGAACTACACGACGACCTGAAGGCGTTCGCGGGCGAAAACCTGGAGGCCATCGTCGATATCGGCTGCGCAGAGGGCTATTACGCCGTCGGCCTGGCCCGCATGATGCCGGGCGTGACGGTCCACGCCTATGACACCGAGCCCAGGGCGCGCGCGAGCTGTCGCGACCTGGCCGAAAAGAACGGCGTGGCCGACCGGGTGGTGATCGGCGAGACCTTCACCGGCGACATGTTCGAGACGTTCACCGACCGCCGGACCCTGGTGATGATCGACACCGAAGGCTTCGAAGAGGATCTGATGCGGCCCGAGACCTGGCCGGCGCTGGCCAGGCTGGCGATCATCATGGAGACCCATCCGGAAAAGCACCCCGACATCGTGGCCACCATGTTGGCCCGGTTCACCGCCACCCACGACATCCTGCTGCGATCGACCGGACCGCGCACGGCCGACCTGCCGGGCTGGCTGCTGGAACTGCCCCAGCTGGATCAGCTGCTGGCGATCTGGGAGCATCGGGCGACCGCCACGCCGTGGTTCGTGATGCGGCCCAAGGGCTGGAGCGCGGCAGCATGAGCGGTCCGAACTTCGCCCTCTACTATGCCGGCGACGCCTATTCGACGGCGGCCAAGATCATGGGCCGCCAAAGCGCCGGCAAGGCCCTGATGAAGGGTGTCGCGCGCCGCTGGCCGACCGACGAGGTCCACGGGTTCGGCCACAATCGCAAGGCCGGGACGGCGATGGCGCGTCAGCTGACGGGCGACGGCCATTCGGGAACGGTTCGCTGGCGGACCGCGCCGGGGGACGCCGTGCTGGAACAGCTCGGGGCCGTCTACTATCCGGCGCCCGTCACCGAGGAGATGGCCCACGCGCGAAACACGCTTGGGCCGACGTCCTACAGCCTGTTCGGCGTGACCCACACCCTGTCCTCCGACTCGGCCATGGAGGGCCTGGGCCGCATGATCCTGGCCCCGTTCCAGGCTTGGGACGGGTTGATCTGCACCTCGGCCGTCGCGCTGTCCGTCGCTCAGAGACTGCAGGCCGAGATGCGCGAATGGCAGATCGAGCACATCGGGGCGACGCGGTTCAACACGCCGGCGATGAAGATCATTCCGCTGGGCGTCGACGTACCCGCCTGCGCGCGGACGCCGGACCAGATCGCGGCCGCGCGCGCCGCCCTGGGACTGAGGCCCGACGATGTCGTCTTCCTGTTCGCGGGCCGGTTGCTGTTCCATGCCAAGGCCAATCCGGCGATCTACTATCGCGCGGTGGAGGCGGCCCAGGCCCGGGTCGGGCAGCCGATCGTCTGTATCGAGGCCGGCGTCTATCCCAACGACAAGGTCGCCGAGGGCTACCGTCATGCGCGCGCCGAGCTGGCTCCATCCGTCCGGTTCATCGAGGTCGACGGGGCGGTTGAGGCCGACTACGACCGCGCCTGGAAGGCGGCCGATGTCTTCACCAGCCTGTCTGACAACATCCAGGAAACCTTCGGTCTGACGCCGGTGGAAGCGATGGCGGCGGGCCTGCCGGCCCTGGTCAGCGACTGGAACGGCTACAAGGACACCGTGCGGGACGGGATCGACGGTATCCGGGTCCCGACGGTCGCCCCCGCCCCCGGCTCCGGTGCGGGCGCCGACCTGGCGGCGCGTCACGCCCTGGGTCAGGACACATTCGATTTCTTCATCGGCCGGGTCAGCATGGCGACGGTCGTCGAGTTCGACCCGCTGGTCGAGGCCATCGTCGCCCTCAGCTCCGATCCGGCGCTGCGCCGACGCATGGGCGAGGCGGGGGCAGCCCGAGCGAGGGAGGTCTTCGACTGGCCGGTGATCCTGGACCGATACTGCGACTTCGCCGCGGATCTGGGCGAGCTGCGTCGGGCGGCGGCCGCCCTCAAGCCCCGGCATCGTCTCCAGATCCCGCTCCGCCCCGATCCTTTCGCCCTGTTCCAGGATCACCCGACCCGGCACCTGGGCGACGACTGGACCGTGCGGGTTCGGCCGCTGGACGCCCGCGGGCTGGACCGGTTCCTGGACCTGAACATGGTCCAATATATCGTCGATGACGCCTGCCTGCCCGAGGCGGCGCTAAGGGCCGTCCTCGCCGAGGCCGGCCGGACGGATCACACCGTCGCCAGCCTTCTCGCCGCCGTCGGACGGACCCCGGCGAGCCAGAGGGCCCTGATGTGGCTGCTGAAGCTGGACATCCTGAGAGCCCAGCCGTGAGCCTGGACCTGTCTCCCGAGGTGCTGGAGCAGGTCCGGGCCGAGTTCGATCCGGCCTTCTATCTGGCGGCCAACAAGGATGTGGCCGAGGCGGGCGTCGACCCCTTCCAGCACTTCCTGACCTTCGGCGCGCGGGAAGGCCGCGATCCTCGGCCGGATTTCTCCATGAGCCGCTACCTGGCCCTGCACCTGGACGTGCGCGAGGCGGGCCTCAATCCGTTCGCCCACTGGATCACGGCGGGCCGGGCCGAAGGGCGGGCGATCGATCACGGCCTGGGCTTTGAGTACGAGGTGCTGTGGGGCGGCAAGTCGATCGAGGAGCGGATGCGCGACCTGCGCTTCGCCCTGCCCGACCGGGAGCCCGACGCGCCCGACACGCTGCGGCAGGCGGCGGACGCGCTGGCCCCGGGTCGCGGCGTCCATGTCACCGTCGGCCACGACGACTTCAGCACGGGCGTCGGCGGGGTGCAGCTGTGCATCCGGCTGGAAGCCGAGGCCCAGGCGCGGCGCGGCCTGGATCACCTGCACGTCTTCCCGAGCGCCGCAGGGGTGGTGGTCGATATCGAGCGGGATCGGCCGACCCTGGGCGTGGTGATCAACGGCACTCTGGCGGGCCATTTCGCGTCCGAGACGGTGGCCGAGGTGATAGGCCCCCGGCTCGCCGGACGGCGGACCACCTTCGCCCTTCACAGCTTGATCGGGCACCCCGTCGACAGGACCTGCGACCTGCTGGCGGCACTGGGCATGACCGAAGGGTTCTTCTGGCTGCACGACTACGCCAGCCTGTGCGCCGGCTATGCCCTGATGCGTGACGACGTCGCCTTCTGCGGCGGCCCGGCGCCCAGCAGCACGGCCTGCGAGATCTGCAGCTATGGCCGGCGTCGGCGGGTCCAGCTGCCGGCCCATGTCGAGGTGTTCCAGCGGTTCGCCATTACCGCCGTCGCCCCCTCGCAGGTGGCGCTGGATCTGTGGAAGAGCCGGTTTCCCGTCCGGGCGACCGCCACGGTGGTGCATCCCCACGCCCGACTGGAACCCCGCCCGGTCCAGCCTGCCCCGCCCAAGACGAAGGCTCGCCAGCGGCTGCGGGTCGGCTTCCTCGGCATGCCGGCCCTGCACAAGGGCTGGCCGATCTTCGCCGATCTGGTGCGCCGTTTCGGCGACGACCCCCGTTATGAGTTCCACCACCTGTCGGCCGTGCTCGAGCCCCGGGTGGCGGCGACGTTCACCCGGGTCGCGCCGACACCCGACCAGCCCCAGCCGATGATCCCGGCGATCGAGTCGCTGGGGCTCGACGTGGTCCTGAACTGGGCCCTCTGGCCGGAGACCTTCTGCATCGCCGCCCACGAGGCCGTCGCGGCCGGTGCGGTCGTCCTGACCCATCCCGGCTCGGGCAACGTCGCTGCCTTCGTCGGTCGCGACGCGGCGCATGGCCGGGTTCTTCCCGACGTGCCCGCCATGCACGCCCTGTTCGCCTCCGGCGAGGTCGCCACCCTGTCTCGCGCGGCGCGGCGACCGGTCCTGCAGGACCTCGTCTTCAGCGGCATGGTGGCGGACCTGATCCCGGAGCCGGCGGCGTGAGAGTGCTTGTCTTCTCCAGCTTCACCTTCGCTTATCTGGACCGGGCGCGCGTCCTGTTCGGCACACTGCAGAAGCATCACCCGGACTGGGAACGGGTCGCGGTGATCACCGACCGCCCACCGCCGGGGATCGAGTTTGACCCCTCGGTCGAGCCGTTCGACCGGATCGTCTGGTTCGAGGACCTGAACATTCCGCGCGGCAAGGGCTGGCTGTTCGGTCACGACATCGTCGAGGCCTGCACTGCCGTGAAGGGCCCCTTCCTGCATCAGGCGTGCGAGGCGGACGCCGCCGACATCGTGATCTACCTCGATCCTGACACGGCCCTGCTGAACGACCTGACGCCACTGGTCGAGGCGCTGGAAACTCATGACGGCCTGCTGACGCCACACCTGCTGGAGCCGGAGGACGAGCTTCAGGCCCTGCTCGACAACGAGCTGGCGACGCTGAGGACCGGCATCTTCAACCTGGGCTTCGTCGCCATCCGCACGACGGGTCAGGGCGCGCGGTTCGCGAAATGGTGGAACGACCGCCTGCTGGCCTTCTGTCATGACGACATTCCGAACGGCCTGTTCGTGGATCAACGTTGGTGCGACCACGTCCCGGCCTTCTTCGACCGGTTCCACGTCCTGCGGGACCCCGGTTACAACGTCGCCAGCTGGAATCTGTCCAAGCGCAAGATCCAGATCGGCCTGGACGGGGCCGTCACGGTCAACGGCTCGCCCCTGAGGTTCTGGCATTTCACCAAGCTGGGCCCGACCGGCGACACCATGACCCGCCGCTACGCCGGGACCAATTTCGAGGTCCACGAGATCTGGAACTGGTACAAGCGGCTGATCGAGGAGGCGCGCGATCCGCGTATCCCGCCCCGGTGGTGGGCCTATGGCACCTTCGACGACGGGACACCGATCCAGAAGCCCTGGCGTGAGCTGTATCGCGGCCGCGCCGACCTGCAGGCCGCCTTCCCCGCGCCGTTCCGGACGGGGCCGGACACCTACCACGCCTGGCTGGTCAACGAGGGTCTGTTGACCGCCCCCGTTTCCTCCGCATAACCGTCGGGTCGAGCTGAGGACGCGACGATGGCCACGGCCAAGACCAGAGCAACGGGCACCGGGCGGACGGCGACCACGAGCCGGACCGCCCTTGTGGTCGCCGGCATGCATCGCAGCGGCACCTCGGCGATGGCGCGGATGTTGTCGCTGGCGGGAGGCGCCCTTCCCGGGAACATCATCCAGCCGGGTCCGGACAATCCCACCGGCTTCTGGGAGCCCGCCGACATGGTGGGGCTGAACGACCGCGTGCTGGCGTCGGTCGGCTCGCGCTGGGACGACGTGTTCGGCCACCGCGCCGGCCCCGCCGCCTGGGAGCGCCGCGCCGAGTTCATGGGCGAGGCCCGCGCCTTCGTCGCCGACGGCTATGGCGACGCGCCGGCCGCGGTGCTGAAGGACCCCCGGACGTCTCTGCTGATCCGCTTCTGGGACGAGGCCCTGCGCGCCGAGAGCCGGCGGCCGGTCTATGTGATCATGGTCCGCCATCCGCTGGAGGTCGCGGCTTCCATCGTGGCGCGCGGCGACGCGTCGGAGGCGACGGCGGTCATGGCCTGGACCGCCTGCATGCTGTCGGTCGAGCGTGACACACGCGGGCTGGACCGGCTGTTCGTCGACTACGATGATGTGCTCACGGACTGGCGGCGCGTGCTGCAGCGCGTGCGGGCCGCCTCTGGCGAGACGACACCCGGGCCGACCGCGGAGGTCGCCGCCGAAATCGACGCCTTCCTGTCGCCTGACCAGCGCCACCACCGGGCCGGAGAAGCCGATCTGGCGGCGCGTGGCGACCTGTGGTCCGGAGCCCTGACCACCCTGTCGTGGATGCGCGCGGCGGCGACGGGCGTCGAGCCCGATGCAACCCAGCTGGACGATGCCCTGGTGGAGCTGGAGCGTCTGGCGCGCCTGACCGGCCCGGCGCTGCGCGACCTGAGGGCCGAGGCGGCCGCCTTTCCCGGGTTGAAAGCGCAGATCGCCGATCTGACGAAAGAGAACGCGGCGCTGCGCGATCTCGCCAACCAGTTCCACGCCGAGGCCGATCACAACGGCCGCCACTGGGAGGCCTCGCGCGAGATGGTCGCCCATCTGAGCGGGGAACTGGCCTCGGCGCGCGACGAGGCCGAACGGTTTCGCGCCGAAGCCGCCGCCATCCTGCCCGTGCGCCGCGAAGTGGGGCTGGCCGAGGCCCGGGTGCTGCGCCAGCTGGCCCAGAACCGCGAGCTGATCCAGGCGCTGGAGACCGAGCGCCGACTCTTGGCCAACGCTCGGGCTGAGCGGGCTGCGGTTCAGGACAGGCTCGACCGCCTGGAAGCGGCGAACGCTGCCCACGAGCAGACGCTGAGGGACGCCCTGGCCGAGGTCACCGAACGCGAAACCCGCCTCCGCGAGGCCCTGGAAGCCACCTTGAGCGAGCGCGAGACCGAGCTCGCGAACCGTGAGCGGGCCCTGGCGGACGCGGCGGCCAGGGAGACGGCGCAGGTCAGTCGGATCGCAGACCTGGACGCGGACCGCGCGTCCCTGGAACGGCGCATCTCGGTCCTCAAGGCCAGCCCCAGCTGGAAGGTCACGCGACCCTTGCGCGTGGTCGCCAAGCGCCTGCGCAGACCGCCTGGACCGGACAAGGGCCAGCCATGACCTATTACAGCAACGCCAACCCCGATCTGCTGGCCAAGATCCCGGTGACGGCGAAGCGTGTGCTGGAGATCGGATGCGGCACCGGCGGCTTCGCCCGCGCCTATCGCGACATCAATCCGTCCGCGGAATACTGGGGCGTCGAGCTCTTTCCGGAGGCGGCTCAAGAGGCGCGAGGCGTGCTGAACCAGGTGGTGCTGGGCAGTATCGAGGACGCGGCCGTTCTCGCCGAGCTGGACGCGCGGCGCGGGGACCGGCGGTTCGATGTGCTGATCTTCGGCGACGTGCTGGAGCACCTGCTCGACCCTTGGCGCGTGCTGGAGACCCTGCGCGAACGGATGGAGCCGGGCGCGGTCGTCGCCGTCTGCATCCCCAACGTCGGCCACTGGAGCCTGGTGCGCGAGCAGTTGCTGGGGCGCTGGAACTATGCCGATGCGGGCCTGCTGGACCGGACCCATCTGCGCTTCTTCAGCCGCGACACGGCGGTCGACATGTTGTCCAGGGCCGGGTGGACCCCGCTGGACGCCGACCCTCGCGTCCTGTGGCCGGAAAAGACCGAAGCGGCCGTCAAGGCCCTGACGCCGGCGGCCCTGGCCTTCGGCGGCGACGCGGAAAAGGCCAGGCGCGACCTGTCGGCCTTCCAGTGGGTTCTGCGCGGCGTGAACGGGCCCCTGCCCTCGCGCCTGGCCGTGGCGGCGCTGGGCATGAAGAAGGTGGGCGGCGTGACCGAAGCGCGGGTCGATCACCCCATGGCGGCGCTGGCCAGCCTGCCGTCGGTTCACGCATCCTGGGGCGCGGGGACCGTGACGCTGCCCTCCGGCTCCGCGCCGGGCGTGTTCGTTCTGCACCGCCAGTTCCTGAACGGGGACGCCCTGACCGGCCATGTCGAGGGCCTGATCCAGAAGGGCTGGACGATCGTGTCCGACATGGACGACGACCCGCACCACTGGCCGGGCTATGTTGACTCCGACTTCCGCGCCTTCCGAGGGGTTCATGCGGTAACCGTCTCGACCCCGGCGATGGCCGAGATGATGCGCCAGTGGAACCCCAACCTCGCCATCTTCCCCAATGCCGCCGCGCGCCTGCCCGACGTTCCGGCGACGACGCCCAAGGCCGGGGCCCGGATGCGGCTGTTCTTCGGCGCGTTGAACCGCGAGAACGACTGGGGCCCCGTGCGTGATCAGATCATGGCCCTGGCGGTCGCCCACGCCGACCGGATCGAGTGGGTGGTGGTGCATGACCAGGCCTTCTTCGACGCCTTGCCGGCCGAGGCCGCCAAGACCTTCCACCCCACCCTGCCCCATCCGAAATTCATGTCGGCCCTGGCCGGCTGCGACATCGCCCTGCTGCCGCTTTCCGACACGCCCTTCAACCGGCTGAAGTCGGACCTGAAGCTGGTGGAGTGCGCCTCGGCCGGAGTGGTGCCGGTCTGTTCGCGGCTGATCTACGCCGACGATCCGGCCCATGCCGACTTCGCCGTCTTCGCGCAGACCCCTGCGGACTGGCATCAAGCGCTGCTGGGCCTGATCGCCTCGCCCGACGAGGTTCGGCGTCGACGCGACCTCGGCCGAGCCCATGTCGCGGCCCACCGGATGCACGCCCAGGACGCCGCCCGCCGCGAAGCCTTCTATCGCGACATCGTCGCCCGGCGCGACGACCTCGAGGTCCAGCGTCAGGCCCGTCTGGCCGCGATGACGCCCCGCCTGCCCGAAACCGTCTGAGCGAGTGACCATGTCCCAACTGAACCTCGGCTGCGGCTTCGACAAGCGCGAGGGCTGGATCAACGCCGACGGCTTCAAGGAGTGCGAACCCGACGTCCTGATGGACATCGAGACCTTCCCCTGGCCGTTCCAGGACGACCAGTTCGACCGCATCCTGATGAAGCACGTGCTCGAGCACGTCGGGGCGACATTCCCCGATTTTCGCGCCGTCATGCGCGAGCTGTACCGGGTGCTGAAACCGGGCGGGGTGCTGGAGATCCATGTCCCCCACTTCCGTCATGACACCTACTGGTCCGACCCCACCCACGTCCGGGCCTTCACGCCCTTGACGTTCGAGATGATGTCGAAGGCCAAGAACGACGACTGGATCGCACGGCGCGCCAACTACACCATGCTGGCCTATGCCCTGGGCGTGGACTTCGAGGTCGTCAGCGCGGTCCAGGTCTATGACAACGCCTGGCTGGAAAAGGAACGCCGGGGCGAGATCGACCGGGCGGGCCTGCGTCGTGCCGCCAACGAGACCTGGAACGTCGTCCGTGAACTGCACATGCAGGTCCGGGCCGTAAAGCCGTGGTCGGGGCCGGCGACCTAATCCGGGGACCAGTCCAGGATGCCCGCCTTGGCCATCCACATCAGGCTGAGCACGATCCGCTTGCGGCGCGGGACGGGGAACGGTTCCAGGATCGCGCGGACGGTGAGCCCATCGGTCGCGGCGATGGCGGCCAGAAGCTGAAGCTCCTCGTCGGCCGTCGCGCGGCGGTTGGCGGCGAACTGATCCAGCCAGAGCGTGGCGGACCGTTCCAGATCCGTCGTCGCGGCCCCCTCCGCCAGCCTCAAACGGTCCCCGAACCCGAGAACGCGACTGGCGAACCCGGAAAAATCCTTGAACGGATCACCCTTCACCGGATGCGGTCGGCGCGGCCTCTCGGGAGCCTTCGCACGGATCGCCGACAGCTCTTCTGACAGGGCGACATACTGCGGAGCGACCACACGCCAGTCGAAGGTCTCGGCGATGCGCCGCCGTCCCGCCTCGCCCTGGCGGCGACGCAGCTCGGGCGAGCGGATCAGGCCCGCGATCGCCTCGGCGGCTCGACCGACATGGACGGCCGTGTACTGGGCCACTGTGCCGACGTAGCTCTGGTACGAGGTGACCCCCAGGGCGTGGCTGGTCGTCGGTTCCTGCAGCAGGTCATGGGCCGGGGCCCCGAGCGTCGGGATCAGGGCGCCCTCGATGCCGTCGCGCACGGTGTAGCGATAGCCGTCCCAGTCCGACACCACGACCGGCAGTCCCGCCGCCATGGCCTCCAGCGGGGTGATGCCGAAGGTCTCCTGGATATTGTCGACCAAGGAGACGAAGACGTCGGACGCCGCCCACATCTCCTTCACCAGACCCGCGTCATTGCCGTCCAGCAGATGCAGGTCGACGTCCGGGGCATAGGCTGCCGCTGCCGCGCGGTACCGGGCCTCATCGTCCGCGCCGCCGGGGAACCAGCCGACCATGGCAAAATGGACCCGCGCGCCCGTGGCCCGCGCCGCGTCCTGGACCGCCCTGAACATCGGCTGGGGGAAGGCCTTTTCGAAGAAAGACAGCCGGCCGACCCACAGCACGACCACATCGTCGGGTCCGGCCCCCAGCGCCTCACGCCGGGTCGCGCGCACGGCGGGGCGATCCGCGGCCGCCGAGAACACATCGCCGTAGACGCCCAGCGGCAAGAGGGGCAGCTGCGGGCGAGCGGGCCGCGTCCCGCCGAAGCGGTCCGCCAGATAGTCCTCCCAGTCGTCGAACATCCGGATCATGGCCGACTGGATCGAGGGGCTGGTGCAGATCACCGCGTCCCAGGGGTGGGTCGGGCCGATCACCGCCATGGCGATCTCCTGACGCATGGCGGGCGGGGCGATGGTGTGGATCAGGCCCATCAGGCTGTAGGCCGTCTCACCCACCACATGGCGCCGGACCCAGGCCAGTTCGTCGATCTTGGGCCCGCCGCGCAGGACGGCCCCCGCCTCCCTGGCCCGGGCCTGGTTCAGGACCGAGGTTGCCTGGATGTCGATCTTGCCGCCCTCGGGCCCCAGAAGGCCGTCGCGGATCTGGTCGCCGGTCACCGCCACATGGGTCAGGACATCCAGCCGGTCGAGGCCGCCGTGCCGGGCCAGGGCCTGGAACAGTTCGACATTGGCGACCTGCATGCCGAAGACGTTCGCGCCCCGGCCGGCCTTGCCGGCGGGGTGATGGATGGCCAGTCGCTTCATCGACCGAACAGTCGCCAGCCCCGGCGCGGCGGGGGTTCGACCGCGACGGGCGCGTCGAGGTCCAGGTCGCGCGACCAGGCGACGTCGTTGCGCATCACCCGCGCGGGCGCGCCACCGACAAGGCTGTGTGGTGGGACCTCACCCGACACGATCGAGCCCGCCGCCGTGATCGCGCCGTGGCCGATCCGGGCCCCCTTCATCACCATGGTGCGCAGGCCCAGCCAGACGTGATCGCCAATCTCCACCGGTCGGCCCGGGTTGATCCGCGCGCCGCTGACCCGGTCGCGGATCGGGTGAATGTCGCTGACGGAGACATAGACCTGCGACGAGATCATGCAGTCCTCTCCGATCGACAGGGTCAGGGGCTCGTGCAGCTGCAACGAGCCCTGCACCATGGTGGTCCGGGCCCCCACGGTCAGGGTCGCGCCGTCCGTGATCAGATTGGCGAAGCCGTGCAGCCAGGTCTCGGGCCCGATGCGGATGCGATTGCCGTTGCCCCGAATGACGATGTTCATGCCGAGGCGCGCGCCCGAGGCGATCTCCACGACGTTATCGTCGCCCTCGATCAGCAGGGAGGCATCCGAGCGCTTGCCGATGTCGGGCACGGTCGCGCCGAAGCCCGCGGGGGCATAGCGTTCCAGGGTCGCCCCCGATGCGATGGTCAGGCGGTTCCGGGCACCCGTCACCTCGATCCGGCCGGACAGGGCGCAGTCCGGGGCCAGGTCGATGACGTTGCCCTCACCGCGCGAGGACACGCCCGCCTTGAACGGGGCCGACCCCGGTTCGTCCGTTGCCTTGATCCTGTGGGTCGCCATCGGACGGGACACTAGCGGGACTGTGGCTTCGCGCCAACGTCATCACGGGTTCGGTGTTGACCCGTCCCCGGCTTGCGGCACAAGAGGACAGGCGCGCAACGATGGCCGCCGCAGCGAAAGCTCCGTCCTTGGCCGCAAAGCGTATCCTGTTCGTCCATCAGAACTTTCCGGGCCAGTTCCCGCACATCGCCGACGGCTGTCTGGCTGCGGGCTACAAGGTGGCGGCCGTCGCGGGGCCCACGGGGAAGAACCGGCCGGGCATCGACGTGCGTCGCTGGAAACTGTCGCGCGGCTCCACGCCGGGGCTGTTCGAGCCGGCCACGCGGGCCGAGGCCGATCTGCTCCGCGCCGATGCGGCTGCCCATCTGGCGGCCCAGTTCAAGGCCGACGGCTTCGTCCCCGACCTGATCATCGGACACCCCGGATGGGGCGAGACGATCCATATGCACGAGGTCTTCCCCGGCGTGCCGATCATCCTGTTCGGGGAGTTCTTCTACAAGTCGCGCGGGGCCGACGTCGGCTTCGACCTGGAGTTCGAGAACCGCACCTTCACCGACGACCTGCGCTCCAGCGCCAAGAACATCGGCATGGCGGGGGCCTGCTCGACCGCGGACGTGATCGTCTGCCCCACGCCCTTCCAGGCCTCGACCCACCCCAAGGCCTTCCAGCCCATGATCCGGGTGTTCCACGAGGGCGTCGACATCGCCAAATCGGGCCGCAAGACGGGCGGCGCCCTGAAGATGCCGAACGGCACGGTTCTGGACGGATCGACGCCCGTGATCACCTTCATCAACCGCAATTTCGAGCGGCTGAGGGGCTTTCACATCTTCATGCGAGCCCTGCCGGCGCTGATGCAGGCGCGACCGGACGCCCATGTCATCGTCATCGGCGCGGACGACGGCAAGGGCTATGGCGGCCAGCTGCCGGACGGCCAGACCTGGAAGGGAAAGATGCTGGCCGAGGTCGGGGACAGGCTGGATCTGAACCGCCTGCACTTCACCGGCAAGGTGCCGCATCCCCAAATGCTCGCGGCCCTGTCGATGTCCTGGGCCCACGTCTACTACACCTATCCCTTCGTCCTCTCCTGGTCGCTGGTCGAGGCGATGGCGAGTGAGTGCCTGATCCTGGGATCGGACACCGCGCCGGTGCGGGACGCGATCACCTCGGGCCAGGAGGGGATCCTGAACGACTTCTTCGACGTCGAGGCGCTGTCGAACGCCATGATCGATGCCTGCGCCAACCCCGACCGCTACACCGCTCTGCGCAAGGCGGCGCGGGAGAAGGCGCTGCGTCTCTTCGACCGGGAAACGGTCGGCGTGCCGAAATGGCTGGAGCTGATCCGCGAGCTGATCGGGCCGGCCCAGGGCTAAGCTATGCCGCACTTGTGATCGCTGGCGGACTTAAAAGTCGTTTCGCGCCGGGAATGGCCTTTCACACCGGCTTGGCTTGTGGCATTTAACGGGCTCGGCTTGTTCTCCAGCGGGCTGTGTCACTTCGGCCGGGTTCTTCGCTTTCGCGGGGGGCCCGGCCGATTGGCTTTTGGGGGCTCGGTTTTCGAGCCTGTCAGGCGATGTGGGATCCGCGCGGAAGCAGGGTCAGGACGTCGTATTTCACCATCCACAGCAGGCCCCGTTCCAGGAAGGGCCGACGGCCGGGCTCGGCGTCCGCGATCAGGTCGCGGATGCTCTTCTGGGAGCCGTCGGACAGGGCCTCGACGACCTTCAGGGCCTCGTCCTTCGAGGGCCCGGTGAACCCGCCGAAGGTCGTCAGCTTCATGGCCATGAGCGCCTCAACGTCGGCGACGGAGCGGCCGGGGGTCAGCATCAGCAGGGTCGAGGGGCTGGACCACTCGGTGGCATAGCCGCCGAACAGGTGGAAGGGATCGAGGCGGCGGGGGTTCGGGGCCAGGTTCCGGGGCATGGCCGGCAGGGGCGCGGCGGCCTTTCGGCGTCGCGCCATCTCGGTCCACAGCGCCTCGTACTGCGGGATGACGGCGGACCAGTCGAACAGGGAGCGGGCGCGGGCCTGGGCGGCCTGGCCCATGCGGCGACGCAGGTCCTCGTTCTCGATCAGGTCCAGCAACCCCTGCGCAGCCTCGTCGACCGAGACGGCGATGACCTGGCTGGCCGCGCCGACGTAGAGATCGTAGCTGATCCACTCATTGGCATGGCGATAGGCCAGATCGCGGCCGGCACCGGCGCGCGGGGCATAGGTGGCGGCGCGGAAGCCGTCGATGCCGTGACGCAGGGTGTCACGATAGCCGTCCCAGTCGGAGACCACGCCGGGCAGGCCGGCGGCCATGGCCTCGAGCGGGGTCAGGCCGAACGTCTCCTGGATGTTGTCCGACAGGGAGATGAACAGGTCGGCGACCGACCAGATCGAGAACCGCGTCCCCGCCTCGCGCCCGTCGACGTGGCGATAGCCGACCGAGGGGCACAGGGCGCGGCATTCGTCGTGATAGGTTTTTTCATTCTCCACGCTGGTGCCCCAGCCGGCCTGGACCCAGACCACCTGTCTGGCCGTCCGCTTGGCCGCCTTCTCCAGGGCCATGGCCATGGGCAGGGGGTTCATCTTCACCGCCGGATTGAAGCGACCCATGTAGAGGACGACCACGGCATCCTCGGCGATGTCCAGTCGATCGCGCCAGGCCTTCCGCTGCTCGGGCGTGGTCGAGAAATCCTCGGTGTTGATGGCCAGGGGGATGGTGACCAGGCTGGGCGTGGAGACGCGGGTGGCGCCCAGGCGTTCCTCCAGATCGGTGCGGACGGCCTCCAGTTCGATCTCGACGGAAGCCCGGACCGCGCTCGATGTGCAGATCAGCGTGTCCCAGGGATCGACCGGCGCGCTCATCAGGTCGGCGATGGAATCCATGATGTCCATCGAGGCCGTCGTATGGGTGATGCCGCTGATGCCGTAGCCGCGGCGCAGACCGGCCATGTTCCGCCGCCAGCCCTCGCGCGCCACATTGGGCTGGGGCAGGTGGACGTTGCCGGCGCGGGCGAGGCCGGAGCGATCGGCGCGGGGGACCCAGGTGATCGGCCGGTTCAGATCGCCCAGCTCGGACAGGGCCTCCTGCAGCGCCTCGGGCTTGCGGGCGGCGACGTTCCAGAAGGACCAGCGGGGGGCGCCGGAGTGGCGCAGATAACCACGCAGGAAGCTCTCGCCCGCCGACTGACGCCCCATCAGGGCCCGGCCCTTGGTGTCGAAGGCCTCTGGATTCAGATAGATGGCAACGTCGGACATGGATGGACGTGGGCCTCCCCGACCCGACTGACACCGTCCTGTCTAGAGGCTGGCCGGAGCGAGCGGAAGGGGCGAGCCGGTTCGCGTATCGGGTGCGGACCGTCTCAACCGTGCGAACCGCGACAGCCGCAAAGCGGGTGCGAACCGTCTGAAACGTCTGAAACGTGCGAACCCGACCGACCGGATCGGAGCGGAAAACAGCGTGCGAACCGTCTGAAATGTCTGAATCGGCACCTCCTCTCCACAAGGCGACAGCTGGAGAGCGAGGCTAGCAGCCGGGTGCGTCAGATCCGGTCGCAGGCGAATCCGGCACCGGACAAAAGAAAGGGGCCGCTCCTTTCGGAGCGGCCCCAGACTTTGTTCGAACCTTCGGTTCGGCAGGCTTCTTAGACGAAGTTGCCGAAGTCGAGGGTCGCGAGCGTCGCGCCGGTGACGAAGAACGCGTTCTCGGCGGTACCGCCTGCGATCGCGTCGATGAACACCCAGGCACCGGAGCCATCGGCCAGGGCCGCGACGTACACTTGAACCGTCGTGCCGGGCAGCGAGAACTGATTGTTCGCAGCCACGAGAGCGGAGGCGTAGTCGTTGGCGGTCGTCTCGGCGTAGCTGGTCGCCGTGATGGCCGCCGTGGCCGGCGACACGTTGAAGATGTCACCCACGTTGAAGTCGGAGATCAGGTCCGTATCGACCCCGGCGTTGGTGCCGCTGTCCATTGCGCCGATCACGAACACGTCGTTGCCAGCACCACCCGAGAGCGTGTCGGCACCCAGACCGCCCGAGAGCGAGTCGGCACCGTCGCCGCCGGAGATGTTGTC
The DNA here is from genome assembly GCA_947475735.1 of Caulobacteraceae bacterium. Classification (GTDB taxonomy): domain Bacteria; phylum Pseudomonadota; class Alphaproteobacteria; order Caulobacterales; family Caulobacteraceae; genus Brevundimonas. Next base: position 36,267 of record CANJLQ010000004.1, read on the forward strand.
GGCACCCGCACCGCCGAGGATGGTGTCGTTGCCGGCACCGCCCGAGATGGCGTCGGCGTCGTCGCCGCCGTCGATGGAGTCCGCACCGTCGCCGCCCGAGATCGAGTCAGCTCCGACGCCGCCGGAGACGATGTCGTTGCCCGCGCCCGAGGAAATGGCGTCAGCGCCGTCACCGGAAACGATCGAGTCGGCTCCAGCACCGGTCGTGATGTTGTCGGCGCCCAGACCGGCGTCGATGGTGTTGTCGCCTTCGCCGCCCTGGATGGTGTCGTTGCCGGCACCGGCGTCGACGAAGTCGTTGCCGTCACCACCGAAGATGGAGTCGTTCCCGGCACCGGCGATGATGGAGTCTGCACCCCCATCGCCGTTGATGGTGTCCGCACCGTCGCCCGAGGTGATGGTGTCCGCACCTTCGCCACCCGAGATGACGTCGGCGAAGATGCCGGCACCGGTCACGGTGATCAGATCGTTGCCGTCGCCACCGTTGATGGTGTTGGCAGCGGTCGAGCCTGCGGTGATGCTGTCGTTGCCAGCGTCGCCGTTGACGAGGTTTGCACCGTCGCTGGCGAGGATGGTGTCGTTCCCGTCGCCGCCACCGATGGTGTCGTTGCCGACGCCAGCCGTGATCGAGTCATTACCGGCGCTGCCCAGCACGTTGTTGTTGCCGGCACCGGCGTTGATGGTGTCGTTGCCGTCCGAGCCGTCGAGGACGTCGTTGCCCAAGCCGGCGTCGATCGAGTCGTTGCCAGTTCCGCCGTTGACGTTGTTGTTGCCGTCGCCCGCGTCGATGATGTCGTTGCCGTCGTCGCCGCCGATCAGGTCATTGCCCAGGTCACCCAGGAGGGTGTCGTTGCCGGCGTCACCATTGACGGTGTCGTTGCCGTCGCTGCCCTGGATCAGGTCGTTGCCGTCGCCACCCAGGAGGACGTCGTTGCCGATGCCGCCTTGGAGGGTGTCGTTGGCCGCACCACCGTTCAGGGTGTCGTTGCCGTCATTTCCGAAGAGAGCGTCTTCGCCCAGATCGCCGAAGACCACATCGTTGCCGTCTCCGCCCGCGACCTGGTCGTTGCCCTGGCCACCGATCACGGTGTCGTTGCCGAGATCGCCGAAGACCAAGTCGTCACCCAGGTTGCCCTGGACGAAGTCATCGCCTTCGCCGCCTTGCACCAGGTCGTTACCCTGGCCGCCGAAGATGAAGTCGTTGCCGTTGTCGCCGGAGACGGTGTCCTCACCCTGGCCACCCTGCAGCAGGCTGTCGTCGCCGTTGCCGCCCAGGATGTTGTCGTTGCCGTTGCCACCCAGGATGATGTCGCTGTCGTCGCCACCGAAGACGAGGTCGTCGCCGTTGCCGGCGTCGATCGAGTCGGTTCCGTTGCCGGCGTCGATCGAGTCGTTGCCGTTGCCGCCACCGATGGTGTCGTTGCCGTTGTCGCCGAACAGCGAGTCAGCGCCGTCGTCGCCGCCGATGTTGTCGTTGCCGTTGCCACCGCGCAGGGTGTCGAGGCCGTTGTTGCCGTTCAGGACGTCGTTGCCGTTTTCGCCGAGGATCGTGTCGTTGTCCGAACCGCCCGACACAGTGTCGTCGCCGTTGCCAGCGATGATGTTGTCTTCGCCGAGGTCACCGAAGATCAGGTCGGCGTCGTTGCCGCCGGCGATCGAGTCGTTGCCCTGGCCACCAATCAGGGTGTCGGAACCGTTACCGCCCTGGACGACGTCGTTGCCGATGTTGCCCTGCAGGTAGTCGTTGCCGTTGTCGCCGCTGATCAGGTCATCGCCCTGGCCGCCGAACACGAAGTCGTTGCCTTCCAGGCCGAACTGGGTGTCGTTGCCGAGGTTGCCCTGCAGCAGGTCGCCGCCGTCGCCGCCGATGAGCGAGTCAGCGCCGTTGCCGCCGAAGATCTGGTCGTCGCCGTTGTTGCCGGTGATGGTGTCGTCACCGTCGTTGCCGAACAGCAGGTCGGCGAAGGCGTCGCCGTCCAGGGTTTCGTTGGTCGTCGCGCCGTAGACCAGGATGGTGCCGTCGGCGAACTGGAAGCTGTTGACGCCCGTGATGGCGGCGCGCGTGAAGTCCAGCGACTGCGTGCCGGCGACCGGGTTGGTCGCGTTGGCGACGCGGATCACTTCCGGATCAGCGCCCAGCGCCGGGATCACGGTGATGACGGTGCCCGTCGCCGTGCCGGTCGAGAAGAAGATGATGTCGGTGCCCGGGCCGTCGCCCGTGTAGGCGCTCGCTTGCGCCTGGGTCGCGGTCCGGAAGTTAAGATTGGCCATTAAAGTTCTCCAAAAAGTGTCACAGACCGTGGTCCGCCGTCGTCCGCCCCCACCATGGAGAACGTCTAAGCGCAAGCCCGCCCTTCGGCGCTTGTAACCGAGGCCATGCAGATTGCAAGCCGCTTCGGCGGAGGCGTCCAGAGCCCGCAGGACGAACGTCTATCACAGATAGGTCAGATGTCGGCCACATTCCGGGTCGACCGGAGCCGGTTAACGCTTTCCTAAGCCATGAGAAGAGCCGGTCGGCTTATGTATTCGGGCGTTGAAAATCGCCGCCGCTGATAGACGTTTCAGAGAAGACTAGAGATCGATATCCGTGAGTGATCTGAAAATCTTCTGATCTTCGACATACAAGCCGCTGAGATAGTCACGATCCCGGCCCGATAGCGTTGAAAACTCTCCGTCCGTCCGGCCGACGTGACTGACCAGCGGCTGAACCTCCGCCATCGGCTCCACATCCAAAAATTCGCAGACGTTGCGGAGAAACAACGACGGCTCGCGTCGCAGCGTATGGGCGCTGCCGAAGAATACCTGCTGACGGGGGAAAAGCGACAGCAGACGTTGAATCTGGGCCCCGTAGAAGCCTCGCTCCACATAGGAATGGACCCGGTGATGGCCCGGCGCGGCCGGATCGTCGACGCGGGAGCGGCCGGAACGGATGGCGTCGGAGAATGACAGGGGCTCGCCCCCCCGCGCCCGCTCCATGCGCCAGTGGGACCAGGCGCGCTCGACCGGGTCGCGGAAGAGCAGAATCAGCTTCATCGCCGGATCGTAGGCGGCGATGCGCGGCAGGCTGGGCGGCCAGTACAGATAGATCGGCGTGGCCTCGCCCCGCAGCCGCCCATCGGCCGGGGCGAACCGCGCGTGATAGGCGGCGTAGTCCGGGGTCGACCAGTCGACGGCGAATCCCTGTCCGTCGCGGCCCGGCGAGCCGGGACCCTCGTCGTCGAAGAAGTGGACCTCCTTCTCCGGGGCCATGGACAGGGCCGGATGCCGGACCAGGTGGTCGAACAAGGCCGTGGTGCCGCCCTTCTGCACGCCGGCGATGATAAAGCCGACCCGTTCGGCCGCGTCGGCCACGCGCCTATTGCTCGCGCAGGCTCTGGCCGACCAGCCTGCCCATCGGTCCAAGCAGATAGGCCATGATGGTGCGCCGACCCGTGCGGATGGAGGCCTGGACCGGCATGCCGGGGCTGAGGGCCATGCCGTCGGGCAGTCGGGCCAGCTCGGACGGATCGATGCGGATGTCGGCCGTGAAGTAGGCGGTGCCGTCAGACGTGGTCAGGGCGTCAGCTGAAACGGTGACGACCTCGCCCTCCAGCTTGGGCTTGTCCTGGCGGGAATAGGCGGTCAGGTCGACCTGGGCGATCAGGCCGGGACGGACCTCGTCGATGTCGGACGGGCGGATCTGGACGTGGACCAGAAGCGGCGAGCCGGAGGGCACGACGTCCATCAAGGTCTCGCCCGGCTGGGCGACGCCGCCGATGGTGAACTGGCTGAGGTTCAGCACATAGCCGTCGACGGGGGCGACCACGCGGGTCTGGGCGAAGCTGTCGCGCGCGGCGTCCAGGCGGGGGCGGGTGTCGGACAGGCGGGCCTCGGCATCGCGCAGGCCGGTGGCGGCCTCGGAGCGGCGCTGCTCCAGGATCTGGGCCAGCTGGAGCCGGGTCTCGCCCGCCTGCTGCTGGTTGCGGGTGATGTCGGCCAGCAGGCTGCCGCGGCGGCCGCCCAGTTCGGCCAGAGTGCGCTGGCGGGCCAGGATCAGGGTCCGGGGAGCGAAGCCGCGCTCATACAGGGTCTGGTAGCCGGCCAGCTCCTCACGCACGAGGCGGATCTGCTCGTCGATCGATTCGACCTGCAGGTTCAGGCCCGAGCGGGCGCTGTCCAGCTGCAGCAGCCGCTGGTCCAGGATGGCCTTCTGACCGTCCACGGCCTGGAGCCGGGTGGTGAACAGCAGCATCTCGTTGTTCACGGTGGCGGCGACGCGGGGCTCGCTCATCCGCGCCGACAGCTCGCCGGGGACCGGCAGGCTGCGCAGGCCCGTCGCCTCGGCCACGAAGCGGGCGCGCTGCATCAGGGCGACGTCATACTGGTTGTTCAGGACGTCCAGCTGGGCCTTGGCCACGGTGTCGTCCAGCTGAAGCAGGAGGTCGCCGGCCTTGACCGACTGGCCCTCGCGCACGTTGAGGACGCGGACCACCCCGCCCTCGCGGCTTTTCAGCGTCTGGCGGTTGGATTCGACGCGGACCTGACCGGGGGCGAGGACGGCGCTCCAGATCGGGGCGAAGCTGGCCCACAGGCCCAGGCCCACGACGCAGACGACGATGATGGCCAGGCCGGCGAACATCGGGCGGCGAATGCGGGCCTTGGCCTGGGTCGACAGGGGCGCCGACACCGGGGTGCCGAAGGCCGGCAGGGGGGCCGGCGCGTCGTCGGTGAAGAACCGGCGGATGCCCGACCAGCTGAAACGGGACAGCAGGGCCTTCATCGGGTGCCTCCGGACGACTGGGCGGGCGGCGGCGGAGCGGCCGTGGCGGCGATGGCCTGGGCCACCGTCTGGGGCGAGGTCTGCGACTGGTTGGCGGGGGCGGGAGAGGCCTGGGGCTGGGGCTGGCCGGCGTTGCTGGCCGCCAGGCGGGCCAGGACCTCGGCCTTGGGTCCGAACAGGTCCATCTTGCCGTCGCGCAGCACCACCATCATGTCGGCGTCGGCCAGCATGGAGGGCTTGTGCGAGATGACCACGGCGGTGGTGCCCGCCGCCTTCATCTTGCGCAGGGCCGCCAGCAGGGCCTGCTCGCCCTGGGCATCCAGGTTGGCGTTGGGCTCGTCCAGCACGATGAAGGCCGGGTCGCGCAGCATGGCGCGGGCCAGACCCACGCGCTGGCGCTGGCCGACCGACAGGACGACGCCGCCGGGTCCACCCAGCTGGGTGTCATAGCCGTTGGGCAGGCGCACGATCATGTCGTGGACGCCGGCGTTCTGGGCCGCGGCGATGACCTCGTCGTCGGTCACATCGGGCATGAAGCGGGCGATGTTGTCGCGCACGGTGCCGGCGAACAGCTCCGTATCCTGGGGCAGATAGCCGATGTGCCCCCCGAAATCGGTGCGCGACCAGCCGAACACGTCCGAGCCGTCCAGCCGGACCGATCCGGCCAGGGGCGGCCAGACGCCGACCAGCAGCCGGGCCAGCGTCGACTTGCCCGCGCCCGAGGGGCCGATCACGCCCAGGAAGGTGCCGGCGGGCACCGCGAAGGTCAGGCCGGTCAGGATCAGCCGCGGCGAGCCGGGCGCGCCGAAACTGACGCCCTCGACGCTGAGCTGGCCCTTCGGCCGTGGCAGGGCGGTGCCGGGCTGGGTGGGAGTGTACTGCGACAGGAGGGCCTGGAGGCGCTCATAGGCCTGGGCGGCCGCGACCCACTGGGGCCAGGTGCCGACCGCGCGCTCGATCGGCGCCAGGGCGCGCGACGACAGGATCATGTTCGCGAACAACATGCCCGCGCCGATCTGGCCGTCCAGGATGAGGTAGGCGCCCAGCGCGATGACCCCGATCTGGATGCCCATGCGCACGAACTTGATGGCGTTGGACCAGACCTCGGACGCCTTGCCGGCCTCGATCCCGTGCTCCATCGCCTCCTGGCGGTGGCCCATCCACTGGCGGCCGATGTGGGGCAGCAGGCCCATGGCGCGCACGACCTCGGAGTTGCGAAGACCCGCCTCGGTGAAGCCGTAGCTCTTGATGGCGGCGTCGTTGGTGCGGCGCAGCGCCGGGCGGCTGGCCCGGTCCTGCATCAGGGCCAGGAACGCCAGGATCACCGCTCCGACCAGGGTCAGCACGCCGACCCAGACATCGATCACGAACAGAACGGTCAGATACAGCGGCAGCCAGGGCAGATCGAACAGGGTGGTGATGCCGTTGCCGGTCGCCACCGAACGGAACTGGTCCAGATCGCGCAGGGCCTGGGATCCCTGCTGGGGCTCGCGCCGGGTGACGCCGTCGAACAGGGCGGCGAAGACGTGGCTGGACACCTGCTGGTCGAAGGCCACGCCGAAGTTCATCAGCACCCGCGACCGATAGAAGTCGATCAGGCTGGAGATCAGGAACACGAACAGGGTGCCGACCGTCAGGACGATCAGGGTCGCGATGCTGCCGCTGGACAGAACCCGGCCATAGATCTGGTTGGTGAAGATCGGCAGGGCCAGATACAGGCCATTGGTCACCAGGCTGAACAGGGCCGCAACCATGAGGGCGGTGCGGCCGTTGCGCAGCGCGGCATTCAGCAGGGTGTCGGGCTTGGCGGCGGGGGCGGGTGCGGGCATGCCGGGCGTGATCCAGGGGTCCGGACGCAGATCCAGACAAGGCGGCGGGAGGAATGCGGACGAAACCGCTTGCTGTCAACGGAAAATGTATCGTATCTGATGACAAAGGTCGCGGATACGACGATGCTCGACACAAGAGACACGCCTGCGGAGACGCCTGACGCCCCCTCCGTGCGGGTGATGAAGCCGGTCGCCGTGGGCCCGGCGGAGGTCAAGGCCATGCTGAAGGCCGAGCTGAAGCGGCGCGGCCTGACCTATGCCGACCTGGTGGAGCGCCTGGCCCAGCAGGGCGTGATCGAGACCGAGGCCAATCTGAGGAACAAGATCAGCCGCGGTGCCTTCACCGCGACCTTCTTCATGCAGTGCCTGATGGCGACCGGCTGCGACCACGTGCAGATCACCCCGCCCAAGCGGGACTGAGCGATCAGGCGTAGAGGTCTTCGACCGGGAGACCGGCCGCGCGACCCGTGAGATCCCACAGGGCGGCGTCGAACCCGTCGTCGGTCGACCCGGCGGCGGCGGCATCGACGAAGGCCGCGAGACTGGCCATCAGAGCGCCCTCATCGCCCTTGGACGACCCGACCTCCAGCGCGCCGGCGCTGGCCCCGGTCGATCGGCCCTCCGCGAACCCATACTGGATATAGTGTCGGGTGGCGGCTTCGACGTCGTTGCCGAAGGCCGCGCGCAGGTCGGCGTGGGCGGCAAGGTAGTTGGCCCCGCTGAAGGTCACACCCCGCCCCTCGGCCTGACCGTTCAGGACGTAGTGGCGCGAGCCTGCGTTCTCGTTGACGCCGAGCAGCTGGATCAGGTCGGCATGCGAGGCGATGTAGCTGAGGCCGCTGAAGGAATCGACGACGCGACCCTCGGCCTGGCCAGACTGGATATACTGCTGATAGGCCCCCAGCGGATTGTTGCGGAAGGCCGACAAGAGGTCGGCATAGCCCAGCATATAGCCATAGGCGTCGAAGCTCTTGCCCGCCAGGGCGTCGAGGGATTCGATCGATCCGCCCGAGAACAGGCCCTGCTCTACGCCCGACAGTGTGTCGATGTCAGTCACGCCGTCGTGGACGCGCCAGCCGCCCCCGCCCGTCGACTCGAGAAAGTACGCGCTGGCCGTCTTGGAGTAGACGGCGAGGTCAATGCCGTCGCCACCGTCCAGAGTGTCAGAGCCCGCCCCCCCGAACAGGGTGTCGGCCTGGGTCTCGCCGAACAGCTGATCATCACCGAGGTCGCCCAGGATCAGGTCGTCGCCGTCATCGCCTCGCAGCGTATCGTTGCCCTGGCCGCCCAGCATGGTATCGGCACCCGTGCCGCCGAACAGGAAGTCGGAACCCAGATTGCCCTGGACGAAATCGGCCCCGGACCGTCCATACAGGATGTCAGCGTTCTGACCGCCGAACAGGAAGTCGTCGCCCGCGCCGCCGTCGACCGTGTCGTCGCCCTGGCCGCCCTGAAGCAGACCGTCGCTGCCGTCGCTGCCCAGGATCAAGTCGTTGCCGGTGCCGCCGAAGATGGTGTCGCCACCATTGCTGCCGTTCAGCGTGTCGTTGCCATCCTCGCCCTCGATCGTCGAGCCGACCAGGGTCGCGGGCACCACGGCATGACCCGGAACCGAGACATGCAGCGTATAGGCCAGGCCCGCCGCCGGCGGCTTGGACGTGAAGCTGGAGTCCGATCCCGACGCCCACTCCGCGACCTGGACATAATAGGTGCCCGCCGCCTGGACGGTGTAGGTCAGAAAGCTGTCCGTGCGCTCCCCGCCGTTGTCGCCGTTGTTGTCGTCGTTGGCCGCCAGCTCGGTCCCGTTGGCGTTGAAGATCCGAAGACTGCTGTCGAACCCGGCACCGTCGATGTCGATGACGACGGTCGTGTTCGCCCCGACGGTGAATGCGTAATACTCCACGTTGCCGTGGGTGCGGCCGGCCACCGTAGCGTGGGGAATGGTCGTCGGATTGTTGACGTCCGGTCGCGCCAGAAGGTCGAAGCCGCCGTCGATGTTCACGGCCGTGGCGATGGTGCCGTTCGCGGTCGCCTGGGCCTTGACGATATCGGGCGCGCCCCCGGTCTGGCCCGGCGCGCCGGAGGCGGTGATGCGATCCGCGCCCGCGCCGCCACGCAGCAGGTCCGACCCGCCTGCGCCATCAATGATGTTGTCGCCTCCGTCGCCGATCAGGGTGTCGGCGAAGGCACTGCCTGTCAGGCCTTCAAAACCCGTAAGGCTGTCGATGCCGTCACCGCCCGATACGGCACCGTTGGCCAGGTTGACTGACACCCCGGTTCCGCTCGCGCCCTGGAACACCGCGACATCGAAGCCTTCGCCGCCGTCCAGGGTGTCGTTGCCCGCGCCGCCGATCACCGTGTCCGCGCCGGCCCCCGCCGTGATCCGATCCGTGCCCGCGCCGCCGTTCAGACTGTCGTTACCGTCCTGGCCGTTCAGGGTGTCGTTGCCGCCCAACCCGGACAGGCTGTCGGCGAAGGCGGTGCCCTCGATCAGGTTGTCGGTGACATCGCCGCTGATCGTCAGTCCCCCCGTCGGGGCCGCCGCCGCCACGCTCTGGTCTGAGAACCGGAAGGTCTCGACATTGATCAGGACATCGGTCCCGTCGGGGCCCGAGATGGTGGTCGTATTGCCGCTGACGGTGATGGAATACTGGCTGCGCGCGCCCGAGTAGACAGCCGTGTCGTTGCCGAGGCCGCCATCGATCGTGTCCGCCCCTGCCCCACCCGTCAGGACGTTGGCCCCGCCGTTGCCGATCAGGCGGTCCGCGCCCGAGCCCCCGATGGCGTTTTCGATCACCGCGCCGATGGCCACGGCCACGTTGCCGGTCAGGCCGCCGACGTTCGAGAAGGCCCCCTGGCGCAGGTCGATCAGCTGGGTGTCGGCATAGCCCGAGAAGTCGAAGGTGTCGGTGCCGCCCGCGTCCCAGACCGCGAAGATCACGTCGATCGCGGCGCTGGTCGCGGCGAACCAGGCCCGGTCGGCGTTGGAGTTGAAGCCGTAGACGGTGTCACCCGTCCGGGTCGTGAGGTTGGCCCCATAGAGGCGTTGCGCCGCCGCGATGTCGTCCAGCAGCGGAGCGGCCGAATACTGACGGGCACCCCCGGCGGAGTTGAAATTACCCCCGGTGTTGGTCTCCGAGAAATAGGACATCACCGTGTACTGGCGGCTGTCCTCATAATAGACGGCGTCATTGGCATAGGTGATCGAGACGCCTTCCTCGGCGTCATAGGCGGCCGGGTGCGACAGGCCGATGGCGTGGCCGATCTCATGCGTCAGGGTGTGGAAGCCATAACCCAGCAGCACGGGGTTCGCGTTCGACGCGATCGAGCTGTTGACCCAGACATCGCCGGAGTTCGAGGTGACCGCGGCGGAACCGGGCGTATAGGCGAAGGCTCCCGCCCCGTCCTGGCCGGCGGTGTAGTTCGAGAACAGGATGGTCGCGCTGTTCGAATATCCGTCCGCGTCGCTGACGCGGGTGAAGGTGATGTTGGCGACGTCGGCCCAGGCCTGGAGCGCCTGAAGCGTCGCAGCGATCTGGGCGTCGTTGAACCGCTGGAAGCCCGTCGTGTCGGTGGGCAGGGTGGTTGGGGCCGTGGACCGGAAGGCGAAGTTGACACTGGCGCCCTGGCCCAGGCCGGAACCCCAGGTGACGTTGTTGCGACCCAGTTGGGCGGCGGCCTCGGCCGTGGTGAAGCTGTCCTTGCTATTCGGCCCCACGCCGCCCCGATCGTCGGCGTTCAGCGCCGAATAGGGGGAGAGTTCGCCGGCGTCGAAGATGGCGTGGAAACCCCCGCAGCAGCCGCAACGGGAATAACCGCCGACCTCACCGAACGCCGATGTGCCGTCAGCCGAATAGGAACCAGGCATACTAAGCCCCGAGATCGTGCGCCCCACCGCACCTTGGCCCTATCGCATTTACGAAATGGTTGCGCGCCCTAAGCGCCGGGGACGTTCAACTTTCGGCGAGGTTTGTGCGATCGCCGACGCTCAACCCAGATCCAGCCCCGACAGGGCCTCGAACCCCGGCTGTCCGCCGAGGGCCGCCAGCTGATCGAAGGCCCCGATGATATGGTAGAAGCTGGAGGCCGGCGCGCCCTCGTCGACGAAGCCGCCGTCGGGCAGCCGCTTGTCGCGCCACACGCCGTCGGGCGTCAGATACAGCCACAGAGCCCGCAGCGCGGTCTCGGCGTCGGCGATCAGGGCGGTGCGTTCGGCGTCGCGCGATTGTTCGGCCAGCAGCAGCGCCGCCTTCAGCCACTCGGTCTGGGGCCACAGCCGGGCCCGGCCACTGCGCAGGGTGCCGTCGTCGTTCAGGGCGTCCTGGGCCACGCCGCTGCGCTCGGACACGCCCTCGCGGCCCCGGGCGTAGAGGACGCGGGCCTTGGAGACCAGCTCGGGCCGGCCGCGCGCCAGGCCGTGACGGGCCAGCAGCCAGGCCCATTCGAACTGGTGGCCCGGCTCGACCAGCCGGCCGTCCTCGCCGCCCGCGGGGGTCCAGTCGGCCTCGTAGAACTCGCGCAGTCGCCCGGTCGTCGGGTCGATGAAGCGGCGCTCGGCCAGATCGACGATCCGATCCGACAGGGCGGCCCAGCCGGCGTCGCCCTGAGGCTCCCAGGCCATGCAGGCCTCGAGCAGGTGCATCTGGGCGTTGGCCTGATAGGGATGGGCCCCGGTCTCGACGAACCCGCCCTGAGGCAGGGCGTGGTCCAGCAGCCAGCCGCGCAAGGCCAGGGCGCGGGCCTCCAGGTCCGGCCGCTCCGCTCCCGCCGCGCGGGCCGAGGCCAGGGCCAGAAGGACGAAGGCGTGGTCATACAGCCGGGGCGTCTCGTCCAGGACCTGGCCGTCTCGGGCCACCAGGGCGCGGCTGGTGCCGTCCTCGCGCAGGAAGCGTCCCGTCAGGGCGTCCAGCCCCGACCAGACCGCGCGCCGCCAGGGCCCGGCCCAGCCGTGGCGGGCGGCCGTGGCATAGGTGTGGATCTGGCGCGACTGGACCAGGGACCGGCCCGGCAGCGGCAGGGGCCGACCGTCCAGACCCATGGCCTCGGCGAAGCCCGGCCCATCCTGCAGCCCGACGGTGGCCCACAGCGGCAGGGCCCGCAGCCTGAGCCAGTCGGCGAGGCGGCGCGCGCCGTCGGCCAGGGGCTCCGGCGTCGGGCTGGCGAAATCCAGATGGCGGGGCGAGGAGGCCTGGACCCGGGCGACGACCCGCTTGACGTCCTGCGAACGGCTCAGGTCGGTGACCAGAACGGCGTCGGGCTCGACCACGATGGCCAGGTTGCGCACGCCCAGCGCGGCGACAAGCACGCCGTCGGGTGCCCGCACCAGACAGCCGTCGGAATCCTCGAAGATATGCAGGCCGACGTCGCCCTCTCCGGAAGCGGCGATGGCGTCCCAGGCCCCCATGTCCGACCAGGCGAAATCGACCGCCAGAACATCGGCCAGCCGGGTTTTCTCCATCACCGCATAGTCGATCGAGATCTTGGGGGCCCCGCCGAAGGCCGCGCCCAGAACCTGGACCTGTGCCTGGACGGGGCCGGCGTCCGCCTCGGGCAAGGCCGCGCGGGCCGCGGTCAGCACGCCGGGAGCAAGGACCGACAGCTCGTCCAGCAGGGTCTGGGCCCGGACCATGAAGTTGCCGCTGTTCCACAGATAGCCGGCCGCGATGTAGTCGGCCGCCGTGGCGGCGTCGGGCTTTTCGACGAAGGCGGCGACGCTCGAAAGGCCGGTGCCCGCCGGGCGGATGTAGCCATAGGCCGAGGACGGGCCGTCGGGCCGCACGCCCAGGGTGACGATCCGGCCCTTGGCGGCGGCGGCCCCCGCCTCGGCGACGGCGGCGCGGAAGGCGTCGTGATCGGGCACGTGGTGGTCGGAGGCGACGAAGGCGGCGACGCCGGCCGGATCGGCCCGCGCCACCCAGGCAGCGGCCACGGCCATGGCGGGGGCGGAATCCCTCGCCTCGAGCTCCAGCAGCACCTGGGCCTCGACCCCGACCTCGGCCAGCTGGTCCAGGATCCAGCGCCGGTGAGCCACCCCGCCGATGACCAGCACGCGGCCGCCGCCCTCGGCCAGGGGGGCCATGCGCAGGACGGCGTCCTGGAACAGGCTGCGGTTGCCGGACATCGGCACGAACTGCTTGGGCCGCGACGGGCGGGACGCGGGCCACAGCCGCGTGCCGCCACCGCCGCACAGGATCACGGGATAAAGGACCATCGCAGGCCTCTTATCCGGTTCGCGCGGCGGCACAAACCGTCCTCCCGTCACGCTTGCGCGGATGACACGGCCGCTCGCCCTCGCTAGTGAGCCGCCATGGACGAGACCGAAAGGCAATCGGAGGAGCGGGGCTGGGCCACCGCCAAGACCCTGGCCGAGGCCCTGCCCTATATCCAGGTCTATGATCGCGAGACCGTGGTCATCAAATACGGCGGCCATGCCATGGGCGAGGTCGCCGTGGCCAAGCAGTTCGCGGCGGACGTGGTTCTGCTGAAGCTGATGGGGGTCAACCCGGTCGTGGTCCACGGCGGCGGGCCGCAGATCAGCGCCATGCTGGACAAGGCGGGGGTGAAGTCGGCCTTCATCGACGGGCTGAGGGTCACCGACCGCGATACCATGGCGGTGGCCGAGATGGTCCTGTCGGGTGCCGTCAACAAGGAAATCGCCCACTGGATCACCGTGGCCGGGCGTGAGGCCGACGTGCGCGGCGTGGGCTTGTCGGGCAAGGACGCCGGCCTGCTGACCGTCGAAAAGACCACCCGGACCAAGCGTGATCCCGACAGCCTGATCGAACACGAGGTCGATCTGGGCTTCGTCGGCGAACCGACCCGGGTGGATCCCAAGCTGATCGCGGGCCTGATCGCGTCGGAGACCGACGACTGGGTGCCCGTCATCGCCCCGATCGGCGTGGCCGAGGACGGCCAGACCTACAACGTCAACGCCGACACCGTGGCCGGGGCCGTGGCGGGCTCGCTGAACGCCAAGCGGATGCTGCTGCTGACCGACGTCAAGGGCGTGCTGGACAAGGACGGAAACATCATCCGCCAGATGACGGTGGCGGAGGCGCAGGCCCTGATCGACGACGGCACGGCCTCCGGCGGCATGATCCCCAAGCTGCAGACGGCGATGGCGGCGGTGCGGGCGGGGGTCGAGGCGGTGGTCATCCTGGACGGTCGCCGTCCACACGCCATGCTGGTCGAATTGTTCACCGAATACGGCGCAGGCACGCTGGTGAAGGCGTGAGCCGGAACCTCCGGGGAAGCGAAGGCGTGACGCTCGACCTCTCCCACATCGACACCTGGGTGTTCGACCTGGACGACACTCTCTATCCGCCCGAGCAGGGGGTGATGGCGCTGGTCCAGGGGCGGATCAACGCCTTCATGGTCGACGCGGTCGGCCTGCCCACCGACGAGGCGCGGGTGCTGCAACGCCAGTTCCTGAACGAGCACGGCACCACGCTGGCGGGCCTGATGGCCAACTATGCGGTCGATGCGGACAAGTTCCTGCGCGAGGTCCACGACGTGCCGCTGGACAGTCTGGAGCCCAGCCCGCGCATGGCCGACGCTCTGAGCCGCCTGCCCGGGCGCCGCTTCGTCCTGACCAACGGCGCGCGCTTCCATGCAGGGCGGGTGCTGGAGCGGATCGGGATCACCACCCTGTTCGACGGCGTGTTCGCCATCGAGGACATGGACCTGACGCCCAAGCCCGCGCCCTCGACGTTCCGGCACTTCCTGAAGCGTTTCAACATCGATCCGCACCGGGCCATCTTCTTCGAGGACACGCCGCGAAACCTGGCCCCCGCCAAGGCCCTGGGCATGACAACCGTCCTGATCGGCGATGGGCATGGGCATGAACTGGGCGACTGGATCGACGCGACCGCCCCCGATCTGCTTAGCTTTCTGGAACCCCTCCCTCTACGAGACGCCGCATGACCGACCACGCCGCCCAAAATTCTGGCCTGGAAGCCGCCATCGAGGCCGGCTGGGACATCCGCACCGAGCTAACGCCTTCCACCCGGGGCGAGATCCGCGAGGCCGTCGAGACCGCCCTGGATCTGCTCGACTCCGGCAAGGCCCGCGTGGCCAGCCGGGGCAGTGACGGGACCTGGACCACGCATCAGTGGCTGAAGAAGGCGGTGCTGCTGTCGTTCCGCCTGAACGACAACGAGATCATGCGCGGCGGCGACCGGGGCCTGTCCTCGCCCGCTCCCGGCGTCGGCCCCTGGTACGACAAGGTGCCCAACAAGTTCGGAGACTGGACCGGCAACGACTTCAAGGAAGCCGGCTTTCGCGCCGTGCCGGGATCGGTGGTCCGGAAAGGGGCCTTCATCGGCCGGAATGTCGTCCTGATGCCGTCGTTCGTGAACATCGGAGCCTATGTCGACGACGGGTCCATGGTCGACGGCTGGGCCACGGTCGGGTCCTGCGCCCAGATCGGCAAGAACGTGCACCTGTCCGGCGGCGTCGGCATCGGCGGGGTGCTGGAGCCGCTCCAGGCCAATCCGACCATCATCGAGGACGACTGCTTCATCGGCGCCCGCTCCGAGGTCGTGGAGGGCGTGATCGTGCGCCAGGGCGCGGTCCTGGCCATGGGGGTCTACATCTCGGCGACGACAAAGATCGTCGATCGGGCGACCGGGGCGGTCGTGCGCGGCGAGGTGCCGGCGTATTCGGTCGTGGTGCCGGGCACCCTGCCCGATCCGAGCGGCGGGCCGTCGCTGTATTGCGCCGTCATCGTCAAGACGGTGGATGCCCAGACGCGCGCCAGGACTGCGGTCAACGAACTGCTGCGCGACTGACACCGCATGACCGTCGACCGCCATCAGGACAACCCCAATGAGGGCTTCATCGGCCTGGTCGCCAGCCTGGCGAAGGCGTCGGGGCCCGACGGCCTGACCATCGGCCAGATCCGCGACCGGCTGGACGAACGCGCGTTCGGCCTGATGATCCTGATCCTGGCCATCCCCTGCCTGGTTCCGGCCCTGTACGGCGTGCCCCAGATCGTGGGCGTACCGATCCTGCTGCTGGCCGGGCAGATGCTGGTGGGCAGGAAGGAACCGTGGCTGCCGGACGCGATCCTCAGACGCACCGTCTCCAAGTCCATGCTGGACCGGATGGCGGACTTCGCGACCAAGCGGATGGGCTGGCTGGAGCGGCTGTCGCGGCCCCGGCTGAAGATGTTCGCCTCGGGCATCGCCGAGCCCTTCGCCGCCGCCTTCATGATCCTGGCCACCCTGACCATCGTCCTGCCCATGACCAACACCGTGCCGTCCGTGGCGCTGGCCCTGTTGTCGGTCGGCTTGATCCAGAGAGACGGGCTATTCGTGGCAGCGGGGGCCACGGTCGCGATCGGCTGGGTCACGGCCATCGCCGTGGTCGCCACGGGCTTTCTGCTCGGCGCCGGCTGGGCGGTCGGGCTGATGGCGCGCTTCACCGGTTAGGGCTAAGGTTCAGGGCATGAGCCTTTATCGCCTGCTGACCCGGTGGTGGACCGCCTTCGCGCTGGCGATCTCGCTGGCGATGCTGGGCTTCGCCCATTTCAGCGAGCGGGTGCTGGGCCTGGCCCCGTGCAACCTGTGCCTCAAGCAGCGCGAGGTCTATTGGGGCGCGGTCGCCATCGCCTTGATCGCGACCCTGTGGGCGGTGGTCAGCCAGGCCCGCCGCGGGACGCCCCGCATCGCCGCCTTCCTGTTGTTCGCCGTCTTCACGACCGGCGCGATCACGGCGGGCTTTCATGCCGGGGGCGAGATGAAGTGGTGGGCCCTGCCCGCCCTGTGCGCGGGCGGTGGCGGCTCGGCCGACCTGGAGGCCATGACGTCCCTGGCGCTGGGGATCGGCGAGCCGCAGCGCGTGGTCATGTGCGACGCGGTGACGTGGCGGTTCCTGGGTCTGTCCATGGCAGGATGGAACACCCTGGTCTCGATCGCATTGGCCGGGTTCAGCCTGATCGCCGCCAAGAGACCCAAGGATGCCCGAGCGCCTAGAAACTGAGCCCCACGGAGCGGAGACGCGCCGCATCCCCCTGCCCCGCCCCGGTCGCGGCGCGGGTCGAGCGAGGCTGGCGGAGATTCTCCGGGTCGATCACGCGGGGGAGTACGGCGCGGTCAAGATCTATGAGGCCCAGCGCGCGGTCTTCGCCAATGCGCCGGGCAAGGCGGACCTGGCCGCCGACATGGCCGAGATGAAGGCGGGCGAAGCGGTGCACAAGGCACGGTTCGACGCCCTGCTGACCGAGCACCGCGTGAGGCCCACCGCCCTGCTGCCGCTGTGGTCGCTGGCGGCGACCGGCCTGGGAACCGTCACGGCCCTGATGGGCGAGAAGGCCGCCCACGCCTGTACCGAGGCGGTCGAGAGCGTGATTGAGGAACACTATGCCGACCAGATCGCCGAGCTGAAGGAACGCGAGCCGGCCCTGGCCGCGGAGCTGGCGCAGTTCCGCGAGGAGGAACTGGCCCACCATGACCACGCCATCGAACACGGCAGCCGCGAGGCCCCGGCCTATCGGCTGTTGAGCGCGGTGATCAAGGCGGGCTGCAAGGTCGCGATCAAGGTGTCGGAACGGGTCTAACGCGATCCGCAGATGACCCCGTCAGGCCGCCTGAAACTCCTGCACCACAAGGGCGTCCAGCGCCTGGACCAGGTCGGAGATCAGGTCGTCCTCGTGCTCCAGCCCGACCGACAGACGCAGCAGGCCGTCGGTGATGCCGGCGACGATGCGCGCCTCTGGCGTCATGGCGGCGTGGGTCATGGTGGCCGGGTGGGCGATCAGGCTTTCGACGCCGCCCAGCGATTCCGCCAGGGTGAAGGTGTCCAGCGTCTCGACCAACTGGCGCACCGCCGGAACGCCACCACCCAGTTCGAAGCTGAGCATGGCGCCCGGTCCCCGCTGCTGGCGCGCGGCCAGGGCGTGGCCGGGGTGGGACGTCAGGCCGGGATAGTGGACGGCGGAGACCGCCGGATGGGCCTCCAGCAGGGCCGCGACCTTGCCCGCCGTCGCCTGCTGCCGTTCGATCCGTGCAAAGAGCGTCCGCACCCCGCGCAGCGTCAGATAGGCGTCGAACGGGGAGCCGGTCACCCCCAGGCAGTTGGCCCACCAGGCCAGTTCGGCATGGTCCGCCGGATCGGCCGAGATCACCGCCCCGCCGACCACGTCGGAGTGGCCGTTGATATATTTCGTCGTCGAGTGGATGACGATGTCGGCCCCCAGCTCGATCGGCCGCTGCAGGGCGGGCGACAGGAAGGTGTTGTCGGCCACCACCTTGGCCCCCACGCGGTGGGCGCGGGCGCAGATGTCGGCGATGTCGACGACGCGCAGCAGCGGGTTGGACGGCGTCTCCACCAGCACCAGTTTCGGGTTCAGGGCCAGGGCGGCGTCCAGGGCGGCCGGATCGCCCTGATCGACCCACAGCACCTCGAAATGCCCTTTGCGGGCCCGCGCGCACAGCAGGCGGTGGGTGCCGCCATAGCAATCATGCGGGGCGATCAGCAGATCGCCGGGCTCCAGCAACGACAGCGGTAGATCGACCGCCGCCATGCCGGTCGCGGTGACGACGCAGCCTGCGCCGCCTTCCAGTTCGGCGAGGGTTTCAGCCAGGACGTCGCGGGTCGGATTGCCGGACCGGCTGTAGTCGTATTTCCGCTTCTGCTCGAAGCCGGCGAAGGAATAGTTCGACGACAGATAGAGCGGCGGCATCACCGCGCCGTGGGCCGTGTCGGTGTCGACGCCCGAGCGGGCGCAGGTGGTGTGGGCGTGGTGCGGACGGCGCGTCATTGGTCGATTTCCTTCAGGGCGGCGCGGAGGAGGGCGGCGACCGCCTCGTCCTCCTTCAGAAAGGCGTCGTGGCCATACAGCGACGGCGCCTCGACGAAGCGGAACAGGGTCGGCAGTCGGGCGGCCAGCTCGCGCATGTCCTCAATGGGAACCAGCCGGTCGGAGGTGAAGCCGACCAGGGTCGTGGGCGTCCGGATCGCCTCGGGCGTCACGGCGTGGCGGTCGATGGAATCCGACAGCGACAGCCAGCGGGCGGGCGTGGTGTGGGTGCGGTAGGCCCGGCCCCGCGCCGTCAGATAGTCGCAGACGGGGTAGGCCCCGCCGACGGCCGCGGGCGCGGCGCTCTCGAACCGCTCGCCGAACTCCTCGGCGGTGCGATAGGTGGTCATGGCCAGTTCGCGGGCCAGGGCGACGCCGTCCTCCGGGCGACCGGCGGCCTCGGCCAGCTGCAGGATACGGCGCTGGATGCCGCGCCACGCCGTGGCCTGGGGATGCGCCCGGTGTGCGGCGGACACCACGACCAGCTGTTCGACCCGGTCGGGGAACAGCTCAGCGAAGGCCAGGGCGATCATGCCGCCGTAGGAGCAGCCGACGAAGGCCGAAACGACCGGATCGCCGATCGCGTCCAGGATCAGGCCCAGCAGCCGCGCCTGGTCATGGGTGGTGATGGTGACGGGTTTGCCGCCCTCCGCCGCGTCAGGCGCATAGTCGAAGGCCAGGACCTGGAAGCGGTTGAGATCGATCGGGCCCCGGATCGAGACCGCGCCGGACCACCAGCCCAGGCCGTTGGTCTCGGTCCGGTGCACGAACCGTCCGGCCGAGATGCCGCCCGCCACGACCACCAGCGGTGCCCCCTCGCGGCCGTGAAGGCGGCCGACGATGTGGCGCTGGGCCAGGCGCTCGCCGGACTGCAGCCGGAAGTCGGCGGGGATCGGGACCGGCAGATCGACGGCGACGCCGCCGCGCGCGATCCTGGGCACGCGCGGCCGAACATCGCCGGACGTGTCGCGACAGAGGGGGTCGGAGAGGGTCTGGGTGTCGAAAGCCATGGCGTCGTCCGCATCGTCCCGCCCACCAAGGCTCCGGATGCGATGACAGATCGTGGAGACGTCGCCTCGTCGACGCTCCACTCATCTCTCGCGGAAGGTCCGAAAACCGTCCTCGCAGGAGTTGGCACCGTTCGGCTGGAAACCGATGGTTGCCCCGACGTCAAAGGGCCTATCCCTCGGTCGGTCTTGATGAGTGACCCAACGTTGCGGTCGCGAAGACCGCCGGTCAAGAGAAAAAATCTACCCCATTGCTCCAGAGAAACCGCCGACGCGTGACGTGGAGGCCGCACCGAGGTGTACCGACGAAAGAAAAATGCCGAAACGGGTTGACGCGGCTCGCTCGGCCCGACAGGTTCCGACCAACGTTTTTCCTGAGGTTTGCCCCGTGTCCCGTCTCGGCCGCATCGCCGTTTCGACCTTCACCCCCGCCGTAGCGGCGCGGGCGATGACGCCTGCGACCCAGATCTCGACCACCACCGGTATGACCACCACCGGCCCCTTGCGGGCGGGGACAGGTTAGCGCGCGCGGTCGATCAGACAGCCAAGCAAACCCCACCCGCCCGGCCCCGGCCCGGCGGGTTTTCTTTTGCCCGAAACCCATCATCCCAATCCACGGAAGACCCCGATGCCCCACTCCAAAGCCCACCTCGCCGTCGTCGAAAAACCGGTGCCCGCCCCGCACGCCGCCCCCGCCCCCGCCCCCGCCCCCGAAGTCGTCGTGCTGAAGTTCGGCTCCTCGATCCTGAAGGACCCGTCGTGCGCTCCGGCCGTGGCGTCGGAGCTCTATGGCCACGTCCGCGCCGGCCGGAAGGTCGTGGCGGTGGTCTCGGCCCTCGGCGGCCATACCGATCGCCTGCTGGCAGACGCCCGCGAACTGGGTCTGGATCACGAGAACGAACTGCTGCCCGCCTATGTCGCGCTGGGCGAAGAAAAGGCGGCGGCCCTGGTGGCCATCGCCTGCGACCGGATCGGGCTGGATGCCTGCGCCCTGTCGGTGCGCGAACTGGGCATCGTGGCCGAAGGGCCGGTCGAGCATGCGCACCCCGTCTCGCTTCACGCCGAGGCCTTGAACCGGGCGCTGGCGTCGCATCAGGTCGTGGTGGTGCCAGGCTTCGGCGCGGTCGGTCCCAACGGCCGGGTCGTGCTGCTGGGCCGGGGTGGATCGGATCTGACGGCGGTGTTCCTGGCGGCCGAACTGGGGCTCAAGCGTGCCCGGCTGGTCAAGGATGTCGACGGCCTCTACGACCGCGATCCGGCCTCGGCGTCCGGCAAGCCCCTGCGGTTCCGCCGCGCCAGCTGGGATGATGCGCGCCGCCACGGCGGGGCCCTGGTCCAGCATGACGCCATCGATCTGGGCCAGGAGCGGTCGGTCGAGATTGAGGTCGCGGCGCTGGGTCGATCCGACTGCACCGTGGTGGGCGAGCAATCCGCGCCTCCGGGCCCGTCGGTGCCCGACGCCCCGCTGAAGGTGGCCATCGCCGGGTGCGGCGTGGTGGGCGGCGGCCTGCTGAAGCGGCTGCTGGTCGACGAGAGGTTCCAGGTCGTGGGCGTGCTGGTTCGCGACCCGAAGAAGCCGCGCGACGTGGAGGCCCCCGCCGAGCTGTTCACCGCCGACCGCGAGGCCCTGCTGGCGCTGCAACCCGACATCCTGCTGGAGGCGCTGTCCGAAGGGGGCGCCGGACACGACCTGATCCGGGCCGCGCTGGAGCGCGACATCGACGTGGCCAGCGCCAACAAACAGGCCATCAGCCGCGACCCGCAAGGCCTCGCCGACCTGGCCCGGGCCCGGGGCGCGCGCCTGGCCTATTCGGCGGCGGTCGGGGGCGGCGCGCCGATGATCGAGACGGTGCGCGCCGCCCGCGCGGCCGGGCCGGTCAAGGGGTTCGAAGCCATCCTGAACGGCACGGTCAACTTCATGCTCAGCCGCATCCAGGCGGGGGCCGACTTCGCCGACGCCCTGGCCGACGCCCGGGTGGCGGGCTTCGCCGAGGAGGATCCGTCGTCGGATCTGGAAGGCCGCGATTCGGCCGCCAAGGTGCGACTGCTGGCGTTCGAAGCCTTCGGCCGCACGCCGGAGGACGATGTGCCCTGCGCGGTCCTGTCGGAGGCCTTCCAGCCCGCCGGTCCGGTGCGCCAGATCGGGGCGTGTTTTCGCGAAGGCGGCGACCTGAAGGCCTCGGTTTCGCTTGACGTCGGCCTCGACGATCCGTTCTTCCTGGCTTTGAACGGAGAGCGGAACGGCGTGAAGGTCTATGGCGAGGACGGGCGGGTGTGGTCCTGCGGCGGACGCGGGGCGGGCCGCTGGCCGACGACCGAGAGCGTTCTGGCCGACCTGAACGACATCGTCCGGGCGCGGCATGCGTCGCTGGGGCATCACTGATTGGCCGTCTTTACTCCGGTCTCGGACCAAGAGGCCGAGGCCTTCCTCGCCGCCTACGACCTCGGCGATCTGGTCGGGCTGCATCCGATCGCCGAGGGGGTGGAGAACACCAACTACCGGCTGGAAACGGTCGGGGCGCGCCACGTCCTGACGCTGTTCGAGGCGCGGACCGATGCGGGCAGCCTGCCGTTCTGCCTCGGCTTGACCGACCATCTGGCGGCCCGAGGCTATCCCGCGCCCCGGCCGGTCCGGCGGCGGGACGGCAACTGGGTCGGCACGCTGAACGGCCGCCCGGCGGCGGTGATCGAATGGCTGGGCGGGGCGTGGTTGCGCGACCCTTCCGCGTCAGAGGTCGAGGCGGCCGGGGCCATGCTGGCGCGGCTGCATCTCGCGGCGGCGGACTTCCCCGTCCCGCGTGAGAATCCCGTCGGTCCGGCCGCCTGGCGGGCGCTGGCCGATCGCTGCGCCACCGCAGCGACGGGCGAGGATCGCGCCATCCTGGATGAGGTGGAAGCGACTCTGTCCCGGCTCGGCGATCCGTGGGCGGACGACCTGCCGACCGGCCCGATCCACGCCGACTATTTCCCCGACAATGTGCTGTTCGAGGACGGGGCGGTATCGGGGGTGATCGACTTCTACTTCGGCTGCACGGGAGCTCTGGTCTACGACCTAGCGATCGCGCTGAGCGCCTGGGGCTTCGACGGGGCGGGCACCCCGATCCCGGGCGCGGTCGAGGCCTTCCGCCGAGGCTACGAGACCATCCGCCCCCTGACCCCCGCCGAGGCCGCCGCCCTGCCGCGCCTGGGCCAGGCCGCCGCCGTTCGCTTCACCCTGACCCGCCTGCATGACCGCATCTTCCATGACCCGACCAAGCTGGTGACGCCCAAGGACCCGGCGGCGTTTCTTAGACGGGCGGAGTGGTGGGCGGCGATGGCGTAGCGGATCGAACAGCTACGGCGTTCAACGTTGCGGCGACGGCGCTACTCTCGCGTTCCGACGTGTCGTGTTTGGCCAGGAAGCCCCATTTGGTGACCTCCCACTCGCGCTTGAGTACACTGCGCGAAACGAGAATGACGCGGGACGTCCGCTGATCGAGACCGTCGCGCTCGTCGAGCCCAGTGACGAACTCCCGGAGAACCCCGTCCAGCAGCTTGTGGTCGTCTTCGCGCATGTTGAGGCGAAGCTGAACGCGAACATACGCGGCGTGCATTAGACGCCCGTGCTCGTTCTTCGCTTCGCTGCCTGGAGCGGAGCGGCCGCGCGCCAGTATATCAGAGATGTCGTCTCTGAGCGCATTGATCCAGGCTTGGCGATGTTTGGCGACCTCGACGCCACGCGTGATGAGAGCAGCCAGCACGCCACCCAGGCCTATAGCGCCGATCAGAGAAATGAAGCCGTCGCTCTCCATCGTCTCAACCCCCAAACCCCCGCACCGCCGCCAGGGCCTCGTTCTCGTCCGCACCGATCACCTCGAACCGCTCCGCCCGATCACCCAGGGCGCGGATGACCTCCGGCGGGTCGGGGTCGAAGCCGACGACGGGGGCGACGTCCTTGCCGAACTTGGCGGGGTGGGCGGTGGCCAGAGCGACGACGGGGCCGGCGGCGCGGTCGAGGCCGCGCGCGGCCGACAGGGCGACGGCGGTGTGGGGGCAGACGACCTCGCCCCAGGTGGCGTGGGCGTGGGCGATCTCGGAGCGCGTGGTCGGCTCGTCGACCGAGACGGCGGAGACCTCGGCGCGGAGAGCCGCCAGCAGGTCGGCGGGCAAGCTGACCCGGCCGTCACGGGCGAAGTCGGCGAACAGGCCGCGCGTCAGGTCGGCGTCCCGGCCCGACGCCTCATAGACCAGCCGCTCGAAGTTGGACGGGGCCTGGACGTCCATGCTGACGCTGGCGGTTTCCACAGCAGCGCGGCGGGCATAGACGCCGTCGTTGATGGCGCGGGCCAGGGCGTCGTTGGCGTTCACCGCCGCGACGAAGCCACGGATCGGCAGGCCCATCTTCGACGCCGCGATGCCAGCGAAGGCGTCGCCGAAATTGCCGGTGGGCACGACGAAGACCGGGGGCCGGGTCTCGCCCGCCGCCGCCAGCTGGGACACCGCCGACAGATAGTAGGGGATCTGTCCCGCCAGCCGCGCCCAGTTGATCGAGTTGACGCTGCTGAAGCGGCCGTGGGCGCGAAGGCTCTCGTCGGCCAGCAGGCTCTTCACCAGACGCTGGCAGTCGTCGAAGTCGCCCCGGACGGCGAGGTTCAGGACATTGTCGGCCGTGGTCGTCGTCATCTGGCGACGCTGGACCGGCGAGACCCGCTCGTGGGGGTGAAGCACGATCAGCCGGATGCGCGGTTGGTCGGCGAAGGCGGCGACGGCGGCGGCGCCGGTATCACCGCTGGTGGCCGTGACCAGGGTCAGCCGTTCGCCGGAGGCCGCGAGCGCCTGCGCCGACAGGGACGCGGCCAGCTGCATGGCCAGGTCCTTGAAGGCGGCGGTCGGGCCGTGGAACAGCTCCAGCAGATACAGCCCGTCCTTGAGCCAGCGCAGCGGCGTGACCTCCGGCGGGGCGAAGCCGGCGGTGAGGCGATCGAGCGCCCGGTCCAGAGCGCCCTCGGGCAGGGCCTCGCCGATGAAGGGGGCCATCGCCGCACTAGCCATCTGGGAATAGCTGCGATCGGAGGCCCAGGCGTCCGGCGTCAGCGTCGGCCAGGCGACCGGCATGAAGAGGCCACCGTCAGGGGCCATGCCGCGCAACAGGGCCTCGGCGAAATCGGTCGGAGCGGTCGCGCCGCGCGTGGAGACGTATGTTGCGGGGGAGTGCTGCATCGCACCCGGACCGTAGCCAGCGGGGCGATTGGCGTCACGAAATTTCCTTCTCCCCTTGCGGGAGAAGGTGGCAGCCGAAGGCTGACGGATGAGGGGTGAAACTCGGTTCAGCCGATAAGGGCCCGACCGATCAGCGGATGTGCATCTCCGTACCCCTCATCCGGCCCTCCGGGCCACCTTCTCCCGCAAGGGGAGAAGGGAGACTCGTGCGGCCCAAGGATGACGGGTCTGGGGTTGGATGCTACGCCCGCGCTTGCATGATCACGCCGACCTCGCCCCGCCTGACCCACCTCCAGTCGCTGGAGGCCGAGGCCATCCACATCCTGCGCGAGGTGGTGGCCGAGGTCGAACGGCCGGTGATGCTGTATTCGATCGGCAAGGATTCGGCCGTGATGCTGCATCTGGCGAAGAAAGCCTTCTGGCCCGGGCCGTTGCCGTTTCCCCTGCTGCATGTCGACACGACCTGGAAGTTCCGGGACATGTACGCCCTTCGTGACCGCGTGGCGGCGGACCCGGACATCGATCTGAAGGTCTGGATCAATGAGGACGCTCGGGCACGCGGCATCAACCCCTTCGACCACGGTAGCCTGCATACCGACCTGTGGAAGACCGAGGGGCTGAAGCAGGCGCTGGACCACTACGGCTATCAGGCCGCCTTCGGCGGGGCGCGGCGCGACGAGGAGAAGTCGCGAGCCAAGGAGCGGGTCTTCTCTTTCCGCGCGGCGGGCCACCGCTGGGACCCCAAGACCCAGAGGCCGGAGCTGTGGAAGCTCTACAACACCCGGATCGGGGCGGGCGAAAGCATCCGCGTCTTCCCCATCTCCAACTGGACCGAGCTCGACGTCTGGCAATACATCGAGCAGGAGGGCATCGAGATCGTGCCCCTGTATTTCGCCGCTGAACGGCCGGTGGTGGAGCGGTCCGGCACCCTGCTGATGGTCGATGACGACCGGATGCGGCTGCTGCCCGGAGAGGCGCCGCAGCGCCGGACGGTGCGTTTCCGGACGCTGGGTTGCTATCCCCTGTCCGGCGCGATCGAGAGCACGGCGGCGTCGGTCGCCGACATCATCGCCGAGATGAAGGCCTCGACCACCTCCGAGCGCCAGGGCCGGATGATCGATCACGACCAGGCCGCCTCGATGGAGAAGAAGAAGGCGGAGGGCTATTTCTGATGGCCTCCTCCCTGCTGCGCTTCCTGACCTGCGGGTCGGTCGACGACGGCAAGTCCACCCTGATCGGGCGGCTGCTGTACGACACCCGCGCGGTGCTGGACGACCAGATGACGGCGCTGGAAGCGGACTCCGCGCGGGTCGGGACACAAGGGGCGGACCTGGATTTCGCCCTTCTGGTCGACGGTCTGGCGGCCGAGCGCGAACAGGGCATCACCATCGACGTGGCCTACCGGTTCTTCGCCACCGAGCGGCGCAAGTTCATCGTCGCCGACACGCCGGGCCACGAGCAGTACACGCGCAACATGGTCACCGGGGCCTCCACCGCCGACGCGGCCGTGATCCTGGTCGATGCGAGGAAGGGCGTTCTGGTCCAGACGCGGCGGCACAGCTTCCTGTGCGCCCTGCTGGGCATCCGCACCGTCGTGCTGGCCGTGAACAAGATGGACCTGGTCGGCTGGGACAGGACGCGGTTCGAGGCGATCGCGGCCGAGTACGCGACCTTCGCAGAAAGCATCGGCCTAAGCGCGGTGACACCGATCGCCCTGTCGGGGCTGACCGGCGAGGGCGTGGTCGCGCCGTCGCCGCTGGGCGGACGCACGCTGTTGGACTGGCTGGAGACCGTGGAGGCTGCGTCGTCGGACACGGCGAGCGCGTTTCGCATGCCGGTGCAGTGGGTCAATCGTCCAAACCCGGAGTTTCGAGGCTATGCCGGGCTGATCGCGGCGGGCGCGGCGCGGCCCGGCGACCGGGTGCGCGTGCTGCCCTCGGGGCGCGAGAGCCGGATCGAGCGCATCGTGGCGATGCCCGACGATCTGTCGGAGGCCGGGGCCGGACAATCCGTCACCCTGACCCTGACCGACGAGGTCGATGTGTCGCGCGGGGACGTCATCGCCTCGGCCGAGGACCCGCCCGCCGTGGCCGATCAGTTCGAGGCCACAGTCGTCTGGATGGACGAGGAGACCCTGTCGCCCGGCCGGTCCTATCTGCTGAAGATCGGGGCGCGCACGGCGACGGCGCAGGTGACGGCGATCAAGCACAAGATCAACGTCAACACGCTGGAGAGGCTGGCGGCAACGCGGCTGGAACTGAACGACATCGCCGTGTGCAACCTGTCGCTGGACCGGCCCATCGCCTTCGAACCCTACGACGTCAGCCGCGACCTGGGCGGGTTCATCCTGATCGATCGGATCACAAACCGGACCGTGGGCGCCGGCATGATCCGCTTTGCGCTCCGCCGTGCCGACAACATCCACTGGCAGGCTATCGACGTGGACCGCGCCGCCCGCGCGGCCATGAAGGGCCAGACGGGGCAGGTGATCTGGCTGACCGGCCTGTCCGGCGCGGGCAAGTCGACGATCGCCAATCTGGTCGACAAGCGCCTGCATGCGCTGGGCCGGCACACCTATCTGCTGGACGGCGACAATGTCCGCCACGGCCTGAACCGCGACCTGGGCTTCACCGAGGAAGACCGGGTCGAGAACATCCGCCGCGTCGCCGAGGTGGCGCGCCTGATGGCGGACGCAGGCCTGATCGTCATCACCGCCTTCATCTCGCCGTTCCGGGCCGAGCGGCGGATGGCGCGAGAGCGGATGGCCGAGGGCGAGTT
Organism: Caulobacteraceae bacterium; assembly: GCA_947475735.1. GTDB lineage: Bacteria > Pseudomonadota > Alphaproteobacteria > Caulobacterales > Caulobacteraceae > Brevundimonas. The sequence continues at coordinate 63,639 of CANJLQ010000004.1, forward strand.
CACCGAGGTCTTCGTCGACGCCCCCCTGGCGGTGGCCGAGGCGCGGGACGCCAAGGGCCTGTACGCCAAGGCGCGGGCGGGCCAGCTGAAGAACTTCACCGGCATCGACAGCCCCTATGAAGCCCCGGAAGCGGCCGAGATCGTCATCGACACGACGAAGACGAGCGCTGTGGAGGCCGCCGAGGCGATCGTGGCGCGGATCATCGGCACCGGGTGACGCCGCCCCGGTCCGGGGTCAGCCGCGCCCGACCGTGACGTCCATGCCGGCGCCGACGTGCAGCCGTCCGCCCGGCAGGTCCAGCACCACGGTGCGGCCCTCGAACGCCTCCATGCCCAGAAGCGCGGAGGGAAAACCCGGCAGGGCGACGTCGGCATAGATCGGCACCTCGACGTCGCGGTGCAGGCGGTCGCCGACCGTGATGGTCCGGGCACGGACGACGTCGGCGGCGATGGCACCGCCCAGAACGATGCTGGAGCTGCGCTCGCTCGGGCGGCCGTCCAGCAGGCCGGCGCTCTGGGCCGCGTCGCGACCCAGAGCCAGCAGGGCCGAGGCCCCGGTATCGACCACCGCCTGCATCGTCGCGCCCTCGACCGTCACCTGGGTCGCCAGGGCCCCGCGCTCGCGTCGGACCACGATGGGGGTCGTGCCGGTCGGCGGCACATAGGCCCGGGGCGTCAAAAACCGCATCTGGTGGCCTTCGGTGTCCAGTTCCAGAACGCTCTCGCCCAGCAGGTCCTGGCCCAGGATCAGCGGGGCCGACAGGCCGTCGCGCATGGCCAGCGGCCCGAGCGCCAGGATGGCGGCGCGCAGCTTCTCGATCCGCATCGCGCCGACGGTCAGGTCCAGGGTCGTGCCCCGCCCCATCTGGGCGCCGCCTCCGACGCCATAGGCGATGAGCGGCAGATCGACCGCGCGCGTCAGGCCCAGCAGGTCGAACAGCCCCCGGTCGATGACCGAATACTGAGCCCCGGAATCGACCAGGGCGCGGATGGTCTGGCCGGCCACGGTGACCAGCACGGTCGGGACCGAGGCGCGCGGCTCGTCATAGGGCAGCCAGCCGCTGGAGCCGTCGGCGGGAAACACCACGCCGGGGTCGCGCCACAGGACGTTGTCCCTGAGCCACCAGGCCCCGCCGAGGCCGCCGGCGAGCAGGGCGGCGCGGGTCAGGAGGTCTCGGCGGTTCATGGCCTGAACAGTGGGGAGGCGATGGGGCGGTGTCGAGGCGGCAAATCGAACCGCGCCGGGCTCAGACCTCGAACCTGACGCCCTGGGCCAGCGGCAGGGCCGAGGAGAAGTTCACCGTCTGGGTCTGGCGGCGCATGTAGGATTTCCAGGCGTCGGAGCCCGACTCGCGGCCGCCACCGGTGTCCTTCTCGCCGCCGAAGGCCCCGCCGATCTCGGCCCCGGATGGCCCGATGTTGACGTTGGCGATGCCGCAGTCCGAGCCCCAGGCCGACAGGAACTGCTCGGCCTCGCGCACGCTGTCGGTGAAGACGCAGCTGGACAGGCCCTGGGGCACGGCGTTCTGCATGGCCACGGCCTCGTCGAATTCGCGCCAGGTCAGGACGTACAGGATGGGCGCGAAGGTCTCGTGCTGGGCCACGGCGCTCTGAGCCGGGATGCGGACGATGGCGGGGCGGACATAATCCCCGGCCCGATCCAGGCGATCGCCGCCGCAGATGATCTCGCCGCCCTCGGCCACTGCTTGAGCCAAAGCCGCCTCGAAACCCGCCGCTGCGCTATCGTCGATCAGCGGGCCGACCAGAACGCCTTCGTCCCTCGGATCGCCGATCGGCAGGGTGCCATAGGCCTTGGCGAGACGGGCGATCAGGGCCTCGGCGATGTCCTCGTGCACCAGCAGGCGGCGCAGCGTCGTGCAGCGCTGGCCGCAGGTGCCGACGGCGGAGAAGGCGATGGCCCGTACCGCCATGTCGAGGTCGGCGCTCGGCGTCACGATCATGGCGTTGTTGCCGCCGAGCTCAAGCAGCGACCGCCCCAGGCGCGCGGCGACGCTCTGAGCGACCGCGCGGCCCATGCGGGTCGAGCCGGTGGCCGAGACCAGCGGCACGCGCGGATCGGCGGCGAGGGCTTCTCCGACCTCGCGCCCGCCGATCAGAACCTGCAGCAGCCCCTTGGGCGCATCGCCGAACCGGGCCAGGGCACGCCGGGCGACGGCGTGGGTGGCCAGGGCCGTCAGCGGCGTCTTCTCCGACGGCTTCCAGATCACGGGATCGCCACAGACCAACGCGAGCGCCGCGTTCCAGGCCCAGACGGCGACGGGGAAGTTGAAGGCCGAGATCACTGCAACAGGCCCCAGCGGCTGCCAGGTCTCGCGCATGTGATGGCCGGGGCGCTCGCTGGGCAGGGTCAGGCCGTAGAGCTGGCGCGACAGGCCGACGGCGAAGTCGCAGATGTCGATCATCTCCTGGACCTCGCCGAGGCCCTCAGACGCGATCTTTCCGGCCTCCAGGGTGACGAGGGCGGCGAGGTCGTCCTTCGCGGCGCGCAGTTCCTCGCCCAGCAGGCGGACCAGTTCGCCGCGGCGCGGGGCCGGCACGCGACGCCAGGCGTCGAAGGCGGCGCTTGCTGAGGCGACGGCATGGTCGACGTCGGCCGGGGTGGCGGCGCGGACGGGCGCTGCGGTCGAACCGTCGATGGGCGAGCGGGTCGGCAGACCGTCGCGGGCGAAGGCGTCGGCGGAGACGCCGAGGCGGGTCAGGATGTCGCGGGCATCTTGGGCAGCGGTCATGGCGGGCTTCCAGCGCGATCTCTCTCTCCCCTTCATGGGGAGGGACGGCGAAGCAAAGCGGAGCCCGGGTGGGGAGGTCTCGTCCTTGCGCACGATCGACACGGCCCCACCCGCGTTCGGCTGCGCCTCACGGTCCCTCCCCATGAAGGGGAGGGAGAACGATGGCAAGGGCCGCCGTCCTCGCGGACGACGGCCCCAGTTCAGAGACGGTCTGATCCTACCAGCGGTCGCGATACCCGCCATCGCGGCGGTCTTCACGCAGTTGCCAGCGGATCCGGTCCAGGCGCTGGGACAGGTCGTTGCGTTCCCAGCGGCTCAGCCCGTCGCGGCGGTAGCGCCACTCCAGACGCTGGTACTGGTCCAGCTGATAGCGCAGGTCCTGGGCCTCGCGCCGGCTGATCGAGCCGCGATAGGCGGCGCGTTCGATGCGCTGGGCCAGTTGGGCCTGTTCGCCGTTCAGGCCGCCGCCGTTCCAGCCGCCGTTGTAGCCACCACCGTGGCCGGCGTAGCCACCGCCGTGGCCGGCGTAGCCACCGCCGTGGCCACCGTAGGATTGGGCCAGCGTCGGGGTCGCGATCGCGACCGCCGACGCCGCCAGGAGCGAAAGCAGCGCTTTCTTCGTCAGGGCGGTCGTCATCTTCGTCTTCCTTCAAAGCGGTCCGGGGATCGGGCCGACGGGTGAAGAAAGCCACAGTGAAGCTGACACACATCTGAGCGAGCCGTTGTCCAGCCGTCAGCTAGATGAACGGCCACGCTTGTCACGCCGGTCTGTCGGTTCAGGAGTTCAACGCTGCGACGCGAGACATCCGTCGCGGCGGACCAATCTTCACCGACGCTTCACCCTGTCTGCGAACCCTGTGTCAACGCGCGACCGGCGATCATGAGGGGTCAGATCACGAGGATGTCGATGGCGCGCGCGCAGTTCCAGAAGGGCCAGAAGGTCTGGGTCGAATGCGTCGGCGCCTGGGCCCATGTGGAAAAGGTCCAGCCGGTCTGGGCCAAGGGCTTCGACGAGCCGGTGCGCGTCACCTACGACGTCGGCCTGGGTCGCGAGTTTCAGGGCGGCGAGCTGATGCTGCCGTCCGAGGACGAGGCCGGCGCGGATCTGGGCGGATGGCGGCTGCTGCGCGCCCGCAACAAGTGGCAGACCGCCGACGACACCCCGCACCATCCCTATCCCGGCACCTATCCGGTGGTCGTGACCGATCAGGCAGACTGGGGCGGCTGGCGCGTGCCCGGGGCCGAATACGATCGTGATCCGCAGAGGATCGAGTTCCAGGCCCGGCTGCTGGTCGCCGCGCCGCGCCTTATGACCTTGGCCCAGCGGCTGGTCGACACGGTGTCGGAAAGCCCCGAAGACGCCCCGCCCGAGACCCTGGCCCTGGCGCGCGAGGCCCGCGACATCCTGAAATCGATCACCCAGATCCTGGCCGCGCCGGGTGAGGCCCAGGCCCCCGCCCCCCAGGCACCCGCCGCTCCGTCCCCTGCGCGGGCCGCGGCCTGAAGCCTTGAACAGGTTTCATTAACCAATCCTCGACAGGATTCCGCGACGCAGCCTAGATTCCGGGGCGTCGTCGAATCGCTCGGTGCCCGCTCCGGTCCACCCGGCCGCGACGCCGCGATCAGTCCGGGAGAGCGCCTTGCGGGGCAGCGAGCGCCGCATCCAGCATCCGGGCCGAAGGGCCGCGGACACCCCCTCGGGCCTGCCGGCGTGGGCCCGCATCACCGTGCTGGCGCTGACGCTGGGCCTGGCCCTCTATGTCGTCCTGTTCGCGCGTGAAAGCACGCGGCCTGCGCGCGAGGCGGCGGTGCTGCGTCAACAGGCCCTGTCGCGCGACGTCGCCCTGGGCGCCGCGCGGATGGAAGCGGACCTGGCCGGCGCCCGCCTGGCGCTCGATGCCGCCCGCGCCGCCCTCGCCACCCGTCCCGACCGGCCGCTGGACGCCGTCGAAGCCGCGCGCGCCATCGCCCCGGCCAGCGCCTTCGCCGTGATCGACGCGGCCGGAACCCTCCGCGCGGCCCAGGGCGCCGAGGCCGAGGCCTTCGCCCCCACGCCTGATCGGCCCCAGGCCCCGGGCCTTACACCGTCCGCCGACCGGGCCGCCGTCCTGACGACGGCTGTGGCCGGCCAGAGCCGCATCGTCGCCCGCACCCCAGTGCCCGCGGAGGCCGGCGGGCATCTGCTGATCGTCTCGCCCGTCCACGGTGTCCTGGCGACCGGAGAGCACGACCTGAAGGCCCGGCTGGGCCTGGATCTGTCCACCCTGATCGAGGCGGACGGTCCGGTCGATGTCGAACTGTCCAGCGAACGCGCGCTGGAGGCCGTGGCGGCGCCGGTCGGATCGACCGGGCTTTCCGCCGTCGCCTGGCGGCCCGAAAGCGCGGGCGCCGCCGCGGTCATCAGCGACCTGTGGATCCTGGTCGCGCCGCTGGGTCTGGGGTTTCTGGTGCTGGGCCTGGCCCTGATGCAGCGCTGGCGCCAGAGACAGGCATCGAAGGCCTGGGCCGAGACCGAGCATCGGTTCCGCGTCGCCGTCGAGGCCGCCCGCTGCGGCGTCTGGGAATGGGACACCGAGGCCGAAGAGGTCGTCGTCTCCGACTATATGGCCGAGTTGCTGGGCCTGCCCGAAGGCGGGACCGTGTCCAGCCAGGCGGTCATGGATCGCATCCATCCCCGCTATCGCGAACTGGTCCAGCACGCCCTGCTGCAGGCGGCGACCTTCGGCGCCTTCGAGGTCACCTTCCCCGTCCCGGTCGAGGGACGCGGCGCGCGCTGGATCGACGCCCGGGGCCAGGCCCGCGGCGCGCGGGGCGAACACGGCTTCTCCATGATCATGGGGGTCGCCCTGGACATCACCGAGGCCCGGCGCGCCAAGGCCCAGGCCCAGTCGGCCGAGAACCGGCTGCGTGACGGCATCGAGAGCGTCACCGACGCCTTCGCCCTGTTCGATCGGGCCGGGCGGCTGATCCTGTCCAACGAGGGGTTCAAGGACGCCTTCGGCTTCACCGACGAGGCCCTGAGGAAGGGCGCGGCGAAGGACGAACTGAACCGCATCGCGGCCCTGGCCATCCGGGCCGAGGGCCCGTCGGCCGAGGGGCGAGCGGGCGCGCGCGAGGTCGAACTGCACGACGGGCGGGTGTTGCAGTTGAACGAGCGGTTCACCGGCGACGGCGGAACGGTCGTGACCGCCGCCGACGTCACGGCCATCCGCCGTCAGGAAGTCGAACGCCAGAAGGCGGCCGAGTCGCTCCGTGCCACCGTCGATCAGCTGGAGGCCAGCCAGGAAAAGCTCAGCCTGCTGGCCCGCAAATACGAGATCGCCATGACCCGGGCCGAGGCCGCCAACCAGGCCAAGTCCGAGTTCCTGGCCAACATGTCCCACGAACTGCGCACGCCGCTGAACGCCATCAACGGCTTCTCGGAGATCATGGCCGGTGAGATGTTCGGGCCATTGGGAGACGCACGCTACAAGGGCTATGCTGGCGATATCCTGCGGTCAGGCCAGCATCTGCTCAGCCTGATCAACGACATCCTCGACATGGCCAAGATCGAGGCCGGCAAGATGACGCTGCACTACGAGCCGGTCGACCTGACCGAGGTGTGCGAGGACGCCATCCGCCTGATGCGCGGTCGGGCCCAGGAATCCGGTCTGTCGCTGTCGCTGGACGCCGCCGACCTGCCCGAGGTCGAGGCCGACTACCGGGGTCTCAAGCAGGTGATGCTGAACCTGATCTCCAACGCCGTGAAATTCACGCCCGAGGGCGGCTCCATCACCGTCTCCGTCCAGCCGGCCGAGTTCGACCGCGTGCGGATCGCGGTAACCGACACCGGCATCGGGATCGCGGCCGACGACCTGTCTCGTCTGGCCCAGCCGTTCGAGCAGGTCGAGGGCCAGCATTCCAAGACGACCCAGGGCACGGGCCTGGGCTTGGCCCTGACCAAGTCCCTGATCGAGCTGCACGGCGGCCAGATGCTGCTGGAGAGCGAACCCGGGGCGGGCACCACAGTCAGCTTCGACATTCCGATGCGCCGACCGGCCGAGATGCAGCAGGCACAGGCGGCCTGACCGACGAACCAGAAGCTTGTCATCCCGGCCGCAGCGAAGCGGAGAGCCCTCTTTTGTCATCCCGGCCGAAGCGAAGCGGAGAGCCGGGACGGCGGCGGCCATCCGCGGTTATCCCGATCGACCGACGGGCGAACCGGGATCATGTTTGAGCGTCCTTAAAGGTTGGCATTGGCCCGGCTCGGAGGCCGGGCCTCTCTAAAGAACTGGCTTTTCGTCCCGGCTCTCCGCGTCGCTTCGGCCGGGATGACAAAAGCGGCTCTCCTGATCTCAGACCGGGATGACGGTGGGGCATTCAGCAAGCTTCGCGATTCGCGTTTGACTCTGACCAAAGCTGGAACAAATAATGAACATCCAGCTTTCCGATCGCCATGACCCCGTCCATTGAGCCCCCATCATCCCCCATTCCGCCGCCCCTGACGGACCTGTCGACGGGGCTGGAGGAGACGTGCGCGGCGGGTCCGCGCGACATGGCCACGGCCCTGGCCTTCGCCCTGGCCCGCACACCGTCGCACGACCGGCGCGGCGTGGGCCTGACCGTCACCCGCGCCTGGATCAACGAACATGGCCGCCCCTATGGGCCCGGCACGAGGGGCATAGGCGGTCGGCGCGACCTGATGCTGATGATCGGCCGCACCCAGGCCGAGGCCCTGTGGGCGATGGAACAGGCGCTGCGGTCCGGCGGGCTGGGTCTGGTGCTGGGCGCGATCGACGGGGCGGACCTGACCCAGACGCGGCGGCTGGAGTTCGCGGCGCGCGACGGCGGGGCGGCGGGGATGCTGCTGCGAACCCGGACGGGCGACCTGTCGGCGGCGCGGCGACGCTGGCGCATCGCCTCGGTGTCGAGCGAGGGCGATGCCGACGACGCGCGAGCGCCCGGGCCGATGCGGCTGAGCGCCGAACTGACCCGCAGCCGGGGCGAGCGGCCCGGCGTCTGGATGCTGGAGATGGAGGATGAGACGCATCGTCTCCGTCTGGCTGATCGACTGGCCGGTCACGGTCATGGCCCGGTCGGCCGGACCGCTCGCGCCGCCTGATCCGTTCGCACAGGCCACGGGGCCCCTCGCCCTCATCCTGAAGACGGCGCGGGGCGCGGTGATCCATGCCCTGAACCCGGCCGCGCGCGCCGTGGGGCTCAGCCGAGGCCAGACCCAGGCCGACGCGCTCGCCATGATCCCCACTCTGGACTGCCACCCCGCCGACCCGGAAGCCGACGCCAGGGCGCTTCAGGCCTTGGCCGTCTGGGCCGAGCGGTGGTCGCCCTCCGTCAGCGTCGATGCATCCGACGGCGGGCTGGAAGGCCTGTTCCTCGACGTCACGGGTGCCGCCCATCTGTTCGGGGGCGAGGCGGCCCTGATCGCCCAGATCGAGCGGCGGCTGAGGCACGCCGGGGCTCGCGCCCGCGCGGCCATCGCACCCACAACCGGCGCGGCTTGGGCCTTGGCACGATGGGGAACCACGACGCAGATCGCGGGCGAGGACGTGCGGGCCCTGCTGGCCCCCCTGCCGGTCGAGGCCCTGCGGATCGACACCGCGACCCTGCGTCAGGCACGGCGGTTCGGGCTCAAGACCATAGGCGACCTCTATCCCATGCCGCGCAGCGGTCTGGCCCGACGCTTCCGCGACGGCGACGGGGCCAGCCTGGTCCGACGGCTGGACCAGGCCCTGGGACTGACGGCGGAGGCTTTGGTGCCCGTGCGCGCGCCGGCGAAGTATCGCGGCTGGGAGGCCTATGCCGAGCCCCTGACCGACACGGCCGGGATCGAGGCGCGGCTGCCGGGTCTCGCCGAGGCCCTGTCCCGGTCGCTGGAACGCGACGGTCAGGGGGCGCGGGTCCTGACCCTGACAGCGTTCCGCGTCGACGGGCGGACGACAGACGTGTCGGTCCGCATGGGCCGCGCCTCGCGCGACGCCGCCGTCTGGCTGAGGCTGTTCCGAGAGACCGGCATCGACCGCATCGACCCCGGTTTCGGCATCGACGCCCTGATGCTGTCGGCCGACGTCGCCGAGCCGTTGGCCGCGCATCAGGTCGAGATCGGCGACGAGACCGCCGCGCGTCAGGCCGAGGGGTTGGCCGCCCTGATCGACCGTCTGTCGGCGCGCCTGGGCGAGGACGCGGTGCGGGTCGCCTCGCCGGCCGGATCGTGGCTGCCCGAGCGGGCCGAACGCTGGCGACCGGCGCTGGCCAAGGCCCCGCCCGCGCCCGAGGGCCCGCTGGAGCACGATCGCGCCCGGCCTCTGATGCTGCTGGATCCGCCCGAGCCGGTGGAGGCCATCGCCGAACTGCCCGACGGGGCCCCCGCCCGCTTTACCTGGCGGCGCGTATCCCGGCGCGTCTCGCGCGCCGACGGGCCCGAGCGCCTGTCGCCGGAATGGTGGCGGCCCGCCACGGGTGGCCGGGCGGGGCGCACGCGCGACTACTACCGCATCGAGGATGACCAGGGCCTGCGCTACTGGCTGTTCCGCGAGGGCCTGTATGGCCCCGAATACACCGGCGCCCCCGACGAACGCCCGCCGTCGTGGTGGATGCACGGGATGTTCCCGTGACGGGCTGGTCCCACCCTGACTGGTCCGGCGAGTACGCCGAGCTCGGCGCCATGACCAACTTCAGCTTCCTTGAGGGGGCGTCGCATCCCGGCGAGCTGATGATGCAGGCCCGCGCCCTGGGATTGTCGGCCGTGGGGGTGGCGGATCGAAACACCTTGGCCGGCATGGTCCGCGCCCTGATTGGGGCCGAGGACCATGACGTGCGGCTGGTGGTCGGGGTGCGACTGGGGTTCACCGACGGGACCGAGTTGATCGTCTTCCCCCGGGACCGCGCCGCCTACGGCCGCCTGTGCCGGCTGTTGACGCTGGGCAAGAGCGAGGCGGTGCCGGTGGAGGCCGGCGTCTCTCCCCCGTCGCCTTCGGCGATGGGGGAGTGGCACGGCGCGCCTTCGCGCCGTGACGAGGGGGGCGAGGCGGTGGTGGACCTGGGGGCCTATCGCCGCGAGCGGGGTCTGACCCAAGACGGCACCGTCCCCTCGCCCCCTCCATCAGTTCGCCAAGCAGCGAACTGCCTTGAGGGTCGGCTCGTATACGAGCCGACCGCAAGCCCCATCGCCCAAGCGGGCGACGGGGAGGACACAGAAGACCGCATCACCAAGGGCGAGACCCGGCTGACGTTCGATCAGGCCGTCGCCTTCGGGCAGAGCATGATCGCGCTCGCCGTCGCGCCGGAAACACCAGACGCCGCCTTCGAGGCCCGGCTGCGGGCCTGGCGCGCCGCCTGGCCCGACACCCTGTATCTGGCCGCCCAACCCCTGTGGCGCGGGGGGGACCGGGCGCGGCTGAACCGGCTGGCGGCCATGGCGGAGCGGACGGGCGCGCCGCTCATCGCAACCAATGCGGTCCTGTATCACCACCCCGAGCGGCGCATGCTGCAGGACGTCCTGACCTGCATCCGCGAGAAGACGACCATCGACGCCGCCGCCCTGCGGCTCCAGGCCAATGCGGAACGATACCTGAAGCCTCCGAAACAGATGGCGCGCCTGTTCCGGGGCCACGAGGCGGCGCTGGAGCGGACGATGGAGGTGGCGCGCGCCTGCACCTTCTCCCTGCGCGAACTCAGCTATCAGTACCCGGACGAACCGGTACCGCCCGGCTGGTCGCCGCAGCGGTGGCTGATCCGGCTGACGTTTCAGGGCGCGCGGCGGGCCTTTCCCGACGGAGTCTCGGCCAAGGTGCGCCAGACCATCGTCAAGGAACTGCGGCTGGTGCGAGAGCTGAACTACGCCCCCTATTTCCTGACCGTGAACGACATCGTCGCCTGGGCGCGGCATCCCGATCGCGACATTCTGTGTCAGGGGCGGGGATCGGCGGCGAACTCGGTGATCTGCTTTTGCCTGGGCGTCACCAACGTCGATCCGACCAGCCAGGACATGCTGATCGAGCGGTTCATCTCGTCCGAACGCTCCGAGCCACCCGACATCGACGTCGACTTCGAGCACGAGCGGCGCGAGGAGGTGATGCAGTACGTCTATCGCCGCTATGGCCGCGACCGGGCGGGCATCGTCGCCACCATCATCCACTATCGGCCGCGCTCGGCCATCCGCGACGTGGGCAAGGCGCTGGGCCTGACCGAGGACGTGACCGCGCGCCTGGCCGACACCGTCTGGGGCTCCTACGGGGCCGAGGTGAAGGACGAGCACGTCGACCGGGCGGGCGTGCGCCGCGACGACCCGCGCATGAAGCTGGCGCTGGATCTGACCGCTGAGCTGATCCAGTTCCCCCGCCATCTGTCCCAGCACGTCGGCGGCTTCGTGCTGAGCCAGGAGCCGCTGTGCGAGATCGTGCCCATCGGCAATGCGGCCATGGCGGACCGGACCTTCATCGAATGGGACAAGGACGACATCGATCATCTGAAGCTGATGAAGGTCGATGTACTGGCGCTGGGCATGCTGACGGCGCTGAAGCGGGCGTTCCGGATGATCGAGGCGGACTATGGCCGGTCGCTGACCCTGGCCACCGTCCCGCGCGAGGTGCCCGAGGTGTACCGGATGCTGCAGAAGGGCGACTCGCTGGGCGTCTTCCAGGTCGAAAGCCGGGCGCAGATGGCCATGCTGCCGCGTCTGAGACCCGCCGTGTTCTACGACCTTGTGGTCCAGGTGGCGATCGTGCGGCCCGGTCCGATCCAGGGCGACATGGTCCATCCCTATCTGAAGCGCCGCGCCGAGCGGATGGCGGCGGAAGCCGCGGGCGTCCCCTTCGACATCGACTATCCGCACCCGGCGGCCGAATACGGCAGTCCCGACGAACTGCGGCTGATCCTGCACAAGACCCTGGGCGTGCCCCTGTTTCAGGAACAGGCCATGCGCATCGCCATGGACGCGGCCAAGTTCACCGGCAACGAGGCCAATGGCCTGCGCCGCGCCATGGCCACCTTCCGCCACATGGGCACGATCGGCCATTACGAGACCATGATGGTCGGCCGGATGATCGACCGGGGCTACGATCCCGAGTTCGCCCAGAGGTGCTTCGCCCAGATCAAGGGGTTTGGCGAATACGGCTTTCCCGAGAGCCACGCCTGTTCATTCGCCCACCTGGTCTACATCTCGTCCTGGGTGAAATGCTTCTATCCGGACGTGTTCACCGCCTCGCTGCTGAACAGCCAGCCGATGGGCTTCTATGCCCCGGCGCAGCTGGTCCGTGACGCACGCGAGCACGGGGTCGAGGTGCGCCACCCCGACGTCAACGCCAGCGGCTGGGACGCCCATCTGGAACCCAGGCCGGGAGAGGCGCAGCACGCCCTGCGGCTGGGGATGCGCTCCATCGACGGCTTTCGCGAAGTCTGGGCCGAAGCGATCGTCGCGGCCCGCGCCGTCGCCCCGTTCCGCGATCTGGAGGATCTGCGCCGCCGCGCCGCCCTGCCGCCTGCGGCGCTGGACCGGCTGGCGGAGGCCGACGCCTATGGCTCGCTGGATCTGTCGCGGCGTCAGGGGATGTGGGCGGCCAAGGGCGCTCCCCTGGCCTCCAGCGCCCCCCTGTTCGAGGCCATGGGGCTGGACGAGGCGGACGGGTCGCCCCCCGCCACCCTGCCCCGCCTGACCGAGGCGGAAGAGGTCGTCGGCGACTATCAGTCGATCCGGCTGTCGCTGAAGGGCCACCCCGTCGCCTATCTGCGCGATCGACTGACCAAGGCGGGGGCCATGACGGCGGAGGCCTATCGCGTGGCCAAGGACAATCGCCGGGTCACGATCGGCGGCGTCGTCCTGGTGCGGCAACGGCCGGGCTCGGCCAAGGGGGTGGTGTTCCTGACGCTGGAGGACGAGACGGCCGTGGCCAATCTGGTGGTCTGGCCCGATGTGTTCGAGCGGCTTCGACCCGTGGCGATGGGGGCCCGCATGGTGCTGGCCAAGGGCCGCGTCCAGCGCTCCGAAGAAGGCGTGACCCATCTGGTGGTCGAGGACCTGATCGACTGGACGCCGATGCTGGGCGACCTGTCGGCGCAGAGCCAGCCGGGCTCGGCGCACGCCCCCGCGCGGGGGCGCCATCCGAGGGACGTGCGGGTCCTGCCGGGCTCGCGCGACTTCCACTGACCTTGCCATCGGCGTTGCGAAGGCCGACATAGCGCCCGCTCATGCCCCAGGTCCGTTTCACCCGCCGGTTTTCCATGGCCCACCGCCTGCTGGCGGACGCCGGGTCGCGCTGCGCCGTGCCGCACGGCCACAACGAGTTCGTGACCGTGACCCTGGCCACCGACGCCCAGATGAACTTCGGCGGATCGAACTACGTCGCCTCGTTCGAGAGCCTGAAGACGCGCTGGCACGGCTTCATCGACCGGGCGGTCGATCATGCGTTCCAGGTCGGGGCGGCCGACCCCCTGCTGGACTGGTTCAGGACGCACGAGCCGCAACGCCTGGGCCAGGTCATGGTCTTCGACGGCGACCCGACCACCGAAGCCTTCGCCATCGCGCTGCGGCGCAAGATCGACGCGATCCTGACGGCCGAGGGTTCGGCCTATCGCTGCATCGAACTGGCGCTGGAAGAGACCCCGACCAACACCATCGTGGTGGGCGAAACCCTCAGCGCGGCGGAGCGGGGCTGGATGGCTGGAAGCTGGATGGACCGGCCCGACCAGTCGATCAACGACCTGACGCTCTGAGACACGACGCCTTCAGCCGCTTGCCTCCCAACGACCCGCCCGCCATTGTCGCACCTAGACCCGCAAGGAGCCCCGATGGCCGAACCCGGCGATCCGAAAGCGCCAGACGCCCCCCGGCCGGACCCCGATCTGGACGAGGCCGTGGGCTTCGCCTCGTCCGCCTCCCTGGCCGGGCGCCCGCGCGCGGTCGCCCCTCCGCCCGCCGTGGAACCCCCGCCGGAACCTGAGCTGTTCCCGGAGCCTGAGCCCGAGCCCCGTCCGATCCCGGTCGTCGAGACGCCCGATCCGGTCGCGCCGCCCCCGGCCCCGGCGCCCGAGCCGATCCTGACCGAAGCGCCGCCCGCCCGGCCCGTGCCTGCGCCCACTGAGCCGACGCCCACCTGGACGCGAGAGACACCGGCCGCGGCCTATGCCGGGTTCGGCGCCAGAGAGGCCCCGGCTGCGCTGGAAGGCGCCAGCAGCCTGTTCGCCGTCTATGCCCTGATCCTCTTCGCCGTGCCGACGCTGGGTGTTTCGGCCGCCATCGCCCTGCTGGCCGTCACCGGTCGCGCGGGGCCCAGCGGCGACGTCGCGGCCAGCCATTTCATCTTCCAGCAGCGCACCCTGTGGGCCGGGGCGGTCGTGGCCCTGGCCGGAGCGATCCTGGTCGTGGTCGGCCTGGGGGTGTTCGTCCTGTTCGTTCTGGCCGTCTGGTTGATCCTTCGGGGGGCCGCAGGCGTTCTGAAGCTGAAGGCCGGCCGCGCCATGCCCAATCCGCGCGGCTGGCTGATCTGATCCGGAGCCGCGAATGACCGACACATCCCAGCCGCGCCTGAACGCCGGCCACGAGGCCGAGGGCAAGCCCGCCGCCCTCATCGCCTGGGGCCTGTACATCCTGTCGATCCCCTCGGCGAACGTCCTGGTCCTGGTGGGGCTGGTCGTGGCCTATGCCGCGCGCGGATCGGCGACCGGTCTGGCGCGCCAGCACATGGACGCCCAGATCGCGCTGTTCTGGTCGGTCTTCTGGTGGACCATTGCCTTGTGGATTCTGATCGCCCTGAGCGCCGTGACGATCATCCTGATCCCTCTGGCCATCGTCTTCTGGCTGCTGTGGTTCCTGCTCAGCGTCTGGTTCACGGTGAAGAGCGTGCTGGGGGTCATCAACCTGCTTCAGGACCGCCCCGCCTGAGCCCAGGCGTCGCCATACGGAACAGGGGCGTCCACGCGGGGTTGGCCAAGTCCACGATCCAAGGACCCTCCATGACCGACTTCCGCGACGTCACCGCCAGGAAACGCTATGAGCAGGGCTTCGCCGACGCCGACGGCACGGTCCGTTGTGTCTGGGCCGACTATGCCGATCGCGGCGACGTCCGCGCCATCCTGCACGTCGAGGCCGAGCCGGAGTTGCGCGGCGCAGGCGCGTCGGGACGCTTCATGCAGAGCCTGGCCGATCACGCGCGGCGCGAGGGCCTGCGCCTGACCCCCGTGTGCGGATACGCCGCCGCCTGGTTCCGGCGTCACCCGGACCAGGCGGACCTGCTGGCCTAGCCGCCCGCATAGCCCCCGATGATCGGCAGGACCTCGCCGGTGATGAAGCTCGACATCTGGGGCGAGGCCAGGAAGACGTAGGCGGGCGCGATCTCTTCCGGCTGCGCCGGGCGTTTCATCACGGTCTTGGAGCCGAACTGGGCGACCTTGTCGGCCTGCTGGTCCGCAGGGTTCAGCGGGGTCCATACCGGACCGGGCGCGACCACGTTCACCCGGATGCCGCGCGGGGCCAGATGGGTTCCCAGCGAGCGGGCGAAGGCATGGATGCCGCCCTTGGTCAGGGAATAGTCCAGCAGGTTCTCGTTGCCCAGAATGCCCGTGACCGACCCCGTCATCACGATCGACCCGCCCGATTTCATGTGCGGCACGGCCGCCTTCACCAGGTTGAAGTAGCCGTAGAGGTTGGTCTTCATCGTCCGGTCGAAATGCTCGAACGTCAGGTCCTCCAGCGCCTCGACGTGCTGCTGGAAGGCGGCATTGGGGACGACGACGTCCAGCCGACCGAAGGCCTTGAGGGTTTCGGCCACCGCCATCTCCGAAAAGGCCGGGTCGGCGACGTCGCCCTTCAGCACGAGGGCGCGGCGACCCTCGGCCTCGACGGCGCGGCGGGCGTCCTCGGCGTCCGCGTCCTCGTCCAGATGGCAAATGGCGACGTCGCAGCCTTCGCGCGCGAACAGCACCGCCACGCCCCGGCCGATGCCGGAGTCGCCCCCGGTGATGATGGCCGCGAACCCTTCCAGCTTTCCTGAGCCCTTCCAGAAGGGGGCGTCGTACATCGGCGCGGGATCCAGCGCGGCCTCGTCGCCGGGCTTTCTCTGATGCTGTTCGGGGAAGGGCGGCTCGGGATAGCGACGGGCCCCGGCCTGGACCGCGCCAGCATCTTTATCGCCACCGCCCGATCCGGCCTTGGCGTCGATGCCGGACTGGATATCGCGCTCCTGGTCGGCGGTGTTCTCGGCACGGGCGGTGAAGCGGTCGTCCATGTTGGGTCTCCTTTGGGCTGTTCCTAAGAAGACGGCGGACCCACGAGGGGTTCCGGGGCATTATGCCGGTCGACGACGCGAGGGAGACCGCGATGGGACCGATCGAGCTGAACGGGATCACAGAGGCCGCAGGGCCGCTGGGCACCTGGGTGCTGCCCGCTCTGCTGGGGCTGGGCCTGGCGTCGGCCACGGGACTGCGGACCTTTCTGCCGCTGCTGATGTTGGCGCTGGCGGCGCGGTTCGGCCTGTTCGGGATCGAGCTGAACGACCGCATGGCCTGGCTGGCGGAGTGGCCCGCCATAGCCGCCCTGGGCACCGCCGCGGTGGTCGAGTTCACCGGCGACAAGATCCCGGTCGTCGATCACGGCCTGAACGTGCTGGGCGCCTTCACCCGGCCCGTCGCCGGAGCCGTGGCAGCGGGCAGCGTCTTCGCCGGGGTCGACCCGACGACCGCCGCCATCGCCGGCGTCATCATCGGGGCCCCGACGGCCCTGGCCTTCAACGCCGCCCAGGGTGGGGCGCGGCTGACCTCCACGGCGACGACCGGGGGCATCGGCAATCCGATCCTGTCCTTCATCGAGGATGTGCTCAGCTTCACAATGGTGGTGCTGGCGTTCCTGGCCCCGATCCTTGTGCCGGTCGTGATGATCGTGCTGGCGGTGATGCTGTTCCGCCTCGCCAATCGTATCCGTGGACGGGCTTCATCGGCCTCGGCGGCCTGAAGGTCAGAACCGGGTCAGGGTCGCGCGCAGGGTCCGGCTGGCGACCGGGGCTTCCTGGCTGAGGCGCCGGGCGATGTCCTTGACCGACTGCGGATAGGTGGCTCCGCCAATGGCGATCTCATCGGCCAGAAGCGTCATCCGCTCGATGGCTTCGGCCAGGGCGGTGACGTGGTCGCGCGTCACCGCCAGCGACTCGGCCTGCAGGGCCCGAACGCGGTCACCATGAGAGGACTCTGCGTCCTCCGATCCGAAGGACGGACGAACGACGGCGAGTTGCGGTGATGTCATGACAGATTTCCCCCGTCCAACTCCCAGCGCCGGACCATGGAGATTTACGGTTAACGACAACGGCCGGATGCAAGCTCGTCTTGGCCGCAAAATGGCGTCGGCGGGCGGATCTACAACCGCGATACGATCGCCTTGATGGTCTCGGCCTTCATCGGCAGATCTTCGGCCAGGCGCGAGGCCAGTTCGCGCGCCCCCACCGGATAAGCGTCTCCGCCCTCCGCGATCTCCCGAGCCTTGGCCGCGGCCTCAGCCAGCAGCCGCTCCAGCCCCTCGACCTCCTCGATCGCGAGGGCGCGCGCCTCCGCCTGGAGGCGTCTGACCCGTTCCGCCGTCGTGGCGGGCGGTTTCATCAGATCATAAACCTCGGACTCGGCGACGAGACGAAGGTCGGGCTTTGTGGGCGTCTTGGGCGACATGGTGGTCCTCTTGGAACCTCCACAATGAAATGCCGGCTACCGGTGTTCCGGATCCGGAGGAAAGGCGCGCGCGTTGACGGGCCACTGTTGCATCGAGGCCTCAGACCGTCTCGCGTGCCGGGACATCGTCGAGGGCGTCCGCCGCCTCCTCGTTCAGCGCCCGGCTCTCGCGGCGCGGCTTGACGTAGGGCTCCGGCGTCGGGGTCACGGCGTTGCCGCGCATCAGGCCCCGTCCGGCCGTCAGACCGCCCGTGACCTGGAGCGTCAGCCGTTCGGCGTCGCGGCGTCGAACGTCCTCGATGGTCTCGGCCGCGTCTTCGGCGTTGAAGCCCAGGTCGATCAGCACCTGCTCGCCGAACTTGAGCGCCGACTCGAATGTCTCGCGAATATGATACTCCACGCCCGCCTCGATCAGGCGCAGCGAATGACCACGGTCATAGGCGCGGACGAACAGCTTGGTCAGGGGGAACTCGGCCTTGACCAGTTCGACGATGCGGTCGGCCACCTCGGGCTTGTCCACACAGACAAGGATGGTCTCGGCCTCCGCGGCCCCGGAGGCCCTCAGCACGTCAAGTCGCGACCCGTCGCCGAAATAGACCTTGAAGCCGAAATTCCCCGCCGCCTGGATCATCTCGACGTCGTGGTCGATGATCGAGACGTCGACGTCGCGCGCTAGCAACGGCTGGGATACCACCTGGGCGAACCGGCCAAAGCCGATGATCAGCACGCGCTCGCGCAGGTTGGACGGCCGGTCCACGCCCTCCATCGCGTCGATATCGATCACCTCGGGCTTGAGCAGATAGCGCGAGACGATCACGGTCACGATCGGCGTCAGCAACATCGACAGGATGACGATGGCGGTGAAGATCGCGCTGGTCCGGGCGTCGAACAATCCCGCCGTCAAGGCGGCACCGAACAGGACGAAGGCGAACTCTCCCCCTTGAGCGAACAGGGCTGCGCGCTCCAGGGCCTCGTCATGCTTGGCCTTGAACAGGCGGGCGATGCCGTAGATGCCGGCCGCCTTGACGATCATGAACAGAACGACGCCCCCTACGACCCAGCGCCAGTCGGCGACGACGACATCCAGGTTCAGAGACATGCCGACGCTGAGGAAGAACAGCCCCAGCAGGATCGACCGGAACGGATCCACGTCCGCCTCCAGCTGATGGCGGAAGGTCGAGTCCGACAGCAGAACGCCGGCCAGGAACGCTCCCATGGCCATCGACAGACCGCCCAGCGACATGGCCCAGGCGGCCCCCGTGACCACCAGCAGAGCGGCCGCCAGCATCACCTCGCGCCCCCCGTACTTGGCCAGCTGGCGGAAGATGGGATTGATGGCATAGCGCCCGGCCAGGAAGACGCCGGCGATGGCCGCGATCGCCAGGCCGATGGTCTGCCACAGGGGCGGCCCGTCCTCGGCCACGCCCAGCATGGTCGCCAGCACCGCAACCACGGCCAGCAGCGGCACGATGGCCAGATCTTCCAGCAGCAGGATCGACACCGCCCTCTGGCCCTGGGGCGTGTTGATCTCGTTCCTTTCGTCCAGGGTCTGCATGATCACGGCCGTGGAAGACAGGACGAAGCCCATGGCCCCGATGAAGGCGACCGCCGGGACCACGCCGAACGCCAGGCCGACGCCGGTCAGCAGCAGGCCGCAGGCCATCACCTGGGCCGCGCCCAGGCCGAAGATTTCCTTCCTCAGCGCCCACAGCTTGGCCGGTCGCATCTCCAGACCGATGATGAACAGGAACATCACGACGCCCAGTTCGGCGACGTGTAGGATGGCCTCGGCGTCCTCGATCATGCCGAAGGCGAACGGGCCGATGATGACCCCGGCCGCGAGATACCCCAGCACCGAGCCGAGCCCCAGCTTCCTGAACAGGGGCACGGCGACCACCGCCGCCGCCAGCAGGGCGACGCCGTGACCGAGGTTCATTCCCGCTGCTTCCGCCATCGTCGCCCCGTCGTTTCGATCCCGCCTGACCCTATAGTGGCGTCAGGCCTTCGCGATTGCGAGGGGCGTTAGGTCTGCGCCAGCGCCACGATGCGCCGGACCATCGCGCTGTCCGGATCGGACAGGGGCGACAGGACGGTGAAGTGGTTCAAGTCCTCCAGCGCCTCGAACCGGGTCTCGGCCCCTCGCGCGCCCCAAACGGCGGCCATGTCGCGCGACTGGCGCACGAATTCCGCCGTCTCGTCTGCTCCGACGACACAGTCCAGCACCGTCCCGCCGGGCGCGCCGCCGTTGGGCGCGGGCCAACGGATCGGCGACAGGGCCGACGCCGTCAGCGCGTCGAGGCCCAGCGCCCGGTTGATCGAGGTCGGCACCAGGGGCGTGAGGTCGAACACGCCCGAGATCGCGACCGCCGCCGAGGCCCGGCCCTCGCTGAGCAGACAGGCCGCCAGATGCCCGCCGGCCGAATGGCCGAAGACCATGGGCCGCCGACCCGTGCGAGCGCGGATCAGGTCGGTCGCCTCGCGCATCTGCATGATGATGCGGCCGAGCGACACCGAGGGGCACAGATCATAGGACGGCACGGCCAGCGACACACCGTGGGCCAGCAGGGCCGGCGCGATCCCGCTGAACCAGTCCTTGTCCAGCGCCTGCCAGTAGCCGCCGTGCAGGAACACCGCGACCGGCGCATCAGCCCCTGCCTCGAACAGGTCCATCACCTCGCGTTCGCCGGACCCGTAACGCAGCAGCATCGGCGGATAGGCGGCGCGGGCGGCCTCGGCCTGCCGCTTCCACTCGGCCATCAGGGCGGGATGATCCGGCACGGCACCGCGATTGTCGTACTGGACCTCGAGCCACGCGGCATCCGGTTCGACCAAGGGGGGCTTATCGCTCACGCGTCCATCCGCTACCAAGCCCCAAACCGCCGGGAGCCGCCACCATGATGACCGCCATCTTCGTCTTCATCAAATGCGAGCTGGGCCACGCCAACGACGTCGCCGCCGACATCGTGGACAATGTCGAGCACGTCTCGGAGGTCTATTCCACCTCGGGCCAGTACGACCTGCTGGCCAAGTTCCAGCTGCCCAAGGAGATGGACATCGGAACCTTCGTGACGAAGTCGGTGCAGACGCGCCCGCACATCCGCGACACCTTCACCGTCATCACCTTCTCGCCGTTTCTCCCGACGAAGTGACGCAACGTCAGGCGTGAAACCCTGCTAAATCCTCCGCCAGAGGAAACGCGGGGAACACGCATGACCGATTTGGAGACCTTCCGCGCCGAGACGCGGGCCTGGCTGGAGGCGAACTGCCCGGCTGAGTGCCGCGGACCGCTCGAGAATGACGAGGACCGCGTCTGGGGCGGCCGCAACGCCACCTTCAAGACGCCCGCGCACAGGCGCTGGATGGAGGTCATGGGCGAACGGGGCTGGACCGCGCCGGAGTGGCCCACCGAATACGGCGGCGGTGGCCTCAGCCGCGAGCAGGCCAAGGTGCTGGCCAGCGAGATGCGTCGCATCGACGCCCAGTCGCCGCTGTCGTCCTTCGGCATCTGGATGCTGGGGCCGGCGCTGCTGCAGTTCGGCACCGAGGAACAGAAGACGCGCTTCCTGCCGCCGATCGTGCGCGGCGAGATCCGCTGGTGCCAGGGCTATTCCGAGCCTGGCGCGGGCTCGGACCTGGCGGGCCTCCAGACCCGGGCCGAAGATCGCGGCGACCACTGGATCGTCAACGGCCAGAAGGTCTGGACCTCCTATGCCGACCAGGCCGACTGGATCTTCTGCCTGGTCCGAACCGATCCGGACGCGCCCAAGCATCTGGGCATTTCGTTCGTGCTGTTCGACATGGCCACGCCGGGCGTGACCACCCGCCCCATCACCCTGATCAGCGGCAAGTCGCCCTTCTGCGAGACCTTCTTCGACAACGTCCGCGTCGAGAAGGAGAACCTGGTCGGGACGCTGAACCGCGGCTGGGACGTGGCCAAGGCGCTGCTGGCGCACGAGCGCACCATGATCGGCGCCATGGGCGACATGGGCCGGCCGATGGGTCAAGTGGCGGTCGACTCGCTCGGTCTCGACGACAGCGGCCGACTGGACGAGCCCATGCTGCGGGCGAAGATCGCCGAGCTGGAGATCGACGTCGCCGCCTTCCGACTGTCGATGGAGCGGGTCGGCGATCAGGTGAAGGCCAAACAGGTCTCGCCGGCCATCGCCTCGATGCTGAAGTACTACGGCTCGGAGCTGAACAAGCGCCGCCACGAGCTGGCCATGGCGGCGGGCGGATCCGACGCCCTGGAGTGGGAGAGCGACCGCTCTAGAGGCGGCACGCCAGCACGCGAATGGTTGCGCACCAAGGCCAACTCCATCGAGGGCGGCACCAGCGAGGTTCAGCTGAACATCCTCGCCAAGCATCTGCTGCAACTGCCCGGCGCCTGACCCGATGCCCCTGATCCTGACCGAAGAACAGACCATGCTGAAGGAGGCCGCCGACGGCTTCCTGGCCGAGCACGCGCCCATCACCCATCTGCGCCAGCTGCGCGACAGCCGCGACGCGGACGGCGTCTCGCGTGACCTCTGGCGAGCGTTCGGCGAAATGGGCTTCGCCGGTGTCATCATCCCGGAAGAGCACGGCGGGTCCGGCCTTGGCGCGGTCGAGGCGGGCGTGGTGGCCGAGGCGCTGGGGCGCACCCTGACGCCGTCGCCCTTCTTTGGATCAAGCGTTCTGGCCGCGCGGGTTCTGTCCGACGCCGGATCGGCCGAGCAGCAGACCGCCTGGCTGCCCCGCATCGCGGCAGGCGAGGCCATCCTGTCGCTCGCCGTCGACGAAGGCCCCAAGCACCAGCCGTCGCGCATCACGACGACGGCGGAGCGCAGCGGCAACGGCTTCAAGCTGAACGGGGCCAAGGGCTTCGTGCTGGACGGCCACGTCGCCGACGCCCTGATCGTGGCGGCCCGGACTGAGGCGGGCGTGACCCTGTTCCTCGTGGACCCGAAGACGACCGGCGTCGAGATCGAACGCACCGTCATGGTCGACGCCCACAACGCCGCGCGGGTGACCCTGACCGATGTCCAGGTCGACGCCGACGCCGTGATCGGGCTGGTCGACGGGGGTGAGGCGGCGCTGGAGGGGGCGATGAACCTCGGCCGGGCCTGCGTCGCCGCCAGCCTGGTCGGGGCTGGCGATCAGGCCTTCATCAGCACCGTCGAATACCTGCGAACCCGCAAGCAGTTCGGCAAGGCCATCGGCGAGTTCCAGGCCCTGCAGCACCGCGCCGCCCATCTGTTCACCGAGCTGGAGATCGCCAAGGCGGCGGTGCTCGCCGCGCTTCAGCGGCTCGATGCGGGCGTCGATAAGGCCGACCTCGCCGTCTCCGTCGCCAAGGCCAAGGCCGGCCGCGTCGCCGAACTGGCGGTGCAGGAGGCGGTCCAGATGCACGGCGGCGTGGGCATGACCGACGAATACGACGTCGGCCTGTTCATGAAGCGGGTGCGTGTGCTGAACGAACTGCTCGGCGACCCCGGCTTTCACGCCGAGCGCATCGCCCGGGCGGGTGGCTACTAGCTGACCACCGAGATGCTGGGCCGGGCCGGCGGCTCGCTCTCGAGCCACGGCGGGGCGGGCATGGCGCGGTGCGCCTGGGCCAGCGCCTCGGACCAGCGACGGCCCAGGTCCTTGAAATAGGGGTCGTCCGCCTCGATCCGCCGCTGCTGGCCATGCAGGCTGTCACGCGGTACCACGATCATGTCGAACGGCGGGCCCACGGCGATGTTGGAGCGGATGGTCGAATCGAAGCTGATCAGCCCCAGCTTGACCGCCTCGCCCATCGGCGTGTCGGGGCGCAGCGCGCGGTCCAGGATGGGCTTGCCGTACTTCAGTTCGCCGATCTGGAGGTAGGGGGTGTCCTCCCCGCATTCGATGAAATTGCCCTGGGCATAGATGAGGTAGAGCCCCATCTTGCCGTCCTTGATCTGGCCGCCCAGCAGCATGGAGGCCGTGACCTTCAGCGCGTCGGCCGCGACGGTGGGCTGCAGGTCCTGACGCACCTGGTTCAGGCAATATCCGACCAGCTGGGCCGCGCGGAAAAGGGTCGGCGCGGTCTCCAGCGTCTCGGGCACGTCATGGCCGGGCATGCGCACGCCCTCGGCCAGCATGGCCAGGGCCGTCTGGGTCACCGACAGGTTCCCCGCCGTAGCGATCGAGATCACGCGGTCGCCCGGGATCTCGGTGACGTGCAGCTTCTTGTAGGAAGAGATGTTGTCCACGCCGGCGTTCGTGCGGGTATCGGCGATCATCGCCAGACCCTCGTTCACCAGCATGCCGACGCAGTAGGTCATCTCGAACGACCGGGCCCTGGCCCGGCATCCCACGCAAATGGAGCGATGACGCTAACAGATTCGGATGAACGGACGACCCCTGTCGTGGTCATGACCAGCCCTGACGCTGCTGTTGCTGCTGGGTCTGTTGCATGTGGCGCACACGAAGGGCGACCGTCATGCTCTCGCGGCCGCCGCCATAGCTGGTGCCGCGGATCGGCGAGGCCGCCAGCGCATCCAGCCCGCAGGCGACGCGCACATAGTGTTCGGTCGGGCAGACGCCGTTGGCCGGATCGAAGCCGACCCAGCCCAGGCCATCGACATACCCTTCGGCCCAGGCGTGCGACGCCTCCTGGTCGATGACGCCGTCGGACCGGTGCAGGTGGCCCGAGACATAGCGGGCGGGAATGCCCAGGCGGCGTGCACAGGCGATGAAGATCTGGGCATGGTCCTGGCACACGCCCTGGCGCTGGGCCCAGGCGTCGGCGGCGGTGTGGTCGGGGGTGGTGGCCCCGACCATGAAGGCGACCTCGGCGTGGATCAGCCCCATGAGACTGTGCAGCCGGCTCAGGTCGTCGCCCCCGGCCACCCGCGCGGCCAGCTCCCGGAGCGATCCGTCGGCATGGGTCAGGGTGGTGTCGCGCAGGAAGACCAGGGGCGACAGACGCTCGGGCGTGCCTTTCAGGACGCCGCCGGTATCGACGGTGGCGACCTCGCCGGTCACCCGTACCATCAGGGCGCTGGTCGGCCGCTCGGTATAGAGGGTGTGGACGATGTTGCCGAAGGCGTCCTCGGTGCGGCGGATACGGGCATCGACGTCGGTCTCGATCCGCCAGTCGCGGACCTGCTGGCCCTCGGTCGAGCGGGGGGTCAGGCGCAGCACCTGGACGATGAATCGCGCGGCGCGGTCATAGGCGTATCGGGTTTCGTGATCGATCCGGATGCGCATGGCTACACCAGATACTGATCGTGGATGGCGCTGGCCAAACCGTTGTTCTCGCTGAGGAAGCTCAGGATGTATTCGTGCAGCCCCGACTGGAAGATGTCCTCGATCCTGGCCTCGTTGAACTGGGTCAGCCGCGCCGAGGCCAGCCGCTGGGCCGGGCCCCGCCGGCCGTAGTCGGCGGCCAGCTTCTCCAGATAGCTGACGATCATGGCCTGACAGCTGGCCAGGGACCGCGGCATCTGACGGTTCAGCACCAGCAGATCGGCCACCAGCCAGGGCCGCACGCTCTCGCGATACACCCAGCGATAGGCGGTCAGCGCCGAGACCTCCCTCAACAGCGTCGTCCACTGGAAATAGTCCAGCTGCCCCCCCACCCGTTCGCCCGCAGGCAGCAGCAGGTGATACTTCACGTCCAGCAGGCGGGCGGTGTTGTCGGCGCGCTCGATCGCCCCACCCAACCGCAGGAACCAGTAGGCGTCGTTCCTGAGCATCGTCCGCGACGAAGCCCCCTCGACCGCCAGGCTGACCCCCTTCACCCACTCCAGATAGCGGATGAAGTCGTCGCGCTTGGACGGCTCGCCGAAGTCGTTCAGCCCGTTCCAGGCCCCGTTGATGGCCTCCCACAGCTCGATCGTCAGGGCGGTGCGGACCGAGCGGGCATTGGTGCGGGCGGCGTTGATGCAGGCACGGATCGACGACGGATTGTCCGGCGCGAAGGCCAGGTATTCGCGCACCGACTTTTCCGATGGCGTGCGGGCCGAGGCGGCGAACTGGCGCGACACCCCGGCCGAGGCGATGGCGCTGGCCCAGGCCGTGGCCGCCGCCCCGTCGCGCGCAGGCAAGGCCGCCAGACGCACGGCGGCCTCCAGGATGCGCGCGAGGAAGTCGGCCCGCTCCATGTAGCGTCCGGTCCAGTACAGGCTCTCTGCGGTACGGCTCAGCATCAGTCGTCCAGCACCCAGGTGTCCTTGGTTCCGCCACCCTGGCTAGAGTTGACCACCAGAGACCCGGCCTTCAGCGCCACCCGCGTCAGGCCGCCCGGCGCCACCCGCACGCCCGCCGGGCTGGACAGGACGAAAGGGCGCAGATCGACGTGGCGCGACTGCAGCTCGGTCCCGCACAGGGTCGGGGCGGTCGACAGCGACAGGGTCGGCTGGGCGATGAAGTCGTCCGGGTCGGCGATCAGCTTCTTTCTGAAATCCTCGATCTCGGCCTTGGTCGCGGCGGGCCCGACCAGCATCCCGTAGCCGCCCGATCCCCCGACCTCCTTGACGACCAGCTCGGGCAGCTTGTCCAGAACCTCCTTCAAGGCGTCCGGCTCGCGGCAACGCCAGGTCGGCACATTGCCCAGGATCGGATCCCCACCCGAGAAGAAGCGGATGATCTCCGGCATGTAGGTATAGACCGCCTTGTCGTCGGCCACGCCGGTCCCGACCGCGTTGGCCAGGGTCACGTTGCCGGCCATGTAGGCGTTCATCAGCCCGGGCACCCCGACGGTCGAATCCGGCCGGAAGGTCAGGGGGTCGATCCAGTCGTCGTCGACGCGGCGATAGATGACGTCGACCCTCTGGGGCCCCTCGGTCGTGCGCATGAAGACGGTGTCGTCATTGATGAACAAATCGCCGCCCTCGACCAGCTCGACGCCCAGCTTGTCGGCCAGGAAGCTGTGCTCATAATAGGCCGAGTTGAACGGCCCGGGCGTCAGGACGACGACGTTCGGATCGGCCCCGGCGTCCTCGGGCGCGCTGGCCCGGAGGCTCGCCAGCAGCATGTCGGTATAGGTCTCGACCGGCCGGATGCGGTGCTCGGCGAACAGGTCCGGGAACAGCCGCATCATCATCTCGCGGTTCTCCAGCATGTAGGAGACGCCGCTGGGCGTGCGACAATTGTCCTCCAGCACCAGGAAGCCGTCCTCGCCCGTGCGGACCAGGTCGACGCCGCAGATGTGGGTCCAGATGTCGCCGGGCGGACGGCGGCCCTGCATCTCGGGCCGGTAATGGGGATTGGTCAGGACCAGATCGGCCGGGATGATACCGGCCTTGATGCATTCCTGCGGGCCGTAGATGTCCTTCAGAAAGGCGTTCAGCGCCGAGACCCGCTGGCGCAGGCCCTTTTCCAGCAGATCCCACTCCGCCGCCCCGATGATGCGGGGTACGACGTCGAAGGGGATCAGCCGCTCGTTGGACTCGACGTCGCCATAGACGGCGAAGGTCACCCCCATCCGGCGAAAGAACAGCTCGGCCTGGCGCGACCGCGCCTGCAGCAGGTCGGACGGCGCCGTCTCCAGCCACCGGGCCAGGGTCCGGTAGCTTTTTCGGACCGAGCCCGATCCGGGCGTGCCTGACATCTCGTCGAACGTGACGGTCGCTCCTGTCGCTGAAGCGATCAGCGTGGACCGGAGCACGGACGATGCGCAACCGATTTGTTGCGATGCGGGATCACCGCGTGACGACGTCGTCCTTCATCGGGGCAAGCTTGGCCAGGAAGCGGTTCTGGGCGCGGAAGTCGACGCCTTCGCGTGACATGGCGATCTGTAGGTTCTCGACCAGGGCCCCCATGTCGGCGGACTGGATGCCGAGGTCGCGGTGCGACGTCGCCATGTCTCGGCCGGAATAATCGACCGGCGCGCCGAGGATGTAGGCGAACTGCTCCTTCAGCACGCGGCGCAGGCGGACCAGGTCGTGACTGACGAAGGTGCCGGCGATGCGGGGGTCGGCGATGGACAGATCGACCATGCCGTCGACCACGCGGCCGATGCCCTCGACGCCATGAAAGGCCTCCAGCATCACCGTGCCCTCGAACGGCGTGGCCCCGGCATGGGCATTGGACCGGTCATAGGGTTCGACCGCGATCTCGCCGGGGTGCTCGGTCGACATGACGACGGGCGGCAGTTCCAGCGGGGCGTCCGCGTCTTGGGCCAGCAA
The DNA here is from genome assembly GCA_947475735.1 of Caulobacteraceae bacterium. Classification (GTDB taxonomy): domain Bacteria; phylum Pseudomonadota; class Alphaproteobacteria; order Caulobacterales; family Caulobacteraceae; genus Brevundimonas. The sequence goes on from CANJLQ010000004.1 coordinate 91,168, forward strand.
CGGGGTGGGCGCCACGAACAGGGCGGCGGCGATGAGGAGAGCGCGCATGATCAGAACCCGACCTGGAGGGACAGATAGAGGCCGCGCTGGTCCTCGAAGGTCGCGATCGACCCGAGGTCCACATAGGCGACCGTGACCGACAGATGCCGGTTCAAGGCGTAGGCGGCATAGACGTCGAGCCAGTCGTCCTCGCCCGCGAAACCCAGGTTGTCCGGCTTGGTCCGGTATTCGGCCCCGACGACCAGGTTGCGGTTCAGCAGATAGCCGACCGAGCCCTCGAACTGCGGCTCGACGTCGTCGTTGCGATCGCCGCCGAAACCCAGCAGGCCCGTCTGGTTGGCGTCGGTCCAGCGCACCGCCCCGGACACCAGCAGCGACTGGGCCAGGAATAGCTTGGTCGCGGCGACGTAGACCTCGGTGCCCTCGTCGTCCTGCCCGCCGACGGCGGCGATGATCGCGCCCTGGTCGTTGGACTTGTGCTGAACCCCGACCGCGACCTGGGGCAGCCAGCTGTCCTGGTCGTAGACGGCGTCACCCAGAACCTTGACCTTCACCCCCACGATGTCCTGAGTGAAGGTGAAGCCCGAACCCAGTCCCAGGGCCGCGCCCGTCGCGCCCGTGTCGAACTCCTGGCGCGCCACCGAGACCTCGACCCGGTCCCAGAAGGACGCCGCGGCGCCCCAGGACCGCAGCTCGTAGTCGGGCAGGTGGACGTATGTGGCGTGGACATTGCCTCCGATGCCGTCCTCGGCACCGTAGCCGGAGGTGACCGCCCAGGTCGCCAGACCCCCGCCACCGGATCCCTCGATCGTCGAGACGCCCCCGGTCAGCAGGAGTTTTCCACCCGTCCGGTTTTCCGGAATCCACTCGAACATCTGTGCGGAGGCAGGCCCTGCAAAGGCTGCGATGATCAGGCTGGCGGCAAGGCCGATGGACTGGCTGTGGCGCATGGCCGATCTCCGATGCTTCGCAGCAGCTATCCGCAACACGGTTAATGGCAAATGAAGGCAGCGAAGTAGAAGATCATCGTTCTCCGCGCGATCGTCTCGCCAATGTTGAGCGACAACAACAACCTGGGATTGCATTCAAGGATTTACCGGTATTTCATCGGTCGCCGCTAAACAGAGGCTATGCGCTTTCTACTTGCTCTCGTCTTTTCCTCCCTAGCTCTTGTTGAGACCGCCAGCGCCGGCGATCTGACCGTGTCGGTGCGTGACACCGGTGGACGACCGATCCGGGACGCCGTCGTGACCGTGCGACCCGACGCTGGCGTGCCACGCGGGCCGATCCGCTTTGCCTGGCCCCTGCGGATCGCGCAGCAGAACGTCCAGTTCCAGCCCTATGTCCTGATCGCCCCCGTCGGCGGGACCGTGGCCTTCCCGAACCTGGATCGCGTCCGCCACCACGTATATTCCTTCTCGCGCGGCAACCGGTTCGAGATCGAGCTGTTCGGCCAGGATCAGACGCGCACCCACACCTTCGCCACAACCGGCGTCGCCGCCCTGGGCTGCAACATCCACGACCAGATGCTGGCCTATGTGAAGATCGTGGACACGCCGTACGCCGGAAAGACCGACGCCGCCGGCAACGTCACGGTCGCCGCCATCCCGGCAGGCCCTGCCCGGCTGATGGTCTGGCATCCGCAGCTCAACGTGCGTGGCAATGAGAGCGCCTACGTCCTGACCATCGGCGCCGGACCGGGAACCCAGACCATGACCGGGGATTTCTCGGCGCGCGCGGCGGTGCGCTGACGTGCCCAGGTTTCGCTATCTACGGACCCGGCTGACGGTTCTTTACACCGGGCTGTTCGGCCTGGCCCTGCTACTCGTCGCGGTAGCCGTCTACACGGCCATCACCGCCAGCGCCCGCGGTCTCGTGCGGGGCGAGCTGACCGCCTCGGGCGCCGTCTACGGCCAGCTGTGGGACTCGCGCTCGGACCAGCTGCGCCAGGGCGCGTCGGTCCTGGCGCAGGACTATGGATTCCGTGAGGCGGTCGCCACCAATGACGAGCCGACCGTCCGCTCGGCGCTCGAGAACCTGCGCGCGCGCCAGAAGGTCGATGGGGCGATGATCCTCGGGATCGATGGCTATGCGACCTCAGTCGGCGAGACCGTCGATGAGGCGGCCATCGACACCCTGTGGACCGGCCTGCACGGCGGGACCCTGTCGGCGGGCGTGCTCAACCTGAACGGCCAGCCTCACCAGGCCGTCGCCGCTCCCGTCATGGCTCCTGTCCTGATCGGCTGGGTGGTGTTTCTGGAGCGCCTCGACGAAGCCCAGATGCGCGGCCTGGAAAATCTGTCCGCCATTCCCCTGTCCGCGTCGGTCCTGACCCGGGCCGGAAGCGACTGGCAGGATATGGCCGGCCCCGCCAGCGCCCTGTCTTCTGCCGTAGACCGGGCGCTCGATGCGCGTGGCACGCCCGTCGGAGCCCGCGCGGCCGAGGGCGAGACCATGGTCCTGGCGCGACCCTTGCCCAGCTTCGACGCCGACGCCCCGGCGGTCCTGACGCTCAGCTATCCGATGGCGCGGGCCCTCAAGCCGTTCGAGCCTATGTTCTGGGCGCTGGGCGTCATCGCCCTGGTCGGGCTGGCCATTCTTATGGTGGGCACCTGGTTGCTGTCGCGCGGACTCAGCCTCCCGATCACCGCCCTGGACGAGGCGGTTCATCGGTTGCAGGCCGGAGAGGATGCCCAGGTCGAGGTCACCTCGTCCGACGAGATCGGCCGACTGGCCGAGAGCTTCAACGCCATGGCCGACGATATCCGCGACCGCCAGGCGCGGCTGACGCACATGGCGCTGCATGACCAAGAGACCGGCCTGCCGAACCGCCTTTGGCTGGAACGCGAGGCGGCGGTGACGCCGACGGCCTGCGTCCTGATGTTCGGCGTCGACCGGTTCGCGGTGGTGCGCAATGCGATCGGCTTCGAAGCCATGGGCCAGTTGGTCTCGGCCCTCGCCGGCCGGTTGTCGGCGAGGGCCGAGGGCGTCCGGGTGGCTCGGGTCGGCGTCGGCGCGGTCGCCATGGTGCTCGAAATCGAGGACGACGCCGCCGCGATCGAGGTCGCCGAACGCCTGTGCGCCGTAGCAGACCAGCCGGTGAAACTGATCGGCGCCACGGTCGACGCCGCGTTGACCGCCGGGATCGACCGGATGGGGCGCGAGACCGGCGGCGTGGACTCCCTCGTCGATCGCGCGGGCATCGCCCTGGACCAGGCCCGGGAGGCGCGCCGCAAGGCCGCCCTGTTCGACGCGATCGCCTATGGCGACCCGGGGGCCAATCTCAGTCTCATCTCCGACCTGATCGTCGCTCTGGAAACCGATCAGGTCTGGATGGCCTATCAGCCCAAGTTCGATCTGCGCGCCAACGCCATCACCGGCGTCGAGGGCCTGATGCGCTGGAACCACCCGCGCCGGGGCTTCATCGCGCCGGACCTGTTCATCGGCATGGCCGAGGAGACGGGTCAGATCCGCGCCCTGACCGAATGGGGCGTCCACCGCGTCATCGCCGACCAGAAGGCCCTGGCCGAAGCAGGTCACGACCTGCAGATGTCGGTGAACATCTCCGGCCGACTGCTATCCGACGAAGCCTTCGCCCAGTTCGCGCTCGACGCGGTCGCCGGCGCTGTTGGCGACATCTGTTTCGAGATCACCGAGACCGCCGTCATCGACAATCCTGAGGTGGCGCTGGGCATCATCGACCGGTTCTCGGCCGCCGGGATCAAGGTGTCGATCGACGACTATGGCTCGGGCCTGTCATCCCTGGCCTATCTGAAGCGGATCGCCGCCGACGAGCTGAAGATCGACAAGGCCTTCGTCCTGTCGCTGGACGACAGCGCCAAGGACGCCCTGCTGGTGAAGTCGACCATCGACCTGGCCCACAGCCTCGGCATGAGCGTCACTGCCGAGGGTGTGGAGACCGGCACGGCGCTGGCGCTTCTGCGCGGCATGGGTTGCGACACCGCCCAGGGCTATTTCATCGCCAAGGCCCTGCCGATGGTCGCCCTGGTCGAGCGGCTTGAAAAGCCGGCGTTGGAGGCTGCGGCAGCCTGATCCTCGCCGAGCCCTTGACCGTTCCACTGTTACAGCATAGTGGAACGGTCACCGATGACCGCCACCCTCGACAAGCCCGCCGCCAGCCCGCCCTCGGCCGCCACCAAGGCCGCTGATCGCGTCCGGCTGTTCGACGCCCTTCTAGCGCTCCGGACGCGCGACGAGGTCGAGGCCTTCCTGACGGACCTGTGCACCCCGGCCGAGGTCCGCGCCTTCGCCGAGCGCTGGGCGGTCGCCCGACTGCTGGATCAGGGGGGCCGGTCCTATCGCGAGATCGCCTGCGAGGCTGGGGCCAGCCCCACCACCGTCGTGCGCGTCGCCCGCTTCCTGAAAGAGATGCCGCATCAGGGCTATCGCCTGGTGCTGGACCGTCTGAACCCCAAACACTGAGCCCCAACCGATGAGTACCGTAGAGGGGCGACTTCGCATCGCCGTGCAGAAATCCGGCCGTCTGGCCGACCGCAGCCTGGACCTCGTCCGGGACGCCGGCCTGCGCGTCGTCAAGGGCGCCAACGACCTGCTCTACAAGGTCGAGAACTATCCGATCGACCTGCTGCGCGTGCGCGACGACGACATCCCGACCTTCGTCGCCGACGGCGTCTGCGACCTCGGCATCGTCGGCGAGAACGTGCTGGAGGAAGGCAAGAACGGAGGCGCGAACGCCTCGGTCGTCATGCCGCTGGGCTTCGGCAAGTGCACGCTGAAGCTGGCCTGCCCGCCGACGCTCGCGTGGGACGGTCCCAGCTCGCTCCAGGGCCTGCGGATCGCCACCTCCTACCCCAAGATCCTGCGCCGCTATCTGGACGAACAGGGCGTGGCCGCCGACATCGTGGTGATGCGCGGCGCGGTCGAGGTGGCTCCCCGGCTGAAGCTGGCTTCGGCCATCTGCGATCTGGTCTCGACCGGCGCGACGCTGGAGGCCAACGGCCTGATCGCCAAGGACACGGTGTTCGAAAGCCAGGCCGTCCTGATCCAGTCGCCGGTCGCGCCCGAGCCCCAGCTGGCCCACCTGCTGGAATCCATCATCGAGCGGATGGCTGGCGTGGTGTCTTCGCAAGGGGCCAAATACGTCATGCTGAACGCGCCTCGCTCGGCGCTGGATCAGATCACCGCCATCCTGCCGGGAGCGGGAGCCCCGACCGTCATGCCCCTGATGGGCCGCGACGACGCCGTCGCCGTCCACGCCGTGTGTCAGGAGGCTGTGTTCTGGGAGACGCTGGAGAAGCTCAAGGCCGCCGGTGCCTCGGCCATCCTGGTCCTGCCCATCGAGAAGATGATGTGATGACGACGCTCGACGTGAAACGGATCGATTGGGCCTCGCTCGACGGTCAGGGCAAGCATGATGCCCTAGCCCGCCCCGCGCGCCGCAGCGAGCGGGACGTGCAGGACGTGGTGCACGGCATCTTCGAACAGGTCGGCTTCTCCGGCGGTTCGGCGGTCAGCCAGTTCGCCGAGAAGATCGACGGCTTCAAGCCGCGCCGCATCGCCATCACCGATGCCGCCGTCGCCGAGGCCCGCGCGTCCCTGGCCCCCGCCGACGCCCGCGCCATCCGCATCGCCGCCGACAACGTCCGCGTCTTCCACGAAGCCACCCGGCCCGAGGACACCGCCTGGGTCGAGACCACGCCGGGCGTCCGCTCGCGCCTTGTCTGGCGGCCGATCAAGGCGGCCGGAATCTATGTGCCCGGCGGCACCGCGCCGCTGTTTTCGTCGCTCCTGATGCAGGCGATCCCGGCCCAGGTCGCGGGGGTGACCGAGCGCGTGGTCGTCACCCCTCCGGCCAAGGACGGCAGCGTCCACCCCGCCATGATCCTGGCCGCCGCCGAGGCGGGTCTCGACGCGATCTGGCTGCTTGGCGGGGCCCAGGCCATCGCGGCCATGACCTATGGCGTGGTGCTGGACGACGGCGAGATTCCGGCCTGCGACAAGCTGTTCGGCCCCGGTAACGCCTTCGTCGCCGAGGCCAAGCGATACGCCGCCGCCCTGCCCGGCGGCCCGGCCGTGGACATGCCCGCGGGTCCGTCCGAGCTCATGGTCGTGGTAGACCGCGACGCCGCCCCCGAGATCGCCGCCGCCGACCTGCTGAGCCAGGCCGAGCACGACGCCGACGCCCAGGTGATCCTCGTCTCCACCAGCCGCGCCAACCTCGACTACATCCTGACCGAGGTGGAACGGCAGGTCGCGACCCTGCCCCGCGAGGCCATCGCCCGCGCCAGCCTGAACGAGGCCCGCGCCATCCTGGTCCGCGACGAAGACGCGGCCTGCGAGGTGATCAACCTGTACGGCCCCGAGCACCTGGCGCTCCAGGTCGAAGAGCCCGAAGCCATGCTGCCGTCGATCCGCGCGGCGGGTGCCATCTTCGTCGGTCGCTTCGCGGCTGAGACACTCGGCGACTACGCCGCCGGACCCAGCCACGTCCTGCCCACCGACGGCGGCGCCCGCACGCTCGGCGGCATCACCACCGCCAGCTTTATGACGTCGATGTCGGTCCAGACGGTGACGGCCGAAGGAGCCGCTGCGCTGGGGCCGATCGCGGCCCGGCTGGCGCGGCTGGAGGGACTCGAGGCCCACGCGCGGGCGGCGGACTTGAGGAGCGGGGGATGAGGGAGATCGCCAACATCTCCCTCCCCTTCATGGGGAGGGACGGCGAAGCGAAGCGGAGCCCGGGTGGGGCCCGAAATCGCATCGCAGCCGTTCTGACAAACCCCACCCTGGCGGCTGCGCCGCCTGTCCCTCCCCATGAAGGGGAGGGAGAATTCCGATGACCCTCCCCGCCCCCTTTCCGCCGCTCGTCGCCGGCGCCGACGGCCTCGACCGCTACCCCGGCGACACAGCCGCGCTGGCCGCTCGCATGGCCCAGATCTACGGCGTCACCGCCGACAAAGTCCTGCCGGTCCGCGGCCTGACCCACGGGCTCGAGCTGGTCTGGCGCCTCGCCGCCCGCGACGCCGGCTCGGTCGAGGCCCCCGACGCAGAGCCCTACGCCGGACTGTCCCGCATCTATCGTGTCGCCAGCGGCGAGACCGTCGCCACCGTCGTCCGCGCACTCGGCTCGGCCGAGGCGGTGGCCGAGATGGCCGCTCGCCTCTCACCCGGCCTGCTGGTCGTGGACGAGGGCCTGGTCGAGTTCGCCGACGCCCCCTCCGCCGCCGCCTTGATCGGCGACCACGCGAACCTGGTCGTGCTCCGCAGCCTGTCCCTGGCCTACGGCCTCGCCGGCGCTCGCGTCGGAGCCGCCCTCGCCCAGTCCGAGACTCTGGCCCGCCTGTCCGAGGTCGTCGAACTCTACGCCCTGCCCGAGCCCCTCATCCGGCTGGCCATGCAGGCGCTTGACCCGTCGCGCATGATCGAGACCGCCGAACGCATCGCCGGCGTCCGCCGCGAACGCGACCGCCTCGTGCGCGAGATCGGCCGCGTCATGGTCGTCGAGCCCGGCGTCGGCCCCATCCTGATGGCCCGCCCATCGGACATCGAGGCGACGCTCGCCGACCTCGCCCGCTTCGGCGTCGCCGCCGACCGGTCCGGCGACCGTCTGCGCCTGCCCGTCTCGCTCAAGCCTGAGGTCAACGACCGGCTGCTGGCCGCGCTCGGCCTCGCCGTCGGCAAGACCCGCGCCCATCGCACGGGTCAGGCCGTACGCGATACGAAAGAGACCCGCATCGTCTGCGCCGTCGACCTTGACGCCTCCGGCCCGATCAAGATCGAGACCGGCGTCGGTTTCTTCGATCACATGCTGGAACAGGTCGCGGCCCACGGCGGCTTCTCCCTGCGCCTGCAATGCGAGGGCGACCTCCACACCGACCCGCACCACACCATCGAGGACAGCGCGATCGCTCTGGGCCAGGCCCTGAAACAGGCCTTGGGCGAGCGGCGCGGCATCGCTCGCTACGGCTTCGTCCTGGCCATGGACGAGGCCCAGGCGAACGTCGCCCTCGACCTGTCGGGCCGTCCCTATCCGGTGTTCGAAGGCAGCTTCTCGACGCCCTTCATCGGCGAGTATCGCACCGACCTGACCGCCCACGTCTTCCGCTCCCTCGCCGAGCACCTGGGCGCGGCCGTCCACATCTCGGTCACGGGCGACGACGACCACCACAAGACCGAGGCCGTCTACAAGGGCTTCGGCCGCGCCCTGCGCCAGGCCATCCGCATCGAGAGCGACGCTGTGCCGTCAACCAAGGGGGTGCTGTGATGGGCGCTCTCCAAATCCTCCCCCGTTGGGGGAGGTGGATGCGTAGCGAAGCGAAGCAGACGGAGGGGGCCCGGGCCAAACGCCATCGTGCGCGGTTGGCCCCCTCCACCGCTTCGCGGTCCCCCTCCCCCAACGGGGGAGGAATTCAATGACCACCGCCATCGTCCACCTGGGCGCGGGCAATACGGCCTCGGTCCAGTTCGCCCTGGAGCGGCTGGGCGCCGACGTCGTCGTCACCTCCGATCCGGTCGAGATCGCCGAGGCCGAGCGGCTGGTCCTGCCCGGCGTCGGCGCGGCCGGATACGCCATGGCGCGCATGGCCGAACTGGGCCTGACCGACATCATCAAGGCCTTCTCCCGCCCCCTGCTCGGCCTGTGCCTGGGCCAGCAGTTGCTGTTCGCCGAGAGCGAGGAGAACGGCGGGGCGACCATGCTGGGCTTCATCCCCGGCCGCGTCACCCGCATGCCCGTGCGCGACGACCTGCCCGTGCCGCACATGGGGTGGTCCCAGCTGAACACCCTGTCCGACGACCCGATCCTGGAGGGCGTGCGGGACGGCGACTACGCCTATTTCGTCCACTCCTACGTCTGCCCCGACACGCCCGCGACCATCGCCTGCGCCGACTACGGAGCCTCCGTCCCCGCCATGGTCAGAAGCGGCAACCGTTGGGGCTGCCAGTTCCACCCCGAGCGCTCGGCCGCCGCCGGCGCCCGCATCCTGAAGAACTTCCTCGAGCTGCCCGCATGATCGTCTATCCCGCCATCGACCTGCGCGGCGGCAAGTGCGTGCGGCTCATGCACGGCCGCTTCGACCAGGTGACGGAGTACGACCCCGATCCGATCGCCCGCCTGACCGCCTTCGCCGACGAGGGCGCCGAGTGGGTCCACGTCGTCGACCTGGACGGGGCCGAAGCCGGGCGCGCGGTCCAGCACGACCTCATCGGCCGCCTCGCGGCGACCCATCTGGCCCACATCCAGTCCGGCGGCGGCGTCCGCTCGGTCGACGACGTCGAGCGCCTGCTGACGGCCGGAGTCTCGCGCGTCGTCGTCGGATCGCTGGCGGTGACGAAGCCCGACGCCGTGGCCGAATGGCTGGACCGCTTCGGCCCCAATCGCATCACCCTGGCCTTCGACGTGCGCGTCAGCGAGGACGGCGTGCCGACGCCCGCGCTCAAGGGCTGGACGGAGGCTGCGGGCTTCGACCTGTGGACCGCACTGGACCGCTACCCGGCCGGAACGTTGTCCCACGTCCTCGTCACCGACGTCGGTCGCGACGGGGCCCTGACCGGCCCCAACCTCGACCTGCTGGCCGAGATCGTCCGCCGCCGTCCCGAGCTGAAGGTCCAGGCGTCGGGCGGCGTCGCCTCAGTGGCCGACATCATCGCCGCGCGCGACATCGGCTGCGACGGTGCCATCACCGGCCGCGCCATCTACGAGGGCCGCTTCACGGTCGCCCAGGCCATCGAGGCGGTGCAATGACCGCCCGCCGCATCATCCCCTGCCTCGACGTCAAGGACGGCCGCGTGGTCAAGGGCGTCCGCTTCGAGGGCCACGTCGACATGGGCGACGCCGCCGAGCTCGCCGCCCGCTATCGCGATCAGGGCGCCGACGAGCTGGTCTTCTACGACATCACCGCCAGTCCGGAGGGCCGCACGCTGGACTACGGCTGGGTGCGCGACATCGCGCGCTTGCTGGACATTCCGTTCTGCGTCGCGGGCGGCATCCGTACGGTCGATCAGGCCGCTGCCTGTCTCGACAACGGGGCCGACAAGGTCTCGATCAACTCGCCCGCCCTGGAGCGCCCCGAGCTGATCACGGAGATGGCCGAGCGGCTGGGCAGCCAGTGCGTGGTCGTCGGCGTCGACAGCCGCCGCGAGGACGGCGACTACGTCGTGCACAAATACACGGGCGATCCGAACGCCCGGCGTCTGGCGGGCAAGAAGACCATGGAGTGGATCGTGGAGGCGCAGGATCGAGGCGCGGGCGAGATTGTCCTGAACTGCATCGACCAGGACGGCGTGAGGCGCGGCTACGACACCGCCCAGTTGTCGGATGCGCGCAGCCGCCTGACCATTCCGCTCGTGGCCTCGGGCGGCGCGGGATCGCGGTCGCACTTCCTCGACGTCTTCGACCGGGCCAATGTGTCGGGCGCGCTCGCCGCCAGCGTCTTCCACTCCGGCCAGATCGCCGTGCCGGACCTGAAGGCCTATCTGGCCGGCGCAGGCGTGGAGGTAAGGCAATGATAGACCCCACCACCCTCGACTTCAACAAGGGCGGCGGCCTGATCCCCGCGATCGTCCAGGACGCCGATACGCTCCAGGTCCTGACGCTCGCCTACATGGACCGAGCCGCGCTGGACGAGACGATCCAGTCCGGCGAGGCCACATTCTTCTCGCGCAGCCGGGGCGGCCGGTGGAGGAAGGGCGAGACCAGCGGCAACCGGCTGACCGTCGTCGCCATCACCCCCGACTGCGACGGCGACGCCCTCGTGCTCGCCGTCCGTCCGATGGGTCCGGCCTGTCACCTGGGCACCACCAGCTGTTTCGGCGAGGACGACGCGCCGGGGCTCGGCCGCATCGCCCGGCTCGAGCGGACCATCGCCGAACGGGCCTCTGCCGACCCCGCCTCCAGCTGGACCGCGAAGCTGCTGGCCCAGGGTCCAAAACGCGCGGCGCAGAAGGTCGGGGAGGAGGGCGTGGAGACCGCGCTAGCGGGCGCCGCTGGTCCCGACGAGGAACTGGCGTCCGAGGCTGCGGACCTGATCTACCACTTGCTCGTTCTGTTACGGTCGCGTCACTTGTCGTTTCAGGCGGTGCTGGACGTGTTGGCCTCGCGCGAGCGACCGGCCAAACAGCCACAATAGACCACGGAGGCTCGAACCTCCGATCCAAGGAGACGAGCGAGCATGACGGCTCTGGTGCTGTTCGGCGGCGGCGGCGATCTGGCGATGCGGATGCTCCTGCCGTCGCTCTATTTCCTCGAGCACGACGGCCTGCTGCCTGACGGTCTGAAGATCATCGGCGCGGCGCGCTCGGAAGAGACCCGCGAGGAATACGTCGGCAAGGTCCGCACCGCCGTCGAGGGCAAGGCCAAAGCCGACGACGCCTGGTCCGACGACGCTTGGTCGAAGCTGGAAGCCCGCCTCGACTACCTCGCCGTCGACGCCACCTCGGCCGAGAGTCTGAAGCCTCTGCGCGACAAGGTCGGGTCGGGCTCGGTGACCTCCTTCCTCGCCGTGTCGCCGTCGCTGTACGCCCGCATCGTCACCGCCATGCGGGCGGCGGGCTTGGCCGAGCCCGAAGACCGCGTCGTCCTGGAAAAGCCGGTCGGCCGCGATCTGGAGAGCTTCCGCGCCATCGACGACGCGGTGGCCGACGCGTTTGGCGAGCATCAGGTGTTCCGGATCGACCACTATCTGGGCAAGGAGACGGTCCAGAACCTGATCGCCCTTCGGTTCGGCAACACCATCTTCGAGCCGCTCTGGAACAATCTGTCGATCGACCACGTCCAGATCACGGTCGGCGAGACCGTCGGCGTCGGCGACCGCTGGCCCTACTACGACGAGTACGGTGCCCTGCGCGACATGCTGCAGAACCACATGCTCCAGCTCCTTTGCCTGGTCGCCATGGAGCCACCCAGCGACCTCGACCCGGACTCGGTCCGGAACGAGAAGGTCAAGGTGCTGCGGTCGCTCCGCCCCGTCACCCCCGACGAGGTCGAGCGCGTCACCGTGCGCGGCCAGTATGTCTCGGGCACGGTGGAGGGCAGCCGGGCCAAGGGCTACGACGAGGAGCGCGGGGCCGACAGCGACACCGAGACCTTCGTCGCCATCCGCGCCGACATCGACAACTGGCGCTGGGCGGGCGTGCCCTTCTTCATGCGCACCGGCAAGCGCCTGCCGGAGAAGCGCACCGAGATCGTCATCCAGTTCAAGCCGGTGCCGCACTCGATCTTCGACCGCGACTCCAAAGGCGAGGTCCGCGCCAACCGCATGGTCATCGAGCTCCAGCCCGAGGAAGACATCTCCCTGACCGTCATGAACAAGCGGCCGGGCCTCGATCAGAAGATGCAGCTCCAGCGCATCGACATGTCCCTGTCCTGGGGCGTGAACCAGAAGGGGGCCAAGCCGCCGCGCCGCCGTATCGCCTATGAGCGTCTGCTGCTGGACGCGCTGAACGGCGACTCCACCCTGTTCGTGCGCCGCGACGAAGCGGAAAAGGCCTGGGAATGGGTCGACGGCGTCTCCGCCTCCTGGTCCGAGGGCAAGGTCCAGCCCATGCCCTATCGCGCGGGCACCTGGGGCCCGGACGCGGCAGACCTGCTGCTGGCGCGCACCGGCCGGGAGTGGAAGACCAATGCAGGTTGAGACCTTCCCCAACACCGACGCCTGGGCCGCCGCCATCGCCGCGCGGCTGGAGGAGACCCTCGCCGCCGCCGTCATCGCCAACGGCCGCGCGGTCTTCGCCGGTCCCGGTGGGACGACGCCCTCGCCGATCTACGCCCGCCTGGCCCAGGCCGACATCGGCTGGAACAAGATCGCCGTCACCCTGGTCGACGAGCGTAATGTGCCGGATACCTCGCCGGACTCCAACGCCCGCCTGATCCGTGACGTCCTGCTGCAAGGCCCTGCCGCCGCAGCCCGCTTCATCCCGCTCTATTCCCCCGCCGTCACCGTGGACCGCGCCGCTGCGCTCGCCGCCCATGCCCTGACGCAAGCCGGAGAGCGTTTCGACGCCGTCCTTCTCGGCATGGGCGAGGATGGCCATATCTGCTCCATGTTCCCCGAAAGCCCGACGCTGAAGACCCTGCTGACCCCGACGCTCAAACCCACCGTGCTCGGTGTCCCGCCTGGCCGCGACGGGGCCGCCCCGCCGCAAGAGCGTCTGTCGATCAACCTGCCCTGGCTGATGACGGCCGGTCGCGTCATCCTGGGCCTGAAGGGCTCCGTGAAGCGTTCCGTCTTCGAACGCGAGGCCCGGGGCGATCCCGCCACCCAGCCGATCGCCGCCCTGATCGCGGCCAAGGTCCCGCTCGAAGTCGTCTGGACGGAAGGCTAAGCCATGCCCCTGCACCCCGTGGTCAAAGAGGTCACCGACCGCATCGTCGCTCGCTCGCGCGACACCCGGTCCGACTACCTCCGCCGCATGGACGCCGCCCGCGACTCGGGCGTCGGTCGCGCCAAGCTGTCCTGCGCCAACTGGGCCCACGCCTTCGCCGGCCAGACCATCGCCGACAAGCTGACGGCCATGACGGGCAAGACGCCCAATGTCGGCGTCGTCACCGCCTACAACGACATGCTCTCGGCGCATCAGCCGTTCGAGCGCTTTCCCCAGATCATCCGAGACGCCGTGCGGGAGGTCGGCGCCACGGCCCAGGTCGCGGGCGGCACCCCGGCCATGTGCGACGGGGTCACCCAGGGCCGACCGGGTATGGAGCTGTCGCTCTTCAGCCGCGACGTCATCGCCATGTCGGTCGGCGTGGCCCTGACGCACGACGCCTTCGACGCCGCCCTGTGCCTGGGCGTCTGCGACAAGATCGTGCCCGGCCTGTTCATGGGCGCGCTGGCGTTCGGCCATCTGCCGGTGATCTTCGCCCCTGCCGGACCGATGCCCAGCGGCATCCCCAACGCCGAAAAGGCCCGCGTCCGCGCCGAGTACGCCCAGGGCAAGGTCGACCGTCAGACCCTGCTGCAGAGCGAGATCGGCTCCTACCACTCGCCCGGCACCTGCACCTTCTACGGTACGGCCAACTCCAATCAGATGATGATGGAGATCTGCGGCCTGCACATGCCCTCGACCGCCTTCGTCCACCCGGAGACCGGCCTGCGCGACGCCCTCACCGCCGCCGCCGCCAAACAGGCCGTGAAGCTGGCCGAGAGCGGGACCGGCCGCATGGCCGACGTCGTGGACGAGAAGTCCATCGTCAACATGATCGTGGCCCTGCTCGCCACCGGCGGCTCGACCAACCACGCCATCCATCTGGTCGCCATGGCGCGCGCGGCCGGGGTGCTGATCGACTGGACCGACATGGATCAGCTGTCGTCCGTCACGCCCTTGCTGGCCCGGGTCTATCCGAACGGCTCGGCCGATGTGAACGCCTTCCAGGCCGCGGGCGGCGTCGCCTTTGTGACGCGGGAGTTGGCGCAGGCCGGGCACATCCACTCCGACGTCCAGACCATCATGGGCCCGGGCATCCACCACTATTTCCAGGAACCGTCGATGGTGGACGGCGCGCTGGTCTGGAGGGACGGCGTCGCACAGAGCCTCGACACCGACATCCTGCGCCCCGTCTCCGATCCCTTCGACAAGGAAGGCGGCCTGCGCCTCGTTCACGGCAACCTCGGCCGGGCCGTCATCAAGGTCTCGGCGGTCAAGCCCCAGCATCGCATCGTCGAGGCCCCCGCCTTCGTCTTCGACCGCCAGGAAGACGTGCTCGCAGCCTTCAAGGCGGGGGATCTGGATCAGGGCGGCGTCATCGTGCTCCGCTTCCAGGGCCCCAAGGCCAACGGCATGCCCGAGCTGCATTCCCTCTCGCCCCTGATGAGTGTGCTGCAGGATCGTGGCGTCCCCATCGCGCTTGTCACCGATGGCCGCATGTCCGGTGCCTCCGGCAAGACGCCCGCCGCCATCCACGTCACGCCCGAGGCATTGGAGGGCGGCCCGCTCGCCTTCATCCAGACCGGCGACATCGTCCGCCTTGACGCCGAGGCCGGGGTGCTCACCACGACCGCCGACCTATCCTCGCGCCCCGCCGCGACGGCTGACGACGTCCAGTCCTGGGGCTATGGCCGCGAGCTGTTCGGAGCCTTCCGAGCCTCGGTCTCCTCCGCCGAGGAGGGCGCCTCGGTTTGCTTCCAGGCCAAGCCCACCGCCCGCCAGCCCGAACTGCGCGACGTCGCCGATCACAACATCCAGAACAGAGAGGTGGATGCGTGACGGCCGCCAGGCGGTTCATCACGGCGAGCACAGCGGGTGCACGGAGAACACGGCGACACCGAACAGATGGTCAGGCCGTCGACTGCTCGCCTCGAACCTCGGGATTGATCGGAGGGGCGGCTTCGCCGCCAAAGATGCGTTTCGACGCGAAGCGTCCATCCTACTGTCGGCAGGCTGCGCCAAGTGACCGATCGACGCCTTTCCCGTCTGCTCGGTCTCGCCGTGTTCTCCGTGCACCCACTGTGCTCGCCGTGATGAAACTCTTCCACTCGCCGCCCCAGACCGGATCAAGGCCATGA
The DNA here is from genome assembly GCA_947475735.1 of Caulobacteraceae bacterium. Lineage (GTDB taxonomy): Bacteria > Pseudomonadota > Alphaproteobacteria > Caulobacterales > Caulobacteraceae > Brevundimonas. The sequence continues at coordinate 106,644 of CANJLQ010000004.1, forward strand.
GCGCTTCCAGGACCCTCCTCGTCGGCGACGTCGGTGGCACCAACGCCCGGTTCGCCATCGCCACCTGGAAGGACGGCCTGCCCGTCCTCGATCACCACGAGAGCTTCCCCGCCGAACAGTATCCGACCTTCCTCGAAGGCGTGGCCGCCTTCATCGACGGCTGCGAGATCAAGCCGTCCGGCGGCGTCATCGCCGTGGCCGGGCCGGTCGAGGACGGCGCCATCGACCTGACCAACTCGCCCTGGGCGGTCTCGGAAACGGAGCTCGCCACGCTGGGTCTCAACCCCGTAAAGCTCATCAACGACTTCGAGGCCCTGGCGTGGGGCGCGCCCATCGTCCCTGCGTCGGATCTCGTCCACCTCGGCGGTCCCGAGACCGGCGATCCGCACGCCACGCTGGCGGTGCTCGGCCCCGGCACCGGCTTCGGCGTCTCGGCCCTGATCCGGAACGCTCACGGCCAGGAGATGGCCATGCCGTCCGAGGGCGGCCACGCCTGCTTCCCGCCCGGCGACACGGTCGAGGACGAGATCCTGCGCATCCTGCGCGAACGCTACGACCGCGTCTCCATCGAGCGCCTGATCTGCGGCCCGGGCCTTCTGAACATGCACCGCGCCCTCGCCCGCATCGAGGGCCGCGAGACCCACGTCGACGACCCCGCCGAGATCACGCGCGAGGCGCTCGAGGACTGGGACAGCCCCTGCGGCGCCACCCTGGCCCGCTTCTGCGCCATCCTGGGCGCCGTCGCCGGCGACATCGCCCTGACCACCGGCGCGCGCGGCGGCGTCTACATCGCGGGCGGCATCGCGCCGCGCATCCTGGACTTCCTCAAGGCCAGCCCCTTCCGTCGCCGGTTCGAACGCAAAGGTCGTTTCAAAGACTACATGGCCGACATCCCGACCTGGGTCATCACCCACAAGCACGCGGCTCTGCTGGGCGCGGCGCGCGTGGCCTTCGCGGAGACGGCATAACGTCGTTCGGATTTTATCTCACGCGCTCGTGAACCCGGCGTGATCGGCGGCGTTTCCCCGACTTCACAAGGAAGGGATATCCCATGCGTAAACTGACGATCGCCTCCATCGCCGTCGCCGCCATGGCCGGCCTCGCCGCCTGCGGCGAAAGCCCCGAGGACGCCGCCGCCGAACAACAGGCCGACGCCTTGGAAGCCCAGGCCGATGCCGCCCCGACCGAAGCCCAGGAGCAAGCCCTGAACGCCGAGGCCGACCGCATCGAGCAGCAGGCCGGCAACGCCGACGGCGGCCTGACGACCGAGAACACGCCGAACACCTCGCCCTCGATCCCGTCGAGCGAAGGCGGCATGGCCCCGGCCAACTAAGGACCCCCGGCGGGCCTCATGACCCCGCCGATCCTTCGGAAGACGGCCCCCGTCGCGATCGCGGCGGGGGCCTTTCGCTGCTTGGTCAGAGCCGGTTCTGCCCGCTCTGGATCGCCTCGAAGCCCTCGGCGGTCAGCTTCTGGTAGCCCGACTTCCCGCCGCGCACATACACCGGCGATGCCCTGGCCGGATCAAAGCCCTCGGCGACCAGATCGACCTTGCGGTACTTGAACGTTCCGGTGGTCTCCAGCGTCTTGGCGATCCGCACGAACACCGGACGGGCATAGTGCGGCAGCTGGGCGTCGGCGTATTCGGCAAACGCCTTGGCCGAGAATTTGCCCTCGATGACCAGCGTCACCATCCCCGCCTTGCCCTCGGCTCCCGGCACCGGCACGCCATAGGCGATGACTTCCTTGACGCCGGGCGCCTCGGTCAGCCGCTGCTCGACCTCGGCGGTCGAGACGTTCTCGCCCTTCCAGCGGAAGGTGTCGCCGATCCGGTCGATGAAGTAGAAATAGCCTTCGGAGTCCTGGCGCATCAGGTCGCCGGTCCGGAACCAGCGGTCGCCCCGCTGGAACACGTCGGTCAGGATCTTCTTCTCCGACGCCGCCTTGTCGGCATAGCCCGAGAAGTCGTGGCGGATGTCGTTGCCGATCAGGCCGATGGCCTCGCCGATCTCGCCGGGCTTGGCCTCGATGCAGGTGCCGTTCGCGGCCCGCTCCGGCATCTCGGTGTCGATGTCGAACTTCACCAGCCGGATGTTGATCTGCTTCTTGAGGAACTTCGGCACCCGGCCGATCGATCCTTGCTTGCCGTCGAAGTTGAAGACCGAGACGTTGCCCTCGGTCGAGCCATAGAACTCCAGGATGTTCGGGATCGCGAACCGCTCCTGGAACTCGGGCCAGACGTCGGGGCGCAGGCCGTTGCCGAAGGCGAGGCGCAGCTTGTGCCCCCGCTCGCCCTCCTGCTCGGGGCAGTTGACCAGATAGCGGCACAGCTCGCCGATGTAGACGAACACCGTCGCGCCCGTGGCGTTCACGTCCTTCCAGAAGCTGGAGGCCGAAAATTTGCGCCGCAGGATCAGCCGCCCGCCGTTCAGAAAGGCGGGACCGATGCCGACCAACCCTCCGGTCGAATGGTACAGTGGCAGGACGTTGAACACGCGGTCGTCAGCGGTCGTCGCCGTGGCCCCGGCGAAGGCGCGCATATAGGTCCGGGCCCGGGCGTGATGGATCCGCGCGGCCTTGGGCAGGCCGGTCGTGCCGGACGTGTAGATGTAGAGCGCGGTATCCCGGTTGGTCAGGCCGTCGCGCGCGGCCTTGGGCGGACGCACCGACGAGCCGCTGCGCACCGCGTTGTCCAGGCCCCGCCGCTCGGACATCTCGTCCTCGCCGCGCAGGCCCAGCACCCACAGCATCATGGTGCGGGTGACGAAGGGGCGGGCCTCCTCGCATTTGCGCCAGGTTTCCTCATCGGCGACGACCTGGGACACGCCGGCGATGTTCAGACAGTGCGCCAGCGCCTGGCCGGTCAGGTTGGTGTTGATCAGGGCCGTGGCGATGCCGACTTTGGAGAACCCCATCCAGGCGGCGATGTATTCCGGCCGGTTTGTCATCACCAGGCCGATGACATCGGACCGGCGCAGGTTGCGGCTGCGGGCCCAGTGGGCATAGCGATTGGCCATGCCGTCCAGCTCGCGATAGGTCAGCGACCGGGTCTCGTCCTCCAGGGCGACGTTGTCGCCGAACTTGTCGACCGCTTCCTCGAAGTCGTCGCAGACCAGGACGTCGCTATCCAGGGTGATCGGCTTGATGCGCTTCAGCAGGCGGCGGAGTCCCGCGGCGAACTTCAGGTCGCGTCGGATATTGGCCGCCAGACCCATGGTCTCGGTCGCTCCGTATAGAGGCGAAAATGAACAGACCCCGTGATGAACAAGCCCCGGCGTCGGGTCAACCGCCGGGCGAGTCCGCGAGCCCTCCGCCTGTCCTTTCGCACCCGGCGTGGCGCCCCGGACCCGGTTGCCGTAGCGGGAAGGTCATGGCCCGACGATGAGACATCGCTGCTCTTTGGCCGCAATCTCTCAAGACCTGGCGCAGGAAAGTGGCGAACCTGGTGTTTCTTGCGGGCATCGCTCATCTTTCCGGAACCCCGGTCGGCGACGTCTGTTCTTCTCGTATCAATGAGGAGACCACAGATGACTGTCACCCACGTCGACAACACTCTGCGAACCGAGCCGATCAACGAAGAGATCTTCGTCCCGCGTTACGCCCAGACCGGCCGACGCAAGAAGGGCGGGGTTCGCACCTGGATGATCCTGGCCCCGATCGGCGCGCTGGTGGCCATCGGCGGCGGAGCCGTCATGATGATGGGCGCGCCCGAGTCCGAGCCGCTGGTCGCGGAACGGGCCTCGCCCCTGGTTCAGCCCGCCGCGCCTCTGGAAAGCTCGACCGCCCCGGCCGCGCTGACCACGGGCGATCTGCCGGCGAACGTCACGATCACCGAAACGGCTCCGGCCCCGGTCGTTCGTGAAGCTCCGCCCGCGCCGCCTCCGGCCGTCCAGCGTCGCCAGCCGGCGGAACGCCGCGCCGCGCCGGTCGAGACCGCCCCGGCCGAAGCCGTCGCCACGCCGCCGTTGGCCGGCCCGCAGCCTTACATCGCGCCGTCGATGACCGCGGCGCCGAGCGAAGCCGCCGGTCGCGCTCCGGCCATCATCCCGGCTCCGCTGAGCTGAGACGCCCTTCAGGCCCGAATGAAGAGAGCCCCCGGTTTCTGCCGGGGGCTTTTTCGTGAGCGGCGAGCGTCAGCCCGCCGGGGCCACCCGCCAGATCACATCGCCCACATCGTCGGCGACCAACAGGGCGCCGGTGCGGTCGGTGATCACGCCGACGGGTCGACCCAGGGCCTCGCCCTCGTCGTTCAGGAACCCCGTCAGGAAGTCCTGCGGCGGACCGGCCGGACGACCGCCTGAGAAGGGCACGAACACGACCTTGTAGCCGGCCTTGGGCTCGCGGTTCCACGACCCGTGCTGGCCGATGAAGGCTCCGCCGCGATAGGTCGAGGCGAAGCTGGCCCCGTCGTAGAAATGCAGACCCAGGGACGCCGTATGGGCCCCCAGCGCATAGTCGGGGCGCAGGGCCGAGGCGACGGCCTGCGGGTTCTCCGGCTTCACCCGCCGATCGACGGTCTGGCCGTAGTAGCTCCACGGCCAGCCGTAGAAGCCGCCGTCACGCACCGAGGTCATGTAGTCGGGCACCAGATCGTTGCCCAATTCGTCGCGCTCGTTGACGGCGGTCCACAGCGATCCGCTGGCCGGCTCCCACGCCAGGCCGACGGGGTTCCGCAGGCCCGAAGCGAAGACCCGCCGCGTTCCGGTGGCCACGTCGATCTCCAGGATGGCGGCGCGGTCGACCTCTTCGTCCAGGCCATTCTCGCCGATGTTGGAGTTGGAGCCGACGCCGACGTACAGCCTGGTTCCGTCGGCGGAAGCGACCAGGCTCTTGGTCCAGTGGTGGTTCCGCCCGGCCGGCAGATCGGCCAGCTTGACCGGCGCGGCGTCGATCCGCGTCTGGCCGGTCTGATAGGGGAAGGCGACCACGGCGTCGGCGTTGGCCACGAACAGCCGGTCGCCGACCAGGGCCATGCCGAACGGCGACATCAGGTTTTCCAGGAAAGCCGTCTTTGTCTCCGCTACTCCGTCGCCGTCGGCGTCGCGCAGCAGGGTGATGCGGTTCGCGCTCGGCACGCCCGCGCCGGCCCGCTTCATCACCAGACCCATGACCCAGCCGCGGATCCCGCCCTGCTTTTCCTCAGGCTTGGGCGGGGCGTTCGACTCGGCCACCAGGACGTCGCCGTTGGGCAGGCGGTACAGCCAGCGCGGATGATCCAGGCCCGAGGCGAAGGCCTGAACGGCAAAGCCCTGGGGCGCGGTCGGCTTTGCCCCTTCGGGCCATCCCACTGCCGGAGCGATGTTCACCACCGGGCTACCGAACCGCTGATGTGGCTCCACCAGGGTCGGGTTCGCCCCATAGGTCGCCCCGTCGGGAGCGAGCGGCCCCCCGCTGCAGGCGGCCAGAATGAGGGCGGCGACGGAAACGGCGAGGACGGTCAGGCGCATGGGATGATCCCGGATCAGGAGGCGGTTTCAGGGAACTCGAGACGGCTCACATCGTAACCCAGCGCCCGGGCCCGTTCGACCAGGGCCGCGAGCTCAGCGGCGGACGGGGCCGCACGGGTGTAGATCCACAGCTTTTCGAACCGCGGATCGGCCGAGATGAACCAGCTGTAGTCGTCGGCCCGGTCCAGCACCCAGTATTCCCAGGTGACGAAGCCGCCAAAATAAGGTGCTCTCAGCTTGGCGTTGAAGCCGGGATCCAGAATGACGCCCGCCGCGCCCACGGCCCGCTCCTTGCCGTCCACCCCGCCCTGCCGACAGGTGTCGCGCAGGTCGACGCGGGTCGGAGAGACGATGACGTAATCGGTCGCGGCGGCGACGCATCCGTCGGTGATCCGCATCGGCAGACGGGCGACCTCCAGCCAACGGCCGGAATAGAACCGTTCCAGATCGACGGGCTTGGCCGGCTGAGGAGCCCGAACCTGGTCGGCCGGGATGGATGTGGCGCAGGCCCCGAGCCCGAGGGCTACGGACAGGGCGAGGGCGGCGGTCAGTCGGGAAAGGATCACGGGCGGGCTCCGGTCGTGGACTTGAAGACCCAAGATACGGCCACGGTTCCCGATCCGGACGCGCGGCCAATGCGCACGGCGCGACCCCTTCAGCCTGGCGTCAGATCATGAGGCGGCCGGATGCGCCGATATCGCGCCTCCACGAAGGCGAACAGGCCGAACGCGATCAGCCCGAGCGCCGTCAGCCCCAGCACCCAGCTGCCGCCCGGCTGACGCTCCAGGGCATCCAGGGCCTCGCCGAAAGCCGTGACTTCGGCCGTGCTGGCCCGCCAGCCCGCGAGCGTCACGAACACCCCCAGCGGCAGATAGGCCAGTCCCCGCGCGACATAGCCGGCCCGGGCGATGGGCGAGACCCGCTTGCAGACCTCGGCCGAGCACGACAGCGCCTCGCTGAAGTCGGCCTTGATCCCCTTGATGATGTTGCCGACCCCGACCCCCAGAACGATCAACCCCACGCCGAGCAGCAGCCAGTGCCCGAGCGGGAGGGCCAGCAGACTGGCCGCCTTTTCCTGGTTTTCCGCCACGTCGTCGGGGGCCGCCGACCGTTCGAACTCGTCCAGCAGTTCAAACACCGTGGACGCCAGCAGGCCGTAGAACACCGCACTCGCCGCCTGGCCGGCCCGCAGCATCAGCGCCTTGCTCGACGTGCCCTCGCGGTCGGCGTCGAACACCGACTGCAACACCCGCCACGACACGAAGGCCCAAAGGCCGAGGCCCAGCAGGATCAGCCAGAGGCGCCCGAACGGCTGTTCGGCCACCAGGGCGACCGCGCCCGTTGAACCCACCGCGTCTCCCGTCATGTCCAGCGCCGCCATCAAGGCGACGATGCCGATCGACACATATACTAAACCGCGCGCGCCATATCCGATCCGCGCCGCCCATTCGAGCAGGTCGTGCAACGGCGGCACGCGACGCAGGATGGCGAACCGCCCCCGCCCCGCCTCGCCCAGGGCCGCCAGCCGGCTGCGAATGCCGGAAATCGGAGCGGTGACGTCGACCATGCCTGTCCTGAAAAAGCTGCGGCGTGAAACGCAGCGTGACGGCAAAAGGCTCCCGCCTCCCCTTGAGCGTCGACCGATCCACGCCATATTCCCGCCACGGCACAGCGGCCGGTTTCAGGGGCACCGCATGCCGCCGGTCATCGACATCCAGGGCATCACCAAGACCTACAAGGGCGGGCTTCAGGCCCTCAAGACGGTCGATCTGCAGATCGGCAAGGGCGAGATCTTCGCCCTGCTGGGTCCCAACGGCGCGGGCAAGACCACGCTGATCTCCATCATCTGCGGGATCGTGACGCCGTCCACCGGGACGGTGATCGCCGACGGCCACGACATCCGATCCGACTACCGCTCCGCCCGCTCCAAGATCGGTCTGGTCCCGCAGGAGCTGACCACCGACGCCTTCGAGACCGTGATCGCCACCGTCACCTTCAGCCGGGGCCTGTTCGGCAAGGCCCCGAACCCGGCCTATGTCGAGCAGGTGCTGCGCGACCTCAGCCTGTGGGAGAAGCGCAACGACAAGATCATGACCCTGTCCGGCGGCATGAAGCGCCGGGTGATGATCGCCAAGGCCCTGTCCCACGAGCCCGATATCCTGTTCCTGGACGAACCCACTGCCGGCGTCGACGTCGAGCTGCGCCGCGACATGTGGGAACTGGTGCGCAAACTGCGCGACAGCGGCGTCACCATCATCCTGACCACCCACTACATCGAAGAGGCCGAGGAGATGGCCGACCGCGTCGGCGTGATCCTGAAGGGCGAGCTGATCCTGGTCGAGGAGAAGACCGCCCTGATGAAGAAGCTGGGCAGGAAGACCCTGACGCTGAACCTGCAGGATCCGCTCGAGGCGCTGCCGCCCGAGCTAGCCGAGTGGGACCTGTCGTTGAAGGCCGAGGGCAACGAGCTGGAGTATGTGTTTGACTCCAACGCCGAGCGCACCGGGGTGCCCTCCCTGCTGCGCCGCCTGTCCGATCTGGGCATCGCCTTCAAGGATCTGAACACCCGCCAGAGCTCGCTGGAGGACATCTTCGTCAGCCTGGTCCACCGCGACGTGGGAGTGGCGGCATGACCGTGAACGGCTGGGGCGTCTGGGCCCTGTATCGCTTCGAGATGGCCCGGTTCGGCCGCACCATCTTCGGCAGTCTGGTGACACCCGTCATCACCACGGCGCTCTATTTCGTCGTCTTCGGCTCGGCCATCGGCGGGCGGATGCAGGAGGTCGGGGGCGTACCCTACGGCGCCTTCATCGTCCCGGGGCTGGTGATGCTGTCGGTCTTCACCCAGTCGATCTTCAACGGCAGCTTCGGCATCTATTTCCCCAAGTTCACCGGGACGATCTACGAGATCCTGTCGGCGCCCCTGTCGCCGCTGGAGACGGTGACTGCCTACGTCGGGGCTGCCGCGACCAAGTCGATGCTGGTCGGCCTGGTCACGCTGGCGACCGCCGCCCTGTTCGTCCCGCTTCAGGTTCAGCACCCGCTGGCCATGCTGGGGTTCCTGCTGCTGATTTCGGTAACCTTCAGCCTGTTCGGCTTCATCATCGGCCTGGTGTCCAACAGCTTCGAGCAGCTGCAGTTCATCCCCATGCTGGTGGTCACGCCCCTGACCTTCCTGGGCGGGGCCTTCTATTCGATCGACATGCTGCCGGCCGCCTGGAGAACCGTGACCCTGTTCAATCCGGTGGTCTATCTGATCGACGGCTTCCGCTGGGCCTTCTACGGCATGAGCGACGTGGGCGTCGGCGTCAGCGTCGGGGCCATGATCGCCTTCTTCGCCATCTGCCTCGGCGTCGTCGGCTGGATGTTCAAGACCGGCTATCGCCTCAAGAACTGACTGGAGAAACACCCATGACGACCGCGACCTGGAACGGAAAGACCATCGCCCAGAGCGACGACACGGTGGTGGTCGAAGGCAACCACTATTTCCCGCGCGACAGCGTCGATCCGGCGGTTCTGACGCCCTCGACCACCACCTCCGTCTGCCCGTGGAAGGGGACGGCGTCCTATCATTCGCTCGTCGTCGACGGGAAGGAGAACAAGGACGCGGCCTGGTTCTATCCGACGCCCAAGTCCGCCGCCGCCGAGATCACCGACCGCATCGCCTTCTGGAAGGGCGTCGAGGTTCGCTGAACGTCTCGTCATTGGACGCCCGGCCCGCGCGACGGTAAGACCCCGCCCATGTCCGATACCCCGCCTTCCGACCCCGAGGACGACCGCGTCTCCGGCATCGCGCCCGAGCCCTTCGTGCGGGGCCGCATCGTCTGGGGCCGCCCGCCCGAGACCGTGTTCCGCGCCGGCCCCTTGCCGCGAGCCCCCCAGACCTGGGGCCAGCCCGCGCCGAGCTCAGCGCCGCAGCCGCGTCCGGCGGGCAACATCCTCACCGGCTCCATGGTCCCGCCTCGCGCCGCCCCGGCCCCCGAGCGCGAGCTCCTGCCGGGCGAACGCCCCCTCGCCCCCGACCCGGACGCCGCCCCCGAGACCCCCGTCGAGCCCGCCGCCGCCAAGCCCCGCCGCGCGCGCAAGACCGCGCCTCTCGCGACGCCCGAGGTGGAAACCCCCGTCGTCGAAGCTCCCGCCGTCGAGACCCCAATCGTCGAGGCCCCCATCGTTGAGGCTTATTCCGAGCCCTCGGCCGAACCCGGCCCCGAGTCGATCATCGAGACCATCGTCGAGCCGGAACCCGTCCGGCCCGCCGCCGCTCCCGCCCCCACGGTCGAGATCATCGTCGAACCCGAGGCCCCCGAGCAGATCGACACCCTGCCACCGCCCCTGTCGGACGCCACCGTCAGCCCGGCCGACCCCCGCGCCATGCCCTCGGTCGTCGTCACCCCGACCCTGTACGCGCGGGTCGAAGCGGTCATGGAGAAGGTCAAGACCAACGACACCTGGCGGATCGCCGCCGTGGCCGGTGCCGTGATCGTGGTGGCGGGCTTCGTCTGGCTGGCCACCCTGCCTGCGGGCGACGCTCCGGTTCTGGACATGGACGCCCCGCCGCCCGCCGCTCCCGGTGCCGCTGCCGCTGCCGCTGCCGGGGCCGAGACCTCGCTTCCGGCCGAGGCCGCTCCCAGCCCTTCCGAGGCCCCGCCGCCAGCGATCGTCGAGCCGGAGGCAGCAACCGCGCGCAGCGAGGCTACGCGCGCTCCGACCCGGGCCGAGCCCGCGCCACCGGTGCCGCCCCGCGCGGCGTCCACATCTACCCCGCGCGTCACCTCGCCGCCCGCCGAGGCCGCCGTGCCGCCGGTGATCCAGACCGCCCCCCTGGTGGTCGAGCCCCCAACCGCCGCCGCACCCGCGCCGACCGATCCCGATGCCCCGATCGAGACAAGGCCCCAGCCGCTGAACTAGGGCCGCGATCGCCGACCGGGACCATCGATACCTTCGGACGTGGGGCCCAGGTCACGACGCTCCTGCTCGCCCTCGGCACGGACGAAACGGCGCTTAACCCCTTGATCCAGGCCCAACGGCCACGTGGTGCTTTGCCCTCAAAGTTTGTCGGGCGGACGGATTGCCATGACCGGCGAATGAACCCAGTGTTCGGTCGGGAGCGGGGAGCGATATGTCCGGAAAGCCTTCACCATCGACCCTGCGCCTGCTGGTCGGGATCATGATCGGTGCCTCATTGGCATTGATCGGCCTTGCCGTCTGGATGATCGCCAACGATCAAGGCTCGCCCGTGTTCGTCGCCCTCGCCGGATCGATGCTCGGGGCTTTCGCGGCCGTCCTGGCCTCTCAGAGCAACAAGAAGACCTAGGCTAGGCTGTGAGGGATGATCCCCCGACCCTGAGCGGCCCGGACCGGCGAAACGGGTCGGACGACGCTGCGTCACGCGTGGGCCTGTCTGAACCCGCCCTCGCCTATGACTATTTCAAGAGCATGGTGTCGCTCAGCGTGGGGACGCTCGGCGGCATCCTGACCCTGGGCCAGGCGGTGTTCGGAGCCCAGATCTCTCCGGTTCAGATGGCGCTGGCGGCCCTTCCGGTCGCCATCTCCGGCATGCTGGCGCTCCAGGCCCAGACGGACATCGTACAGCTTTGCCAGGGCGTGAAGCCGCCCATGAACAGCTCAAAAGCGGCGCTGCGGCTCGTCCCGAGCTTCTACGGCCTGGGCATCGGCATCTTCCTCGCGTTCCTGCTGCTGTCCTTTTTCGCGCCGGACATCGCCGCCGAGTTGCGCTGAGGTTTAAGGCTCTTGCGAGGGTCAGACTGGGCTCGACCCGGCCCCTCAGCCCTTCTCCGCCGCGCGATAGGGCAGATAGCCCCGCTCGACCATCCGGCGCAGGCCCTCATAGGCTTCGGTCAGTTCCTCATAGGTGGTGCGCATGCTCGCCAGGCGTTCGGCGTCATGGCCGGCCACCGCATGGCCCTGTTCGGTCAGCCTGAGGGCCTCGGCGATCCACCGCCCGCGCGCGGTCGCCGCGGCGACGGCCAGTCTCTGGAAGGCGGCCGGCTCGGTGTGGTTGGCGCCCAGCCCCATGACCTGGGGGATGACCTCGCGGTTGGACAGAAACGCCGTGTAGTCGATCTGCTCCAGGTGCCCGCGCAGGCGGCGCGCCTCCTGCGGATCGGAATCCGAGGGCTCGAAATGATCCCCCCGGCTGCGGGTTCTGGCTGACATCATCGTGCCCATCGTGGTCTCCCTTTGGGCGCTCTCCCGGCGGTGATGCTGCGCCCCGCCGGTTAACGCCGCCTTTCGCGACGCGGGACCTCAGGGGAAGGCGAGATAGGCCCAGACCGGCCGGTAGAGGGGCGCGCCCTGGGCGTCCAGAGGCGTGACGGCGTCCAGAACGGGCGAGGAATGCCTCGGCTGCGGGACCGGTCCGATCGGCATGGGGTTGGGCGCGGCGCTGGTCACCAGCCGTCGGGAGAGACCGTAGGGCGCCGCCGCCCCGTCCACCGAGGTGTTCGGCCCGAACTCCGACAGGCCAAGCAGGGTCCAGTTCTGGCTGACCAGCGCCAGGGGCACGAGCTCGTCGCCGGTGTGGGTGAAGCCGAACTGGCGGCTGGCCGGGGTGACATTCGGAAGGCTCAGCCAGGGTGCCGGCGTCGTCGGGGTCAGGCCGACATCGGCGGGGCCGGAGAACATCACCACGCGGTCCAGCGAGAACAGCTTGCCCAGATAGGCTGCGTGCCCCGACCCCTGCGAATGCCCGGCCACGGTGATGCGGCTCCAGTCCAGTTGCCCTGAAACAATCAGCCGGCCCCAGCCCTCGGTCGGGAAGGTGCGGTCCAGATAGCGAATCAGGTCTTCCAGACGCCCGATGATGGAGCCGTTGCGATCCACGGTGACCACCGGGCTCAGATCCACGCCCGTCAGGATCTCGCGCCGCGCCTTGCCCGCGCAGTCCGGATCGGCGCTCGGCGCGCACAGATCGCCCACCGCCGTGTCATTGGGATAGGTCAGGCCGATGGCGTGATAGCCACGCGAGGCGCCCGTGCGGACGATCTCGCGGTAGAAGCGCGGGATGCCTCCCGTGCCAGGCAGCATGACGAACAGCCGGTTCTGGGCCGCGACGGCTGGATTGGGCGTGATGACGAAGTGGGCGGCGGTGTTGGTCGCGACCGCCGGGTTCGCTGTCGTTGGCGACAGCTCCCGTTCCACCGACACGGCCGGCGGCGGCGGCGGGGGAGGAGGCGGCGGGGGAGGAGCCGGAGGCTGAGTGGGCGGCGATGATCCACCCCCACCGCCTCCACCGCCGGAACAGGCGGCGAGCGTCGTTCCGGCGACGGCGAGGGCGCCGATCAGTCCGAGGGCTTGAACAGTCCGCTTCATGGCAGTCCGCCTTGGGTGAGAGATCAGGGATATCACGGATGAGGGCCGAAAATCCGTCAGACCGCGCGAGCAGCACGCGCCGCCTTGCCGACGGGGCCCAGGTGGGTGTGGTCGAAGCTGGAGGCGTACTTCAGCCCATAGCCGATCATCCGGTCCCAGCCGACATGGGCGGCCCAGACCAGGGCGAAGGGCAGCATCGCCGGCGCGATCGTCAGCCCGACCACCCCCAGCGCCATCGGCCCGATCTCGGTGTGCGTCAGGTTGTAGGCCAGGGTCCCCGCGCCACGCCCGAACAGATAGGCCAGGAATGACAGGTCGGGCACCAGGAACAGCCCGGCGAACCACCACCACGACAGGCCCGTGCGGTGATAAAGCAAGCAGGCCACGACCAGCAGCGCCAGCCCTTCGAGCCTCAGCAGACGGCCCGGCCATCCACGCGCGCCGCCCTCAGTCTGCACGATCGCGTTCGTCATTTCGTCTCTCCTTGCACGAGCCAGGTGACGCCCAGCGCCAGAAGCCACCCCAACCAGGCCGTGAAGACCCACTGGGTGATCTGAAAATCGGGAAAGGCGGGATCGACCGTCGCCAGGAGCTCGACCTGCCCCACGACCCACAGCGGGGCCAAGAACAGTGCCGCGACGCCCAGCAGGCGTGTCCAAACGCCCCTCGCCAGCGGACCGCGCGCCAGGGCCAGTCCGACCGCGACCGTCCAGGCCGCCAGCAGGGTCTGGCCCAGCCATTCCCCGATCGCCACGCCCGCGAACTGATGCAGCATCTGATAGGCGCCGACCGCGACGGCGCTTTCGGTCGCCGATCCATCCAGCGCCCGGTCCGCCAGACCTGGCACGACGAACACCCACCGCGACAGGCCAACGGCCTGCGCGACGCCTGAGGCCGCTCCGGCCGCCGCCGCCCAGCCCGGCCAGCGTTCGCCGCCCCCCCGGATCGCCTCGCCCGTCCAGGCCGAGACCCACAGGAAGGCGAGCGCGCATACCGCGAACGCCAGCCAGATCAGGATCAGCTCGGGCCCGCCCGCGCGGAACGCCGCCAGCACCTGCAGCGGCGGCTCCCTCAGCACGTCGTCATAGCCGAACCGATCGACCAGCAGGGCAAAGGGAATGTTGGCGGCGAGCGCGAAGGCGACCATCGCTGCCCCCGCCAATCGTTTCGAACCATGCATCGCCGATTTCCTTGTTGTCTCAGTCATGAGACTTATGTATGTCTCAATAACGAGACATGTCAATCCTGAAGTCTCGATCTTTCCCTGGAGCCATCCATGAATAACGCCTCACCCCTGATCGCCCTGCCGTTCGCGGCGCTCCTGGGCCTCGCCGCCTGCGCCGCCCCGCGCGTCGGCGTGGCCGATCTGGACATCCTGTCGGCGCAAGGCCCCGACGAGGTCGTCGACAGCGCCCTGTCGGTCGAGACCGTCGCCGCCTGCTTCCAGGAACGCGCCGACTTCCTGCCGCTCAGCCGTTTCGTCGCGAACGGGGCCGACTGGCGCTATTCCCTTTCTGGCTACGGCGCCGCCTATGAGAGCGTGACGATCCGCCCGACGGCGAATGGCTCTCGCTCCGAGGTCCGCATGGGCGCCTACGACACCCGCTGGGCCCGCAATTTCGAGGACGGTCGCGGCCGGGTCTTGCGCGCCTGCGCCGCCGGCCCCACCAACGGATGATGGCGGCCCAGACACCCACCCGCGCTCAAGCAGCGAGGCTCCGCGAGCCGAGCGGTAGCGCGCCAACCCGCGCTCAAGCAGCGAGCGACCGCGTCGCGAGCGATAGCGCCAAAAGCAGGCCGCGCGACCGCGCGGCGACGGAGGCGGCGATCGTCTCCGCCGCCGAGCGGATGTTGCTGCGCGACGGCTGGACCAGCCTGAACGTCAACACCCTGGCGGCTGAGGCCGGGATCGATCGCAAGCTGGTCTACCGCTATTTCGAAGGCGTCGATGGCGTCGTCGAGCGCCTCGCCGGGCGGCTCGATCTCTGGCTGGGCGAGACGCTGGCGGCTCAGCCGCCCATCGCGGCGACGTCCTATCGCGCCTTCGCCCGCGAGATGCTGGTGGCCTATCTGCAGACGCTGCGGGCCAATCCCCTGATCCTGCGTCTGGTGGCGTGGGAGCTCAGTCAGGACACGCCGTTGCTGCGGCGTCTGGAGGCCGCCCGCTCGGCCGTGCTCCAGCGCTGGACCGCGTCCCGCCGCCCGAATCTTCCGCTTCCCCAGGGCGTCGACGTGGTCGCCTTGAACGTCGTCTTGCTGGCGGCGGTCCAGCATCTGGCGCTCGCCGCGGCCACGCGCGACCGCTTCGCCGGCGTCGCGCTGGACGACGGCGGCTGGCTTCGCATCGAGGCCGCCATCGACCGTCTGCTCGAGGCCTATCCGGCCTGAGACCCGGCCCCTTCGGGACCGCGCTCCATTCGAAAGAAACCTCCATGCCCGACATCCGGATCGGCGGCGTTCGCCTGCACTATGACATCCACGGCGACGGCCCCGAGACGATCGTCTTCGTCCACGGCCTGATGCTCGCCTCCGAAAGCTGGGGGGCACAGGTCGCCGCCTTCTCGGCCACCCACCGCGTCGTCACCTTCGACCTGCGCGGACAGGGTCGGTCGGCCCACATCGCTGCGGGACTGGATCTGGACAACCTCGCGGCCGACACGGTCGAGCTGATCCGCGCGCTGAGGCTTGGACCCGTTCACCTCGTGGGGTTCTCGATGGGGACCTTCGTCGCCATGCGGGTCGCAGCCCGCCGCCCCGAGCTGGTCAGGACCCTGACGCTGATCGGCCCCAGCGCCGAGGCCGAGGAGCCGGAGAACCTGCCGCGCTATCGCCTTCTGATCGCGCTGGTGAAGCTGTTCGGCCCCGGACCCTTCACCGCTCCGCTGATGAAGATCCTGTTCGGGGACACCTTCCTGAACGATCCGGCGCGGAGGCCGGAAGCCGACCGCTGGCGCGCCTATCTGCGCCGGCTACCCAGGGCCCTGCACCGCGCCGCCGCCGCCTCGGCTAGCCGTCACGCGATTACGGGCGAGCTTTCCGCCATCACCGCACCGACCCTCGTAATCTCGGGCGAGGAGGACCGCCCGATCTCCCCCGCCAAGGCCCGCGCGGTCCATGCCGCCATCGCCGGCAGCCGGTTCGAAGCGATCCCCGCCACCGGCCACGCCGTCATGATTGAGCAGCCGGAGGTGTTCAACGCCCTGCTGCGCGACTTCGTCCGGCGGGTCCCGCGTCAGGCCTGAGCGCAGACCTCCTCCATCTCCTTGAAGTGTTCTTCCTCGCATGGGGCGGACATGGCGGGAGCGTCCACCCGTGTCACCACCCGCGCCCCGCCCTCCAGCGTGCGGTGCACCGGGCACTTGTCCGCGATCTCGAACATCCGGGCGCGCTGCGCCTCGTCGAACGTCCCTTCC
Source organism: Caulobacteraceae bacterium (assembly GCA_947475735.1). Lineage (GTDB taxonomy): Bacteria > Pseudomonadota > Alphaproteobacteria > Caulobacterales > Caulobacteraceae > Brevundimonas. Next base: position 122,836 of record CANJLQ010000004.1, read on the forward strand.
AGCTTCAGCGTCCGTTCGAACACGTCCGGCGGCGTCTGGCCGGGCTGCTTCTCGTGGCGTACCTCGACCGAGGCGCGCTCCAGCGGCAGGCCCTTCCTGTCGGCATACAGCCTCAGCGTCATGACCGTGCAGGCCCCCAGCCCCGCCGCCACCAGCTCATAGGGCGTCGGCCCGCTGGCCAGCCCGCCCACCGACACCGGCTCGTCGGCCAGCAGCATGGCCCCGCCCGCCTCGACCCGGGACTGGAACTTGCCCGCGCCGGTTTCGGTGACCCGCACCACGCCATCCGAGGCCGGCGTTGTCTCCGGCGTCGTCATGTCCCCGACATAGCGGCTGGCCCAGGCCGCGATCACCGTCGCCGCATAGGCCGCGTCTTCCGGCCGGCTCAGCAGATGATCGGCCTTGTCCAGCGAGCAGAAGCTCTTGGGGTGCTTGGCCGCCATGAAGATGGCGCTGGCCTCCTCCACCCCCACCACCTGATCGACCGGCGAATGCAGGATCAAGAGCGCCCGCTTCAGGTTCGCCAGCCGCGTCTTCTGGTCCTGCGCCTTCAGGTCCTCGGCGAAGCCCGCCCCGACCGATACCGCTCGTCCGCCGACCTGGGCCTCATGCGTCTCGCCGTGCATCAGCCCCTCGGCGCCCGGCCCAAGCAGCTTCAGCACATGGTCCACGTCGAACGGCGCGGCGATCACGGCGACCGCCTTGACGCTGTCGATGTCGCCCGCGGCCGCGATCGCCGCCGCCCCGCCCAGGCTGTGCCCGATCAGGAGGCCCGGCGCGCAGCCGTTCCGCGCCATATGCGCCGCCGCCTCGACCAGATCGCCAACGTCCACCGTGAACCCCGCCGGCATGGGCGTCATCCCCGCTTCCCCGATCCCGGCGAAGTCGATCCTCAGCGTCCCGACCCCCTCGGCCGCCAGGGCCCGGGCGATCCGCGTGGCCGCCAGATTGTCCTTTCCGCAGGTGAAACAGTGGGCGAACAGCGCATAGGCCCTGACCTGTCCGTCCGGCCGATCCAGCCGCCCGCGCACCCGCCGCCCGTCGGCGCAATCGAAGTCGAAGGGTTCGGATCGCATGGCGGGTCTCCTCAGAGCTGGCCCTCAGCCTAGCCCCGGATTTCGCCCCGCGCCCCTGAAAGGTTTCGGCTCAGTCCTCGCCGACGTGGGCGATCAGCTGGATCTCGACGATGCCGGTCTCCTCGAACAGGGCGGTGGTGCCGACCGCCGTCCAGGCCGGCCAGGGCCCGTCGATGTATTCGGCCTTCACCTTGTTGATCACCTCGAGATGACCCATCCGGCCGCCGGTGAAGTTCGGCCCGTCCCAGACGTGGAAGCTGTTGATGATGACCACGTCGTCGAAGGTCGCCCCCGCCGCACGCAGCGTCCGGTCCAGCACGGCGAAGGCCCGGCGCGTCTGGGCCTCGAAGGCGGCGGCGTCGTTGCCCTCGCCCGGGGCCCGTCCGATGATCACGCCCGAGACGTACAGGGTGTCGCCCACCCGCCGCGCGGCGGCATAGTTGTAGTCGTCATAGCCCGCCTGGAACTCGGGCGCGGGAATGATCGTCTCTCCGCCGGAGCTCGGCAGGCGGCGGGGATAGTCCTGGGCCAGGGCGGGCGTCGCCGCCGCCAGGGCCGCGAGGGCGGCGAGGATGAGGGTGCGCATGGTCGGTCTCCGGGTTGGGCACGGCCAAGGTGGGAACCGGCCGCCTCGACCACAACCGCCTTCCCACGCCCGCCGCATCGGCCTATCGTCGCCGCGTTCTCCCGGGGGCGGTGCCTGAGCCGCTGAGATAGAGGTGATCCTCTGACCGGCCGAACCTGATCCGGGTCATGCCGGCGAAGGGAGAGACGGGACCTCGCCACAGGTCCCCCCGACGTCGGCACCCCTCCACGCGAAGAGGCCGCCATGAACATCCACGTCACCCCGTCCGAGCCCTCGCACGAGTCGGAAAGCACGCTGCCGCTCGCGGAAGCGCGCAAGGAAGTCATGCGCGAGACCGGCGCCATCCCCACCGGCGAACGCGCCGGCTCGCGGAAGGTCTATGTCTCCGGCGAACTCTTCCCCGACATCCGCGTCCCCTTCCGCGAGGTCGCCGTCCACCCCAGCGCCAACGAGCCGCCCGTCACCATCTACGACAGCTCGGGTCCCTACACCGACCCCACCGTCGCCATCGACATCAAGCGCGGCCTGCCCCTCGTCAAATCCAGCTGGCAGCTCGACCGCGGCGACATCGCCCCCGTCGCCGCCCCCCGCGAGGTCAAGCCGGAAGACAACGGCCACGCCGAGGGCAAGCACCTGGCCCCCCGCTTCGACACCTCGCGCCACCGGGTCTTCAAGGGCGTGCCCGGCCGCCCGGTGACCCAGCTGGAATATGCCCGCGCCGGCATCATCACGCCCGAGATGGAATACGTCGCCATCCGCGAGAACCTGCGCCGCGAACAGTCCGCCCCCTGCGTCCGCGACGGCGAGGACTTCGGCGCCTCCATCCCCGACTTCGTCACGCCCGAGTTCGTGCGTCAGGAGATCGCGCGCGGCCGCGCCATCATCCCGCACAACATCAACCACCCCGAGGTCGAGCCGATGATCATCGGCCGCAACTTCCTGGTGAAGATCAACGCCAACATCGGCAACTCGGCGGTCCTGAGCACCGTCGATGACGAGGTCGACAAGCTGGTCTGGGCCACCCGCTGGGGCGCCGACAACGTCATGGACCTGTCGACGGGTCGCAACATCCACAACATCCGCGACTGGATCATCCGCAACAGCTCCGTCCCGATCGGCACCGTCCCCATCTATCAGGCGCTGGAGAAGGTCGGCGGCGTGGCCGAGGACCTGACGTTCGACATCTTCGCCGACACCCTGATCGAACAGGCCGAACAGGGCGTGGACTATTTCACCATCCACGCGGGCGTGCGCCTGCCCTTCGTGCCGCTCACGGCCAACCGCGTCACCGGCATCGTGTCGCGCGGCGGCTCCATCATGGCCAAGTGGTGCCTGTCGCATCACAAGGAGAGCTTCCTGTACGAGCGCTTCGACGAGATCTGCGAGATCCTGCGCGCCTACGACGTCTCCTTCAGCCTCGGCGACGGCCTGCGCCCCGGCTCCATCGCCGACGCCAACGACGCGGCCCAGTTCGCCGAGCTGCGCACCCTGGGCGAGCTGACCAGGGTCGCCTGGGACCACGGCTGCCAGGTCATGATCGAGGGCCCCGGCCATGTGCCGATGCACAAGATCAAGGCCAACATGGACGAGCAGCTGAAGCACTGCCACGAGGCGCCCTTCTATACCCTGGGGCCGCTGACCACCGACATCGCGCCGGGCTATGACCACATCACCTCGGCCATCGGCGCGGCCATGATCGGCTGGTTCGGCACGGCCATGCTCTGCTACGTCACGCCCAAGGAGCACCTGGGCCTGCCCGACCGCCAGGACGTCAAGGACGGCGTCATCACCTACAAGATCGCCGCCCACGCCGCCGACCTGGCCAAGGGCCACCCGGCCGCCCGCGCCCACGACGACGCCCTGTCGCGCGCCCGGTTCGAGTTCCGCTGGGAAGACCAGTTCAACCTCGGCCTCGACCCCGAGACGGCCCGCAAATACCACGACGAGACCCTGCCCAAGGAGGCCCACAAGACCGCCCACTTCTGCAGCATGTGCGGGCCGAAGTTCTGCTCGATGAAGATCAGCCAGGACATCCGCAGGGACGCCCAGGCGCAGAACGACGCGGGGGGGTCACTGGCGGAGGCGGAAGCCGGGATGGCGGAGATGTCGGCGAAGTTCCGCGCGGGGGGCGGGGTGGTGGAGGTGAAAGTTTAGTCGAACGCAGAGCCGAAGCAGTAGATTACGCGCTTAGCTAACCGATGCGTAGCCTCGGCTTCCTCAATAGTAGTATTTCGTGCACCGGCATGAGCGAATGCATGGCGCCATTCGAGGATTTGCTCATAGGCTTTTTCGATATCTTTGCCCGCGCGCTCTCTAATCGCACCCTTTCTTTTCGACAGAACGTCTTTAAGTTTTCGCCCCACGGCCGGATCAAATGTGTTTGCGTAGCCATGCAAGTCTCTAAGAGAGACTTTGCTGTTTAGCTTTGCGTATCTGGCAGTTGTATAATTTCCGAAAATGACATGGTGCCGGTGTGCATAACTGACCAAGACATCTTTCACGCATGACTCGTAAGTGGCTGCTATCGAAACCACAAGTAGCCCAGCCAGATCGGCCCTAAACTTGCTTGCCCCAATGTCGCCTGCAGGGACAAACTTCTTGGTCTCTGCGATCAGCTCATCGACGCGTTCAAGCTGGCTGTCGAGATCAAATCTCGGCATCTGTCAGGATTGCTTTCGCTGAATCCAAACGCGACTTGAGAACAAGTGTATCCGTGGTTCCACCTGTCGTGTGGCGCATAAAGTCGCCGTCCTCAATCAGCGTGTCATAGCGTTCCGAAAGCTCGTCGGCCTCTATCTCGGGGTGCTCGAGGACGGTGATCATGACGGCTTCCATGACTGCCGCATTGAGCACCCCCCGTGGCCGAAATGGCTTGGTGAGCGCCTCGTCTACAACGGCGACCGCTTCCGGGAATCGTTCAATGAAGCGCTTGGCGCGAGGACTATCGAACTCCCGATGCTCGTTCATCGATCGATTAAGAAATTCGAGCATGGGCTTTTCGTAGTCCTCCCAAGTCTCAAAGAGCGAGAACAATCGAAGCACGAGCTCAACATCCTTTTGGTTCTTATCTGGTCTCTTCAGACCCAATATCCGTTGCCACTGCTCGTTCTCGTTCAGATCGCGGATTTTATCGACGATTTTTCCCCGATAGACTGCATTTCTGATCTCCTGCGGCTTAAGCTGGGTTCCGCCTGTATTCAGTCGCTCAAATATGTGAAAAACACTGTCGTTTCTGAGGCTCGGCTTAAGCTGTTTAATGTTGATCGCCCTAAGCGTAGAATTCCTTAGCTTGCGCTGATCCTTAGGAGACAGCTCCTTAAATGTCTTTCCGTTATATTCAGACCTTTCGGAAAGACCTTTGAGTTTAAATATTTGACGCTTTCCTCTGTTATCTTCCTCGCCAAACAATCCCTCGAAAAAGTATGCGACGGACCGAATTCTTTGCTGGCCGTCAATAACTTCGAGTTGGTCCTCGTCGTTCACATATAGGAACACCTGAGGGACCGGCAGGCCCATAAGAAAAGATTCTATCAGGCGTGACGCCTGTTCAATTTTCCAAACGTATTTCCGTTGATAGAATGGGATGATGATATCCCCTCGCTCTACCTGCTGAGCGAGAAGTTCTAGAGAAGGGTCGGATGGCGAGACCGATATATCGAACTCGACATAAGGCTCCTCGTCTTCTTCTTGCTCAATGTCCAGATCATCACCGGAAGTGAGGTCATCGACCATGCAGTTCTCCTTCTCTAATGCAGGCTAACGCCAAGGTTGAAGTGTGGAAAGTTGTTTTGAGTGTGAGATTTCGTTTCCCCTCGTCCTCCCGCCGAACCGAGCGAGGCTGGGAAGACCACCTTCGTCAACGGCTTCCTGCGCGAGCAGGCGGAGGCGTTCCCGTTCGTCAATCCGGACGCGGTCTCCCTCTCCCGGCGGGAGAGGGCTTGAGCGCCTGGGAGCGCAGCGATCAGGATTGCGCGACCCGAAGGGCGGCGCGTAGCAGCCAAAGGGTGAGGGGCTGGCGGGCCAGTCGGCGTGAGCCGTCGCATGGGCGGGGATCGACGTCGGGCAGCGGCCCCTCACCCTTTCGGCTTAGCGGCGCGCTTCGCTTGCCGAGCCTCAAGCCCTCTCCCGCCGGGGGAGGGTCCACGGACGGCGACCTACAGCAACCCCAACACCCGCGCCCGGTCGCGGATCGCGTCGTCGATCCGCCAGGGCTCGCCCAGCGCCGTGTCGTTGGTGAACCGGACCACGGTCCAGCCGAGCGCCCGGGTCTCCGTCTGGCGTAGAGGATCGCGCAGCCCGACGTCGTCTCGCTCATGCACCCCGCCGTCGATCTCGATGACCAGCCGCAAGCGAACGCAGGCGAAGTCCACGACGAAAGGACCGATCTCGTACTGACGGCGGACCTTGAAGCCCTCGACCGCCCCGCCCCTCAGCCGCTCCCACACCCGCCGCTCCGCGAGTCCAGCCGACTGCCGAAGATCACGCGCGCGGGACATGGCCCAAATCTATGTTCCTTCTCCCGTTGGGAGAAGGTGGCCGCGAAGCGGACGGATGAGGGTTCGTCCGACCAGTCGGCGTAAGCCGTCGCACGAGCGGGCCCAACTCCGACCACCAGCCCCTCACCCTTTCGGCTGGCGCATCGCTTCGCTCTGCGAGCCTCAAGCCCTCTCCCGCCGGGAGAGGGACGCTACATGGCGATTCTGATAAGGTCGGCCCACGGCAGGTTCGAGAGAACCGAGTCCGCTTCCTGGAGGCCTGGCATGGCTATTTTGGCGACAGCCGCTGACGAGCGCGTGGCGGACGTGCGGATCGACGACGCCTATCTGACGGTCGAGTTAATGGACGGCCGGATCATCTCGGCGCCCCTGGCCTGGTATCCGCGCTTGCTCGACGCCACTCCGCAGCAGCGCGCCCGCTGGGAGCGCGCGGGCGGTGGCTTTGGCCTGCACTGGCCCGAACTGGACGAGGACCTGTCGACCGAGGGCCTGCTGCGCGGTGCCCCCGCCGCCCGCGCGGCCTAAACGGCCACAGTCTCCCCCGCGATCTTCCGCAACGCCTCCTCGAACACCGCCGCCGGCTGGCCGCCGCTGATCAGGTATTTGCCCTCCACCACCACCGCCGGGACCGCGTTGATCCCACGGGCGCGCCACAGCTGTGCCTCGGCCCGCACCTCGGCGGCGTAGAGGTCGTCGGCCAGGACCTCGACGGCCTTGTCACGATCCAGCCCCGCGGCCGCCGCCGCATCGGCCAGCACCGCCGCATCCGCCAGCGACCGGTTCTCGGTAAAGTGCGCCCGGAACAGCGCCTCCTTCAGCGCCCGCTGCTCGGCCGCCCCCACCGTCCCCGCCCAGTGCAGCAGCCGGTGGGCGTCGAAGGTGTTCCAGATGCGGCTGTCCGGCCCCATCCGCATCTGAAAGCCCTCCCAGGCCTCGGCCGCCCGCTCGGTGATCATCGCCCGGTTCGCCGCCGACTGCTCGGGGCTCGAGCCATACTTCTTCGCGATATGCTCGCCGACGTTCTCGCCCTCGGCCGCCATGCCGGGGTTCAGCTCGAACGGCTGGAACGTCACCTCGGCCTCAATGCCCTCGCCCCTCAGCCGCTCCAGCGCCCCCTCCAGCCCGCCCAGCCCCACCACGCACCAGGGGCAGACGACGTCGGAGACGAAGTCGATCTTCAGCGTGCGGGACATGGCGGGGGCTCCGGTGGGGCGTGGACCGCATATGGGCGCTGCCGCCGTCCGGCTCAATCATCCGAACTCGCGCCGAAAAACCCAGCCGGATCAGTCGTCCCGTCTGACGCGGCGCCTTTTGTCCGGCGCCCCCGGGCCCGCCCCTACAATGGGCGACCGATCTGACGCGGAGGGGACAGGCATGGACGAGGACCGGACGATGGCGCCGCGCGGCGCGCGGATCGCGCCCGAGGCGGTGTGGAAGGCGGTCCGGGCCGACTATCTGGCCGGGCTGTCGGGGCCGGATTGCTGCCGACGGCACGGCGTCGGCCTGACGGCGCTGCGTCTGCGGTCCGCGCGCGAGGGCTGGCGGCGCGCCGATCAACCCTGGATTCCGCCCTCGGCAACCCGCGACCCCTGGGACCCCGGCCGCTCGCTGGAGGAGCAGGTCCACGGCGACCTCAGCCGCATCGAGCCGCGTCAGCTGCTGGGCGTCGCCTGGGACCGCATCCAGCTGGCGGTGCTGCGCGGCGACGCCGGAGAGGTCCTGCGGTGGAGCAAGGTCCAGGCGCTGATGCAGGCAGAGGCCGAGGCGCTGGACCGCTTCATCGAGGAGGAGCAGGCCCGCGCCTTCGAACGCGGCCATCCGATCGATCCGCACGATGCGAACGGTCCGGACGATCCGGACGACGTGGACGATCCGGACGCGCTCAGCGCCCCAGCAGACCCTCGATCGCCGCCCGCGCCGCCGCCCCCAGGTCCGGCCGCTTGAGCGCCAGGGCGACGTTGGCCCGCAAGAGGCCGATCTTGTCGCCGCAGTCGTGGGTCACGCCCGCGTATTGCACCGCCGTGAACACCTGGTCCTTCATCAGCCGCGCCATTCCGTCGGTCAGCTGTATCTCGCCGCCGGCCCCGCGCTCCTGGTTCTCCAGGATGTCGAAGATCTCGGGCTGCAGGATGTAGCGCCCCGCGATCGACAGGTTCGACGGCGCCGTGCCCTGGGCCGGTTTCTCGACCATCCCCTTCATGCGGATGCGGTCGCCGTCCCGGCTGTCGGGGTCGACGATGCCGTATTTGTGGGTCTCGGTCTCGGGCACCGCCTCCACCCCGATGACGTTGCCGCCCAGCTCCTCATAGGCCTGGACCAGCTGCTTCAGGGCGCCGGGCTCGGAATCCACGATGACGTCGGGCAGCAGGACCGCGAACGGCTCGTCCCCGATGATGTCGCGCGCGCACCACACCGCGTGGCCCAGACCCAGGGGCTGCATCTGGCGGGTGAAGCTCATCTCCCCGGCCGTGGCCAGTTCGGCGGTCATCATGGCCAGGATCTCGGTCTTGCCCTTGGCCAGAAGCTGGGCCTCCAGCTCGATCTGGTGATCGAAATAGTCCTCGATCGCCTGTTTGGCGCGACCCGTGACGAAGACGATGTGCTCGATGCCGGCCTCTCTCGCCTCCTCGACGATGTAGGACAGGATCGGCCGGTCGACGACGTTCAGCAGTTCCTTGGGCGTGGTCTTGGTGCCGGGCAGCACGCGGGTGCCCAGACCGGCGACGGGCAGCACCGCCTTCCTGAGGCGGCGGGAGTGAGGGGGCATGAAGGCGTCCTGAAACAGCGGCGTTGTCCCAGCCTAACGCATCGTCCGCCGATTGGCCTCCCCAAAGGCGCCAGTTCGCTCTCCCGTCACGCGAAGGCGGCATGGTCGTTGCGGCTTGTGAGGCGAGCCGTGCCGTTCTGGCACAGCCCGTGACAACAAGGGGAATGGGGCCATGGCCACCGACATCGATCTCCACCTGGGCCGCCGCCTGCGCCGTCGTCGCCGCCTGCTGGGCCTGACGCAGCAGCAGCTCGCCGTCCAGGTCGGCATCCGCTTCCAGCAGATCCAGAAATACGAATGCGGCGCCAACCGCATCTCCGCCGCCCGCCTGTGGCAGCTGTCCGAGGCGCTGGAGACGCCGATCAGCTACTTCTACGACGGCCTGACCGAGGCCCTCGAAAAGAAGGACAGCTCCGGTCCCCAAGGCGGGGAGATGTTCAGCCGCAAGGAAACCCTGGACCTGATCCAGGCCTACTACCAGCTGGGCGAACGCCCGCGCCGGCGCCTGCTGGACCTGGCCAAGTCGCTGCACACCGACGGCGAACAGGCGGCCTGACGCAGAAAGGGCCGCCTCGGCTTCGAAGCGGCCCCTCTGTGATCTTTAGCTGTCCAGGAAGCTACGCAGTTTCCGCGACCGGCTGGGGTGTTTCAGCTTCCTCAGCGCCTTGGCCTCGATCTGGCGGATGCGTTCGCGGGTGACCGAGAACTGCTGGCCGACCTCTTCCAGGGTGTGGTCGGTGTTCATGCCGATGCCGAAGCGCATGCGCAGCACCCGCTCCTCGCGCGGCGTCAAGGACGCCAGCACGCGGGTGGTGGTCTCGCGCAGGTTCGACTGAATGGCCGCGTCGATGGGCAGGATCGCGTTCTTGTCCTCGATGAAGTCGCCCAGGTGCGAGTCCTCTTCGTCGCCGATCGGCGTCTCGAGGCTGATCGGCTCCTTGGCGATCTTCAGGACCTTCCTGACCTTCTCCAGCGGCATGGCCAGCTTTTCGGCCAGTTCCTCAGGCGTCGGCTCGCGGCCGATCTCGTGCAGCATCTGACGCGACGTGCGCACGATCTTGTTGATCGTCTCGATCATGTGGACCGGGATGCGGATGGTCCGCGCCTGGTCGGCGATCGAGCGGGTGATCGCCTGACGTATCCACCACGTCGCGTAGGTCGAGAATTTGTAGCCGCGGCGGTACTCGAACTTGTCGACCGCCTTCATCAGGCCGATGTTGCCCTCCTGGATCAGGTCCAGGAACTGCAGGCCGCGGTTGGTGTACTTCTTGGCGATGGAGATCACGAGGCGCAGGTTCGCCTCGACCATCTCCTTCTTGGCCTGACGGGCCTCGCGCTCGCCCTTCTGGACCGTGTGAACGATGCGGCGGTAGTCGTCGATGGGCAGGCCAGCTTCGGTCGCCACCGCGGCGACGTCACCCCGGATCTGGGCGATCTGGTTGGCCTCGTTGTCGCTGAACTTGGTCCAGCGCACGCCCATGTCCTTGACCCGCGTCGACCAGGTGGGGTCCAGCTCGGCCCCGAAATAGGCCTTTAGGAACTCAGGCCGCGAGATGCCGTAGCTGTCGGCGAGACGCAGCAGGCGGCCCTCCAGCCCGATCAGTCGCTTGTTGATCGCGTAGAGCTGCTCGACCAGGGCCTCGATGCGGTTGTTGTTCAGCTTCAGCGTCTTCAGCCGGCCGGAGATGGCGGCCGACAGGGTGTCGTGGGCCTTGCGATCCTTGGCCGACAGATCCTCGCCCTTCAGACGGCTGTCGACCAGCTTCTCCTGCAGCTTGCGGAAGGCGTCGAAGTCGGAAGCGATGGCGTCCAGCGTCTCCATGACCCCGTCACGCAGCTCGGCTTCCAGCGCCGAGATCGACATCCCGCCGCCGTCGTCGAAGTCCTCGTCTTCTTCGTCCTGCTCGGCCTTTTCCGCCTCCGCCGCCTCGGCCGAACCGGGTTCCGGCTCGGGCTTGGGCGGAACGGGCTGGCCGGGGATCGGGGGCTGGGGCTGGTTGTGCGGCAGGGACGAGGGGTTCAACACGCCATAGGTGGCGTCCAGGTCGATGACCTCGCGCAGCAGGATGCGGTTGTTTGCCAGTTCGTCGCGCCACACCATGATGGCTTCGAAGGTCAGGGCGCTCTCGCACAGCCCCGAGATCATGGCGTCGCGACCGGCCTCGATCCGCTTGGCGATGGCGATCTCGCCCTCGCGGCTCAGCAGTTCGACCGAGCCCATCTCGCGCAGATACATCCGCACGGGATCGTCCGTCCGGTCATAGGTCGGCTTGGCGTTCTCGTCCGAAATCTGGGTCTCGGCCTTTTCGGCCAGTTCACCGCCCGTGGTCTCGGCGGCGTCCTCCTCCGCCTCGACGACGTTGACGCCCATCTCGGACAGCATCGCCAGCGTGTCTTCGATGGCGTCGGGCGTGACTTCCTCGGACGGCAGGACCTTGTTCAGTTCCTCCATCGTCACATAGCCGCGGGCCTTGGCCTGTTTGATGAATTTCTTGACGCCCGCATCCGTGAGGTCGAGCAGCGGCCCGTCGGTGGTCGCTTCGGGCGGTTCCTGCGTATCGCTCATTAAGTCTGTGTCTCCGACCGAGAGGTTCGAGGCCTTCGGCAAAAATGCAACATGGGTTACGAAAACAGAACGCGCGCGAGGCCGGTTCGTTACGAACCCGCCTGATCGTCCCAAATCGTCCCGGTCCTGATCGCTCGTCGCAGCGCATCGCGCTCGGCCTTCAGACGACTGAAGGCCGAGGCATCGAAGGCGACTTCCGCCCCCGACTTGGCTGACGCCAGCGCCGCGTCCAGACCCGCGAGGCGGGTCAGGGCTGCGAAGCCTTGCGACCACCGGACCCTTGCCTCGGCGAGGGGCGCATTCGCGGCCAGGAAAGGCGCGCCGGACTTCGCCGCCGCCTTCTCGACCTCGCGCACTAAGGCGTCGTGTCCGGAAGTGGCGAGATGGCGACGCAGGGCCGCACTGTCAAGCGTCTGGCCTGCGAAGCGCAGTCGCACCAACTCCTGCGCGAGGCCGTCCAGAGAGGGGTCACCGAAGCCGTGGGAGGCGATGGCCTCCAGATGGTCGTCCATCCGTTCGGGGTCTTCGATGGCACCGTGTGCGAGAGCGGCCGCGACCGGTTCGATCGACCGTGTCAGGGCCTGCATGGCCTGGGCCCCCTCGGCGGTCTGCCCCAGCTTGGGCGGAGGGCCGGGTCGCCAGCGCCCGCCGATCTGCTGGCCTCGCGGTGCCTGCGCCGGCCGGCCGGGGAAGAGGGCGTCGAACCGCTCGAACAGATCGCGGCGGTATTGTTCGGCCAAGTCCTTGTCCTGGATCGCCCCGGCTGCGGTCCGAAGCCGTCCCTTGAGACCGGCCCGCCGTTCCGGCGTATCCAGCGGCTCGACCTCGACCTCGCGCCGGAACAGGACCTCGGCGAAGGGCCGCGTCTCCGCCAGCGCCTGACGCAGGGCCGGGGCCCCCTTGTCACGCAGAATGTCGTCCGGGTCCTGGCCCCCTTCCAGCAGGGCGAAGCGGAAGGATCGACCGGGCTTCAGCAGTGGCAAAGCGCGCTCGATGGCCCTGAAGGCGGCTCGCTGCCCCGCCCCGTCGCCGTCGAAGCACAAGACCGGTTCGGGCGAAACGCGCCACAGCAGGGCCATCTGCTCTTCGGTCAGGGCCGTGCCCATGGGGGCGACGGCCGGCAATCCCGCCCTCTGGCAGGCGATGACGTCCATATAGCCCTCGACCACGATCACGCTCTCGGTCGACTTTGACGCTGCTCCCAGGATACGCCGCGCCTCGGGCAGGCCATAGAGGGTCGCGCCCTTGTGAAAGAGCGGGCTCTCGGGACCGTTCAGATATTTGGCCCGGTCGTCCGGGTTCATCGCCCGGCCGCCGAAGCTGACCAGCCGCCCGCGCGCATCGAGGATCGGGAACATCAGCCGGTCGCGAAACCGGTCATAGGGCGCGCCCCCGCCTTCCGGCGCGATCAGCATCCCCATCTCGACCAGGTCGCCGGGCTTGGCCCCGCGCTGGACCAGCGCCGCCTTCAGCCCCTCGCGATCGTTGGGGGCGTATCCCAGGCCGAACCGCTCCCACTGATCCTCGGGCAGGCCGCGCCGCTCCAGATAGTCGCGCGCCGCCTTGCCGACCGACCGGCGCAGATTGGCCGCGAACCATTTCTGGGCCAGGTCCATCCAGTCGGCGAGGCCCTGACGCTTTTGCTCGCGCTCCGCCGCCTGGGGGTCTTCGGCAGGCATCTGCATCCCGGCCTCGGCGGCCAGGCGTTCGACCGCCTCGGGAAAGCTCAGCCGCTCGGTCTCCTGCAGGAAGGAGATGATGTCGCCGTGCTTGCCGGAGCTGAAATCGTGGAAGAAGCCCTTGTCGTCGTTGACGAAGAACGACGGCGACTTCTCCTTGGTGAAGGGCGACAGGCCGACCCACTCGCGCCCCTGACGCTTGAGCTTCACCGACCGGCCGATCACGTCGGACGGGCGAAGGCGGGCCTTCAGTTCCTCCAGGAATCGATCATCGAAGCGCACCTCTGATCCCTAGCCCCGTAGGGCACGACAGGCCATCGGGCCCGGCGATCGGTCCACCGTCGCGTTAAGGTCTCGGTAACCAATAAGGCCAAACCGCCGCTATAACCGTCTGCATCCAAACAATATTCTGACGGGATCAGGAACTATCCACAGCACCTGTGGTTAACGCCATGAGCCTCGGGCGCAGAAGCGCCGCCTCCCGTTCCCAAGAGACATCCATGTTCATCGCCATCGCCCGACCGGCGGTCGAGGTCCAGGGTCCCGACGCCGTCGCCGTCCCCGGTGCTCCCGCCATTCACGATCTGACGCCGCGCGCCCTGCACGCCCGCCTGCTGTCCAACGCCGCCCAGCGCCGGCTTCGCGGCGTCGAACGCCGACGGGCCGACCGCCCGGAAGACGCCGACTACTGGCTGCACGCGGCGCCGGTCGCGGTCAGGAAGGCCTCTGCCCTGCGCGAAGAAAAGAGCTTCGCCCCCCTGCCCTGACGTTCAGCGCCAGACGTCGCCCGACAGGGCTCCGGTGCGACCGACCTCGAAAACGGCCCGCATCGAGGCGGGGCTGAAATCGAGCGGCGAGGCCTCCGAGTCGTCGGGCAGGGCCGCATAGCGGAAGAACAGGGCGTTACGCTCGGCGAAGGCGCGATTGCCCTCCAGCGTCGTCACCAGCGACGACCGCAGCAGGATCTCGACGCTGCGTCCCAGCACCCCGCCCAGACTGTCGCGCGTCACGGCGAAACTGGGGGCCAGCCGCCCGTTGATCACGACATGGAACCGCGCGGCGCTCAGCATCGGCGACGGCTCGCGATAGGACCACAGGGTCTCGGGCACCGCCAGGAAGGGCGTCGTTACGCCCCCATCGACGTGCATCTCCTCGAACGACAGGTCGCCGGTGTTCGACGAGATCAGGACCGGCGGAAAGGCGCCGGGAATACTGGCCGATGCGACCAGCACCGTGCGGAACAGCTCCAGCGCCTCGGGCGTCCCGGCCGAAGCGATCGCGCCCATGTCCCAGCTGACGCCGCGCTGGCTGTCGATGTCGGTCGTCGCGACCAGCAGGACGCGCCCCTTGGCGTATTCGGCCGCGACCGCTTCCAGCATGGCGGCGTCGACATAGCGTTCAACGAGGTCGCGCAGCGGCTCGCCCTTGTAGATGCCGGAGCCGAACAGCACGCCGAGCCCCTGGGATTGCAGCAGGGTCGAGGCCGCGCCGCCGGTGTAGGCCTCCTCCAGCTCGTCGTCCCAGTCGGAGCCGAGGAAGACGAAGGGGGCGGCCAACGCCCCGGTCGAGACGCCGGTCACGACCTCGAAATCCGGTCGCTCGCCACTCTCGGTCCAACCCTTCATGAGGCCGGCGGTGAAGGCTCCGTTGGAGCCCCCACCCGACAGGGTCAGGAAATCGACCACCCCGTCCTCGCCCACCGGCACGCCTTCACGAAAGGCCTGACGGAACAGGGCGATGCGGCGTTCGTCATCCAGATAGACCCGGATCGGATGCCGTTCGTCGGACACCAGCCCCATCGGACGCGCGGCCTGCCGATCCTGGAGGGCGAAGGACGAGCGCGATCCGCCGACGCAGCCGCCCAGCATCAGCAGGGCAAACAAGAGGACGAGCGCGCGGGTCATGCCACGAACGCTACCATACCTTGTCCGACAGGCCGATGACGGGCGTCAGGCGTCCATCAGCGCTCGGAAGCGGTCGAACAGATAGAGGCTGTCGGTCGGCCCGGGCGAGGCCTCGGGATGGTGCTGGACGCTGAACACCGGACGGTTCTTCAGCTGGATGCCGCAGTTGGTGCCGTCGAACAGGCTGACGTGGGTCTCCTCGACGGCGTCGGGCAGGCTGTCGCGGTCGACGGTGAAGCCGTGGTTCATGGACACGATCTCGACCTTGCCGGTCGTCAGGTCCTTGACCGGATGGTTCGCGCCGTGGTGGCCCTGATCCATCTTCACGGTCTTGGCGCCCAGCGCCAGCGCCAGCATCTGGTGGCCCAGGCAGATGCCGAAGATCGGCTTGCCGCTGTCGACCAGCTTCCGGATCTCCGGCACGGCGTATTCGCCGGTCGCCGCCGGATCGCCCGGCCCGTTCGACAGGACCACGCCATCGGGGTTCCGCGCCAGAACGTCTTCGGCCGAGGTCGTCGCCGGCACCACGGTGATCTTCGCTCCGGTGGAGGCGAGCGCACGCAGGATGTTCCTCTTCACGCCATAGTCCACGACCACCACCGACTTGCCGGCGGCATCGACGCGGGGATAGCCCTCGGGCCAGTCCCACAGCGCCTCGTTCCAGTCGAAGGCCTGAAGCGTCGAGGCCGGCTTGGCCAGATCGAGGCCGACCAGCCCGGTCCACGCCTTCGCCTCGGCCACCAGGGCGTCGAGGTCGAAACGGCCTTCGGGATCATGGGCGATGACGGCGTGGGGCGCGCCCTTGTCGCGGATCGCCTGCGTCAGGGCGCGGGTGTCGATACCCGACAGACCCACGACGCCCCGCCGCTTCATCCAGGCGTCGAGCGAGGCGTCGCTCCGCCAGTTCGCCGGATCGGTCGGCAGGTCGCGGAACACCGCCCCGCGCGCGGAGGTGTCGGAGCCCCCGCCCATCTGCTCGATGTCCTCGACGTTGGTCCCGGTGTTGCCGACATGGGGGAAGGTGAAGGCCAGGATCTGGCTCATGTAGGAAGGGTCGGTCAGGATCTCCTGATACCCCGTCATGGCCGTGTTGAAGACGACCTCGCCCAGTGCCGAGCCGGTTGCGCCCACGCCGACGCCCTGAAAGATCGTGCCGTCGGCCAGAGCCAGGACGCCGGTGCAGCCGGGAAGCAGAGAAGTCGTCATAGCTGTCCCCTTACACCGAATCCCGGCGAACAAACGGCGCGGTTGCTACAGAGAGGCGGGCGCGGGGTCAACGCGCCCGCGACGCACCCATAGCCACCCGACCGAGGCGACCGTGAACAGCACCATCGCCGGAACGATGTTGCCCGGTGCCGCGGCCGCGACCGCTCCGACCGAGAACACCCCGCCAACCACCGCGAGGACCCGCCATCCAGCCGACCGGCTGAACCGGAACAGGCTGATGCAGCACAGCGCATAGAGGCAGATGGTCAGGACCGTGCAGGCCCCGATCAAGAGGCCGAACTGGTCCGCCAGCCGGGGCTGGGACGTCATGACCACCAGACCGGCCATGATCGCCCCGTTGATGAGCGGATTGGTCAACGGCAGACGGCCGGGCGTCGCCGCCGACCCGAACCAGCGCGGCAGATAGCCCTGCTCGGCGGCGCTACGGGCCGTCTCTCCGCCCAGGATAGTCCATCCCGCGATGGTGCCGAGCGCCTTCAGCACCGCGCACGCCGCCACCAGCCCCGCCACCGACGCCCCGAACACCCGCGCCGCCAGATCGGCGAACGGGCTTGTGGACGTCGCCAGTTCGCTTGCCGGGATCACGCCGAACACCGCCACGCTGGCGCAGACATAGACGACCAGCGCCAACCCCACCCCGGCGACGCTGGCCCGACCGACGTCGCGGCCGGGATCGCGCACGAGCTTGGACAGGGCGGCGGCGCTCTCCAGCCCGAGGAAGGACCAGAAGATCACCACGAGAGAGGCGGGCACCGTCTGGGTTAGCGGTTCGCCCGACGGGTTCCAGGAGGCGGAGAAGGTGTCTCTGCTGAAGGCGACCGCCCCCGCCACGATGGCGAGCAACAGCGGCAGCAGCCCGATCACCAGCGTCGCCGCGCCGAGCCGCGCCGCCAGCTTGGCCCCCATCGCATAGGCGGCCGTGCAGGCCCCGATCAGCACGAGATTGCACAGCGCCGCCGGAACAGGCTCGGCCAGGGCGGGGAAGAAAAACGCCAGATAGCCGGTCCCCGCCAGCGCCACGGCCACATTGCCAGTCAGGCACACGCCCCAATAGGCGATGGCGGTCTGGAAGCCGATGAACGGTCCCAGGCCCCGCCCTGTGAAATCCGACAGACCATCCGCGTCCGGCTGGAACCGCCCCAGCCCCGCGAACACCGCCGCCAGCACCATCGCCCCGACCCCGCAGATCAGCCACCCGATCAGGCTGGACGACCCGGTCGAGGCCAAAGCCACCGGCGCCAGATAGACGCCCGACCCGATCATGTTGCCCGCCACGACGAGGGCGGCGAGGCCCCAGCCCAGCTTGCGCGTCGAGGGGATGGGAATCGTCTCGGTCTGGCTCATGGCCGGACGCTATTCCGGAATACGCGCCCCGTCCCAGGCGAAAACACCGCCGCTGTCAGAGGGCGTCAGAGCATCCAGCACCGCCAACAGCCGCTCGGCGGAGTAAGCGGGCGTGAACAGCTTGCCCTCCGCGACGCCCTTCTGAAATGGCTTGGACAGGCCCGTATCCACCGTCCCCGGATGCAGCCCCGCCACCACGGCCTGCGGATGCGACCGGCCCAGCTCCACCGCCAGGTTCCGGAGCAGCATGTTCAGCGCGGCCTTGGACGCTCGGTAGCTGTGCCAGCCGCCCAGCCGGTTGTCGCCGATCGACCCGACCCGCGCCGACAACGCCGCGAACACCGCCCGCCGGTCCCGGGGCATCAGCGGCGCGAAATGCTTCATCATAAGCGCCGGGCCGACCGTGTTGATCCGGTAGTCGCGCAGCAGGTGCTCGGCCGTCATCGCCTTGTAGGTGCGCTCCGGCTCCTGCCCGCCATCCAGCACGCCGGTGGCGACGAGGATCAGAGTCGGCGGCGGTCCGGCCCCGACCCGCTCGGCGGCGGCGGCGATCGAGGCCTCATCCTCGACGTCGATACGGGCCTCGCTCTCGAGCGACCGGCCGAGACGATGAACCCAGACGTATCGCCCGCCGCCCTCCAGCGAATCGGCCAGGGCGCGGCCGATCCCTCCGGAGGCTCCAATGACGACGGCGGATGTATCGAGCATGACGCCGACCGTGGTCGCGCGGCCGGGCGCGGGCAAGGCGTCACCTTGCCCCAGAGCGGGCATCCGTCAGGCGGGAACCAGATCGGCCGGCGAAATCAGGACCGAGAACTGCTCGCACCAGATCACGACGCTCCTGTACTGCGACAGGTCGGTGCCGGCCGGGATGGCGTAGCGCTGCCCGCCTTTGAAGGACCGCAGCGTGCCCAGGCTGAGGTGCTCGCTGTCCGTCACATCCGACGCCGTGCGCACACCGTCCGCAGCGACCAGATAGACCCGATAGGCCGGGCCCGGACCGACCTCGAAGTCGCTCTCCAGAAAGACCGACTGCTCCGTCACCCGCACGCGGCCCCGGCCATAGTGGACAGGGTCGGACGGGTTGGCGTGGATGAAGGTCCCCGTGGCCACGGTGGCCGCGACCTCCTCGGCCGCGAGCGTCTCGGTCGCCTCCGCCGGCGGGAAGACAAACGGAAAGATATAGAACCCCACGCCGATCCCCACGGGCACGCCCAGAAGACCGCCGATCAGAAAAGCGGCGATGACGGTCTTGCGCATGACGGCGGGCTTTTGGCTCAGACCGGGCAGTGCCCCGACCACTGCGGCTTCGCCATCGTCCCACGACGGGTTACACGATCCCCGCGTCGGCCCCGCGACGCGCGACCGGACCCCCGCCCCGCCATGCCCATCACCACGGTCGGCCTCGATGCCGACGACACTCTCTGGCACAATGAGACGATTTTCCGCCTGACCCAGGCGCGGTTCCTCGACCTGCTGGGCGAGCACGACAACGCCGCTGTCGAGGCCCGGCTCGCCGAGGTCGAGCGCCGCAACCTGCGTCTCTACGGCTACGGCATCAAGGGTTTCACCCTGTCGATGATCGAGACGGCGATGGAGCTGTGCGAGGGCGAGCCGCCGCCCGGCGTCGTGCGCGAGATCCTGGCCGCCGGCCGCGAGATGATCGCCCACCCGGTCGAGACCCTGCCCGGCGTCGACGAGGCCCTGGCCGCCCTGTCCGAACGCTACCGCCTGGTCCTGATCACCAAGGGCGACCTGCTGGATCAGGAGCGCAAGCTGGCGGCGTCGGGCCTCGGCGACCTGTTCGCCGCCGTCGAAATCGTGTCCGAGAAGGACCGTGGCACCTATGACCGGGTCTTCGCCCGCCACGGCACGGGGGCGGACGAGGCCGTCATGGCCGGCAACTCCGTCAAGTCCGACGTCATTCCGGCCATCGAGGCCGGGGCCTTCGCCGTCCACATCCCCTATCACGTCACCTGGGCCCATGAGGTGGCCGAGCCGCCGGTGGACCACCCCCGCTTCGGCCTGCTGCCCAGCATCGCCGACCTGCCGGCCTGGATCGCCCAGCGCGCATAGAAAAAGGGCGGGAGCCGAAGCCCCCGCCCCTTTGTCCGGTCCCTCGTCTCGTTCGATCAGAACGAGGCGTTGACGCCGATGTAGTAGAACCGGCCCAACGAGCTGACCGGGTAGCTGGCGTCGCCGAAGCCGATCGGCTGAGGCTCCTGGTCGGTCAGGTTGTTCACGCCGCCGTAGACCGAGATCGTCTCGTTCACCTCGAAGCGCGCCTGCAGGTCGTGCACCGAACGCTCGTCGTAGAACAGCCACTCGGCGGGCAGGTTGTCGGGCTGGGTGTTCAGGGTCACGTTGGACACGCGGCTGGTCGCATCGAACCAGCTGTAGCCGTAGTTGACGCTGAGCGGGCCGCGCGTCCAGACCAGGTCGAAGTTGGCCTGCCACTCCGGCGCGCCCTCGACGCCCTTGTCGTCGCGGACCGGGGCGTTGGGAGCCACGACGGCCTCCAACGATTCCAGATAGCTGCCGTTCAGGGTGAAGGTGAAGCTGCCGATGTCGCGCTCGATGCCCAGATCGGCCGGGTTCAGCGTGTAGCGGGCCCCGAAATCGACGCCCGAGGTCGAGAAGGACTGCAGGTTGCCCGGGACCTGGTCGAAGCTGACGATCCGGCCCGGGTTCACCGCCGGCGTGCCGCGGGTGATGAAGTTGCAGAAGTCGTTTCCGGCTTCCAGATCATAGCAGTTGTTGACGATGGTCTGGACCGGCGTGGACGCGATCGCGTTCTCGATCTCGATGTTGTAGTAGTCGATCGAGATGGCCAGGCCGGGCAGGAAGCGCGGATTGATGACCAGGCCGTAGGTCTCGGAGTCCGACTCTTCCGGGTTCAGGAACGGGTTGCCGGTGATGAAGCCCAGCGTCGTTTCCGACGACGTGTCCCGGTAGGTCGCCAGGTTGACGCCCAGCGCCGAGAACGCCGCCTGACAGTTGGCCAGACGATTCGCCGGGTTCTCGCCGTTGGCGATGTTGTCGGCGTCACAAGGATCGGCGAAGCCGGCCGAGGTCTGACGACGACCGGCGAACAGGTCGTTGATGTTCGGCGCGCGCACGGCGAAGGCCTTGGTCGCGCGGAACATGATGTCCTGGATCGGGCGGTACTTCAGGCCGACGTTCCAGGTCTCGGTCTCGCCGATGCTGGAATAGTCCGAATAGCGGAAGGCGCCGCTGACGGTCAGTTCCTCGGCGAACGGCAGATCGCGCAGAACCGGCACCGACACCTCGGTGAAGACTTCCGTCACATCGTACTGGCCGCGGGTGGCGACGGCGCGGCCCAGGTCGGTCAGGCCGCCGAAGTTCACCGACTCGGCCAGAGACTGCAGCGGGTCGGGCTGCGACGTGCTGCGCTCTTCCCGGTACTCGCCGCCCAGCACGAAGGAGATGGGCCCGGCCGGCAGGGAGAAGAAGGATGACGTGTCGCCCGTGATGAAGGCGTTCAGCACGCGCTGCTGCAGCTTGGCGCTGGTCTGGCCGTCGCCCATGACCCAGTCGATCGCCTCGGCGCTGGCGTTGTCCAGGCCGAACGGGTTCAGCGGGATACATCCGCTGTTGGGGCCGCGCGTGAAGGTGCCGACGGAGGCGAGGCTGGGATCGTCGAACTGCAGCTGGCCGAACAGATCGCCCGGAGCCAGGGCCGTCGGATCCAGATTGCTGCGGCAGATCGGTTGACCGTTCGCCGGGTTGATGACGACGTCGGTCGCCGCATAATAACGATCGGCCAGGCGGACGTTGTTGAAGGTCGTGGTGTTGTCCGCCTCGCCCGCGACGAACGAGATCTCATACTCGAGACCGGCCGGCAGGGAACCACGCAGACCGAACACGGCGCGCAGCGACTCGTTGACCGCTTCCTGGCTGAGGCGGCCGAGGAAGAAGTTGTCCTTGGCGATCAGGACGCCCGGCGCGAAGAAGGCGCCTTCGGGCGTTCCCAGGCCGTTGGGCCGCGTTGCGGCGGCGCGGATCGGCGCCGGGATGAACGGGTTGTCGATGCTGATGAACAGGCCGTAGTCGTAGCTGGGCTGACCC
This sequence comes from Caulobacteraceae bacterium, assembly GCA_947475735.1. Classification (GTDB taxonomy): domain Bacteria; phylum Pseudomonadota; class Alphaproteobacteria; order Caulobacterales; family Caulobacteraceae; genus Brevundimonas. Next base: position 144,570 of record CANJLQ010000004.1, read on the forward strand.
AGGAAATCGCTCTTCGAGTTGGTGTACTTCACCTCGGCGAAGAGCTCATGATTGGAAGACAGCTCATAGGTACCGCGCGCGAACAGGGTGTAGCGCTCCTGGCCCGGGATGAGATCGTCGTTGAAGGCTTCCAGCGGCGTGCCCGACCCACCGATCATCTGGGCGTTGCCGACCTGGATCCCGTTGATGAAGGGCTGACCATTGCCGAGGAACGACACACCGGACGATCCCGGCTGGGTCGGTTCGGCGAAGCTGGTGTAGACCGAGCCTTCCAGCGAAGTGTCGTTCCAGTTCAAGCCGTAGCCGATGAGGTTATCGGGCACATTGGGGTCGTCGCAGGTGATGGTCTCGCCCGGATCGCACGCGCCCACGCCGTCATTGGGGTTGTTGTAGGACGTCGCCAGCTGGCCGATCCTGGTGAACTCGCGGTCCTGGAAGTCCAGGTCCTGGGTCTCGTCGTACTCGAAGCCCAGCATGATGTTGCCGCGGCCGCCGTCGAAGTTGCGCCCCACCAGGCCGCTGACGAAGATGTTGTCGCCGCCACCCTTCTCGGACATGCCGTACTGGCTGCGGAGGTCGATGCCCTCGAAGCTGTCCTTCAGGATGAAGTTGACCACGCCGGAGACGCCGTCGGCGCCATAGATGGCGGAGGCACCGCCCGTCAGGATCTCGGTCCGCTCGATCAGCGCCACCGGAATCTGGGCGATGTCCACCGCCGAGGTACCGGCGACCGCGGGCGTGTGACGGCGGCCGTCGACCAGCACGAGGGTCCGCACGAAGCCGAGGTTGCGCAGATCAAGAAGATTGAAGCCGAGGAAGTTGGCGTTCACGTCCGCGCCGGTTTCCGAGTCGATCGAGTCCACCAGAGCCGGCACGTCCTGCAGGAACTGCACGATGTTCGTCTGGCCCGAGTTCTCGAGGGTTTCCGCCGTGACCGTCGTCACCGGGTTGGGTGCGACGTAATCCTGGAGACGGATCCGCGAGCCGGTGACCACGATCTCCTCGACCTCGGTAACGTCCTGCTGCGGCGCAGCATCCTGAGCAACGGCAGAGCTTGCTGCACCAATCGAAATGACGCCTGCCGCACTGGCCAGCATCGTGGATCGAAGAAGCGAAAGACGCCGAATGCTCATGATATGATCTCTGAAGAATTAACTGTGATCGCCGCCACGAAGGACAGCGGATTTCCCGTCAGGCGAACGGCGCTACCTCAAAGAGGTCACGCTGCGGGCCGCTTACTGCCTCAATAACAGGAAATCCGGCCCTGACAGGAGAATTTGCGTCGAAAGTGCGACAGTCGCGCAACAGTTACACCGGAAACTCCCCGATCTGAAAATGTGGCTTTGGGGTGACCACCAAGTGTCAAAACGACGAACGCGGCAGATCGCGCGTTGACGTCGCCGCAATGCAGCAAAAAGCTACCTTCACCGTAACCGGATTTTGGCTGTGAAGGATCAAAACATGCGTAGCACCCTCAGCGTTCGGACTCGCTGCCTCATTGGCGTCGGCCTTGCAGCCTTGATGGCCAGCCCAGCGCTGGCTCAGGACCCGGGCGACGTGACCGAAGTTGAAGAGATCGTCGTCACCGGCTCGCGCCTGAGCACCGGCTCTGTGCTGGAGGCCGCCCAGCCGGTCCAGGTTCTCAGCAGCGAGGCGATCGCGGCCCAGGGCACGGTGGCCATCGCCGACATTCTGGACACCCTACCCGCGCTTCTCAGCTCGACCAGCTCGGCCCAGGCCAACGGCAACCAGGCGACGCTGAACCTTCGCGGCCTGGGCAGCAACCGGACGCTGGTGCTGGTCAACGGCCGGCGTCATGTGCCGGGCGTTCCGGGCTCTGCCGCGGTGGATGTCTCGACCATTCCGTCCAGCCTGATCGAACGGGTCGATCTGCTGACGGGCGGGGCCTCGGCCATCTACGGCTCGGACGCCGTCTCGGGCGTGGTCAACTTCATCATCAAGGACGATTTCGAGGGCCAGGACTACACCGTTCAGGCCGGTCTGTCGGCCGAGGGCGACGCCGAGGAATTCTTCGCCTCGGCCGTGTTCGGTCGGAACTTCGCTGACGACCGGGGCAACATCACCCTGGCGCTCGAGGGGTATGATCGCTCCGCCGTCTTTTATGGCGATCGGCCCTTCACTGCGGGGAATTTCCTGGCCGACGACTATCCCAACCCCGAGCTGTTCTTCCAGCAGGGCGATCCGCTGCCCCCGGGACAGCGCGCCCTCGGTCGGACCATCCTGGTCGGCACCAATCCGCGCTTCGCCAATACGGATCCCGCTCTGGTCGCGCGCGCGCGGGCGGCCCGGGCCCGTGCCTTCATCAACCGCCCGACGTTCGACGTGTCCAGCACAAGCGGCCTGATCGGCTTCGACACTGACGGCAGCGGCTTCTCGGCGCCCGCCCGGTTCCTGTCCACCTTCCAGGACATCGACCGCGACGGCGTCAACGACTGCAACGAAAGCCGGGCCGGTCGCGAGGGCTACGGGTGCTACGTCATCGATCCGGTCACGGGCCAGGTCCGGCCGTTCGTTGACGGCATCTACGCGGGGGGCATCAACCAGTCCGGCGGCGACGGCGCCGGCCAGACCTTCGATGGACAGTCACTGGTTCCGGACGAGCGCCAGTTCTCGGCGAATGTGTTCCTGAACTACGAGGTCAACCCGGCGTTCACGGCCTACACGGAGCTGAAAGCCGTTCATACCGAGGCCTCCAGCTACAATCCCTACAACACCTTCGACGACTCGATTCCGATCTCGCTCGACAACCCGTTCATCCCGGCCGCGATCCGCGGGATCATCAATGCGGAGATCGCGGCGGATCCGTCGATCGCGAGCGTCGCCCGGGTGCTTCTGGGCCGCGACAACATTGACCTGTTCGACCCCGAGATCACGGACGAGCGCCAGACCTATCGCGCGGTCGTCGGGGCCCGCGGCGATCTTGGCTGGAACCTGTCCTACGACCTGTCGCTGAACTATGGACGCACCGAGGGTGAATCGGCCTCGGAAACCCGGCTGGAGGATCGCTACTTCTCGGCCATCGACGCCGTCGTGGCTCCGAACGGCCAGATTGTCTGCCGGTCCACGCTGAATCCGACCGCGCGGCCGAGGAAGGGCCAGCTGGGCCCCAATCCGGGCGGTCTGATCGACTTCAACACCTTCACGCCCGGCGCCAACTCGCCGTGCCGTCCGCTGAACCTGTTCGGCCTGAACAACTCCAGCCAGGAGGCCCGGGACTTCATCGGATACTCGGCCGTGGACAACTTCACGATCGAGCAGACGGTCGTTACCGGTATTCTGACGGGCAACACGGCCGAGTTCTTCGAACTGCCCGGCGGTCCCATCGGCTTCGTCGTCGGCGGCGAGTACCGCAAGGAAGAAAGCGTCTTCGACGGCGACGACTTCGTCAACGCCGGCTTCAACTTCGAAAGCCGCACCGTCGCCGACGTCAGCGGCGAGTTCGACGTTCAGGAAGCCTTCGCCGAAATCCGCGTCCCTCTGCTGGCCGATCTGCCGTTTGCCCACGAGCTGACCGCGACCGGAGCCATCCGGGTGGGCGAATACTCGACCGTCGGCTCCACCACCACCTGGAAATACGATCTGCTGTGGTCCCCGATCCCCGACATCCGCTTCCGCGGCGGTCAGGCCCTGACAGTGCGGGCACCCAACATCGCGGAGCTGTTCTCACCGATCACCACCTTCAACGCCCGGCCGATCGACCCGTGCGACGAGAACAACATCCGTCTGGGACCGAACCCGGCCCAGCGGCTGATCAACTGCCGCGCCGACGGAATTCCGGCCGGCTTCACCGACCCCCTGACCAGCCAGTTCGCCGGCCGGACGGGGGGCAATCCCAATCTGACCGAAGAAGAATCCGAAAGCTTCACCTACGGCGTGGTTCTGCAGCCGCGCTTCATCCCGGACCTGTCGATCACCATCGACTACTACAATGTCGAGATCAGCAACGCGATCGCGGCCGTCACGACCCAGGACATCGTCGACAGCTGCTACGACGGGCCGAACCTGCAAAGCGTCTTCTGCGGCCAGTTCACCCGCAATCGGAACTCGGCCTCGCCGACCTTCCTCGGCTTCAACTCGATCACCACCACGCAGCTGAACTTCGCCGGCCTGGAGGCGTCGGGCATCGACTTCAACGTCAACTACGGGTTCGACTTCGCCGACTTCGGCCGGCCCTCCTTGGGGGATATCGGCCTGTCGGTCGGCGGCACCTACGTCGAGGATCGCAACAACTTCCCCTTCGCCACCGATCCGAACCGGCCGAACCCGGTCGAGGGGGAGCTGAACAACCCGGAATGGGCCCTGAACGCGGGCGTGCGCTGGAGCATCGGCGACTTCACGATCAACACCAGCCACCAGTACCTTGGCGAACAAGGCCTGCCGGCGGTCGAGATCGAGAATGCCCAGAACTTCACCCTGGCGTTCGCCGACGAGATCTGGATCCACGACGCCTCGGTGCGTTGGGATGTGTCGGACCAGCACTCTGTCACCTTCGGCATCAACAACGTCACCAACGAAGAGCCCTTCATTGCCTCGGTGGCTACGCCGGTTTCGGCGATCGGCCGCTACTTCTTCCTGCGGGTCTCGGCCTCCTACTAGGCCTGCGTCCAACGACGACGAAGGTCCCCAGGGTCTCGCCCTGGGGACCTTTTTCATTTCCAGCCGTCCGGAGACCCGCGGGCCACCGATCAAGCGCGAGCTCCGCCGCCGCGCCACCTTGCGCCCACCGGCCACCCTCTCTAAACGGGCCGCTTAGCCGACAACCTGCACCGCCCGGCGACGCCTCCCTTGGCGCCGCGGGGTTTCCGCGCGCGAGAAAGACCGCCCCTTGCACGACGACGCCATCAGCCATGAGGACCGCGACGCCATGATCCGCGCCGCCCTGGCCGAGCATGGCGACACGGGCGTCACCCCGCGCCACACCCTGTTCTTCTTCCACGGCGACGGCGACCACGACGACCTGAACGAGGTCGCGCGCCGCGCCGGCTTCCTGACGCGCGGTCAGGACGACGCCACCATTCTTGAAACGACCATGGCGGTGGACGAGGCGTCCTTCGCCCCGGTCAGCGCCATGATGCAATCCTGGGCCGCGGCCTTCCAGCTGGACTACGACGGCTGGGAGTGCGCGGTCGTGACCAACTAGAGGGAGGCTGAGATGCCCAAACGCACGGACATCCAATCCATCCTCATCATCGGGGCCGGACCCATCGTCATCGGCCAGGCCTGCGAGTTCGACTACTCGGGCGTGCAGGCGTGCAAGGCGCTGAGGGCAGAGGGGTATCGGGTCATCCTGGTCAACTCCAACCCGGCCACGATCATGACCGACCCGGACATGGCCGATGCGACCTACATCGAGCCGATCACGCCCGAGTTCGTCGAGAAGATCATCGAGAAAGAACGCCCCGACGCCCTGCTGCCGACCATGGGCGGGCAGACGGCGCTGAACACCGCTCTGGCGTTGGACGCCTCGGGCGTTCTGACAAAGTACGGCGTGGAGATGATCGGGGCCAAGGCCGAGGTCATCGACCGGGCCGAGGATCGCCAGAAGTTCCGCGACGCCATGGACAAGCTGGGGCTGGAAAGCCCCCGCTCCAAGGCGGCCCACACCCTGGAAGAAGCGCTGGAGGGGCTGGAGTTCGTCGGCCTGCCGGCCATCATCCGCCCCAGTTTCACCCTGGCCGGCACCGGCGGCGGCATCGCCTACAACCGCGAGGAGTTCGAGGAGATCGTCCTGCGCGGTCTCGACCTCAGCCCCACCACCGAGGTGCTGATCGAGGAGAGCGTGCTGGGCTGGAAGGAGTATGAGATGGAGGTCGTCCGCGACAAGGCGGACAACTGCATCATCGTCTGCTCCATCGAAAACGTGGACCCGATGGGCGTCCACACGGGCGACAGCATCACGGTCGCCCCGGCCCTGACCCTGACCGACAAGGAGTACCAGCGGATGCGCACGGGCTCCATCAACGTCCTGCGCGAGATCGGGGTCGAGACGGGCGGGTCCAACGTCCAGTGGGCGATCAATCCGAAGGACGGCCGCATGGTCGTCATCGAGATGAACCCGCGCGTGTCGCGGTCCTCGGCCCTGGCCTCCAAGGCCACGGGCTTTCCGATCGCCAAGGTCGCGGCGCGGTTGGCCGTCGGCTATACGCTCGACGAGCTCCAGAACGACATCACCCAGGTCACCCCGGCGAGCTTCGAGCCGTCGATCGACTATGTGGTGACCAAGATTCCGCGCTTCGCCTTCGAGAAATACCCCGGCTCCGAGCCCCTGCTGTCGACCTCGATGAAGTCGGTCGGCGAGGTCATGGCCATCGGCCGCACCTTCCAGGAATCCATGCAGAAGGCGCTGCGCGGGCTGGAGACCGGCCTGTCCGGCTTCGACGAGATCGAGGGCGTGGTCCCCAGTCCTGGCGACGTCGAGGACGAGGCCGGGGCCCGCGCCGCCGTCATACGCGCCCTGGGGCAGCCGACGCCCGATCGAATTCGCGTCATCGCCCAGGCCTTCCGCCACGGCCTGACGGTGGAGGAAGTCGAGGCGGCCTGTTCGTACGAACCCTGGTTCCTGCGCCAGATCGCCGACATCGTGCGCGAGGAAGGCCACGTCCGGGTCAAGGGCCTGCCGACCGAAGCCACCGAGTTCCGCCGCCTGAAGGCCAAGGGGTTTGCCGACGCCCGCCTCGCGGCCCTGACCGGCCAGACCGAGCGCGAGGTCCGCCATGCCCGCCGGGCGCTGAAGGTCCGTCCGGTCTTCAAGCGCATCGACACCTGCGCCGCTGAGTTCGCCAGCGCCACCGCCTATATGTATTCGACCTATGAGACCGGCTCGCTGGGCCAGGTTCCCGTCTGCGAATCCCAGCCGACGGGCGCGAAGAAGGCCATCATCCTGGGCGGCGGACCCAACCGGATCGGCCAAGGCATCGAGTTCGATTACTGCTGCTGTCACGCGGCCTTCGCCTTCGCCGACATCGGCGTCGAAAGCATCATGGTGAACTGCAATCCGGAGACGGTCTCGACCGACTACGACACCTCGGACCGCCTCTATTTCGAGCCCCTGACGGCCGAGGACGTGCTGGAGCTGATCGCGGTCGAGCAGTCTAAGGGCGAGCTGATCGGCTGCGTCGTCCAGTTCGGTGGCCAGACCCCGCTGAAGCTGGCCCATGCGCTGCATGAGGACGGCGTGCCGATCCTGGGCACGTCGCTGGACTCCATCGACCTGGCCGAGGACCGTGAGCGGTTCCAGGTCATGCTGAACGACATCGGCCTGATGCAACCGCCCAACGGCCTCGCCCGGTCGGCCCAGGAAGCCGCCGACAAGGCCGACGAGGTCGGCTATCCCGTCGTCCTGCGCCCATCCTATGTGCTGGGCGGGCGCGGCATGATGATCGTCCACGATCGCGAGCAACTGGACCGCTACGTCGGCGAGGCGATGCGGGTGTCGGGCGACGACCCCGTTCTGATCGACCACTATCTGAACCGCGCCACCGAGGTCGACGTGGACGCCCTGTGCGATGACGACACCGTGTTCGTGGCCGGGGTGCTGGAGCATATCGAGGAGGCCGGCGTGCACTCGGGCGACAGCGCCTGCTCCATGCCGCCCTACTCCCTGTCCGCCGCCACCATCGCCGAGCTGAAGCGCCAGACCGAGGCCATGGCGCGGGCCCTGAAGGTGCGCGGCCTGATGAACGTGCAGTTCGCCATCGAGGAGCCGCACAGCGAGAGCCCCCGCATCTTCGTTCTGGAGGTCAATCCGCGCGCCAGCCGCACCGCCCCCTTCGTGGCAAAGACGATCGGCGTGCCGGTCGCCTCGATCGCCGCCAAGGTCATGGCGGGCGTGCCCCTGGCGTCGTTCGGCCTGACAGACGTCCCCTACGATCACATCGCGGTCAAGGAAGCGGTCTTCCCCTTCGCCCGGTTCGCCGGTGTGGACACCATCCTGGGGCCCGAGATGCGCTCGACCGGCGAGGTCATGGGGCTGGACTTCAAACGCCCTGGAGAGGCCGACATGGCCCCGGCCTTCGCCCGTGCTTTCGCCAAGTCCCAGATCGGCGGCGGCACCACCCTGCCGACGGCGGGCTGCGCCTTCGTGTCGGTCAAGGACGCCGACAAACCCTATGTGGTCGAGGCCGTGACCCTGCTCCTGAAACAGGGGTTCGAGGTCATCGCCACCGGCGGTACGCACACCTATCTGGTCCAGCAGGGCCTGCCCGTCGGCTATGTGAAGAAGGTGCTGGAAGGCCGGCCCAATATCGTCGACGCCATGAAGAACGGCGACGTCCAGCTGGTCATCAACACCACCGAGGGCAAACAGTCGCTTCAGGACAGCTTCAGCCTGCGCCGCACCGCCCTGATGATGAAGATCCCCTACTATACGACCGCCGCCGGGGCCCTGGCGGCCGCACAGGCGGTGGCGGCGATCCAGGCCGACACGCTGGACGTCCGGCCGATCCAGGACTACGCCTGACCCCCGACGGGGTCAGGTCGTAGCCCTCACACAAGGCCATCCAGTGAGGGGGCCTCGCCGGCGCTGGCCGGAAAGACGCGCGCATCCAGCGCGGCGCGATCGACGCCCAGATGATCGCGCAGCACACCCTTGAACACCGAACGCACGTCCAGCGCCGGGGCCAGGTCGCGGGCCTCGAACAGGCGGTTGTCCGCCAGCGTCGGCCAGTCGCCGATCATGCCGCCGGACCTCAGCGCGCCGCCCGCCATCAGCAAGGCCGAGCCTGTGCCGTGGTCGGTGCCGCCGGTGCCGTTGGCGCGCGCCGTGCGGCCGAACTCGGTGGCGATGACCACGACCGTCCGGTCCCAGTCTTCGCCCAGGCCGGTACGCAGGCCCGCGACCACCTGATCCAGGCCGGTCAGTCGCGCCTGCAGCTGGCCCACCTGACGCGCATGGGTGTCCCAGCCGTCGACGGACAGGGCGACCACGTCGGCGCCGTCCGGCCCCGTCATCAGTCGGGCGACCGCCTGGCCCAGACCGGCGACGTCGTTGCGGGCCAGGCGGGCGTCGCCGCCCATGGCCATGGCCTGGGCCTCGGTCTGCAGGCCGGCCGCCAGGTTCTCGGCCAGCATGCGGTCCTCGACATAGAGGTCCTGTAGCAGGGAGGCGATCCTGTCCTCGGAGCCCGTGCGGCCACCGGGAGCCCAGCTGGAGGTCGCGGCCGACCCGCGCAGAATCAGCGGTGTCTGGGCCCCGATCGACAGGCCCTTCAGCCCGCCGGTCGCCGCCAGCGCACGGTTCAGCCAGCCGTCGGTCTGTTGCCGCAGACCCTCGCCGCCGTTCTCCAGCACGTCCTGGGCGTCGAAGTGCGAGCGGACCCTCACGGGGATGGCGACCGCCGGGGCGAACCGCAGATGTCCTTGTCCGTGCAAGGCATGAAGACCGGCGAGCGAGGGATGCAGGCCAAAGCCGTCGGACAGCGTCAGGCTGTTCTCGATCGCCAGGGCGCCGCGCAGAGGGCGATAGTTCGGATCGGTCGTCGGCACGACCACGGACAGGCCGTCCATGGCGCCCCGGGCGATGACGACGACCAGCTTGTTGCGGGGTCCCGCGGCGCTCTGGGCCCCCGTCTGACCGGCGAAGGCCAGGCTGACCCCGGCGGCCGAGGCCCCCAGCAGGAAGCGGCGGGTGAGATCGGGGGAACGGGTCATCGGCGCTGAAACTCCGGCGACATGAGGAACAGGGTGAGCGCCTCGGGGCGGCTCTCGGCGCGGGCCACGGCCAGGCGCGTCCGCTCGCCGAGTCGAGGCCCCAGGGCGGCGGCGGCGGTCGCGTTCGGGTCGGCCGCCTGGGCCCGATCGGCGGCGCTGCGAGACCAGTCCAGCCGCTTGACCAGGGCGTCCGGCCCCGCCCAGTCGGCGGCCGTGTCGGGCCAGCCCTCAGGCGAGGGCGCGCTCTGCGGCGGCTGGCCCATGGCGATCAGGGCCTGGCGCAGCGGCTGGACCTGCCGGGGCTCCGTGCCGAACGCCCGGTGCGCCGAGACGATGAACTCATAGGGCGTCTTGATCTTGGTAGGCGCGGGCTCCCACGCTTCCGGGGCCGCGATCAGGGCACCGGCCACCACCGACAGGTCGCCGCCTGAGGTCGTCCAGGCGCGCTCAAGAGCGGCCACGAGCGCGGGGGACGGCGTGTCGGAGACGAAATGGGCGGCGATCTTCCTGGACAGTCCGCGCGCGGTCTCGGGACGGTTGGCCAGGTCCGTCAGGATGGCCTCGCCCTGAGCGCGTCCGGTGTCGGGATAGCGCTGACCCAGCACCGTGCGCTCGCCCGGCTCATGCACGACAGGGCGATAGACGAAGCCGTTCGGCCCTGGCTCGCCCGCGATCGCCTGGGTCATGGCGCGGCGTCCGCGACCTCCACCGCGGCCCGCCGCGCCGGCGTCTCTCCCCGCAGGAATCGACCAGCCGGTCAGGGCGCGGGCGAACTCGGTGACGTCGCCCTGGGTGTATCCGGCGTCCGAGCCGACGGTGTGCAGCTCCATGATCTCGCGGGCCAGGTTCTCGTTCAGCCCCGCGTCCCGCCTCTGCCCCGCGACGCTGTTCGGACCCACCGATTGGGCCTGATCCAGATACAGCAGCATCGCCGGATGCTGTTCGGCGGCCAGGGCCAGGGTTTCGAACCGGCCGAACACATGGGGCCGGATGGCCTCGCGCTCATGGGCGTCCAGGAAGATCGCGGCCTGGAACTTGGTGGCCGAGACGGTGAAGTGGTTGGCCCAGAAGATCGCCCATCGCTCAGCGAACCCGTCGGCCGTCGTCGCGCCGAGACGCGCCCGAGCCAGGAAGGCCTCGGCCGCCGCCCGGTTCAGCGCCTGACGGCTCTCTCGCCGCGCATCGAAGGCGGCCTGCGCGGCGGGATCCGTCGGGCGGGCCCCCTCCGTCGCCATGACGGACGGCGCCGGTGTGTCCGTCGCCGCCTCTGGAGCGGTCCCGGCCGGTCGCCGGGTCGTCCGTCGATCTTGACCGGCCTGTCGATAGGCGAGGAAGGCCTGCAGCTGGTCGGTCGAGGATGGGAACGCGCCCGCCGGCGCCGGCGCTCCGGAGGGCCGCACCTGCGCCGCGAGCCATCCCCGGGGATCGGCGGCGACGCGGTCGATCTCTCCGGGTCTCGCCCCCATTCCGAACCGGCTCAGGGCGATGGCGGCGTTCAGGGTGTTCGCGTTCTGCGCCATGTCTCGCGTCCCGTCCGATCCCGTTCGATGGAAATCAAACGGAGATCGGGGGCCGATCCGTCGATCGGTGCGAGGAACCAGAGCGAACGGGTCGGGCGGGCAAGCTCACGCGACCCGTTCGCTCGCCCGGAGCGCCCCCGTCACTGGCGCGTGACGGTGACGCCTCGATCCTCCAGAATCGCCTGCACGCTTTCGTCGCCGGCCAGATGACCCGCGCCGACGGCGATGAAGACCGTGCCGGAACCGGCCAGCATCGTCTGGATCTGATCGGCCCAGTTGCGGTTCCGGCGAACGAAGATGGCGTCGTAGAGCTCAGGGGCCTCGGACCGGGTCTCGGCGATCACGAGACGGTTCACGCCCTCGACGTCACCGGTCGCCCAGGCATCGGACATCTGGTTCAGCAGGATCTCGGCCTCGGAGAAATCCTCGAGCGACGATCGCAGCATGTCGAGCTGGGCCTCCTCGCTGAGATTGGCGATGAAGCCGACCTGTTCGGCCAGTGTCTCGAGGCCCTTGACCGGCTTGCCCGCCGCATTGGCGCGCGCGATCAGGATGCGGTCCACGCCGGCCTGCGGGTCGAAGCCCGCCTTGACGATGCCCGCGACCGCCAGCTGGAGCGAGGCGAGCCAGGGACGCAGCGGATCCAGCTGGGCGCCGCTGGACCCCAGGGCCTTGGCGGCGGTGTCCAGCGTCGCGAACTCCTCGGAGGTCAGCAGGCTGGAGAGCGGGCGGTCCGGCGATATGCCCAGCTGCTGGACGATGGGGCCGATGGCGGACTGGTCGTCGGGGTTCTCGACCTCGAACCAGACCTCGGAGGCGCTGTCGAAGGCCCGGTCGACCTTGGCGCTGCCCCAGGCCGTGGTGGGCCGCAGCAGGTGGAAGGTGCCGTAGAGATAGATCGTCGAATCGGCGTCCGAGACGACCCACAGGGCCGGGCCCTCGCCCTGGGCGACGGGGATGGCCGGGGCGGCTGTCTGGGCGAAGGCGTCGGCGGGCGCCGAGACCAGCAAGGTCACGGTCAGGCCGAGGCCGAGGGCGGCGCCGGCGGCCGTGCGGCCGAGACGGGCGGCGGAGGTCTTCAGGTGATGGGCGAGGGTCATCGATCCGATCCTTTCGATCAGGGGAACAGGCGTTGGAGGCGGGGAGAAGGCGGGAAGGAGGGCGTCAGGTGATGCCGCGTCGCGCCGAGGCGACGATCGAGGCCAGCAGATAGACCGCCATGAGAATGCCGGTCAGGGCCCATCCGCTGATGGTCTCCACCAGGCCGAGGCGTTCGGCGGCGGCGTAGAGGAACAGGGCCGTCTGGAGCGCCCAGAAGGCCATGGCCGAGGTTTCCGACATGACCTGGCGAAGCATTTCGTCGGCCCGCCGCCACAGCAGGACGTTGGCGACGGTCTGCGCCGCCAGAAGCACGACCACCCCCCCGAACACGACATCCGGGCTGGCGAAGGCCGGCGCGTACATCGGAGCGAGCAGCATGACTCCGGCCAGCAGGAAGACGACGATCTGGAGGATGCCGCAGCCCTTCGGCACCGTCGAGGGCCGGGTCGCCATGACGACCGCGCTCAGGATGCCGACGGCGAGCAGGGCGACGGCCATGGCCGCCGCCAGGACGTCCGGCCAGGGGGCCGCGTCGTCCTTGAACAGCTGGGCCATGCCGTAGCCGCACAGGGCGCCGAGCCCGCCCAGGACGACGATCCCGCCGATCTTCTGGGCGAGGGACTGGGGACGGTCTGCGGTTTGGGACATCATGATCTCAGGCTCCTGTGTCCGAGAAGATGGATTCGATGGGTTGGGCGAAGACGCGGGCGATCTTGAAGGCCAGAGGCAGGGACGGGTCGTAGCGGCCGGTTTCCAGGGCGTTGACGGTCTGGCGCGAGACCCCCAGGGCCGCGGCCAGGTCGGCCTGGCTCCAGTCGCGCTCGGCGCGCAGGACCTTGAGACGGTTGTTCATGGGATCACCGCCGCCGCAGCCACCAGACGGCCCAGGCAACGCCGTAGCCGATCATCTGGGCCACCCCGATGATGGCGGCCCCGCCCAGCAACAGGTCTTGAGGATCCGCCGTCAGGGACGCCTCGGCGCCATAGGCCAGGGTGAACAGGGCGACCGCCCCCAGCGATCCGCCGAAGGTCGAGCCCCAGTACCAGGCCCATTTGTGCGCCTCCTGCGCCGCCTCATCCAGGCCGCGCCACCAGCGGGCGCAGGCCCAGACCCCGATCGCCATGGCCAGGCCGACGGTGCCGGCGACGATGGCCGGGGCAGCCGGGCCGCTGTCGCCGAAGGCGGCCGAGACCCCGCCGGCGATGATGCCGGCCAGGACACAGACCCCCATGACGACCCCATACCGGGCCAAGGGACGTTCGGACACGCTTACCTCCGCAGTCATCACGACAAACAACTCCGCCTGAATGACAAGGATGTTTTACATCACTCCTCGGCGCTGTCAAGCGACCTTGTCAGGGAGCCGCGAGATTTTCAAGAGCGGGCGTCTGCGTCGCGCCGGACACCAGTTCCGGACGGTTGAGCGCGCGGGGCGCCGCGTCCACCGGGGCGGCGAGCGGCAGCTCCTTGCCCTCGTGATTGACCTGCAGGTCCTCGAAGCGGCGGGCCGAGACCATGACCTGGCTCTCCAGCGAGCCGACGAACTGGTTGTACTTGCCCACAGCCTGCTCCAGCGCCCGCCCCACCCCGAAGACGTGACCGCCCATGACCGACAGGCGCTTGTAGAGTTCCTGGCCCAGCTTCGCGACCTCGTCGGCGTTGCGCGACTGTTCCTCGGCCCGCCAGCCGTAGGCGACGGCCTTGCACAGGGCGAACAGGGTGGACGGGGTGACGATGATCACGCGCCGCTTCATGGCGTCGGTCATCAGTTCGGGCTCGCGGTCCAGCGCCGCCGACAGGAAGGCGTCGGACGGCACGAACAGGGCGACGAAGTCGGGGCTTGGCTTGAACTGATCCTGATAGGCCTTGGCCGACAGGTCGCGGACATGGCTCTTGATGCTGGCGGCGTTGCGGGCGGCCATGGCGGCGTCGCGCGCCTCGTCGTCCGGCTCCGAGGCATCGGGAAAGGCCAGCGGCACCTTGGCGTCGATGACGAACAGGCCGCCGCCCGGCAGCCGGACCATGAAGTCCGGGCGCATCTGACGCCCCTCGTCATTGGCGCTGGAGCTCTGTTCGGTGAAGTCGAACCGGCCCGCCATGCCCGCGGCCTCCAGCACGTTGCGGCACGTCTGTTCGCCCCAGCGGCCGCGCCGGCCGGTGTTGCCGCGCAGGACCTCGGTCAGACGCTTGGCCTCGTCGCGGGTGGCGGAGGACGCCAGCATCAGGGCCGACAGCTGTTCCTTCAGGCTGCCGGTTTCCTCGGCGCGGGCCTTTTCCAGGGCGGCGACCTGGCTCTCGAACTTGGCCAGCGTCTCGGCCACGGGCTTCAGCTGGGCCTCCATCCGCTCACGGGCGACGCGGTCCTGGGCCTGGAAGGTTTCCGTGGCGCGGGTGACCATCTGGTCGGCCACGGCCTGGGCCGACTGGGCCGCCTGCGCCTTGACCAGATCGGCCATGGCGGCGCGGCTGTCCTCGATCAGGGCCAGCCGCTCTCGGGCCAGATCCACCTCGCCCCGCGCCTTCTGCCAGCCGAGGAAGGCCCACAGGAAGCCGATCCCCAGGATCAGGCAGGCGACGGCGAGGATCAGGACGAGCGCGTTCATGATCCGTTCGATAAAGGGAGTCGGCAAGAGCGGCCAGACGGAGGGAGCGCGACGGCGAAAACGCGTGCGAACCGTCTGAATAGTGCGAAATCGGACGGAGTCGGGGGTCGGAACACGGTCATTCCCGCAGTCTAAAGCACCGATGCGTCAGAAGCGGTCGCAGGAAGTCTTCACGCCGGCCGCCTCGCTCGAAGCGCCTGGACGATGGTGCCGTCGTCCAGCCAGTCGAGGTCGCCGCCCACGGGAACGCCCCGAGCCAGGGAGGTGATCTCCAGCCCGTCGCCGGCGACGCGGTCAGCGAGATAATGAGCGGTGGTCTGGCCGTCGACGGTGGCGGGCAGGGCCAGCACGACCTCGCGCACGCCGCCTCCCCGCACCCGCCCGACCAGTTCGGAGACGCGTAAGGCGTCGGGACCGACGCCGTCCAGCGCGGACAATAGGCCGCCCAGCACATGGTATTTGCCCCTGAACGCGCCGGACCGTTCCATGGCCCACAGGGCGCCGGCCTCCTCGACGACGCAGATCAGGCCGTTGTCGCGGGCGGGGTCCGAACAGATGGCGCAGGGATCGCGGGTGTCGGGCGTGCCGCAGACCGAGCAGGAGACGACCTTCTCCGCCGTCTCGGCTAGGGCGGCGGCCAGCGGAACCAGCAGCTGTTCGCGCTTTTTCAGCAGAGCCAGCGCCGCCCGCCGCGCCGAGCGCGGGCCCAGCCCCGGCAGCTTGGCCAGGAGGGCGATCAGCCGCTCGATCTCGGGTCCGGCGGAGGCGGCCACGGCGGGCGGGTGGCCTTAGAACAGCTTGGGCATGCCGGGGATGTTGAGCCCCGCCATGGGGCCGGCGGCCTCGCGCATCAGCTCGGCGTTGATGGCGTCCAGTGTTCGCTTGGCGTCGGCGTGGGCGGCGACGATCAGATCGGCGAGGATCTCGCCCTCGCCCGGCACCATCAGGCTGTCGTCGATGCGGACCGAGGTGATCTCGCCGGGGCCCCTGAGGGCCACGCTGACCATGCCGCCGCCCGAGGTGCCCTCGGCGGTGGTCTCGGCCATTTTCGCCTGGGCGTCCTGCAGCTTCTGCTGCATCGCCTGGGCCTGCTGCATCAGGGCGTTGAGATCTTTCATGGGGGGTAGATAGGCCCCGGGGGACGGGGGGTGCAAGGCGGGGCCGCCCGGCTTTTCGACATCGGATGAAAACCCCTCGTAACAAAAGACGGATCGCTCCGAATGAGGGCCGGTCCGATGCTTCGGACGGAAACGCCAACGGAGCTCTTCCCATGAACAAAACCTACATGACCATCGGCGGCGCAACCGCCCTCGCCCTCGTCGCCGGCGCCGGCCTGGCCCAGGCCCAGAGCAACAACCGCTCGGCCGAGCCCGCGATGGAGAAATGCTACGGCGTCGCCCTCGCGACCAAGAACGATTGTGCCGCCGGTCCGGGCACGACTTGCGCCGGTACCTCCACGCGCGACTATCAGGGCAATGCCTGGAAGCTGGTTCCCGCCGGAACCTGCACCTCGATCCAGACCCCGCGCGGGAACGGCTCGCTCTCGCCCGTCACCCGCTGATTCTTCCCGCGGAATGACCCCCCATCCGGTCGCCGAGGCCCGACCCACGCCTGCCTCCATCCCCCCAGGAGGCAGTTTGACGGTCGGGCTGGGGCTCAAAGCCCCGCACTATGCCGAAGCCCTGGCGTGTTCGGCGGCCGGACTGTGGTTCGAGATCCACGCCGAGAACTATATGACGGAGGGCGGCGCGCGCCTGGCGTGGCTCGAGGCCATCCGGCGCGAGAGGCCCTTGTCGATTCACGGCGTGGGGTTGTCACTCGCCAGCGAGACGCGGCCGGATCGGGATCACCTGGATCGCCTCTGCGACCTCGTCGACGGTCTGGAGCCTGCGCTGGTTTCCGAGCATCTGGCCTGGTCACGGCATGGCGACGTCTATCACCCCGACCTTCTGCCCTTCCCGCGAACTCGCGATCGGCTAGCCTGCATCGCCGACAACATCGACGAGGTCCAGACCGCGCTGGGCCGCCCGATCCTGATCGAGAATCCTTCGCTGTACCTCGCTCTGCGCGGCCATGAGATGGCCGAGACCGAGTTCCTGACCGAGCTCGTCTCCCGGGCGGGCTGCGGCCTTCTGCTGGACGTCAACAACGTCCACGTCACGACCCACAACCTGGGGGGAGACCCCCGCGCCTACATCGATGCGCTTCCTGCGGCCGCGGTGGGAGAAATCCATCTGGCCGGCCATGCGGCAGATGACCGCCTGGGCGAGGCCCTGCTGATCGACACCCACGATACGCCTGTGGCCGAGCCGGTCTGGGCGCTCTACGGCCATGCCCTGTCGCGTGTGGGTCCACGTCCGACCCTGATCGAACGCGATGGCGACCTGCCGTCCTTCGACGTCCTGATGGCTGAACGGGATCAGGCCCTGGTCCTCTACGACAGACACAACGAAGGGCACCATGCCTGATCGATCCAGCGACGGCTTCGAAGCCGCGTTCGATGCCATGCTGTCGGGCGACACCGGCTCGCTGGAGCCCTGGCTCGCGCCAGGCGGGCGCGACCTGGCGGTGATCGACGTCTATCGCAACACCGTGGCCAAGGCCCGGCTCGATGCCCTGGAGGCGCTCTACCCCACCGTCCTGAGGCTGGTGGGTCGCGACTGGTTCCGCGCAGCGGGTGCCGAGTTCTCGGCAGCCTCGCCGCCCCAAAGTCCAGTGCTCGACACCTTCGCCGCGGATTTTCCGGACTGGCTCGACACCTTCCCGCCTGCACGCGACCTTCCCTATCTGGGCGCGGTCGGACGGATCGATCAGGCCTGGATGGCGGCGCACACGGCCGCCGATGCCCCGATCCTGTCCAGCGGTCTCGCGGCCGCCATACCGCCTGCGCGGCTGTTTGCTTCGACGGTGCGCCTGCACCCCTCCACCGCCCTGTTCTGGTTCGACTGGACCGTTCCCTCGATCTGGATCGCCAACCAGCCGCGCGCCGACGGCGACGGCCCTTGCGTCTGGGACGCTCAGGGGGAGGGCTTGCTGATTGTCAGAGTCGGCCCCTCGGTCGTCTGGCACCGTCTGAGCCGACCGCAGTGGGCGTTCCTCGCCGCCTGTCGGGCCGGCCATCCCCTGGGCCGCGCTGCGCGCGATGCCTTCGCCGCCGACCCTCGCCTGAACCTGTCGACGATGTTCGCGGGTCTGCTGGCCACCTCGGCCCTGTCCATTCTTTGTCCGGAGATCCAGAACGATGACTGAAGCATCCATGCGCACCGAACCCGTCGATCGGGGCCCCGCGACCGGCCTGCTGGCCCCGATCGACACGGCAGGGCGCGCGCTCGGCCGCTTGGCGCCGGACTGGCTGGTCGGGTTGGCGGCCCGGACCGGCATCGCAGCCATTTTCTTTCTGTCAGGCCGCACCAAGGTCGAGGGCGTGCTGGAGGTGTCCGATACCGCCCTGTTCCTGTTCGCGGAGGAATACCGCCTGCCGCTGATTCCCAGTGATCTGGCCGCTCATCTGGCCACCTATGCCGAGCACGTTTTTCCCGTGCTGCTGGTGCTTGGCCTGTTCACGCGGTTCTCGGCCCTGGCTCTCCTGGTGATGACGGCCGTGATCCAGGTCCTGGTCTATCCGGGGGCCTGGGCGACCCATCTCGTCTGGGCGGCCCTGCTGATCTACCTGATCCGTAACGGGGCTGGCGCGATCAGCCTGGACCGGTCGCTCCGCATCAGCTGATCGCCGCTTCAGGACGACGCCGGCTCATGCGGGCCGGCGTCGTGGCATGGGGATCAGCCGCTCGCGCCTACCAGCGCAGGAGCCAGCGACCCAGCACCGCACCGATCAAACCGGAGGCCAGGATTCCCAGGCTGTACCAGGTGGCGACAAAGGTGGCGGTGAGCTCCGCGCAGTAGAGGCCATAGGCCGAGGTGGCCAACGCGCCCGCGACGATCCCGGCCGCCAGCCCCGCCAGGGCCGGCCGCGCCGGGGCCAGCCGACGAGCCGCGAAGAAAATGAACGGCGTCGTCACCGCGCTGATCGCCCCGACCCGGAGCGAACACTGGGTCCAGGATTGTCCCAGAAGGCTGTCGACGCGCGTCGAACCCTGCAGGCCCGCCTGTTCCCACGACACGATGCCGAGAACGAGCAAGGCGACCACGCCAAGGCCGATCACAGGCGCCCGGACCGGCGCCGCGGGCTGGCCCAGTCGCAGCATCAGCCAGCCGGCCGCGCCTGCGATGCCGAGAGCATAGGCCTGGCGCAGCAGGAAGGCCGGTTCGGCCAGCACCTCTGCGAGATCCGGGCGCGGCCCAAGCGTCAGCCAGACAACGGTGGACGAGGCGGCGAGCGCCAGTCCGGCGAAGGCCACCGCGCGGAGGGCGGGCGCATGCTCGGGGATCGGCCGCGCCTCGGCGGCCAGCCGGTCGATCAGGTCTTCGGTAATCAGGGCCTCAGGTTTCACGATCTGTCACTCGGTTCATCAAGGTCTTCATTGTTCGATGCAGGCTGACGCGCGCCGCCCCTTCCGACAGACCGGCGCGGTCTCCGGCTTCGGCCAGGCTGTAGCCCGACAGTTTGACGTCTTCGACGAGAGCACGCTGTCGCGCCGGAACGGTGGAAAGCAGACGATCCAGGTCATGACGAACGGCGCCATCCTCGACGCCGTCGCCCTCCAGCGGCAGATCATCGATCATCGGCACCAGCCTTGCCCGACCGGACTTTCTCAAGTGGTCGATCAGCTTGTAGCGGGCGATCGCATAGCACCAGGATGTCACCGGATCCGCCCGGCGCCAGGTCTCTCGCTTGGCATGGACGGCCATCAGGGCTTCCTGCACCAGATCCTCCACGTCGGCGTCGCCGCGGTACTGGCGGCGGCTGAAATAGGCGTGGAACGCAGGGCGCAGAAGGCCGAGGAACTCGCGCCAGGCGCGCGTGTCCCCGTCTAGCCCCCCGATCATGAGCGGCTTCAGCCGTGCTTCCAGCGTGTTCACACGACCCGCTATTCGGCCGTACGACGAAGATGTTACGCTGGCGAAGGATCGGGCGACGTGGCGCGGTCAACGACGCGTGGCGGGAGGGGCGAAGGCGCGGTCCCCGGCCTCAGTCCTCTTCGCCCACCTCATCGGGGATGACCGGCATCTCGACCACGGGGGCGAGCGTCTTGATCTCGCCCAGGACCGTGCCGGGAAAGGCATCCATGACCGCGCGGACGAAGGGGTCGGCCTCGACCTCGGCACGCAGCGTGGCGGCGGCCTTGCGTTCCTGTTCGATCAGGGTCTCGCCGCCGCCCTGGCCGTTGGCGACGACGAACCACTGCCGGCCGGTCCATTCCTTCAGACGACCCGCGAGGCGGGTGGCGAGGTTGGCGGGCGCGCCGGGGGCGGGCTCGAACGTCAGCTGGCCGGGCTTGAAGGCGACGGGGCGGACATAGCGCTGAACGTCCATCTGCAGCGCGATCTCGCGCCGCTCTCCGATCAGGGCGACCACGGCCTCGAAGCTCTGGGGATCGGGCAGGCTGGGCTGGGCGGCCGGGCGGGCGGCGAGCTGGGCCGAGGCACCGCCCCCTCCCCCGCCGCCACCGCGCGACGGGCCGCCGCCCGCGCCGCCGGACAAGTCTCCGGACTGGAGCTTCTTCAGCGCCTCTTCCGGTCCGGGAAGGTCGGCGGCGTAGGCGAGGCGGACGATGGCCATCTCGACCGCGTCGGCGGGGCTGGGCGCGCGGCGGACCTCGTCCAGCGCCTTCAGCAGCATGGACCAGGCGCGGGACAGGGTGCCGGCCGAGACCGCCGAGCCCATGGCCGCCAGACGCTGGGCCTGGTCGTTCGGCAGGCGGGTGGCGTTGGGGCCCAGCATCTTGGCGACCGAGGCGGCGTGGCAGTGTTCCAGGAGGTCGTTGGTCACCTGCACCGGGTCGGCGCCGAAGCCGTAGAGGGTGCGGAAGGTCTCCAGCGCCTCGGGCGTGCGGCCGGCCATGATCTGTTCGAACAGCTGGATGGTCTGGCTGCGGTCGGCGAGGCCCAGCATGTCGCGGACGATGTCGGTGGCCACGGGCTGGCCGCGCTCGCCCTGGACCAGGGCCTGGTCCAGCAGGGACAGGCCGTCGCGGACGGAGCCCTCTGCCGCCCGAGCGATCAGCGCCAGCGCGTCGGCCTCGACCTTCATCCCCTCCTTGTCGGCGATGCGGGCCAGGTGTTCGACCAGGATCTCGGGCTCGACCCGGCGCAGGTCGAAACGCTGGCAGCGGGACAGGATGGTCACCGGGACCTTGCGGATCTCGGTGGTGGCGAAGATGAATTTGGCGTGGGGCGGGGGCTCTTCCAGGGTCTTCAGCAGGGCGTTGAAGGCCTGGTTGGACAGCATGTGGACTTCGTCCAGCACATAGACCTTGTAGCGGGCCTCGACCGGCGCGTAGCGGACGCTTTCCAGGATGTCCCTGATGTCGTTGACGCCAGTGTGGCTGGCCGCGTCCATCTCCATGACGTCCATGTGCTGGCCCGCCATGATCGCCGCGTCGTGGCGGCCATGCGCCGTCAGCTCCAGCGAGGGGCGGTCGATCGTCTCGGTCTCGTTGTTCAGGGCGCGGGCGAGCAGGCGGGCGGTCGTGGTCTTTCCGACCCCCCGCACCCCGGTCAGCATGAAGGCGTGGGCGATGCGGCCGGTGGCGAAGGCGTTGGTGAGCGTCCTCACCATCGCCTCCTGACCGATCAGGTCCTCGAAGGTGCGCGGCCGGTATTTGCGGGCGAGGACGGTATAGGCCTCGCCGTCGTTCTGATGCGCCTCGGACGTCGCGCCGGCGGGGGCGGGCGCGGCGTTCGTGGCCTCGGCCACGGGGGTCGGAGCGGGAGCGCCGAACATGTCGTCGGTGTTCTCGTCGCGCTCGGGCGCGTCGTCGTCCTCCGCCCAGGGCGGATCGCCGGAATCAAGGTCGACGTCGGTCATGACGCGAACCTACAGCGAACGCCCCGGTCGATGCGACTCCGAACGCGCTCAAGCAGCGAGCGACCGCGTCGCGAGCGGTAGCGCCCTAGATCAAGGCGTCATGTCGCGGGGCAGTTGGCCGCCGTTGTCGATGATCTTCTGGATGACCTGCCTGTGCAGCCAGATGTTCATCGCGGCGCTGTCGGATTTGTCGCCGGTGTAGCCGAGCTCGTCGGCCAGTTCCTTGCGCTCGGCGAGGCTGCTTTCCAGGCCGATCAGCTTCATCAGGTCGACGATGGAGGTGCGCCAGTTCAGCTTCTGGTCGCGCTGCTCGTTCATGAAGTCGAGGATGCCGGCGATGTCGACGGGCTGAGGCGGCTGGGGCGCGGTGGCGACGGCGGCGGTGACGGGGGCCTGGACCGGGGTGGCCGTCGGGGTCGGCGCGGGCGCGGCGGGCGCGTCCTTCTTGCGATTGAAGATGCCGCCGAGGATCTTGCCGAGAATGCTCATGTCACCGCTCCGTTTGGGGTCGGACGAGGAGCGGTCTCGCGCGGTGAAGGTTCCGCCGCGCAATCCTCCCCCGTTGGGGGAGGTGGCTCCGTAGCGCAGCGGAGGAGACGGAGGGGGCCTGCTCCACACGGCGACATCTGCGGCTCGCCCCCTCCACCGCTTCGCGGTCCCCCTCCCCCTACGGGTGAGGATTAGTCGCGCTCAAGCCGCGAGCCGAGCGTTAGCGCACCACCCCGCGCTCAAGCAGCGAGACGCCGCGCGTCGAGCGGTAGCGCCACTAACAATGCAAGGAGGTGGAGACCGCGACCCGAAGGGGAATTCGTTGTGGCTGCTGCCTTCCGGCCCTGACCAGGTTGGCGAAGCCTTCGCCCGCGATCTCCGCCTCCCATATCGCTTCCCCGCGCGGCGAGATCAAGGCCCCCTCCCCGGCGGGCGCGAACCTCGCTAGGAAGCGGCCATGGCCCTCCCCGTCCTGAACACCTTCGCCGGCAATCCGCTCGACCGCGCCGGCGACCGGCGAAACGACCCCGACTGGCTGGCAACGCAAGCCGCGAACCCGGAGGCCCTGGCCCTGGTGATGTGGGACGGGCGGCCCCTGCTGGAGCCCCATGCCGATGGACCGCGCCTGGCCTGGCTGGCGCTCCGTCACGCGCGCGATCTGGTGGCCGATCCGGACCGCGAGCTGTTCCTGGGACTGTGGAACGATGCGCCCTGCTTCGCCGTCGAACTGGGCGGCGCGGCCGATCCGGCGGCGGGACCGGTCGCCGGCCTGGGCGTCTTCACCGAGCTGCGCGAAGCGGCGGCGGTGCTGTCGGGCCCGGACGCGGCGATGGCGGGCGGGGCCAAGAGCCTGTTCGACTGGCGGCGGCGTCACGGGTTCTGCGCCAACTGCGGGCATGCGACGGACAGCATCTGCGGCGGGTGGAAGCGGTCCTGCCCCAACTGTCAGGCAGAGCATTTCCCGCGCGTCGATCCGGTGTCGATCATGCTGCCCGTGTTCGGCGAGCGCTGTCTGCTGGGGCGTCAGGCCAGCTGGCCGGCGGGGCGGATGTCTGCGCTGGCGGGGTTCATCGAGCCCGGCGAGACCATCGAGGAAGGCTGCGCCCGCGAGATCGCCGAGGAGGCCGGGCTGACGGTGACGGCCGTGCGTTATCACTCCAGCCAGCCATGGCCGTTCCCGTCCCAGCTGATGATCGGCCTGATCGCCGACGTCTCGGACGACCAGGCGACGCCGGACCAGACCGAGCTGGAAGAGGTGCGCTGGTTCACCCGGGCCGAAGCGCGGTCGGTGCTGGCGGGCGCGCATGAAGTGAAGGCGCCGCCGAAGTTCGCGATCGCGCGGACGCTGCTGGAGGCGTGGGTGGAAGGTGGGGATTAGGGATTAGGGATTAGGGATTAGTGAGGGATCGTTGTCATCCCGGCCGAAGCGCAGCTGAGAGCCGGGACGGCCGGCCATTCATCGGGACGGCCCGGCCGATGAGCCGGGGCGACGGCGAAGACTAGGAACGTATTCAACCGTCTCCCGGTTCGTCCCTTCGGGCCGACCGGGAGTGGGCGTTGTGCGTACCGGGCGTCCCGGCTCTCCCCCGGCTCAAGGCCGGGGTTCGGCCGGGATGACAAGGACGGAGGGAAGCTCCCGAGGCCCTAGACGAGCCGCCGCGCCGCCTCGAGGTCCGCTGGGTTGTCGACGGAGATCGGGGCCTCGTCGACGGTGGCGGCCCAGATGGATAGACCCAGTTCCAGCGCCCTCAGTTGCTCCAGCTTCTCGCGCTGTTCCAGCGGCGACGGCGGGGCGGCGCAGAAACGCTTCAGGGCCTCGCGCCGATAGCCGTAGATGCCGATGTGACGCCACACGGGGCCGTCGCCGTACAGGGTCGAGCGGGTGAAATAGAGGGCGCGGGCGTGACGCTCGCCGTCGCTCAGGGCCAGGACAGCCTTGACCACGTCGACGTTCGTGCGGTCCGACGGGTCGATCTCCGGCGCGACCAGGGTGGCGATATCGCAGGAAGGCTCGCCGTGCAGCAGGGCCGCGCAGGCCATGGCCAGGCCCGGATCGGCGAACGGCATGTCGCCCTGAAGGTTGATGACGGCATCGTATTCGCCGTCCGGGTCCAATGTTTCCAAAGCCGCCAGGGCGCGGTCCGAGCCGCTCGGCAGGGCGGGATCGGTCAGGACGGCGCGACCACCGGCCGCCTCGATGACGCCGACGATCTCCGCGTCGCCCGCCGCGACGGCGACCGGCAGGCCGCTCGCCATCGCCTGCTCCCAGGCGCGCACGATCATGGGCTTGCCGCCGATGTCGGCCAGGGGTTTGCCGGGCAGCCGGGTGGCGGCCATGCGCGTCGGGATCAGGATCAGGGGCGTCATTCGTGCGTTCCCGCTGTGCGACTTCAAGGGCGAGGATCTGGGTGCCGGGGCCGGTTGCGAAGGCGGCGCTAGCGTGTCAGAGACCGCCCCGCAAGACATTCGCCCGCTTCGCCTCCCCGCGACCCGGGCCCTAAAGACGGGATGCGACGACGCGATGAGCGGCGATCTGAAGTGGAACAAGATCATGGGCGCGGGTCTGGGAACGGCCTTCGCCGTCCTGGTGCTGCAGCAGGTTTCCGGAGCCGTCTATTCGACGGAAGAGCCCGAGAAGATGGGCTATCTGATCAATGTGCCCGAAGAGGCCGAGGCCGGCGCGGCCGAAGAGGTCCTGCCGCCCGACTGGGGCACGCTGTTGCCCGTCGCCGATCTGGCCGCTGGTGAGGCCGCCTATGCGCGCTGCGCGTCGTGCCACACCATCAACGCAGGCGGGGCCAACGGCATCGGGCCGAACCTGAACGGCGTCGTCGGGCGCGCGGTCGCCAGCCACGCGGGCTTCGCCTATTCCGATGCCATGTCGGCCCACACCTCAGTCGATCCGACCTGGTCGCTGGATGCGCTGGACCAGTTCATCACCGCCCCGGCCCGCTATGTCGACGGCACCAAGATGTCGTTCGCGGGCCTGCGCGACACCACGGCCCGGGTGAACCTGATCGCCTATCTGCGTAGCCAGGGCTCGGGCGGTTATCCGATCCCCGCGCCCGATCCGGCGCGTCAGCCCGGCGCGGCGGCTCCGGCCGATCCTGCGGCGGCGGGTGTCGAGGGCGCGGCGGCGGCGGGCGTCGATCCGAACGCCCCGGCCGCGACGACGGGCGATGTGGCCCCTCCGGCGGCCGACAGCGCCCCGACGGGCGGCTGACTAGCGAACCCGCCTGAAGACGGCGGGATCGAACCCGTCCGACAGGCAGCGCGCGTCGGCCTCGGTCAGAGCTTCGATCACCACGGCGCCGTGGAATCCGGTGGCGTGGATGACGCGGGCCTCATCCAGAACGATGGCGGAATGGCCGGTCCAGCTCTGACGCTCGGCGAGGCTCAGCCAGATCACCAGATCACCCCTGCGAGCATCCCGGCGATCGATGGCGTGACCGATCTCGGCCTGTTCGTGCGCGCGGCGGGCCCCGGACAGACCGCAGGCCAGAAGCGCCTGCTGGATCAGGCCCGAGCAGTCTGTGGCGATCGAGGAGCGGGCGCCCAGAGCGTGCGGCGTGCCGACCAGCCGTTCGGCGATGGTGACGGGATCGCGCTCGAAATCCCCGATCGGGCGCAGGCGCAGGTCCGGCTCGGACGGGTCGGTGACCAGGGCATTGAGCGGCAGGTCGGCGTCGATGGCCGAGACGCTGTGGGTCGGCCGCAGGGTGCCGGGTGTGAGGTCGGACAGGTCGACCCAGCCGACGACCCCGTCGCGACGGGCCTGGCCCCAGGCGCGGCCGTCGCGGTCCTCCAGCACATCGAAGGCCTCGCCGAACAGCAGCTGATCGAGGCGCTCGGAGGCGGGGTCGGCCTGGGCGTGGATGTCGGCGACCGGCACGCGCAGCCGCATCGCCCGGGTCGGACGATAGGCCTCGGCACGCACCATTCCCTCCAGCGCCAGGGCGGCGAGGTCGGGACGGGCCAGCATCGGCCGGGTGGAAACGGACAGGTCGGTCAAGCGAAGGCCCTGACGATTGGACAGGCACCCTGACCCGCGAAGGCGAAAGTCCCGTTAATGTCGGCCGTCCCCGGTTGATTTTTTCCGTGGGCCGTCCACGTCTTCCCGAGGTTGGGAGAGATCGATGGTGTTCGTGACGGGTCTGGCGCTGGCCGTGGTGGCGGTGCTTCTGCTGTTTCCGGAAACGCCGGTCGGGCGGGGACTGCGACGCTGGCTGGTCGAGAAGCCCGCGCGGCGGCTGAACCGCGCGACGATCTGGCAGATCCTGTTCGTCTGCGGCCTGCTGATCGCCGGGCTGGTCATGACCCTGGCCTTCGGGTTCGACGGTGGACTCCTCTACGCCATGATGGCCCCCGAGATCCTGGTCTGGGCGGTCATGTTCGACATCGGCCTGATCATCGACGGCCTGCTGATTACATCGGCCATCCTGGCGTCGAACGGGGTGCGCATCGCTCGCGCTATGGCGACGGATTGGATCCGGCGCGCCCTCGTCGTCGTGCGGACACCGCGCGCCGCCCGGTCTCGGCGGCCCCGCCGGGTCAATCGTCCGGGGCGGAGCCAGGACCCGAAGGCGGAGGGTGGGCTCAGCCCGCGTACCGGGCCTTCAGCATGGCGTAGGCGGCGCGCAGCCCCTGGGCCTCGCCGCCCTCGGGCCAGCCCGGGCGGCCGCGGCTGTTCCAGGCGAAGACGTCCAGATGGGCCCAGGCGCCCGTCGTCGGGGCGAATTTCTGCAGGAACAGGGCGGCGGTGATCGAGCCCCCTTGCGCCCAGCCGGCGCTGTCGTTCCTGACATCGGCCAGGTCCGAGTCGATCGCGGCGCGGTAGCCGGGCCACAACGGCATGCGCCACAGGGGATCGCTGACCTCGGCCGAGGCCTTCAGCAGGTCGGCGGCCAGGGCCTCATCGTCGGTGTAGAGCGGCGGCAGTTCGGGCCCCAGGGCGACGCGCGCCGCGCCGGTCAGGGTGGCGAAATCCAGCGTCAGGTCCGGCGCATGCTCGGCGGCCCGGGCGAGGGCGTCGGCCAGGATCAGGCGGCCCTCGGCATCGGTATTGCCGATCTCGATGGTCAGACCCTTGCGGCTCGACAGGATGTCGCCCGGCCGGAAGGCGTCGGCGGAGATGGCGTTCTCGACCGCCGCGACCAGGACGACCAGGCGCACGTCCAGCCCCGCCTGCATGACCAGGCGGCCGAGCGCCAGCGCATGGGCGGCCCCGCCCATGTCCTTCTTCATGTTGCGCATGCCGGCGGCGGACTTGATGTCGAGGCCTCCGCTGTCGAAGGCGACCCCCTTTCCGACCAGGGCGATCAGGGGCCGGTCGGCGCGGTCCAGGTTCCAGCCGATCTCGAGGATACGGGGCGCGCGGTGGGGCGCCGCGGCGCGGCCGACGGCGTGGATAGCCGGATAGTTCTGTTCGATCAGGTCGTCGCCGACGATGACCGAGATCGTCGCGCCGTGGGCCCCGGCGATCTCGCGGGCAACGGTCTCCATCTGCAGCGGACCCATGTCGGCGGCGGGCGTGTCGACCATCTCGCGGCACAGGGCGCAGGCGGCGGCGATCCGGTCGGCCTCCTCCACGTCGAAGCCCCCGGGGGCGACCAGACGCACCTCGGCGACGTCGGTGCGGGGCTTGTAGCGGTCGAACGCGTAACGCCCCAGCAGGAAGGCCAGGACGGCCGACCGGGCCACCTCGGGCTCGGCCTCGAGCCGATACAGGCCCGTCGGCAGTTTGCCGGACAGGGCCCGGGTGGTCATCGGATCGAACGTCTTGCCGGCTCCCATCAGGACGTGGTCGATCGCGCCGTCCGCGCCCGGCACGATCAGGACCTGCCCCGGCTTGCCCTTGAAGCCCATCCGCTCGGCCCAGGCGGCGGCCGGCCCCTCGCCCGCCGCGTCGGGTCCGACGAAGCGAACCGGGATGGCCGTCGCAGCCTCCGGGGCGTCGGCAGGGACGATCGGGTCGGGCGAGAGGACGGACATGGCGGGCCTTTGTCGGATTAACCAATGCTTGACGCGAAGCGCCGATTCTTTCCGGCACAGATACCCGGATCGGTCCGCCCCATGTCGCTGAACCGCGTCAGAACCTCAATGCTTCTCGCCGCCGCGCTCGGGGCCCTCGCCGCGCCCGCCCTGGCCCAGACCGCGCCGGCGGAGCCCGCCGCGCCGGCCGTCCGAATCCCGGCCTCGGCGGAGGAACGCGCCGCCTACAACCGGCTGGATCCGCTCGCCCGCTCGGTCTTTTGGTCGCGCGAGATGGAGGTCAATCCGCTGGACCCGGTCGCCGGGGTCGAGCTGGCCGAGGCCCTGCGCCAGTTGGGACAGCACGAACAGGCGGCCCAGACGGCGCGTCAGGTGCTGACCACCCAGCCCGGTAATGTCGAAGCCATGCTGGAAATCGGCCGCGCCGAGATCGCGCGCGGTCAGGCCTTCTATGGCATCGCGCCGCTGGAACAGGCGCGCGACCTGGCCCCGAACGACTGGCGGCCCCTGTCCTTGCTCGGCGTGGCCTATCAGCAGGTGCGCCGGGCCGATGACGCGCAAGGTGCCTGGCAGCGGGCGCTGGCCCTCTCGCCGGACAATCCGAACATCCTGACCAACGCCGGCATGGCCCTGGCCACCTCGGGCGACGCCGCGGGGGCGGAGGCCATGCTGCGCCGGGCGGTGGCCCAGCCGACCGCCACGCTGCAGATGCGGCTGAACCTGGCCATGACGCTGGGCCTGCAGGGCAAGATGGCCGAGGCCGAACAGATCATCCGCCGCGACCTGCCGCCCGAGGCCGCCGAGCGGAACCTGCAGTGGCTGCGGGCCCAGGCCCAGGGACAGGCGATCGCCACGGCGGCCGTCTCGCCGACCGATCAGGCCTCCGCCCGGACCTGGGGCTCGCTGCAGACGCCCTGAGGCTTTCGGCGGGACCCCGGTCGGCCTATCTACCGGCCATGATCGACGATCTTTACAGCACGCGCATCCTGACGCTGGCGGCGAACCTGCCGCACGCCGGGCGGCTGGCCGCGCCCGAGGGCACCGGCGAGTGGGTGGCGAAACTGTGCGGGTCGCGGGCGACGGTCGATGTCGTTCTGGACGATGCAGGCCGCATCGCCGACTTCGCCCAGGATGTGAAGGCCTGCGCGCTCGGTCAGGCCGCGGCCGGCGTGGTCGGCGAAAGCGTGCTGGGCGCGACGGCGGACGATCTGACCGAGGCGCGCGACGCCATGCTGGCGATGCTGAAGGCCGGCGGCGAAGGCCCGAGCGGGCGGTTTGAGGGCCTGCGGATTCTCAAGCAGGTCGCGGACTATCCGGCTCGGCACGCCTCGACCATGGTCGCCATCGAGGCGACCCTGGAAGCCACCGAAGCGGCGCACGCGGCCCGAACGCGCCTTGCCGGGGCGGCCTGAGCGCCCGGTTGCAGACCCCGCCCGCGCGGGAGATAAGCCCGCCCATGCCCCCCACCGGCACCCTCTACGAACGCGGCGTCCGCGCGGCCCATCGGGGCTACAAGCTGACGCTGAGCCCGATCTTCGGCCAGTCGTGCCGGTTCCTGCCGACCTGTTCGGACTATGGCCGCGACGCCCTGATCCAGCACGGCCTTCGCAAGGGCGGCTGGCTGACCGTGCGGCGACTGTGTAGATGCCACCCCTTCGGCGGTTCGGGATACGACCCGGTTCCGCCAAAAGAGACCGAGACCCCATGATCCAGCTGACCTTCCCCGACGGCGCCACGCGAGACTATCCGGCCGGTTCGACCGCGCGCGACGTGGCCCACGCCATCTCGCCGTCGCTGGCCAAGAAGGCGGTGCTGGCCGAGCTGAACGGCGAGCAACGAGACATGGACCGGGTGCTGGAGGTCGGCGGGGCATTCCGACTGATCATGCGCGACGATCCGGCGGCGCTCTATACGATCCGCCACGACACCGCCCACGTCCTGGCCGAGGCGGTCCAGAAACTGTTCCCCGGCACCCAGGTCACGATCGGTCCGGCCATCGAGGACGGCTTCTACTACGACTTCTATCGGGACACGCCCTTCTCGACCGACGACTTCGCCGCCATCGAAAAGGAGATGGCCAGGATCGTGGACCGGGACGCCAAGTTCGAGCGCGAGGTCTGGGACCGCGACGAGGCCATCCTGTTCTTCGAGGCGCGGGGCGAGAGCTTCAAGGCCGAGCTGATCCGCGACCTGCCCGAGAGCGAGACCATCACCCTGTATCGTCAGGGCGACTGGATCGACCTGTGCCGGGGGCCGCACTTCCCCTCCACGCGTCACGTCGGCAAGGCCTTCAAGCTGACCAAGCTGGCCGGGGCCTACTGGCGGGGCGACAGCAATCGCGAGCAGCTGCAGCGCATCTACGGCACCGCCTGGGCGACGAAGGAGGACCTCGACGCCTATCTGAAACGCATCGAGGAGGCCGAGAAGCGCGACCACCGCCGCATCGGCCGCCAGATGGAGCTCTTCCACATGCAGGAAGAGGGCCGGGGCATGGTCTTCTGGCATCCCAAGGGCTGGGTGCTGTGGCAGGTCATCGAGGCCTATATGCGCCGCCGCCTGGACGCCGCCGGCTATGTCGAGGTCAAGACGCCCCAGGTGCTGGACAGGAAG
This sequence comes from Caulobacteraceae bacterium, assembly GCA_947475735.1. Taxonomy (GTDB): domain Bacteria; phylum Pseudomonadota; class Alphaproteobacteria; order Caulobacterales; family Caulobacteraceae; genus Brevundimonas. The sequence goes on from CANJLQ010000004.1 coordinate 175,482, forward strand.
TTCTGGGAGGCCTCGGGCCACTGGGAGAAGTACCGGCCCAATATGTTCGTCTGCGAGACGGTGGAGGGCGAGACCCTCAGCCTCAAGCCGATGAACTGCCCCGGCCACGTCCAGATCTTCGGTATCGGCCAGCGGTCCTATCGCGAACTGCCGCTGCGGATGGCCGAGTTCGGGGCCTGTCACCGCTATGAGCCGTCCGGGTCGCTGCACGGCCTGATGCGGGTGCGCGGCTTCACCCAGGACGACGCCCACATCTTCTGCCGCGAGGACCAGATCGTGGAGGAGACGTCGAACTTCATCGCCCTGGCCCGGTCCGTCCACGCCGACCTCGGCATGGAGACGGCCTACATCAGCCTGGGCACCCGGCCCGAGGTGCGCGCCGGCACGGACGAATTCTGGGACAAGGCCGAGGCCCTGATGGCTGAGGCGGCGCGCGCCGCCGGGACCGAGCCGGTGGTGACGGAGGGCGACGGCGCCTTCTATGCGCCCAAGCTGGATTTCGTGGTCAAGGACGCCATCGGCCGCGAATGGACCTGCGGCACCATCCAGCTGGACTATGTCCTGCCCGAACGTCTGGGCGCGGAATACGTCGGCGAGGACGGCGGCAAGCACCGGCCGGTCATGCTGCACCGGGCCATCCTGGGCAGTTTCGAGCGGTTCATCGGCATCATGATCGAGAACTACGCCGGGGCCTTCCCCCTGTGGCTGGCCCCGGTCCAGGCCGTGGTGGCGACCATCACCTCCGACGCCGACGACTATGCCCATCAGGTCGCCGCCCGGTTCAAGGCGGCCGGCCTGCGCGTCGAGACCGACCTGAGGAACGAGAAGGTCGGCTACAAGGTGCGCGAACACTCGGTCGGCAAGGTCCCCGTCATCGCCGTCGTCGGCCGCTCCGAGGCCGAGAAGGGCGAGGTGGCGATCCGGCGGCTGGGCTCGCAGGAGCAGACGGTCGTCAGCCTGGACGAGGCCATCCGCATCCTCACCGAAGAAGCGACGCCGCCGGACCTGAAGCGGGGCTGACCCCGATCGCGCGGGTTCAGAGGATCGCCAGGGCGCGATACAGCGGCACGGTCTGATCGAGAAACCGCTGGGCCATGTGGCCGAGCGCGCGGAGATTGTCGTCTTCCGAGGTCAGGGTCTCGCCCTTCTGGGCGGCCCGCTCCCCGGTCGTCTGGAAGACCGCCCAGACCGATCGCGCGATCGCCTCGGTCGAGCGATCGCCGCCCCTCCAGGCGCGCAGGAACAGCTGGGCCGACCGGGGGGTCAGGACGCCCCCGCCCGTGACGGGCGAGGCGAGATGCATCAGATGCGGTCCGGTCAGGGCACGCTCCAGGACCAGCCGATTGTAGGCGTCGCACCGCTGCGACGCCTCGGCCGAAACGGCCTGTGCCGGGCGCACGACGCCCATGCCGACCAGAGTGATCAGGGCCGCGATCACATCGCCGCGCCGTAGCGACGAGACGCCCGGCGCGGCCATCACCTCCGCGCCGCTCTTCGCGACGAACCCGTCGGCCGCCAGGGCCAGGACGATCGGACGGTAGGTCGCCTCGGGCAGGGCCAGTTCGCCCTGGGCCCCTCTCAAGACGAAATCGATCTCGTCCAGGCCACAGATCAGCACGAAGGCCTGGGCCTCGAACCGCGCGGCCCGCTCCGTGTCCGAAAGCCGCCGTGCCGGGCGGGCGAAGACGTCGGGACGGAACTGCTGGTTGACCAGGAAGTCGCGGATCGATTCACGCCGGACCGGATCCTTCTCGCGATCCATCAGGGCCACCCCGGCGGGCTTCAGGTGGATGGCGCTGACCCGGTCCAGCAGCCGGGCGGACCCCTCGAACGCCAGGTCCGCCTCGGCCATCGCGTCGGCCACATCCGAAAAATAAGGGATGTGCCAGTCCGCGTTCAGATACTCGTGCCCCAGATACTGCGGCGTGGTCTTGCGCAGTGACGCCAAGTGGCTGGCCGCCGGTCGATTGTCGGCGAAGAAGCGTCCCTCGGCGGCCGCCACCTCCTCGGCGAAGGCCAGGGCGGACGCGATGCGGGCCTCGGGATCGCCCGGCTCGCTCGCCCCGTGGCCCAGCGTCATCAGGTGCCGGACCGGGCCCCGCGACGCCCAACCGGGCTGGCAGTTGTAGCTCAGATAGACCACCCCGCCCGGGGCCAGCCGATCGCGCAGGATCTCCACGATCGACCGCCGGCTGGCGTCTGAGACCCAGCTCCAGACCCCGTGCAGGGTGATGACGTCGAACAGCGGCAGATCGGCCCGGGCGGCGAAGTCGGCGAAGGACGCCTCGATCAGGGTGGCGGGCACAGAGACCGCCTCGGCCAGGGCCCGGGCGTTGGCGACATGGGCGGGATTGAGGTCGACGCCCCAGAACTCTCCGTCATTCGCGGCCGCATGCGCCACCAGCGAGACGCCCTGCCCCATGCCGAGCTCGAGATAGACCGGCCGGGCCGGCGCGGGCCGATCGACCCCGGCGACGAGGGCGCAGAAGGCCAGATGCGCCGGCCCCAACTCGTGATAGTAGCCGGAGGTATACTCCAGCTCCGAATAGGGCCTCTCGGTCGCGCTCATCCTCCTGCCCTTGCGCGCCTGAGCCGGAGGGGACAAGCCCCCGGCTGATCCGGACGCGGTGCCAGGCGGGGCTCTGAGTGTCCTCGCTCAGACCGAAAGACCAAGACCGCTTTCGACCCGTTGCGGACATCGCGCCCGTCATGAGAGTTTGTCGGCATGCAGATCACGCGCCGAAGGCGTTGCCTTCAATGAAATCGAGATTTTGGCTAGTCACCTCGCTGCTGCTCTGCGCGATTGCTATCGGCTCGTTTTTGAGCGGGCATCCTGACTCCGACATTTGGGTCAGGCTCTCGGTAGGCTTGCTGCTGTTGATAGGATTAACCTGGGGTTCGCGTTTGGCATCCCGCTGGATCAGGGCCGAAAGCCTTCGGCGTTCTTCTGCTAACCACCGCCGGTAAGCGATCTAGGTCCGCTCTCGACCCGTTGCCGACATTGGACCTGCCGGGCAGACTTGGCAGATGTCTGTGCAAATCCTGTGTCGTTCCTGCGCACGCCGCCTGACCGAAAAATGCCAATGGGGTATTGAGGCTGACTATGACCGCGCCTGCGGTGACGGGATGCCAGCCGTTTCGAAGGGATCGCTGATCCGGTTGAGCGTCGAGGATGCCGGTGCGATCGCCACGAACCCCGACGACATCATCAGTGGCGGATTGGTTCGCGCCGGGATCGATAACGGCTGCTGCGGGTCTGACGGCCTAGACGGACCAAACCGGGCCTGTCTGTGTGGCTCCATGGTTGCGACCCAGTGGAGCGACTGCTGGACACATGCTGAGGTGCGGTTTCTACCTCATGCAGTTGAGGCGTCGGATAACCAGTAGGTCCGCTCTCCACCCTTACCAGCCGTTGGAAACGTCCGTTTGCAAGCGGTCGCGACCCCGGCTGTTCGCTGGCGCCCTTGGTCGTCTGGAAGAACCCCAAACCTGTCCGCGATTTCACGAGCCACGCCGCCTCTCCCGCGCGATGCTGGCCCAAGGAGCAGCGTGGAGTTTCGACATGGCGACGATCCGCACCCCGAGCATGGCGCTGCTGGCCCTCGGCCTCGCGGCCGGGCCCACCCTCGCCCAGACCCCGACCTCGCTGACGGCCGCCGAAGTCGTCGGCGACTGGACCCTGGTGGTCACGCCGGTCGAGCGAGAGGGGCTGGACATCAATTTCGAGACGCCCGACGGCGGTCCGATGGTCCTGCCGCTGACGGTCCGGGCCGGCGCGCGCGACCGCCTGACGTGCACCCTGCGGGGCGATCCGGCCCCGTGCCGACTCACGCGCGGCCGGTTCGAGGCGACCCTGCCCACCCGCTCCGGCGCGGCCCGGATGACCTTCACCCTCGGCCAGCGCAGCGGAGCGGGCCTTGCCGGCACCGCCGCCGTCCGCGTCCGCCTGCTGCCCATCGGCGGCCAGATCGGCACCGTCGCCATGACCCGCCGCTAGGCGCTGCATTCGCCGCTCACCTGCTGTAACGAGCGCCGATGACCGACGCTGCTCCCCCCCGCCACAAACGCTCCGGCCTGTTCGCCCCCATCGGCCTGTTCCTGATCGCCCTCGGCGCCTGGTCGGTCTGGTGGTTCGTGCTGGCGGACCAGGTGGGCCAGCGGCTGGATGCCCGCATCGAGGCCCTGCGCGCCGCCGGGTGGGAGGTGGCCTGGTCCGGGCGCTCGACCACCGGCTGGCCGTTCCGCGTCCAGGTCGAGGCCGAGAATGTCCGCATCACCGCGCCTTCCGGCCACGCCCTCGCCGCTCCCGATCTGGCGGCCGAGGCCAATGCGTGGAACCCGGACAAATGGGTGCTGGTCGCCGGAGACGGCCTGGTCCTGACCCGGGCGGGCAAGGGCGACGTCGCCGTCGGCGGGCGGATCATCCGCGCCAGCGTCAGCGGCCTGACGCAGACGTGGCCCAACATCGCCGTCGAACTGGCCGACGCCACCTTCACCGCCCACCGCGACGCCGAGGTCTTTCCGATCTCGCGGGCGGAGCGGATCGAGGCCTATCTGCGGCCCCACCTCGCCCCCGCCGGCTCTCCCGGCGTGGAGAACAGCGTCGATGTCCTGTTCCGCCTCATCGACGCCGAGGGCCGCCCCGGCGGCCCGGTCGAGGGCATGGCCCGGAACGGCAGGCTGACGCTCCAGATCGAGGCCGTCGTGGAGGACGCCGACCGGCTCCAGGGCGCCGACGCCGCCGGGGTCTTCTCGGCCTGGACCCGCGCCGGCGGCCGCTTCACCACGGTGCGCGGGGAGGTCTCGGCGGGCGACAGCCGGGCCACCCTGTCCAGCGACGCCCTCTCGGCCCGGCCGGACGGACGGCTGGAGGGCACCCTCTCCCTCAAGGCTCAGCGGCCGATGGCGGCCATCGCGGGTCTGGCGGGCTCCCGCGACGGCGCGGTGGACCGGGCGGGCGCGGCGGGCGCCTCGGCGGCCAGCACGGTCGAGGGCGGAGAGGATGTCGACATCGCCGTCGTCTTCCGCGACGGCCGCACCTTCCTCGGCCCCTTCGCGCTGGCCCCCGCGCCCAAGCTGTTCTGATGCTGGACGAGCCCCCGCTCGACGCCGAACGGCTGGCGCTGGACCGCGCCGTGATCGAGGCGCTGGCCGCCCGCATCGCCGCCGGTCCAAACAGCCGCGCCGACGCCCGGGCGCTGGCACTGCGCGAGGCGCTGCGCGGGGCCGACCCCCTGGGCGCCCGGATTCTGCCGGCCGTCCACGGCCGGATGGAGGTCGCGGGCGGTCGCCGCTTCGTGACCTCGGGCCCGCTCTCGGCCGTGCTGGCCGCCGATCGCTGGGGGACCGCCACCCCCGTGGCCGAGGCGGAGACGGCGCTGGGCCGGGTCGACCCGTCCGTGTCCGCCCTCATCGATCTGGGTGATCGGCCCTGGTGGGGTCGGCTGCTGGCCCGGCCCGACCTGCGCGTGGTCGAGGCCCTGCCGGACGACCGCGCCGGCCTGCCCCGCGCCCTGCTGATCTCCCATGAACCGTCCGGGCCTACCGGCGACGACCGCACCTTCTGGGTCACCGACAGCGGACTGCCCGACGCCCGCATCCGGGCCGACCTGTCCGCCCTGGGCCTGGCCGCGATCCCGATGACGCAGGCGGGCGGGTTGAAGCTCTACGCCATCGCGGGCTATGTGCAGCCCGAGGACGGGCGGCTGCATCAGGCGCCCGGCGCGCTGTCCGGCGTCATCGGCTCAGCCCCCGTCTACTGAGAAAGCCCCTATGACCCAGGTCGCCCCCCAGCCGAAGCCCGGCATCCTCGACATCGCCCCCTACGTCGGCGGCAAGTCCTCGTTGGCCGGCATCGCCGAGCCGATGAAGCTGTCGTCCAACGAGAACATGCTGGGCGCCGGTGCCAAGGCCCGCGCGGCCTATGAGGCGGCGATCGGGAACATCCACATCTATCCCGACGGGCGGGCCAACAAGCTGCGGGCCGCCGTCGCCGAGCATCACGGCCTGGAGCCCGATCGCCTGATCTTCGGCAATGGCTCGGACGAGGTCTTCGCCCTGCTGAACCAGACCTATCTGACGGCGGGCGACAACATCGTGACCGGCCAGTATGGCTTCCTCGCCTATCGCATCTCCGCGCTCGGCTGCGAGGCCGAGGTCAAGCTGGCACCCGAGCCCGGCTACAAGGCCGAGGTCGACGCCCTGTTGGCCCAGGTCGATGAGCGGACCAAGATCGTCTACGTCTCCAATCCGTCCAACCCGACCGGCAGCTGGAATTCCGGCGAGGAGATCCGCCGCCTGCGCGAGGCCCTGCCGGCCCACATCCTGCTGGTCATCGACGAGGCCTATGCCGAATACGTCACCGAGCCGGACTGGGAGACGGCCTTCCCCCTGGCGCGCGAGGCGACCAACGTCGTCGTGACCCGCACCTTCTCCAAGATCCACGGCCTGGGCGGCCTTCGCATCGGCTTCGGCTATGCGCCGCTGGCGGTGGCCGAGGCCATCGACCGCATCCGCCTGCCCTTCAACGTCTCGGTCCCCGGCATCGAGGCGGCCACGGCGGCCCTGGCCGACGAGGCCCACCAGAAGGCCTCGCGCGACCTGATCCAGACCTGGCGACCACGCCTGACCCAGGCCATCCGCGGCTTCGGCTTCGAGGTCCTGCCCAGCGCCGGCAACTTCATCCTGGTGCTGTTCAAAGACGCGAAGCGGACGGCCGCCGCGGCGAACGATTATCTGAACTCAAAGGGCATCATCGTCCGCGCCGTCGGCGGCTATGGCATCCACGACGGCCTGCGCATCACCGTCGGCACCGAGGACCAGAACCGCGCCGTCATCGACGCGCTCAGCGAGTTCGCCGCCAGCTGACGGCGCGGTCCCGGCCAGGACCGCACCGTCGCAGGATCAGCGCCCCGCCGGCAGTTGAAGCCCGTGTCCATCCGGCGTGCTGTCGCTGACCGTGCCGATGGTCGAGGCGGGCCAGTGGGCCTGGATGATGCCCATCATGCCCCGGCCGTACCGGGGATCGGCGAAGTCCTTGCCCAGGTCGGTCAGGATCGACAGCCAGCCGCCCGTCACCGCCCCGGCGTCCCGCATCCGCTGGATCGCGTCGGCCTCGGCCATCGGGCTGTTGGAGCCCGAGACGTCGGTGATGACGTAGACCTTGTAGCCGGCCCTCAGCAGGTCGAGCGTGGTGTGAAGCGTGCAGTTGTCGATCGAGATGCCCCCGATCACAACGGTCTTGCGGCCCGTCGAGGCCAGGTAGGCCGCGACTGCGGGCGTATAGCCCGACACCTGGGTCCGGTTGAAGCGGTGGATATCATGGGTCACGTGCTCGGCGACCTCAGGCAGGAAGGTGCCGTAGTAGTCGTTCTCCTCGCCCAGCACGACCGTCGGCACCTGGAACAGCGGATTGAACTTGGCGAAGGCCGTGATGTTGTTGCGGAATTGCCCCCGCGGGATGGTGTTGATCAGATTGTCCAGGCCGGTGACGTAGTCGACATAGATCAGCACCGTGTCGTCGACCGCCGGACTTGCGAGCGCGGCTGGGGCCGTGCTGTTCTGGGTTGTGGAGTTCTGTGCGTGCGTGACCGTCGCGGCCGAGGTCAGCAGCAGAGCGGCGGCAAGGGCGAGCAATGATGGACGCATCTTCGGTATCCCCGGTGAACGACCCGTCGAGCGGGCGCGGGACCGTCCCCCAAAGCGTCGGTTCACGCGCGCCCGATCCTGCTTGGACCCGGCTGGATGTTGCTGGATTGGGCGACGGGACCACGCTGAGCCGCCTGACCCGTCCCACCGGCCCCGTCACCGTCGGCCGAGGCGAGGCCATGGCGCTGGCGGTTCGGATCAATCTGATCGCGCGCGAACGGTCGATGGATCGGCCCGACCCCGCCCGACTGAAGATCTGTCTGGCTCCCGACTACTACACCCTGGCTCCGGCGGGCGGAGAGGCCGTGCTGGCGGCCCACGCCGCGCAGGAGATCCTGCTGCTGAACGTGGGCATCGAGACGTTCATGAACCTCGGCATCGTCGATGAGGGCTGCCCCCTGGCTCCGCTGCGGGGCAGGGTCCTGGTCGATCCGGTCATCACCGGCCTGGTCGAGCAGCTGGCCAATCCGGCGTCGGCGGATGACGCCGATCTGAACGCCAGCATCCTGCGCACCCTGGTCCTGACGCTGGTGCGCACGGCGCGGACGCGGTCGGGCGACGCCCTGCGTGGCGGCCTGACGGCGCGGCAGCTGGGAGCCCTGCGCGAGCATGTTGAGGCCGGCCTGCACAGACCCCTTCGCACCTCCGAGCTGGCGCGGATCGCCGGCCTGTCGCCCTTCCACTTCTCGCGCGCCTTCAAGGCCTCGATGGGCGCTCCGCCGGGAGAGTGGATCCGCCTGCGTCGCCTGACGGTGGCGGGAAAGTTGCTGCAGAACACGCGACAGCCCATCACCGACGTCGCCGCCGCCGTGGGCTATGAGAGCCCGAGCCGCTTCGCCCGCGCCTTTCGCGCGGCGACGGGCCTGAGCCCCAGCCGCTATCGCCGGTCGGCCGCCTGAATCAGGGCGTCGGACGCCGTCTCGATCCGCCGCTCCAGCTCCTCCATGAAGGGCCCGCGCTTCAGGTCGGCCTCGATCGGCGGCAGGAACTCATAGACGGCGACGCCCGGATGGCGCTGGAATCCGTGCGCGGGCCAGAACAGCCCGGCGTTGGTCGCCACCGGCGTGCAGGGTCGGGCCAGGTCGCGGTACAGGGCCGCGACGCCGGGCTTGTAGTCGGGCACGGAGCCGATCGGCGCGCGGGTGCCCTCCGGGAAGATGAAGATGGGCCGGCCGTCGGCCATCCTCTCGCGCCCCTCGCGCACCATGGTCTTCAGCGCCTTGGCGGCCGCCTCGCGATCGACCACGATCATGTCCGTCTTCAGCGCGAACCAGCCGAAGAAGGGCAGGACGGCCAGCTCCTTCTTCATCACCAGGCAGGGGTCGCCCAGCACGACGAAGGGGATGATCACGTCCAGCATGCCCTGGTGCTTGGAGGCGATCAGGGCCGCGCCGACGGGGCGGTGCTCCAGCCCCCGGAACTCGACCTTGAGACCCACGATCCATCTCAGGCCGAACAGGACGCAGCGCGCCCAGGCCTTGCACACCCCCATCGCAAAGCGGTGCGGCAGCAGCAGCGCGGGCGACAGCACGACGGCATAGAGCACCATCGAGCCGTACAGCCAGACGACGAAGACCAGGGACCGCAGGGTGGTCAAGACGCGGGCGCCTCGACGGGCGTGTCGCTCGCCGGTTCGGCCTCGGCGCCCTCGCCGGTGATCCTGTCCAGGGTCACCCGGCCCAGAACGGCGAGGTACTTCATGTATTCCAGCGTCATCCGCCGCGCCGTCACCGCCGCCCGCCACCAGCGCGAATTGTCCAGCGAGGGCGTCTCGACGGCATAGGGCGTCAGTTCGACGCCCGGCGCGGCGCTGCGGATCTCCATCAGGGAGCGCGGCATATGGTAGTCCGATGTCACCACGATCAAGCTGTCGTAGCCCTTGGACCGGGTCCATGCGGCGATCTCGGCGGCGTTGCCGGTGGTGGTCTCGGCCTCGAAGCCCAGGTCGACGCAGCAGTTGAACATGCGGCTGGAGCCCGGCGTCAGCTCGCGGAGTTCCTGGCGCCGGACCTCGGGGTTGACCCCCGAAATCAGGACCCGCTCGCCCTTGTCCTGTTCCAGCAGACGGATGGCGGCATTGACCCGTTCCGCCGACGGCCCGGTCAGGGCCACGATGGCGTCGGCGCGCTCCGGCTCGGGCGTCGGCGTGAACCCGCGCACCCGCTCGGCGAAGGCGAACAGCCCCACCAGCCAGATCAGGGCCACGATCCCCACAAGCGCCAGAAACTTCATCGTTTCTCCCTATCCGGCGGACGCGGGCGCGCCAAGCCGGAGAAGCGCCCGCCCCGCCGCCAGCCGCGCCGAGACAAGCGCCACCGTAGCCGCCACGAGCGGGGTTGGCGAGAGGATCAACAGATCACTCCAGGCCAGTGGCAGGGCCGGGCTGAGCCCCTCCCCTCCACCCAGGAACCGGACCCCTCCCGCCAGCAACAAGGCCAGGCCGGTTCCGACCGCCCCGCCGGTCAGGGCCAGAAGCGCGAACCGCCGCTGGAACAGCCAGGCGACGGCCCCGTCGGTGGCGCCCGACAGGGTCAGGGTCTCGATCACCGACCGACGCGCCTCCACCCCCGCCCTCACCGCCTGGACGATCGCAGCGCCGGTCGCCCCGGCCACCGCCAGGAACGCCGCCAGTGCCAGCAGGGTCACGGTCCCGGCCGACCGCTCCACCTCGCCGCGCCACAGGCTGTGGTCGTCCACGGTCGCGTCGATGCCCGCCTCGGCCAGGGCCCGGCCCAGCACAAGGGCGCTCGCAGGCGCGTCCGGGTCCAGCCGCACGGTCACCAGATGCGGGAGGGGCAAGTCCGCCAGCGCCGCCTCGCCCATCCAGGGCCGCAGCAGCCGCTCGGCCGTCGCCCGGTCCATGGCCGCCGCCTCCTCGACGCCCGAAACGCCCGCCAGGGTCTCGGCCGCCCGCGCCGCCGCCGCGTCGCCGGTCTCGCCCACGCCCGGCCGGACCTGCACCGTGGCCTCGCCCCTCAGTTCCCGGGCCCACCCGCCTGCCGCCCGCTCGGCCGACAGGGCTCCCAGCCCCGCCAGGCAGGCGACGAAGCACAGCACCGCGATCACCCCCGCCAGCCACCGCTCGCCCGCCCCGTCGCGCGGCAGCAGATCGCGCTCCGGCCGCGCGGCCCGCGTTTCGGCCATCGCGGGGCCAAACAGGTTCGACCAGCGGATCATGCCGCCGCCGTCGCCGGAGCGGGGGCCAGCCGCCCGTCGTTCAGCCTCAGCAGCCGCGCGCCCGACCGCCGCGCCAGGGCCTCGTCATGGCTGGCGATCAGGACGGTCGTCCCCTGGCGGTTCAGCGACTGGAACAGCTTCAGCAGCCGCTCGGCCATGACGGGATCGACGCTGCCGGTCGGCTCATCGGCCAGGATCAGATCAGGGCGGCTCATGACCGCGCGGGCGATGGCCAGGCGCTGCTTCTCGCCGCCCGACAGCGCCGTCGGCCGGTCGCCGATCCGGTCGCCGAGGCCCACCCAGGCCAGCATCTCCTCCACGTCCGCGCCGTAGTCGGCCGGCTTGGAGCCCCGCAGCCGCAGAGGCAGGGCGGCGTTGTCGAAGACGCTCAGATGGTCCAGCAGCCGGAAGTCCTGGAAGATCACCCCCATCCGCCGTCGAAAGCCCGGACGGTCACGGGCGGTGACCGTCGTCGCGTCCTCGCCGAACAGGGCGATTCGGCCCTCGCTGGGCCGTTCGGACAGGGTCAGAAGCCGCAGCAGGGTCGACTTCCCCGAGCCGGACGCCCCGGTAAGGAAGTGGAAAGAGCCCGCAGGCAGAATCAGGGAGATGTCCCGCAGCACGCCGGGCCGTTCCGCATAGCCGAATCCCACCCCCGTCAGGCGGACGGTCTCGGGCGTAGGCGCGGGATCGGCGGCCGGGCGGCGCGGTCGGGGCATCGGCGTATGTTCGTCAGGGCGTATGTTGATGAGTCATGGTGCGGCGACGCACCGAGGGGAGGGGGCCGAGGGATCGGCCTCACGAAGTCAGCGATCATGATACTGACCTGCCCGTCCTGCGCCACCAGCTATTTCGCGCCCGACGACGCCATTCCAGCGGGGGGTCGCAAGGTGCGCTGCCAGTCCTGCGCCCACATCTGGCATGCGACGGCCGACGAGCCCCTGACGCTCAGCGCCGCCGCCGCGCCCGTGCCGGTACCGGCCGCCGCGCCGCCGGTCCGCGCCGGGACGGAGGACGCTCCGCCCGTCGCGCCGGAGACCCCGGCCCCCGAACTGCCCAAGGCCTTCCGCGCCCGCGCCGAGCAGCAGCGCCGCATCCGCCGCGCCGCGACCCACGGGGCCGTCTGGGCCGGCCTGGCCAGCGTCTTCGTCGGCATCCTGGCCGGGGGCTGGCTGTTCCGGGTCGAGGTCGTCGACCTGTGGCCCCGCGCCGCCGCCGCCTATGCCATGGTCGGCACCCCGGTGAACCCGACCGGCCTGGAATTCGAGGCCGTCAGCGCCAAGGCCATGCACGACCGTCCGGACATGGTCATGGTGTCCGGCGCGCTCAGGAACGTGCGCGGCCGCGAGGTGCAGCCGCCGCCCGTGCGCGTCGCCCTGCTGGACGACCACGGGGCCGAGATCGGTCACGCCGTCATCACCCTGGACGGCGCGCCCGTCCTGCCCGGCGGGGTCCAGGGCTTCGCCGCCCTGATCCGCGACCCGGCCGCCAAGGGCGTCGACGTCGGCCTGCATTTCGTCGGCACCACCCCCGCGCCCCATGCGGCGGCCACCGCTTCGCATGGCGAGGACCATGGCGAGACCTCCCCTGCCGGCCACGACCGCCCCCTGCCCGCCGCCGACGACCACGGCCTTCGCCCGGCCATCATCGAGGCTGCGCCCACCATCCACGCCGAACCGATCGACGCCCAGCCGATCGCGGACACCACCCACGCGGCCGAAGCCGCGCACCACTGATCCGATCGAAACTCTGATTGTCATCCCGGCCGCAGCGAAGCGGAGAGCCGGGACGAGTACGCGCTTGTCACAAGCGGCCCGGCCACGGAGCCGGGCCAATGCCCGCTGTTCGAGCAAGGCGAACCGTTCTCCCGGCTCGTCCCTGCGGGCCGTCCGGGAGCGAGATCGGTGGTGCCCACGCGTCCCGGCTCTTCGCTTCGCTTCGGCCGGGATGACAAGGATTCACGCCCCTATCGACAGCTGGGTCGCCAAGACGCTATCCGCCACCCATGGCTGAAGCTCCCCCCTCGCCGATCGTCCTGCTGCCCGAGGCCGAGGTCGCCCGCGTCGTCGGCGACCTCGCAGCCCGGATCGCGCCTGTGATCGACGACGAGACGGTGGCGGTGGTGCTGCTGACCGGGGGACTGTGGTTCGCCGCCGACCTGACGCGCGCCCTGTCGCGGATTGGCCGCAACGTCCGCTTCGACGCCCTGTGGCTGGCCTCCTATGGCGACGAGACCACCAGCCGGGGCCGGATCGACGTCTACGCCCCGTTCCAGCGCTCGCTTGAGGGCCGCAGGGTGCTGATCCTCGACGACGTGTTCGACACCGGCCTGTCTCTGGCCGAGGCCGTGCGTCTGGCGAAGGCGGCGGGGGCGTCCGAAGTCCTGACCTGCGTCTTCGCGCGGAAGCCCTGGCCCCTGCCCCGCGCACCCGAGCCCGACTTCGTCGGCTGGGAGGCGCCAAACCGGTTCCTGGTGGGATATGGCCTGGACCACGCGGGAACGATGCGCGGCCTGCCGGACATCTGCGCGCTGGACTGAGCCGGCCTACTGCATCGACGTCTGGCTGTCGCCGTCGCCAGCCTCGGCGGCATCGATCCGCATCAACGCTGTCAGCACCTCGACGCGGTCTTCCAGCGTCGGCGATTCCAGCAGGGCCTGTTTCTCGGCGGGCTCGAACGGCAGGGCCATGGACAGGGAGTTCACCAGGGCCTCCTGCGGCGCGGCCTCGGCCGTCTCCCAGTCGATCTCCAACTGCCGGCGCTCCAGATAGGTGCGCAGGGCCGCCAGGAAGGCCTCGCGGTCGAAGCCCTCGCCGCCCGTGGGCGAGGCCAGGTCGGCCTCGAACGGTGCGAACGCCGCCCGGATCTGCCGATAGGGGGTCTGGCTCGGCAGTTCGGCGGCCACCCGGAACCGGGCCACCCCCGTCAGGGTCACCAGATACCGGCCGTCGGACGTCTCGGCGAAGGTCGTGATCCGCCCCGCGCACCCCACCGCCGAGAGACTGGGCAGTCGGCGCGGACCGCCGACCGGCTGGATCATGCCCAGCATCCGGTCGCCCGCCATGGCGTCGTCGATCATGTTCAGATAGCGCGGCTCGAAGATGTTCAGCGGCAGCTGGCCGCGCGGCAGCAGGATGGCCCCCGGCAAGGGGAAGACCGGTATGACCTGCGGCAGGTCCGCCGCCTTCACATAGCCCTGCGCCATCGCACCGCCTCCGTTATGCGAACAGAATCGAGGACAGGCGTCGACGCCCGTCCTTGGCGATGTCGGAGGTCAGGCCCGCCGCCTCGAACACCACCAGCAGCTGCTTCCGCGCCGCCTGCTCGTTCCACTCCAGATCCGCCTGGACGATGTCGAGCAGGCTGGTCACCGCGCCCTTCAGATCGCCCGACGCCGCCTGGGCCAGCGACAGGTCGTAGCGCGCCTGGTGATCGCCGGGATCGGCCCGCAACCGGGCCTCCAGCAAGGCCGTCTCGGCCGTCGGCGCCGCTGAGGCCAGGGCCAGCTGAGCCCGCAGGCTGATGACCGTGGGGTTCTTGGAGTCCGCCGGGGCCATGGCGATCGTCTGGCGCGCCTGATCGGCGTCGCCTCCGGCCAGATAGACCCGCGCCATTCCGGCGATCGCGTCCTCGTTCTCGGGCTCCAGCGTCAGGACGTGGGCATAGGCCTGGGCCGCGCCGCCGAAGTCCGACAGGCCCAGCGATTCCTCGCCCAGCGCCAGCAGCTGTTCGACGTCCGAATTGGCCGAGGCGCCGCCCGTCAGCTTTTCGATGAAGGCCTTGATCTGGCTTTCGGGCACCGCGCCCTGGAAGCCGTCGACCGGCTGGCCGTTGACGAAGGCATAGACCGTCGGGATCGACTGCACCCGCAGCTGCCCCGCATAGGCCGGGTTCTTGTCGACGTCGATCTTGACCAGCTTGACCGCGCCGGCGGCCGCGCGGACCTGTTTCTCCAGCGCCGGGGTCAGGGTCCGGCACGGCCCGCACCAGGTCGCCCAGAAGTCGACGATGACCGGCTGGATCTTCGACTGGGCGATCACGTCGGCCATGAAGCCGGCGTCGGTGCCATCCTTGATCAGGTCGCCGGCGGCACCGGCATCATCCTTGGACGCGGTCGGGTCGAGAAGGCTCATGGGCGTGGTCTTCCTGTCGGCGTGTAACGCGAGAGCCGACAGATGGTCGCGCGGGGTCGAAGACTCAAGCCGGAACGGTCGCATCGAAGTCGATCACCAGCGCCTCCCGCCCGATCTCGGCGAGGAAGCGACGAAACGCCGCCTGGGTCAGACCCGTCGTCGCGGTGTTGGTCAGGGGGTGGAAGTTCACGACCTCGGCCTCCCACAGACGCCGGTCCAGGACGAATGTCACGCGCCGCTCGACGTCGTTGATCAGCCCGAGCGCCGTCACCGACCCCGGCCGCACGCCCAGAGTCTCGAACATCAGGTCCTCGTTGCCGAACGACAGGCGATCCGAGCCGATCATCCTGGGCGCGGCCTTCAGGTCGATCACCGTGTCCTGTCGCGCCGAGATCAGCCAGAGCCGCCCCTTCTTGTCCTTGAGGAACAGGTTCTTGGTGTGGGCACCCGGCATCGCGGCCTTGAGTTCCAGCCCCTCCTCGACCCGGAACACGGCCGGGTGCTCATGGGTCGTCTGGTCGATCTCGCGCTCGGCCATGAAGGCCAGCAGGGTCTCGCGGTCATGCAGTGGTTGAGCGGTCATGGGCGGGCCGATAGGAAGGGTGCACGACCCGCTTAGCCGAAGGACGCCGCCCCGTGGAACTGGAATGCTATCCCATGTCGGCCCGGCCGCCGGACATGGTGCCCGGCCGCCAGTCGCGGAACTGGATGGATGCCTTCGTCAGCCGGCACCCCTATCGCTGCCTGCCCCTGACCATGGCCAATACGACGGGCTGGGAAATCCTGTGCCCCTTCACCTTCACCGCGACCTGGAACGGCGGCCCGTCGCAGTCCGACATCGAGATCACGCCCGAGCGGCCCCAGCCCGAGCTGGATCATTTCGTCACCTCGCACTTCTCGCGCGGGGTCCTGACCATGCACCCCCAGTATCTGTTCCGCACGCCGCCGGGCTGGGGGATGATCTGCTCGGGATCGCCCAACCATGTGAAGGACGGCATCCAGCCCCTGGTCGGCCTGATCGAGACCGACTGGCTGCCCTTCCCCTTCACCATGAACTGGATCTTCACCCGGCCCGGCCGCATCAAGTTCGAGCGCGGCGAGCCCTTCTGCTTCATCAATCTGGTCGAGCATCGCAAGCTGGAGCAGGTCCAGCCGGTGATCCGCACCCTGGAGTCCAACCCGGTGATGAAAGGCCAGTTCGAGGCCTGGAACCGCCAGCGCACCGACTTCAACACCCGTCTGGCATCCGGCGATCCCGACGCGGCGAAGGAGGCGTGGCAGCGCTTCTACTTCAAGGGCGAGATCCCCGAGGCTCTGGGCACCGCGCCCGCGACGCACGCCAACAAGCGCCGGCTGAAGACGCCCCGGGTGGGATAAATCCTCCCCCATCGGGGAAGGTGGATGCGAAGCGCACCGAGGCAGACGGAGGGGGCCCGACCCAGACACGCAACGCGCGGCAGGCCCCCTCCACCGCTTCGCGGTTCCCCTCCCCCAACGGGGGAGGATTTATGATCACATCGGCCGGGTCACGCGCCCGCTGATGTTCGAGATCACTTCGCGCGCGTCGAATGCGTTGGGATCACCGGCGGGCTTGGGACCGCGGCCCAGCACGATCTCGGCGGTCGCCTCGTAGCGGTCGATCTCGCGCACGTCGAAGTCGTTGCGGCCCCAGAACGGATCGTTCCAGCGGCTCCAGCCACGCGGGCCGAAGTAGCGCCACGACGGGCCCCAGTACAGGCTGTACGAGCGATAGAAGGGATCGCGGATCGACGAATAGCTGACATCGCGATCGGTCGCGCGTTCCACCGTCGTGAACCAGTCATAGCCGTTCTCGGTGGTGATCTCGGCCGCGCGCAGCAACAGGCCCATCTCGACCTGCTCTCGCGAGGTCACCGAGTTGCCGGCGAAGCTGACGCGGTAGCGGTCGTTCTCCAGCCGCTGCTCGGCATAGCCGCCGCGCTGGCCGTTGAAGCCCGCAGGGGCGTAGGCGGTAGAGGTCGCGCAGGCCGAAAGCGCCAGGGCGGCGGCGGCGACCATCAGAATGGACTTGGATGTCATGGGGTACGCTCCGGAAGGTGGCGGACAATCCGTCATCCCACCTGAACGGCGCATGAACGGCGTCGTTCCGGGGACACGCAAGTCCCTATAAACGCGAAACAATCAACACGGCGGCGGTCAACAGCAACAGCCCGACGAAGACGCCGAATCCCCGCCGGAAGCGCGGCTCGCCCATCTGCCGGGCCAGCGCCGCTCCGCCCAGACCGTAGGTGGTCATGGTGAGGACGTCCATGAGGATAACCGCCGCAGCGAACAGGGCCAGCTGAGGCGCGGCGGGCCGACCCACATCCAGGAACGGCGGCAGGACGGCGGTGAAGAACAGCACGGCCTTGGGATTGGCGATCTGCACCAGAAAGCCGTCCACGACGGCCGGACGGCGGGTCTGGACGGACGGGCGCGCCTCCGATGGGTCCGAAGCGGGGGACAGGGCGGCGCGGATCGAGGCGACGCCCAGCCAGGCGACATAGGCCGCGCCGGCGATCGCGACCCAACGGAAGACTTCAGGGAACGCTGTGACCAGGGCGCCCAGCCCCAGGGCCGCCGCGCCGAACCAGACCAGGGTCGCCGCATTCATGCCCGCCACGGCCAGCAGGACGGCGCGTCGGCCCCGCTCCATCCCCGTGGCGATGGCGAACAGGTTCGCCGGCCCGGGCGTCACCGCCATCACGGCCATGACGCCGCAAAAGACGAGATACAGATGCGGATCGACCGGCAGGACCATCAGGCGGGCTTCATCCGGGAGAGCGTGTCAGAGCGACAGGCAGACGACCTGCGCCACCCTCAGGTCACGGCGCAGATCGTCGGCGACCCGGCCATAGTTCTCGACCGTGACCTGCTCGCCCAGCAGGGGTTCGTCGGCGGGCTGTTCGCCCCGAATGGCGGGGCCCAGGGTATCGGGCGCCGTGGTGTAGATCCGGCCCCGTCGAGGGGCCTCGGCGATGGTCATGGCGACGACCCGGCCCCGCCGATCCATCGCGGGGGCGCCGGAGAGCCCGGCGAGGGTGCCTTCCAGCCCCTCGGTCCGACCCACCTCGGCCCAGGCCAGCACCGGCTCGTCGCGGGTGCCCCGACCCCGGACCTTCAGGACCTCGCGCCCGAGGAGCCGCGAGGTCACCTCGCCGGGCTTGCCCTGCGGGTATCCAGGATGGAACGCCCTCTGGCCGACGCGCAGCGGCTCAATCGTCGTGACCGGCAGGGCGGGCGGGCCCCCGGCGGTGATCAGAAGGGCGATGTCCGCGCGCGGCGACAGGCGCACGTCGGCCGAGACCGCGCGGCCTCCGCCGACGACGAGCGCCGGGCGACGGCACCCCTCGACCACATGACGCGCCGTCAGCCAGCGTCCCTGGCCCGCGATCGAAAAGGCCGTGCCCGCCGCCGGCACGAAGGGAATGTCCGGCGTTTGCACCGTCACGGAGGGATCGAACGGCGTGATCGGCCCGAGCAGCGCCCCCTCGACCTCATCGGGCGGCGGCGGCGCGGGCGGGGCGTCGGCGTTCTCGCGCCGGCTCAGCGAGACGGCGAGAACCACCAGCAGCAGGCCGCCGTAGACCAGCCAGTCGGGCGGGCGCGGCATGTCCGCTCAGCCCGTCAGGGCGGCGGCGAGGATCAGCGCCGTGGCCAGCTTGGCCGCCACCAGCAGGACGGCGGCGGACACCTCGCCCTCCTGAATGCGCTGGGGCAGGCCCGTCAGGACCAGATCGACGATGCGGAAGGCCAGAAGCTGCAGGATCAGGGTCGCCACTCCCCACAGCAGGATGTCACGCACCGAGGTCGACACCGACAGCGACACCGCCAGCGGTATGGCCAGGCCCAGCAGCACCCCACCGAAGGCCACGGCCGCAGCCGAGTTGCCCTGGCGGATCAGGGTGATCTCCTTCCACGGCGTCAGCATCGCATAGACCACAGCTCCCGCGCCCAGCAGGGCCAGGGTGGCGAACAGATGCAGGACCAGGACCGGAAATCCGCTGGCGAAGGCCTGGACTTCCGGACTGGCGAGGGCGTCGGTCAGGGGGCTGGCGGCCATGGGCGAGGAAAAACCGGCGACGGTTGGACGGGGAACGAAAGCAAAACGACTTGCCCCATTGCGGTCACGATCCGCAAGGTCACGGCGGCCACACTGTGTGACCAATGATTGCAGAAGCGTGACCCGGCGGCTAAGCGCCCGCCATGACCGACACCGCCGAGTCCGCCGTGCCGACCGTCCTGGTCGTCGCCTGTGCCCTTGTCGACATCGACGGTCGGGTGCTGATCGCCCAGCGGCCGCAGGGCAAGGCCTTGGCCGGCCTGTGGGAGTTTCCGGGCGGCAAGGTCGAGGCCGGCGAACGGCCCGAAGCCGCCCTGATCCGCGAACTGGACGAGGAGCTGGGCATCCAGGTCACCGAGGCCTGCCTGGCCCCGTTCGTTTTCGCGAGCCACGCTTACGATTCGTTTCACCTGTTGATGCCACTGTATCTGTGCCGACGCTGGTCGGGCGTGGTCACCCAGCGTGAGCACGCCGCCCTGGCCTGGGTGAAGCCGTCGAAGCTGGCGGACTATCCCATGCCGCCCGCCGACGCGCCCCTGGTCGCCTGGCTGCGCGACCTCCTCTAGCCGCCGGGAGGGCGCATGAGCTCGCTGATCCGCCGCTTCCTGACCGACGAGAGCGGCGCGACCGCCATCGAATACGGCCTGATCGCCGCCCTGATCTTTCTTGTGATCGTCTCGGCCGTCGGCCTGTTCGCGTCGCGCGCGACCGCCATGTTCGAATACATCGCCACCACGATCGCCGCCGCGATCTAGCCGCGTCCGTGCTCGGTGACGCCGAGCGCATCGGCCAACCGCACCTTCGCCGATCCTCGTTTCAGCGGCCTGGGCTGGCTTTCGTGCGGGGCCCATCCGGCCAGGTTGACGATCTCGAACGTCGCCGGAATGCGCCCGCCCGCTTCGCCATAACGTTCGGCGTACAGCCCCGCCGCCCGCGCCACGATCGCCGGGCTCAGAGGCCTGAGTGGCCCGGCCAGCACATTGGTCTCGCCCATCGCCCGCAGGTCGCGCACCAGGGCGGGCAGGCCGGAATACCGCACGGTCAGCCGGTCCACATCGGCGACGGGCAGGGCGAACCCGGCCCGCTGCAACAGCCCCGCCCCGTCGAAACCGTCGGCGAAGGGCGACACCCGCGCGCTGGCCCCGCCGCGCATTTCCAGCTCCGCCTCCGTGAGGACGCCTCGAAGCTCCTTCAGCGTCCCCGCGCCCAGCAGCGTGCCCAGAAACAGCCCGTCCGGCTTCAGCGCCCGCCGGATCTGGGTCAGGGCGCCGGGCAGGTCGTTGGCCCAGTGCAGCGTCATCAGCGAGACGACCAGATCGACCGATCCATCCTCAACGCCCAGGGGCACCGCCCCCGGATCGGCGAGCGTCGCCCGCGTCTCCACCGCGCGAGGCGCTCCGACGCGCGCGCGGGCGTCCGACCCTGCCAGCACATCGGCGAACACGCCCTCATGCGCCGACAGGTCGACGACGACGGGAAAGTCGCGCAAGGTCGCCTCCAGGCTGAGGACCGCGTTCTCCGCCGCGCGACGGTGCAGGAAGTCGGCCTCGCCGAACCGCCGGGCCGCGCGCGCCAGCCGCGCCGCGCGCCGGCGGGCATCGAAGATCACAGGGGGGCCGGCCGCGCTCATGGGCCAACAGGATGGGGTCTGGAGGGAGCGATGGGAAGCGGGCCGCGCCCGTCTTTCGCCGACGCTGCGCGCGCTGGTTCGCGGCCTGACCGACCTGATCCTGCCCCCGCTGGCTCACGACAGCGTCGAGGCCACCGCCCAGGCCGGCCTGACGCCCGACGCCTGGAGCCGGGTCGTCTTTCTGGAGGATCCCGTCTGCGACGGCTGCGGCGCGGCCTTCGAGTTCGACGGCGGGGCCTTCGCCTCGGACCGGTGCGCGGCCTGCATCGCCCAGCCCTACCGGTTCGCCCGGTGCCGGGCCGCCTGCGTCTATGACGACGCCTCACGCGGGCTGATCCTGAAGTTCAAGCACGGCGACCAGCAGCAGTTCGCGCCCCTTTTCGCCCGCTGGCTCAGCCGCGCCGCCGCGCCTCTGATCGAGGAGGCCGACGCCGTCGCGCCGGTGCCCCTGCATCCGTCCCGCCTGCTGACCCGCCGCTTCAACCAGGCGGCAGAGATCGCTCGACCCCTCGCCCAGGCCGCCCGCCGCGACTACCTGCCCGACGCCCTGATCCGGTCGCGTCCGACCGACAGCCAGGGCGGACGCAGCGCGCGGGGCCGGCGCATCAACGTCAAATCCGCCTTCGCCGTCACCGAGGCCGGGGCGCGCCGCGTGCGCGGCCGGCGCATCCTGCTGGTCGACGACGTCCTGACCACCGGGGCCACCGCCGAGGCCTGCGCCGCCGCCCTGCTGGACGCCGGAGCGCGCGCCGTGGACCTCGCCGTCATCGCGAGGGTGCGAACCGCGCGCGAACTGCCTAAATAGGCAGGTCTTCTGGCCTACCGCGCTTCGCGCTACCTGAGGCCAAATCCAGTCCTTGCCCGCGGAGTATCCCCTTGGCTGACGTCGTCCTCTACACCAAACCCGGCTGCCCCTACTGCATGGCGGCTATGGGCCTGCTGGACCAGAAGGGCGTCGATTTCACCGAGATCGTCGCCTCGTCCGACCCGGCCAAGAAGGCCGAGATGATCGAACGCTCGGGCGGCCGCATGACCTTCCCCCAGATCTTCATCGACGGTCGCCACATCGGCGGCTCCGACGACATGCGCGCCCTGGATCGCCGGGGCGAGCTCGATCCGCTGCTGACCGCCTGACGACATGAGCGCCGGCCTGCCCATCGCCCTGATCCAGACGCGGACGCCCGCGACGGCGGCGGCCGGGCTGACCCATGTCGAGCCCTTGGTCCGCCGCGCCGCCGCCGAGGGCGCGAAACTGATCCTGACGCCCGAAGGAACCAATCTGTTGGAGCAGCGCCGCGACCGTCGCGCGGCGGCCGTCACCGATGAGGATCAGGACGCCTGCGTCATCGGCCTGCGCCATCTGGCGGCCGAGCTGGGCGTCTGGCTGCTGATCGGTTCGGCCATCGTGCGGTCCGGCCACGCGGGAGATGATCGCGCCGCCAATCGCTCCCTGCTGATCGACCCGAACGGCGGCATCGTCGCCCGCTACGACAAGCTGCATGTCTTCGACGTAGACCTGCCGAACGGCGAGACCTATCGGGAGAGCGCCACCATTCGTCCCGGAGACGCCGCGGCTGTGGCCGATACGCCATGGGGCCGGCTGGGCCTGACCGTCTGCTACGACGTTCGCTTCCCCCATCTGTTCCGCCAACTGGCCAGGGCGGGCGCCACGATGATCGCCGTGCCCGCCGCCTTCACCGTCCCGACCGGCGAAGCCCACTGGGAGACCCTGCTGCGGGCCCGCGCCATCGAGACCGGGGCCTTCGTCCTGGCCCCCGCTCAGGGAGGAACCCATGAGGACGGCCGCAAGACCTGGGGCCGCTCGCTGGTCATCGGCCCCTGGGGCGAGGTCATCGCCAAGCTTGACCATGACGAGCCCGCCGTGTTGAACGCCACGCTCGATCTGTCGGCGGTGATCCGCGCCCGCTCCGCTGTCCCCGCCCTGACCCATGACCGGGACTTTGCCGCGCCATGATCCGCTATGCGCTCCAGTGCGACGCCGACCACGGCTTCGAGGCCTGGTTCGGCTCGTCGTCCGACTATGACGACCAGGCGACCCGCGGCCTGGTCGAATGCCCGTTCTGCGGCTCGCACGAGGTGTCCAAGCAGATCATGGCCCCGGCCGTGGCGGGAACCCGTCGATCCGCCCCCACCCCCGAGATCGCCGCCAAGCTCCAGACCATGATGACAGACGCCGTCAAGGAAGTGCGGGCCCACGTCGAGCAGAACTTCGACTACGTCGGCGATACGTTCGCACGCGAAGCCCGCGCCATCCACGAGGGCAGCTCCGAAAAGCGCGAGATCTACGGCGAGGCCACCGCCGCCGAGGTCAAGGCGCTCAAGGCCGACGGCATCCCCTGCGCCGCCCTGCCGCCCGCCCCGCTCGACCCGGCCAAGGTGAACTGACGCGTTCCATGATCGCAGCCCTGTCCGCCCTCGCCCTGCTTCAGACATCACCCGCCACCCTCGACGGCCTGTCCTGGATGTCCGGCTACTGGCTCAGCTGCGACGGCGGCCGCGAAGTGTCGGAGACCTGGAGCGATCCGCGCGGCGGCGTGATGGCGGGCGTCACGGTGACGATCGGCCGATCCGGGCGGGGCTCGGTCGAGTTCACGCGCGTCGCCACGGTGGGTGAGGGCCTCGCCTTCCTCGCCCAGCCCGGCGGCATCCCGGCGACGGCCTTTCCTCTGGTTGAAGTGACCGCGAACCGCGCGGTCTTCGAGAACCCCGACCATGACTTCCCCCAGCGCGTGATATACAGCCGCCACGGTGACACCCTGACCGGCCGGATCGAGGGGACGGTCGACGGCCAGGCGCAGTCGATGACCTGGACCTACCGCGCCGCGCCTCTGAACAGCCGATGCCCGACCTGATCTGGCGGGCGATGACGCCGGAGGATCTGGACGACGTCAGCGCGGTCGCGGCCGTCGGCTTCCCCGACCATTTCGAGGACCGCGCCTGTTTCGCCAATCGTCTGTCGCTGCATCCGCAGGGGTGCCGGGTGCTGGCCGGCGAGACCGGTCTGGCTGGCTACATCGTCGCCTATCCGTGGCGGCGCGGAGCCATCCCGCCGCTGAACAGCAGGATCGACGCCATCCCTGACGACGCGGATGTCATCTATCTGCACGACCTCGCCCTGCTGCCCGCGACGCGCGGAGCCGGCCACGCGCGAACGGCCATCGAGGCCCTGTCGAACGAAGCGGCCGCCGCCGGCTGGCCCGCCGTCGCTCTGGTCGCCGTCAACGCCGCCGAGGCCTTCTGGACGCGACACGGCTTCGTCACCGACCCCGATCCCGACCTGCGAACCAAGCTGGCCACCTATGGCCCCGACGCCCGCTACATGGTGCGGGCGCTCTGACCCCGGATCAGAACCGGTAGGCGACGCCGACCCGCAGGTTGGCCCCCGGCATCGGCGCGATGTCCTTCAGGAAGCTGACGTGTTCGCGCGCCTCCTCGTCGGTCAGGTTGCGACCCTCGGCGAACAGGGTCACGCCCTTGTCGGCGAACGGACGCCAAGCCCCGAACAGATTCACCATCGTATAGCTGTCGGTCGGCAGCTCGAAGTCCGCGACCTCGTCCTGCTCGGCGACGTGGCGGACTTCCAGGCTCAGGTCGATCGGACCGGAGCCGTACTTGACCCGCCCCGTCATCGACAGCGGCGGGATGCGCGCGGCGGGCCCCAGGTCGGTTTCGGCGTCGACATAGTCGACGGCGCCTTCCAGCGTCACGACGCGGCTGCCCTCGGCCCAGACGTCATAGGCCAGCTCGGCCTCGAAGCCCCGGAAGTCGGCGTCGGTCTGCTGATAGGCGAAGATGGGGAATTCCTCGATCTCCCCGTCCTCGTCGACCTCGAAGGTCGCGCCGGTGTCCCTCAAGTCGATGAAGCCGTCATAGCGCGAGGCGAAGACGTGCAGGTCGCCGCGCAGCCGCCCGCCGTCGTAATGCAGGGTGCCTTCCAACGTCGTCACGGACTCGCTGTCGAGCTTGATGTCCCCGACCTCATAGACGCCGGTGGCGATGTGCACCCCGTCGGCGAACAGCTCGGTCTCGGACGGCGCGCGCTCGTTCCGCGCCAGGCTCAGGCCCAGGAACAGGCCGTCGGCGGGTCGCAGGAAGACGGCACCCGAGGCCGACCAGTTGTCGTATTCGCGTTCGACCTCGCTCGTGCCGCCGATGGGCGTGGCCGCCAGGGTGCGGCGGTCGTAGCGCAAGCCGCCCTCGAAGCCGTAGCCGTCGCGGTCCCAGCGCTGCACCGCATAGACGCCGGCCTCGTCGATGTCGCTGCCGGGGATGTAGGCCTCATCGCCGATGGCCGAAAGGCTGCGCGACAGGGTCTGGACGCCGATCGCGCCGTTCCAGCCGTCGCGATCGCGCTGGATCAGATCGGCCCGCGCCTCCCAGCCGTCGGAGACGAACACCGTGCCGGGCTCGCCGACGTCCTCGAACTCGGTGTGGGTGTAGTCGGCCTGGCCAAAGGCTCCACGCAGCGCCCGGAAAGGCCCGGCGTCGAACCGCAGCTCGCCGCGCGCGTCGAACCGCTGCTGCTCCAGCTCGATGAAGACGCCCTCTTCGGCGACAACGCCGTAGGTGCTGTCGGTCTCCTTGTAGGAAATGCCGCCGAAGCCTGCCTCGCCGATATAGGACCCACCGATGCCCCATGCCCCCAGCTCGGAATAGCTGTTCGGCAGCGCTCCGGTCTCGTCGCGGTCGATGCCTTCCGCGTCCGCCAGTCTCTGGGAGATCGGCGAGGAGGGAATGTCATAGTCGCCGGCGTCCTTGGTCACGACGTCATAGTGCAGGACCAGATTGTCGCTCAGGGCCACGTCGAAGCGGGCGCCCAGCGAATAGCCGTCGTCGACCGTCGAGGTCTGGGCCGACAGCCGACCATCGACGCCGCCTTCGGGCATCGCCTCGGGGATGCGGCCGTCCAGCACGTTCACCACCCCGCCGATGGCCGAGCCGCCATAGATCAGGGTCGAGGGCCCGCGCACGATCTCGATCCGGTTGGCCTCGGCCGGGTCGGTGGCGACCTGGTGATCCGGCGACACCGACGAGGCGTCGATCAGTCCGATTCCGTTGGTCAAAACCTGGACGCGCGGACCGCTGAGGCCCCGGATCACCGGCCGACTGGCCCCCGGCGCGAACGACGTCGAGCGCAGGCCCGGCGTCGAGGCGAGCAGATCGCCCAGGGTCGAGGCGGGCGCGACCGCCAGGGCCTCCTCGTCCACCACGGTCGTGGCGATGACCGAAGCGCTCTGGCTGATGCCGAAGGGCGCGCCTGTGACGATGATCTCGTCCAGTTCCGTCACCGGTTCGCCGCGAGCCGTCGACTGGGCGGAGGCGACGCCGGTCAGTGCCGTCCAGCTGACGGCGGCGAGCAGGAGCGGGCGAGCGAGGCGAAGCGTGGTCATGAGCGCGGTCCAAACGAAAGCGGAGCACGACTGTTATGAAATAACATACTTGGTCGTCAAGCGTCTCTGGCCTGACTTGTCCTCGTGGCTGCGTCGGACCTAGTCTCGCGCCATGCTCCTGCCTCTGGTCGTCGCGCTCCAAGTCAGTCTGGCTCCGCCTTCGCCGGACATCCGCGCGATGATCCGGGACGGCGCGCGGATCGTCGCCGAGCAGGGCGATGGGGTCTGGCCCGATCTTTCCGCCACGCCTGTGGTCGTCCAGCTTGTGGAAGGCGACCGTGAGGTGATCTTCTGCGCAGAGCCGATCGAGACCTTCGTTGCGATCGGCACGGACGAAACGACAGGCTGCCTCATCCAGGCGAGACCGCGAGAGCTTCCCACGGATATCGCCGCTGCGACCTTCCTCGGGGACCAGCCCGTGATCCAGATCGGCACGCCCGAGGCGCTGGAGGCGTCGCGCGCCGACTGGACCGTGCTCCTGCTGCACGAGGCGTTTCATCTCTATCAGTACAACCTGCCCGGCTATCAGGAGGCCGTGGATCAGACGGGGCGAGACCTGGGGGCGTCCGACATCGGCTGGATCCTGGGCCACGATTTCCCTTATGCCGATCCAGCGGTGGGCGACGCCTTCCGGGAACTCCACACGCGCGCACTGGCGTTCCTGGCCGCGCAGGCGGACGCCGACGTCGCGCGCGCGGTCGCGGCCTATGTCGTCGCCCGAGCGGCGGCCGAGGCCGCCGTTGGACCCGGCGATTGGCCGTACTACGAGTTTCAGGTGGGACAGGAAGGCGTCGCGCGCTGGTCTGAACTCCGGCTAGCAGACATGGCGGGTCGCGAGGACGCCGAGATCGCGGCGGTCGCCGCCGAGCAGTGGGCGGGGCTCGCCGTCAGCCTGCGGGCCATCAACGACCAGGGTCTGGGCGTCTGGCGGCGGAGCAGCTTCTATGTTCTCGGCGCGGTCGAGGCCGAGATGCTGCACCGGACCAGCCCCGGCTGGCAGGACGCCTATCGCCGCGCGCCCTTCTCGATGGGCACCCTGCTGAACGACGCGGTGAAAGAGCGGTCGGACGAATAGCGCGACGAATCGGCCGAACTCAGCGGGCCAGGCTGAGGCACTCCACGGCCGCGCCCGCCGCGAGCGCATCGGCGTGGGCGAGCCGCCTCACCAGCACGTCGGCGCGGGCCAGAACGGTGACAAGAGCCGAGTCCTGGTCGGGCAGCACTGTTACCAGGTCGCCGTCCACGGTCGCGCGGACATAATGTTCCCTGGGGCCATTGGCCGGCAGGGCGTGGCTCAGGCTCAGCGTCCGGGTCTGGATGTCTGTCTCTCCCCCCTGCATCCCCGCCAGCAGAGGTCTCAGGAACAGCTCAGCGCAGACCAGGGCCGACACCGGATTGCCCGGCAGCCCCAGGATGCGCCGCCCGTCCGGCAGCACCGCGCCCCACAGAGGCTTGCCCGGCCGCATGGCGATGCCCTCGACCAGCAGCCGCGCCCCAAGCTCGCGAGCCGCTGGCTTGACCCGGTCGTGATCGCCGACCGAGGCCCCGCCGATCACGACGATCAGATCGGCCTCGTCCGTCTCCAGCGCGGCGCGAATATCCTCCAGTCGGTCCCCCACCAGCGGCAGGCGCGTCACCTCTGCCCTGGCCCGCCGGGCGACCTGCGCCACGCCGGGCCCGGCCGCGTCATAGATCTGGTGAGGCCCCGCCACCTGCCCAGCCGCCACCACCTCGGCCCCGCCGGCCAGGATCGCAACGCGCGGTCGCCGAGCACACGTCAAAGAGCCCACACCCGCCGAGGCCGCCAGCGCGATCCGCCAGGGGTTCAGCCGCACGCCAGCCTCAAGCAGCACATGCGCCGCCCCATAGTCCTGACCCCGCCGCCGGACCCAGGTCGGGGCGTCGGCGGCCGCCAGTACCGTCAGCCGGTCGTCCTCCGCCTTCGCCTCCTCCTGGATCACCACGCGGTTCGCGCCCGCAGGCAGGGGCGCGCCGGTGAAGATGCGCACCGTCTCGCCCGCCCCCACCGACCCCGCGAACCCCGCCCCCGCTGCGCTCTCGCCGACGATCCGCAGCGGCCCCGTCCCGAGGTCCGCCGTCCGCACCGCCCACCCGTCCATGGCCGAGGCGTCGAACGGTGGCTGGTCCCGCGTCGCCACCACCGCTTCCGCCAGCCAGCGGCCGTCGGCCTCGTCCAGCCCGACCGCCTCGACGCCCCTCGGCCCGACGCCTTCCAGCAGCGCCGCCCGCGCCGCCTCGACCGACATCAAACTCATGCCGACCGGACCCAGTCGCCCGAGGCCCCGCCCGACTTGGCCACCAGCCGCAGGCCCTCGATGGTCATGCTCCGGTCCACCGCCTTCAGCATGTCGTAGAGCGTCAGCAGGGCCACCGACACGGCCGTCAGGGCCTCCATCTCCACCCCCGTCCGGCCCGTGGTCCGCGTCGTCGCCACCACCGTCAGCCCGCTGCCGTCCGCGCTCGGCTCCACCGACACCACGGCCGCGTCCAGCGGCAAAGGATGGCACAGGGGGATCAGGTCCGCCGTCTTCTTGGCCGCCATGACGCCCGCGATCTCGGCCACCGCCCGCACGTCGCCCTTCCTGCCCCCGCCCGACACCGCCAGAGCCAGGGTCTCGGCCGCCATGACGATCCGTCCCTCGGCCCGCGCCTCGCGCGCCGTCTCGGCCTTGGCCGAGACATCGACCATCCGCGCCCGGCCGTCCGCGTCGATGTGGGTCAGGCCCCTCGTCAGATCAGCCGCCATGCTCAGACCTCCATCAGGCGCGGCATGATCTCGACCAGGTTGCAGGGCCGATGCCGGCTGTCGAGCTGCCACCGGATCACCTTGTCCCAGCCGTCCCGGACCGCGCCGTTCGACCCCGGCAGGCAGAAGACGAAGACCCCGCCGATGATCCCCGCCGTGGCGCGCGACTGCAACGTCGACAGGCCGATGGTCTGATAGCTGACGGTGTGGAAGATCACCGAGAACCCGTCGATCCGCTTGTCGAACAGCGGCTCCAGCGCCTCAGGCGTCACGTCTCGCCCAGTCAGGCCCGTCCCGCCCGTGGTGATGATGGCGTCGACCTCGCCGCCCTCGACCCAGCCCCGCACCGCCGCTCGGATCGCCTCGACGTCGTCCGGCACGATGGCCTTGCCCGCCAGCCCATGCCCCGCCGCCGCCACCCGCTGCGCCAGGATGGCGCCCGAGGTATCGGTCTCGTCGTCGCGCGTGTCCGACACGGTCAGCACCGCGATCCGCACCGGCGTCACCGGCTGATCCATCAGCAGCTTTCCGCCCGGCGCGGGCAGGGTCTCGAGGTCGCTCATCGCTTGGTCTCCATGTTCCACCGCGCCGCGTCGGCGTGGTCCGAGGCCCGCGCCTCGATCCAGCGCCGCCCGTCCGGCCCGTCCTCGCGCTTCCACAGGGGGGCGCGCGTCTTCAGCTGATCCATCAGATAGTCCGCCGCGTCGAAAGCCGTCCGCCGATGCGCCGCCGCCGCCGCCACGAACACGATCGCCTCGCCCGGCCGCACCTCGCCCCACCGGTGCACAGCCATCAGGTCGATCAGATCGAACCGCGCCCGCGCCTCGTCCTCCAGCGCCGTCATCGCCTCTTCGGTAAAGCCGCGCCACGCATCCAGCGTCAGGGTCTCGACCGCCCGCCCGTCCGTCGCCGCCCGGCACAGGCCCGTGAAACTGACCACCGCCCCCACGTCCGTCCGTCCCGCGCAGAACGCGTCCAGCAGGGCCCCCGGGTCGATCGGCCCGTCCACCAGCGTCGCCACGCGATCAGCCCCCCGACACCGGCGGCGCGAAGGCCACCTCATCTTCCGGCGTCACCGCAACATCGCCGCGCACCACCACGCGGTTGACCACGGTCATCCGCCCCGGCCGCGCCAGCCGCTCGGCCAGGCCCTCATGCTCGGACAGCACGGCCACCAGCGCCTCGGTGGAGGCTCCCTCGACCTCGCGCTCGCGCCAGCCGGCGACGTCGGCAAAGGCCCCGAACAGCAGAACGCGCGGCACGGCTCAGCCCCCCGTCATCGACATGGGGCGGGCCACGGCGGGCGCCGCGTCCGGCCGGATGAGGAAATCGTGGGCACCTGGCTTCCTCGCCACCGCCGCCCGGATCGCCGCCTCGACCGCCGCCTCGCCGCCCTGCGCCAACGCCCCCGCCAGATCGGCGTGATCGTCCTGGCCCAGGCACAGGTACAGCCGCCCGGTGCAGGTCAGCCGCACCCGGTTGCAGTCGCCGCAGAAATTGTGGGTCATCGGCGTGATGAAGCCCAGAGTCCCGCCGGTCTCCTCGACACGGACATAGCGCGCCGGCCCGCCCGTGCGCTTGACCATCGGTGTCAGGGTCCAGCGATCCTCCAGCCCCCGCCGCACCGCGCCCAGCGACAGGAACTGCGCCTCCCGGTCCGCCCCGATCTCGCCCATCGGCATGGCCTCGATCAGGCTGATCTCGTGGCCCTCGCCGTGCGCCCAGGCGATCAGATCGGGCAGGTCCGCCGCATTGTCCGACGCCAGCGCCACCGCATTGATCTTGACCGCCAGCCCCGCCGTCTTGGCCGCCGCGATGCCGTCCAGCGCCCGCGACACATCCCCGCCCCGCGTCAGCCGGCGATAGGTCTCGGGATCGCGCGTATCCAGCGAGACGTTGACCCTGCGGACGCCATTCGCTGCGAGTTCGACGGCATGCTCCGCCAGTCGCGTCCCGTTGGTCGTCAGCGTCAGCTCGTCCAGCGCGCCGCTGGCCAGGTGCCGCGACAGGCGCGCGACCAGCTCCATGAACCCCTTCCGCACCAAGGGTTCGCCCCCTGTCAGCCTCAGCCGCCGCGCCCCCAGCCCGACGAACGTCGAGGCCAGCCGGTCGAGATCCTCGATGGACAGCAGCGCGTCCCGGGGCAGGAAGGCCTGCCGCTCCGCCATGCAGTAGGTGCAGCGCAGATCGCAGCGGTCCGTAACCGAAACCCGCACATAGCGAATGACCCGGCCGAGGGGATCGACCAGCGGATCGGCGGCGCGACTGGACGCGGGAATGGTCGTCATGTTCAAATGAGCATAACGCCTGCGCGAGGGGAGACGAAAGCCATTTCCGCCGTTTTCGCCCGCCGGACGCTTCTGGTTACCGCCGCCGCCGCGGCGCTGTCCGCCTGCGCCCGCCCGCCGAGCGGGCCCCTGACCCTCTTCGCGGCCGCCTCCCTGGTCGATGCGATCGGCGAGATCCTGCCGCTGTTCACCGCCGCCGGAGGGCCCGAGGTCCGATCCGTCTTCGCCGGCAGCGGCGAACTGGCACGCCAGACACAGGCCGGCGCGCCCGCCGATGTCGTCATCCTGGCCGACGACGTCTGGATGACCCGCCTGTCCGACAGCGGCGCTGTCCGCCGCGACAGCGTCGTCCCCCTGCTGACCAACCGCCTCGTCGTCATCGCCCCCGCCGACCGGCCCCCTGCCCCCTTCGCCTGGACCGGCCGCATCGCCATCGGCGATCCCGACAGCGTCCCCGCCGGCCGCTATGCCCGCCAGACCCTGGCCGCCCTCGGCCTCTGGGAGACGCTGGAATCCCGTCTCGTGCTCGCCGGAGACGTCCGCGCCGTCCGCGCCTTCGTCGCCGGGGGTGAGGTCGATCTCGGCATCGTCTACCGCAGCGACGCGCTCGGCTTCGACGCCGTCCGCGTCGTCCACGTGCCGGAGCCCCAGCCCGCGATC
The DNA here is from genome assembly GCA_947475735.1 of Caulobacteraceae bacterium. Taxonomy (GTDB): domain Bacteria; phylum Pseudomonadota; class Alphaproteobacteria; order Caulobacterales; family Caulobacteraceae; genus Brevundimonas. The sequence goes on from CANJLQ010000004.1 coordinate 207,276, forward strand.
GTCTATCCGGCCGCCCTGACGACCGCCGCCGCCGCCGCCGCCGCCGCCGACTTGATGGCCTTCCTGCGCGGGCCCGAGGCAACCGCCGTCTTCGCCCGGCTCGGCTTCGGCGCCCCGCGATGAGCCCCGCTGCGAAGGCGCAAGAGCCGCCCCGCTTGTGGTTCCAGGTCCGCATCGGCGAGGGCCGCCTCGGCCCCGGCAAGGCCCAGCTGCTCACCCTGATCCGCGACACCGGATCGCTCAGCGAGGCGGCGCGCCGCATGGGCATGTCCTATCGCCGCGCCTGGACCCTGATGGAGGCGATCAACGCCCTGGCCGACGCCCCTGCCGTGGAAACCGAGCGCGGCGGCACGGGCGGCGGCGGCTCGCGCCTGACCCCGCGCGGCGAGGCCCTGCTGGCCGCGTACGAAGCGCTCCGAACGACCCTCGACGCCGCCGCCGCACCGATCCTGGCCCGCCTCGCCGCCCTCGACGACGATGCCTGATCTGTTCGCCGCCCCGACCGCGCCGGAGCTGGAGGCTCTGGGTCTGTCCCTGCGTATCGGCCTCGTCGCCACCCTGGCCACCCTGCCGATCGCGCTGGCCCTAAGCCTCCTGCTCGCGCGCGGCCGTTTCCCCGGCAAGTGGGCCGTCGAGGCCCTGGTCAACCTGCCGCTCGTCTTGCCGCCCGTGGTCACAGGTCTCGCCTTGCTGCTTCTCTTCGGGCGGAACGGCCCGGCCGGTCGCCTGCTGTCGGACGTGTTCGGCGTCAGCCTCCTGTTCCACTGGACGGGCGCGGCGCTCGCCGCCGGGGTTATGGCCCTGCCACTCATGGTCCGCCCGATCCGCCTGTCGATCGAGGCCGTCGATCGGGGCCTGGAACAGGCCGCCGCCACCCTGGGCGCGCCGCCCCTATGGGTGCTGGCGACGGTCACCCTGCCGCTCGCCCTGCCCGGCGTGATCGCCGGGGCCCTCCTCGGCTTCGCGCGCGCCTTCGGAGAGTTCGGCGCCACCATCACCTTCGTCGGCGCCATCCCCGGCGAGACGCGCACCTTACCCGTCGCCGTCTATGCCGCGCTGCAGGGCGTGGACGGAGAGACCGCCGCCCTGCGTCTGGCCTTGATCTCCGTCATCGTCGCCGTGATCGCCCTGGTCGCCACCGAGGCCGTCTCGCGCCGCCTGTCGGCCCGGAGCGCGGTGGCATGAGCCTGTCGCTGGACATCGAAGCCGAACGCGGTGGCTTCACCCTGAACGCCCGCTTCGACAGCGCCGCGCGCGTCGTCACCGTTCAGGGTCCGTCCGGCGCGGGCAAGACCACCCTGCTGCACGCCGTCGCCGGACTGATCCCCGTCACCCGCGCACGGGTCCTCGCCGGCAGGGACACCGTGGTCGACACCGACGCCGGCCGTTCGCCCCCGTCCCACCGGCGAGGCGTCGGCTATGTCTTTCAGGATGTGCGTCTGTTTCCGCACCTAAGCGTCGCCGCGAACATCGCCTACGGCCGCCGCTTCGCCGAAGCGCCCGCCGACATCGATCCGCTCGTCGATCTCCTCGATCTTCGTCCGCTCCTGACCCGCTGGACCCGCAATCTCTCGGGCGGAGAGGCCCGGCGCGTGGCCCTGGCCCGCGCGCTCGCCACCGGCCCCCGCCTGTTGCTGCTCGACGAACCCTTCGCCGGACTGGACGCGCGACGCCGCGACGAGCTCCTGCCCTATCTGGTCGCCCTTCGCGACCGCACCGCCCTGCCGATGCTCCTGGTCTCTCATGACCCGCGCGACGCCGACGCCCTGGCCCAGGACCGGGTCGAAATCGTGGAGGGACGGCTGGTCTGAGGGAAGAATGGCGCACCCGAGATGAACGTGAGTCATGTTCGCCGTCGTCCGGGAGCGTCCACGGCTGTCCGAATATCGTTTTATTTCAGATATTTATAACTCCGTGCTAAGCTGATCCTCCAGTTCGTCGGAGCGGATGCGCGAAGCGCCGCCCACCTTTCTGATGACGAACGCTCCGCTCTTCGCGAGCTGATAGAGGGTGGACCGGCTTACATTCAGCCGCCTGTAGGCCTCCGGAATGGTGTGAAGGCAGATGGCATCTGGCGATGCGCGTGTTTGTCGGTCTTCGACCATGGGGGTGCTCCAGTGAATGGAGCGTCCCAATGGAAGAACATTTCGGGTCGGAGCAACAGCGGCCCTCCGGATAAGTTGGACCCCAAGTTATCCGGCTCGGTTACGGATCCGATCGATCGTTAGCGGGAGCTCACGCTTCACCACCTGCTCCAGGAAGGCGGCCAGTACAGCACGAGGCATTCGCTCGGGACGCCCCGATATCAGGCCATAGGGCCGGTAGACGTTGATTTCGCAGAGGAGTGCCGTGAGGAAGCCCTGCGGCGTGTTCTCCTGGGAACCTCCGCTTAGCGGCAGCCTTGAGTATCTTTGCCAGGCCAAGGCAATCCGCTCCGCTGCGGCGATGGTCGGAGGATCGCTTTGGTGTTTTGGTCCCATCACGCCGATCCCTGAAGCGGCCTTGATCGCTACTAAAGCGCGACGGACATCCGGTCGCGGGCGATCGGTCCACCCAGGGCAGATAAGTTCAAAGATTGGCTGGAGCGCCTGCTCCATGCGCAGATGCTGACGCGTCAGTTCAGTCACCCAATCTTTCGGCGTGTCGTCGTCGATGACGAACCGCTGGTGCTTGTCGAGAAGCTTTAGGCTTTTCGCAACCGACTTAAGGAGCTTTTGGACGTCATCGTTGAGGTAGGCGTTCTCCTGCTCTCTTGCTCAATTCCATTCAAAGACGGTCAGTTCAACCTGATCGATAAATCCCGCGAAGGCGGACGGCGGAATCTGGCCCATGGTCGAAAGACGTTGTCGGTCGGGGGGAGTTATCAGCTGATAAGTATGACGCTTTCGAGCTCGAGGAGGCTCTATCGGCGCGAACGACTCCACGCCAACGCCTAATGCTCCAGTGGGGGTTAAAACTCGGGCGCGAGTGCTGAGGTCGGTTTTTTTCTTGGCGGTACGAGGCCGTCCAGCACTACTTCTATGATTGCCGTCTCGGTCGGTCACAAGGAATGTCCTGTAGGCCGCGCTCTAGCTGCGTAGCGCCTGATCATCGAACGGTACAAGGGCCGAGAGCCGATGTCTGCGCCGGCTCATCGCTGGAGGGCAAAGCCACGACAGGCGCGTCGGTCCAGTTGGCCCAGTGGTGCGGTGCAGGATCGCATATTTCAGCACAATCGACACGTTGACGGACAAGCGAGGACGTCGATGGAGGCGGTCCGTTCGTGGCTCAATGCGGCGGTTGGGAACGTCCGCTTGTCGGACGGCGAGCTAGCCGACAGGGCCGACTATGACATCTATGGCGACTAAACTCAGCTCAGCGGGTCATCGACCCGTCTGCATGCCGCCAACGATCATCTCGGCATAGGTTTCGCCGATCTCCCGTGCCGACTGCTGGGAGGTCTCGGGACGGAACCAGCGATGGGTCCAACCGAGAACGCCGAGCATGCCGTAGGCGACGACCCGCGATGGGCCGACGTTTCTCAGGCTGCCGTCCGCATACCCCGCCTCGACGATCTCGATGAAGGCGTTCTCGATGATGCGATTGACCTGACGCATGTCCGAGGACCACTTGGTCCGGGAGCCGGACACCCGGCTCAGGTTCTCGCGAATATAGATGAACAGCAGAGGATAGTGCTCGCCGTAGGACTCCATGATGGCGACGATCAGCGCCCTCAACTTCTCCGGCGGTGACATTTCGCTCGCGGCGATCTCGGTGGCGATTTCGGAGTTCCGCTCGGCGACCGCGCGCAGGACCTCGTCGAACAGCTCTTCCTTGGAGGATATGTAGTAGTAGACCGATGCCCGATCGATCCCCAGTTCCGCTGCGACGGCGCTGATGCTGGCCCCCTGCAGGCCGAGACGATCAAAGACCCGGACCGCCGCTTCCGCGATCTCGCGACGCCGACGCTTGTAGGCGTCGGAGCTCTCATGTTTGGCGGCCTTTCGGCGTTTCCCGATACCGCTGGTCTGATCGGTTGAAGCAGTCATTGCCGACCCTGATTACCGATGGAATCGGCAAACACCAACGCGTCGCACTCAGCCTTTCGGGCCACCGGCAACATAAAGAACCTGTCCGGTGACGAAGCTCGACCGCTCGTCTGCGAAGAAGGAGACGGCGTTGGCGACGTCGTCGGGATGGCCGGGACGACCGACGGGGATGTCGCGCACGACCTCGGCGACCATGGCGTCGAAGGACAGGCCCAGGCGCTCCGCAACGCCGGCCGTCATGGGTGTCACGACGAAGCCTGGGGCCACCACATTGGCTGTTATGCCCGACTTTCCCAGTTCAAGGGCGAGAGACTTGGTCAGGCCGATCACCCCGGCCTTGGCGGCGGCGTAGTTGGCCTGGCCGTGAGCGCCGAGCGCGGCGATGCTTGCGAGGTTGACGATCCGTCCGTGGCCTCTGGTGCGCATGCCGGCCTGTACGGCCCGACACATGAGGAAGACCCCGCGCAGGTTGACGTCCTGGACGACCTGCCAGTCCTCAAGGCTCATCTTGGCGACGGTCCGCTCCCGCAGGATGCCGGCATTGTTCACGAGAACCGCCGCAGGGCCCAGCGCGGCCTCCACCGACGCGACGGCGTGCTCGACCGACCCTTCATCCGCGACGTCCACGGCCACACCCAGGGCGTGTCGGCCGAGGGCCTCAACCTTGGCAACAGTCTCGGCGCAGGCCGAGGCGTCCAGATCCATTACGGCGATGTCGCATCCGTCGCGGGCGAGGCGCTCGGCGATCGCGGCACCGATGCCGCGTGCGGCCCCGGTCACCAGGGCGATCCGTGTGCCCTCGCTCATGACAGGCCCAGCCGCTCGGCGGCCATGCGCGACAGCAGGAACTTGCGCGGGCGGCCAGACGGGGTCAGCGGAACCTCATCCGCTGCGATCGGCAGAATATGGCGGGGTACCTTGAAGCGAGCCAGCCGTGCGGCGCACCAGTCGATAAGAGTCTGCGGTTCCAGAATGTGTCCAGGTCGAGTGATGATGAAGGCCACGCCGACCTCGCCCATGCGATCATCGGGTACGGGGGCGACATGGGCCTGGAGCACGGCGGGGTGAACCATGAGGACGTCTTCGATCTCCGACGGGGTGACCTGCTCGCCGCCGCAGCGATAGCTCTCCTTCACCCGCCCCACGAGCGACAGATAGCCATCCTGGTCGATGCGGCCGAGATCACCCGTGTGCAGCCATCCCTTGGCATCGAACGCCTCGGCCGTAGCGTCGGGCTTGTCGAAATATCCCTGTGTCACACCCGGGCCCCGAGCCATCAGCTCGCCGACCTCTCCGGGGTTCAGAACGGTGCCCGTCGCCGGGTCCACGACCTGGTAGTCAACAAGGCGGTTTTCGATCGCCGGATCGCCTGCCGGCCCGACGTCGCGAAGCCGGCCGTTGGTCGTCTTGAGCCGTTCGGCGGGGTCATCGGGACGCGTCACTGTCGTGGACGCCGTGCACTCGCTCATCCCATAGCCGGTCGTGATTTCGATCCCCGGGAATGTCTGCAGGATCCGGTCCCACAGTCCGGGAGGCGTTCGGCCGCCCGAGGACAGCATCGCCTTGAGCGAACCCGTATCGGCAGAACCGGCATCCAGGGCCTCGAGCACGGCGAGGGTCATGGTCGGGATGAGGAGGAGGTCGCTCACCTCATGCCGTTCGATGGTTCGCAGCGTCTCGCGAGGATCGAACCTCAGGTGCGGAACCACGGCCCCGCCGACGAACAGGGCGGCCAGCAGTCCCTCCACATAGCCGTAGACGTGGTTCATCGGCAGGCTGAAGTGGATGCGCCGGCCGTCTTCGAAGGCGCGGGCGTAGGCGCTGCCGAAGGCGGCGCGCAGCAACATGTCGTGGGTAAGCAGGACGCCCTTGGGCGATCCCGTCGTCCCTGATGTGTAGATGATGTCTGCGGGGGCCTGGGGATCGGCCTTCACCTGGAACGGTGCTGTCGCGATGAGCGCCTCGAACGAGACTGCCCCGGCGCGGCCTTCGCCCTCGGCCTTGAAAACGGCGATGGAGCGCAGGTCCGGCAAATCTTCGCCGCCCCCGGCGGTCTCCCAGCCCGGGGCGATGTCATCCAGCATGCCGAGATAGTCGAGATCGCGGAAGCGATCCATGGTGACCAGCAGGGCCGCCCGGGACTGGCGCAGGACATAGGCCAGTTCGTCCCTGCGGTTCAGGATGTTGACCGGCACCGCGACGCAGCCGACGGCCGCGACAGCGAACTTCAGGGCCGCGAACGCAGGGTAGTTGGCCATCACGAGCGCAACGTGTTCGCCCGGTCTGAGGCCGGCAGCCTGCAGACCCCCGGCGACTGCGGCGGACCAGTCGGCCATCTGTCGATAGGTCCACGTTCTGTCGTCTGTGATCAGATAGGGACGATCCGGGTGATGATCCGCCGCCTCCAGCAGCTTCTCGTACAGGGTCCGGGGAACCCACGGCGAAAAGCGATCCGCAAGCGCAGACTGGCGATCGGCAACGGTCAACAAGGGCGTGCAGGCGGACTTCATGGTCAGGACGCCAAGGCGATGGGCTCAGGGATTCAGCAGTTCGTGGTGGCGACGATACTCGGATCGACCCCAGCCGAAAGCCAGGGCGGCGAGGGCGGTGGAAACCGAGAGGGTCAACCCCAGCGACATCCCCAAGGCCGCCTCGGAGCGAAACACGAAGTCGTTCAGCAGACCGGGCAACAGGGGGCCCATCGTCAGTCCGCCCAGGTTCGCGATGAACAGGATCAGCGCGAGCGCCTGGCCCCGGACCTGATTGGGCAGGACCATCTGGGACGCGGCGTAACAACTGCCCGCAGGCATGGCCAGAAGGACCACTCCGACAGCGAAGACCGCGACCGTGGCCATTGCGCTGGACCCTTGGGCCCAAAGCAGGGCGACGAAGGCCGCAGTGCCGAAAATCGAGCTGACCATGGCGATCCGAAGCGCGGCGTCCCGGCGACCCGCGACCAGGCCTCGATCGCTCAAGCGCCCGCCCATCAGCATGCCGAAGCTGCCGCCGATCAGGACCACGAGGCCCATCACCAGGCCGGTCTGCTGCGGCGTCCAGTCGAAGGAGCGCTGCAGGACCCCCGGTGACCACAGCATGAAGGCGTAAAGCGCCACGGCCTGGAACATCAGTCCGAGGGCGATAGCGGCAACGGCCACGCGGCGTTTGGCGATCTCGGCGACCGTTTCGGCAATGCTCAGTCGGGCGACGGCCCCATCCTGGGCCACGAGGGCCTTGCGCCGCCTGGGCTCTCGAAGGGTCAGAACCCACAGGGCAACCAAGAGTCCGGGAATGCCCGTGACCAGAAAGGTTGCTCGCCACGAGGCGATCTCGCCAAAAACAGGCAGTGTCAGGGTCGCGGTCTGGGTGACCAGCTGGACGACCAGTCCGCCGACCAGAAGCGCCAGACCGGATCCGAGGTAGATGCCCACCCCATAGAGGCTCATTGCGGCACCCAGCTTCTCGTTTGGAAAGCTGTCGGAAATCATCGACACAGCCGCAGGCGCGAGGGTGGCCTCGCCGACCCCGACACCCATGCGGGCGAGAAAGAGACCCGGATAGCCCGTGGCGACAGCGCAGGCCGCTGTCATCAGGCTCCAGAAGAAGACGCCTGCCGCGATGATATTGCGCCGGTTGAAACGGTCCACCAGCCTGCCCGCCGGCAGGCTGACCAGGGTGTAGAACAGTGAGAAGGCGAGGCCACCCAACAGGCCGACCTGGGTGTCGGAGACCGCGAACTCGGCCTTGATGGGACCAACGAGCAGGCTCAGGATTTGACGGTCGATGAACGACAGCGTGTAGCAAACGGTCAGGACAGCGACCGTGTACCAGGCATAACCGCCCGGGCTCTGTCCCTCCAAAGAAGGGGCCGCCGGACCTTTCGATCCGGCGACCTGGGAGGTTTCAGTCATCAGAACCGAGCCGCGAACTGGAGAGCGATCTCGCGGCCGCGAGCCACCACGCCACGTTGCTCGCCGATGGCACCAGGCACACTGGCTCCACCGGTCCGGTCCGCGGCGTAGAGGATGTAGGTCTCATCCGACAGGTTCCGTCCGAGGAGCTGGACCGTGTACCGGTCGTCGGGCGAGGTTAGCGTCAGGCCCGCGTTGTAGCGCCAGAACGAGTCCTGGAGTGCGGAGGGGGCCATGGTCTCCGAGGCGAAGTAGGAGCCGCTGTAGAAGGCATCTCCCGTCAGCGCGAGGTTGAAGCCGGCGATCTGGGTCTCATAGGTGAAACCTGCGCTACCCGCCCATTCCGGGGCCCTTGCGGGCGCCCGACCCTCGAAGTCCTGCTGCAGGGTCAGAGCGGTCGCATTGACGAAGGAGCAGTTCGCGGGAGCCACAGCCGTCGCCCGGACCGTTCCGGTCGGGAACGCGTAGGAATAGCACTGCCCGACGAAGTCGCGGAACTGGGCGTCGACATAGGCGATCGCGCCGCGCACCTCGAGACCGTCGGTCAGCTGCCACCGCGCGTCGGCCTCGAAGCCGCGTTGCTGGACTTCGCCGGCGTTGTTGATCGTGTAGGCGATACGAGCAGGGTCGTAGGTGTTCACCTGCAGATCTTCGAACGTGTAGGCGAAGGCGGCGAAGTTGGCGCGGATCCGACCCTGGTCGAAGATGCCCTTGGCCCCGAACTCGAAGCCCGACGCGGACTCGGCGTCAAAGTCGATGTCCCCGATCCGGGTCGTCGTCTGCTGTGGGCTGGTCAATCCGAAACCGCCCGACTTGTATCCGGTCTTGTAGGCCAGGAAGAAGGTCCGGTTGGACGATGGCCGCCAGGTGATCGTCGCCTCGGGCGACACGTTGTCGTCCTCGAACTGACCCACGATGTCGCCCGGCACCGTGGAGCCCGGATAGACGGTCGATTGGGTCGCGAAGGTTCCGATGCCGTACAGGTTGCGCTTGGCGAAATCCTTGGTCTCACGTGTCCAGCGCAGACCGCCCGCGATCTCGATCGTGTCGCTGATGTCATAGAGAACCTGGCCGAAGATGGACTGTGTCTCACCGTCCTGCTGGGCGAGATCCTCGTAGGTCACGAAGCGTCCGGAAGCCGCGCTATAGCTGCTGTCGCGCAGCTTGGTGTCGTTGGTGGTGTAGAGGTCGGTCCACTGGAAGAAGGCCCCGAGCATGAAGTTCAGCGGTCCGGAGTAGTCGCTGGTCAGGCGGAACTCCTGGCTGATCTCCTGATTGGTCTGGCGATTGTAGAAGGCCAGCTGGGAATAGGTCGTCTGGTCGAGACCGGACAGGAACTCGTACTGGGTGGAGTTGTAGCCTGTTGTTGACACGAGGTTCAGCGTCTCGCTGAGGGCCCAATCGAACTCCAGCACGCCGGTGAAGACGTCCAGTTCGCCATAGGCCCGGCCGTTTCCACGATAGCCGCGCATCGTACGAGCGATCGCGTCAGGAAGATCGCCGCTGGTCGTGCGGTTGTCTGCGACGCAATCAGCGAAGGGGTCCGCGATCCCATAGACCCTCGGGTTGGAGCCGCCGGAACAGGCTCCGATGTTCTGCGTCGCGACACCGGGTCCGGCGTCTTCGTTGTGACCGGCGAACAGCTTCAGACGTGCGGTGATCGTCGGAGCGATCTCCGCTTCGATCGTGAGGCGGCCGAGGATCTCTTCGTCGCCGGGACGGGAATCTGCCGTGCCGGGCAGCGTCGCGGCACCGGCGGGTGCGCCCGTCGCCGCGACGTAGAAGGGGTTGGCGATGGGCTGGGCCGTGTTGGTCAGCCAGCCGTCCAGGTTGCGATAACGCAGAGCGAGACGAGCCGACAGGCCCTCGGCGATCGGGCCTGAGAGATAGCCCTCGAGCGTGGCCTCGTCGCCTTCGAACTCATAGCCGGCGCGAATGCCGGCCTCGAAGACATCCGTCGGATTCGCCGAGCTGATCGAGATCACACCCGCGGGGCTGTTCTTTCCGAAGAAGAGGGCCTGGGGCCCTTTCAGGACCTCCACCTGCTCCAGATCGAAAAAGCCCATCTGGGTGATGCGGCCATCGCTGGTCTGGACGCCATCGATCGCCACTGACACCGCCTGCTCGAAGCCGGTCTGGTTGGCCGGAGAGCTGATGCCGCGGATGGCGACGGATCCGCCGCCATTGGACTTGTAGGCCCCGACGACCACGGTCGGGGTCAGTTCGCCGATCCGCGACAGGTCGTCGGCGCGGTTTCGTTCGAGTGTTTCAGCGCTCACGACATTGACGACGACCGGAACGCTGATCAGCGTCTCCGACCGGCGACGCGCGGTGACCACGATGTCGTCGACTGTCGATGTCCCGTCTTGCCCCGCCTGGGCCGTGCCGGGTGCGTCCTGTGCAGCGACAGGCTGGGCGAACGTGACGATGAGCGCACCGGCGGCGCTCGCCATCAAAAGCGACTTGGTGGTGACAGCCATGGCTTCCCCCTGATGTTTCCGACCTTGCCGCCGTGCGCCCGTCTTCTGCGAGTCCTTGCGACATCGTCAGGAAGACCCTCATCTGATGAACTGTCAATACTGGTGTTGACAAAAATCAACGACCGCGTTGATGATGCCGTCCGGAGACCTGAACCCCAGTCCATAAAAAGGGGGAACGGGTCCCATCGCGGCCATTGCCGTTCTTCTGGAGGATCATGACGTGGACGGATCTGGAGCCTCGCTCCCGCAGGATATCGCGATCACGATCGACACCCCGGTCGGCTATCGCCTGCAAAGCCTGAGAAAGAAGGCCGCGATCCAGCTCATGGGATCTCGCCTCTGGGGCCGGTTCAATCCCAACCATTGGGATCCCGTCTACGCCGCCGCCACAGGCCTCAAGGCACCGATCCAGACGGGTGAGATGTCATCGGCCTACATCGCTGAGATGTGCGTCAACCACTTCGGTGCGGCTTTCTTCAGGGGCGCCCGGGTGGTCTGCAAATATGTGGCCTCGACCTATGCGGACGAGATCATCTCGACCCACGGTGTTGTTCGCGAGAAGACGCCCAAGGGGGCCGGCTTCCGCTTCATCGTCGATGTGTGGGCCGAGAACGAGGCCGGAGAGAAGAAGACCGCCGGCTGGGTTGAAGTCGATGTCGGCGTCTGACGCTGAAGGGGCAGGAGGAACCACCGCCATGACGCCGCTACCCGCCACCGACGGCCTGAAACCCATGAGCCCAATCCAGGCGCGCCAAACCCGCGCGTTCATAGACGGTCTGGCCTCGGAGGCCCGTCCATACTGGGACATGGTCGAGATCGGCGATGAGCTGTCGCGCGATCTTCATCTCTCCGCCGAGCTGGTCATCCTCTATGCGGATGGCGTCGAGGACTTTAATCCCTGGTACGAAGGCTGGCGGATGAACTCCTGGCACATCGAGGGCCAGTCTCCCTTCGGGGGAGCCATCGTGCCGCCGCTGCTCGTCTCTCACTTCGTCCTGTCGGTGCAATTCGACGCGACCCGGCCGTTCTCGATCGGCTCCATCCACACCTTCCACGACTCGGAAATCGTGGAGCCGATCCTGGTGGGAACCACGGTCCGGATCACGACCCGGGCGGTCGAGAAGTTCGAAAAGCGCGGGCGGCGTTATGTCCGGCATGCCGTCGAGGTCACGGACGTGGAGGACAACCGGGTCTACTTCCGAGAGACCCGAGACATCCTCTCGCTTTGATCGGCCCGTGTGATGGACAGCACAACCCTCAGGCCGGTCGTCGATGAAATCCTCAAGCTCGATCAGGCTGGCGCTCACCTGCTGGGCAGCGCCTGCCAGGATTGCGATACGGTCTATTTCCCACCCGTGTTGAGCTGTCGGAACCCCGACTGCGCGGGCAAGACCATCGTCCCCTTTCATTTGGAAGGCGCAGGGGTGCTCTTCAGCTTCACGGTCCAGCGCTATCGTCCCCCGGCCTTGTTCGCCCTGGAGCCGTGGGAGGCCTATGCCATCGGCTCCGTGGATCTCGCCGGCGGGGTCAGGGTCTTGGGGATCATCCGGGCCCCGTTCGATCAGCTCAGCCCAGGCCTGGCGGTCCGACTTTCGACCTCTGTGATCAACGACGGCGACGAGGGTGCGGTCATCACCCATGTCTTCGTTCCGGATGAGGATGGCCAGGGATGAGGCCGGTCTATGTCCTCGGCGTCGGGGCCCATCCCTGGGGCAAGTGGCCCGACACGCCACAGGTGGGTCTGGCCATTCACGCCATGAAGGCCGCGCTGACGGAGGCGAACCTCGAATGGCGCGACCTTCAGGGCCTCGTCGCCGCCAGCTCGCGCTTCGAGGGCGGAATGGGATGGGGACTTCACGCCAATGAACTGGCCCAGGCCGTCTCCGAGCACGGGATGGCCTGCGTCAATGTCGGGGGGGCCTGCGCCGCCGGAGCTGTCGCCTTTCACACGGCCCAAATGATGGTGGCCAGCGGTCAGTACGACACCGTGGCCACCCTCGGGGCCGAGCGTATGCCCAAGGGATTCATCCCCCGCCCGCCGGGGGCTGCAGACGATCCGACGGACCATGACTTCCTGCGATGGAAGACCATCGGGGCGACCAATCCCGCCTACTGGGCGATGGAAGCCCGCCGCCGAATGTATGAGGTAGGCACGACCGAGGAAACCTTCGCCGCCGCGTCCGTGCTCATGCGGCGTCATGGCGCTCACAACCCCTATGCCCGGTTTCGCACGCCCTCGAGCGTCGATGAGGTGATGGCCTCGCCCATGGTCAGCGATCCGCTGCGACTTCTCGAAATCTGCGCGGTCAGCGACGGGGCGGCCTCGGTCATCCTGGGATCCGAGGCGCAGGCTCGCCGGAGCGGAGGTCCCCTCATCCAGGTCGCGGGCAGCGCCATCGCCACAGGCCAGTTCGGCGACCCGGCCACCCGCATTCCCATGGTCGGCTCGACGCCTCGGCCGGGGGTCGCCCACACCAGCGAAGTCGTCGGCGCTGTTCAGAAGGCCTGGAAGGCGGCCAGCATCGGTCCAGAGGATGTCGACCTGCTGGAACTCGCAGACAATACGGCGTGGCACGTCCTCGCCTGGCCTGAGATGCTGGGATTCTTCGAGTCGGGCGAAAGCGACCGCAGGCTGGCAGCCGGCGACCTTCAGGTCGGCGGACGACTGCCGATCAATCCCAGCGGGGGCTTCCTGTCCTTCGGCGAAGCGACGACCGCGCAGGCGCTTCTGCAGATTTGCGAGCTATTCTGGCAGCTCCGGGGACAGGCCGGCGGACGGCAGGTGGAAAACGCCCGGATCGCCATGTCGGCCGTGCTCGGCCTTGGCGCCAACGGGGGCTCCGTGGTGCTGAAGCGATGAATGCCGCAGTTCAGCTCGACGTGCAGGACGGCGTGGCCCTCATGACCCTGTCCCGTCCGGAGACCGGCAACGCGGTCAGCCAGGATGTCGCGGACGGGTTGCTGGCGGCTGCGCTTGCCTGCGAGTCCGACGACAAGGTTCGCAGTGTCCTCCTGACCGCGCAGGGCACCGCGTTCTGTGTCGGGGGCGACGTCAGGGCTTTCGCAGAGGCCGGCGACGGCATGCCGTCGCTGGTTCGGCGTCTGACCGCGTCCCTCCACATGGCGGTGGCGCGGCTCGCTCGCATGGACAAGCCTTTGGTCACGGCGGTCAACGGCGCTGCAGCGGGTGCCGGTCTGGGCCTGGCCGTTCTTGGCGACATCGCCCTGGCGGCGCGATCCGCGAAGTTCACCGCCGCCTATGGTGCCCTGGGACTGACGCCCGACGCCGGGGCGACCTGGCTGTTGCCGCGTCTGGTCGGTCTCAGACAAGCCCAGAGACTGTTGCTGCTCAACGATCGGATCGATGCGGTCGAGGCGGAACGGATTGGACTGATCACGCAGGTTGTCGAGGATAACGCGCTCGCAGCCGAAGCGCTGGAGCGTGCCTCCCGGCTTGCGAAGGCTCCCCGCAGAGCCTTCGGCAGAACACGGGGCCTGCTCTATGCGGCCATGGCCAATGGTCTGGAGACCCAGCTCGAGCTGGAAGCCCAGTCCATTGCCGAGGCCGCCGGGTCCGGGGAAGGGCACGAGGGGGTCGCGGCGTTCGTCTCCAGGCGGTCAGCCGACTTCGGGTCGATCTGAAGGCCCGGATCCGTCGACGGTCAAGGATCGCCTCAGCGCATCGGACAGCCAAGCCAGGGCCTCGTCGCCGCGTCTGGAACCGCCCGGCAAGCCGACGAAGCCGTGAATCATGTCGCCGAAATGTTCGGCTGACACCTCAACGCCTGCGGCTCGAGCCCGGTCAACGAACTGCAGGCCCTCGTCCCTGAGCGGATCATGGCCGGCGGTGATCACGGCCGTTGGCGGCAAGGAAGAAAGGTCTGCGCGCGTCAGATCAAAGAGGGGGTCGCCCGAGTGATTGCCTTCCCCCCTGTAGGCCGACCATGCCCAGTCCAGAAAGGCGCCCGTCAGCATGTGACCCTTGCCAAACCTCACCTGAGACGCGCTTGTCCGGGACGGATCGATGCACGGATACAGCAGCCCGAGAGCCTGGACCGGAGATCGCTTTGCCGCGCAGTCGAGCGCGGTCGCAATCGCCAGCTGGGCACCCGCGCTGTCACCGGCCAACCCCACCCGTCTGGGTCTCAGCGTGGAGCGAACCCAGGCCACCGCAGCCGCCGTGTCTTCCAGCGCCGCTGGATAGGGGTGTTCCGGCGCCAGTCGATAATCGACGGACGCGACGGTCACGCCTGAGGCGATCGAGAGACGACGGCAGAGCGCGTCATGGGTCTCCAGATCCCCGAACACGAAGGCACCCCCGTGGAAGAAGACGATGATCGCATCCAGCGAAGCGTTCGGCGGGAGAAAGAGTCGCCCGGCGATTCGCTCGGCACCGGTGATCTCGATGTCTTCGACCCGGATGGTATCCGGACGAACACCCTTTGCCAGAAAGGCGTTCGCGGCCTCGCGGATCTGGACCGCCGAAAGACCCTCGGACGGAGGACGAAGCGCCATCCGGGGGTCGGCCACCAAGACGGCGATATCAGGGTCCAGCAGCTCCTCAGGAGGCTTCACGGAGGCTCTCGCGACGACGCAGGTCAAAGCCCTCGTAGCCGTTCGCGGCCGTCTTTTCGAGGATCCGACGATAGCCGCGAACGCCCCCGGAGTACGGCATGAAGACCCGGGGTTTTCCAGGCATTTCCGCGCCTACGTAGTAGGATGGGGTCGTCATGTAGAGGGTTTGCTGGGCGCGTTCATTGACGTGGGCGACCCAGGTTCGGACGGCATCTGGGGTCGCCTCGACTTCCATGATGCCGTCTCGGCGGGCGACGTCGAACAACTCGGCAAGCCAGTCGATCTGCTCCTCGCTCGACAGAAGCACATTGCTCAGCAGCGATGGGCTGCCGGGACCGCCGATAAAGAACAGGTTGGGGAAACCGTCGACGGCGATTCCCAGATGGCTCGCCGGGCCGCCCGCCCAAGCCGCCTTCAGCGTCTGGCCCTCGCGCCCCGTGATGTCGATCTTGAGGATCGACCCGGTGAAGACGTCGAACCCTGTTGCATAGATCACGATGTCGAACGGCAGGTCCTGATCGCTCGTGCGGATGCCGTGCGGCGTAAACCGCTGGATCGGCATCTCGCTGATATCCACGAGGGAGACATTGGGCCGGTTGAATGTCTTGAAGTAGCCGCCATCGACCGAAGGGCGCCGCGTGCCGAAGGCGAAGCCGCGCGGCACCAGTTTGTCGCGCAGGCCGGGATCCTCGATCTGTTCAGCGATCTTGCGCTGGACGAAGGCCGAAGCGATGTCGTTGGCCTCCTGGTTCAGCAGGATGTCCTTGAACGTCAGCGCAAAGCCGAATCCGAGCCGGTTCCAGGCGGCCTCGAAGGCGGCCTCGCGTTCGTGCGGATCGACCTCGGCCGCCGACCTGGGATCCGGCTTGAAGCCGAGACCGCTGGGCGAGTTTCGGGCCGCCTCTCTGCGAGCGCGGTAGTCCGCCTTGACGGCCCTATCTTCCTCTTGCGTGAGCGGCGCGTTTGCGGCCGGAATCGAATAGTTCGCCGTGCGCTGGAACACCGTCAGATGGGCCGCCTGGGCGGCGATGATCGGCGTCATCTGAACGCCCGAAGACCCAGTTCCGATGATGGCCACGCGCTTGCCGGAGAAGTCGACGGGTTCGCGGGGCCAGCGCGCGCTGTAGATGATCCTGCCCTCGAAGGTCTCCTGGTCGGGATAGGTCGTGGCCTTGGGTTCTGACAACTGTCCGACCGCGACGACGAAGCGCGCTGCGGTGAACCTGCTCCGGTTCTCCGTCTCGATGGTCCAGCGGCACGTCTCTTTGTCATAGGCCGCCCGGCGGACGCGGGTCGACAGGTCGATGTCCTTGCGAAGGTCGAACCGGTCGGCGACGTGATTGATGTAGCTCAGGATCTCGGGCTGGGTCGCGTAGCGTTCCGTCCAGCGCCATTCCTGCTCCAGCGCCTCGGAGAAGCGGTAGGAGTAGTCGAAGCTCTCCACGTCGCAGCGCGCGCCTGGATAGCGGTTGTAGTTCCAAACGCCCCCGATCTCGTCCGAGGTCTCCAGCACCCGCGTGCGGAAGCCCTGTTCGCGGAAGGTGTGTAGCGCGCGAAGGCCAGCGAAGCCCGCGCCGACGATCAGGACATCGAGGTCGACATTCTTGGTCATGGCCATCTCCCTGTCGAAAATCGTGACACGGCGGCAGCAAACCGTCAACGATAGTGTTGATAGCGGTCAGGTCGGGCGCTAGGCTCCCCGAGGGTTTCAGAAAACGGCTTTCAGACGAGCCGTTTCATGATCGCTTTCAGGGAAACGCTCGCATGCGCGACATCCATCATTTCATCGACGGCGCGTCCTTCACCGGATCGTCGGGCCGGTTCGGCGACGTGTTCAATCCGAACACCGGCGAGGTCCAGGCGCGCGTCCAGCTGGCGACCGAGGCCGAGATGGACCGAGCGGTCCAGGCCGCCCAGAACGCCTTCGAGGGCTGGTCCTCGACCAATCCCCAGCGCCGCGCGCGGGTGATGTTCGAGTTCAAGCGGCTGGTCGAGGCGAACATGACCGAGCTGGCCGAGCTGCTGAGCTCCGAGCACGGCAAGGTCGTGGCCGACTCCAAAGGCGACA